>NZ_JBQFSA010000001.1:0-1100615 GCF_056537745.1 Ruegeria sp. C12
TTCTCTATGCCCTCGGATCAACGCCTCTGATGCCCGCACTGCTGGCCATCCACCTCGGATCGGTCCTGACCTTCTTCCTGCTGACGCCCTACACAAAAATGGCACACGGGTTTTACCGATCGGCGGCGCTGGTCCGGGATGCACAACGGAAAAGAGAAGTGTCCGCAGTCCGTTAACAGCCCGTCGCGCCTGTGTGAGCAGAAAGAACATGCAATTGGATCAAAAATTATCTTGAAGATCTCTGCGCCGCAGAACTTCGAGTTGCGGACAACGTCCGGACTGGGCCGGTTGGTCTTGATAGTTATTTAGCCGAGCTGCAGAAGCTGCAGCCGCCAATGACCTCAAGTTCCAAGTGTTCTCGGGTTTTAGCAAGTTTAAGATTGGTCATTCTGTTTCTGACGACCTTGCCCATAAATTGATATCTTCTTCCGAACTGATTTCATCGATCTTTTTCAACTCGTCAGAACTGAAGTCGAGATTATCAACAACGCCTGCGCAGTCGACGATCTGTTCCGGCCGGGACGCGCCGATAAGTGCGGTGGTCACGCGCCCACCTCTGAGCACCCAGGCCAGAGCCATTTGCGCCAGAGTCTGACCACGAGCTTCGGCCATGTCGTTCAGAGCACGGACACTTGCCAGAGATCGCTCGTTGATCATGCCATCGAGCAGCGACTTTCCTTGTGTGGCACGGCTGCCATCCGGAATATCGCGCAGGTATTTCGACGTAAGAATGCCTTGTGCCAGGGGCGTGAAGGCAATCGATCCTACCCCAAGATCGTCAAGGGTATCGAGCAAACCGTCCCGCTCCACCCAACGGTTGAGCAGATTGTAAGAAGGCTGGTGAATCAGACAAGGTGTCCCAAGATCGTTGAGAATCTTCACCGCCTCGCGCGTGCGTTGGGAGTTGTAGCTCGAGATACCGGCGTAGAGCGCACGACCAGACCGTACGATACGATCCAACGCGCCCATCGTCTCTTCGAGCGGGGTGTCAGGGTCGAAGCGGTGGGAAAAAAGATGTCGACGTAATCAAGCCCCATGCGTGCGAGTGATTGGTCACAGGACGCGATTACATACTTGCGTGACCGCCATTCCTCGTAGGGTCCCGGCCACATGTCGTAGCCTGCTTTGGAGGAAATGATCAGCTCATCCCTGTAACTTGCGAAATCCGTTTTGAGGATCTCGCCAAATGCCTCTTCGGCTGAACCGGGAAGTGGACCGTAGTTGTTCGCCAGATCAAAGTGAGTGATCCCATGGTCGAACGCTGTACGACACATGGCGCGCTTGTTTTCGTGCGGTGAGTCTGCACCGAAATTGTGCCACAGCCCCAAGCTGACAACAGGGAGTTTAATACCGGACCGCCCACATCGCCGATACACCATCCGCTCGTAGCGGTCCGGCTCCGGGGTGTGCGGCATGGGTTTTGGCTTTGGCGGTCGTTGAGCTTTGGTCATGCGCACATATCCCGCGAAAGTCAGTCATATTGGCGGATTGAGAAATGGCGGCGGTCGTGAAACCGGCTGGGAAATCGAAACGGTAATCAATCATGCCCGGCGATTTGACCCATGCGTCAATGGTATCCCTAGTGTTTACCGAGAGTTCAAACTGAACGGGTCGCCGGGTTTGCTCTGGGTCACAGACACACTCTCGCGAACGCCGTCATCTCTGACCAAATCGCTGACGCACAGTTTCACCAAATCGCATCCGCGAAGCTTGCTGTCGATGGCCACGTTGGACAGCGCAAAGTCGCGCAGATTACGCGCCGGTGCGAGCCGCAAGTGGCTCGCCCAGACCTGTTTCGGCAGCAGCGACATTTTCTGGCCGACGGTCCGGGCCCTGTTCCAGGCTCTGCGTTTCGGGGTGACTGCGGGAAGTTGGCCTCTTGGCATATGATGTCCTCCAATCCTCCCTCCAAGCCCAGACATCAGCATCGCGCTGACACCTGACTCTAACTGGCGTTTAGAACGGCCGTTGTCCGGTTGCTTGTTCGTTGGGAAATGCCGTGGCGGCATTGGGCCGGTCTGATCCCTTATTCCCGAATGCCACACAACGTTCGAATGGCGGGTTTTTGAAAATTCTAGCAGAGCAGCGAAACGACTTGATCGGTTTCGGGCCTCCGCTTGCCAACATCAGGTAGTTGAGCGCACAGATGACGCCCGGTATTGCAGGTGCGTTCGCTGGCAGGTTTCAGCGCTCCGTTCGCCAGGGCGTCTTCAATCAGGCAAAGATGCCCGATCAAGACGCCGGCACCGGCTTTGGCCTCTTCTACCGCAAGGCTATAAAGGGAAAACCTCGGACCGCGCGTCGGATCGCTTGTGGGCGTGGCTGTTGCCTTTGACCAAACGGCCCAGTCATCTGCCCATGTCTGGTCGTGCAGAAGCACCGCTGTCTCGAACTCTGCGCCCCGTTCCAGAATCGCTGGTGCGCACACGGGAACAATCTCATCGGCACAAATCGCGACCTGATCGGGGGATCCATCCGGCACATCGAAGAAGATCGCCAGATCGAACAGTTCTCTCGACAGGCTCGGTGGGGCTTCCATGGCCGTGACCGAGAAGTTGATCATGGGGAAGTGTGCTCTGATCTTACTCAGTCTTTTCGGCAACCAAAGCTGAGCGACAGAGGGAAGGGCTGCGATGTGAAAATCCACGTCCGGTCCAAGGTTTCGCAAGGCGCGCGTTGCATCCGCCAAAGCGTCAAAGGCTGATGTGAACCTCGAGACCAGCGATGCTCCGGCCTTCGTTAGCACAACTCCTTGAGCGTTTCGGCGAAAGAGTGACGTGCCTGCCCAATCTTCAAGAGTCTTGATATGCTGAGAGATCGCACCGGGCGTGACGCAAAGCTCATCCGCAGCCGCGACAAAACTGACGTGCCGCGCAGCGGCTTCAAAAGCCCGCATGGCGTTCAGTGGTGGTCCTTTCGGACGTTTGGGGGCGACACTCATTTTTAACCTTAGTTTTTCTACGCCAAGAAATAGCAAATCTGCTTTGCGCTGTCACGCTTTGGGCGCCAGATTGGCGCAAACAGGAGGATGGTGGATGATACTTGCACAGCGAAACTGGGTTCCCGGAACGAGCGAAACTCTGGTTCAGGATATTGCCAACCAGACTGCGTCCAATACCTCGGCCGATCTTCTTGCCCGGGTTCAGGACCTCGCAGAACGGAACCGTGTGATCCACGAGGAGGAATGCTTCAACCTGAACCCGGCAACCAATGTCATGAACCCCAGGGCAGAGGCGCTCTTGTCGTCAGGTATCGGTTCGCGCCCGTCCTTGGGCTATCCCGGTGACAAGTATGAAATGGGATTGGAAGCGATCGAAGAGATCGAGGTCATCGCCGCCCAGCTGTCCGCCGAGGTGTTCGACGCCAGATTTTCTGAAGTCCGCGTGCCCTCTGGCGCGATCGCGAACCTTTACGGATTCATGGCGACGTGCAAACCGGGTGACACGATTATTGCGCCGCCTGCGTCGATTGGCGGGCATGTGACGCACCATATCGCGGGCTGTGCTGGGCTTTACGGCCTGCGAACGGTCGAGGCTCCGGTAAACGCAGATGGCTACACGGTCGATCTGGATCAGCTTCGAGTATTGGCCCGGGCCGAACGACCCAAGCTGATCACAATCGGCGGCAGTCTGAACCTGTTTGAACACCCAGTGGCCGACATCCGTACAATTGCGGACGAGGTCGATGCCAAGGTTATGTTCGACGCGGCCCATCAATGCGGGATCATCGCCGGGCGGGCATGGTCGAACCCGCTGAAGGAAGGGGCCCATTTCATGACGATGAGCACTTACAAAAGCCTTGGGGGGCCGGCTGGCGGACTGATCGTCACCAACGATGCCGAGATAGCAAAGGCGCTGGATGCCATCGCGTTTCCCGGGATGACTGCCAACTTCGATGCTGCGAAGACGGCTGCTCTGGCGGTGACCATGCTGGATTGGCGCGACTTCGGGGAAGCCTATGCCAAAGAGATGATCGCAATGTCACAAGCCTTGGCTGCGGCATTGGACTCTGAGGGGGTTTCGGTCTTCGTAGGGGCCGATGGATTTACGAACTCCCACCAGTTCGCCGTATTGGCCGAACCCTTTGGTGGCGGTCAGGCGGCGTCGAAGAAGCTGCGCCCGAATGGATTCCTTGCCTGCGGCATCGGACTGCCTGTGGCTGCGGTTGACGGCGATATGAACGGGTTGCGCATTGGCACGCCAGAACTGGTCCGTTGGGGCATGACGACGACCGATGCAAGTCAGCTTGCCGGGCTGATAAAGCGTGGCCTTAACGGCGACGATACGGGTCAGGAGGTGGCCTCATGGAGAAAAGACTTCGACACGCTCTGCTTTGTTCATTGAGACTGACAGCAGCCATTGGTGCCTTCCTGACGACAGGCGGCTTTGTCACGCATGTGAGAATTGCCGTCGAGATTTTCGCTGCGCCATGAACGAATGGCAGCGATCTCTTCCACCACGCGGCGTCCTAAACCGAGCACCTGCGGCGATTTTCGTGCTGCGCGCGCTCGCAGCGAAAATCTGAGAGATCTCCTATTGGCTCAACGCGGACCTTAGCCGCAGCGCTAGTGAATGGCCGTTGTCTATGTTGGGTCAGAATTGCTTGACGTTTGGGTCAGAATTGGATGACGCAGTTTATCCATTTGTTGAGGTTTTGGAAGTCGGTTGAGTCAGAAAACAGTGACGTTCCACAGCTTTGTCTGGCGACACATAGTTCTGCCACCAGCGACAGAACCTTGTCATTTTCGCCTCACTCCCTTTATCCAGCTTCCAGGCCGACATTATTGATCTGACTTCCTTTTGGGAAAATCAGGGCTGATTTGCAGATCAGACGCCAAAGGCGCCTGTTCCTGCTGATCTGCCACGTAGCGAACGCGGATGGGGGCGAGGCAATGCTATTCGACAATAGTGGTGCGGCCAGCAGATTATAGAAGCTGAGCTTCGTTGCGCTCTGCCTCATGAGCCAGTCGGGGTTAGTGTCGCCGTGCGCTCTTCGAATTGGAGACGCGAGAGCGCAATCCATACGGCCATGATTGGATTATGAAGTTCAGGTTTCGCGTCATAGGCCTAATATTCCCATTAGGATTGCAAATCTAACATTAATGTCAGATAATACTCTCGCCAAAAATTAAGACGCAGTGGGAGGAACTAAGACAATGCGCAGAAAGACACGACTGAAGCACCTCGCCGAAAAAGTACAAAAAGGCGAGCGTATCGTCGGCATGGAGTGCCATGACACGCCAAGTGCAGTCATGGCAGAAGAGCTCGGAATGGACCTTCTGTGCTGCGGCAGTCCAGGACCCATGGGACTTATGGGCCATCCGTCCATGGCAACGGTCGACTTCGAAGAACAACTCTACATGCTGGAAGGTGTTCTCAGAGGCGCGTCGTCCCCGTTCATCATTTGCAACATGCCGAACACAACGGCCTGTATCTCGATTGAAGAGTCAGTGCGCAACGCAGCAAAAGTCGTGAAACTTGGTGCTGACGGGGTCCACATCGAACCCTCTCTTGGAACTGTAGATCACATCCGAGCAATCGTAGATGCTGGGATACCTGTTGTTGGTCATTTTGGTGTTCAAGGTGAACGTGCTGTCATGAACTCTGGTCATTCTCCCGCAGGACGAACGGCCGAAGAAGCCGCCCAGATTGTCGAATTGGTGAAGGCTTCGATTGATGCTGGTATTTTCGCGGCGCTCTTCGAGCATACATCTGTTGAGCTTACGAAGTGGTGCTATGAAAACCTACCTGTGGCCGTGGCCAGCCTTGGATCTGGCCCTCACGCGCACGGGATTTTCCATGTATCGAGCGATATCATCGGGTGCTCGGTCTTTCCTATCCCGCCAAAGCGAGAGGTTTTCGGCGATGTATGGGGCGAGATGCAACGTGCCTACGGAGCCTACTTCGCTGCCGCAACGAACGGGCAGTTTCCTAAGCCTGATCAGAGTCATACGATGCATGAGGGCGAACATCAAAAGTTCCTCGCAATGATCAACTAGGATATGGATCACACAACGCAGCCAGGCCCCGCAGATTTCTTGCGGTGGCTTGCTGCTTTGCCCTTCAAACGAGACTTATGTGTGGAATGTGGAGCCGGTCGAGCCGAGTTTTCCGCATACTTGCAGCCAGTGTTTAGCCGGGTCATCGCGACCGATTCCGCGCCGCCATGCAAGTCGTTGCAATACGTCCCCGTGCAAAAGTGCCGTGCAGAGGCGTTACCGTACTCGGCAAGCAGCGTAGATCTTCTATTTTCTATGCAAGCGGCTCACTACTTTGATCTTCAAAAACATACTCATGAGGTAAGAAGGGTCTTGCGGCCCGGCGGGATTTTCGCTGTCTTTTCATGGGGAGTGGCAGAGTTGCCAAATCAGGTAACTCAGGCCTATGCGCCCGTCTTTGAAGTGATTTCCCCATTTTGGGAGACGGAACGAAAGTGGGTTGTCAGCGGATATAAAGGTTTCAGGTTCCCGGGACTGCGCATTGAGATCCCACAGTTCCACCTCACAAAGTGGCTTACACCAGAGGGTCTTGAGACCGAAATGGCGTCATGGTCTGCGGTCCAAGCGGCCTCCAGGGGTGGCATCGAGTTTCCAGAACCACGCCTCGCGTCTTGCGGCTTGCACGAAAATACAAAATTTGAATGCAGGTGGCGTATTATCGGTCAGGTGTATCGTTACTGACTACTTCCAGACCATCGCGGCCACTGAATTGTGATGGACAACATCATTCATCGGGCAATCCGGGCAAGTCTCCGGAGCCGGAACGTTCTTGCAACCTTGGCACTTACTGACTGTCTTGGATGCTTCGACAATTTCAGACCTGAGTTCCAAAGCCTGTTGCGCTTTCTCAGAAAGCAACTCGGCAAGGTTATCCAACAACCCCGCAACAGATGATGCCGACTCATCACCGGTCTGATGTTTCAGGCGCTCTTGCGCTATTTCCGAGAGGCTGTCCAAACCGATATCCAGCAATCGCAACCGATGAATCAAGCGCGCAACCGACAAGTCGGAATCGCTGTATAGTCGCGTACCCCTTGCCGACTTTGTTGGTGCAATGATCCCAAGACTCTCGTAATGGCGCAGCATTCGCTCCGTCAAACCTGATTTTTCGACGATCTCACCGATTTTCATAGCAACGCTTCTCGTTAATGTGGGCTTATTTATCTAACATAACGTCAGAAAACCAGCGTTATTACTGGTTCAATTGCTTCACCGCAGCACCGTCATGTTGTGCAAGTGTCTGCTCTGCAGACATCAGTTAAGCCTATTTCTCTCCATCGCTCGCCGCGCAGGCATTTGAGCTAAGCTCTTTGTTTTGTTTGCTTCCGGCAGCGTAGTTGCGGGAGGCTTTGGCTCTGTTTCCTCAGGTTTCCATGATGCACCACTTGCGCCGGGCGTTTTTGGTTTCGTCAAGAAACAGCCAGCGGCAATCGGAGCCGGGACACTTTTTCACACGTGTCAGTTCGCGCTCATCGCTCAATATCGACAGCGCGGAGATTGCGATCAGCCGAATCAAAGGCCAGCGGCGCAGGCTTTATAAAGACCGGCTTGGCAAGGCTTCAAGCCTCTGCAAATGTGTATCAATGTTCAGATCTTTAAATTGTGCGGGGTACAAAATCGCACTTCTCAGGTTTGACCTGAACGCACGAATTGTCTCGTTTGACGAAGAGTGAAGCGCATTGGGCAGCCCGAGTTTTTGAGCCAAAATGTCTAAATCAGCGGTCGTTCCAAATTTATCGCTTAGGACCTGATTGTCGTTCGTCCAGTTTGCCGTGTTCAGTGAATCCAATGCCAGCCTGCCTGTAATCGGTCGAACGATAGTGTGTGTACTGTAGTTCGTGACGCTTTCTAACCACTATTAGGGTTGACCGGCTTTGCGCTTTGAACCCAACCTTTACCATTGTGAGAAATGCTGCGCCCTACATATAATATATTTTGTGAAAACCGTAGGTTCGTCCTGACATGGCGGGGAGTCTTGTGCAGAGCGCTGCGGTTGGCTCCAATAACCATCTTTGCAATTCCGTTTGGAGTGGGCTTTGGTGAACCGGCCATTGAAAATGGGTTAAGCGTCTTTCAGACCGCGATGATGTAGAGATCGATGAATGGTGCGTTGATCTGATCACTATTTTGGCCGAGCGCGGGGCCCCGGATCACCTGAACCCCAAAGAACTCTCAAAGCTGGGCCAATATCCCGTTCAAGCCCATTGCTCCGTTTTCGGTTTGCGTCCGAACGACGGCCAACCGTGCATACTTAGTCAGTGAAGCAGGCAGTTAGTTAAGAATATCAGCTATGGCACCTATCAGGTTCAACACCTTGTGCGTCTCTCGGTTCACCTGATACACATAGTCTCCGGCACGCACATAATAGCCGTTTCGCCGCAGCCCATATCGGCTGGGATTGTCGATACGCACATACCCATCATAGATGTAATCCCCAACCCGATATCGTTTGACTTGCCCCGGGGGCACGCATGGAACCGCTTTCTTGGCCAATCCCGGTGGGCAATGCTTTGCTTTGGATTTTACGAGAACGGGCTGCAGTTCCGTGTTAATATCGATAATATGTTTAAGATTGTGAGAATGAGCGTCGAAGTTCGCGCTCGAAACAGGCGCGGTCTGAGCGATGAATAACGTCGCCGCGAATCCCAATGCCGTTTTCATCACTTTTGCCTCCTTTTGCGTCATATCCCAGTTATGATCTCCGTTCGGATTTATCCAACCCATAGGCGGAGAATGGCTTGTCGATGGCGACTTGAGCTATGCCGCGTTGGTTTGTTTCGCACGACATTCTCACCTAACGACCTTCCAAATCGTCAAACCGGAAGGGGCAATAGCTGGGTCGCGCGGCCAGACAATTCATTTGTTTTTGTCTCGTAAACAACATTAACCGAAGGTGAACAATGTATTCTCAATGCGTTCAACCAAGCTTGGGCATAGTGATCGAGTTGGATCGAACGACACCTAGTTCGTTTGGTGGAAACAAGGGGAATAAGATGGTCAAGCCTGCCTTTGTGACTGAAGACGACAGCAGAGCTGCTGCGATGCGAACCGCCGGCAAATCTGTTGAAGAGCGTCTGCAAACCACGATGAATTCGAGCAATGGTCGCTTCCCTCCTGTCGAAAATGCACTGACAGAGATTATTAAAAACAAGCGGCTATCCGAGGCTCACCAAAACGTCTGAAGGCGAGTCAGCTGACCCCCGAACAATTCTCGATTTCGTCCTAAATATCGGAATTGTACCTAAATCCCGTCCCATCTTGGGGCGGGATTTTCTTTGTGCGCGCCGCGATTGCCGAAAGCCAACGCTTGAAGCGTCGAAAGGCCCTTGACCGTCCCGGCTTTCGGTACGTCCAAGAGTGGAGGTCAACAATGGGCAATCAGCTTCAGTTCATAGCCCAAGAAGCGATTTAACCTGCGCTTCAACCGCGTCGGTGACCGGTTTGTTGGCGGCTGCTTCCAAGGCTTCACGTTCAGCCAGGTCCTGCTCTTCAACAAGCTCTGCCAGTTCTTCCGCCTCTTCGACAGCTTCGTTGTAGTCAATGGCGGCCTGTCTTTCGTCATTTAGGTCCTGGGCTTCCTCGATCGAGTCGTCCAAAGCGGCCTGGGCTTCTGCCAGCTGTGCTTCGATGTCAGGATCTGTACCACCCGCGTCTTCCAAAGCCTGCTCAAGCTCTTCAACCTTGTCGCGGTTGGCTTGAACGTCGCCCAGCGCGGCTTCCAAATCATCCTCGATTTCTTGAACTGACCGGTCTGGTTGTTCCAGTCCTGCAAGAACCTCCAACTGTTCTTCCAGTTCCTCACGCAATGGCTCACCTGCCAGCACCGTGTCTCGGTACTTGGCTATTCTGCCAACCCGTGAATTGGGTGCGGCATTGGCCAGTGCAGTTGGGCTTGCATTGGCCGCGTTAAGCGCGCCCAGTTCCGAGGGATGAGCGCCAAGAAGCGCTGCAAGACGGTTGCCTTTGGTTCGGGAAACAGGGCGTTTCGACTCTTCCACAATTACAGTCTCGCGAACCGTTTTTTGCGCCTTGGCCTTTTGCGCTCCACGTGTTGTCGTGGCGCCCTTGCGAGTGGATTCTGTTTTGCGGGCTTTGCTTTTTCCTTTGAACAAGTCCTTCAGAGAGAACCCTCCGCCTTTCTTCTGACCGGACCGAGCAGACTGAGACTTTGTTTTACTCTGTCCGGATTTCCCGGCCTTGCTGCCGCCACGGCTTTTGTCGGCCCCTTTCCCGCGACCGCTATTGCCAGCAGAGCTGCGATCCCCGCTGTCGCCCTTAGCGCCGTTGCCGTTGCCACCACCATTACCGTTGCCGCCGCCATTGCCATTGCCGCCGCCATTACCGTTGCCTGGCTTGGCATAGGCAAAATCGGGAGTTGCGACAGTGGCGACAATGGCTGTTGAGCCCAACAAGGCGATTGCGATTGTCGAGGCTTTCAGCAGTCCGCAATTGGTGGTTTTCATCTCAATCTCCTCACAACTCACAGCAACGGCTGTCAGCATTCACAGCTTAGCCGCTGTATCCGGGCAGCATGATCCCTGGTCGAATCAACAAAGTTGGGCTGCATTAAACTTGAGGTCGCTTGAACGCAGGGCTAACTGCTTGTTCATCATCGGTTCACGTCCGGCCTTATAGTCTTCGTCGACTGTGTTTGAGGGTGTAATGCAAGCCAAAGTGTTATTTCTGGTTGTGGCTTTGCTGACCGTCTTGTCCGGAGGGCAAGCGGATGCGGACGCGCGTGAACTCAAACAGTCTGAACTGCGCATGGCGACGTTGTCCGGCAACGCAATACGGCTGAACCGTGTCATCAAGGGCGTGGAAAAAGCCTTCGGTGGAACCCCAGTCGACGCGCGCGCATTCAAAACGGACAAGATTTACTATCGTATTCTGGTCAAAAAGCCGGGCGGAAAGATCGTCAGTGTGATCGTAAATGCCCAAACCGGCACAGTCGTCTCGAACCGTTCAAGTATCGGGCGCGAGATTTCCGAGGCCGCACGCAATTCAACCAAATCCAAAAGCAATAATGGTCAGAGCGCTTCTGCCACCCGTGGAAACAGCGCAGGTCGCAGCAATGCCGGCGGCAACAGCAACGGTGGTGGCAACGGTAACGGCGGTGGCAATGGTAACGGTGGCGGCAATGGCGGTGGGAACGGTAACGGAGGCGGCAATGGCGGCGGAAACGGAGGCGGCAACGGCGGTGGAAATGGCAACGGTAATGGCGGCGGCAATGGTGGTGGAAAAGGCGGCGGTAAAAAATAGCGTGAAGCTGACGACCCTTTACCTATAGTCTCTCGATATGCGAATACTCCTTGCTGAAGACGAACCCCAGCTTTGCGAGCAAGTGAAAAAGCTGTTGGGTGCGGAAGGCCGCGTGGTCGATGTGGCAAATAATGGGACGGATGCCCTGCATCTGGGGTCGACCGAACCGTACGACATGATCATCCTCGACATTGGCCTGCCCGAGCGTGACGGTATCTCGGTTCTGCGTGAATGGCGCAGCGCGGGTGTCAAAACCCCGGTTTTGATCCTGACTGCCCGAGACGGCTGGAGCGAACGTGTCGACGGCCTGGATGCCGGCGCGGATGACTATATGACCAAGCCGTTTCACATGCCCGAGCTGGCCGCGCGGGTTCGTGCCATCTTGCGACGCCAAAGCGGCCAGTTGAACCCCGTGATAGAAATGGGGGATGTCTCACTGGATACACGAAACGGTCGGGTCAGTGTAGGAGGCATTCCTGTCGATTTGACCGCGCAGGAGATCGCAGTTCTGACCTATCTGGCGCATAACATTGGTCGTATGGTGTCACGCACTGAGTTGTCCGAACATATCTACGAATATGACGGCGACAGAGATTCCAACACGATTGCCGTATTCGTTACACGCCTGCGCAAAAAACTGGGCTCCGATTTGATCACTACCGTCAGGGGGCGGGGCTACATGATCGATCCAACCTGATGCTCTCGTTGCGTCAACGGGCCTTACTCGGTGGTATCGCCTCGGGAGCTTTGTCGGTAGGCGTTGGTACGTTGGTGGTGTTTTCCTACATCAATACGCGCGTTCTGGATCAGTTCGACGGAGCGTTGCAGGACCGGCATACCCAACTTGTCGTTGGTCTCAGCGCCACCACGGATGACCCTGAAACCTTGCGACAATTGGTGTTCGACCCGGCCTATGGCACGCCTTACTCGGGACGCTATTGGCAAGTAACGGACAGTGCCGGGGCCATCTATACGTCTGCCTCGCTCTTCGATGAAACGATTGCCGAACCTCCAAGCGCAAGTGGCGAAACAACCGTTTGGAACACCATGGGCCCGGATGGTGAGGCCATTCGCAGCGTCTACCAGAAGATTACGTTCGAAGACGGGACGGAATGGGGCGTAACAGTCGCCGAAAGCAGAAGCGAACTGATCAACGAACGCAGCGCCGCACAAAGAAACTTGCTACCGGTCTTCGGCTTGGTCGGTTTGATCGGCGTGGCCAGTTCTCTTTTGCTGATGTCCGCCATTGTCGGCCCGCTCAGGAAATTGCGCGCCGATGTGGCCCATCGCTGGGATCAGGGCGATGATCTGGTTCCCAAAGACTACCCGGACGAGGTTTCCCCCTTGGTGGAAGATCTCAATAAATTGCTGCATCGAAATCGCGAAATTGTCGCCGGTTCGCGAAGGCAGGCGGCGGATCTGGCGCATGCGCTCAAAACACCGACGGCCATCTTGCGAAACGAATTGGCCGAACTGGCAGACGCCGGAGCACATACCGAGCCCGCGGAAGAGGCCCTGACCCGAATAGACGCGCAGCTTAGCCGTTCACTCGCGCGCATGCGTGCATCAAACACCGGAGAGCTGACGCATTCCAGGACAGACCTATCGAATTCGGTCGAACGGCTGTCCCGGCTGTTCTCGGTCATGGCAGAGCGCGAGGGGAAGACGCTTGTCTCGGATTGCGAGGCTGGTCTTCGCGTCCGAATGGACCCTCAGGACATCGAGGAAGTGATCGGAAACCTTCTCGACAACGCCCTTAAGTGGAGCCGGGCAACATTCCAAATCACCGCGAAACGCACGGACAGCGGTATCGAACTTTGCGTGGAAGATGACGGGCCCGGTATTCCGGAAAGTGCCCGAGATGAGGTCTTGCGTTCCGGCAGTCGGTTGGACACTTCTATAAGGGGGACAGGGTTGGGCCTGTCTATTTCCGTGGATTTGTTGGCTGCATATGGTGCGAAGCTAGAACTCGGAGCATCGAAACGTTTAGGCGGCTTGGCTTGTGAAGTGACGATTGATCTATGAGAAAAGCGTATCGTCAAATGTAGCTGGCGTCTCGGCTCTGTTCCCACACTACGCTAAAGTCTCTGGTTAATTCAAAAGTAGACCTTGTAGAAGTTGTAGGGAGAAGGGGCAACAAGGGACGCCCCTCAGTTCAAATTGGCCTGGACTATGACTTCAGATATTTACTGATAGCCGCAATACCTGCTTCGGCGCAGATGTCTTCGAATTCCTTGCCATCTGCATCCTCATCAAGAGAACCGACAATTCCGATGCAACCGATGACGGCGCCTTCGTAAACGATCGGGATGTCCTCTGAGAGGGTAACCAGGCCGATTTAATTGAAGACAGCACCTAACGTAGGTTCATGCTCATTTTGGGCCTCAATCACCGAGGACGCTTCGCGGCGTGATGCGGCCGTGTTTGCTTTGCGGCTGTTGGTGTGAACGGTGTGGGGAAACGCGCCTTCGCGTATCAGTTGGACGCGGGGCTACGCGCGTTGGTTTGCGACCGTAACCGTGGTGGCAAATCCCATACCTGCGCAGCTTTGAGATGCGACTGTGGCCGCAGTTTGTGCCCATTCTAGGGGAATACTCATTTCCATGTACGGATCGGCCAGCGCAGCGCCGGTCAGCAAAGCCGAGGAGAAACAGGGTGTCTTGGCAAACATATTCATTTTGACGTCCTTTTCCGAGAGGTAGTTGGGCGAGTGGTTGAAAGGAAGGATCTGCACTGGCCGTCGTTTTGCAGTTTTAAACGTGGCTCTGCGAAACTAATTTGGACCAGCTCTACACACGCGTTGACGAGGTCGTGCGTTTATGCGGCGCACATCTTATGTCGCACGAACCGGCAGGTGTATTGGGGATGTTGGCAGGTCTCCTCAGCCAATGGGTAAGGCGACGCTCGGATTTGCTGGGGCTGCATTGAACAGCATGCTGGCAAGCTTTGACATGCGGCCTCAGCCCGTCGATGACTGGAGTGTACCGATCCTTGCAGCCGCCCAACAGATCGGGGTGTGAACCGTCGCTACTGCCTATCCACCCATCGGTCCCGTAGGACGCATCTGGACAGAGCCGAACCCAAATTGGCCGAGGCTGGTGTTTCGCTGCACCGGGTGAGGCGCAAGTACGATAGTGTCGCCTGGCCCCACGCAAAATCCGGCTTTTTCACTTTGAAAAAGAAAATCCCAACCATTCTGGCAAATCTGAACTTGTTGCGATGAATCGTTCCGGCGCGCGCAAACGGCGGCGACCGGGGCAAAAGAAGAACAATTATTTGCCAAAGGTACGGCGCGTCATATTTCGCTTCTAAACAGAACGTGCCGGAACGACCATGCCCATTGCCACAATCCTTCTGCCCAACCAGCTATTTACCGATCATCCGGGTTTTGCAGAGCCCCCGGAGCTGGTGGTTCTGTTCGAGGATCCATTGTTCTTTGGCGACGCGAGATATCCCGCGCGGATGCATAAGCAAAAGCTCTGGCTCCATCGGGCCAGCATGGCGCGTTACCAGCAGGATTTGATCGCCAAAGGTTTGAATGCCGAAATTTACCCTTATGAAATGCGGACAGATGCTTGCACACGTCTGTTTCAGCGGCTGGCAAGGACAGGGATTGATCGCGTCGTGATGGCGGATCTGGTGGATTTCATTGCGCGAAATCGAGTCGAAAAGGCCGCAGAGATTGTGGGTATCGCTCTGGAGATACGTCCATCGCCCGGCTTTCTGAACACAGGTGCAGATAACGCGGCGTGGATCACAGGCCGAAAACGTTGGTTCATGGCCGAGTTCTACAAAAGTCAGCGTCGTCGTCTGGATGTCTTGATGGACGGCGATCAACCAATGGGGGGCCGGTGGAGCTTTGACGGGGATAATCGCAAAAAGGTTCCAAAAGCGCTGCTTGGCAGTTTGCCGTGGATTGATTGGCCCACGCATGGCGCCGTTGACCAGGCTGCAAAGGATAGCGTGATCTCTGAGTTTCCGGACGCGCCTGGGTCGCTGGACAGGCTTTACTATCCGACATCGCATGGGGCCGCAGCGGATTGGTTGCAACAATTCCTCGAACGCCGGTTTCGTCAGTTCGGCGATTTTGAAGATGCCATCGTTGAAGGGGAAGGCTGGCTTTGGCACGCTGTTCTGACACCCGCGCTGAACATCGGGCTGCTGACGCCCAAACAAGTGCTGGACGCGACGCTTGAACACGCGCAGACACGGGATATCCCCCTCAATTCGGTCGAGGGGTTTATCCGACAGATCATTGGCTGGCGAGAGTTCATGCGCGCCACCTATGAACATCTTGGCGTCGAGATGCGGACCACCAATCATTGGGGCCACAGCCGCAAGATGCCCGCCTCTTTCTACAATGGCACCACCGGCATCGACCCGATTGACGACACAATCGGGCGCATTCTGCAGACTGGCTATTGTCATCACATCGAACGGCTGATGGTTCTGGGTGGTTTTATGTTCCTGTGCGAGATCGACCCTGATGAAGTTTATCGCTGGTTCATGGAGATGTTCGTGGACAGCTATGACTGGGTCATGGTTCCAAACACCTATGCCATGAGCCAGCACGCCGATGGTGGGCTGATGACCACCAAACCCTATTTTTCGGGTTCAAACTATATCCGGAAGATGAGCCATTGGGGCAAAGGCCCTTGGGCAGAGGTTTGGGACGGCCTGTATTGGCGTTTCATTTTCAAACATCTGGACAGGCTTGCACAAAATCCGCGCTGGTCGATGATGTGTAAAACGGCAATACGGATGGATTCGGAGACCAAGAAAAAGCACCTGATCGTCGCCGAGGTTTTTCTGACTCGGCAGCAATGAAAGCGCTACCGGACATTGACCTGTTACCCGATAGAGTCTGTTACGAAGTCCGTTCCAGAATGGCCGAAACGGTGTTTCTGGCTTGTTTTCGCCAAACCAAAGAGGTTCAGGCTTTGGCTCAAGGATCTATTCGGCCACACATCCTCAGCATTTGCGGGTACGGTTGCCATCAACAGTGATATCCGGAGTAGTTGGGCAAAGGCGATCAACCTTGGCTTTAGTCAAGTTCTCGACAAGACGCATTTAGCGAAACCCATCTTCCCCGTCCGAGTGCAGTTTTGGACCGCGTTCTTCGATAGGTTCAATTGCGTTTTCAACCGTTCGATTGGGCGCCGCTTGGACATCGGTGATGCGTGTTGTGGATGGTTTTGCCCATTTCACCGCGTTGCGGAGAACCAGTCGAACAGTCTCGTCATGATACGTGGGATAGGTTTCGTGCCCTGGCCGGAAATAGAAGATGTTACCGGCCCCGCGGCGGTAGGTCAGGCCTGACCGGAAGACCTCGCCGCCCTGAAACCAACTGACAAAAACCGTTTCAAGCGGGTCCGGAACGCTGAAAGGCTCGCCGTACATTTCTTCATGCTCGAGTTCGAAATAGTTCGGCAGCCCTGACGTGATCGGGTGTCCGGGGGCTGTCACCCAAAGGCGTTCGCGCTCACCAGCTTCGCGCCAGGTTATTGAGCATGGCGTGCCCATGAGTTTTTTGAAGATTTTGGAAAAATGCGCCGAGTGTAACAGGATCAATCCCATCCCTCCCCAAACGGCATCTGAAATGCGATCTACAACCTGGTCCGAGACGCCGCCATGTGCGGCGTGCCCCCACCAAAGCAGCACGTCCGTTCCGTCCAGTCGGCTTTGGGGCAAACCATGTTCCGGTTCCTGCAGAGTTGCGGTTGTCGCTTCGATTTCCGGGTCTTGGTTGAGCGCGCCGGCGATACAGTCATGCATACCACGGGGGTAAATCGAGGCGACTACCTGATTGGTCTGTTCGTGGACGTTTTCGCCCCATACGACGGCGCGGATCATGATGAAAGGCTCCGATTAGCGGTTGTTTCGTGGCGCGGCGGTGCTTGCACGTGGGATTAGTTCGGGGGCGATAATGATCGGTTGGTCGACCCCTTCTTCTTCGTTCAGGATCGACACGAGCTTTCGGCAAGCCAGACGTCCCCAGTCGCGGCGTGGCAGGCGTATGCTGGACAGGCCCGGGTTGAAAATGGCGGCATAGGGCATGTCATCATAGCCGATGACAGAAATATCTTCCGGCACCCGCACTCCGGCGCGCACCAGCCCGTGCAGCAATCCGGTGGCTGTTTCATCGTTGTGAACGAATACCGCAGTCGGCAGATTGCCCGATGCCAGCAATTGCTCGGCTGCCTCCAGACCATAATCGACCGAGAGCTGACCCATCAATTCACGGTCTTTTTGCAGTGGGATGCCCGCGTTTTTCAACGTCTGGTTAAAGCCGTGATAGCGGCGCTCGAACCCATTGGTGTGTAGCGGTCCACACACCTGAGCGATATCGCGGTGCCCAAGTTCTATGAGGTGCCCGGCGGCCAGACGCCCGCCTAAGACGTCATCCGTTCGCACTGTCGGCAGATCAATTTCTTTGTGCCCGCCGCAAGAAACGACCGGCGGGCCTGAATAAACGCCGTTGGCGTCGCTGGGCAACAAATCCTCGAGAAAGCCGTTTGTGTTCAGGATCAGCCCGCCAGCCTTGTTCATCAACAGCATGTCCGAGAACGCACGCTCGCTTTCGGCGTCTTCCGAGGTGTCGCCTATGAGAAGGACGTAACCATGCGCGCGCGCTTCTTCTTCGATGCCCTTGAAGAATTCGGCGAAAAAGGCATTCGTGATCTCAGAGACCAGAACGAGCAGGGTTTTACTGCGCCCACGCCGCAGGTCGCCTGCCGCCTGATTGGCCCGATAGCCCAGCCGTTTCATGATCTCGAACACGTGCTCGCGCGTTGCGGCTTTCACATCGTCCGGGCGCGACATGGCTCGACTGACGGTTGCGATCGAGACACCAGCCTCGCGAGCCACATCTTTGACGGTTGGACGCTTTGAACTCATATCTTCTTCCAACTTGATTCAGGCGGCGATCGGCCGCCCTTGGTCATTGAATTTATGGATGAATCCCGGTTGGGGTCGCAAGTGGATGGTGTCTCCTACATCTTGGTTCTGCTGACCATCAAGGCTTACGGTCAGAACACCTGCATCCGGAACCCGCACATATAGAATTGTGTCGTGGCCCAGCCGTTCCACCAGAGTCACTTTGCCTTCCCATGCGTCGTCAGCCTGACCGACGGCAAAATGCTCGGGCCGAATGCCCAAGGTTGAAGCACCTACGGCTTGAGCATAACGCCCCTTGACGAAGTTCATCTTGGGCGAACCGATGAACCCCGCGACAAACTCGGTGGCGGGGTGGTTGTACAGGTCCATTGGGCTGCCGACCTGTTCGATATAGCCGCCGTTCAGGACCACGATGCGATCCGCCATGGTCATCGCCTCGACCTGATCATGGGTGACGTAGATCATCGTTGTTGCCATACGCTGATGCAGTTCACTGATTTCCACCCGGGTTTCCGAACGAAGCGCCGCGTCAAGATTCGAAAGCGGTTCGTCCAGCAGAAAAACCTGCGGGTTGCGGACAATGGCGCGACCGATGGCCACGCGCTGCCTCTGACCACCGGATAGCTGGCCCGGTTTACGGTCAAGGAATGGGCCAAGTTTCAGCGCATCGGCTGCCTCTTGCACCTTGTTTTGGATTTCATCTTTCGAACGGCGCTCAAGATTGAGCGAGAACCCCATATTCTCGGCCACTGTCATTTGCGGGTAAAGCGCATAGGACTGGAACACCATGGCAATGTCGCGTTGGCGCGGCGACAGATCGTTGGCGCGTTTGCCGCCAATCATCAGATCGCCTCCGGTCACTTCTTCAAGGCCTGCAATCATCCTGAGCAGCGTAGATTTTCCGCATCCGGAAGGGCCGACAAAGACGATGAATTCCCCGTCTGCAATCGACAGGTTGATGTCGTGAAGCACTTCGACATTACCATAAGCCTTGGACAGGTTCCTGAGTTCAACTCCAGCCATCTCTTCCTCCCTTACCCGGCCGCCAATGGCGCACGGATGATGTTTCTTACGGTATCCAAAGACGCAGCTTGCAGCCGCCGTTCAGGGGCCCCTGACAAAATCGCTTTGACGTCATGCAGGATCATGTCTCCAATCGGGTGGCGGCCACCTTCCACGGCAGCTGCACGGTGCGGCGACCAGATGACATTGTCGACCTGTCGCAACGCGGCGCGCTTGGACACCGGTTCTTGTGGGAACACGTCGCTGGCGACGCGAATGCGGCCAGCGCTGGCGGCCTCAACAAGGGCGTCGAAATCGACGAGATGAGACCGGCTGATCACAACAACCAGCGTCCCGGGTTTCATCTTTTCGATAAGGGTTCGGGATACAAGCTGATAATTCTCGTCGGTGGGCGTTGCCGCGATGACGACAAGGCGGTTGTTGGTGGTCACTTGCTCCAAGTCGCAGAATTCGACACCGTCAAACGTTGTTCCGCTTGCTTTCAGCCACGGATCATAGGCTTCGATCTTTGGGGAAAATGGCGCAAGAAGGCGTACGCATTCCTGCGCGATGGACCCGAACCCGACAAACCCAATGCGTTGACCGTAAAGCGAGAAATCCGTGCCGATATTGTCGTTGAACCACCTTTCGGATCCGGCGCGGAAGCGTTCGTGCTCATCAACGATGCCGCGACCGCCTGCGATCATCAGACCAAGCGCCATTTCCGCGACCGAGCGTCGAAATCCCGGCGCGCAAGACAACACTTCGATACCGCGCTCGAAACACGCATCATAGTCGAGACCGGTTTGAAAGGTGCCCGAAACCTCGATCACCGCGCGTAGGTTTTTGGCAGCATCCAGGTCCTGCCGGTTCAACTCCGGCCTGGCGGCGGCGACAAACTCTGCGTCCGGCAGCCGTGCGAGAAAATCCGCCCGCGGCATCGCCCAGTTTACGCCACCATGAATGTCGCAAAGCTCGCCCAGGGCCGTGTAGGCAGACGGTCGGAATAATTCTTCCAACTGGCGAAAGTGTTGATCTAGAATGAGAAGGGGTTTCGACATGTTTCGCCTCACTTCACCGCGCCCGCGGTCATGCCGCGCACGAAGTGGCGTTGGAAGAACAGGAACAAAAGAACGACCGGGATCGCCATGATCACGGTACCGCTGGACAATCCGGTCACGTCGCGGGTCATGGTCCCCTGAAAGTTCAACAGACCCACCGACAGCGTGCGCATTTCGTCCTGGGTCAACAGAAGCAGTCGCAGCAACAGATCGTTCCAGCTCCAGAGAAACTCAAGCAGTGCGGTTGTGACCACTGCGGGTGTGGCAATCGGCATGACGACGCGGCGGTAAATCTGAAACTCGGTCGCACCGTCGATCCGGGCCGCTTCGTGCAGCGCCTTGGGGACGCCCTGAAAAAACGATGAGAACATGAAGACGAAAACCGACACGGCCAGGGCAAGGTCCGCGAAGATGACACCCAGATGGGTGTTGAGAAGGCCAAAGGACCGAACGATTTGAAAAAGCGGCAGGACAATGGCCGTCACAGGGATCATCAATCCAATCAGGAACAGGATTTGCAGCACCACCTTGCCGCGAAACTCCATGAAAACCATGGCATAGGCCGCAAGCGAGGCGATAAAGATCATGACGACAGCATCAACGACCGAGATGATCAGGGTGTTGAAGAAATACACGCTAAAGCCACCATCGGTCCAAACGCGCGCATAATGCTGGAAGGTCAGGCTGATCGGCGGATACCACGGCGGGTTCACCAATTCGGTCGTGGGCTTGAGCGATGTGAAGACCGTCAGAATGAGCGGAGAGACCATCACAACAGCGATGACGCCCAGAATGAACAGCAGAATCCAGCGTCCCATCACCGATCCTCTCTGTTCTGAATCTGCATGTAGATGATCGTTGCAATACTGACGATCACCAGCAGCGCGACGCCAATGGCCGACCCATAGCCATACTGGTTCTCCAGCGCCCCGCGTTTGTACATGTAGGTCGATAGAATTTCGCTGAACCGGATCGGGCCACCCTGAGTTGTGGCCCAGACGATGTCGAAGACCTTGAACGATTGCGTGAGTGTCAGAATAAAGACCACAGCCGTCACAGGCCTCAGGGCGGGCAAAGTGACATAGCGGAAGGATTGCAACGGATTTGCGCCATCGACCCGCGCGGCTTCGTACAGGTCCTCGTCAACGGCCTGAAGTCCGGCAAGGAAGATGATGACGCTCAACCCGATTGTCGACCAACTATGTGCCAAGGCCAGCGCGTATAACACCACATCGGGGCTGCCCAGCCAGGGGGAGGCGAAAGCCCCCAACCCGATATTCTCAAGCACCTGATTGATGACACCTGTCGGCTGATACATCCACCGCCAGATCGTGGCGACGGCCATCGGAGAGATCACGACCGGAAGAACGATGCATGTCTGGATCAGCAATCGCGCTTTCCAAACCCGCGCGAGCATAGCGGCAATCACCAGGCCAAGACCGACATTGATAACGATGATCACGCCGGACCAGACAAATGTATTCCGAAAAGCCTCCCAGAAGATCTTGTCAGAGAACAGTTTTTGATAGTTCTCCAACCCGACAAAATTCCGCTCGGGGCTGATTCCGTCCCAATCGGTAAAGGAATATTCCAGCACCGAATAGGTCGGGTAGATCGCAAAGACGATGTAGATCGTCAGCGCGGGCAGCAGAAACAGAACAGGGTTCAGGCGCTGCGCTAATTTGGAATCCGGGTCGAGAAACATGGCTCCACCTTCGACTAATGCGAGTGGTTCTTTGGGAGTGCGCCGGTCCACAGGCACGGCGCCCATGGACCGGCGTTTTGCCGAAAGGCCTTACCGTTCGGCGATGCCACCGGGCAGCATGATTTCAC
The DNA here is from genome assembly GCF_056537745.1 of Ruegeria sp. C12. Classification (NCBI taxonomy): domain Bacteria; kingdom Pseudomonadati; phylum Pseudomonadota; class Alphaproteobacteria; order Rhodobacterales; family Roseobacteraceae; genus Ruegeria; species Ruegeria sp. C12. The sequence goes on from NZ_JBQFSA010000001.1 coordinate 22,051, forward strand.
CGGCTTCCTTCGCGGCGGCCCATGCGGATTGCATTTCCGCAGTGAATTCTTCGGGCGTCATGACATCCAGAAGCAGGGCTTGCAGCCCATCATAAGAAACCGTGGTCAGGCTTCCCGGTGTGATGGTGTCCAGAAACGCCGGAACGGATCCGTTTGCCGCGTGATCGTCCGATGCTTTCCAGATGTCCACGGCCAACGCGGGCATCTGGGCCTCGCTCAGCGCCTGATCAAGTGGACCGACCGGAACTGTGCCGGCGTTCAGCAGCGCGACGCGACCTTCTTGCGACGCGAACATGTAGTTCATGAAGTCAATCGCGGCGTCTTTGTTGTCAGAGCTTTCGCGAATGTACCAGCCACTGCCGATAGAGTTGGTGGGGTGGATTATCTGGCCATCTTCAAGTGGCGGCACGGCGAAGACGCTAAAGTCGTCGATGCGATCACCTGCGGCCTCGGTTCCGCCTCCGATCACCCAAGGTCCGGTGAAGGTCATCGGCACTTCACCGGCCCAAAACCGGTCCATCAGTTCACCATATCCGATTGCAACCGGTGTCGGCCCGAACCAGCCCGCTTTGCCCATCTCTTGCAGTTTTGCCGAGGCAGCCACAAAGGGCTCGTCAGTCCATGCGCCGTCGCCAAATAGAACGTCCTCGATACCTTCGGGACCTGCATAGCGACCAAACATCATGGACTGCCAGTGCGACACGGGCCATTTGTCGGCAGCGCCGAGACCAATGGGTGTATCAAAGCCCGCCTCTTGCAGTTTTGCCACGGCGGCTTCCATGTCAGCCCATGTGGTGGGCACGGAAATTCCGTGTTCGTCAAAAATCGCCTTGTTGTAGAACATACCGGTCGTCTCGACCTCGTTCCCAAAGGCCCAAAGTTTACCGTCGCTTGATGTCTGCACCACGATGCCTTCGGGGATTGTCGTGCTCCAGTCATTTGCGAAATAGGCATCTGTCAGATCGGCAACGAGACCGCCTGCAATAAGGGCCGCCGGTTGACCCGGGCCGGTTCCAAACGAGAAAAGATCAGGCCCTTCGCCAGCCGAAAGGGCGGGGATCAAAGCAGGGTTAAACAGGTCGGAAGAGTTCTTGACGATTGCCACCGTAACATCCGAATTCTGCGCATTATAGGCTTCGGCGAGATCATCGTAGATATTTGTTTGCCCGGGTTCCCCGGCAACCCAAACAACCACTTCCGATTGTGCGTATGTCATTATTGGCACTAAAGAAATCGCGGTAGCGATCGCACTGGCTGTGACAAACCTTTTCATGTTTTTCCTCCCAGTTTCGATGATTCTTTGTTCAAAATGTATACGATTACATAAAAATGTAAACGAATACATTTTTGCGACACTGAAGGCCGGCTAAATGCAGGCCTTGAAATTTGAGATCGTCCGTTCTCAAACAATTGTCGGGAGTGGCGCTGAAACAGTGTGCACACACGTACTGTAAAGCGAGGCATCATCAACGTTGCTTGGATCGGCTTGGCGGTTCACAACCGCGGGGCAACGGTATCAAAACCTGCGATTCCGAGCGCCAGAAAACAAAGTTGTTTTAGCACTTATTTCGCGACGGTTTCGATGGCGAATCATTGCTTTCACGAAATGTTCGGAAAGTGCTTCTGTTGCCTTTCGGCTGCGGAAATCATCGTTGCGCTTCGGCGTTGGTCCCTGGTTCCGTCGTTTTTAGTCGTCATAAATCCGCTGCGTGGCGAACGGTCGGTAAGCAGTTGAAAATAATAAGGTAAATTTTCCAAAACGCGCGGCAAATGTTATCGGCGGGTCCTGAATATTCAATTATGAAACGTTTCATATTGACAGAAAAGCGATTCGATGGCTTCGTATAAAGACGGTGGATCGGCGTGAAAGATTGCCTTTCCGAACAAGCTGAAAACCTAGGGAGGCTCTTATGAAGCTCATGAAATTCGCTGCTGCGGCAGCGACCGGAATTCTATTGTCCGCAGGTATGGCGGCGGCTGACGATAAACCGGTCGTTGGCCTGATCATGAAGTCGCTGGCCAATGAGTTTTTTCAAAACATGCTGGTTGGGGCAGAGGCGCACGCTGCCGAGCGTGGCGACTATGAACTGATTGCCGTCGGGATGCAGAACGAGACGGATTTTGAATCCCAGATCAATGCGGTTGAGAACTTTATCACGCAGGGCGTCGATGCAATCGTCGTTGCCCCGGCAGATTCCAAGGCGATGGTCCGCCCGCTGAAACGCGCGATGGAAGCGGGAATCATTGTGGTCAATTTTGACGTCGCACTGGACGAAGGCGCAAAGGAACAGCAGGGCGTGGAACTGGCTTTTGTCGGCCCGGACAATCGCGGCGGGGCGAAACTGGCGGGTGATGCGTTGGGCAAAGCTCTGGGCGAGGGTGGCAAGGTCGTTATCATCGAAGGCAACCCCGGTGCAGACAATGCCAATCAGCGGCGCATGGGCTTCGAAGACTCGGTTGCGGAATACAAGCTTGACCTGCTCGACAGCCGCACTGCGCATTGGGAAACCGAAGAAGCCAACCAGGTTTTTTCGACCATGCTGACGGCAAACCCCGATATTCAGGGCGTGATGGCAGCCAATGACTCGATGGCCATCGGTGTGGTCAAGGCGCTGGAATCTGCGGGGCGTGACGACATTCTGGTGGTCGGATTTGACGCGATCCCGGCGGTTCTTCCGATGATCGAGGATGGTCGCTTGCTTGCGTCGGTGGATCAGTTTGGTGCCGATATGGCCGCGAACTCGATCGATCTGGCCCTCGAAGTCATCGCCGGTGGGCCGCAACTGGAAGGGTGGGTCAAGACACCTATCGAGCTGGTTACCAAATAAGGTGGAACTCTCGCGGATGCCCGTTACCCCTCCAATCGGGCATCCATCACTCTGGCTGAACAAGGTCGATCCAATGCGCGCTGATACCTCACTTCTGACTGTCAAAAACCTGAGAAAATCCTTTGGCGGCGTGCATGCTCTTGACGGGGTAAGTTTTGACCTGATCGCGGGCGAGGTCCACGCACTTGTCGGCGAGAATGGCGCCGGAAAATCGACCCTCATCAAGGTGCTTTCCGGCGTCCACCCCTTTGACGAAGGCACGGTGGAACTGGACGGGCAACCGTATAAGCCGTCAAACCCGCATGACGCAAAAGCAGCCGGAATTCAGGTGGTTCATCAGGAGTTCAATCTGCTCAACGATCTCAGCGTCGCAGAAAACATCTCGATCGAACATCTGCCGCGCAAACGGTTTGGCATTCTGGACCGGGGCGAAATGAAGCGCCGGGCTCGGCTGGCACTGGATGCAATCGGGCTAAGTGACATCGACGTTTCGACCCCCGTAAGAACACTTGGGATTGCGCATCGGCAGTTGGTTGAAATCGCCCGCGCCCTGCAAAGCGAAAGCCGCATCCTTATTCTGGACGAGCCGACAGCCACGCTCACCGAGCGCGAAACCGAGCGGTTGTTCGAGATCGTGGCCGGGATCAGGGCGAAGGGCGTAACCGTCGTGTTCGTATCGCATCATCTGGAAGAGGTCTTTGCCATTTGCGAGCGTGTCACGGTGTTCCGCAATGGTCAGACGGTCGTGACCAAAGACATATCAGACGTAACATCGGCGGACGTTGTCCGGTATATGGTCGGGCGCGAGTTGGAGGTCGACGCCTCGCATGCGCGCGAGGTCAAACAAAGCAGCGACATCGCCCTTTCGGTTCAAAACCTGCGCACCATGGCCAATCCCGGGCCCGACGGCGTTTCTTTTGATCTGCACAAGGGCGAGATTCTTGGGATTGCCGGATTGGTGGGTGCCGGACGCACCGAAGTTCTGAGGGCCATATTCGGGGCCGATCCAACTGTGTCGGGACAAGTGTTCCGCGAAGGTGCGCCGTTGAAAATCAAAGGCCCAAGGGATGGAATCTCGGCAGGGATCTGTTTCGTGACGGAAGACCGTAAAGAAGAAGGTCTGATCCTCGATATGCCGATAGCGGCAAACACGACGCTGGTTGATCTGGCCTCGGTAACAAAGCGCGGGCTTCTGGATTTTGCCGAAGAAAGACGACTGGCGACCCAAAGCGGTGCCAGACTGCATTTGAAATACGGGAAACTGTCGGATGCGGCCTCCAGCCTGTCCGGCGGCAACCAACAGAAAGTCGTTTTGGCAAAATGGCTTGCACGGAATCCCGACATTCTATTGCTGGATGAGCCGACACGCGGCGTCGATGTTGGTGCCAAGGCAGAAATCTACTCGATCCTGCGCGATCTGGTGTCCGAAGGTATGTCCATGATCGTTGTCTCTTCGGAACTGCCCGAACTGATTACACTGGCGGACCGTATTCTCGTCATGGCCAATCACCGCATTCAGGGCAGCCTGGAACGGACGGAATTTTCACAGGAACGAATTCTGCATCTCGCCTACGGGCAGCAGAGCGACACTGAAAGGAAAACGGCATGAGCACGATTGAATCAATTCCGCCTGCATCAAGGGAGAACGCTGTGTCTTTACGATCTATCGTCAACAATGCAGGTATCGGATTGGCCCTGCTTGTGATCGTGGTTTTCTTTTCGATTGCCAGCGAACATTTTCTGTCCGCCAATAACATCACCAACATCCTGACGCAGATTACGATCAATCTGATCCTGGCCGTTGGAATGACCTTTGTGATCCTGATCGGCGGCATCGATCTGTCCGTCGGGTCCGTCATGGCCTTCGCCGCCATTGTGGCAGGCAAAGCCATCACACTGCCCGGAATTGGCGAAACAGAGCTGATCATTCTGGCCGTATTGGCCGGTGTTCTGGCGGGAACCTTGTGTGGGGTTTTGAATGGGGCCATCAGTGCCTATTGGGCTTTGCCCTCTTTCATCATCACTTTGGGTATGCTGAACATTGCCCGGGGCGCAGCGCTTCAGATCTCAGACGCGCAAACGATCTACTCTTTTCCGTTTGCCTTCGAAGAGTTTGGCTCAAAACTGATCTATGGCGTGCCGGTGGTCTTTCTGGTTGCGCTTGGGTTGGTCGCAGTTGCATGGTTCGTGCTGAACCGCACCGTTTTCGGGCGTCTGATCTATGGGATCGGCAACAATGAAGAGGCCGTGCGCCTGGCCGGTCATCCCGTGTTCTGGTATAAGGTCGCAGCCTTTTCGATTTGTGGCATGACCGCCGGGATAGCAGCGATCATATATATGGCACGTCTGAACATCTCCTCTCCGATTGCAGGAATTGGGTTCGAACTGAACGCAATTGCGGCCGTCATCATTGGTGGCACCAGCCTAAGCGGTGGTCGTGGATCAGTCATCGGAACGCTTTTGGGGGCCATCATCATCGGCGTTTTGGCCAATGGTCTGATCCTGATCGGCCTGAGTGACTTCATGCGGCAGATGATCACCGGTGTTGTCATCGTGGTAGCGGTCATTCTTGATCATTATCGCGCAAAGTATTCGGCGGCGTGAAACGCGGCGTCCTCCTGAACCGGCACCTGAGTGCCCTCGTCGCCGAGCTTGGCCACCTCGATGAAGTTGTGGTGGCAGATGCAGGGCTGCCACACCCTAGGGCCGTACCCATAATCGACCTTGCTGTGACGGCCGGCGTGCCCGATCTGCAGCAGGTCCTGACAGCACTGGGAAGTGAGTTGATTGTGGAACACGCGATACTTACGACCGAAGCCAGCACGATAGTCACCGGCAAGATCACTGACCTGCTGACCGTCTGGCCCGCCAATCATGGGGCGGCGGTAGGACAATCCGTCCTGCCCCATGCAGAGTTCAAGGCGCGAACATCACAGGCAAAGGCAATCATTCGCACAGGTGAAACGACACCTTTCGCAAATGTCATTCTGGTGTGCGGGGTGGCGTTTTGACCCGTATTTCTGTTGTAGGAAGCATCAATGTCGATCTGACATCGTATCTCGAGCGCTGGCCCGGAGTGGGCGAGACGGTCGCGGCGGGCAGCACCCAGATCACACTTGGCGGCAAGGGTGCCAATCAGGCAGTGGCCGCTGCAAGGCTGGGCAGTCAGGTGACGATGATCGGCGCCGTCGGCAAAGACAGTTTTGGCCACGACGCCGTTGCCGACATTCGGGCAGCGGGCGTCGAATTGCGGGTTGCCGAGTTGCCGGATCGATCCTCGGGCATGGCATTTATCGATGTTGGACCCGATGGAGGGAATATCATTCGTCTTTCGCAAGGGGCGAATGCTGTCATGGACGCGAAGATGGTTGAACGCCACGCGGATGCCCTGCGGCAAAGTACTGTTGTGCTGCTTCAAAACGAGGTTCCGATCTCTGCATCTCTGGCCGCCGCGCGCATTGCGCATGAAGCCGGAGGATTGGTCATCATGGATCCCGCGCCCGCGCCCGTTCCGTTCTGGAGTGAATCGATCCTGAATGCCTTCGACATCATCACACCCAACACGCATGAAACGCACCTCATTCTCGGAACGTTGCCAACCACACTGGATGAGGCACGCATCGCCGCGCGCGCGCTGTGTTCTTCGGTGCGGCGGGGCGCGATAGTTACAATGGGCAGGCTGGGTGTCGCCTGGTGCATTGATGGCGAGGACGGTCAGATGACCGCGCCGAATGTTCCCGCAATCGACACTGTTGCAGCTGGTGATTGCTTTAACGGTGCCCTTGCACACGGATTGGCCGCCAAAGAGACCATCGATCAGGCCATAGTAACCGCAATGGATGCAGCGGCGTTTGCAACCACGCAGCGCGGGGCGTCAACATCCGCGCCCTTCAAACACCAACTGGAAAGTTTCAGGAAAAGGTCATATTCCCACTGTTTGGCAAATGGTTGAGAATACCAACTGTGGCCGTAAACTACTCGGCCAGGCTAAATCGGGTTCGGATATGGCAACAGTAAAAGATGTGGCCAGGCTTGCGGGGGTCTCGGTCGGGACGGTGTCGAAAGTTCTGTCGCATGACAGCACGGTAAAACCAGCGCGACGGGAAAAGGTTCTTAAGGCGGTCGAGGATCTTGGCTACAAGCCAAATCAGGCCGCGCGCGCATTGCGCACGAAGAAGGTGAATGTGATTGGACTTGTTGTTCCGGATATCACCAATCCGTTCTTTGCAAAGCTGGCGATGAGGATCGAAAAAGAGGCGTCAGCGCGCGGCTACACCGTGATGCTGACAACAACCATGGACGATCCGGAAACAGAAGCACGTCAGATCTCGGCATTGCTCGAACAGTCGCTGCACGGGCTTGTCATTGTCGCAACAAACGATTCCAGCAACGCCACACTGGGGAACTCTGACATCCCGATCGTGTCTCTGGACCGTCGCTTCGGCACCGCGGGACTTGTGAGTATCGATCATTCCGCATCGGCCGCAAAAGCGGCCGAGTATCTGCTTGATCTTGGCCATAGACGGATAGCCTACCTGGCCGGTCCACAAGACACCGAAGTTGGCAGGCTTAGAAAACAGGGTTTTGTCGAAGCCGTCGAACGGTTCGCATCGAGTGCTGACGATGTGGCACTTAATGTACTGGAAGGCACGTTTGACTATGACAGCGGCGAGGCACTTGCGCGGCAGGTTCTCACCCAATCTGAAACGCCCAGACCAAGTGCGATAGCAACCGGAAATGATCAGATGGCAATTGGTGCATTGCGAACAGCAAACGATCTTGGATTACGAGTGCCCGATGACCTGTCAGTGGTCGGGTTTGACGACATTGACCTTGCACTGCATGTAATCCCCCGCCTGACGACCGTTTCACAACCTGCAATGGAACTTTGCCACGCAGCGGTAACCCGCCTGCTGGATGGAAAGAACGTTTTCGATGAAGATCTTATGATTGAAGGTTCTGTCGTCGTTCGAGGATCTTCAACTGCCCCCAGGTAAAATCCACAGGAAGTTTACAGTGCCTCGTGCGAAGCGACCTCAATGGAAATTCGCACAATTGGAGCTGGCCTACCCACCATTTCGCAGTTGGAGAGCGGTTGCTTTAACTTCATTGATGCGCCCACTCCGGTTGACCCCAATGCACCAAATGTTGGCCGTGTGCGAACACCGTCTAAACAGCGCCCAGGCAGAGCTTCTTCAACCAGATTGAAAACGGATTCCCGTGATCGGCACGGAACATCAGCGTGGCCGTCGCTTGAGGCATCGCAAACGGAGTTGGTTGGGCCAACATCCCCAAAAGCCGTGCTGTTTTCTCGAACGGCGCGCGCAATGTCGTTATGAGTGCATCTGTCTCCGAAGCAAGGTTTAGCGCAGCAGAAAAGTTTGATGCGTAGCAAACGACATGGCGATCGATGCCGTGTTTTCGAAGAATCTTTTCGACCGGCCCTTCTTGCACACCACCTAATCCAACAAGGACATGTCGAGATGCGCTCCAAACCTTTGTTGTCGGATTCCGGCTGTATTCATGCGTTTCGGGCGTGAACGTGCACCACTCGAGTGGCGCAATTCTGTGCAGAACCAGGTTCGTGTCCGATTTTTGGCGGCCAAAGCCCAAACCAATGTCTGCCTTGGAGCTTAAAACGGCCTGCCGCGCAATGTTCCCTTCAAGGAACTCAACGGAAGCGAGCGGAGCCGCGTTCGCGATGTCGCCGATGAAATCCGTGAACAGCGACGTGCAAAGATCCGGCGTCGCAACACGAATGCGGCGTGTGGTCGTAGCAGGGTCAAACTCGAAATCGGTTGTGAACATCAGTTTTGCGGCTTCGGCCGCGGCTGTTACACGGGGATGCAACTCTTCGGCGAATGGAGTGAGCCGCATCGCCCATCCGTCACGAACAAGAATCGGATCGCGAAAATGGTCGCGCAATCTCGCAAGGCTGTGCGACATTGCAGACTGTGTGCGACCTACGGCGTAAGCTGCGTCCGAAACGGATCGTCGGTCCAGAAGCGCATCCAATGCGGTGATCAGGTTCAAGTCGAGGGCTGCGAGGCTTCCATTAATCTTGCTCATGCAAGCATTGTATTCATCGATTTGATTCATGTCATCTGCTCTGTCAGCGTTGCAGTATCATGAGCCGAGAGGGGATAAGACTGTGAAACTGGCCTCGAAAACACTTTGCCTCCTTGCTGCCAGTGTACTGGCCACACCTGCCCTGGCACAGGATAGAGCGTTTGATCTTAACGGGACTTGGGAAAGCATTGCTTGCGAACTGCGCCCACAGGTCGGGCAGGATGGCGTCGCACCTTGGTACCTTAAGCGTTCGATCACGTTTGCACCCGGCCGCATCGATGCGCATTTCACCACTTATTCCGATGCCAACTGTTCCGCACCGCTTCTGGAGTTGAAGTTTGGCGGTGACGTCAACATCCTAGGGGCATCCGAAGTGGCGCAGGGCGCACTTAATGTTGATCTGATCGTCAACGACTATCTGACCATCACGCCGCAGTTGGAAGGCTTCGCGGGGTTTCTGAACTCAGCCGAGACGGGCGCTTGTGGACCTGAAGAGTGGTCCGTCGGCAATGAGCAGGACGTGTTTGAAACCGGATGCTCAGTCATGGGGATAGCGGCGAATGCGCCTACCACAGAATATGAGGTGCTCTATGTCTCAGCCGGCCATCTCTACTTTGGCGCGCGGCCTGTTGACGGCATGCCGCTGGCCCAACCCGACGACCGTCCGACAGCTTTGCAGATGCCACTCAGGCGATTGAAGGGAGGAAAGACCCAGAAAGTAGGTGCGGATGATCTGCGTGTGCCGAAACATGTTGAGATCGTGTTGTTTGAACAAGCCGACGGCGCAGACCCCACGGATGTTCGATCGTTTTTTGAGACCATCACGCAAAAAATGAACCAGAACGACACGCTCCTCTACCGTACCGTGGGCCAAGGTGAAAACGGTATTTGGCTTTGCGTAAACTATTGGACCAATCGCCCTGATATGGAGACCCTGAACGCGCAAGCACAAAGCTGGGCGGACGAGTTCGCGGCCATGGGCGAACTGGTCAAACCAAACAGCTTTCGACTGACCAGCTACGACACGGGGCTCTAGCGATGCAGTGTTCATCTCGCTTCAGCCTGACCGTTCGCTTTCACCAAACGAACGGTCGTTCCGTCTCGCCGTCCTGACCTCTTCCGCAACCTAAATCGATCAAGCGGAGCGAATGCCCTTGTTGCGGATTGCGCGGGCAACGTTAGCGAGCAAGATCGAACGGCCGCTTTGGGCCGTCCACAAACTTCTCGATATCGCTGTAGAGTTTCAAGACTGTCTCCGCCAAATCGACCTGAAGAGGTCGAAGCACGCTATCCGCATGCCGCCCTACATAGCCTCCAGCGTGTGTGCGAGACCGTTGCGGATGTGATCTTCCAACAGCTTCTTGGCGGTGCCAGCGTCTCGGGCCAATGCCGCATCGAACATGCCCTTGTGCTCTTTGACGGCCTCTTCGCCGCGATAGGTCAGCACAAGCATCTGATACCGCAAATACTTGTCGTAGATGATCGAGTGCAGAGAAAGTAGGTTCCTGGAGTTGCAGGCCGCGATCATCGCCTGGTGAAACTCCCAGTCATATCGTTTCCAGGTTTCTTTCTCGGACTCGTCGCCCTTGAGTAGCTGCTGTTCCATCAGGTGCAGTTTGTGATGAGCGGCAACAAGGTTGCCTTCCCAATCCGTATCACCGTTCGCAATGGACAACTCCAAAGCGTGGCATTCCAACAGGACCCGAAGCTCTGAAATCTCGGTCAGGTCTTCGCGAGAGACCGGCGTGACCAGGAAACCCCGTTGTTCGGGGGCTTCGACAAATCCGTCGCTGGCAAGCCTGTTCAGGGTTTCCCGAAGAGTCGACAGGCTTGCCGAATAGCGTTCCTTCAAGGCGTCCAGCTTCAGTTTGGAGCCGGGCTGCAGCTCTCCGAAGATGATATCCCGCTTGATGCGCTGATAGGTGCTTGCACCTATCGTAGACGGCTGCTTCGCCATGCGTTTCACCCGATATTCTTGGTTTCTTCGCTCAATTAGCATTTTTCAGGGGTATCAGCAATCCAAACTGATGTATGGTAAAAATAAAAATATCATACATTATTGCGGAATCGCAAAAACCCCAATACGGTCGCGGTCAAGTTGGGCAACGCTGCTCGGTTGAACATTCAGGTTTCGGAGATGTCCGAACCCTCCGGAAGGAAACACAGTGTCTCAGAACTTTCGCATTGCCATTATTGGCATTGGCCTTGTTGGACGCCGCCACGCGGACGCGATCCGGGCGTTGCGTCATGTCGATCTTGTGGCGGTCGTCGATCCCAGCGACGAGGGCCGTGCCTATGCCGCCGAGCATGGTGTCGCGTGTTACAAGACCCTTGAGGATATGTTTGCCCACCAATCACCGGACGGCGCTGTGCTTGCGACCCCGACGACGTTGCATGTTGAGCAGGGGCTGACATGCGTCCGACACGGGTGCCCTGTTCTGGTCGAAAAACCGATTGCTGTCGAAGCCAATGCAGCGCTTGAGCTGGTACAAGAGGCCGCGAAGGCAGATGTGCCGCTCATGGTCGGGCATCATCGACGGTACAACCCTTTGATCAAGTCCGCCAAGGAAGCGATTGCAGACGGGAAGATCGGCGATGTTCGCGCGGTTCATGCGAATTGCTGGTTTTACAAGCCAGACGCGTATTTTGAGTCCGCGCCCTGGCGCAAGAAACCCGGAGCGGGGCCCATCTCGGTCAATCTGGTCCATGACGTCGATCTTCTGCGCTATCTGGCCGGAGAGGTCGTGACCGTACAGGCGCAGTCCGCCGCATCGCAACGCGGATATGACAACGAAGATGTGGCTGGGGCGTTGCTGACATTCGAGGGTGGCGCGATCGGGACAATAACCGTGTCCGACAGCATCGTTGCCCCGTGGAGTTGGGAGATGACGTCCCAGGAATATCCGATTTACCCATCAACCACGGAAAGCAGTTATATGATCGGGGGATCTCATGGGTCCTTATCCGTCCCTGACCTTCGGCTCTGGAATTATCCGGGCGGGCAACGGGATTGGTGGACTCCGATCTCGTCAACGGCTCTGAAAAAGGGGGCTTCGGACCCTTTGGTCAATCAGCTCAGGCATTTTGTTGATGTGGCACGCCACAAGGCAGAGCCGATTGTCTCTGGGTGGGAGGGGCTGAGAACGCTTCAAGTCATTGAAGCAATACAAAATTCCTGCCGGACGGGGAAAACCGTTAGGATAGAAAGCTATCAGCAGTCACCGCAAGCTCAGGTCTCGGTAATCTAAAATATCAGATATTTTGTAAAAAATCTTGCAAAATGTCCAAAATAGGTCAAAACTCGGAATCGTCAAAAAAACATCATGATGTCTCAGGGAGGAGCAAAGTGATTACCAAACTTACCCGCCGGGCTGCTGTATCAGCCCTGGTCGCAACCGGTGTTCTGTTCAGTGCAACAAATGGTGCGCTGGCTGAAGACAAAGTGCAACTTCGAATGGCAACGTCGGGATCGGAGACCGACCAGCGTTCGGTCGCCATGGCCGAGGTTTTTGCGCCCATGGTCGCCGATTTCGCAAGTTATGAGCCCAGCTATAACGGCACCATCTTCGCGCAAGGCACCGAGCTGGACGCCATCAGCCGGGGCAATCTGGAGATGTCGATCACCTCGGCGCAGGAACTGGCACAGTTCTTCCCCGAGTTTTCGATCTTTACCGCCGGCTATGTCCATCAGGACGCGGCGCATCAGGTGGCCGTCTTCAACGATCCCCTTATGGATGCCTTCAAGCAAAAGGCTGAAGACGAGTTGGGCGTCAAACTACTGTCGGTCATGTATCTGGGTCGTCGTCAGGTGAACCTGCGCCAGCCCAAGGATGAGTTGACGGTCACAACCCCGGCCGATCTGGAAGGCGTGAACTTGCGGATGCCGGGTACTGATGCGTGGCAGTTCCTTGGCAAGGCGCTGGGTGCTGCGCCAACTCCGATGGCGTTCTCCGAGGTCTATACTGCGCTGTCCACCGGCGCTGTTGACGGCCAGGACAACCCGCTGCCGACCGTGGTGGATGCCAAGTTCTACGAAGTGACCAATCAGATAATCCTGACGTCCCACTTGGTCGACCTGAACTACATCGCCATCGGCAAAGAGGTCTGGGACGGGTTGACGCCGGAACAACAGGCCAAGGTTCAGGAAGCTGCGGATGCAGCGGCTGAATCGGGTCGCCAGAAGCAGCTTCAGAAGGAAGAGGATCTGGTCAGCTTCCTGAAAGAGCAGGGCATGGAAGTCTATGAGCCCGATCTGGCCGCGTTCCGCGATCAGGTTCAGTCCATGTATCTTGAAAGCGAGTTTGCGGGGTCGTGGCCGGACGGCGTTCTGGAACAGATCAACGCGCTGGGCAACTAAGACCAATCACGGAAGGGAGAACCACCATGAAAGGCTTCATAAAGGGGTTCTCCCGACTGACCGAAGCGATTGCCGGCGGGATGCTGGCGGCAATCTTCCTGATCTTCCTTCTGCAAATTCTGTTGCGGTACTTCTTTACCCCCGCCGGATGGACGCTTGAACTGATCGGCATCCTCTGGGTCTGGGTGATCTTTTTCAGCTGCGCCTTCATCGTACGTGAACGGGATCATGTGAAGTTCGACATCATCTACCTGTCGGTACCCCGACGTGTCCGTCAGGTCTTTGCGATGCTCGCAGCCGCCGCCATCGTTATTGGGATGCTCTACAGCTTTCTGCCGACCTGGGACTACATCGACTGGATGAAAATCCGCAAGACCGCGACGGTTCGCAACCCGTTCTCGGGCGAGAAGGTACCGCTGCGCACGGTGTTTTCGATCTATGCCGTGTTCATGCTGGTCGTAGCCGCACGCTATGCATGGCTGTTCTTCGACATCATGCGCAACGGCCCACCCAAAACCGAACTTGAAATGGTCGTGGGATTTAACGTGGTCGACGATCATCCCCGCGTTGACGTGGAAGACGACGAGGACGCAAGCAAATGAGCTTTGAACTTCTTTCCTGCCTGCTGACCCTTTTTGTTCTGGCAGGCATCGGGACACCTATCGGCTATTCCATCCTGTTGGCGTCACTGATGTATCTGGGTGTCGCTGGTCTGGACGTCGCGCTTGCGGGTGAGAAGATCCTGCAAGGCTTCTACAAAAGCACGATCCTGCTTGCCGTGCCGTTGTTCATCGTCGCCGCCAATATCATGAATGCGGGGTCGATCACGGACCGTCTGCTGAACTTCTGCGTCGCTGCGGTCGGGCGGTTCAAGGGCGGTCTTGGGCATGTCAACGTGGTGGCGTCATTGATCTTTTCGGGCATGTCCGGCTCGGCAGTTGCGGATGCGGCAGGGATCGGCAAGATCATCATTGAGATGATGACCAAGGATGGCCGCTACAGCAGAGGTTATGCCGCTGCTATTACCGCGGCGTCGGCGACGATCGGCCCGATCATTCCGCCCTCGATTCCAATGGTCCTTTACGCGCTGGTGTCGAAAGCCTCTATTGGCTCGCTGTTTTTGGCCGGTATTCTGCCGGGCCTGATTATGGGCGTCGTCCTGATGGCGATGAACTACTATCTGGCTGGAAAGCGGAACTTTGCACTGGAAGAACCTGTTCCGCTGCGCGAGTTGCCCGCAAAAACTGCCAATGCGTTCCCCGCACTGCTTATGCCCGCGATCCTGCTCTATGGTATCTATGGCGGCGTCACCACGCCGACCGAGGCCGCCGCCGTGGCTGCCTTCTACGCCCTGCTGCTGGCCGCATTGTTCTACCGCGCACTGACCTTCCGTGGCCTTTATCAGGTGTTCGTCGACAGCGCGCGGTCTTCCGCCGCTGTGGGCGTGGTCATTGGCGGTGCGTTCATCCTGAACTTCATCGTCATTCAGGAACAGATTCCACAGTCGATTTCGGCCCTGCTGGAGGGTTCGGATGTTAGCCCGATTGTGTTCCTGATCCTGGTTAACCTGCTGATCCTTGCGCTGGGTTGCGTGCTGGACGCAACAACGATCATTCTGGTGATCGTGCCCCTGTTTATTCCCACCTGCGAGGCGCTTGGGATCGATCTGGTGCATTTCGGAGTGCTGGTCGTCGTGAACTCGATGATCGGTCTGATCACGCCGCCCTATGGCATTCTGCTTTTCGTGATCAACGCCGTGACGGACATTCCGCTGCGCGAAATCATCTCGGAAATCTGGGCCTTTCTGGCGGTGCTCATCTTCGCGCTGATGATCATGATGTTGATGCCTGATCTGGTCCTGTGGTTGCCGCGTCTGTTCGGGTATCAGGGGTAATGTGCCTGTCGGTTTCGACAACCTCCATACCCGGCGATCTGGCAGAGAAACTGCATGCCATCGCCGGGGCTGGGTTTGACGGCGTCGAGTTGCACGAACCTGACCTGACCGCGTTTGACGGGCCGCCTTCGCACATCCGCGATATTGCGTCGGACCTCGGTCTGAAGATTTGCCTGCTGCAGCCGTTCCATAACCTCGAAGGTCAGACCGGCCCGGGGCGGGAACGCGCCTTTGACCGGCTAAGGCGTAAATTCGATCTGATGGATGCGTTGGGCACAGATCTTTTGCTTGTGGGGTCCGCGTTCGAAGTGGGCACTGATGCCACCGAAGAACAGGTGATCGCGGACCTTGGCGAGGCGACCGAAATTGCCAAACAGATAGGGCTGCGTCTGGCCTATATGGGCTTGCCATGGTCCGATCTTGTTCACTCGGATGAGCAGGCGTTACGCATTGTCGAGGCAATTGACAGCCCTCATTTCGGGTTGGCCCTGAACTCATTTTTCTCGCTTGCCGACGGGTCCAAACCAGCCCGTCTTAGGGACACCCCCGGAGAGCGGTTGTTCCATGTACAACTGTCCGACGCGCCCCGGCTTGAGATGGATATTCGCAGGCTCAAACGGCACTTTGGGCTTTTGCCGGGGCTTGGGGCGCTGAACCTTGCGGGCTTTGTGCGGGTGTTGTCCCGCGCCGGGTACAAGGGGCCCTGGTCCATCGCCCGCGTCAACGAGGCGGCCCCCCAACCCGGAGGTCGCACACTGGCCCGAGACAGCTACAGGTCGCTGGTAAACCTTCTGGATGAAGTGTCGCGGACCGAACCAAGCGCAGATTATGGCATCCCGAAACTGCCCGAACGTGTCTATGCGTCAGGCTTTGAGTTCGTCGAATTCACAGCCGACGAGGTAAGCGGTGCGCAGCTGGCAGACATGCTGTCAGCCATGTGTTTTCGAATGGAGCGAAAGCACGTCAGCAAATCCGTCGAGCTGTGGCGGCAAGGCGCGATCAACATCGTGGTGAATACCGAAAAGGAAGGTTTCGCCCATTCAGCCTTGCTGGGCCACGGCCCATCGGTCTGTGACATGGGATTGCGCGTCAAGGATGCGGATCAGACGGTTCAGCGGGCTACCGCGCTGGGGGCCCCGGATTTTTCGCAGCCGGTAGGAACCGGAGAGCTGGATATCCCGGCCATTCGGGGTGTCGGTGGTAACGTCGTTCATTTTATCGATGAGAAATCCGATCTGCATCGGGTGTGGGATATCGAATTCGAGCCGGTTGCGAAAACAAAGGCGACCCAACCCGCCGGTCTGCGTCGCATCGACCATCTGGCCCAGACCATGCGCCACGATGAGATGCAAAGCTGGCTGCTCTACTACATTTCGACCTTTGAGATGGCAAAGTCGCCCATCGTGAACGTCGCCGACCCGTCGGGTGTTGTGCAAAGCCAGGCTATCGAAAGCCCCGAGGGCGAAGTGCGCCTGAACCTGAACGGGGCCGTTGGTCGTCGGACTCTGGCGGCCTCATTCCTTGAAGATGGCTTTGGGGCGGGCGTTCAGCACATCGCCTTTCAGTCGGACGACATATTTGAAACCTCGGCGCAATTGCGCAAGTCCGGCTTTCCCAGCCTGACGATTCCGGAAAACTACTACGCCGATCTGCAAGCGACTTTCGGGTTGGATGACGATCTGATCGCCCAGATGCGTCAGGGCAACATCCTTTACGACCGGGCAACGGGTGCCGAGTATTTTCAGATCTACAGCCGCCCCATCTTTAACGGTTTCTTCTTCGAAATTGTTGAACGCCGCATGGGCTATGCCGGGTACGGCGCGCGCAACGCGCCCATTCGCCTTGCTGCACAAAGCAAAACCCAAGCGGTGAAAGAGGTGCAGACGCAATGACCACACAGATGACAAATGATGAGCGCGCGGTCCGCGATTGGTGGCGAACCTCGATCATCGACATGAAACCCGGCCAGATCGCTTTTCGTGGCTATCCTATCGAGGACCTGATCGGGAACGTCTCGTTCCCGCAGATGATCTGGCTGATGGTGCGGGGCGATCTGCCCAGCGACGCGCAGGCGCGTTTGTTCGAGGCTGCATTGGTCGCAGGCGTGGATCACGGCCCACAGGCCCCGTCGATCGCGGCGGCGCGTATGGCTGCGACCTGCGGGGTTGGTCTCAACAACGCGATGGCGACTGCGGTGAACATGCTGGGCGATGTACATGGCGGGGCAGGGGAGCAATGCGCCGAGCTGTATTATGATATCGCCGCCCGCATGGATGCGGGGGCTTCGTTGAATGACGCGGTTCGGGACGGTCTGGACAGCTGGCGCGAGACCTACGGCAAGATCGTATCGGGCTTTGGCCACAGGTTCCACAAACCCGTCGACCCACGCGCGCCCCGGCTGATGCAGCTTGTTCGTGATGCGGCGGCAGAAGGCACGGTTTCCGGCCGCTTTGCCGATATCGGAGAAGAGGTGCAGGCCGAGCTTGGCCGCCAACGCGGCGGTCGGCCCATCGCCATGAATATCGACGGTGCAACGGCGGTGATCTTTTGCGAACTTGGCTTTCCCGCGCCCCTGTCGCGGGGGCTGTTCTGCCTGTCCCGCTCGGTTGGAATACTCGCCCACACCTGGGAACAGATGGGGCAGGGCGGGCGCAACAAAGGGCCCATGCCCCCGAATTACTTACCCCTCTACGAAGACAGGAATGATGACAATTGAGACATCGAAATCCTTCCGGGTCGGCCTTATCGGCTGTGGTCGTATCAGCGATATCTATCTAAAAACACTATCAAAATTTTCGAACGTCGAGGTCGTGGCCTGTGCAAGCCTCAATCCTTCGGAAAGCCGCGCCAAGGCGGATCAATACGGCATCTCCAGGGCCTGCACGCCGGATGACGTGTTCGATGATCCAACGATTGACTGCGTTCTGAACCTGACAATACCAGCCGCCCATGCCGAAATCAGCCTGCGTGCGTTGGAGGCGGGCAAGCACGTCTATTCCGAGAAGCCGCTGGTTATGAATCGAACGGATGGCAAGGCGATCCTGCACATGGCCTCACAAAAGGGGCTGCTGGTCGGCTGCGCGCCCGACACGTTTCTGGGCGGTCGTTGGCAGACCGTTCGTCGGTTGATCGATGAAGGCGCGATTGGGAATCCAACAGGGGTTTTCGCCCATGTCGGTACCCACGGGACAGAACGCCACCATCCCAACCCGGATTTCTACTACAAGGCGGGTGGCGGGCCCTTGCTGGACCTTGGGCCATACTACCTGACTGCCATGATCTGTTGCCTTGGTCCCGTTGACCGCGTCGCAGGAATGGCGCGACGCACGTTCGACAAAAGGATGATCGAAAATGGCCCGCGCAACGGCGAATGGATGGATGTCGAGGTCGACACACACTCCCTGAGCCTGCTGCAGTTCTCATCCGGCGCAATCGGGTCGATGACCATGAGCTTCGACATCTGGGACAGCGAAGCGCCCCGGTTCGAGATTTATGGTGAAGACGGGACCATCAGCATCCCCGACCCTGACCCGGTTCATGGTGCCAATATCTTTCAAGGGGATGTCTGGCTGAAAACGCGGGAGACCTCGCGCTGGTCTCATCAGCCTCGTCCAACCGGTCGCGAAGACTGGCAGGTGGTCGAAAACAAACACGGGTTTAACGAAGACAGCCGTGGCCTCGGCCTGTTGGATCTTGCCCTGGCGGCACAAGAAGGACGCCAACCCCGTGCAAGTGGTGCGCTGGCCTACCACGTGTTCGAGGTCATGGACGCGATTGAACGGGCACCGAAATTCGGTGCCTACCAGACAATAGAAAGCCGATGCGAAGCGCCTGCACCTCTGCCGTTCGATTTCCTGAACGATGAGAGGAAGGAGCTGGTCCATGCCGATTGAGACACTCGACTTTGCACAGCCATTCTTTCGCGTCCAGCACATCACTGATGAAGACAGAGTATCTGTCGAGGGTCGTGCCATTGTTCTGAACCTCGGGGGAAGGGACCTCGCGGTCGAGGATCAGACCGTTGCGCCGCTTTCGTCGGTGATCGTGCAGAACAGCACCGTCCAAAACGTGGAACGTGCGGTCATTGTTCATGGTTTCGACGCCCACGCCGATGACAATGCGCTGTTCGCATGGGTGAAGGATACATGGCCTTCAGCCTTTGATGTTCGCCAGGAAGAGCGTCTGCGCGGTGTCAGCCACTACATGTCGCCAAAGGTCTTCGTGGGTAACGTTGGACTGACCATGTACCACTCGGGCTCAGTTCCACTGAATGTCGGATTGCATAAGGATCATCCGTTCTGCCCGGTTCCGGGGTTTCGCGAAGTGCATACGCAAATCGTAGGCTTTGGCAAAATGCAGCAATGCCGCGAACGGGACGTTGAAACCCTTTATCTCGAAGAATTCATGGCCCCCGGCACGACGCACAAGCCGATGTATGACGCCGAAGGCAACTATCCCTGGCATCAGTACGAGACGATCACCCCCAGCATCTTCATGGCGGTTGAAATCCTGCCCGAAGGCGCACGGGCCCCGGACATGGAGGTTCAGAATGGCTGAGCGACTGCTACCCGAAACCCTGAATTTTGACGGTCCTTTCCCCCGCTTGTCTCGCCGTTTGCGGCTGGGCGTTGTTGGCGGTGGGCGTATCTCGGTCACGCAGGCAACGGCGGCCCGGATGACTGACCGGTGGGAGGTCGCCGCAGGTGCGCTCAGTTCTGACGCTGCGCGCAGCAAGGCGCGCGGGGCCGAGTGGTTCCTGCCAGCAGACAGGTGCTATGCGTCGTTCGACGAGATGGCGCAGGCCGAGGCGGCACGGCCTGATGGTGTGGACGCGGTGATGATCACCACCCCGAACCACGTTCATTTCGACGCGGCCAAAGCCTTTCTGGAGGTGGGTATTGACGTGCTGTGCGACAAGCCCCTGACCAATGAAGTCGCCGAGGCAGAGGGGCTTGAGGAGATCACCGCGCGCACGGGGCAGGTTTTTGCCGTCGGCTATGCGATGTCATGTTTTCCGGTCATCCGGCAGGCCAAACAAATCGTGGCCGAAGGCGGCATCGGCAAGACCAACCAGATCCATGTTGAGTTCATGCAAGACTGGATGACACCCGAAGATGTGGCCGATGCGCCTCATGTCAAATGGCGGCTGGACCCCAAGATTTCAGGTCCGACCAGCTGTGTCGGCGATATCGGCACCCACGCCGCGCATCTTGCCAGTTTTGTCTCGGGCCTGCCCATGACCGATCTGCGGGCCGAGTTCCATGTCTGCGGCGCGCCCAAGCCTTTGGAAGACACGGTATTCATGTTCACCCGCTATCAAAACGAGGTTCCGGGAACCTTGATGGCAACGCGCCTTGCCCCCGGAAACCGGGGCGGGTTGCGGTTGCGGGTCTTCGGCAGCGAAGGGGGCTTGGAGTGGGACCTTGAGAACTCGGAACGGCTGAAGTTCAATCGGTTTGGTGAGCCGGACCGTATCCTCAGTCGAGGTCACGGGCACGGCATCGGCCCCGGTGCGGAACGTCTGGTCCGGACCGCGCGTGGCTTCCCCGAAGGGATTATCGAAGCCTGGGCCAACCTTTATACGGAATTTGCCATAGCCGTGGCCGCGCGCCGGGATGGTGTCGCGATTCCGGCCAATTGGCTTACTTACCCCAGTGTTGAACAAGGCGCGGATGGTGTCCGATTCATTGATGCCTCTGTGCGCTCTCACCAGTCCGGAGGCGATTGGGTCACCATCTAAAGCCCTGCCAGCACTAAGGTCAAACACGCCCGGGCCGTTGTCCGGGCGTTTTCATTTTCTACTCAGCATTAAAAGTTGATATTTTTAAAAATATCAGATATTTTTTACTACGTGTGATGAATTTTAGATTCGCAGACACGTGGAGCTGTCATTCATGGTGAAACCCGAAGAGGCTGGCGCAAGCCCCTCTCTCTATTCCTTGGCGCATCTGACGCTGATTGGCTGTACGCCGCCCGAGCTGGTCTATATCGCCGCGCGGGCCGGGTACGATGCCGTCAGCCCCCGGTTCATTCCGATGCATGTGCCCGGTGAATTCACTCAATCCCCGATCGACAAGGCGCAGGTGCAGGCCACCAAAACTGCTCTTTCTACCACTGGCCTAAAGGTTCTGGATATAGAGATTGCGCGCATCACCGAAGATGTTGACCCGCGCAGTTTTGAGCCTTCTCTGGAGATCGGCGGGGAACTGGGCGCCAAGCGCATGATCATGAGCGCGTGGACCAACACCCGTGATGATCGTGACTTTCTGATCGACGTCTATTCCGAAACCTGCGAACTGGCCGCGCCCTACGGGCTGACCGTAGACCTTGAGTTTCCAAGCTTTTCCCGCCTGCGCACCTTGGATGAGGCGCTGGATATTGTCCGCGCTTCCGATCAACCCAATGGCGGTATTCTGGTCGATACGCTCTATCTGCACCTCAGTCGCGTGGATCTGGGGGAGTTGTTGCACGTCCCCTCGGACCTGTTTCACTTCCTGCATATCTCAGACTGCCTGCCCGGCATCGCCGATACGCGCGAGGGCATGATCCAGCTGGCCCGCGATGCGCGGCTTTATCCCGGCGAGGGCTGGATCGATTTCACCGGCATCATCGAACGGATGCCGCCCGTCGACTATTCGATCGAACTGCCCAACCAAAGCCGCGTTGCCGAGTTGGGATATGAAGAACACGCGCGTCGCTGTCTCAGCCACGCCAAGCGAACATTCGGCGAGGCGCGGTCACAGCGCCGTATGCCCGATGCAGCCATTCTAAAACACCAAGAGGATCACCATGGGCAAAGAGCTCACTGAAAACGACCGCAACATGGCGGGCGACATGCTGGCACGCGCCCGCGCTGCCATGGCCGAGATCGAGGATTGGGATCAGGACAGGCTGGACCGCCTGTCTCAGGCCATTGCGTGGTATGCGGGGAACGAGAAGACCTTTACCCGTCTGGCCCAGCAGGGCGTGGACGAAAGCGGTATCGGAGATCGTGAAGGACGCCCTGCGAAACGGTTCAAAATCCATATGGTACTGCGTGATGTCTTGCGCACGCCGTCGACCGGGATCGTCGAAGTCGACGAAGAAAAAGGGCTGGTGAAATACGCCAAACCCGCCGGTGTGATCGCATCCCTGATCCCCATGACCAACCCGGCGATGACACCGCCGGTGACTGGCGTGTCCGCCGCGAATGCCCGGAATGCGGTCATCTTCAGCCCACACCCACGAACCGCCCACACCACCTTTGAAATGGTCGAGGTCATGCGCGCAGCCTGTCGAGCAGCAGGCGCACCCGAAGACCTGTTTCAATCCATTCGCAAACCGTCGATCCCATTGACGCAACATCTGATGGAGATTTGCGACCTGACTCTGGCAACGGGCGGTAAGCCCATGGTCAAAGCGGCCTACAGTTCCGGACGTCCGGCCTATGGCGTCGGCGCGGGCAATTCCTCCATCGTCATCGATGAGACAGCCGATCTGGATATCGCGGCGCAGAACACGCGTATATCAAAGACCTCTGATTTTGGGTCCGGTTGTTCAGCCGACGGCAACATCATCATCCAGCGCTCGGTCTACGACGATATGGTCAAAGCGCTTGAAGCCGAAGGTGGCTACCTGTGTTCGGACGAAGAGAAGGCCATGCTCGAAGCAGCCATGTGGGACGAAAAGGGCAACCGCACGTTCCCGACCATCGCCTGTCCGCCGCAGCAAACGGCCAAAGTTGCCGGGTTCTCGATCCCCGAAGATCGCAAGTTTCTGATGGTCGAAAATCAAGGGCAAATCGGGCCGCAGCACAAGTTCTCCAGGGAAAAACTGACCACTCTGATGGCGCTTTATCACTTCGACACGTTCGATGACGCGCTGGAAACGGTCAGCCAGATCTACAACACCGGGGGCAAGGGCCATTCCTGCGGCATCTACAGCCACAATGACGATCATATCGACCGGTTGGCGCGTCTGGCTCCGGTCAGCCGCATGATGGTGCGGCAACCGCAATCCAAGGCCAACGCCGGTGCATGGACCAACGGTATGCCCATGACCAGCAGTCTGGGTTGCGGCATCTGGGGCGGCAACATCACCAATGAAAACGTCACCATGAAACACATGATGAACTACACCTGGGTCAGCCGTCCGATCCCCGAGGATCGCCCCTCGGAACCGGACCTGTTCGGTGAGTTCTACGGGCAGGAGGTCGCATGATGGACGGAGCGAAACTGGAAGGCAAAACCGTTGCCGAACATATCGTTGACTTTCTCGAACGCCGTGAGGTCAAGCATGTATTCGGCCTGTGCGGACATACGAATATCGCGGTTCTGGCCGCTTTGGCCGAAAGCCCGATTGATTTCGTCACGGTGCGGCACGAACAAATCGCCAGCCACGCGGCAGACGCTTATGCCCGCGTGACGGGCAAGGCCTCGGTGGTGTTGTCACACCTCTCCCCAGGTTTGACAAACTGTGCCACCGGGGTCGCCAACGCGGCCTTGGACTGTATCCCTATGGTCGTGATCGCAGGCGACATTCCAACGCATTACTATGGTAAACACCCGCATCAGGAGGTGAACCTGCACGCAGATGCGGCCCAGTGGGAGATCTATCGCCCCTTTGTCAAACGTGCCTGGCGGGTGGATCGCGCGGACCTGATGGCCGAAATCTTGGAAAAGGCGTTCCATCTGGCCGAAAGCGGCCAGCCCGGGCCGGTGCTGGTCAATGTGCCGATGGACATCTTCTCTGAAGTGATCCCCTCGGACAGTTTCGACCGTATCCTTAATAACACGCGCGCTCTCAAGAAACCGTCGATTGACGATGAAACAGCGCGAGAAATTGTCGAAGCGCTGGCGCAGGCCGAAAACCCGGTTGCCTATGTCGGCGGCGGTATCCTTCTGGCGCAGGCCAGCGAGGAGCTGCGCGAGTTTGTCGAACATATGGGTCTGCCCGTCGCGCATTCCCTGATGGGCAAGGGCGCATTGCGGGACGACCATCCGCTTGTGCTGGGAATGACCGGGTTTTGGGGCACCGAATTGGTCAACCAGTCCTGCCTGAATGCGGACTACATCTTTGCCGTGGGCACCCGGTTCAAAGAAGCCGATTGCTCCAGTTGGTACCCCGGCTATACGTTCAACATTCCCGGCTCAAAGGTCATTCATATCGACATCGAACCGCAGGAGATCGGTCGGAACTATCCCACCGAGATCGGCGTGGTCGCAGATGCCAAAGCCGCACTGCGCGTTCTGACCCGCGTTGCCCGCGAGATGTATCCCGACGGCTTCAACCGCCCCGCGCTGGAACAGAAGATCGCTGAATTCCGAACGGAGTTCAAAGCGCGCAACGTGGACATGGCGACCTCAGCAGCCTTTCCGATGATGCCCGAGCGCATTCTGGCGGATACGCGCAAGGCCCTGCCCGAGGACGCCATCATCACCACGGACGTTGGCTGGAACAAAAACGGAGTTGGCCAGCAATTCGATATCCTGACCCCCGGTTCGATCCTGACACCGGGCGGATTCGCAACGATGGGTTTCGGCCCTCCGGGCGCGATCGGCGCGAAACTGGCAGCACCCGATCGCGTGGTGATCAGCCTGGTTGGCGATGGTGGTTTCGGCCAAAACCCCTCGATGCTGGCGACGGCGGTCGAACTTGATCTGGGCATCATCTGGCTGGTGATGAACAACAACGCCTTCGGCACCATCGCAGGTCTGCAAAAGGCGCATTACGGTCTGACCTATGGCACAACCTTCCCCGGATCAGCTGCCGCACCCGCCAACGGACCGGGCTATGCCGAGATTGCGAGGGCCTATGGTGCGGAAGGGCATAGGCTGAGCGCCGCTGATGAGTTGTTGCCCGCGTTGGAAGCAGCAATCGCCAGCGGCAAGCCAACCGTGCTCGACGTGCCAATGATCAACAACCCGACGCCAACGACCGGGCACTGGAACATCTTGGACATATACTCGCCTGACAAAGACGTGTCGCACGTCGCGACTTGACGAAACTGGGCGCGCTCAGACGCGCCCAGTCTCTTGTGCCAATGCTCATCCATGTTTGGCGAAATTTTAATCGCTTTTGCGATTGCAAGTGCATCTTCAAGTTTGACGCCAAAGTAGCGAAGGTATTGTGAACGTCGGCTTCCTGCAATCTGGCCCGTCTACGGATCACCCAACCGGCTTATAAACAACCGCGTCGATCTCGACTTTGGCGTCGACCATGATTTGCGAGCGGACAGTGGATCGGGCGGGGCCGCCATTGGGGAAATAGCTCGCGTAGACCTTGTTGAAGGTCCAGAAGTCACGTGGATCGTCCAGCCAGACGCCGACCTTGGCGATGTCCTCCAGCGTACAATCGGCAAGTGCCAGAGCGGCGATCAGGTTTTCCATGGTTCTTCGGGTTTGCGCCTCGATGCCGCCGGGTTCGATTTCGCCGTTTTCCTGCATCGCGACCTGGCCCGAGATGAACACGAAGTCCCCGGCCCGGACTGCGGGCGCAAAGGGTAGTGGCTGGCCGCCTGCTCCGGTTCTGTCATCGCCCAGGCGTTGGATTGTTTTCTCAGACATTCAGGTTATTCCTTCTGTTAACTCATCTGGGTAGGGGATGGGGGCGACGGCGCCAAAGCCCGTGGTCGACAGTGCGGCGCCGCGGTTGGCAAGCTCGGCGGATGTCAGCGCGTTCTGGGTGCGCAGGTAGGTGGACAGGAAAATGCCGTTGAAACAGTCACCGGCTCCGGTGGCGTCTACGGCATCGACCTTGAACCCGGGCAAGCTGTGGATGCCGTCACCTTGCGACAGCGCGACGCCGTCCGACCCCAGCGTGAGGGCCACGATTTCAGCCCCTAGATCATGGTAGAAACCGATGATGTCTGCGGGGCTGTGAAGACCCGTCAATTGCCGTGCGTCGTCCAGTCCGGGTAACGCGATCCGGCAGTTTCGCATTGCGTCATGCGTGACCGCGCGCGCCTGTTCCAGCGGCCACAGGGCTGTGCGCAGATTGGGATCGATGGCAACCGGGACGCCAGCGGCGCGCGCGGTGCGGATGGCGTGCTGCGTTGCCGCGCGCAGCTCGTTGCTCACCCCGAGACTGATGCCGGAGGTATAGAACATCCCGGCATTTGCGATGGCTTCCTCGGGCACGTCGCGCGGGGTCATCCGGCTCGCGGCAGAACCCTTTCGGCGATAGACGAACCAGTGTCCGCCTTCGTCGTGGAAGACAAAGTACATACCGGTCTCACCATCAGGGACCTGCGCCACATGGGTATGATCCACCCCTTCGCGTGACCATAAATCCTTTAGTTGCTCGCCAAAGTGATCAGCCCCAACGCTTGAGATCAGTGCGCTTTTAGTACCCTGCCGGGCCGCCGCCACCGCCACGTTCGAGACATCGCCACCAAAGCCGCTTTGGAACGTGCCGTCCGGTTGGGCGTTCAGTTCAAACAGGGGCTCGCCCAGACAGATCAGGTCACTCATCGCGCCGTCCCCAACGCATCACTGCACTTTCCCCCGTGCGACGACCGGCAAAGGACCAAGGTGGCTGTTGCCGCGAACGGATTCGACCTGATCCACCATATTGGTCACCACGCAGGCGTGGTTTGGGATGATCCAAAGGCGGTCGCCAACCTTGAGGTTGATCTTGTCGGCTTTCAAAACGCCGTGCTCTTCGGACAGGCCCTGAACCAGAATGTCTGGTCGGCCCAAAACATATCCGTGCCCCTCCAACCCCAGCAGATCGGATGTCAGCACTTTGGACCCGGCATCGATCACGGCGCGGTCAGGCGCAGGAACCGAGATCACAGTGGTCAGAACGCTCAGGGCGCACTCATCCCAAGTACAAATACCCCGCGCCTGCAACGAGCGGTCGTTGTAGACATAGGTGCCGATCCGGTATTCGGTCGCAACCGGTACGTCCTGCGCCCGCCACATTCCCGGAGAGCCGCCGTTCGAGATCACGCTGACCGTCAGCCCGGCCTGTTCGATCCGGGTTTTTGCCGTGCTGAGCCAGTCCTGAACCGCGCCTTCCTGCCCAACCGGCGGATAGGTCATGAGACCTCGGAACGTCAGGCCGGGCTTGTTCTCGATGTAACGGGCCAGTTCACACGCCTGCGCGGGCGAGGTCACGCCGCAGCGTGCGGCACCCGTGTCGCATTCCACCAGCACGCCCAATGGCTTGGAGGTATCCGCGAAAAACCGCGACAGCCCGTCTACCGTTTCCGTGTTGTCGGCCACAACGGTTAGGCGCGTCTTCTCAGCCAGCGCGCGCAGGCGGGACAGTTTCGTGTCACCGAGGATGTTGTAGGTGATCAGCACGTCGTCAATGCCACCCTCACTAATCATCGCTTCGGCCTCGGTGACCTTCTGGCAGGTGATGCCAATGGCCCCGGCCTGCATTTGCCGATTGGCCAGCAAGGGAAGCTTATGCGTTTTGATATGGGGCCGCACGGCCAGCCCGTATTTCGCGCAATGGGCCTGAAAGCGGTCGATATTGGCCTCGGCGATGTCCAGATCGATCAGAACCGCCGGAGTGTCGATTTCGGGAAAGATCATTCTGCGGCCTCCTTGTGGGGGTCTTCGACAATCGGCCAGATCGCGCGTGTCAGATTTTTGTAGGGCGTCTTGGTCGGATCGTTCGGATAGGGGCCTTCGACGGCGGCATAGATGATTTCACTTGCGACGTCGGAAAACGCGCCGTGGAAATGGTTTGTCGATTTCACCACCAGCACCTTCTTTTGCGAGATGTCGATACCCAGATTGGTGAACAGATCGGGCGAAAATGCCTGACTGCGGTTCGAATTCAGAACCACCTGAATCCCGCCCAGTTGAATGACTGAACAATCGCCCATCGGAACAACCGATGCGCCAAAGCTTTGAACCGCGTTGCGCTGGTTGCGCAGGACCCTGACCGTGGCGTCAATTGGATTGCCCGCCAACGCCGAGGTTTTTCCGCCAAAGCGCAGATCGAACTCCGCGCCTTCACCTGCGGCATGACACAGGCGCACGGCCATCGGGTCCCAGATCGTGCCAAAAGCGATCGAGGTCATATTGCGTGCGATGGCCTCTTCGAGGATCAGGGTTGAATCGCCTGCCACGCCGCCGCCGGGGTTGTCCCAGACATCGGCCACAACGACAGGACCGCGCGGGGCCTGAGCCGCTTTGGACAGGGCCTCGGCAGGGGTAAGGTAGTCTGGCTTGGTCTGACCCCGAAAGGAAAACAGCTCTGCCCCCAGATTGCGGGCGATACGATCTGCCTTGGACGGGTCATTGTCGGTTAGCACGATGATCTTGGCCCCCAAATCCGGCGAGTCCCCGGCCATGAAGCCATGAATGACCGAGGCCGACAGAACCTCGCCTTCGGTCTCCATCCGCTTGATCCGGTCCACGAAACTGCGCATGGGTTCCTGACTGGTCGGCAGGACATCCAGCATCCGAACGTCATAAACCGAAATGACGGGCCGGATTTCGCCCTTGATCGCGCGCAGGGTCAGGTCGACGCAGGATTCGCCCGCTTCGACAAAATCGGTGTGGGGGAACTCCTTGAACACGGTGATGACATCCGCATTGTCGACCCGTTTCCGGCTGAGATGGCTGTGCGGGTCGAAACTGGCGCCGATAACCGTATCCGGCCCGACAATGTCCCGAATGGCTTCGATCAGCACACCTTCGCAATCCAGGCACCCTTCGGCGATCATCGCGCCATGCAGCCCCAGAACGACCCCGTCCAACGGGAGCGCGGCTTTGACCTGATCCAGCACTTCCTGCTTTAGCCGCTGCCATGTTTCCTTGTTCAGCAAACCGCCGGGCTCGGCCCAGGTGGCGGTGCCTTCGATCAGCTGCAGCCCACAGGATTGCGCCCGTTTCCGCAACGCCGGAAACACGGCACTGCACAGGGTGGGCGTCTCGGGGTGTTGGCCGGGTGGTGCGTAAAAGCTCTGCTCAAAATCCGAGAAATCCGTGCGCAGGGGGGAAAACGTATTTGTTTCGGTCGCAAGGGACGCACAAAAGACGCGCATGTTCATTCCAATTCGCTGGTGAGGTCGGAGGCCGGATCGCGGCCCCCGACATAAGGTGCTGCCGGTTGTCTCCGGCAGTCTGGGAGGATCAGTCGAGATACGAGGCGCTGTTGGCGCCATCGACCGCAGCCTTGAAGCTTGTCAGCAGTTCATTGGCCTTGTCGTCGAGGTTTTCCTGAACATGCGCCTCGAACGCGGGCTGCGTTGCTGCGGCCATCGCGGCGCGCTGTTCGTCATTCAGCGCGGTCACCTGAATCTGGTCCATCAGCCCCGCAAGCCCGCGATCCGACGCTTCGATGATGCGCGACAGGCCACGGCTGGCGGTGACGCAGTTTTCGGCGGCGGTGCGAATCGTGGCCTGTTCAGCCTCGGACAGGCTTTCAAAGAAGGCGCGGTTGATCATGAAAGTATAGGGCGAGAACAGGTGGTTGGTCAGTGTCAGGTATTGCTGCACCTCGGCGAAGTTGGCGAAAGAGATGATCGGAACCGGGTTCATTTGTCCGTCGATCACGCCGGTCTGAAGCCCGGAATAGACCTCGCCCCAGGACAGCGGATAAGCCTCGGCCCCCAGCGCCTGCACGATCTTCTGGTGTGACGGCAGGGTCATGGTGCGGATACGGATGCCGTCGAAATCCTTCAGGTCCGCGATCGGCCGTTGCGAGTTGGTGACGGCAAAGAAACCTCCGGTATCCGGGAAACCCAGCACGACAACATCGCCTAGTTCGGCCTCGATATCGGCGGCCAGAGCTTCGCCGAATTCGCCATCGAACACCTCATAGGTCGCGGCATTGCCGTTGAAGGCAAACGGCAGGTTCAGCACATCGATGCGCGGGTAGTAACTGGCCAACGCACCGGTCGAGGTCAGCGTCGCCTGAATGATCCCGTCGCGCACCTGCTGCACATGCTCGGCTGCCGATCCCAGCTGGTTCGACCCAAACACCTCAACCGACACGCTGCCATTGGTGCCCGAGGTCACGAGGTTCGAAAACACCGCCGTACAGGCATGTGCCGGGTTTTCAAACGGGTCGGTCTTGTTGTCATGGCCGAACTTGATGACACCACCTTCGGCCAGCGCCGTGCTGGCCATCATGGTCGCTGTCATCGCGACGGTTGTGAGCAGTTTCTTCATGTTACTTCTCCTGTTGGTTTGGTTTTGATGAGTTCGTCACTGGGCAAAGCCCAACATCCGGGGCAGCCACAGGGCCGTGTCTTCCCAGAAGGCAAAGACAAAGAGGATGCCAATTTCCGCGATCAGAAACGGGAAGAGTTTCAGCGATATCCGTTCCAGCCGTTCACCCGTGACCGAGGACAACACGAACAGGCAGGCCCCCACAGGTGGCGTCATCAGCGAGATATTCAGGGCCAGCACGAAAATGATCCCGGCATGGATCGGCTCGAGCCCGACCTGCTGTGTCAGCGGCACCAGAACCGGGGCGAGGATGATCAGGATCGCGGTGATATCCATCACCATGCCGACGATCAGCAACAGCCCGATGATGATGGCGATGACGGCATACCGGTTGTCGGACAGGCCCAGAACGGTTTCGGCGATCAGTTGCGGGATGCGCTCAAAGCTCATCCACCAGCCCAGAATGCCCGCGAAGGCGATAATGACAAAGATCACACCGGTGATACGCGCCGTGCGCACCAGCATCCGGTAAAAGCCTTTGAACGTCAGCGTCCGGTAAACAAAGATACCGATGAACAGCGCGTAGGCGACGGCGATCGAGGCAGCTTCGGTTGGAGTAACAATACCGCCCAATATGCCGCCCAGAATGATCACCGGCATCGCCAGAGCGGTCAGCGAAGATACGAACGTCTCCCAGACCTCGCGCGGGGTGGCACCGCGCAGGGCTTTGGGCAGGTTCTCGCGCTTGCCGCCGATGGCGATGACAGCCATGCACACAAGGCAGATCACCAGTCCGGGCAAGACCCCGGCAGCGAACAGACCGGCAATCGACACACCCATAAGCGAGCCATAGACCACCATCAGCCCCGAGGGCGGAATGGTCGGGCCAATGATCGACCCCGCTGCCGTGACGGCGCAGGCATAGTCGCGCCTGTAGCCCTCTTTCACCATGGCAGGCACCAGCGTCCGGCCAAAGGCCGCCGCATCCGCCGTGGCCGAACCTGTCAGACCCGCGAAGAACACCGATGCCAGCATGTTCGTATGGGCCAGCCCGCCGCGAAACCGACCCACTAGAACCTGCGCCAGCTTCACAAGGCGGCTGGTGATCCCGATGTCGTTCATGATCTCGCCCGCCAGAATGAAAAAGGGCATGGCGAGAAAGGGAAAGATGTTGAGCCCGTTGAAGACCTTGCTGGGCCCGATGGCCAGAAACTGGGTGCCGCCCATGTCGATCAGGCCCACGACCCCGGCCAGGCCAATGGCGAACCCGATGGGCATTCCAAACAGGATTAGGGCGACAAATGTGACGGCGACGATCACGACATATCCTCCACCTCATGGGGAAAAGGTGGTTCGTCGATCTGAGTGCCCAGATCCCGAAACAGGACCAGCACCAGTTGCACCGCCGACAGGGCCGCTGACGCAGGAATGGCTGCATAGAACGGGGCAAGGCTTGCGCCGAAGATCATGGCCTGCCTCGGCGCTCCGCTTTGGGCAAAGCTGATGCCGAACCAGGCGACATACAGGAACAGGGCCAGCGCCAGAATGTCCATCACGATCAGAAGGACACGCCGAACCGGGCGCGGCAGCACCATGACAAACGCCGTAAGCCCGATGTGATCGCGCCGCGCAATCCCCGAGGACACCGCCAGCAGCGCCGCCCAGATCATCAGGTACCGCGCCAACACCTCGGGCCACGGCAATTGCCAGTGAAAGTAATAGCGGTCGATGACACCCAGCCAGACATCCAGAACCAGGGCCAGCATCAGCGCGGCAACGATCCCCTCGATGACAGAGTTTATCCGCGCGCTTGCGTCGGCAAACCAGTTGGACATTCGCATCCCTCCCAAGATCGCGAATCTGTAACTGAGTTTCAGTTTGCGTGTGATTTGACGTCAAATCAACGAAAAAATGTTACTGAGTTACGAAATATGACCAAAGAAGTGCCAGCGTTCCGGCCTTTCTTGTTTGCTCACAAGAAATTGTGTAACTAAGTTTCATGAAAATGCAGAAAGGCCAAACCGTGCCGAACGACGACCAACCCTCCGGCCAGAACGAATTCCCGCCCCACAAAGGGCGCTCGGGCGCTGTGGATTTGATCTCGGCCCTGCACAGCGGTCAGATCAAACTGGCCGTTCAGGAACAGAAGGTCGCGGACTATGTCAAAGAGCACCTGAACGACATCAGCGCCATGGCGATTGGCGATCTGGCCGAGCAATGCGCGGTCAGCAAGCCAACGGTCGTCCGGTTCTGCCGCAGCCTTGGCTGCGAAGGGTTTCGGGACTTCAAACTGCGTCTGGCGCAGAACATCGCGGTCAGCGCGCAATACCTGTTTGGCAATCCCGGCAACGCAGGATCGGACGCGGATACCGCCATAGATCAGGTGCTTGGTGCCATGTTCACAACCATGGAGACCATGCGCCGTCAGGTCGATACAAACGCATTGGAAGCGGCCCGAGACGCCTGTCTGGACAAGCGCCAGATCCTGTTTTCCGGCATCGGCGGCGGGTCATCCTTTGTTGCGCAGGAAGCGTCCAACCGGTTTTTCCGGCTGGGCATCCCGTCCTTTTTCACCAATGACAGCTATGTCCTGCAAATGCGAGCCGCGTCTCTGCGGGCCGAGGATGTGCTTTTTCTAGTCTCAGCCAGCGGCGAAGCGGACGCAATCGTAGCCGCGGCCGAAGTCGCCAACGGTTATGGGGCAACAACGATCTGCATCACCCGGCCAAATACGCGACTGGCCAATACCTCAAAGATCGCCCTGCTGACCGACCTGCCGGAAGACAGCGACATCTACAAACCAACCGCGTCCCGATACGCCCATCTTGCAATCGTCGATGCACTAGCAATGACCGTGGCGCAAGAGATGACGGACGAGACCAAAGAGAACCTGCGGAGGATCAGGGCATCCCTCACCGCTTATCATGGACGAACAGGCCCGCAGCCGCTGGGGGATTGATCCAGCGTGGAACAGTACCACGTTCTTCCGTTTGTGTTTAAGGCGCTGACTTCCCCCACGGGCGACCCTAATAGACTGCACCTTGTCCTAAGCTGCGCCTGCTTGCCGCACCACCATTGTTGAATAGCGTTGCCTCGCCCCATTCCCACGTTCGCTACGCGGTAGCCTACCGAGAACAGGCGGCTTCGCCGTCTGAACAGAAAGTCAGCGTAGGTGCTGGATGAAAGACGTGAGGCGAAAATGGCGAGGTGTTACCTTTTTTGCGACTAAAAGGTCTTTCATCTGATCAGGGCGGTTCGATAACCGCCACAGCTTCAACGTCAGTCATTGTGCCGCTTCTGAAAACCAGATCACCAGGATCGGTGCAGCAGGTCGAATGTCTCAGCTATCATCGGGCTATCCTTGTGCCGTTCCAACGCCACGAAACACAGGCAAGCAGGAACTGACACGGAATTGCAGACAGCAAGTCCGAAGGATTGTTTTTGATGGAGCGCGATGGAGTCGCGGCAGAGGCTCAGGCCAATGCCGGATCTTACCATTTCAAGCATCGAAGCTTCTTGATCCACCAAGGCGACCACGTTCGGGCGGCTGGCCTGACTTTCGAAAACCTTGGCCAGAAGGCGATGGTGGACAGAGGCTTCGGGGGTGCCAATCCAAGGCAGGGCTGCAAGCGAAGACCAGTCGGAGCTTTCCACCTGCTTCTGCCAACCAGCAGGCCCGATCACGCGATAGGTGAAATCGGCCAGCTTTATGGCGTGCACCGGATCGCCTCCGTCCAACTCGATGCTGGAAAGGTCATCGGGTCCACACAGGTAGAACCCCGCATCGACCCGACCCCGCCTGAGCCATGTCAGGATGTCTCCGCTGACCCCATGTACCAGTTCGGTTTCGATGCCCGGATGCTCGGCGCGCAGATGTGCCAACAGACGGCCCAACCGAATGAACTCCGGGTCGACGATCGTGCCGATTGTCAGTTTTCCACTCAGGCGACCGACGCGCTGGCGGGCGCTGCGGTGGAAGTCACTGACTGCATCGAGAACTCTTTGCGCCTTCGCTAGGACCGCCGCTCCGTCATGGGTAATCTGCAACCCGGTCGGCGTTCGGTTGAACAGCGTAAGCCCCGTCTCTTCACCAAGACGCTTGATCTGATGGCTGATGGCCGGTTGGGTCAGGTTCAACACCTCGGCTGCGCGTGAAACGCTGCCTTCACGAGCCACCGTCACAAAGGCCAGAATGGTGTTAATGTTCGAAAACCGGTCCATATAAAATTTACTAATATGGCATTGTGCGAATTGTCATTAGCTTTTTCTGTAAGCGCGCTTCAGAAATCATCAAAACCGGCTTGCCTTAGGTCACCACGAACCAAGACGGTTCATCGCTCCGCCTGCGGCACAGTTGGCAATGAAACGACAGAACAGGTGGAAGACGAACATGTCTGACGGCGCTAACAGGTTCGACTATATCGTGATTGGTGGCGGATCAGCCGGATGCCTGATGGCCAACAGGCTGAGTGCTGACCCGAAGAACCGGGTATTGCTGCTTGAGGCGGGCAAGCCCGATACCTATCCGTGGATACACATCCCGGTTGGCTATCTCTACTGCATTGGCAACCCGCGCGCAGACTGGATGTACAAGACCCAGCCAGCCAAAGGTTTGAACGGACGCAGCCTGCTTTACCCGCGCGGGAAGACGCTCGGCGGGTGCTCCTCGATCAACGGGATGATCTATATGCGGGGCCAAGCCCGCGACTATGACAACTGGGCCAAGCTTACCGGTGAAGAGGCCTGGAGTTGGGAAAACTCGCTGGCCGACTTTAAGGCTCATGAGAACCACTACAAGCTGGACGATGGCGCCGACCCGCACACCGGCGACAACAGCCGGTTTTCCGACCTGCATGGACATGGCGGTGAATGGCGGGTCGAAAAACAGCGTCTGCGCTGGGATGTTCTGGACAGTTTTGCCGATGCTGCGGTCGAAAACGGCATTCCAAAGACCGATGATTTCAACGCAGGCGACAATGCCGGGGTGGGCTATTTCGACGTCAACCAGCGCGCGGGGTGGCGATGGAATACCTCCAAGGCGTTTCTGCGCCCCGCCAAGTCGCGTCAGAACCTGACAATATGGACCGAGGCGCAGGTCGAGAAGCTGACCTTTGAAAAAGGCGAAGACGGTCGATTGCATTGCACCGGAGCGGTCGTTCACCACAAAGGACAACCCATTGCGGTCGCGACCTCAAAAGAGGTGGTCCTGTCGGCTGGTGCCGTGAACTCACCGCAAATCCTGCAACTGTCGGGGATTGGTCCGGCGGCCCTTTTAAAAGAGCATGGGATAGATGTGGTGATGGATGCGCCCTATGTGGGCGAAAATCTGCAGGATCACCTGCAAATCCGTGCGGTTTACAAGGTCAAGGGCACCAAGACGCTGAACACCTTGGCCAATTCCCTTGTAGGTAAGGCCAAGATCGGTCTGGAATATGTGCTGAAACGCTCGGGCCCGATGAGCATGTCGCCCAGCCAGTTGGGTGCTTTCACCCGTTCGGATCCGACGCGCCCGCATGCCAATCTCGAATACCATGTCCAGCCGCTGAGCCTTGAGGCGTTTGGTGAAGACCTGCATGATTTCCCCGCTATCACCGTCAGTGTTTGCAACCTGAACCCGACCAGCCGTGGGCATGTCCGCATCGCGTCTTCGGATTTCCGTCAGCCGCCCCAGATCACGCCCAATTATCTGGACACAGACGAAGATCGGAAAGTGGCCGCCCAAAGCCTGCGGCAGGTGCGCGAAATCATGGCTCAGCCCGCTATGGAAGCTTACGAGCCAGAAGAATTCAAACCGGGCATCCAATATCAAACCGATGAGGAACTGGCCCGGTTGGCAGGCGACATTGCCAGCACGATCTTTCACCCAGTTGGTACGATCAAGATGGGCCGCGAGGACGATGAAACCGCCGTTCTCGATCCGCATCTGCGCATGAAGGGCGTGGCCGGCCTGCGCGTGGTCGATGCCTCTGTCATGCCAGAGATCACAAGTGGCAACACCAACTCACCCACGATCATGATCGCAGAAAAGGCCGCAGGCTGGATGCTGGCGGGCCAATAAGACACGTCGACATGCGGGTATAAGAGTTTCCGGGAGGACCCATGCGCAATTCGTTTTCCAATCTTCCGCTAACCGGCGTGAAGGTCGTCGATTTCGGTCAGTACATCGCGGGCCCTGCTGTTGCGATGTTGCTGGGCGATCTGGGCGCAACCGTGGTTCATATCGACCCACCTGACGGCCCGATGTGGGACAGCCCGGCTAATGCTGCTCTGAACCGAAACAAGGTGATCGTAAATCTGGACCTCAAGACACCAGAGGGGTTGGACAGGGCCAAGACGCTCTGCGCCGAGGCCGATATCATCGTCGAGAACTTCCGCCCCGGGAAACTGGCCGCGCTTGGAATAGACTTTGCGGCAATGCGTGACGAAAGGCCCGAGCTGATCACGATCTCAATCCCCGGTTTTGCCTCGAACGACGAAGAACGGCGCGAGTTGCGTGCCTATGAAAGCATCGTCGCGGCAAGTTCCGGCGTGTTTACCGACATGGGGCTGAATCGGGTTTTGATGGGGCTGAACCCGTCATTTTCTCCTCTGCCGCTTGCCTCGGCTTACGCGTCGCAGATCGCGGCTTCTGCCACGGTGTTGGCTCTGCAGTCCCGTCAGGTGACTGGCCTTGGCGACCAGATCGAAGTTCCCTTGGCAGCCGCCGTGATGGAGGGGCTCTGCTACAACTCGATCAAGGTTGAAAACATGCCCGAGCGCTATCTGACCCAGCGCGAGGTCGAGATTGAACGCCGGCGCATCGAAGGCCTGCCGATGAACGTTAACTATGAAGATCTGCAGGAACTGCTGGACCCGTTCTTCCGCAGCTACATGTGCAAGGACGGGCGCATGTTCTACGTGGTCTGCCCCAGCCATAAGAACCACGCCCGCCGCTGTCTGGAAGTGCTCGGCATTTATGACGAGTTGGTCGCAGACGGGCTGACATCGGAAGAAGACACCTACAAGCCCTGGTCGGAATGGGAACACGACACGTCGCTGGGTGTCTATCCGATGCCGAAGTTCTGGGCCGACAAGATCGCCACGCGGATGAAAGAGGTCTTCATGACCCGCACATCGCACGAGTGGAAGAAAATGTTCGGTCGAGGCCTGATCCCCGGCGCGCCGCAGCGCTGGCTGCAGGAATGGATTCACGACGAATATGCCGAGACCTCGGGGCTGATGATCGACGTCCACGACCCGATCTATGGGGACATGACGCAACCCGGCCCGGTGGTCTGGATGGAGGAAAGCGGCGAAGAGGCATTGCAGCCCGAGCCCCGCCGATGGGTCGACTTTGACGAGGCGCTGAAACTATTGCGGAAGCATCGCACCGAGATCCCAGCCCCTTCTGATACAGCCGCCAAAGAAGGCTGGCTGTCCGGCGTGCGTGTTCTGGACCTGTGCAATGTGATCGCGGGCCCGCATTCGGCCAGCTATCTGGCACGCTTCGGGGCCGAGGTGATCAAGCTCGACCCATCGGTGCCGATGTATGACAGTTGGAACACCGTCATCTATGGCATGTCGCAGATGCGCGGCAAACGCTCTGTTCTGGCAGACATCACCTCGCATCACGGACGCCGGGTATTCGAAGACCTTGTGAAGTCTGTCGATGTCATCGTATGGAACGCACCCGACAATCAGATCAGGAAAATGGGTCTCGATGCCGATAGCCTGCGCAAGCTCAACCCGGATGCGCTGTTCTGCAAGCTCGATTGTTTCAGCGGTGTCCGCCGGGGCACGCGGACCGATTACATCGGCTATGACGATCTGGTTCAGGCGACAACCGGCATCATGCTGCGCTTTGGTGGTGCCATGGACCGACCAGAGGAGCACGCCCATGTGGGCACGATCGACGTTATGTGCGGATTTGGTGGCGCGCTTGGCGTAGCGGCAGCCCTTTATCAAAAATACCGCTTCGGTCGGATTGGGCGCGGGCGCACCTCGCTCAGTTCCAATAGCGGCCTTTTGCAGATCCCCTTTGCTTTTGATTACAAGGGCCGTGGGCTATTTGACGAACCTTCGGGCCCCGAGGCAAATGGCTATGATGCGTTGACCCGGTTCTATAGCACCGCATCAGGTCGCTACGTCCTGCTCAGCGCCTACGAAGCCGACCTACCGAGGTTCCGAAAAGTCGAAGGCTTGGAGGATCTGCCTGATCTGCCAGAAGAAGACCGCGCGGCCTATCTGGCGACGGCTTTCCAATCCCTGCCTGCGTCGGATTGGGTGGAAAAGCTGCGCGCCGCCGATATCGGCGTGGCAATCTGCGAAAACCTTGACGCCTTGCGGGCGAGGAATTCACGCGTGGCGAATGGCACACCGGGCACCGAAAACGGCAGCTACTCTTTCTCGATTTATCCCGATCACCCCAGCGGGCATGAAGTCACACAGCTTGATCCCTACGCGGTGCGCCCAACCCGTGCAAAGGTTTTTGCCGTCGAGCCATCCGAGAAGTTCGGCACTTCAACCCGCACGATCCTCGGTGAACTCGGCTATTCGAGCGAGGCCATCGAAGTGATGATCAAATCCCGCGATGTCGCCGAGTCTTGGAGTGAGGAATACCTGCCGAGCTAGGTGAATACCCGGGTCGATTGTCGCTGGGAGTAGAGGCAAGTCCATTTTGCAATTGGTGGCCTATTTCGGACCCTAGGCTTGCACTCCAAATGCCGCGTTTGCAGTCCGTATTGCCGCCGTTCGCTGTATCTTTCCTTTCCTATCGGCGGAAATTGGTCCGGAGTGCAGCCTTTACCGCCATCAGGGTGACACCGACCTGTCGGGATTCGGGCAGTTTTTCTGCCTCTTCCAGCGCATGGCGAAGGTTTGCGATTGCCTCCAGATTAGATGATCCATTTAACGAAAGCTGCGCCGCCTGCAGCCAGTAGGTCGCCGCGATCTTGGCAAATCCCGCCCGGGACGCGTGTTGTGCAAGTACAAGCGGCGAACAGGAACTGCGGTCGGAAGGCATCTTTCTGAGAAAGTCCAGCGCAACCTTGTGCAATTCCCGTCGCCGCGGTTTCGGAAGGGACAGATAGGCCACATCTCGCACCAACGCATGTTTGAAGCGATAATCAGTGGACGGGTCTCGAATAACCCTGAAGATCAGTCCCGCCGCAAGCAAGGATTCCAGTGCCTGGTCGATTTCAAGTTCATCCCATCCGAGTATTGCACTCAGACCCGCCCTGTCGAAACTGCGGCCAAAAACGGCGGCAACTTGCGCAAGCTCCTTTTCCGGACCCAGCTTGTCCAATCGGGCCATCAAAGAATCCCGCAGTGTCGCGGGAACACGGAATCCGCTGGTACCTGAATCGTAATGACTTTCCTTGTCGGCGGCATCGAGAAATACGCGAGTGACCTCTTCAATAAACAATGGATTTCCATCGGCCCGAGCGACAATCGCGTCAACCGCGTCGGTTACCAAAGTTTCTTCATCAACCACTTGCAGGCATAATCTTCTGCTATCATCGCGAGAAAGCGGGTCCAACGCGACTTCAACTGCGAGGGTTCCGGCTAGCATAGCGATCGGTTCACGCGAACTTATTGCTATCATAATTTGCCGTGATGAAATCTCCGCGATCAAACGGCCGAACAGTTCCATCGTTGAAGGATCGACCCAGTGCGCGTCTTCGAGAATGACAAGCAACGGCTTCTGTTCCGCAAGTGACAGAATAAACTGGATCAGATCAGAAACCAGCTTTTGGCGAAGCTCCCAGGAATCTCTCGTTTCGCTCGTTTGCTTGGGTTCTTTGGTTAAGAACTGCGATAGGGAATTCGCGAGATCTGAGCCATCGAATTCTGCCTCACTTAGTAATTCGTGTAGTTGAGCAGGGGTGTTGTGGGTCGCGTCCGGCATGTTCAATGCCGATAGCCGCGCTATACCATCGAAGATGGGAAAGAACCCCTCATTCTTATGTTCTGCTGAGCCATAAAGAGATAGAATATTGGCATTACCCTGAGCTGAAAGCTTTTTGCGCAGCACCCTGATCAGGCGGGATTTTCCTATCCCACCTTCCCCTATCAGGACAATACAGCGACCCTGACCTTCGGTCGTACTCTTCCACGTCTCCTCGAGAATTCTTAGCTCGCTTGTACGATTCACAAGAGGGCTGACAACTTTATGAAGCCGGATGGAGAGCTTGTTGGGCACATCGCGGCTGGAAACGACGCGGAACAGCTCTATCGGAACAGAAACACCCTTAAGCTCGACCGACCCCATCGTTTCAAGGTCAAAATAACCAGAGACCAGTGGTTGGGTATTTGCGCTGATAACAATCGAATTGGGTTCTGCCATTCCTTGGACGCGATAGGCTACGTTGGGAACGTCGCCAACGATCTCTGCAGCCTCCGGCCCTTCGTCAGCCCCCGTATCGTTCGCAAACATTATTCCGGTGTGAATACCGATACGTATCTGCAGCTGTTTGTCGAGCGCGAGAGAGAACCGTTCGTTGAGTTTTGATATGCGTTGCACAATCTCCAGCCCGGTCGAAATTGCAAATCGAGGGGCATCCTCGTGAGCGGTTGGGTAACCGAAGTAAACAAGAACACCGTCCCCGGAAAAGCCGCCGATTTTCCCGTTCGCCGCCCGGGCCGCATTCATACATTCCTCGCGAAACCCTTCTAGAATGCTGTGCAAGTCCTCGGGGTCGATATGTTGTGACAACTGGGTGGAATCAACGAGATCACAAAACAAAGCTGTAATCTGACGTCTTTCGCCGCCTGACGATTGCGAGTTTTGACCCTTCAGCATGAATGCGCCTCCATCAAGTGCATCTCGTCGGTTTCCAATACATCTTTGGGCGCAGCATCCATCAGCCAACTTGCCAGTTGTCCGTCGTTGCCGGTTATCATAATTGGCTCGAAATACTTTCTTCGATCCGCCTCGGTAATGCCGTCCGGTATATTGGCATATTGAGGATCCAGACGATCTTGGCCGGCAATGAAACTGCGCTCTGCCACATCTGAATATCGAGAGGCAAAAGACATCATGCGCAGGTTGGAACGTACAGCAATAAACCAAAAATATGGATTAAGACTGCGAGTCCGGAAAAGCCGGTACAGTGTTGATGAAACAACATTTGCCCAGCCAAACAGACGTCCGGGGCTCTCAAGCAGTTCTCGAGCGAAAACCGTAATTTCATCATGGGAGCTAATCGTGTTGTTTACCACGATAGTCTCGCAATCCAGATCTCGCAGACGGACATTGGGCATAAGGCGCCTCTCGCGGGCGCACTTCCAAAAAAATCCGGTTCCGAGTAAGGGCGTCACAAAACTGCAATAACAGGGTAGCGGAAAATCGCGCCTATCGCCAATGTGGCGCAATTGTCGGCGCATTGTCTCGACAGATGTTGTCTCAGGGTCAAAGAGATACCCGTATCCGACACACAAACCCTGCTTTTCGGCATAAATAACGTCGTCGATGACATTCGATCTGCGTGACAGGTTTTGCTTTTTTCTGTGGCTCTTCAGAAAATTCTCATCAAGCGACTCAATTCCAACAAAGACGTATTTGCATTTTGATTGAACAAGAAGATTGATCAAATCCCGGTCCCGCAAAGCATCTTGCGTGAGCATTGCGCCCCACGCTTTGACTTTTGGGTTGCGGGCAAGAAGGTTGACTACTGCCTTCATGTGGGCGCGGTTGTCGATAAAGTTGTTGTCGATGAACCAGATAATTGGGTATTTGGCGCGAGCGCTGCCCGACGGGCTTTTTTTGATTGCGTCGTCGATCGTTGCGGCCACCCGCTCCAATTTGTATTTAGCGTGCAGGGCATTTTCTGCCGGAAGAACACAGAAATCACAACGAAAGCTGCATCCACGTGACGCCTCGATTAAATGAAGCGGCAGGTCGATTCCATTCTCTGAAAGCAAACCGTGATCAATCTCATAATCTCGAATCTGATGCGACGACGAATAATAGATCTCATTCGTTTCGCCGATTTCGTAGTCGGTTAGAAAATCCCGGAACGCTTCCACCCCGCCTGCACAGACGGTGTCAAAAAATTGACTGGCGAATCTTGGAAACAGCGTGCACAAACTACCCCCGGCGACCACCTTTGCACCGGCGCTTCGAAAGGAATATGCAAGTTGCCGCATGCGGTCAAAATCCGTTTGGAGTCCGGTCAGAACGCAGATATCCACACCAGTAGTCTCGGCGCAATTGTATGGGCCATGCC
This sequence comes from Ruegeria sp. C12, assembly GCF_056537745.1. Lineage (NCBI taxonomy): Bacteria > Pseudomonadati > Pseudomonadota > Alphaproteobacteria > Rhodobacterales > Roseobacteraceae > Ruegeria > Ruegeria sp. C12. Next base: position 64,521 of record NZ_JBQFSA010000001.1, read on the forward strand.
AATCTTCCAAATGAATTTTCAGATTATATTTTTTCCGATCAATCAATGATCCCAAGTGAAGCGCGCTCATTGATTGTAAGAAATCGCGCGATCCTCTTTCAGATCGATCCTGAAGAAGGCGCGCACAAATTATGATGATATTGGTTTCAGGATACCCACTCTCAGAGCTAGGCTCTTTGGAATTCAATTTCATTGAAATACCTCGACCCGTTAACGGATAAAGTTCAAGCTAATAGACACTCTTGAGTCACTAATTCATTGATTTCCGGGTAACGTGTTGTTTGGAAATTAAAAAAATAGCGACAACGTTGGGGTATCGGCTTGTCCGGCTTGGGGCGAATAGCCGTAGGTGACCGGCACGATACTGCACGATCAAAGCTCGAAAGTGATCTGTATTTTCGAAGCCTTGAAGACCTGAGTGTAACACAGAATCTCGCGCGCCCAGCTGTAGTCGAGCGCAAAGGATCGCCCTCGATTGACAGGGTCGGACACTGCTGGATTCTGTTGCATTTTGCAGCATCCAGTAGTTTGGGTGCTGAGCCTAGCCGTTGGGATTGACCTGAACAGACTTGAAATATGTCCGCCGCAAAGCCTGCTGGCTCTGACCTGCTTCCAGATCTTCAACGCACCCGCTAACCGCTCTAAGAAGTACCAAATCGATAAAACCGTTCCGCGGTTTCGCGAAATACTGCTGACTTGGCCTGATCTGGGATCAGATCGCGGAAGGCTTTCATCAGTGTTGCATAGTCACTGTAAAGGCTGTCGACCGGAAAGTTCGACCCGAACATCACTCGGTTCATTCCGAACTGCGCGAGGCAAATATCAATGATCGGACGAATGCTCTGGACTGACCAACTGTGATCAAACATGCCCAGACCGGACAACTTGCATGTTATGTGGGGCAGCTCTGACAATGCCCGCAGATCATCAGCCCATTGGTCCAAACCGTCAGCGCTCCGGTCATGAGGGGAGCCCGCGTGGCATAGCGCTATCTGCGTGTCCGGGGCTTGCGCAAGGATGTGGGCGGTTTTTGCGTAAAGCTCGGGGATGAGTTGCAAATCAAAGCTCAGCCCGCGGCGCCCTGCCTCCTGCAATCCTACGAGAAAGCGGGGGTCGTCCAACAGGGCATTAGTGCCGGTCCGGGCATCCTCGCCCGGTGCACGCCCGACGATCTGGCGCACGCCGCGCACTGTGTTTAGGTGTTGGAACGCGTCGAGTTGGTCGGGCAGATCCGGTGCGGTGAGATCACAGAAAACGACCTGCGCCATTGGCCAATCGGGATTGGCATCGGCAACAGATTGAACCCAGCGGGCCTCGGCCAGGCCGTCTTCAGCGCCGACCTGAATGTGAACCGAGGCGCGAATGCCGTTGGCTTTTGCGTCGGACCGGAATTCATCCAGTAAGTAGTTTCTTTGAATTGGCGTCGGATCCCCGAAAAAGCGCTTTACCCCGCGGGCCATCAGCCAGGGGTAGTGAACCGCCCCGAGATCCCAAAGATGGTGATGGGCGTCGATCCATCCGGTCATGTGCGCGGCACCTCTTGCATGCGTTCAAGAATATCGATGCCTTGCTGCTTCCAGAAATGCAGCAGATCGATGAAGATCCAGTTTTCGGCCAGCTTGTCCCCGGCGCGGCGGTAGATGTCGATGACGCGGAACTCACCCGCCTTGTCTGTGGCGGGCATGCCCATGAAACCGCCGGTGGGCCGTGCGGTGAAATTGGGCCATCCGAAGAACCCCCCGTAATGCCCCTCGGCCATGCGGCAGATATGTTTGGTCTTTGACCGGTCCGTGAACCCGGCCCGGAATGGCCCGGCATGCTGCTTGGCATATCGCTTGATCGTGTAGGTCGCGCCGATGCCGGTCGGTCCCCACCACAGCATGTCTTCGTGCCATGTGCGCCGCAGTTCATCCTCAAGGCTCAGACCGCTGTTCCATTGGCCGAGATCTGCGATCATCGCGTTGATTGCGGCAAGGGTCTTTTGCCCTTCTTCAGGAGGCTGCGGTTCGAAAATCAACCCGTCATGGGTCATGGGGCCGGGCTGAACAAGCTGCGCTGCCGTTTGCGGTGGAAAGGGCCGCAAACCAGCTTGCAGCATCAGATGCGGTATGTCGAAATACATGGCTGTCTCGGTGATCTGCCCGTTTTCGACCCTGTTGAATTCGCAATACCGCAGAAACGCCAGTTTGCCGGTCGGTGGGATGCCCAGCCAGGGCGCGTCGAACAACCCCATCAAATGCCCCATCGAGACAACCCAGACCGATGAGAATTCATCAATCTCGTTGGCCCCGGCCATAAAGATATCCTGCCGTCTTTGCAGGTTTTTCAGGGCGGCCTTCAAAGGGGTCCAGAAGGTGCGCGCGACCTCTGCTGCGTTGTGAATTTCGTCGAAGGGATGAAAGCCTCGCCATATGCGATTCGAGCCGTAGAACTCGGCCAAAACGCTGCTTTCAGTCCCCGGTTCGGCAGTGTCCAGCTTGGCGTAGAAGTTTCTTATGACTTGTTTTTCCGCCGAAAAATCTGGCATGTGAAGGCGCTCCCTGCATACGATTGCAAAAAAATCTTGCCAAAATGCCGCAGTTAAGTCTACCGTAATTGCAAGCGTATGCAAAAAAATCTGACGGGAGGGGCTGATGGCCGAGATTCAATTGCGGAATGTTGGCAAGCGATGGGGTTCGTTTGTCGGCGTCGACAATTTCGATCTGACCATAGCTGACAAGGAATTCCTTGTATTGTTGGGGCCCTCGGGCTGCGGCAAGACCACGACCATGCGGATGATCGCAGGTTTGGAAGATGCCAGCGAAGGCGACATTCTGGTCGACGGGGTGCGCGTCAACGATATGGAGCCCAAGGACCGCGACGTAGCGATGGTGTTCCAGTCCTACGCGCTCTACCCGAATATGAACGTCTACGAAAACATCCGATTTCCGCTGAAAGTACGCGGCATTGACCCGTCGACCCATGACGACAAGGTGCGCCGCGCGTCGGCTATGGTCGAACTTGATGATTTTCTGCATCGCAAACCGGCGGAACTGTCCGGTGGTCAGCGTCAGCGCGTCGCCCTGGCGCGCGCAATTGTGCGCGAGCCGAATGTCTTCCTGATGGACGAGCCGCTTTCGAACCTAGACGCCAAGCTGCGGGTTTCCACGCGCGCTCAGATCAAGAACCTGAGCCACGAGCTTGCGGTGACAACCATCTACGTAACGCATGACCAGATCGAGGCGATGACCCTTGCTGATCGTGTGGTCGTTATGAAGAAGGGCGTCGTGCAGCAAGTGGGCAGCCCGACCGAGATTTACGACACGCCTGCCAACACATTTGTCGCCAGCTTCATCGGCAACCCGGCGATGAACCTGATGGAAGGCGAGGTGCGCAACGGTGTTTTTGTCACGAAGAACGTGGAAATTCCTGGCGTGCAAGCGCCCGAGGGCCCGCTGACACTGGGGTTCCGCGCAGAAGATGCCACGCTTGCGGAGAACGGGCAGGGGCAAATCAATGCTCCGATCTATACCCAGGAGTTGCTGGGCGACGCGACGATGATCTCGGTTCGCGTTGGTGGCGCGCTGGTTTCCGTGAAGGCCGACAAGAATTTCCGGGCTGAAATTGACGACATGGTGTCGATCTCGGTGCCGGTCGAGATTTGCCATCTGTTTGACGGCCAAACCGGCGAACGGATCTGAAAGTAGCCCCGTAAATCACCGGGGATCAGCCTCGGGACCAGAACTTTGTGCGCGACAGGGGCGCGCACGACACTTCAGAGAAACAGGGAGATGAGATGTTTCTGAAAAAGCTAGCTACCGTAACCACTTTCGTCGGATTGATGGGTTCGGCTGCATATGCGGCGAACTGCGGTCCCGAAGGTCAATCCATCCGAATTCTGGCCAGTGATTTTCCGGCCATCCATGCCGTTGCAGGCACAGCCGAGGAAAACTGTGCAGGTGGGGCGTCCGAGTTTTCGACCAACCACACAACCGAAGCGCGCCAGATCATGAACGCGGCCCTGACGCCGAACCCTTCTGAATACACGTCGGTCATTCTGGCCAATTCGACACTGACCCAGCTGATGAATGACGGTCTGGTGCGTCCGCTGAACGATTTGGTTGAAAAGTATGGCGAAAATATCTCGCCCAACCTTCTGATCACCATCGATGGCAACGTCATGGCTGTGGCCTTCATGGCCAACTCGCAGCACCTGTTCTCGCGTACGGACATTCTGGAGCAGGCAGGTTTTGACGGTATTCCCGCAACCTACGAAGAAGTCCTTGAAGCCGCCGAAATGATCCGCGCCGCCGGTATCATGGAACATCCGATCGTGATGAACCTGAGCGCCGGTGACGGCGGCTGGAACCTCGCTGAGGTGTTCAACATGATCTACCTCGGGCATGGCGGCGAGTTCTTTGAGCCGGGCACAGCCGAGCCAGCAATCAACAACGAACAAGGTCTGGCCACGCTGGCAACCATGAAGGCGCTGGCAGAATACGCGCACCCCGATCACCTGACGCATGCGTCCAACGAGACGCAAGGCCTGTGGGAAGCCGGTCAGGCAGCTTTGGGCGTCATGTGGGGCTCGCGCGGTGCGCCAATTCTGGACGACGAAGGATCCTCGGAAGAGGTGACGTCGAACACGGTACTGTCTGCAGCACCGACTGTTGGCGGCGGTTCGATCCCTGCTGCGACCCTGTGGTGGGATGGCATTTCGATTGCCTCGAACGTGTCGGATGAAGAGGCCGAGGCAACCTTTGCGGCATTGGTCAGCGCGCTGACACCGGAGATGGTGGCGGCAAACAACGATGATGCCGTCTGGCTGCTGAATGGCTATCAGCCTGGACCAGCCGCAGCTGGTGTTTCGGCGACGGCGCAAGGCGGTGCAAAACCGTATCCGATGATCCCGCAGATCGGCATTCTGCATGCCGCGCTTGGCAAGGAATTGTCAGACTTCCTGAAGGGTGACGAGTCTGCTGAGCAAGCGCTTTCGGATGTCGAAGCGTCCTACCGGACGTCGGCCAAAGAGGCTGGCTTCCTCCAGTAAATCTCCCCGACTTGAGGGGGCTGTCACGGCCCCCTCTCTTTCTCGAATTTAGATCGGGACGCATGTTATGAAACACCGCACCTTCTTCTGGTTTGTTCTGCCGACACTGTCAGCGATGATCTTGTTCATCGCGCTGCCGATCGTGTCAGTGTTTATCCAGTCGCTTTTTGTCGAACACGAGCAGGTTCTGGTCGTCTCGGAAAGTTGCGGTCCGTTTGGATGTAACCCGACGACAACAGTCGATACGGAAGCGACCGAGAAGCTGCGGGAAGAACAACCGCTGGGTCGTTTCAACGGTCTGGGCACGTATTTCGACCGGTCACATCTTGCGCTCGCCGACATTGGCGAGGCATGGGCGACCTCAGACAGCTTGGGTGAGTTCTGGTCGAAGGTTTACAACCTGCCATTTTACAACGCCCTGACCTTCACGCTGGCCTATACCTTCATTGTAACGCCTCTGGTCTTGGTTCTGGGTTTGGCGATTGCGGTTGGAGTGAACAACCTGCCACGCGCATTGAAGGGCCTTGCGATCTTCATTTCCCTTTTGCCATTCCTCGTAACCCCACTGGTTGGTTCCTTGATCCTGTTCTGGATGGTCGACGGTGATGGGGTGATCGGGGCAACAATTCAACGGCTTTTCAATGATCCAACCCTCAGCCTGAAGGCATCCACGCCGCTGATGTGGATCATGTTGATGGTGTATGGTGTCTGGCACACCCTGCCATTCAGCTTCATCACCTTCTACGCCGGGCTTCAGACGGTGCCCGAAGACACGATGGAAGCGGCGCAGATCGACGGTGCCAGCAAATGGCAAAGCATGATCCATGTGGTTGTGCCGCATCTGATGCCGCTGGTTTCGTTTGTGACCCTGATGATGATCATGGACAACCTGCGTGTCTTTGAACCCATCGTCAGCTTCAAGGCCGAGGCCCATGCGCGCTCGCTCAGCTGGATCATTTTCAACGACCTGCGCGAAAGCGGCAATCCGCTTTACGCCTCGGCTGGCGCGACCTCGCTGATCACCATCATCATCGTGGTCATTCTGATGATGCCGGTGCTGGTGCGCACATGGCGCGACTTCACCCGTAAATCTCACTGAGGACACGACATGGCGACCAAAGCACAATCCCGCATGACCCCGCTAAAGCTGTTCTCATACACCTTTGTGGCGTTCTGGCTGATCATCGCAGCGTTCCCTTTCTTCTGGACCTTCTGGGGCAGTTTCAAGGTTCAGGCTGACTTCCTGTCGAAAGCCGACTGGATGAACGCGCTGCGCGGCACAAACACTATCGAGCAAACCGGAAGCGCCTTTACCGGTGCAGGCTATTACGGCGCGTGGATCGAGGAAGATTTCTGGTTCAACTTCAAGAACACCGGCATCGTTGTCTTCTTCACTGTGGTCATCTCGCTGACCTTCGGAACATTGGGCGGCTACGCATTGGCCCGGTCCGGTTTCCGCTATGCGTTCTGGATCCTGATGGCGGCGTTGGTATTCCGCGCCATGCCGCATATCACGCTGGTTTCAGGCTATCTGCTGTGGTTCTTCGAATGGAACGTCTGGGGCATTCTGCCAACGACCATCATCGTTCTCGTGGCGATCAACCAGCCCTTTACCCTGTGGATGCTGCACTCGTTCTTCAAGAATATCCCCAAGGACATGGACGAAAGCGCCATGGTCGACGGCTGCACCCGGTTTCAGGCTTTCCGGCACGTGATCGTACCGGTCATGTGGCCCGGCGTGATCACCACCGGTCTGTTCAGTTTCCTGCTGGCCTACAACGACTTTACCGTGGCCGTGATGCTCTTGAGTGAAGAGAATGAGACCATCATTCCCGCCATCAACAGCTTCATGGGCACCACTCAGGTTGAAGGCAAGGTCATGTACGCGGTTGCTGCCGTGGTTTCTGCCACCGCTCCGCTGTTTGTCCTGATCCTGTTCTTCCAGCGCCAGATCGTCAGCGGTCTGACCGCCGGAGCGGTAAAGGGCTAGTGAGCTCCGCCGCCAGACATAACGCCGTTGCGCGCCACCCGGCGCTCAACCGGATGCCAAGGGATTTTCTGACGGCCGACTAACCCTCCCCGTCCATACAGAAAACCCCTTGGTAACCATAAAAGGAAGAGAAAGATGAAGGGCTCCCGCCCCGAACAGGCCGTGCTGACACGCGACACGGACATGAGCAAAACCGACCAGACTCGCGCGGTGATCGAAGGGATGGTCGATGGTTTGAACGACCACCGCATTGACGACATTGGCGAGTTCTTCTCGCAGGGCTTCCGCTGGATGGGCAATCAGGGATGTGGCACCAAAACCGGCCTGCAACAGTTTCAGGACAACTGGCAACGCCCGTTTCAGGCGGCGTTTTCGGACAAGACCTGCATTGATGAGGCCCGCCTTTACATGGGCGAATGGGCCGCCGCATTCGGTCGCCAGGAAGCCACCCATTCAGGCGAATTTCTGGGGATCGCCCCAACCGGCAAGCGGGTCGAAATCCGCTACATGGACTTCTGGAAAGTTGTCGACGGCAAGATCGTCGACAATTGGGTGAATGTCGATTTCGCTCATGTCGCCGCACAGCTGGGCGTGGACGTCTTCAACGGCGAAGGCTGGGAAACATTCGACCGGGGCGAGAAAACGCCGCCCCGGCCCGCAAACTGAGGATCAGGATAATGGCAATCGAATATCTGAAACGCGGCAAACCCGAGGCCGACAGGGCCGAAGATGATGCCAAGACCCGCGCTGTCGTCGAGGCGACCCTGAAAGACATCGAAGCGCGTGGGGATACGGCTGTGCGCGAATTGTCGGAGAAATTCGACAACTACTCACCCGAAAGCTATCGCCTGAGCCAGCAACAGATCGACGATCTGATCGCATCGCTGTCTGAACGGGAACTGGAGGATATCAAGTTCGCGCAAGCGCAGGTGATGAATTTCGCCCAGTCTCAGCGCGATTCAATGCTGGACATCGAAGTGGAGACTTTGCCCGGAGTGATCCTGGGGCATAAGAACATCCCGGTTCAGTCTGTGGGCTGCTACGTTCCTGGCGGCAAGTTCCCGATGGTGGCGTCGGCGCATATGTCCGTCGCGACGGCCAAGGTTGCCGGTGTCCCACGCATCATCTCCTGCACCCCGCCGTTTCAGGGCAAGCCCAATGCCGCTGTCATCGCGGCGATGCATTTGGGCGGCGCGCATGAGATCTACGTGATGGGCGGCATTCAGGCTGTGGGCGCCTTGGCCATCGGAACGGAAACGATCGAGCCCGTGCACATGTTGGTCGGTCCCGGCAACGCTTTTGTTGCGGAAGCCAAGCGGCAACTCTTTGGCCGTGTCGGCATCGACCTGTTTGCCGGTCCGACCGAGACCATGGTCATCGCAGATGAAACTGCCGCAGATGCCGAGCTTTGTGCCACCGATCTGCTGGGTCAGGCCGAGCATGGGTATAACAGCCCCTGTGTTCTGCTAACCAACTCGCGCAAACTGGCCGAGGACACCTTAGCCGAGATCGACCGTATTCTGGGCATCCTGCCAACCTCGGACACGGCCCGCGTCAGTTGGGATGAATATGGTGAGGTGATTGTCTGCGACACGTATGAAGAGATGTTGAAAGTGGCCGATGACATCGCGTCCGAGCATGTGCAGATCATGACCGACCGCGACGATTGGTTCCTTGAGAACATGACCTGCTATGGCGCGCTGTTCCTGGGGCCGCGAACGAATGTGGCCAATGGTGACAAGGTGATCGGCACCAACCACACGCTGCCCACCAAGAAAGCCGGGCGTTATACTGGTGGTCTTTGGGTCGGTAAATTCCTGAAAACGCACAGTTATCAAAAGGTTCTGACGGATGAAGCCGCAACGATGATCGGCGAGTTCGGGTCGCGCCTGTGTATGCTCGAAGGTTTCGTTGGCCATGCTGAGCAGTGCAATATCCGGGTGCGTCGCTATGGCGGCATCAATGTTCCCTATGGCGAAGGTGCGCCTTATCGAGAGGCGGCGGAATGAGCGATATCCATTCGGCGAACAAGGCACTGATCGCGCCGCTTCGGGCCGCGATGTATGACTTTGACGACGTCCGTGTTCAGGCGGCGCTGAAGGGCGTGATCGCCGCCGACGCCGTCATCCATATGCCGCATCCCTTCGGTGATCTGACCGGTCCGCAGGAACTCTATGACACCTGCTATGCGCCCCTGCTGAAAGCCATGCCCGACCTTGAACGACGGGATTGGATCGTGATGGGCGGCACAACCGAACATGGCGATGACTGGATCGGGTGCGGCGGTCATTACTACGGCACCTTGGTCGCCCCGTGGCTGGACATTCCGCCAACCGGGCACCTGACCCATATGCGGTATCACGAATTCTATCGCGTCGTGGATGGGCAAGTGGTCGAGATTCAGACGCTCTGGGATATCCCCGAAGTTATGATGCAGGCCAAAGCCTGGCCCATGGCGCCGTCCTTGGGTCTGGAGTTCTGTATTCCAGGCCCTGCCACCTTAGACGGAATTGTGCCGGGCCCGTGGGATGAGGCCAAATCTCAGGCGTCCTGCGCCCATATCGTTGAAATGCTGGAACACCTCAAGAAACACCCAAGCCAGGGTGGCCCTGAGGTGATGGAGATGCCAAAATTCTGGCATCCTCGCATGAACTGGTATGGCCCCGCAGGGATCGGCACCGGGCGCGGCATTGCAGGGTTCCGCAATTGGCATCAGATCCCATTCCTGAACGGGATGCCGGATCGCGGCAAATACGTGGACGACATCACCTATCATTTCTTCGGGGATGCTGAATACGCCGCCGTGACCGGCTGGCCGAACATGATCCAGACGGTGACCCATGACGGTTGGATGGGCATTGCGCCATCTGGCAAGCGGATCACCATGCGCAGCCTTGATTTCTGGCGCTTGGAGAATGGTCTGATCCGTGAAAACTGGGTTTTGGTCGACCTGCTGGACGCCTACCGGCAACTGGGCGTAGATGTCTTTGCCCGGCTGCGTGAATTCAACAAGGTACGCGTACAGGGCGAGATTCCATTCCCGGTCGGCGAGGTTTGATATGCCCCAATTCCCCAGCACCCCCAGTTTCAGTTTAAGCGGCAAGCGCGCTTTGGTTGCGGGGGCATCCTCTGGCATCGGCATGGCCTGTGCCGTGGCGCTGGCGGAACACGGGGCAGAGGTGACATTAGCAGCGCGCCGGACCGGCGCGCTGCAAGACATAGCCGCTGAAATGCAGGCGCGTGGCTGGCAGGCCAATGTGCTGGAGTTGGATGTGTCGGATATCGAGGCGACGGCGCAGGCAGTGGCACAAAGCGGCCCGTTTGATGTTCTTTTGAACTCAGCCGGGTTGGCGCGTCACAGCAAGGCTGTGGACACGCGCCCCGAGGATTTTGATGCCGTCATGGATGTGAATGTCCGGGGTGCGTATTTTCTGACTCAGGCCGTGGCAAGGGGGTTGTTGGAGGCCGGGCGGTCAGGATCGCTGATCAATATCTCCAGCCAGATGGGCCATGTCGGCGGGCGCGAGCGTGCGGTCTATTGCGCCTCGAAGTTTGCTGTCGAAGGCTTCACCAAAGCCATGGCTCTGGAATTCGGCCCGGAGAAAATTCGTGTCAACACAATCTGCCCGACCTTCATTTTGACCGATCTGACGCGCCCAACCTTTGAAGACCCTGACAAACGCGCCTGGATTCTGGACAAGATCAAGCTGGGCCGACCGGGTGAGATCGAAGACATCATGGGCGCGGTTGTCTATCTGGCCTCTGACGCCTCGGCGCTGGTCACGGGCACCTCCATGCTGGTGGACGGAGGTTGGACGGCGGACTGATGGCAATACAGAAGGTCACATCGATGGACGTTGCGCGGTTGGCCGGAGTAAGCCAATCGGCGGTCAGTCGTGTTTTCACCCCCGGCGCATCGGCTTCCAAAAAGACCATTCAAAAGGTCCGCAAAGCGGCAGAGGAGTTGGGCTATCGTCCAAATGTTCTGGCCCGGGCTGTGGTGTCGGGCAGAAGCCGGATCATTGGCCTTGTGGTCGCCTATCTGAACAATCAGTTCTACCCCGAGGCGCTGGAAAAACTGACCAACGCGTTGCAGGAACGCGGCTATCACGTCTTGATCTTCATGGCCTCGAACTCAGCTCAGAATATCGACAAGGTTGTCGAAGAAATTCTTGATTTTCAGGTGGATGGGATCATTGCGGCGTCGGTTGCATTGTCATCGGACCTTTCCGATCGGTGCCGCGCTGCCGGTGTGCCGATGGTACTGTTTAACCGGGCGCAGGATGACCCGGCCATGTCATCGGTCACCTCGGACAACACGGCGGGCGGCCGCAAAGTGGCCGAGTTCCTGCTGGCCGCCGGACACAAGAAAATCGGCTACATCGCCGGATGGGAAGGTGCATCGACACAGCGTGATCGCGAAGCAGGTTTTACGGCGGCTCTGCACGCAGCCGGCGTAGAACTGCATTCCCGCGAGGTTGGCAATTTCGGAACCGAAAAGGCGCAGGAAGCGGCCCGCAGGATGTTCGCCTCGGATCCGCCCGAAGCGGTCTTTGTTGCCAACGATCACATGGCCATCGCTGTGATGGACACGCTCAGGTTTGAGCTGGGTCTGAGGATACCCGAGGACGTGTCCGTTGTGGGGTATGACGACGTAACCGTTGCAGCCTGGCCCAGCTACGACCTGACCACCGTCCGACAACCCGCAAACCGCATGGTGTCTGAAACCGTGGACATCTTGCTGAGTAAAATCGATGACCCGCGCAGGGGTCCCCGACGATTAGAGATTGATGGGCCGCTGATCATCCGAGGCTCTGCCCGCATACCTGAAGGATGGAAAACATGAAGGGATTTGACCCCAAATTCAAAGACTTTCCCGATTACATCATCGGGATCACCAAAGAGATTTGGGAAGATCGCGGAATTGCCACGCTGCATGATTACTATGCGCCGGACATTGTCGTGCGTTCGCCCGGGTCGGTGGTTGTCGGCAATCAGGGGGTAATAGCGGCCACGATGGCGACGCTGGCCGAGTTTCCGGATCGAACGCTGTTGGGCGAAGACGTGATCTGGTCGGGCACACCGGAAGAGGGCATGCTGTCGTCGCACCGCCTGCTGTCCACGGCAACGCATTTGGGCGGCGGTGTTTATGGCAAGGCGACTGGCAAAAAACTTGTTTACCGAATTCTGGCCGACTGCCACGCTATCAACAACCAGATCAACGACGAATGGCTGATCCGTGACCAGAGCGCGATCGTGCAGCAGATGGGTTGGGACCCCAAGGATTACACCCGCGACCTGATTGCGCGAGAGGGCGGTCCGGACGCCTGTGTTCAACCCTACACGCCCGCAAACGATCAGCCTGGTCCTTATAAAGGCCATGGCAATGACAGCGAATGGGGTCAGAAATATGCGGACATCCTGACCCGGATCATGAATGCCGATATGGGCGTGATCGAGGCAGAGTATGACCGCGCCGTCCTGTCAGAATATCCCGGCGGCACCACAGGTCATAGCTGGGGGCCTGTGGATCGGTTCTGGATGGGCCTGCGTGCCTCTTTCCCGAATGCAGAATTCAAAATCCAGCACCAGATTGGTCGCGACGACCCGATGATGCCGCCGCGTGCCGCGCTTCGTTGGACGTTGCACGGCAAACACGATGGGTGGGGTGTCTTCGGTGTACCAACCGGAGCCGAGGTTTTTGTGCTTGGCATCAGCCATGCCGAATTCGGTCCGTGGGGCCTGCGCCGCGAATACACGCTGTTCGATGAAACATCTGTCTGGAAACAGATCCTGTTGAAGACCGGTGATCTTTAAGATGGCCTGTCTTATGTCAAATCTGGATGCCGGGCAGGCGATGCGGCGGTTCCACGCCCATCGGGCCAGCCTGCGCGCCCGGCGGCTGAACAACCGTCCTCCGGGCTTTGGGGTTGAGATCGTTGTACCCCAAACACAAGGAAAATTGACATGAGCACCATTCAACAACGCATCGTCCGCTACGGCGAACTGAAACCCTGCAAAACCGCGTTTATCGACGCCCACACACCGGGCAGCGATCAGAAAGAGAACTTTACCATCATCGGCGGTGGGGTGTCCGAATCTCCGGATCAGCATGTGCACATCACCGACAAGATCGGGTTCAATATCGGCGCTGCCGGGCAACCTCCGAAATGCCGCAACTCTTTGCACAGCCACACCACGGCCGAGGTGTTCTTTGTCGCCAAAGGCCGCTGGCGGTTCTTCTGGGGCCGCTATGGCACGGCTGGTGAGTTCATTGCCGAAGAAGGTGACATCTTCAACATCCCCACCGGTATCTTTCGTGGCTTTGAAAATGTCGGTCAGGACTACGGCATGATCATGTCGATCCTCGGCGGCGATGATGCGGGCGGCGGCGTCACATGGGCACCGCAGGTGATCGAAGACGCGCAGGCGCATGGTCTGATGCTGGGCGACAACGGCGTTCTTTATGATTCCAAGAAAGGGCAGGAGCTGCCGCACAATGTGCGCCCGATGCCTTTGCTGACCGAAGACCAACTGAAGACGTATCCCGAGGTTCCGGTTGAGGATGTGGTTGGCAAATACGTGGCCCGGTACTGGGATCTGATGGCATTGTCGTCCAATAAGCCAGCCGTGGTTATTGGCGAGGATGGCTTGATCAAGGACAGACCGGGTTTTGAGGTCGATTTCCTTGGGCGGGGCTCTTGCGTAGCAGACGCGACCGAAACTGAGAAACCCGTGGTGTTAATGCCAGCCAGCGGCCATTGGCGTGTCACTGTCGACGGCTACGAAACCACTTTGTCCGTTGGAGACACCGCTTTGGTTCTGCCCGGTGAATCCTATCGCGTTGTTCCATCGATGACCGGGCAGGCGGGCCTGTACCGGATCACCGCAACCGATGACCCGGCAGGAGCGACCTGGACAGGATGAAAGCAGATCCCAATGACACACACGACGTTTACGAGCGGCAGGCGAGCGAATACGACAAGCGCCGCTCGAAGGCTTTGTTCGAGGCGCGCTGGCTGGCGCGCTTTACGGCCAGCCTGAAGCCCGGCGATCATGTGTTGGATTTGGGCTGCGGCACCGGCGACCCTATAGCGCGCTGGTTCATGGCCGAAGGTTTCGCCGTCACCGGCGTCGATTTTTCCGAGGCGATGCTGGCCTTGGCGCGGGACCGCTGGCCCGATGGCGATTGGCGCAAAGCCGACATGCGGGATTTCGAGCTGGACCAGCAGTTTGACGGCATCATCGCGTGGAACAGTTTTTTTCATCTGACAGCAGATGAGCAGAAGGGTTGCATCGCGCGTATGGCGCGCCATTTGCGGCCCGGTGGAATGCTGATGCTGACCGTCGGTCCACGTGCGGGTGAGGTCAGCGGCACGGTAGGAGCCGAGCGCGTATATCACGCCTCGCTGTCCCCGGCAGGCTATGCCGTGTGTCTGGAAGAAAACAGGCTGCACCTGACCGGATTTCTGGCCGAAGACCCCGAAACCCAAAGCCACACAGTCCTGATGGCACGAAAACTGTAAGGAGAGGCCCCAATGACCGTAAAAACCACCCATGTCGGGTCTCTGCCCCGCACGCAGGAGGTCGTGGATTTCATCTTCGCCCGTGAAAACAATGAACCCTACGACGCGGGGGCCTTTGACGCCTGTATGGCGGATGCCGTGTCCGAGACGGTGCGCAAACAGGTTGAAGCCGGGGTCGATATTGTCAGCGATGGGGAGACCTCGAAAATCTCCTACGCAACTTATGTCAAAGACCGCTACACCGGCTTTTCGGGTGACAGCCCGCGCAATGCGCCTGCGGATCTGAAGATGTTTCCGGGTTTCTTGCAACGCTTGGCAGATGATGGTGGCACGCCGCAATATGCGCGGCCCATGTGCACGGATGAGGTTCGCTCAAAAGGGCAGGGTGAGCTGGAGAAGGACATCGCCAACCTCAAAGCCGCCATGGCGCAACACAGGGCCGAACGGGGTTTTATGAATGCGGCCTCGCCCGGTGTCATTTCGCTGTTCCTGCAGAATGATTTCTACCCCACGCGCGAGGCGTATCTGGCCGCGTTGGCCGATGCCATGAAGGAAGAATACGAAACCATCGTGGCGGCAGGTCTGGACCTTCAGCTGGATTGCCCGGATCTGGCACTGTCCCGGCATATGCTGTTCACCGATCTGTCTGATGACGAGTTCGTCATGATCGCCAACATGCATGTCGAGGCCCTGAACCACGCGCTGCAGAACGTGCCTGCCGAGAAAGTTCGCGTGCATATCTGTTGGGGTAATTACGAAGGCCCGCATTGCTGCGATATTGCGATGGACAAGGTGTTCAGCACCCTGATGGCGACCAAATCGCGCTATGTCCTGTTCGAAACGTCAAACCCCCGCCACGCGCATGAGTGGACGGTGTTTCAGGATCGCAAGGTCGAGATTCCAGATGACAAGATTCTGGTGCCGGGCGTGGTCGATACCACCACCAATTTCGTTGAACATCCCGAACTTGTGGCCCAACGGATCGAACGGTTCACCGGGATCGTGGGCGTGGATCGTGTCATCGCCGGCAGCGATTGCGGCTTTGGCACATTTGCGGGCTTTGGCGCGGTTGATCCTCAGATCGCTTATGCCAAGCTGGCGGCGTTGTCAGACGGGGCCAAGTTGACCGCATCATGACTCCGTTGATCCTGTTGCCCGGCATGATGTGCGATGCGCGCCTTTTCGGCCCGCAGATTCAGGCGCTGTCGGGTCGAATGCCGGTAATGACCTTTCCACTTGGCCAGCATGACAGCGTCCAAGTTCTGGCGGCAGACATTATGAGAAACGCGCCGCCTGTTTTTGCGCTTTTGGGCCTTTCGATGGGTGGGATTGTCGCGATGGAGGTGGTGCGTCAGGCCCCTGAACGCGTGTCGCACCTTGCGCTGCTCGATACCAACCCGCTTGCTGAAACCCCCGAGGTAAAGGCCCGCCGCGCACCCCAGATGACTGCTGTGCGCGAAGGGCGCTTGTGGCACGTCATGCGGGACGAAATGAAGCCCAACTATCTGGCAGACGGACCAAGGCAGGGGGCCGTTCTTGACCTGTGCATGGCGATGGCGACCGATCTGGGGCCGGACGTATTTCTGCGTCAATCGCGGGCCCTGATGGATCGCCCTGATCAATGCGATACCCTGTCTGCCTATGCAGGCAAAACTCTGGTTCTGTGCGGTCAGGATGACGGGCTTTGCCCCGTAGAACGCCATGAACTGATGCACCGCCTTCTGGCTAACAGCACGCTCGAAATCATTTCCGGCGCAGGCCATCTGCCCACCCTCGAAAAACCCGATGAAACCACAGCCGCAATCTCGCGCTGGTTGGAGAACCTATGAAACCGTCCCTTTTGTCTTTGCTTCGCAAGGTTGATACCCCCACGGTCTGCAATGCCATCGAAGTGGCACAAGGCCAGCGCGGTTTCGACCGTTTCACGCGCGGCACCATGCACTGCTCGGCCCCCGAAGAACCACCTATTGTGGGGTACGCACGGACTGCAAAAATCGCCGCCGTCAATCCGCCCGCCGAACCGCCCGAGACCATCAGGGCGCGGCGCATGGCCTATTACAGATACATGGCCGAAGCACCGTCGCCGTCCGTCGCGGTGATCGAGGATCTGGACTACCCCGATTGCATCGGTGCCTATTGGGGCGAGATCAACACGACGGTCCACAAAGGTTTCGGCCTTTCGGGGGCGCTGACCAACGGGGTGATGCGTGACCTCGGCGATCTTCCGCAAGGCTTCCCGGTGGTTGCCGGGTCGGTCGGCCCAAGCCACGGCTTTGTCCATGTGCGCGAGCTCGACACTCCGGTCTCGGTTTTTGGCCTGAAGGTCAATCCCGGCGATCTGATCCATGCTGACCGTCACGGCGCGCTGGTGGTGCCCGAAGACGTCGCGGGCCAACTGGAAGCCGCGATCCAAAAGCTGCTGACGACCGAGCGCATTGTCCTGGACGCGGCCAGCCAGCCGGGATTTGATTTTGAAGCTTTCGAAACCGCGTGGTCTGAATTCGAATCCGCCCGAACCTGACAGCTGATTGCTGATAGGATCCTTCAGTTGCTGACCTCGGCCGTGAGTGACAGGCTGTCGCTAAGGCCGCGTGACCCCGAAACAACTACGCTATGAAGCCCTGCATTTCTAAGACCGTTGGGCAAAGTGGAATTCCTTATCGTTCTTCCTTAACCTGCACTAAGGGAGGCCCATGGTGAAACGTCGACTCACGGTCATACTTGCAATCGATGTAGTGGGCTATTCCCGCCTCATGGGAAAAAACGAGACGGGAACACTAAACGCGCTCAAAGCGCATCGCTCGGAATTAATTGATCCAAAGGCCGTTCAGTATGGCGGGCGAACGATCAAGCTGATGGGCGACGGTGCGTTGATGGAATTTGCCAGCGTTGTCGATGCGGTCCGATTTGCCGTCGAAATACAGTGCGCCATGTCCGATAGGAATTCGGACGTTCCCGTTGGCGACCGAATAGAATTTCGTATCGGCATCAACGTCGGTGACGTGATTGATGAGAGCGGGGACATTTTCGGCGACGGTGTAAACCTGGCTGCAAGGATCGAGAGCCTCGCCCAAGCCGGCGGAGTCTGCGTTCACCGCAACGTCTTCAGTCAGGTCCGCGGAAAACTGGATCTGGATTTCGAGGATCTGGGCGGGATCACGGTCAAGAATATCGAACAGCCTGTTCCGGTGTTTCGCCTGGACCTGAACGAGAAAGCGGCAAAGCTAGTATCTTCGGTCAAAACCGCAAAACCTGACCGAAAACCCTTTGCCGTGCGGACGGCTGCCATTGCCTTTTTTGCTTTGGCTCTTGTCGCCGGATTTGTCGCTTGGCGTTTCATAACACCGGATTTTCAGCCGGTAGCAACGGCAGAAATGGAACATCCACTGCCGGACAAGCCTTCGATTGCCGTGCTGCCGTTCAGCGACGTAAGTCAGGGTGCCGACAAGGGCTACCTTAGCGACGCAATCAGTGAAGAGATCATTGCCAAGCTTTCCCGGTTCCCCGAGTTTTTTGTCATCGCCCGAAACTCGAGCTTCTTTTACCGAGACAAATCGGCAGATATTCGTGAAATCGCCAAAGAACTTGGCGTTCGGTACGTACTGGAAGGCAGCCAGCAAAAGTTCGGCGACAAGCTTCGCGTGAATGCAACCCTTATTGACGCGGCGGCTGGCAATGCAATTTGGACTGAAACCTATGATCGCGATTTGACGGATATCTTTGCGCTGCAGGATGAAATTACCCGAACAATTGTTGCAACGCTGGAACAGAACCTTGATCTTGCCGAATTCGACCGATTGCTGCGCCAGTCCACTCAAAGCCACGGAGCGTATGAACTTGTTTATCTAAGCCGCGCCGAACGTTTCAAATTCACGCCGGCTGGTAATCAAGATGCCAAGCGGTTGGCTGAAGAGGCTATCAAACTGGACCCCGACTATTCCGTTGCATATTTCAGCCTTGCCTGGGTGCATATCAATTGTGATCGGTGGGGATGGTGTGCTGACCGGCCACGAGACCAAGCTCTGGACCTCGCCTTTGCGGCGGCTCGCAAAGCTGTTGAACTTGATCCCGACAGTTCTCTGGCGCACTGGGTTCTTGCGCACGCGTTTATGCAGGCCAACGATCTTGAGCAATCCGAAAGAGAGTACGACCGCGCCATAGCGCTTAATCCGAACTCGGCGGGTGTGCTGGCGGGCTCGGTCGAAACGCTGGTATATCTTGGCCGCGCGACCGAGGCCGTCGAAAGGCTTCAAACCGCGATCCGGCTGAATCCCCATCATCCGGACTGGTATCTGTGGAGCCTCGCTTGGGCGCAGTATTTCACCGGTGAGTATGAAGCCGGGTTAGACGCGATCGATCGGATGACAAACATTCCCAATCTGGCGCGCCGAACACAGGCGGCGCTGTATGTCCGGTTGGGGCGGCTGGACGAGGCCAAAGCCTCGATAGACACGCTGTTGGAAAATCAACCTGGCTATACGATTGAGGATCAACGCCACAGTCTTAAGGGCAAATTCCGGGATCAGGGCATTCCGGATCGCTTTATCGACGATTTGCGGACTGCCGGATTGCCGGACCGACCCGCCGATTGATCGCCTTCGGGCTGTATTTGACCTGAATGATTGCCTTTTTGCGCGTTCACATACTGCGGCACTCTCTGGAAGAGCAACGCCGCGGATCAGTTAAAACCCGCTGGTTCGTTCAATGAGCCAATACATCGACACCGAGCCGATACAATAGGCGGCAATCACTGTTGCCCTCTGGCCAACCGGGCGCGCGATCAGCCGCCAGACAGCAACCATAAGAGCCAGAGCGCCGACGAAACTCAGCTGACCGGCTTCAACACCCAGGTTGAACGCAAACAACGCCGCAGGAATATCGTTCGCGGGCAGCCCAATGTCGGCCAAAGCCCCTGCAAAACCCAGCCCATGCAAAAGCCCGAACCCGAAACAGACAATCCAGGGCTTTTGGTTCGAAAGCCGGAATCCACCTTCGCTGCCTTTTACGATCTCCATAGCCAGAAAGACGATAGACAGCGCGATAACGGCTTCAACCGGAGGGCCGGGAATGCTCAGCACGCCAAAAGTCGCCAGCGCCAAAGTTATGGAATGCGCAAGGGTGAAAGCTGTCACGGCGCCGACCAACCGCCAAGGATCGCGAACCAGAATGAACAGCGCCAAGACAAACAGCAGGTGATCCCAGCCTTCCAGAATATGTTCAAATCCCAACTGGAAATATGCCACGAACACAGACCACGTCGTTTGATCGGAGGGAATTCCCTGAACGGGCGCATCAGGGGTTAGTCGAAGCGTCACAGGTTCGGATACCGTCGGGTGCAAACGTACCAATACGTCATTCAACTGCCTTTCCAGACCCTCAATGGCGATGAATTCACCTGCCATGCCCTTGGGGCATTCCGTGATCCAGGATGAAACCCAGGCCCGGCTGTCGAAGACGGGACCTGGCCCACGGGCCGGAACACAGGTTTCCGGCAATACGGGCTCGATCGCCATCGGTTGACCATTCACATCGGGTTTTCGCCAATGAACAGCCCAGGTGTCCGGCGCGATCTGCCGCATTTCCAAGTATCCCGGGTCAAGGGCATGGGCTGTGACGTTGCCACCCAGCCATGACAGCGACATCGCAAACAATAGGCAGATCAGGGGTCTCATTTCGCCAAGCCTGAAAGATCGGGGGTTACAATCTCGTAGCTGGCGGCAAGCGTCTCGTATTGCGCCCGGGCCATGTCTTCGCTTGTGGCGCGACGCCAGTCCCGAAGCACCGCATCGCGAATGTCGGCCAGCGGCGGTGTCTGGCTCGGTTCAACGGCAATCACCTGCACAAGATGCGTCCCGTAACCGGATTGGACAGGCCCCGTCCAGCGGCCTGTTTCGGCCTGTAGTAGCCCCGTGGAAAACCCTGTCCCAAAGACCGAGTCGATGACCTTTGTCGCGGTCAACGGCATCGAAGCGGGCAGCAGCGTTGAGGTCCCGAAAGCCGAGATGTCGTCGGTCTCAGGCAGCGTGGCCAAAGCAGTTTCAATTTCTGCCTCGCTTGGCCTTTCCCCCAGAAAGACGTGCGTGAAGGCAACCTTGTCAGGCGTTGCATAGCGGCCCGGGTTTTGGTCGACAAATGCCTGTAAATCTTCATCTTTCGGAACAACCGACATGGCGATTGCTTCGGTCAGGAAATCCATCTTTTGGCTTAACCGAGACCTGATCACGGTATCTCCGCGATCCAGCCCCAGTTTCCTTGCCTCCCTGACCAGAACCTCTTCGCGGATGGATGCATCGACCAAAGACTGAAGCTCAGTATCGTTTGGTGGGCGTTTCCATCTGGCTTTGAACCGAGAGGACAAAGCCGCGACATCTTCTTCGTCGATTGCAATCGTCTCGGTGGTTTCCGCCGTCTGGTCCTCTGGCGCAACAATATGGAACCAACCGAAAATGGCCGCTCCAATCAGGAAGAAGTGGAACAGAGGTTCTTTCAGTATTCGCATGAAGGCTCCTCGTAAAACGTGATCTGGTTCTACGTCTCGATGCTGGCATCAGAGGGTTGGATTTTGCAAGGTGATGGACGGCTGTCGATTCAGGGGCTGGCCGTGCCCACCGAGGTCGCGATCACGACCTCGGTTCGCAGATCTGCACTACGCAGCGGATCACTCGGCCGGCGTATACCAAATCGGGGACGAATACGCGCGTTCCTGATGCGTGAGCACTGCATCCTCGGGAAGTTCGGAGCCGAACCTTAGCTTGTCGTACAGCACCCAACGCGGGGTCGGGATTTCGATCGCCCGCACGTAGTAGAAGGCCCGCGCGTTCGGGTCGAAATCAGGGTCAGACCAGACCGTGACCAGTTCGGCGGTTCCGATTGTATTGGTCCAGCTGGCGGTATCCACATCCACCGTGTTCCCCACCGCGGGGATCTTGCCGCTATCATCTGCAACACGGTTGTCTGACCACGCAACATCATAGACCTTTTCCTGCAAGGCACCTTCGGCATCAAGCCAGCCTTTAATGACTTGCACACGATCCAGATTTGCCCCGATCGGGTCGCGCAAAGCGGCGATCAGGAAGGATGGCGCGCCGTCCCCTTCGCGGGGGCGCAGGTCCGACCCCATCGGAACACCTTTGGTATAGCCAACATCTGCCAGAAAGCGGGTTTCGACATCAGCGTCACTGAAATCCCACCCACCAAAGAACCGCAGACCGATCCGGGGCCCCGTGGTCGCGTAGGTTTCACGCCGCTTGAATGCGTCAAAAATCGCAGCACGTGTATTTTCGGTCGCCCAAACAGCCGTATAGCCGGATGCGACAAGCAGATCACCGGGAATCTCACCCAGATCATTGGCAATAAACGGGTGCTTGATACGCGAGGCCGAGGGCTCAACGCTGACGGATTTGCCAAAGAAGTTGTCTTCTTCGGCTGTGGCAAGAGAGGTATGGCTGTCCGTCGCACCGCCCATGCCAAATTTATAGGGGTTAACGCCGAATTTCTCCTCCAGCATCAAACCGCGTTTCAGTGCCTCACGGGCGTATTCTCCGGCCAACATGTCATCGGTTTTCAATTCGGTTATGTCGAGGTTGCCGACGTCCCAGTTTTCGTAATCCGCAAATTCGTCATCCGGGCTCAGGAAGGGGTGGGCTTCGCCGTCACCTTTGATCTGCGTAACCTCATAGTGAGGTTCCCATTTGGCGCGGGCTGCGACGTATTCCTCGTCAACCTTGCCGCCGTGATACGTATCCTCGGTCGGGAACATCCATCCGTTCGACAGGTTGCCGTTATGCGCAAAGGCAACTGCGCGGCCCCCGGTTTTTTCCTGATACTCCTCAAGCCAGGCATAGAGCGATTTGGGGTCCGTATCGCCGTAAGGGGGCTGCGTGACCGGGGGAACCATTTGCAAGGCCCGGATCGGGCCGTCACGCAGCATGACGTTCCGGTGCAGATTGAAACCCTTGGGAACCGAGGTCCATTCGAACCCGATGAAGGCGGTAAAGTTGCCAGGGTCATTATGCCGCTCGGCCGCCAGAACGATATGTTCCCAAGTAAACGCAAAAGCGTCTGCGCCGGGGCTGTAGGATTCCAGAAGAATTTCCGGCAAAGTCATTTGCGAGAAATTGGTGATAATATCGAAGGCCGTTTTCCCGGCCTCTTCCCCGCCAGCTTTATAGCCTTCGTACCACTCTAGCCCTTTTGGATCAGCAATAACGCCGGGTTTTCCGGCTTGAAGGTCCGGCGCAAACCCCATCAGGTCTGTGTGATCCGTAAGAACCATCCAATCCAGAGGTCGTGCCAATCTGACAGCTTGACCTGTCGACGAAATGACCTGCTCGCCCTTTGCGAAACGCCAGGCTTCATCTGGTAGCAGAGTGTTCCCAAAGGCTCCGGCGTCCAGCGAAAGCCCGGTGTGAAGATGGGTGTCCCCCCAAAGCGGACGTTCAGGGAACGAGCGTTCGGCATATGGGGAATACGGCTGATCCTGAAATAAACCTTCTGCCGCCTGTTCGCTGGGCACGGCGTCAGAAAGAACACTTGCCGGTGCCAACATCAAAGCGACAAAACAAACGGATAACCGAAGCATTGGGACCTCCCACATCGAAAAAACCTGCGAAGAAGTAGAATTTTCGCAATCTGTTTATATTCGATTTTGTTTATATCATGGTGTTTTGGTTTCTGTGAGGTTTTTCTTTCCGGTGTGCTTGAAGCCTTCCAGAACGCTGGTCTGAGCAATGCAGGCGTGTTCCTTCGTGCGCCAAGTGCTGACTACTTGGTCGGCTCTGGCACCAAAGCCTGAGCGTAGACGTGCAGCACCGGCGAGGCATGAACAGACCCAAATCAATCTGCCGGTAAATCAGCTTCCAAAACCATATTGAGAACAAACTGCGTTGCGAGGTCCGTTTCTTCCAAAGCGGCTAAAGCTTCAAACTGTTGATGCAGCGCAGTTTCACCCCAATTTCGCGTTGCGACAGCGATTTGAACCAAAAGCTCGGGGTCATTTTCCAGAGCAGCAGAAAAAATCTGAACGATTTTTGGCTTGTACTCTGATTGTAGGGTGCCCGCTTCGGCCAAAGCCCGGATCAACGCCTTTTTGTGTTCTTTTGTCTTGCCAGGATCTTGAAGGGCCGCGCCAATGGCGCTGATCGCAATCGCTTGGTCCGCTTCTATTCCAGCAAGAGCCCACTCGAAAGAATTCAGCCCCCCCGATTCCAGCGAACGAACATATCGCGCGCGCACAAACGAGCGCGCCTGGGGATCGGATTGCAACCCGAGCAAACGAATGGCGGCGGATCTGTATGCGAAGCGGTTTATGTCGCTGAATTCCTGTAGAATTAAGCTTGCGGGAACTCTGTCGCTCAACGGGCGCACAAGCGCGTAGGGCGCGCGGCCGATTTCAACCAGAGCCATGTTGTGCAACACATGATCCGAGTGCCCCAAATACCGGGCAAAGAACAAAACCCTGTCGGGATTATCCGTTTCTCCGTAGGCCCAAAGCCGACCGAAGGTACGAAGGTCTTCCAGAAAGTCGTGTCTTTCGGGGGTCAGAATAAACAAACGCCTCCAATGCCGCGAAAAACTGCGACCGGTAGTATCCTTGTAGGTCGGTCCATAGGTCAGCAAAACGGTTCGCGTGGGATCCGAGCGGAACGACCGCCGTGTAACGCTGTCGATCAAAAAAGGAATGTCCGGTGCGGATTTAAGCTTTTCGTTATCCCCTTTGAGAACTTTTTGCGCCTCGAACTTGAAAGGATTGTCTGATGCCGGACCCGCCAGCACGATGACTTCCGCGGATAGAATTTGATCAGCCAAAGATGCATCCGGCAACTCAATACACACTGCGCAGGCGTATGATGCACGCGGTGTGGCCAGCCCAAGGACGCATGTCACGACTGCAAGAAATCTTCCCATTGCTGGCCCCTCGGAACTGATCGCCTAGGTTGGCGGCGTCACCAATAGCGTTAAGGTAGCAAATATATTCAGTGATCGGAATATCGATGAATTCGCCGGGCAATGTTTCGCGATTTGGGTTTGCTCTGCTAAGCGGGCGTAAGACAGCCATTGTACCGGATGGTTACACGTCACGGCCCAACGAAACTGAACCCATTCGGTCCGCGTATCCATAAGAGTGCGACCATCAAATTTTACAGGTAATTCGGTCCAGAACATTCAGTTCTGAAACGACCCCCGCAAAAGCGGGCCCTCCGCCCGGCGTCACGAAGGGATCAATACCCCGAAACGTCGCGCGAATATTCGTGATAAATGGCCGGATCAAAGATGGAATTGACCGCCAGTTCGCGCTTGGGAAGAAGGTCCTCGGAAAACACCCGCGCGGCGGCAAAAACATCGGGCGTGACAAAGCGCAGACCGTCCGGAAGCTGGCCCAGCGTCGAGTTCGGGTCATTGGCGGCAAGGTTGTATCCCCAGACGCCAAAGGACGGGATCGACATCTGGTACGTCACGACCTGCGGGAAAATCTCGGACAAGGTTCTGGAAATCGTCCAGTAGGTATGAGGCGAAAAGAAAGGTGAGCTGCTTTGGGTCACCAGCACGCCGTCTTCGGTCAGGATGCTTTGGACCATGGCGTAGAATTCGACCGAATAGAGCTTTGACAGCGCCTCGTTATGGGGATCGGGGAAATCGATTATGATCCGGTCATAGGTCTGGTCGGTGGATTTGACATAGTTGAACGCGTCGGTGTTGTGCACGTGCAGGGCCGACGCCTCCATGCTGTTTTCGTTCAGGCGCGCGATGGGGGCCAGATTGCGCCCCAGATCGGTCATCGCCGGGTCGAGATCCACCAGATCGATGCGCGATACGGTTGGGTATTTCAGGATCTCACGCACGGCAAGCCCGTCGCCTCCGCCCAGAACCAGCACGGATTTGGGGGCGGTCTCACCCCAGGACAGGGCAGGATGGACCAGGGCTTCGTGATAGCGATACTCATCCGTTTCGGCGAATTGCAGATGGCCGTCGATATAAAGGCGGACATCGTTTTTCTGCCAGGTGTTGGTGACCACCAGCGACTGATATTGCGACTGCTTGCGCCAGACGATGCGGTCAAAATACAGGTGATCCTGCGCGAACGCTGTGATCCGTCCGGCCAGCAGGGTCAGCGCGAACAGCAGGACAATGGTCCCGATGGCGCAGCCCAGCATCCGTTTGGGCGTGTCCAGTTGATCGCGCAGGCACAGCACGCTTAACAACGCGACCATGGCATTGGTCAGGCCAATGGCAAACGAGGACGAGATCAGCCCAAGCGACGGCAGCAGCAGGATCGGAAACAGAACCGACCCGCACAGCGCGCCGACATAGTCCAGCGAAAGCACGTCGGCGATGGATTCCCGCGTCGTGCTGCTTTCGGACAGGACACGCATCAGCAGCGGAATCTCCAGCCCGACCAGAAACCCGATGGATGAGATAAAGGTGAACATGCCGACCGTGTAAAACCACGGCGCATATGGAAAGAGCATGAACAGCGACACGCTGCAAAGGCCGCCGATCAGGGCCAGGATCAGTTCGACCCAGATAAAGGTCTGGATCAGGTTGCCGTGGAAAAAGCGCGAGACATACGACCCGACCCCCATGGCAAACATGAAAAAGCCGATGGTCAGCGAAAACTGATAGACCGAGTTGCCCAGCAGGTAGCTGGACACCGTCCCAATGATCAGTTCGTAGACGATGCCGCACAGGGCAACAACAAGGATCGCGCCAAGCAGAACCATCGCCTGCCGGCGCGGCAGGTCGGTGTAACGCGGTGTCAGTGTGTCGGTCATAGTGAAATCCGGAAAACTGGAAAGCCCGGCGCGATCAGCGCGCCGGGCCAAAGTTGGGGTTCGGGTAGGCGCGGCGCTTATTTACCGGCGCGCAAACCACCGGCGCGGGCGCTGCGCGGGGCCGAATAGCTGGTGCGCGGTGTCACGCTGCGATTGTTGAAGCTGGACGCGCTGATCCCGGCCGAACGCTGACGGCTGATCAGGTTGCCAATCAGCGCACCCGCCAGAAAGCCAGCGCCCGAGAAACGCAGGCCCGCGGACTCACCGGCGGTGTCGGTGGCGATCAGACGGTTGTTGGCCTCGTCGATCTCGATGGTGAAAACCTCACCCTCGTCCGAGTCGCGAATACCGTTGCTGTTCGGATCCGCATAGCCCGAGAATTTGGCGTCGGACAGAATCTCCAGACCCAGCGGTTTGTCATAAAAGCGCGGTTCCGAGTTCATGACCTGCGTCAGATATATTGTGAATTCATCCACTTGCTCGTCCGAGGCTTCGGCGATGCTGTTGGCTGTCAGGTATTCCTGATACTGATTGATCGCAAATTCGGTCCGGTCCAGAACCTGCCCAAGATCGGCGGTTTGTTCGGATTTGGGGGCCAGGAACATCGTGTAGCCGACGAAGCCGAGAAAGCCCAAAATGGCAATCAGTTTTAGTTTTCCAAACATGAAATCTCCTATCGAGTTTAGTCAGTGTTTTCAGGTTTCACCCAGGGGGCAGGACCACCACACCTGGTGCAGGTCCTTGCCGTAGAACTCATTCAGTTCGCCGCATTTCGTCATCCCATGCGCCTGCAATTCATCCGCGTGGGCATCGGACAGGTCAGAGGGGACAGCCAGAACCGCCATGCGGTATTTCTGCGTGCGCGCAAGCGATAGCTGCTGATCCAGCCCGGCCAGCCCGGTCCCGGCTTCACGCCAGCGCAGACCCGCGATATCATCGGTTTCGGCAGCTTTATGCAGGTCAATGACAGACAGGCCCGTGGTCGAGGCCAGAGGCGCGGGCGGCAGGTCGGGCGCATCGGGATTGTCCAGCCCATAGACGATCTTCGCCTCTTTGGGGCTGTGATATCTGGGCACAGTCAGCTCGACCGAAGCGCCGAACTCTTCATACAGTTTGTGTGCGGCGGCATAGATCTTTTTGCCGAACTCTTCATAGTCGCTGGTTTCGATGAAAATCTTGCGGATGTGCAGCTGCGCCAGCTTGCCCAACAAGTCGTTCAGCATCTGCCCGCCCAGACCTTTGCCGGTATGGGCCTGATCCAGATAGGTCCAGGACAGCCACGCGACATCGGGCACGTCTTCGTCGACGCTGTAGCCGATCAGCCCCAGCACGTTGCCCCGATCCAGCAACACAAACATGTTGTCGGTGCCTTCGTTGACAAACGTGCCTTCAGCCTCAAGCGCGTCATCCTCGTCGGTCTGGGCGATGATTTGAACGGCAGGTGAAACATGCCGCCATTCCATAGGTTTGAGCGTCGGACCTTTCGAGCCGAACAGGGCGTTAAACACGGCAAGACCTCCTCCGATCAACGCGGATACAATATGGGTGAAAACCGCGATCTGAGACCGCAGATACAGAAACTCGGCCGTCAGCAGTCCGCAGATCAGCGCCAGCGCCCAGACACGCTGCGCTGCCGGGCGCGATGCAACCACGCCATAGGCGACGAGGGCGTAGGAAACGCTCGACAACCCAACAAATCCCGGCCCGGCCAGTGCGAACTCTGCCACCGTTCCGGCAAGCGTGCTCAGAACCGCCAGACCTGCGGTTGCGATGCTGCCTAACCGGGGTTCGGTCAGGGAACCGCCCACAAGGATCATCAGGCAATTGAGCGTCAGATGGTTCAGATCCCCATGCCGGATCACGAACACCAGATGGTCGGGCAAGCTCAGGACCGGCCCCGAATAGCGCACCGGACCGAACAGCAAGTAGACGCAGATCGCGCACAGGATAAGAGAGATCGTGACCGGGCATCTGCGCAGTTCTTTCATTCGCCCTTCAGCAACCCGCCACCGCCAGCCGCGGTACGGTTTGGCCGATCAGACCGCGCTGGATAGACTGCACTTCGACGCGTTGCGGGCGGAAAAAGGACTTCAGCACATCCAGGCTGCGCTGCGGCTCGGCGTCGCCGCACATGAAGATGTCGATGGCGGCATAGCCATGCTCGGGCCAGGTGTGGACCGAGATATGGGACTCGGCCAGCAACGCCACGCCGGTAAAGCCGGCACGCTGTCCGAAATCATGGGTCTCGACGCTGAGAACTTGGGCCTTGGCAGCCAGTGCCGCGCGCGTCAAAGCGTCTTGAGCCGGGGTAGGATCATAAAGCGCAGTTGAATCGAAAAAATCCGCTATAAGATGTATGCCTAATGGCGAAGTAGCAGGGTCCATTAATAGCAATAGCCTCAAATCACGTAATATGAGGGCACCATTAGTTCATTGATCTAATTAGTCAATCTGATCGCGACGTTAAGCTTTTTTGACGGAAGTGCTGTGGCGGAAATGCACAACCAAAGGGAGATTTTGGTTTGCCCCAACTCACACTTAACTGAAACCGGAAGGCCGGTTTAAATTACAAAATGGCGGCTCAATTTGTGAATGCAGCATGACCATACTGAAAACAGTCTGTTCTCGTCCGCGTCACAGCAATTGAAACTGCGACTTTCCGTTGGACACATGAGAGGTGTTCGCCGATAGCGGCTTTTTCAGGATGGGAAAGTCGTATCTTTCGAGGCACCTTGACAAGATTTCTGCTACAATTAATTTTACCAACTAAAATAATAATGTGGGATAATGCCGAATGTACCTTGGGTTGGATTTGGGAACGTCCGGTCTCAGAGGGATTCTGGTGGATGACGCCGGTCTCGTCTTATGTGCCGCCGAAGTCAGCATTTCGACCGCAACGCCCAAACCCGGGTGGTCCGAGCAGACTCCGTCAGATTGGGTCGATGCGTGCAAAAAGGTTGTCACCGAACTCCGCGCGCGTGATGCACAGGCGTTTTCCGAACTGCGTGGAATTGGCCTGAGCGGACATATGCACGGCGCGACACTTCTGGATGCGGACGGTCGCGTGTTGCGGCCCTGTATCCTCTGGAATGACACGCGTTCAGCCGAAGAGGCGGCAGTGCTGGATCAGGCACAGGACATGCGCGCGATCTCGGGTAACATTGTCTTCCCGGGTTTTACAGCGCCAAAGCTGGAGTGGGTGCGTTCGCACGAGCCCGATGTGTTTGCGAAGACAGCCAAGGTTTTGCTTCCGAAAGACTATTTGCGGTATTGGCTGACGGGCGAATACATTTCGGACGTGTCAGACAGTGCCGGAACATCCTGGTTGGATGTTGGAACCCGGCGGTGGTCGGAAACAGCGCTTGCATTGGGTCATATGCGCGCCGATCAGATGCCTCGATTGGTTGAAGGCAGCGATCCGGGCGGCGCGTTGAAGGCTGCATTGCGACAGGAATGGGGGCTTTCCGGCGATGTGATCGTGGCCGGAGGGGCAGGTGACAACGCGGCTGCGGCTTGTGGCATTGGCAGCATTCGGGACGGCACGGGGTTTGTCTCGCTGGGAACGTCGGGCGTTTTGCTTGTTGCGCGGGATGGTTACGCCCCTGCGCCGGAAACGGCAGTGCATTGCTTTTGTCACGCCGTACCTGACAAGTGGATGCAAATGGGCGTCATCCTGTCTGCCACGAACAGCATGAACTGGTTGTCGCGGAACCTGGGCCAGCCTGTTGAAAAACTGGTTGCGGCCTTGCCTCGCGCGGTGTCGGGCCCGTCGTCGGTTACGTTCCTGCCCTATTTGTCGGGCGAACGGACACCGCATAACGATAGCCACATCAGGGGCGCGTTCTTGGGCGTGGATGTCGCCTCGGAGCCCGTTGATCTGACGCAATCCGTCGTGGAAGGCGTTGCCTTTGCGATGAGGGATTGCCTTGAGGCCCTGAAACGCACGGGGACAAGACCAAGCAGTCTGATGGCAGTGGGCGGAGGCGCGCGATCCCGGTTCTGGTTGGAGACATTGGCCACCGTCTTGCAAGTGCCGCTGGACCTGCCCAGGGGCAGCGAGTTCGGTGCCGCAATGGGGGCCGCGCGCCTTGCCATCTGCGCCGTCAACAGCGCCGCGCCAGCCGAGGTTATGACGCCGCCTGAAATCGAGGATCGTATCGATCCGCGCAGCGACCTGATCGACATGTATGAACGTGAATACGGGCGATACCGGCAATTCTACAAGGCGTTGGCGCCGTTGGCTGCAAGATGACACCTGATGCGGGAACGCGCTCTCGGATCGAAACGGCCATGTTGTCGGATGGTGACATGCGGGTCACGGTTCTGAACTACGGGGCGATCACGCAAGGGTGGTGGTACAAGGACACGTCACTTGTGCTTGGGTTCGATGACCCTGCCGCGTATTTCTCGGATACAAGTTTCATGGGCGCAATCATTGGGCGCGTCGCGAACCGGATCGGCGGTGCCCGGTTTGAATTGGCGGGTCGCAGTTACGACCTGAGCGCCAATGAAGGCAGCAATACTCTTCACGGTGGCGCACAGGGACTGTCCCGGCAGTTCTGGGCCCTTGCGCAGACGGCACCAAACGAGGCTGTGCTGAGCCATCAGTCACGTGATGGGGAAGGCGGGTTCCCCGGCGATGTCAGGTTCGAGGTCCGCGTCACCCTGCGGTTTCCGCGATTGATCTATACAATCACGGCACATCCTGACCTTCCGACGCCCATCAGTGTCACGCAACACAACTACTACACTTTAGGTGGCTTCAAAGGCGTTGCCGCACATCGATTGGAACTTGCTTCAAGCCGATATCTGGAAATCGATGAGCAGGGAGTTCCTACTGGTCGACTGTGTTCGACCGTTGGCAGCGAACTGGATTTTTCGGCACCAAGTCCGATCAGACAGGCGTCAAAGGGGATCGACCATTATTTCTGCTTCGATCAGGATCGTGACCCGAACGCGCCGGTGGCTGTATTTACCGCGCCGTCCGCCCTGACGCTGACAGCCTATTCCGACCAGCCCGGTGCGCAGGTCTATTCAGGTGCCAATCTGGCAAAGCCGCCATATGCATCGCCCGGTCTGTGCATCGAACCTTCGGGATACCCAAACGCCCTGAACATCCCGTCCTTTCCTTCGATTATCCATACGCCCGAAAGCCCGTACCGCCAGGTGCTTACCCTTGAGATCTCAGAGGGTCGTGATGAAGGTTAGGTGGCTCTTTCCGGTTCTTTGCGTATTGATCTCAAGCGCAGGCAGCACAAGTGCCCAGAACCTTGGTGATCGGCCCGAATTCCTCGAGCCTGATTTAAACAGCGTCGAACTGGGGCAGCTGCTTTTCTACGACCCGATTTTGTCCGGCAACAAGAACATCAGCTGCGCAACCTGTCACCATCCCGATCTTGGTACATCAGACGGCCTGTCCCTTGGCACCGGGGAAGGGGGGCTTGGTCTGGGTCCCGAACGCAGGCTGGATCCCGAGAACACGCCTGAGCAACGTATTCCCAGAAACTCACCGGGGCTTTGGAACCTCGGCGCGACGGAGTTTACAACGTTTTTCCACGATGGGCGGCTTGAGGCGGACCCCACGCAACCGAACGGGATCAGAACGCCGCTGGGCACGCATATGCGGCCCGGCTTTCAATCCGCCTTGGCGGCGCAAGCCATGTTCCCGGTGCTTTCGCCAGATGAAATGGCGGGTCATTACTCGGAAAATGATGTCAGCAAGGCGGTTCGACTGGGTCTTTTGACCCAGCAAGACGGCGCGTGGGATTTGATAGCCGCCCGTGTTGCGGCCATTCCGGAATACCGGCAGAGGTTTGGCGACATCGCCCCGGATGCCGAGATTACGTTTACTGCCATTGCCAACGCGATTGCAGATTTCATCGCGTTCGAGTGGCGCGCGGATAACAGCCCCTTTGACCGTGCGATGAGAGGCGAAGGTGAATTGCCGGAAGACGCCGAAATCGGCATGGGCCTGTTCTATGGCAAGGCCGGGTGCAGTACCTGCCATTCAGGTTGGTTCCAGACAGATCACGGCTTCCATTCGATTGCAGTGCCGCAGATCGGGCCGGGAAAATCCGCGCGGTTTGAAAGTCATGTGCGCGATGATGGGCGTTTTCGCGTCACAGGTAACCCGGAAGATGCATTTGCGTTTCGCACGCCATCGCTGCGCAACGTGACATTGACCGCGCCCTACGGACATAACGGTGCCTTCGCCCGGCTCGAGGATATGGTGCGCCACCATTTGGACCCGGTTGCATCTTTGCAGAACTACACGATTGAAATGGCCCTGTTGCCGGAATTCCCCGGTGCTGATGATCAGAGCCCGCTATTGGATCGGCAACACATAGGCGAGATCGCGGAAAGCAACAGCCTGCCGCCGCAATCTCTGACAGATCAGGAGATCGACGCTCTTCTCAGTTTTCTGGCAAGTCTTGAAGACCCGGCAAAGCGGTTGGGGGTGCCCTCTCAAGTTCCAAGTGGCCTGCCAGTGGATCAATGATCAACGGGAAATCCGGACGATTTGGTTGGCGCTGACCCTCTGCCATTCGCCCGTTTTTCCGTCTGGCCAAATGACTCGAACTTGCGCGTCGCTTTCATTGCCCAGACCAAAATGATGGAACCCTGCGATGCCCCCTGCATGACCGCCACCAATCGTTATTTCGCGGGTTTGAACCCCTGCCGGAGTTTTTATTTCGACAAATCCACCAACTGCAAAGCGGTTGGATATATCCTGAGAAACGCCAAGCAACAGCCAGTAGCCAGCGCGCGAAATGTTCTGGCTGACTTCCAGTTCCGAGCCTCGATTGACGACCACCAGATCAAGCCGCCCGTCATTGTTCAGATCGGCAACTGCCGCACCGCGGGACTTTGCCATTGAAGCAACGCCCGCCTCAGCCGAGGTCTCAGCGAATTGCCCATGGGGTGTCTGCACAAGCAGGTTGTTGGGATCGTTCAAAGCGGCATCCGGCATTTGTTCTACATTGCCCTTGGCAACGAAAATGTCGTCGCGGCCGTCGTTGTTGACGTCGCCAAACTGCGCGTGCCACCCGGTCGACGGCCTGCCATCATCGCCGACATGAGGTCTGTGGGCCGTCGTTCCCTTGTCATAAGTGGCATCGCGCCACGTTGGGCCTTGGGCGGTTGGGTCAAACACCTGCAGCTTCTGATCGCCCATGGAGGTCAGGTAAACCTCGGGAAAGCCGTCCCCCGTCAGATCGCGCGAGGCGATCCCCATGCCCCAGATCGAATAGGGCATCCAGCCGTCCTCGGGCGTGTACAGGCGGGGCACCGGTTCCATGGCCCAAAGCTGCTCTTGCCCGTTGCGCACATAATAGTGGCGGTCATTGCTGACACGAAGATCCGCACGCCCCGTTCGTGCCCAATCCGAGAACAGTATGGACAGGGAACAATAGCCGGGTTCAAGATGTTGCGGTTGCCCGTAGCTGTGCCCTTCGGGTCGATAGAGCAGGGTCGGCCCGCAGGCCTCGAACGGACCGTCCGGATCGGATCGATCAACATAGGTTCCAAAGGCCAAAGTGGGCAAGTCTTGCCCGTCTTCCCAAGTGGCCGAGAAGCCGGTGGTCCAGTGGTCGGCGGACAGAAAACCAAGGTTGTCAAAGGGCTTGAACTGGCAATCTGGCAGGCCTTGCAAAAGCAGGTCTGCGCCAACGCGCAGAATTGCCAGATCCATCAAGCCGTCGCTGTCAACGTCCAAGGGATAAGCACCGGAAACCCCGGTCAGCGACAACTGATCGGGTGTTTCGGCCCGAAAGGAAATCGTGTCGCCTGAGGTATTCTTGAACATTTGGGATCGATTTGATCCACCTGCAACAAACAACTCGGGCAGCGTGTCACCGTTGCAATCGAAAACCGCGACGCCGCCGCCGACAAAATGCTCCCATCCGCCATCGTAGACATGGGCCGGGACGTCGATGCGCTGGAATTCAGGGGAAGGCACCTCGGCGTAAGCCCCACTGGCCAGAACCAAAAAGACCAGCGGTTCAGGACGCATGGGCCGTAAGCTCCTGCACTTTGAGGATTGAGATTTGTTCGATCCCATAGGCGGCTGCGCCCTTGGCCCACATCAGATCGCCCCAATCGTGGACTTTGAGTTCCGGCAGGGGGGCATCGACACTGACAACGCCGTTTCGGATGCGGTTCATCACCTGGTCTGAGCAGAGATGTTCAAAGCTCATTTGGGTGCCGGACACGATGATACATTCAGGGTCATACAGGTTGATCAGATTTGACACCCCAAGGCCGAACATCTGACCAGCGCGGGCAAGCACCGACGCAGCCCTTTCATCCCCGGAACTGGCGCGATCATAGATGTCGGACACGCTCTCCATCTCACTGTCGTGGCCTGTCACGGTCATTTCGCGTATCAGGGCATAATCCCCGACATAAGCCTCAAGACATCCACGTTGGCCGCATTGGCACAGCGCCCCGTCGAGGTGAACCTTGGTGTGACCGAATTCCGCACCGCAGCCGCGTTCTCCGCGGTAGAGTTTTCCGTCCAGAACAATTCCCAGACCGACACCATGCTCGATCGTCACAACCAGAAAGTTTTTCAGCCCCTTGCCCAGCCCAAACAGCTGTTCGGCTTTGGCGACAAGATTGGCGTCGTTGTCCACAAAGACCGGGCAGGGGATTTCCTTCGACAGCAATAGATTGAAATCAATGTTCCGGTCGGTGATCGAAGACGACCAGTGCACAAAGTTCCGTTTTGCATCGACAAGACCTGCCACGCCAATGGAAACACCGGCCAGATTGTCGAGCGTGCCTCCAATCTGCCTGCAGGTTTCCCGAAGGGCTTTGCACACTGCCTCTACGAATTCCGCCGGTGTCATTCGGGCGTGTTCCAGCGGCTGTTTGTGCGATGTTACTTCGTTGCCTTCAAAGTCGACCAGAATAACTGAAATCACTTGCCGCGCGACTTTCAGACCCGCCACAAGGTGGGATTGCCCGTCCAGTTGCAGCAAAACCCTGGGCCTGCCTCTTTTGCCGGAACCGGGCTGCGCCTCGCCTTCGGTTTCCTTGATCAACCCGGCGGAAATAAGATCGGCTGTTGCTGCGGTGACGGTGGCCGGGCTGGTTTGCAAAGCGGATGCTATATCGATCCGCGAGACGGATCCTTGCGCTCGAATATGCTCCAACACCCGCAGACGGGTTGTGTTTCTTTGCTCCAATGAAACCAGAGAGGCTTTGCTTTTCAGCATCTTATCCTCGCGAATCTTGCCGTTGGCCCAATCTATTTGAAATTGCCGCTTTCTTGTAGAGTAAATATTTTACCGACTGAAATAAATATGGTATTCAAAATTGTGAGAGCCGCGAATCGAGATTCGATGGCTCGGCAAATGGGAGGAAATCATGAAAAGAATTCTCAGCTTCTCGGCTGCGGCCACCTTGTTGGCTTCTGCTGCCTTCGCAGAGCCGGTGGTCGGCGTAAGCTGGTCCAACTTTCAGGAAGAGCGATGGAAGACGGACGAAGCAGCCATCAAATCAGCGCTGGAAGCGGGTGGTGCTGAATACATCTCATCTGATGCGCAGTCGTCATCCGCCAAGCAGCTTTCGGATATTGAAAGCCTGATCGCACAGGGCGTGGACGCGTTGATCATTCTGGCGCAAGACGCGCAGGCCATCGGGCCGGCGGTTCAGGCTGCGGCTGACGAAGGTATCCCGGTGATTGCCTATGACCGTCTGATCGAGGATGACCGGGCCTTTTACCTGACCTTCGACAATGTCGAGGTCGGCCGCATGCAGGCCCGCGCCGTCTTTGATGCCATGCCCAAGGGCAATTACGTGATGATCAAGGGGTCCCCCACCGATCCAAACGCCGATTTCCTGCGGGGCGGTCAGCAAGAGGTCATAGGTGCGGCGGTGGACAGCGGTGACATCGTCATCGTTGGTGAGGCCTATACCGACGGCTGGTTACCTGCGAATGCGCAGCGCAACATGGAACAGATCCTGACGGCCAATGAAAACAACGTGGACGCGGTTGTTGCGTCGAATGACGGCACAGCAGGCGGTGTTGTCGCGGCGCTGACGGCGCAGGGCATGGAGGGTATTCCGGTATCCGGGCAGGACGGCGATCATGCAGCGCTGAACCGGGTTGCACTTGGAACACAGACTGTCTCGGTCTGGAAGGATGCCCGTGAACTGGGCAAAGCCGCCGGTGAAATTGCGGTTGCGCTGAGTAGTGGCACAAGCCCTGCAGACGTGGATGGTGTGGTCAGCTGGACATCGCCGGGCGGCACCGAGATGAACTCGGTCTTCCTTGCTCCGGTCCCGATTACCAAGGATAACCTGTCCGTTGTCGTGGATGCGGGCTGGATTTCGCAGGAAGCGCTGTGTCAGGGCGTCGAAAACGGACCTGCCCCCTGTAACTAAACCACTCAGCCCCTGGCCCTGTTTGGGCCGGGGGTACTTGCTGAAAATGAAAGATCGGAAATGACCGAAACTTCGTCTCAGCCGATACCTGAAAAGGCAAAACCCAGCCTGTTCCAGCAACTGGAACTGGATATGCGGCTTTTGGGCATGATCGGCGCGTTTGTCATCCTGTGCATCGGGTTCAACATCGTCACCGACGGACGGTTCCTGACCCCGCGCAACCTGTTCAACCTGTCCATCCAGACGGTTTCAGTGGCCATCATGGCCTGCGGGATGGTGTTCATCATCGTCACGCGGCATATCGACCTGTCGGTGGGGGCGTTGCTGGCTACAACCTCGGCGGTTATGGCAATGACGCAGACCGAACTGCTGCCGCACATGCTGGGGATGGGTTTGAACAACCCGGCAACCTGGGCGATTACCATAGTGATCGGTCTGTTCGCGGGCACGCTGATCGGTGCATTTCACGGCTGGTTGGTCGGCTATCTCACGATCCCGGCCTTTATTGTCACCCTTGGTGGTTTTCTGGTCTGGCGAAACGTGGCCTGGTACCTGACCAGCGGTCAGACCATTGGCCCGCTGGACAGCACCTTCCTGATGTTCGGCGGCACAAATGGAACCCTGGGCACAACGGTAAGCTGGCTGTTCGGGCTGTTCGCCACCGCAATCGCCATCTGGGCCTTGTGGAGCGGACGGCGCGCAAAATCCGCGCACGGGTTTCCTGTCAAACCCGTCTGGGCTGAAAGCACCCTGGCCGGGATCATCGCTGTCGCGATCCTTGGCTATGTATACGTTGTCAACAGCTACGCCATTCCCACGCGCCGTCTGGAACGCATGTTCGAAGCACGCGGAGAGACGATGCCCGAAGGGTTGGTCGTTGGCTACGGTATCCCGATCTCGGTCCTCATCCTGATCATCGTTGCGGTCACCCTAACAGTTGTGGCCCGAAAAACCCGGTTCGGCCGCTATATCTTTGCCACCGGCGGCAACCCGGACGCGGCAGAGCTTTCAGGTATCAACACACGTCTGCTGACCGTGAAGATTTTTGCGCTGATGGGGTTCCTGTGCGCCGTATCCGCCGTGGTTGCCTCGGCGCGGCTGGCGAACCATTCGAACGACATCGGCACGCTGGATGAACTGAGGGTCATCGCGGCGGCAGTGATCGGCGGGACCGCCTTGTCCGGTGGCATCGGTACCATATACGGCGCGATCCTTGGCGCATTGATCATGCAGGCGCTTCAGTCCGGCATGGCCATGGTTGGCGTTGACGCGCCGTTCCAGAACATCGTGGTCGGCAGCGTTCTTGTGCTGGCCGTCTATATCGACATCGTCTACCGCAAGCGACTGGGGGCAAAGTGATGCAAGCTCAGGACACGCAGAAAACGCCCTCAACATCCGCTCGCGGAACCGGTGCGCCGCCCTTGGTCGAAATGCGCGACATTTCGATTTCCTTCGGGGGGATCAAGGCGGTCGATCATGTATCGGTCGATCTTTACCCCGGCGAAGTCGTTGGCTTGCTTGGCCATAACGGGGCCGGGAAATCGACGCTGATCAAGGTGCTTTCGGGTGCCTATCAAATGGATCATGGCGAGATCCTGATTGATGGCAATCCGGTTGAGATCAACAACCCACGTGATGCGCGGGCGAATAATATCGAGACCATCTACCAGACCCTCGCGCTGGCCGATAATCTGGATGCAACGTCGAACCTGTTTCTGGGGCGCGAGATGGCGACGCCCTTTGGGCTGGTCAACGACGCCGCCATGGAGGCTGAATGCCGCAAGATCATGGCGCAGCTTAACCCGAATTTTCAGAAGTTCAGCGATCCGGTGTCCGCGCTGTCGGGCGGCCAAAGACAGTCTGTGGCGATTGCACGGGCCGTCTATTTCAATGCCCGCATCCTGATCATGGACGAACCCACCGCGGCGCTTGGCCCGCATGAAACGCAGATGGTCGCGGATCTGATCCATCAACTCAAGGCGCAGGGCATCGGGATCTTCCTGATTGATCACGACGTGCACGCGGTCATGGATCTGTGCGACCGCGCCTCGGTGATGAAAAACGGGAAACTGGTGGGAACTGTCGATATCGCAGACGTCACTGATGACGATCTTTTGTCGATGATTATTCTGGGCAAACAGCCCGGTCAGAAGGCGGACTAGGGGGCAGGAATGAAAAGCGGATTTTTCGACGGGATCGAACAGATCAAGTTCGAGGGTACGGACAGCAAAAACCCCTTGGCCTTTCGCCACTACGACCCGGACGAGGTGATCATGGGCAAACGCATGGAAGATCATCTGCGATTTGCGGTCGCCTGGTGGCATTCTTTCGCGTGGGAGGGCGGAGACCCCTTTGGTGGTCCCACGTTCGAACGCCCTTGGCATCCGCAGGACGATATGGGCCGGGCCCGTATGAAGGCGGATATCGCATTCGAATTGTTCGAGCTTTTGGGCCAGCCCTTCTTTTGCTGGCACGACGCCGATATCCGGCCCGAACAGGGCAATTTTGCCGACAATCTGAGAACGCTGGAAGACATCACCGACTATATCGGTGAAAAGATGCAGGCGTCCGGCACCCGACTGCTGTGGGGGACGGCCAATATGTTCAGCCACCGACGCTGGATGGCCGGGGCCAGCACCAATCCCGATCCCGACGTGTTCGCGTTTGCGGCTGCAACAGTGAAATCGTGCATGGACGCAACCCACAAGCTGGGCGGCGAAAACTATGTCCTCTGGGGTGGCCGCGAAGGCTATGAGACCCTGCTGAATACCGACCTGAAGACTGAACTGGACCATATGGGCCGGTTTCTGAACATGGTCGTGGAATACAAACACAAGATCGGCTTCAAGGGTGCCATTCTTGTCGAACCCAAACCGCAGGAGCCGTCCAAGCACCAGTACGACTATGACGCTGCAACCTGCATCGGGTTTCTGCGGAAATACGGGTTGGAGGACGAGGTTAAGCTGAACCTCGAACAGGGACACGCAATCCTTGCCGGTCATAGCTTTGAACACGAGATCGCAGTTGCAGCGGCCGAGGGTATGCTGGGGTCCATCGACATGAACCGAAACGACTATCAGTCGGGTTGGGACACGGATCAATTCCCCAATAACGCGCCCGAGGTGGCCTTGGCCTACTACTACATTCTGAAAGCGGGCGGCTTTACAACCGGCGGCACGAATTTCGACGCCAAAATCCGCCGTCAGTCGATTGATGCAGAAGACCTTGTCGCCGCGCATGTCGGTGGCATGGATATTTGCGCCCGAGGTCTCAGGGCCGCTGCAGTAATGATCGAAGACGGGGGCTTGGAAGCTGCGCTTTCTGACAGGTATTCCAATTGG
Source organism: Ruegeria sp. C12 (assembly GCF_056537745.1). Taxonomy (NCBI): domain Bacteria; kingdom Pseudomonadati; phylum Pseudomonadota; class Alphaproteobacteria; order Rhodobacterales; family Roseobacteraceae; genus Ruegeria; species Ruegeria sp. C12. The sequence goes on from NZ_JBQFSA010000001.1 coordinate 104,567, forward strand.
AGTTCACCCGCAGCGCAAGCTATGTTGAACAGCAGCCTCGATGACATTGCCGCCCGAGTCTTGCGGGATGGGATCAACCCAGAACCACATTCAGGGCGTCAGGAGATGCTGGAGAATTATGTGAACAGGTTTGTGTGACGACCACAATTGCACGCGCTACGAGCCGCAAACATCAGCCCGCAAGCCAGTCCACGACTTTCTGCACCTCCCGCCTCACGGGGCGGCTGCCGCGCACCTCGACGAAATAGGCATGTGTGGGGGGGATGCTTTCATCGAAAAGGCGAACGACCCGTGCCTCGGCAAGGTCCTGATCAATCAGCGGCAGCCAGCCGATCACGATCCCTTGCCCCTCGGCAGCACCGCGCAGCAGGGCGTTTGCGTCCTGGAAAATCGAACCGCGCAGCCGGTTTGGGACGGGCACGTTCATGGCTGCGAACCAATCCAGCCATCCCCAGTGGTTCCTTTGGTGCAGCAGGGGTAAATTCAGCAGGTCTTTCGGGTTCTCAATGGGTCCGTGGGTGTCAAGAAATGACTTGGACGCAATGGCGACGGGGCTGAGCTCAAGTAACTTGATCGCGTCACCCGATGTCTCGGCCATGCGGTCCCAGCGGATCACGATGTCGAGGTTTTCCCGCACGCTTGTTCCGGGTTCGAAAGTGGGCAGAACCTCAAGCTCGATATCCGCGTGAGAGGCCCAGAAATCGCTGATCTTTGGCATCAGCCAGCGCGCGGTGAAAATCGGGCCGGCCGCCAGCCGGACCACTTTGCGGGACCGGCGGTGGAGCGTGCGCACCGCTTCGTCCAATATCCCGAAGGCCTGTGCGGCGGCGTTTGCAAGCCGTTCGCCGTCTTCGGTCAGTGTGACATCCCGACCGCTGCGCGTGAACAGCTTGGTGCCAAGCTGATCTTCCAGTCCGCGAATATGGTGGCTGATCGCCGTCGGGGTGACTGACAAGGCTTCGGACGCGGCGCGAAAACTGCCCAGCCGGGCGGCGGCCTCAAAGGCGCGCAGGGCGGGAAGGGACGGTTTCATGTCAGGCCTATAGAGTAGTTTTACTCATCTATTGCTGAGTAAGCTGCCTTTGTAAACGTGTTCCGGATATGAAAGCCTGATCTCGACGAAAAGCAAACTTCATGAGTCGATGGTCAAACCCAGCCGCCGCCGAGGTCGCAAAGACCGGCTGAAGGACACCCTGCAAAGCGAAGGCTCTCTGCCTGTCTGGCCGGGGGTCATGGGCGGTCGTCTCAAACCGCTTTCCCCGGATGAGGTGGCGTTGGTCGAAAGCTCTGCCTTTGCATTGCTGGAAACGCTTGGTCTAAGTCAGGCCACCCCGTCGATGATCGACAAGGTTGTTGCGGCGGGCGGTGTGCGGACGGGTGACGGGCGGTTGCTGTTTCCGCCCGATCTGGTGTGCTGGGCGATTGATGGGGCGCAACGCGGGTTCTCGCTGTGTGGCCAGCACCCCGACCGCGACCTTAAAATCGAAGGATCGCGGGTGCATATGTCAACCGGCGGGGCTGCTCCGGGGGTGTTCGACCTTAACACGCACGAGTATCGCGATTCCACGTTGCAGGACCTCTATGATGCGGCCCGGATCGTGGATCAGATGGACAATATCCATCATTTCAGCCGGTCGGTTGTGGCGCGGGATATCGAGGACCCCGCTGTGATGGACCTTAATACCGCTTATGCCTGTCTGGCGGGCACGTCCAAGCATGTGTCGATCTCGATCACTGAACCGCAGAACGTCGCCCAGATCGCCCAGCTTTGCTACAGCATCGCAGGCAGTGAGGCCGCATTTCGCGCCCGCCCGTTTCTTACCGTCATGGTCTGCCACGTGGTCCCGCCGATGCGCTTCGCCGAAGAGGCCTGCCAGGTGTTGGACCTTGCGATCAGGGCAGGTTTTCCCGTTCAACTGATCAGCGCCGGTCAGGCCGGGGCGACCAGCCCGGCGACGATTGCTGGGTCGCTGGTGCAGGCGGTCGCGGAAACTCTGGCCGGGCTGGTTTTCGCGCGGTTGGTCGATCCCGAGGTCAAGGCGATCTTTGCGCCCAAACCGCTTGTGGCTGATCTGCGCACCGGATCCATGAGTGGCGGCGGCGGCGAGCAGGCGATCCTGATGGCGGGGGCGGCGCAGATGGGGCGGCACTGGGATTTGCCTACCAGCTCGATCGCCGGGATCACCGATGCCAAGCGGCTGGACGCCCAATACGGTGCCGAGAAATCTCTGGCCGTGACCATGGCCGCCCATGCGGGGTCGAACATCGTCACGCAGGCGGCGGGCATGATGTCGAGCCTTCTGGGTGTCAGCCACGCCGCATATGTCAGCGACAACGATCTGCTGGGCAACATCCTGCGCACCATTCGCGGGATCGAGGCCACGCCGGAAAACATCGCTGCAGATGTCATTGCGGATGTGTGCCGGGGCGAGGGTCATTATCTGGGCGAAATGCACACGTTCAGCCGGATGAAGTCGGACTATTTCTACCCCGAAATCGGCGACCGTCGGGCCCCGCGTGACTGGGAGGAACACGGCGGACAAAGGATCGGCGACGTCGCCCGCGAACGGGCGCGCGAGATCCTGAACAGCCACTTCCCGGCGCATATCCCCGATCACATCGACCGCAGCTTGCGAGGCAGTTTTGACATCCGTCTGACACGGACACAAATCGGACGACCTGAATGAAGAATTCTGACCTCAGCCAGCGCGCCCGCGCGGCCCTTCCGGGCGGTGTCAGCCACGAATTGCGCTATCGCGACCCGCATCCCGTCTACATCGAGCGTGCGCAGGGGGCCGAGAAGTGGGACAGTGAAGGCCGCCGCTATATCGATTTCAAGATGGGCAGCGCCAGCCAACTGCTGGGCCATGGTCATCCTGCGATCATCGAGGCGATCAGACAGCAGGCCGGACAGTCGATCTTCAGCGCCGATTGTCACGAGGCTGAAATCCTCTGGGCCGATTGGGTCAATCAGTTATACCCCTGCGCCGAGCGTACGAGGTTCACCGCGTCTGGCAGCGAGGCGACAATGCTCGCCTTGCGTCTGGGCCGCGCGTATTCCGGCAAGGACCACGTGCTGCGTGTGGATGGGCATTACCACGGCTGGCACGACCACGCGCTCAAAGGTGCAAAACCGGGAACAAATCATGCCGCGTCGCTGGGCGTACCAGAGGCGGTGAATGAGTTGATCCATGTCTGCGCGGCAAACCCCGACGCGATGGCAGACGCGCTGCAAGATGATCGTATCGGAACGGTCATCATCGAGGCGTCCGGGGCGAACTATGGATCGGTTCCATTGTCGACCGCGACATTGCGGGCACTGCACGACGTGGCGCGGGCGGCGGGTGTGGTGTTGATCTTTGATGAGATCATCACCGGGTTTCGCTGGTCCCCCGGCGGGCGACAGGCCCGAGACGCCATCGTGCCCGACCTGACAACGTTGGCCAAGATCGTCACCGGCGGCCTGCCGGGCGGTGCGGTCTGCGGCCGGGTCGAGATCATGGAGTTGATGAACAACGCAACCATGCGCGACGGCATCGCACCGGCGGTCAGTCATAAGGGCACGTTCAATGCCTCACCGCTGGTGGCCGCCGCAGCCTGCGCCGCAATGCCGTTGCTGGCCAGTGGCGAGGCTCAGGCCAAGGCCGATGAGATGGCCGAACGGATGCGGGACGGCATGAATGCCGTGCTGTCAGATCTGGGCGTTGCCGGGATTACCTATGGCGACAGCTCGGTCTTTCATGTGTTCTTTGGTCAAGACTCTCTGGACGGTCTTGGCCCGGCTCAGATACGCGGCTTGCCCAAATCGACGGTCAAAGCCTACCGCGACGGGTTGCTGGCACGCGGGGTGGAAATGATGTCCTACACGTCCGGTGTCACCTCGGCGGCGCATGAGCCGGACATGATCGATGAGGCGCTGGAGGCGTTTCGCGCCACGCTGTCCGATATGATCAGCGACGGGGTACTGCCATGACCCTGCCGTCCCATGCCCGCACGGTTGTGATCGGTGGCGGCGTTATCGGCTGTTCCATCGCCTATCATCTGGCGCGCGAGGGGCGCACGGACATCGTGGTGCTCGAACGCTCGAAACTGACCAGCGGCACGACGTGGCACGCCGCCGGTCTGGTGCGCCGCCTGCGGCCCTCGGCAACGCTGACCAGGCTCATCAACTATTCGATTGATCTTTATAGGGAGTTGGAGCGTGAAACCGGCCAAGCCACCGGCTGGACCCAGACCGGATCGCTGACGCTGGCCACCAATCCGGACCGGCTGACCAATATCAAACGGCAGGTCTCGCTGGGCCGTGCTTTTAGCCTTGAGGCCGAGGTGGTCGATGCCGCCCGCGCGAAAGAACTGTGGCCGCTGATTGAAACCGATGACGTAATCGGCGCGGTCTGGTCCCCGGCAGATGGGCGGGTGAACCCCTCGGACGTAGCACTGGCGCTGTCGAAAGGCGCACGGGCGCGGGGGGTGCGGATTTTCGAGGATACCGCCCTCACCGGCTTGCGGAAAAAGGCCGGGCGTATCTCGGGCGTCGCGGTGGGGGACCATGTGATCGAGGCCGACGAGGTGGTGATCGCCTGTGGCCTCTGGTCCCGCGAGGTGGCGGCGATGGCCGGTGCCCATATGCCGCTTTATGCCTGCGAGCATTTCTACATCCTGACCAAACCCCTGCCCGAGGTGCAGGCGCTTGGCAAAGGGGCGCATCTGCCGACGCTGAACGATCAGGACGCGTTCCTTTATGCCCGCGACGATGTCGAGGGGCTGTTGGTGGGCTGCTTTGAACCCAACGCCAAGGGGCTGCCTCTGAACCGTTTGCCCGAGGGTTTCAGCTTTGATCTGCTGGACGAGGATTGGGACCACTTCACGCCAATGATGGAGAACGCCCTGCGTCGGATTCCCGCGCTGGAGCGGGCCGAGGTGCGGATGCTGCTGAACGGGCCTGAAAGCTTTACCCTCGACAGCCAGTTCATGCTGGGCGAAAGCCCCGAGGTGTCGGGCCTGTTCCTGCTGGGTGGCATGAACTCGACCGGCATTGCCCTTGCCGGAGGTGCGGGCAAGGCGATGGCCGAATGGATCATCGCAGGCGAGCCGACAATGGAGTTGAACGAGGCCGATATTCGCCGCTTCAGCCCCGAAATGAACGTGCTGGGCGCGTTGGAGGCCCGCATCCCCGAGGTGCTGGGCCGCCATTACGACAACCCCTATCCGGGTCGGGCCATGGACAGCGCCCGCGGTCAGCGCCGGTCCCCCATTCACGCCGGTCTGGTGGCTGCGGGGGCACAGTTTGAATCGCGCGGCGGCTGGGAACGCGCCGTGCATTTCGGCGGCAAGGCCGCGCATCTGCCTTTGACATTCGGTGTGCCCGCGTGGCGCGATCAGGTCGGGGCCGAGGCCGAGGCCTGCCGCAACGGTGCCGCCATTCTGGATCAATCCGCCTTTGGCAAGATCATGGTACAGGGGCCGGACGCTTACGCCTTTCTGAACCGTCTCTGCGCGGCGCAGATGGATATGCCCGACGGGCGCATCGCCTACAGCCAAATCCTGAACGCACGCGGCGGGGTGGAAAGCGATCTGACCGTTCAGCGCCACGGCCCCGAGACCTATCTGCTGATCACCGGCACGGGCGAGGTCGTGCGCGTCCTCAAGCGTATGCGCGAGACACGGGGCGATTTCCGGGTGGAATTCATCGATGTGACCAGCGGGTATGCCATTTTGGGACTGGCCGGGGCACGGGCGCGCTCCGTGTTGCAAGCAACCTCGAACATGCCGGTCCCTGATCTGAAGCGCTTTCACTTCGCGCCGGTCGAAATCGGCCTTGCACGCGGTTGGGCGGGGCGGCTGAGCTTTACCGGCGAAGAGGGGTACGAGCTTTATATCCAGGCCGACATGGCCATGGCCGCGTATGAGGCGCTGGTAGCTGCCGGGGCCAGCCATGCGGGTCTTTACGCCAGCGGCAGCCTTCGCATCGAAAGCGGGTTCCGCGCTTTCGGGCACGAGCTGACCCCCGGCACCACCCCGCACGAGGCCGGTCTGGACGCATTCTGCGCCATGGGCACCGGGTTTGTGGGCGAAGAGGCGTTGCGGGATCACACACCCGCACGCCGGATCGTTTCGCTGTTATTCGATGACCCGGATGCGATCCCGATCCATGACGAGCCTGTCTATTTCGAAGGGAAGGTCGCGGGCCAGATCACCTCTGCCGCGTGGAGTTACCGGTTCGGCCGATCTGTTGCGCTGGCAATGATCTCGGGCGCGCCGAGATTTTTCGACGAAAAATCTTCCTCCGCAGATGGCACATGGGCGGTGGAGGTGGAAATCGCCTGCACCCGCTTTACCGCCCGCGCCGCCCCGAAACCCGCCAAAGAGGCATTCCAATGAGTGATACGACCCGCACCACTCAGGTCGCGATCATCGGCGGCGGGATCATGGGCGTCGCCGCCCAGTTTCAACTGGCCGAAAACGGCTGGACCGACACGATCCTGTTCGAAAAGGCAGAACTGACTTCCGGTTCCACATGGCATGCGGCGGGCCAGATCGCCCATGCGGTCGGCAGTCGGATCGCGGGCTGGATCAACAAGACCTCGATCGAGACCTACAAGCGCGTCGAGGCAGAGACCGGCCAGAGCATCGGCTGGCATCAGGTCGGCGGCTTCCGGATCGCCACCACCGATGATGAGGTCGACTGGATGAAGTCGATTATGGGGGTCGGCAGGCTGCTGGACCTGCCGATGGAACTGGTCGGGCCCGAGGAAGTGGCCAAAGGCAACCCCTTCTACCGGACCTCTGACATCAAGGCCGCCGTGCAGACCTTTGAAGACGGCCATATCGACCCATCCGGTGTCACCATGGCGCTGGCCGCCGCCTCCCGCGCGCGTGGGGCCAGGATCGAGCGGCATACCCGCGTCACCGGCGCATCGCGCAAGGGTGATATGTGGCGTCTGGCGACGGAAAAGGGTGATGTTCTCGCCCAGCATGTGGTGATCGCCGCAGGCTCGTACGCCAATCAGGTGGGGGAATGGTTCGGGCTGAAAATCCCGTCGGTGTCTTGCCTGCATCATTATCTGGTCACGGATACGGTGCCCGAATTTCAGGACCGTTCCGAACTGCCCGTCATGCGCGACAATGCCTTTGGCGGTTATATCCGGCAGGAGCAGAAATCGGGCCTGATCGGGATTTACGAAGGCCATGTCTGCCCTACGGTCTGGGAAATGCCGCAAGGCGCGCCATGGGCAGCGGAGAATGAGCTGTTCGAGGTCGATTACGACTCGATTGGCGATTTTCTGATGGTGGCGCTCGATAAGATGCCCGTGCTGGCCGAACTGGGGATCAGGCGCGTGGTGCGCGGGGCGATCACCCATACGCCGGATGGCGGGATGCTGGTGGGGCCGTCGGGTGCGCCAAATGTCTGGCTGTCCTGCGGGTCTTCCATCGGGCTCGCATGGGGCGGTGGGGCTGGCAAGGTGCTGGCCGACTGGATGGTGCATGGCGAAACCCAGATCAACACCCGTGGGATGGACCCGCGCCGCTATGGCGACTTCAGCACCGACAATTTCATCGTCGAGCGCACCAAGGACGAGTTCATGCGCCGCCATGACACGCCCTGCCCCGGCAAGCAGTTCGACAGCCTGCGCCCGCTGAACCGCCATCCGCTTTATGACCGGCTGGCCGCCAAGGGCGCGGTGTTTGGCGAGGTCGCTGGCTGGGAACGCCCGCGCTATTTCGGTGCGGTGGGTGAGGTCGAGCAGATCGGCTGGGGCCACCAGACCTGGCACCAAAACGCCATGGCCGAGGCCAAAGCGACTCGTACCGCCGCTGGTGTGATCGACCTCTGCGCCTTTGCCCAGTTCGAGATCACCGGCAAGGATGCGGGCGCCTTGCTCGACCGGCTGTCGGCCAACAAAATCCCCGCCACAGACGGGCGGATGAGCCTGAACCACCTGTTGACTCCGAAGGGCAGGTTCGAGACCGAAATCACCATCTGGCGCATCGCCAATGGTCGCTATTTCACCGGTTCCGCCATCGCGCGGGCGAACCCGGATTTTGACTGGATCAAATCCCATATCCGACCCGGTGAAGACGTGCAGATGGTCAATCGCAGCGCCGATTGGGGGATGCTGTCCCTGTCCGGCCCGGCGTCACGCCGGATCATGTCGGAACTGACCGAGGCTGACCTCGGCAACGCTGCCTTTCCCTGGCTGTCGGGGCAAGAGATCACCGTTGCAGGCATCCCCTGCTATGCGCTGCGGGTGTCTTTTGTGGGTGAGCTCGGGTGGGAGTTGCACGTGCCGCTGGACCGGATCGGTGCGCTCTATGATGCGCTGTTTGAGGCTGGTGCCACGCACGGGCTGGTCGATCTGGGTTCTTACGCGTTCAACGGGATGCGGATGGAGAAAGCCTATCGCGCCAGCGGCGAGCTGACCACGGATGTCGGTCCGTTCGACGTCGGCCTTGACCGCTTTGTCCGCGCCGAAGGTCGCGATTTCATCGGCAAGGATGCCCTTTTGGCCCGTGATCCGGACTGGCAGCTCTTCTATGCGGAACTCCGTGCCGACGGCATCGACATTCATGGCGGCGAGCCTGTGTTGTTGAATGGCATGCCCGTTGGTCTGACCACCTCGGGCGGGTATGGCTATACGGTGGGCAAGTCGCTGGGCTGGCTGTTCGTGCGCAAAGGCACCCCGCGCGATGGCCTCAGCGTGCAAATCCTGAACCGTGCCATCCCCGTGACCGTGCATGACGACGCCCTGTTTGACCCACAAAACCTGAGACCCCGATCCGAGGACTAGACCATGACCAAAATCACCGGCGGCGAGGCCGTCTATCGCGTGCTCAAGGCCAATGGGATCGACACCGTGTTCGGCCTGCTGGGCGGCTCGATGCTCGAACTGTATGACGCGATGTATCAGGGGGGCGAGGTCGCGTATGTCGGTGCGCGCGATGAACGGGCGGCGGGGCATATGGCCGATGCCTGGGCGCGGATGACCGGCAAGCCCGGTGTTGTTCTAGGCGCGCAGGCCGGGCCGGGTGTGGTCAATATCGTCACCGCCGTGGCCGAGGCGCATCTGGCCTATTCCCCGCTGGTGGTCATCGCAGGCGCGATCACGCGGGCCGATCAAGCCAAAGACACGTTTCAGGAGGTTGATCAGGTGGCGCTGTTTGCCCCGATCTGCAAACGCTCGGTCATGGTCACGGACCGGTCGCGTCTGGTCCCGATGCTGGAAGATGCAATACGGCTGGCAAATTCGGGCCGTCGTGGGCCGGTCGTGCTGCATGTGCCGCGCGACCTGTTTGCGGCTGAGGTGCTTGCGGTTGACCCGGTGTCAGTTAACATCGCCCGGCCCGGTCCTGCGGCCTCCGAAGATGTTGCCGCCATCGCCGCGCTTCTGGGTGAAGCCAAACGCCCGGTGATTTTTGCCGGCGGTGGCTTCAAATGGAGCGCCGGGCGAGACGCGCTGACCGCTTTGGCCGAGACACTTGAGGTGCCGGTGGTTGCATCAACCGGCCATGCCGACGTGATGCGCCACGGACACCCGTGGTTTGCGGGGCAGGCCGGGCCGCGTGGCAACCGGGTGGCCAGCCGGTTGACGAAAGAGGCGGATGTGATGGTCGTGCTTGGGGCACGGCTGGGGTTCAACTCGACCTTTCATTCAAACGATTATGTGGGGGCCGAGACGCGGATCGCCCATGTGGATATCGACGGATCTGCGGTGGGGCGCTATTTCCCGGCTGAAATTGCGGCCCAGGGGGATGCGCGCCTGACTGCCGAGGTGCTGACCGATGCGGCCGCTAAACCTGATTGCGATCCATGGCGTGATGCGTTTCGTGCCGACATGGAGACCCTTCGGGCCGAGCGCGCCGAGGAAGCAGCAATCGAGACCCTGCCCATGCATCCCCGCCGTGCCTTGGGCGAGCTGCGCGACGCGCTGCCCGAAAACGCCATCGTCACGCTGGACACCGGTAACACCTGCCTTCAAGCCGCGGACCGTCTGGCGCATTATGAGCCTTTGTCGCTGATCACCCCTTTGGATTTCGGATTGGTTGGCTTTGGCCTGCCCGCCGCCATCGGGGCCAAGGCCGCAGCCCCCGACCGGCCCGTTGTTGCCGTCATGGGCGACGGTGCGGTGGGGTATACGATGATCGAAATCCAGACCGCCATCTCACACAATCTGCCCATCGTGATCGTGGTTCTGGATAATGAGGCATGGGGGGCCGAGAAAGCCTATCAGCAGGAGTTCTATGGCGGACGTCTGTTGGGGGCCGAAATCCAGTCGCCCCGCTTTAACAAATTCGCGGAACTTTGCGGCGGCAAAGGCATCTGGGTCGATGGCCCCGGTGGCATGGGGCCTGCGTTACAACAGGCAATAGCCTCGGGGGAAACAACTGTTATTCAGGCCAAAATCGACCCCGGCGCGTTGATGACCCTTCGCAAGGATTTGTTCAAAGCACCGCAGCGCCGGGAATAGAGGTGATCTTGCTGATCCGGGTTGGGATGGATCACCCCTCCGCCGGTGTCACCGCCCGCTGATACAGGTGCCATGTGGTGTGCCCAAGGATCGGCAGGGTGAAGATCAGGCCCAGAAACGCCGGAGCCATCGACAGCAACATCGTGACCGAGATGATCGCCGCCCAGCCCAGCATGACCACCGGGCTTTCGTTGACGACCCGAATGGACGTGAGCATCGCCGACACGAAATTGATTTCCCGGTCCAGCAGCATGGGCATGGCAACGACAGTCACCGCAAACAGCACAGCTGACAGCAACGCGCCTATGCAGGTGCCGACAGCAAGGAAGGTCCAGCCCTGCGGCGTGAAGAAAACGGTGTTCAAAAACCCGTCGAAATCCGAGAAAGACGCATTCTGCAGTATGATCGCAAGCCAAAGCCGAACCTGGTAAATCCAGACCCAGAAGATGAACAGGGTGACAAAGGCCATCCAGCCCATCTCGCGTTTGCGCTGATTGGCCATGACAGTCAGGATGTCTGACCAGCCGAATCTCTGGCCCTTTTGCAAGCGACGGGACATTTCATACAGGCCCGCGGCAGCAAACGGCGCAACAAGCGGAAAGCCGACAATGGCGGGGATGATCATCCAGATTTTTCCCAGCCAGATCAGGCACCAAACCAGCAGGATGCCGAAGACTGCATAGAACAGGCCGAAAAAACCGCTCATGAAAGGGCGCGCCAGAAAGTCGGAAAACCCGGCTTTCAGAGATGCGGTGATGTCATCTGCTGTCACCTTGTTGATCTTGGGCGCGGCTGGCTGCTGCGGCGCCAGATTGTCCGGTGGTGTGGATCCTGCGGTTTTGGATGTCATGGCACATCCCTCCTCCGCAGATCAGTTTGCATCAGGTGGTGCATCAGGGCAAGCGAGGTGAATGGCGCGGATTGGCACTGTCGCTTGGTTCAACTGCGCTCGGTCAGCAGATCACTTGCCTTCTCGCCAATCATGATCGCGGGCGCATTGGTGTTCCCGCTGACGATTTCCGGCATGATCGAGCAATCGGCAACGCGCAGGTTATCGATCCCCTTCACCTTCAGTTCCGGATCCACAACCGCGTTTTCCGAGGTGCCCATCGCGCAGGTTCCAGTGGGGTGATAGATCGAAACCGAGTTCGACCGTGCCCAATCCAACGTGCCTTCATAGTCGTCGCAAGACAGGTCCGATGTTGGCCGGAATTCCTCGGAGATTTTCGAGGCCAGCGGGTTGTGGGTGGCGATCTTGCGCGCGATGTTCACGCCGGCGACGATGGTTCGGCAATCGGTTTCCGTTGAAAGGTAGTTGGGGATGATCTTCACGTATTTGGACGGGTCGGGACCATCCAATTGCAGCTCTCCCCGGCTTTCGGGGCGAAGCTGGCAGACCGACATGGTGAAGGCGGAAAACGGATGTACGCCTTCGCCGGGGCTGTCGGCAGACCATGGCTGAACATGGAATTGAATATCCGGCGTCTGTACATTCGGGCGGGTTTTCAGGAAGCCGGTCGCCAGGCTGGCCGCCATTGTCATTGGACCTGCGCGGAACAGCGCATATTTCAGCGCGATGCGCGCCTGATTGAACAGGCTGCGCACCTCATCATTCAACGTGGGTTCGTTGCATTTGAACACCAGACGGGCCTGCAGGTGATCCTGTAGCCCTTTGCCGACAGCAGGTAAGGCGTGGGTCGGTTCAATGCCATTGGCTTTCAGGTGATCAGGGTCTCCGATCCCGGACAACATCAGGATTTGTGGCGAGTTGATCGCGCCGCCGGACAGAATGATCTCGCGACGTACCTTCAACGTCTTGGTTTCGCCGGACCGGTCCTGATAGACCACTCCGGTCGCCTGTTTCCCGTCCAGTTCGATCTTTGTCACCAGGGCATGGGTGATGATGTTCAGGTTGTCGCGATTGCGGATAGGTTTGAGGTAGGCCACAGCCGCGCTGCACCGTCGGCCATTGCGTGTTGTCAGTTGGAAATAGCCGACCCCTTCTTGTTCGGCCCCATTGTAATCGGCGTTGAACGGATAGCCCGCAGCCTGCGCCGCCGCGACCCAGGCGTCGCAGATCGGGCGTTGGATGCGCATGTTCGACACGGACAAGGGCCCGCCGACTCCGTGGAATTCGTCCTCGCCCCGTTCCTGATCCTCGCAGCGTTTGAACAGGGGCAGCACGTCGTCCCAACCCCAGCCGATATTCCCCATCTGGCGCCAGCGGTCGTAATCTTCTTTCTGTCCGCGCACATACAATAGCCCGTTCAGCGAGGATGATCCGCCCAGCACTTTCCCGCGCGGCCAATCAATGCTTCTGCCGTTCAGGCCGGGGTCGGGTTCGGTCCGATAGCACCAATCGACCGACGGGTTGTGCATGGTTTTGAAATAGCCGACCGGGATGTGAATCCACGGGTTGGTATCCGGCCCACCGGCTTCCAGAAGGGCGACCTTGGTATTGGGATCGGCGCTGAGCCGATTGGCGATGACACAGCCCGAAGACCCTGCTCCGACAATCGCATAATCCACTTCCATGATCGCCTCCTTCCAACGTCGTTGAAAAAAACTCTATGCAAGATGCAGGAATTATACTAGCATTTTTTGATACAAAACGTCTCAATAATTGCGATCAGGGAGGTAAGCAATGGAGATCGGTAAGAAACTAAGCGGGATTTCACGGCGGGATTTCTTCCGCGTGGCCGGACGCTATGGCATGAGCTCGACGCTGCTTGCGGCAGGCGGGTTCGGCGGCGCGATGAGTCTGGCGAATTTGGCGCAGGCCGCTGAATCAAATTACGAAAAACGCTTCTCGAAAGAGCCGAAACATACGCTGAAATTTGGTGCGTCGGGCTTCAATACCCGCAACCTTCTGATCGAGCGCGCCGGGGCCATCGAATTCGCCCGTGACCTGGAAGAACGCACAGATGGTGAGATTCGCATCGAGTTCATCGGCGACAACCAGATCTGCGGACAGCTAAGCTGTGTCGAGAAAACCCAGCAGGGCATTGTCGATATCTATGCGGCTTCGACCCAGAACTCGGCCGGTGGTGCGCCTTATCTGAACGTGCTGGACTATGCTTATATGTTCCCCAGCCGCGCGGCGCAGTATCACTTCTTCTACAGCCCCGCCAGCCAGCGCATCCTGCGCGACCCGCTGGAAAAACGGCACGGGCTGAAGTTCCTGTTCACCCATTGCGAGTTGCGCGGTCTGCAAATGGGATCAACCTTTGCCGACAAGCCAACTGTCACCAAGCTGGAGGAACTGTTCGGCACCAAGAACCGCGTGACGGGCACTCAGCTGGGCCGGATCGCCATGCAGCTTTTGAACCTGAACCCGGTTCCGGTGGCGTGGGAAGAAACGCTGGACGCGCTGAAAACCGGTCTGATCGATGGGGCCGAAACATGGGCCTCGGCTGTGGCCTATGCCAACATGGCACCAGTGGTATCGCAGTCGGTGAACCTGAAGTTCTTCTGCGGGACCGAGCATACCTCGATGTCGGCCAAGGTCTTCGACAGTCTGGGCGGCGAGTTGCAGGATGCCGTGATGGAGTCCTCATACTTCACTCAGGCGCTGATTCAGGGCGCAAACGAGGCGGCGCTGTTGAACACCGTTGGCTTCTCGGACCCGCAACTGCCGGGCACGATCTTTGCCGAAAACGGCGTGCGCGCGGCCTTCCTGCCGGATGATCAGATCAAACTGGCCGAAGAGATGTGTGCCCCCAACTTCAACCCCGAGCCGTGGGCGCAGTGGCGTGAGCGTCTGAATAAATGGGCCGGTGGCATCGACACCTATCAGGAGATCTACGACATCGCGCGAGAGATCCCGGCAGATATGCTGCCCGAGAATGTCGAGCCGCGCCGCTGGTGGATGGGCCAGGCCTGATAAGCTGATGCGAACCGGCCCCACGCGGGCCGGTTCCAAAAAACACACCGACTGGGAGGACGGGGTACATGTCGTTTTGGGCAGATATCGGCGCGATTTTCAGCGCTTTTCTCAGCCAGGATTCGTTCGAGATTCAATCCGCATTGGAATCCGATGCCGCATGGGTTTTGGGGGCAATTGTCTCGGCCATCGGCGGGTTCGTGATCATGCTGATCTATCGGGCAGTTCCCTTTGTCGAACGTCATTTCGAACGGTCGGTGATGGTCTATTCCTACCTCGCGATTGCCCTGATCATCTTTTGGGGTGTGATCGACAGGTTCGTGTTCAACGACCAAGAGCCGTGGTCGACCACGATCCCTCCGCTGCTGTTCATGGTGATGGCCTGGTTCGGAGCCTCCTACAACGTCCGCCTGCGCACGCATCTGAGCTTTAGCGAGTTTCGCACGGCCATGCCGCGCGGCGGGCAACTGGCCTGTCTGATCCTGGATGCGGTGCTGTGGTTCATCTTTGCGGTGATCGTCATCGTGACCACGACCCGGTTGGTGGCGCTCTCGGCGTCTAACTTCCAGATCGTTCTGGGCACCGACAATATCATGCAGTGGTGGTTCCTGCTGGCTGCGCCACTGTCCTTCTTCCTGATGGTCGGGCGCGTGTTTCAAAACCTTGCCGACGATCTGCGCAACTGGAAAACAGGCGAGCCGCTGATCAAGCAGGCCGTGATCGGAGCAGACTGATGACAGATGGAACCATGGTCACACTGATCTCGCTTGGGGTCACCTTCCTGTTCATGCTGGGCGTACCGGTTCTGCTGGTGATCGGCTACTGGGTCATTGGCTGTTCCTTTGTCCTCGGCCTGACACTGGACAATATGGGCGCTGAACTGCTGAACGTGTTCAACAAAGGCTTTGCCCTGCTGGCGATGCCCCTGTTCATCCTGACCGGGGACCTTATCAACAAATCGGGCATTGCGCGCAGGCTCAGCGATTTTGCCTATGCCTGTCTGGGCTGGATACGCGGCGGTTTGGCGATGGCATCGCTGGGGGCCTGCGGGCTGTTCGCGGCGATCTCGGGGTCGAACTCGGCCACGACGGCCACTATTGGCTCGATGCTGCACCCTGAAATGGTCAAGGGCGGCTATGACGAACGGTTCAGCGCCGCGACCGCTGCGGCGGGCGGCACGGTGGGGATCATCATTCCCCCGTCAATTATCTTCATCGTCTACGGGTTCCTGATGAATCTGCCAATCTCTGAGCTGTTTGTGGCAGGTATCCTGCCCGGCGCGCTGATGGTGTTCGGGATGCAATTCGCCTGCTGGATCATCTGCCGCATGAATGGCTGGGGCCACCTGATCCCGCTACAACTGAACCGCGTTCTGAAAACCGCGTTCGGTGCATGGCTTGGCTTCTTCGCCATCGGGCTTGTGCTGTGGGGCATCTATACGGGCAAATTCTCACCCACCGAGGCGGCGGGCGTGACCGTGGGCTTCTGTGTCATCGCGGGTCTGGTCAGCTATCCGATCAACCGCATCATGGGCGCGCGGAATGACATTCCACCCACCGAAAAGACCTTTGCCGAGATGTTCGTGGTCGAAGGCTTCACGATCCCGGAAATCCCGTCAATTGTGATCCGCTCGGCCCAGATCACCGGCATCCTTGCGCCGCTGATCGCGATTTCAGTGGTGATGCAGCAAATCCTGTCTCTGCTGGGGGCACAGGAAACCATCGGGAACTTCGTGACCTCGATGGGTGGCTACCATGCAGTTCTGTTTACCTCGATGGTGATTGTCTTCTTCTCGGGCATGGTGCTGGAAAGCCTGCCGGTGACCATCATCCTTGCGCCAATCCTTGCGCCGATTGCGGCATCGGTGGGTATCGATCCGATCCACTTCTCGGTGATCTTTCTGGTCGGCGCGTCCATCGGGTTCATTACGCCTCCTTACGGGTTGAACCTGTATGTGGCGTCGGGCGTGACCGGCGTGCCCTATTTCCGGCTTCTGCGCTATACGGTTCCCTATCTGGTAGCACTGCTGTCGGTCTGGATTCTGGTTTCGCTGGTGCCCGATCTGGCCTTGATCCTGCTGCCAAATAACTAGACTGTTGCGGGATGACCGAAGCGGACACAAAAGACAAAGACACCCAGATTCCCACGAACCTGCGCCTGCTGCTGATCCTGGAAGAGGTGGCACGGCGCGGGGTCGCCGTCAAACCCTCGGACCTGATCGACGCATTGGGTCTGGCAAAACCCACGATACATCGCCTGCTGCAAACAGCCGAGGCCGGGGGGTTTCTTCAGCGTGATCTGGATGGTCGGTCTTATGGTCCCGGTCCGCGTTTGCGCCAGCTGTCGCTGAATACAGTGTCGTCCGAACATCTTCGCACGGCCCGTTTGGCCATTATTCGCGGCGTCGCGGATGAAATCGGTGAAACCTGCAATCTGGCGATCCCGGATCGCGAGGGGATGATCTATCTGGACCGGGTCGAGACGAAATGGCCGCTGAGAATTCAGTTGCCGATCGGAACACAAGTCCCGTTTCACTGCACCGCCAGTGGCAAGATGTATTTGTCGACCCTGCGCCCGAGCACTTTGGATGGGTTTCTTTCCGCAGGTAACCTCAGCCCGAATACCGATCGCACGATAACGAAGCCCCAGGCCCTGCGGGCCGAGATAACCCGCGTCGCACAGAACGGGTTTTCGACAGATGATGAGGAGTTCATGCCCGGTATGACGGCCATCGCGGTCCCGGTCATAGACAAGAACAACAGGCTGGCCGCCACTCTGTCCGTTCATGCGCCGACGCAGCGCCATGATCTGAACAGTTTGAAGAAATTTCTTGCCTTGCTACAGGACGGTGCGCGCAAACTGTCGGGTTTGCTGACCTCGTAGCCCGGCGATTGACTGACAACATATTACCTTACGCGGCTGCCTTGCGCGATGCCTTGGCCGGGACGTAGTTGAGCACCGGGGCCAGCCAGCGTTCGGCCTCTTCCACGGTCATTCGTTTTCTCTGGGCGTAGTCCTCGACCTGATCGCGTTCCACTTTGCCAACGCCAAAATAATAGCTGTCCGGGTGCCCGATATAGAGCCCGGAGACAGATGAGCCGGGCCACATCGCCATGCTTTCGGTCAGCGTCACTCCGGTCGCGGCCTCGGCGTCCAGCAGGCTGAACAGCGTGCGCTTTTCGGTGTGATCGGGTTGGGCCGGATAGCCCGGCGCGGGGCGGATACCGGCATAAGGTACGCTGATCAGGGCCTGTGGGTCGAAGTCTTCACCCTTTGCGTAACCCCAAAATTCACGACGGACCCTTTCATGCAGCATCTCGGCCATGGCTTCGGCGATCCGGTCGGCCAGAGCCTTGACGAGGATCGCGCCGTAATTGTCGTTAGCCTTGTCCAGCCGCTCGGCGATGTCGGAGTCCTCCGGTCCTGCCGTGACGACAAAGCCACCGACATGGTCCGCACTATGGCCTTCCGGGGCGACAAAATCCGACAACGCGACATTCGGGCGATCACCGCGTTTCACGGTCTGCTGGCGCAGCGTGTGCAGGGTGGCCAGAGTTTCAGCGCGATCCGGGCCGGTATACAGCCGGATGTCATCGCCGACCGCGTTGGCAGGCCAGAATCCAACAACCCCTCGGGGTGTGAACCAGCGCTCTGCGATAATCTGTTCCAGCATTGCCTGCGCATCGGCAAAAAGCGCCCGCGCCGCCGCGCCCTGTTTTTCATCTTCAAGAATTCCGGGATAGACACCGCGCATTTCCCAGGTCTGGAAGAAGGGCGTCCAGTCGATATAGCGCGCAATTTCGGCCAGATCCCAATCGGGCAGCACGCGCGCGCCGGTGAAGGACGGAGCAATGGGCTCGTAATCATCCCAATCCAGCTTCAGCGCATTCGCCCGCGCCTTGGCCAAAAGCAGGCGGTTCTTGGCGCGTTCGCCGCGCTCGTGCTTGTCGGCCACATCCGCATATTCGGCCTGAATCCCGGCGACATAATCGGGCTTCTGCGTCGGGCTCAGCAATGCGCCGACAACCCCGACAGCGCGGCTGGCATCGGTGACATAGACCGCCTGCCCATGCGTGTAACGCGGCGCGATCTTGACCGCTGTGTGCACCCGCGACGTGGTTGCGCCGCCGATCAGCAGCGGAATATCGAACGCTTCGCGCTCCATCTCCGAGGCCAGATGCACCATCTCGTCCAGCGACGGCGTGATCAGCCCGGACAGGCCGATAATGTCCACATTTTCCTCGCGCGCGACTTGCAGGATCTTCTGCGGCGGGACCATGACGCCCAGATCCACGATCTCATAATTGTTGCAGGCCAGAACCACGCCGACGATATTCTTGCCGATATCGTGCACGTCCCCCTTCACGGTCGCCATCAGCACCTTGCCCGCAGATTGCCGGCCCTCACCGCCATTCCGGCGCTTTTCTTCCTCCATATAGGGCAGCAACACGGCCACGGCCTGCTTCATCACGCGGGCCGATTTCACCACTTGCGGCAGGAACATCTTGCCCGCGCCGAACAGATCGCCGACCACGTTCATCCCGGCCATCAGAGGGCCCTCGATGACATGCAAAGGCCGTTCCGCATCGGCGCGCGCGGCCTCGGTGTCTTCTTCGATGAACTCGGTGATGCCGTTGACCAGCGCATGCTCCAGCCGTTTCTCGACCGGCCAGTCGCGCCAGGCCAGGTCGCGGGTTTTCTCCTCGCGCTTGTCGCCACGGAAATGTTCGGCGATGTCCAGCAGGTTCTCGGTCGCGGTGCCGCCGGATTTCGGCTGGCGATTCAGGACCACATCCTCGCACGCTTCGCGCAGGTCTGGGTCGATCTGGTCATAAACGGCCAACTGGCCCGCGTTGACGATGCCCATATCCATCCCGGCCTGAATGGCATGATACAGGAACACCGCATGCATCGCCTCGCGCACCGGCTCGTTGCCGCGAAAGCTGAAAGACAGGTTCGACACGCCGCCCGACACATGTGCATGGGGCAGGTTCTGCCTTATCCAGCGGGTCGCCTCGATGAAATCCACGCCGTAATTGTCGTGGTCTTCGATCCCGGTGGCGACGGCAAAGATGTTGGGGTCAAAGATGATGTCTTCGGGTGGGAACCCCATATCCTCGACCAGAATGCGATAAGCGCGGGCGCAAATCTCGGTCTTGCGTTCGAACGTATCGGCCTGACCGGCCTCGTCAAAGGCCATGACCACCACGGCGGCACCATAGGCCAGACACAGACCCGCGTGATGGCGAAACGCCTCTTCTCCCTCTTTCAGGCTGATCGAGTTCACCACCGGCTTGCCCTGCACGCACTGCAGCCCGGCCTCGATCACCTCCCATTTCGAGCTGTCGATCATGATTGGCACGCGGGCGATATCGGGCTCGGACGCGACAAGGTTCAGGTATTCGACCATCGCCTGTTTGCTGTCGATCAGCCCTTCATCCATGTTGATGTCGATGATCTGAGCGCCGTTTTCCACTTGATCCCGCGCAACGTCCAGCGCGGCGGCATAGTCGCGGTTCACGATCAGCTTGCGAAACCGGGCCGAGCCGGTGACGTTGGTCCGCTCACCCACATTCACAAAGGGGATGTCGGGCGTCAGGACAAAGGGTTCCAGCCCCGAGAGGCGCAGGTGAGGGGTCATGCCGGTACCTTTCTGGGGGCAAAGGGCGCAACCGCTTCGGCAATCGCGCGGATATGGTCGGGCGTGGTGCCGCAGCAACCGCCGACCACGTTGACGATGCCATCGCGGGCAAACTCTTCGACCTGAGCGGCGGTCTGGTCCGGTGTTTCGTCATACTGGCCGAACTCATTCGGCAGGCCTGCGTTGGGGTAGGCGCAGGTCAGGGCGGTCGCCACGCCCGAAATCTCGGCCATATGCGGGCGCATGGATGCAGCGCCAAGGGCGCAGTTCAGCCCGACGGTGAAAGGGCGCGCATGGGCGACCGAGTGCCAGAAGGCGGTGGGTGTCTGGCCAGAAAGCGTCCGGCCCGAGGCATCGGTGATCGTGCCCGAGATCATCAACGGCAGGCGACGTCCGGCCTTGGCGAAACTCTCGAACGCCGCAAAAATCGCCGCCTTGGCGTTCAGCGTGTCAAAGATCGTCTCGATCAGGATCAGGTCGGAACCGCCCTCGATCAGCCCTTCGATCTGCTGGCCATAGGCTGTGCGCAGATCATCGAAACTGACGGCACGGTATCCGGGATCGTTCACATCCGGGCTGATCGAGGCCGTCCGGTTCGTCGGACCCACAGCCCCGGCCACAAACCGGGGTTTGCCGTCCTCAGCCGTGGCCCGGTCCGCCGCGCGCCGCGCCACCTGCGCGCCTGCGACGTTCAGATCATGCACCGCAGCCTCCAGCCCGTAATCGGCTTGCGCGATGGTGGTTGAGGAAAAAGTGTTGGTTTCAAGGATATCCGCCCCGGCCATTGCGAACTCGTATTGAATGTCCTCAACTGCCTGCGGCTGGGTCAGCACCAACAGGTCGTTGTTGCCCTGTTGCGGAAGGTCCGGGTGATAATGATGCCGACAACCGGGGCCATGGATGTGACCGTTGGCGGTAAAATCCTCTTCGGTCATGTTCAGCGCCTGGATCATTGTGCCCATGGCCCCGTCAAGGATCAGGATGCGCTGGGCAGCCAATGCGCGCAGCGTCGCGAGCGCGGGTGTGTCGGGCAAGGTAAAGTCAAGCATTCGCGGTATCCAATCGGCTGTGTGGGCCGAAGGTATAGCGCGTTGGCATTATGAGGTGAAATGATTGTTATTCGACTAAATTATGAGTTTGCGTCATAATGTGTCTTGTTCGTCGCGCATATCCAACGAAATCACCAATAAGCAGTCAAAGCATTGCCCGGCCAAAATCGTCCAAAATGCGGGCGGTGGCACAGGCTGAATTGCCCGCATGAGGTCACAAGGCGGCGCGGCGCGCGCGATGGCCCCCTCGGCGCTGTTTTGCGGGCAGGGCCAGGAACAATGGTTCCAGGGGCATCTGCATGGATCGGGCCAGCAGGTCGCAGAACACAGCGATGGCGGGAGAAGTCTCGGCAAACGGTTTGGCCTTGGCCAAAGCAATCCGCGCCTGCGCGTGGTAGTTTGCCGAACCGGGCAGGCCGCCCAGCCATTGCATATAGCCCATCTGCCCCAGCTCTTGCGCGCGCTGCGGTGGCACGTGGCCGGTATCCAGTTGGGAAATGGTCAGGTCAAGCATAACGACGCCCTCCGCGCTTTTGGGCGGCTTGTGTGGGTCATCAACAGTGGTGTCTGGCCAGTGCGGTCCATCTCTTGTCGCTCCGTCCACGGGCACCCCGCCCGAGTTAAGGTGACTGCGGCACATATGCGCCGGAGATGGCAGGTCTCCTGACTTGCGGTTCTTCGCTGTCCCCGTCCTTCCCGGACAACCCAAGCGGGGTCATCCAGTGGTCTGTCGGGGGTCGCTCGCCGCTTACAGTTGCGGGGGCAGTTGCGGCTTTGGGCGTTTGCCCGCACCGCATTCCCTTTTCAGCCGACTCAGAGCGTCGGACACCATCGGCAGCACAGTCTCATAAGGCCAAAGCTGTGTCTACTGGTGCCAGCAAAGCACGCAGCGTCGGATTGCAACCCGGCAGGAATTGAACCCAAATCAAACTGCGAAACCCTTCTAATCCCGAGAGCCGGACCAGCGCACCAGAAGACTGGCCGCGATGGGCGCGCCGATGATCACCAGAACGATCCGTGTCAGATGGTGGGTAATGACAAACCCGAGATCCGCGCCCGAGACGATGGCCAAGACCGTCATTTCAGCCTGCCCGCCGGGGGCAAAGGCGAGGAAGGCCTCGATCGGTTGCCCGAACCCCAACGTGGTCACAAGGGCCGTGAAGGCTGCCGCAAGTATGGCCAGCACAACAACATAGGCGCAGCCCGCCGCCACAACTTTGCGCAGCTCGACCCATGTGACACCGATAAATTTCACGCCGATGGTGCAGCCGATAAAGAATTGCGCGACAAGGATCGCCTCGCGCGGTGGGCGGGTGTGGATGAAATCGCCCAGTGACAAGGCCGCAGTCAGGATCATTGGGCCCAGAATGGACGCTCCGAACAGGCCGATCCGCTCACCGCCTTTCCAGCCGACAATGGCGGCGACGACCATCAGCGCCAGTTCGTGCAAGGGCAGGTCGCGGGCGGGTTCGCCAATGGGGTTGGTCAGGTCAGCGTCGTAGAACAGGGTCAGGAACATCGGGGCGAGCGTCACGATGATCAGCACGCGCGTGCCATGGATCAGGGACAGGGCGCGCGGATTGGCACCGGCCTCGGTGCCGAAGATGATCATGTCTTGCAACCCGCCGGGCATGGCTGCGTAGAAAGCCGTTTTGTCGTCAAAGCCCCAGACTTTGCGAAAGAACGGCACCCCGACCAAAGCGATCAACAGGATGAAGGGCGGGATCAGAGCAATTGACGCTGCCATTTGCGGCAGTTGGCCAAACAGGTCCGGCGTGATCGAAGCCCCCACCGCCACGCCCAGGATAGTGCGCGCCGCGACCGAGATCTGCCCGAACCCTTCCATCGGCGTATGCGCCAGTGCCGCAATCAGGCAGGCGGTCATGGGGCCGAATAGAAATGGCAGGGGCAGGCCCAGCATCCAGAATACGACCGTTCCCAGCACGGCAAGGCCGAAGGTGATGGCCCGCCTTACGGGGCGGCTTGGTGATGTGGCTTGGACGGACAAATTTCAGGTCCGAAGTCATGGGATCAATTGTATCCAATGGTATACAAATGGGCGCGGTTTGCAAGACCACGGCACTGACCATTCAGAATGCCCGAGTGAAGAACGGCCTGTGATGCAGCTTGGCGCTATCAGCGTGTGTTGGATGAAATCCAGGAACGAGGTCTCGAAATCAAGGCGAGTGTCACTGAATTCGTTTCAACCCCACCAATCCAACAGGGCTTACGTGGGTGCCGACCCGCCAAACGCCGCCTGATAAGCCTTGTTGCTTTTCGCCCATTCGATCAGTTCCTCACCCGCTTCCATCGCGGCCTTCTCGTTGGGCGCATTCGAAATGGCGTCGAGCCGTTTGTGAAGGTCGGAACTGGGGTCTGCGGTCATCGCCCCAACCTCCATCACAAGGCTGACATTCGGGGGCGGGGTGTAGACATAGCCGTTCTGCGACTGAGCTTCGATCCGTTTGAGCAGGGCGGGCACGATGGATGCGGTGTCATGCACATAGTCCCAATTGGTCGAAAGCCCCTGAATCATCGGGTTATCGACCCCACCAAACAGCGTCACCGGTGTCGTCTTGTAGATCACAAGGGGCATTCCAGCGGCGTAGGCGGTCGTCACCTCGACAATACTGCCGCCATCGGGCACCCGGCCATCCATGTTGAACACAAGGCTCGAGCAGCGCCCGAGCAATTGGTAGATATCCTGCGCATAGCCGACCTTGAGGATGATATACAGCATCTCCTGGCCCTTTTGCGACCAGACCTGAGGGTCCTGCAACATATCCATCATCTTGGCGATCTCGACGCCGTCGCGCGGGGCGAGATAGGTGCCGAACCCTCCGGCCTCGAGCACGGCGGCGATGTTATATTGCTCCCAAAGATCACCGACGCTGAACATCGGGCCCGAGCAGAAAACGATATGGTCTGTCATGAAATGGTCCTCTGGTTGAAATTCAGTGTCGTCAGGCCGGGTCTGAAGCGGCTGCGCCGGGCTCCAGCCGACCGGCCCAATCGGCAACCAACTGCGCGCCTTCGGCTTCGCGCGCGGTGCCGGTTAGCATATCAGACAGCACCCGCGCGCAGCGCAGGGCCAGCGAAACCGATCCGGCAGCCCCGGCTTCGTCAATTGCGGTGCGCAGCAGCGCCTCGGCCTCGTCTTGTCGGTCCAGAACAGCCAGCACCTGTGCTTTCAACCGCATCAGGTCCGGGTTCCAGACCGGCTGGTTCAACATCCCCGACATTTGCAGCCCGGTGTCAACAATCGCCAGCGCTGTATCCGGATCATCATTGGCCAGCCGTGTGTCAGCCATGATCGCAAACCCCATACCCGAACCTGTCTGGCTGCCGGTTTTTGCCAGCAGGGCCAGACCGGCATCTACCTCCTGACACCGCTTGCCCGGCGGGTCGATGGGTTGCCCGGCCCGGAACAACTGGCTTAGCCCGCCCCAAAGCGGGATGCCGAGCTGGGTGCATGTCTCATAGGTCTCGGTGGCCAGCGCATAGGCGCGATCACTGTCCCGGCGACAATGCAGGGTGATGATCAGAAAGGCCCGTGCGGCGGCCAGGCTGAGCGCCGAGTTCAACCCCTCGGCCAGCGCCAACCCCGCCTCGGCACGTTTCAGCGCCGTATCGGGCGCGCCGCACCACCAATGGGCCACTGCGCCGACCCCATAGGCCAGAACGCCCTGATCGGTGCCAATGCCATAGGTAACTTCGGCGTAATCCTCGGGGCGGTAGAGACGGATCGCCTCTTCTGCATGTTCAACGGCAATTTCACCTTCGCCCAGTTGAAACCGCAGAAAGGCAAGCGTGGTATGGGCGCGCAACATGCCGATCCGGTTCGCGGCTGCGCCGGGCATAGCCAGAATGCGGTCGGCATATTCTATGCCCTTAGCGCAGTCGCCCTTGTCCAGAAAATGCGCGGCCAGCCCGTTCAGCGCCGATGAGGTCTCATCCGCGTCACCAAGACGTTCGGCCAGTTCCAACGCGCGATCCAGCACCGGTTTGATTTCGGGTGAGGCAAAGCCCCGTACGCCCATAATCGCATTCTCCAGCGGGATCTGGATGGACAACTCGATCTCATCCCGCTGGCGGGTTTCTTCGGTCTGCTCCAGCGCTGCCAAAGCACGGCGATACAGCACCGTTCCATCCTCGACCGCAGCTTGCTTGACCGCGCGCAGCCCGGCGTCGCGGTACCAGATGGCGGCATCGGTAAAATGCCGGGCAGCATGCAGGTGATGGGCGATCTTGTCGGGCTGCTCCGCCGTCCCGTCCTGAAGGCACGCAGCGGCGCGGGCATGCAGATCGGTCCGCTCGGCCCGCAGAAGCGTGGCATAGACCGCGTCCTGCGTCAGCGCGTGGCGGAACATGTAGCCATCGTTGGTGCCCGAACGCGGACGCAGAATATCGGCCTCCAGCAAATCTCCGACCGTTCCGGATATCTCGACCTCATCGCGCTGGGCGACCTGGGACAGGATCGACATATCCAGATCCTCGCCGAGAACGGCGGCGACCTGAGCGGTCTTTTTCGACTCGGGCGACAGGGCGTCCAGGCGTTCCATGATCAGGCTGTTCAGGGTTGGCGGAACCGCGCGGCTTTGGCGGTGTCCGGTCTGGTTTTCCCCGGCAAAGCGGGCCAGTTCTTCGATATAAAGGGGGTTGCCTGCGCCGCGCGTCAGGATGTCTTCCAGTACCGCACCCGACAGGTCCGCGGGGGCAGCGGCCCGTTGCGCCAACTGCGTCGCCTGGTCGTGATCCAACGCTGCAAGCGCGATCACTTCGGACCGTTTTGCCGGCAGCCCCAGACTGCCATCATCACGCTGCGCTACAAGGCAGAAAACCGGCAGCGGCTGCGGCCAGTCGAGCAACATCTCAAGCAGTTCCAGGCTGGTGGCGTCACACCAGTGAAGGTCTTCGCAGACCAGCACGACAGGGCGATCAACGGCAAGTCGTGCAAGCCAGTGCCCGAGGGTCAGAAGTGTCCGGTGGCGCAGGGTTTCCGGGCTGGAATTTTCCAACGCGGCCGTGTCGGAGGTATGGATACCAAGCAACCGGGCAATCAGCGGCACGGTCTCGTCCGGTGCATTGTCTTGTTGCGTCACACCCTGTCTGAGACGGTTGAGCGCCTCGTCGTCCTCCATGCCCGGAGTGATACCTAGACTTTGTTGGATCAGCCCGATGAAGGGTGCAAGCGGCGCGCCTGACGACAACGCGTCACACTGTACCCCAAGCCAGATATGGGGCGTTTCGGCCAATTGGGCCCGGAAGGCACGCAGCAGGCTGGTTTTGCCAATCCCCGGATCGCCTTTCACCGTTGCGGCGACCGGCCCGTGTTCGGTTGCCTTTTGCCAAAGATCGCGCAATTGGCCCAGCACCGCCTCGCGCCCCAGCAGCAGGGTCGAGCCTGTGACGTTTCCCGACCTGGCATTGGCAGCGGCAGGGCGCAATACGCGGTGCAGAGGCAATGGGCGGGCAACGCCTTTCAGGTCAACCGGTCCCAGAGGTTGCGATACGAATTTCTGTTTGAACAGCGACATCACCGGATCGCTGACCAATACTGTTCCGGGACGGGCCTGCGCCTCGATCCGGGCGGCAATGTTCACTGTTTCACCAAACAAAACATCGCGCCCGCCCTGTTCGCTTTCACCCACCACCACCTCGCCGGTATGCACCCCGATGCGGGCCTGCAGGCGTGGTGCGTCCGGGTCCGTACCGGGCAGGGGTTGTTTCATCGCGTTCAACAGGTCCAACGCGGCCCGCACAGCGCGCTCAGCGTCGTTTTCCCGCGCCTGCGGATAGCCGAAATACAGCAGCAGGCCATCGCCCAGATATTTGGCGACCCGTCCGCCATAGTCTGTGAAAATGCGCCGTCCGGTTTCCTGATAGGCAAGGATCAGCGCGGCGTAATCCTCGGTGTCGATCCGGCCGCTCAGATCGGTCGATCCGGCCAGATCGACGAAGACCACAACAAGCTGCCGGCGTTCGCCGACGACATTGTGCCGGTTCGAGAGGTCTTCGTCGGAATGAACCATCTCTGCCCCCTGAAACGCCCCAAAATAAGGTTTAACGCGTTAACTCTTTCAGCTTGACCGCATGAGTTCCCCTGCGTCAAGTAAGAGTTGGCGCCTCTGACCCGGGTCATATCCCCGGCGATCGCCTCGAAAAACGGGCCGCAGGAGAAAGCACAATCATGAGCGATATCCGGTACATCAGCCTGTCCGACATGCATTTCGGGGCCGATAACAGCATCCTGACGCGGCTGACTTGGGCCGATGGTAAAGTGGACCCGAACCATCCAAGCGATCTGCTGGTGCAACTGGTGGGCTGCCTGCGTCATCTGATCAACGCGAACGGGGATGCGCCCCTTCCGACCCTGATCCTGAATGGCGATATTCTGGATCTGGCCTTCAGCACCAAGACCGTTTCGGCCATGGCGTTTCAGCAGTTTCTGGAACTGGCCATGCCCGAGGATCCCGATAGCCGGTTGTTCTCGACCAAGATGATCTATCTGCCGGGCAACCATGATCACCATCTGTGGCAAACCTGCCGGGAGCGCCGGTTTGCCGATCATCTGGCAGGGTCCGACTGGCAGGACAGCGCGCCAACCGTGCCGCATACCACGCCGCTGATGGACCCCGATCCGCTGCCTGATTGCCTGTTGCAATCGATTGGCCGACGCTTGCCGTGGCTGTCCGATCTTACGGTCGAAACGGTCTATCCCAACCTGGCCTTTGCCTCGGGCCAAAAGCTGGTGATCTATACCCACGGTCACTTCATCGAAGATGTCTATCTGCTGGCCAGCACCTTTGCCGATACTCTGTTCCCCGACACCAAGCCCCCTGTCACGATGGAGGAATGGGAGGCGCAGAACTTTGCCTGGATCGATTTTGTCTGGTCCCTGATCGGTCGTTCAGGCCGGATCGGGCCGGATGAAGAGATCATCTATAACCTCGGCAACAGCCCCAAGGAACTGGGGGCGCTGGCAGGCGCGGCGGTCCGGCGTTTTCTGGAGGCCAAGGCCGGGTCACTGGGCAAATCGCTGGGCGAGGGGGCCGGAGAACTGGTGGGCGATCTGGTCGGAAAAGCGTTCGAGCGAGGCTCGGCGCAGCATCTGCTCAGCGATGGTGGTGCAGGTCTGCGTCGGTTTTTGCAGGTTCCGGTTCAGGGTCAGATCAGGGCCGCCTATGGCGACAAGCCGGTGCCCGCCGACATTTCCGTGGTTTTCGGCCACACGCACAAGCCATTTGAGAAAGTGATGGAGATCGAAGATTTCACTGCCCCCCGTTTCACCGCCGTCAACAGCGGCGGCTGGGTGGTCGACAGCCCCGACCCGCAACCCCTGATCGGAGGGGCGGCGGTTCTTATGGATGCCGACCTGAACCTTGCCTCGCTGCGCTTTTATAACGAAGCGGATGCCCCAGGTGATTACCGCGTGGCGTTGCATAAGGCGGGGCCGGAAGGTGCCGATAACCCCTTGTTCGACCGTTTGTCCTCGCTTGTTGACGGCACTCAATGGCCTTGGGCACAGTTTTCGCAAACAGCCGCAGTTGCGGTCAAAACCCACAACACGCGGCTTAAGGCGTTTCTTGCCGCTTATGAGCCAAGCCAGCCTGAAGATGCGACCAAAGACTGAACTCGACCCATCGAAGCCGATCCGCCAATGACGCGTTCAGAATCCAGCGAACCGGCCATCACGCCACGAACCCGCGCCAAGGCGCGGCATATTCTGGACAACTATTACATTGGCCCGTCCCGTGACGCCGATGTGCTGGAGATCTGGGGTTACACCGACCGCATGACCTACGCCCCGGGTGAACGCGTGGCGCTGCGCGTTTCGACAACCGCGCAGAAATGGGATCTGGAGATTGGCCGGGATGGGGTCTCCTACCAGCCCGTGCTTCGGGAAAGCGGGTTGAAAGGGGTGCATCAGGATACGCCCTTCGACTGTTCGGTTTCCGGGTGCGATTGGGAGGCGTCTTACGAATTCACCATTCCTGCCGACTGGCCTGCAGGCGGGTATCTGGTGACGTTCAGGGCCGGGCGAGACGGGGATCACGTCGAAGAACACCATCTGTTTCTGCTACGCCGCGCAAAGGACAAACCAGCCGCGCCATATCTGTTGGTTTGCGCCACGGGCACTTGGCTGGCGTATAATTGCTGGGGCGGGTCCAATCATTACGAGGGTATCACCGGCCCGGACCAGAATGCCTTTTCGCCTGTTGTTTCAACCCAACGCCCCTGGACGCGGGGGTTTTGCAAACTGCCAGCCGGGGCCCCTCGGGCGGTGCCTGACAGGGCTCATACTGCTGGTGAGATGGTGCGTTACCCCTATATGGAATGGGCCTATGCCTATGGGTATTCGAAGAAATATGCCTCGGCCGGGTGGGCCAGCTATGAACGGCATTTTGCCAGGTGGGCCGAAGCGCAGGGTTATGAATTCGACTTTGCCACCCAACATGATCTGGAGGCTGATCCCGACCTGTTGGAACGCCACAGATGCGCGGTTTTTGTCGGGCATGACGAGTATTGGTCGGCGAATATGCGCAAGGCCGTGGATCGCTTTGTCACCAACGGCGGTCGGGTCGCCCGGTTTGCAGGGAACTTCCTGTGGCAGACCCGGATCGAAGACGAAGGGCAGACCCAGATCTGCTACAAATACACGGCAGAGCTCGATCCGCTGGCCGGAACGGACCAGCAGCATCTGGTGACAGCAGCGTGGGAGGTTGATCCGGTGAACTGGCCGGGTGCCCAGACGTTCGGGGTGAACGGGCTTAAGGGCATCTACGCGGGCTTGGGCCGGTGTGCGGGGCAGAACAGCGGTTTCACGGTCTACCGCCCCGATCACTGGGCACTTGCCGGAACGCAATTGGGCTATGGCGATCAACTGGGAAGTAGCTCGCGGATTTACGGGTACGAGGTCGACGGGCTGGATTACAGAATGGAGGATGGCCTGCCGTTTCCGACAGGGACCGATGGAGCTGATCCCGACATCTCTATTCTGGCCATGGGTCTGGCAACAAACCTAGAGCCGGATCACGGAATTTGGGGTGAGACGATGTATATCGGCAGCGCCGACGCTGCTTTCAAAGCACGGACACTGTTCGGCGAACTGACCCAGGAAACGCTTGACCGCAGCACGCGCGGAAACGGAGTTATTGTGCATTGGGAGCGTGGGCAAGGCGAAGTCTTTACCGCCGCCACCTGCGAGTGGGTCATGGGCCTGACGCGCCGCGATTGGCAGGTCGAGCAGATCACCCGCAACGTGCTGGACCGGTTTGGGCGGGCTTGACGCGTTGTGTCAGTGACCCCAAGAATCCCTTCCTTTTGGGGTTTCGGCAATTTCTTGCTGGATTTTGAGTGTACGCGCAGATCGTTGCGGTGATTTGGTCAGAGCATCCGATCACTCAACGGACGCGATGTGGCTTTAGCGCCATGCGGCGAACATGTCCCGAGTGTTCAGGACGATAAGGGATTTAGGAATGCGCTTGCCCGTGGTATTCTCAAGATGAGACAGTGAGTTACGAACGGGCCGATTTGATCAGGCACAACTTGGAAGATGCCCATTATTTTAGCGACTGTTGCGGGTATGTCCCGCAGGCGCGCGAAAAGAATAAGTCGTTTTTGGCTTTTCAGAAGGTGCTGCTAGATTTTGTGTATCGGGCGCTGTAAGGCGGCGAAAAAAGGAACGATTGAGGTGTTACGTATGTCGAATATGCGAAATGCGGTAGCAGGTATTGTGCTGGCACAGCTTGCGCTGTTCATTCCAGAAACCGCGCAGGCGCAAGATGGGCTGACAGGGGCTGACGGGGCCTTTCATGGCCTCTATGCCGGGTTGGAAATTGGCGCTGCCACGGCAAGCGGTGACACGGATTACCCTGTCTTGTCCGGTGGAACCTTAGATGCCTCTTTCGATCCGGATAACGGACGCAGTTTCGGTGTCTTGGTTGGCTACAACCTGCAACGCGGCAATATCTTGTACGGCGCCGAAGCCCGGTATTCGAACCTGTCTTACGTGCTTGAACGCGGAGCACCCGCACCGGAAAACCGTGAAGTCATGGATTTCGCAGACGTGCGCGGGCGCGTGGGCTATATCCGCGGTGATTTTTTGCTTTACGGTGCCGTGGGCTGGTCCTGGTCGCGCCTGCGTGTTCATCCAAGCGCAGCTTTTGAGTCTCGGGAAAGTCAAACGACGCTGGATGGTTTCAATATCGGCGTGGGCGTCGAATACAACGTCACGGATCGCTGGTTCGTTGCCGCTGATTACACCTATCGCGACGTCTCGGGCCAGTTTGACGAAGCATCCAACGACAGTGACTTTGATCTGAGCACCATAACCGCGCGTGTCGCATATCGGTTCTGATTGCGACCGCGCCGAAGTGGCGGTACACGCGTTTGACCGCTGAACCAACCGATCACCAAAGCCGTACCACGCCGACACGTGGCACAGTTAAGGAAGCCGGATGCCTGTATATCCCAATCTTCGCACCGTGTTCGTGCACATCCCGAAAACCGGCGGTTCGACTGTGACCACTTTGCTCAAGCGGGACCATCTGTTGAGTCGTCGTGTAAACGAACGCCATCCACAAGATGAAGAACGCGCGACCATATCCGGGCTGCTGAAACTGGTGGGGGATGAGGCCGATGACTACTACAAGTTCGCGTTCGTCAGAAACCCGTGGGATCGCTTTGTCTCGGCCTATCACTATGTGTGCCAGCGGCGCCCGGATTTGACAGAAGTCAGCGATTGCGGGTCGTTTGATGAGTTCATGGCGACATTTGCGCGTGACCCGGACCGTTTCCTCAAGATCCGGTATTTCATACCGCAGAGCTATTTTCTGACGGCACGCTCGGGCGAGATGCCGATTGATTTCATCGGCCGGTTCGAACGCTTTGATGACGATCTCAAAGTGGTGATGAAACAGCTTGGCCTTCGAAGGTCGACGGTGCGCCACAGGAAAAAGACGGCGCGTTCGGACTACCGTGACTATTTCGATGACGACAGCCGGGATGTGGTTGCGCAGGCCTACGCGCGTGACATCGAACTGTTTGGCTATTCCTTTGAAGACGGAAGCACCCGAAAGAAATCAAAGTTCCTTGGCCTGTTCTAAGCGGGTTAATTCCGAGACAAAAAAAGCCCGCACGTCGGTGCGGGCTTTCTCTGTTTGCTTGACTTAGGACTTACTGCGGAATTTCGCCTTCCAGCCCCTCGACATAGAAGTTCATGCCAGCCAGCGTACCGTCATCAGCGGTTTCGCCCTCGGCCAGCCAGTCACTGCCGTCCTGCTTCTTCAGCGGGCCGGTGAAGGGGTGGTATTCACCGGCAGCCATGGCGGCTTTCAGGGCCAAGGCTTCTTCTTTGACATCAGCCGGAACGGCGTCGGTGATTTCACCGATTGCGACCATGCCTTCACGGATGCCATCCCAGGTGTTCGCGCTTTCCCATGTGCCATCCATAACGGCCTGGGTCCGTGCAATGTAATACGGTGCCCAATCATCGATGATCGACGACACGCGCGGGAATGGCGCGTATTCGCTCATGTCCGAGGCCTGACCAAAGGTGACCACGTTGCCTGCCTCTTGCGCTGCCGCTTGCGGCGCGGTCGAGTCGGTGTGTTGCAGGATCACGTCCGCGCCCTGTTCGATCAGAACCGTGGCGGCGTCGGCTTCTTTCGCCGGGTCAAACCAAGTGTAAGCCCATACGATCTTGAACTCGACATCCGGGTTCACCTTCTTGGCGTGGATATAGGCCGAGTTGATGCCACGGATCACTTCGGGGATCGGGTACGAGCCGATATAACCGATGATGTTCGATTCCGTCATGTTTCCGGCGATATGGCCCTGAACCGCGCGACCTTCGTAAAACCGGGCCGAGTACACGGAAACGTTGTCGGCAGTCTTATATCCGGTGGCGTGCTCGAATTTCACATCCGGGAACTTCTTGGCCACGTTGATGGTCGGGTCCATGTAACCGAACGAGGTTGTAAAGATCAGATCCGCGCCTTCCAGCGCCATCTGGGTCATCACACGCTCGGCGTCGGGGCCTTCGGGAACGGACTCGACGAACACGGTTTCAACCTTGTCGCCAAAGTGTTCTTCCACGGCCAGACGGCCCTTGTTGTGTTCATAGGTCCAGCCGCCGTCGCCCACGGGGCCGACATATACAAAGCCGACCTTGGTTTTGTCTTCGGCCATGGCCCCCGAGGCCAGACCCAGCGCCATGGCGGCGCTTGCCAGAAGTGATGTGAATTTCATGTGTTACTCCCCAAGTTGGTTCAGTTGGCCCCTAGTGTGAGGCATGGAAGATCCGGCCCAGTGAGGCAGGTGCGCTGCTCTTGTCGGCCGAAAGGATCACAAGCACAAGGATCGTGATGATATAGGGCGACATTGCCAGATACTCGACAGGGATGGCAACGCCCGCTGCCTGCAAATTAAGCTGCAACACTGTGATTCCGCCGAACAAATAGGCGCCCAGCAAGGCGCGCCAGGGTTTCCAGCTGGCAAACACCACCAGCGCCAAGGCGATCCATCCCACGCCAGCCGTCATGCCCTCGGTCCATTGCGGCACGCGGATCAGGCTGATGTAAGCCCCGCCCAGGCCCGCGCAGGCCCCGCCGAACAGGATCGCCAGAATGCGGATCTTGATGACCTTGTAGCCCAGGGCATGTGCCGCGTCGTGGTTTTCGCCCACTGCACGCAGGATCAGACCGACGCGCGTGTATTTCAGCGTGGCCCAAACAGCGGCGGTCAACGCAATGCCGACATACAGGATCGGATCATGCTGGAACAGGATCGGCCCAATCACCGGGATATCACTGATCAAGGGAATATGGATGTCGCCCATGCTGGGGGGTTTGACCCCGACATAGCTTTGACCCATCAGCGCACTGAACCCCAGTCCAAACAGCGTCAGCGCCAAACCACTTGCCACCTGATTGGCCAGTGCCACCTGCGTCAGCAGCACAAACAGCAGGGACAGCACGGCGCCGCCAATCGCGGCAGCAATAAAGCCCAGCCAGGGTGAGCCGGTCTCGACCGAGATCGCAAAGCCGCTGATCGCGCCCACGATCATCATGCCCTCGACGCCAAGGTTCAGAACGCCAGCCTTTTCGACGACCAGCTCTCCGATCGCGGCCAGCAGCAGGGGGGTTGCGGCCACCATCAGCGAGGCGACCAGAAGGACGGGGTTAATCTCACCAAGATCCATTACGCTACCTCGCTACGGGCCGCACGGATGCGGTAGTTGGTCAAAAGATCGAAAGCCAGCAGGAAGAACAGCAGCATCCCCTGGAATACCTGAATGGCGGCGGCGGGCAGGCCCAGTTGGGATTGCGCAATCTCGCCGCCGATATAGGTCAGCGCCATCAGGCCACCGGCCAGCAGGATACCCACCGGATGCAACCGGCCCAGAAAGGCCACGATGATCGCGGTAAAGCCATAGCCCACGTTAAAGTCGATGCTGACCACGCCCGAGGGACCGGACACTTCGAACATCCCGGCAAGCCCTGCCAGCGCGCCGGACAGGCCCAGACAGAACAGGATCAGCCGCGCCGGGTTCACGCCTGCGAATTTCGCGGCCCTTGGGGCCTCGCCGGTCAGGCGGATGTGGAAGCCCAGCATGTGCCGGTTCAACAGCACATAGGCAAAGATCACCGCGATCAGCGCGGTCACGACGCCCCAATGCATCCCCGAACCGGCGATCAGCTCAGCATTATGCGCGCTGTCATAAGATTGCAGGTTGCGCGAGCCAGGAAAGCCGAACCCTTCGGGGTTTTTCAACAGCCCCAGCGAGACCGAGGCCAGCATCTGCTCGGCCACATAGACCAGCATCAGCGACACAAGGATTTCGTTGGTGCCGAACCGCACTTTCAGAAAGGCCGGGATCATCGCCCAGAGCCAACCGCCAAAGGCCCCGGCAACCACCATGATCGGAAAGATATAGAACGCCTCTAGCGGATAAAACGCCAGACCAGCGCCCGCGCCGAAAATGGCGCCCATGATATACTGCCCCTCGGCCCCGATATTCCAGATGCCCGCGCGAAAGCCAAGCGACAGACCAATGGCGATCAGAACCAACGGCGCGCCTTTCACCAGCAATTGCGGGCGATAGTAAAAGGCGAACTCACCGAACAGAGGATCCCAGAAAATGGTGCCAATGGCCTCGACCGGGTTCTTGCCCAAAATGGCGAATAGAATGCCACCAAACACCATGGTCGCCAGCACCGCCACCAAGGGGGTCGCATAAGACCACGCCTTCGACGGCTGCGGCCGCTTCTCCAACACAATCACCTGCTCATCCCCCCAAGTTCTTCATCTTTTTGTAAATACTCCCGCCGGAGGCGGCTCAACAGATCACACATGCGCCACCTCCATGCCATGCGCGCCGCCCATCATCAGGCCGATCTCGTCCACGGTCAGACCCGTCGTCGGGCGTGGCGCGCTCAGTCGTCCTTCGTTCAAGGCGGCAAAGCTGTCCGAGATTTCCATCAACTCATCCAGATCCTGCGAGATACAGACAACCGCTGTCCCCTTGGCCGCCAAATCCAGAATCGCCTGACGGATCGAGGCCGCAGCCGCCGCGTCCACACCCCAGGTCGGCTGGTTCACCACCAGAACGTCCGGGTCCTGCAGCACTTCGCGTCCGATCACGAATTTCTGCAGATTGCCGCCTGACAGCGACCGCGCCGCATTTTCCGGCCCCGGCGTGCGCACGTCGAACGCCTTGATGATCTTCTCGGCGAAACCCTTGGTCTCTGCCCATTTCAGAAAACCGTTGCTCTCCAGCCCTTCGCGGACAGATCCGGTCAGCAGGGCATTCTCAGTCAGGCTCATGTCCGGTGCCGCCGCATGGCCCAGCCGTTCCTCGGGTGCTGTCAGCACGCCCAGCTTCCGGCGCGCGCTCGGTCCAAGTTTGCCAACCGGCTGTCCGTTGAACTTGATTGCATCAGCGGCTGTCGTGATTTCACCCGACAGAACCCCCAGCAATTCATCTTGTCCGTTCCCGGCAACGCCACCAATGCCCAGAACCTCACCCTTGCGGACGGTCATATGTACGTTCTTCAACGCCGTCCCGAATTCCGATGGCGACGGCACCGACAAGCCGCTGACATCCAGCGCAACCTCGCCGAACGCGCGACCGGACCGTTCCGGCGTCTGCAGGGTCGAGCCCACCATCATTTCGGCCATATCCCGCGCCGAGGTCTCGGACGGCACGCATTCACCCACATTTTTGCCCAGACGCAGGATCGTGGCGTGGTCACACAGCGTGCGGATTTCCTCCAGCTTGTGCGAGATATACAGGATCGAGGTGCCCTCGGACCGCAGCTTGTTCAGCGTCTCGAACAGGATTTCGACCTCCTGCGGGGTCAGCACGCTGGTCGGTTCGTCCATGATCAACAGCTTGGGATCTTGCAGCAGACACCGAATGATCTCGACCCGCTGGCGTTCACCCGCAGACAGATCACCGACCGTGCGGTACGGGTCCAGCGGCAGGCCATAGGTCTCGGACACTTGCCGAATACGCGAGGCCAGATCGCCCATCGGGGGCGGGTTCTCCATCCCCAAAGCGATGTTCTCGGCCACATTCAGCGCGTCAAACAGCGAGAAATGCTGGAACACCATCGCAATGCCGTCTGCCCGCGCCGCGCGGGGCTCAGGTGGGGCAAAGGGTTGGCCGCGCAGCAGCATTGTGCCGCTGTCAGGCTTCACCAGCCCGTAGATCATCTTGACCAGCGTGGATTTCCCCGCGCCGTTTTCGCCCAGCAGGGCGTGAACCTCGCCTTCGCCAATGTCAAAAGACACCTGATCATTGGCCACGACGCCGGGATAGGCTTTGGTCAGCCCTTGCAAGCTTAGAAGTGGAGTGGTCACGCGCTCAGGTCCTTCTTCAATTCGTTCCGCCGGGCCGGGCGCAGCAGCTGTGCCGCGACGCCAACGGCGATCATCTGCGGGTGTTTGCCCAGGCCGGGGTCCCCGATTGGACAGGTGATCCGGCTGATCCGCTCGGGCGAATGCCCAAGGGCCGCCAACCGCGACCGGAATCGCGCCCATTTCGTAGCCGAGCCAATCAGCCCAGCAAAGCGGAAATCGTGCAAAAGCAGCCGGTTGCACAGTTCCAAGTCCAGAGTGTGTGAATATGTCAGCACAAGGTGTTCGGCATCACGGGGCGCATGGCGCACCAGTTCCGCCGGTTTTGCCGCCGGGACGACGGTAACGCCGCGCGGCACGGTTTCGGGGAAGCGCTCTGGCCCGGTATCAACCCATGTGATCGCCAGATCGGGCAGGGGTGACAGGACATCAACCAACGCCCGGCC
This sequence comes from Ruegeria sp. C12, assembly GCF_056537745.1. Lineage (NCBI taxonomy): Bacteria > Pseudomonadati > Pseudomonadota > Alphaproteobacteria > Rhodobacterales > Roseobacteraceae > Ruegeria > Ruegeria sp. C12. The sequence goes on from NZ_JBQFSA010000001.1 coordinate 141,916, forward strand.
CACATGGCCAGCGCCCCATATCCAGAGATTGCGAGCCGGTTGGTGAACCGGTTCGATCATCCATCCGTCAATCAGTTGCGGGTCTGGCTCGATGCCCTGACCCCGCGCCCGCGCCAGCAGCCGTTTGACGGACAGGGGCATTTCGCCACCCGAAACCGGGCGAGCGATGAACTTGTCATCCAGAGTGTTGACCGCATCAAGGTCATAAACCTCGCTCAGCAGCGATACCGCCCCGCCGCAGCACTGGCCCATATCCGGGCCAAGCGCGTGTTGGCTCAGCCGTACCCGATCGGTCTGATGGCGCGCGGCTTGCGCCGCCTGATACTCCAACGTACCGCCGCCGATGGTGCCCGATTGCCCGCCCTCCCAGACCAGCATCGCGGCACCGACCTCGCGCGGGGACGACCCTTTAATCCCGGCTATGACCAACCGGACCACTTTTCCGTGGGTTTTGACCGCCTCCCTCAAAGCCTCCAGATCAAATCCCATCAGATGCCTCCCTTCATCCTTTGGACACCTCGCCAGACTTCCTCGGCCGTGGCGGGGGCATCCAATGCCGGGTATCCATCCCCGCAGGCCGCCACTGCATTCGACAGCGCCAGCCAGGCCGAGATGCCCAGCATGAAGGGCGGCTCTCCCACCGCTTTCGAGCGATAGATCGTATCCTCGCGGTTTTCACCGTCCCACAACGCGACGTTGAAGATGTCGGGCCGGTCGGAACAGGCGGGGATTTTATAGGTCGAGGGCGCATGGGTGCGCAGATTGCCCTTGTGGTCCCAGACCAGTTCCTCGGTCGTTAGCCAGCCCGCGCCTTGCACATAGCCACCTTCGACCTGTCCGATATCCAGCGCGGGGTTCAGCGAGGCCCCTGCGTCATGCAGAATATCCGTGCGCAGAATGCGGTTTTCGCCGGTCAGAGTATCTACGGCAACTTCGGTCACCGAGGCCCCATAGGCGAAGTAGAAGAACGGGCGACCCCGGCCCTTGATCCGATCCCATTCGATCTTGGGCGTCTTGTAGAAACCGGTCGCCGACAGGCTGACCCGGCCCTGATAGACCAGCGCAGCAGCCTCGGCGAAGGTATAGCGTTCCTCACCGACCGACACATGCCCGTCCGAGAAGGTCACGGTCGACGGATCGGCCTGATGCCGTTCGGCCAGATAGTCAGCCATCCGGTCGCGGATCGTGTCGCAGGCGGCCTTGACCGCCATGCCGTTCAGGTCACTGCCCGAGGATGCCGCCGTGGCCGAGGTATTGGGCACCTTGGCGGTATCGGTGGCGGTGATCTTCACCATCTCAAGCGGGATATCAAAGCGCGAGGCTGCGACCTGCGCCACCTTCTGGAACAGGCCCTGACCCATTTCCGTGCCGCCATGGTTCAGGTGGACCGAGCCGTCCTGATAGACATGCACCAGCGCCCCCGCCTGATTCAGGTGGGTCAGCGTGAAGGAGATACCGAACTTGACCGGAGAGAAGGCGATGCCCTTCTTGATAACAGCGTTTTCGGCGTTCCATTTCTCGATAGCGGCCTTGCGCGCGGTATAGTCGCTGGATTTCAGCAACGCCTCGGTCATGCCGTGCAGTTCGAAATCGCTGACCTCCATGCCGTAGGGGGTGGTGTTGCCGCCTGCGGGCAGGGGGCGCACTGGGGCGTTGCCGGTCTCAACCGCGCCGCGGCTGGTCAGGTCTTCGTGCGGGTCGGGGTGACCCAGCGGTTTTTCCGTGAGAACAGGGTCAGCAACAACATGCGCAGGCTCGTAGTAGTTCCGCCGCCGCAGTTCGACCGGGTCCAGTCCCAGTTCATGCGCGGCGTGATCCATCACGCGCTCGATTCCGACCATCCCCTGCGGGCCGCCAAAGCCGCGATAGGCGGTGGCGGATTGGGTGTTGGTTTTCAGCCGGTGGCTTTCGATGCGCGCGTTGGGCAGCAGATAGGCATTGTCGGAATGCAGCATGGCGCGGTCGGCGACGGGCAGGGACAGGTCCTGCGCCCAGCCGCAGATCGCATATTGCAGGAATGAGACGCCCTGAATGTGGCCATTGTCATCGAACCCGGCCTTGTAGGAAATCCGGAATGCGTGGCGCTTGCCGGTGATGGTCATGTCATCGTCGCGGTCATAGCGCATCTTGCAGGCTTTGCCGGTTGCCCGTGCCGCCACGGCACAAGCGACGGCTAGCGCGTTGCCCTGACTTTCCTTGCCGCCGAAGCCACCGCCCATCCGCCGGGTCTCAACCCGCACCGCGTGCATGGGTACGCCCAGGGCGTCCGCCACCTTGTGCTGAATCTCTGTCGGGTGCTGGGTCGAACTGTGAACCAGCATGTCGCCGCCCTCGTTTGGTAGGGCCAGCGCGGCCTGCCCTTCGAGGTAGAAATGCTCCTGTCCGCCGATCTCGAACGTGCCTTCGATCACATGGGCCGCGCCCGCGATGGCCGCGTCGGCGTCGCCCTTGGCGTAGATGCGCGGGCCGTCTTCGAACCGGCTGTCGGCGGCCAGGGCCTCTTCAACCGTCAAGATCGGGGTGTCTTCGGCATAGTCGATCTGCCCCAGTCGCGCGGCTTTGCGGGCGGCCAGATGGCTGGTCGCAACCACAAGGAAAACCGGCTGGCCGATATAGTGCACGGTGCCGTCCGACAGCAGCGGTTCATCGTGGATCGAGGGCGAGACGTCGTTGGCAAAGGGCAGGTCGTCGGCGGTCAGGACCGCGACGACCCCGTCGGCTGCTTTCGCCGCAGACAGGTCCATCGCGGTGATCCTGCCCTTGGCAATCGGGCTAAGGCCAAAGGCCAGATGCAGCGATCCTTTGGGGGTCGGGATGTCGTCCACATAGCGCGCGGTGCCCGAGACATGCAGCGGTGCCGCGTCATGCGGCAGGGGTTTGGTCACGCTCATGCCGATACCTCCAGCACGTTTGTCACCTCACCCTGATCTTCGAGGAAATATCTTTCGAGCATCGCTTTGGCGGTTTCCAGTCGATAGGTGGCCGAGGCGCGCATGTCCGTGAGTGGTGTGAAATCGTCGGCAAAGGCGGGAAGCGCGGCCTGAATGGTGTCGCGCGTCCACGGGTTGCCGATCAACGCGGCCTCGACATGGGCTGCCCGTTTCGGGATGGCCGCCATGCCGCCAAACGCGATGCGCGCCTGGGTGACGGTGCCGTCCGAGACGGTGATATTGAAACAGCCGCAGACGGCCGAGATATCCTGATCGAATCGTTTGCTGAGCTTATACGCCTTCAGCCGGTCGGGTTGACGCGGAAAGCTGACGGCCTCGACGAACTCACCGGGGGTGCGATCCTGTTTGCCATAGTCGATGAAGAACTGCTCCAGCGGCAGGGACCGGCGGGTGTCGCCCTTGCGCAGGTGCAGCGTGGCGTTCAGCGCAATCAGGGCGGGCGGGTTGTCCCCGATGGGCGAGCCGTTGGCGATGTTGCCGCCCACGGTGGCCGCGTGGCGCACCTGAACGCTGGCATAGCGGCGGATCATTTCGGCGTAGGAGGGGTGTAGGTCGGTCAGCGCCGCGCCCATGCGGTTCATATCGACCATCGCGCCAAAGCGGATTTCGTCATCGGTGATGGTGATCTGTTTCAGATCGTCGCAGCGGCTGAGGAAAATCACCGGGTCCAGATCGCGCAACTGCTTGGTGACCCAGAGCCCGACATCGGTGGCCCCTGCGATCAGGGTGGCGCTTGGGTGGTCGGCGTAAAGAGCTGCCAGTTCTTCGGCGCTGTGGGGGAGGAAGGGGGGCTCTGCCCCCCGGCCTGCGGCCTCCCCCCGAGGTATTTTTGAACAAGAGAAGGACTGGTCGTTGGTGATCCAGTCCGGTGTCGGTTTTGGTTCGGCGGCTTGGGCGGCGCGGATGATCGGGGCGTAGCCGGTGCAGCGGCAGAGGTTTCCGGCCAGTTGCGTGTCGTGATCGGTGGCACCGGTGGCGTGGCTTGCGACCATCGACATCACGAAGCCCGGGGTGCAGAAGCCGCATTGCGAGCCATGCAGGTCGACCATGGCCTGTTGCACCGGGTGGGCTTCGCCGTTTGGACCGCTGGCCCCTTCGACGGTGCGGACCGCTTTGCCGTGTAACTGGGGCAGGAACAGAATGCAGGAATTGAGCGCCTTGTGGCCATCCGCATCCGTCACCATGACGGTGCAGGCGCCGCAGTCGCCTTCGTTGCAACCTTCCTTGGTGCCGGTCAGGCCGCGATCCTCGCGCAGCCAGTCCAGCAGGGTGGCTGTCGGATCGACATCCGCCAGTTCCACTGTCTCTCCGTTCAGAAGAAACGTGATCGTCATACGAGAAACCCGTCGCGTTACCCGGTTGCGCCCTTGGGTGCCCTCCTTCGATGCGACGTAGAAAGAGTGGCGGGCGGAGTGCTTGCCGTGTGATGTTAGAAACAGGGCAGGTTCTCTGGCAAGAAAAACTGCCTATGTGATGTACCATTACCCCCAGTCGGCGCGAAGGTGCGGGTTTTCAGTAGTGTTCAGGCGATTGAAATTAAAGCGTTTTCTGCAGCGGCCTAGCCGCGGCCCCCGAAGCACCTTCTGAAAAAGACGAATAATCAGCGCCGATTTTTTAGGCATCCCAAAGCGTCGGTTCCCGCTTTTGCCGCGCCTCTGGCTGGGATAGCGTAGGGGTCATGAGCAGTTCCCCACGATTCATTCACCTCCGCGTTCACACCGAATATTCCCTGCTGGAAGGCGCCGTGCGGCTGAAAAAGCTGCCCGCGTTTTGTGAGAAGGCCGAGATGCCCGCCGTTGCGGTGACCGACACCAATTCGATGTTCTCGGCGCTGGAGTTTTCCGTCACCGCCAGCGGGGCCGGGGTGCAGCCGATCATGGGGTGTCAGGTCGATCTGACCTATGTGCAGGCGCAGCCCGGTGAAAAGCCCAAAGCGCCCGCGCCGCTGGTGCTGCTGGCGCAGTCCGAGGTGGGGTATGAGAACCTGATGAAACTGAGTTCCTGCCTTTATGTGGACAAGGGCGGGCAGTTGCCGCAGGTCACGCTGGACGAGTTGGCGGAATGGTCGGACGGTCTGATCTGCCTGTCCGGCGGGCCGGACGGACCGGTGGGAATGCTGTTGCAGCAGGGGCAGCGCCCGGCGGCTGAGGCTCTGGTAGACCGGCTGGCGGGGATGTTCCCGGATCGGCTGTATATCGAGTTGCAGCGTCATCCCGGTGAAGGTGGCCAGCCCGAGGCCGAGCGTCTGACCGAGCGGGGCCATGTCGAGATGGCCTATGCCAAGAACCTGCCGCTGGTTGCCACCAATGACGTCTATTTCCCGACCTCGGATATGTATGAGGCGCATGATGCGCTGATCTGTATTTCGGAAGGGGCCTATGTCGATCAGCAAGAGGGCCGCCGCCGTCTGACCGCGCAGCACTATTTCAAGTCGCAGCAGGAGATGGTGACGCTGTTCGCTGATCTGCCCGAGGCGATAGAAAACACGGTCGAGATCGCGCGGCGTTGCGCCTTTATGGCCTATCGTCGCGATCCCATCCTGCCGAAATTTGCTGATGATGAGGTCGCCGAACTGCGCCGCATCGCCAATGAAGGATTGCAGAAACGTCTGGCCGTGATCCCCCATGCGGTGACGCCCGACGAATATCAGGAGCGGCTGGATTTCGAGCTGGGTATCATCGAAGGCATGGGCTTTCCCGGTTACTTCCTGATCGTTGCGGACTTTATCCAATGGGCCAAGGATCACGACATTCCGGTGGGGCCGGGGCGGGGCTCGGGCGCGGGCTCGCTGGTGGCCTATGCGCTGACGATCACCGACCTTGATCCGCTGCGCTATTCGCTGCTGTTTGAACGGTTTTTGAACCCCGAGCGGGTGTCGATGCCCGACTTCGACATCGACTTTTGCATGGACCGCCGCGAAGAGGTGATCCGTTACGTGCAGCAGAAATACGGGCGCGACAAGGTGGGGCAGATCATCACCTTTGGTGCTTTGCTGTCCAAGGCCGCAGTGCGCGATATCGGGCGGGTGCTGCAGATGCCTTATGGGCAGGTGGATCGCCTGTCCAAGATGATCCCGGTTGAAGGCGTCAAACCTGTCTCCATCGAAAAGGCGCTGAAAGACGAACCGCGCCTGCGCGAAGAGGCACGCAACGAAGAGGTTGTGGACCGTCTGCTGAACTATGGCCAGCAGGTCGAGGGGTTGCTGCGAAATGCCTCGACCCACGCCGCTGGGGTTGTGATCGGCGACCGGCCTCTGGATGCGCTGGTGCCGCTGTATCAGGATCCGCGCTCGGACATGCCGGCGACCCAGTTCAACATGAAATGGGTGGAACAGGCCGGGTTGGTAAAGTTCGACTTTCTGGGCCTGAAAACGCTGACGGTGATCCAGAACGCGATGGATCTGATCTTCAAATCCGGGCGGCCCTTGCATGTGGCGGCGGATGGCACGGAGCTTTATGAACCCGCCGACGGGGCCGAGAACCAGATCAACGCCATCCCGCTGGATGATGAGGCGACGTACAAGCTGTATTCAGCGGCCAAGACGGTGGCGGTGTTCCAGGTGGAATCCACCGGCATGATGGATGCGCTCAAGCGGATGAAACCCACCTGTATCGAGGATATCGTGGCCCTTGTTGCGCTCTATCGCCCCGGCCCGATGGAGAACATTCCGACCTATTGCGAGGTCAAGAACGGGCTGCGCAAGATCGAATCCGTTCACCCGCTGATCGACCATATCCTTGAAGAAACGCAGGGCATCATTGTCTATCAGGAACAGGTGATGCAGATCGCGCAGGTGATGGCGGGGTATTCGCTGGGCGGTGCTGACCTGCTGCGCCGCGCGATGGGCAAAAAGATCAAAGAGGCGATGGATGCCGAGCGGCCCAAGTTCGAAAAAGGCGCGGGTGAGAATGGCGTGGATGCCAAGAAAGCGTCCGAGGTTTTTGACCTGCTCGAGAAATTCGCCAACTATGGTTTCAATAAATCCCACGCTGCGGCCTATGCGGTGGTCAGCTATCAGACCGGCTGGCTGAAGGCGAACCATCCGGTCGAGTTCATGGCGGGCGTCATGAACTGCGATATTCATCTGACCGATAAGCTGGCGATTTATTTCGAAGAGGTCCGCAAGGGTCTGGAACTGCCCCACGTGCCGCCTTGCGTGAACCGCTCACTTGCGACGTTCGATGTGGTCGAAGGGCATCTGGTCTATGCGCTGGGCGCGTTGAAAAACGTGGGCGTCGAGGCGATGAATCTGGTGGTCGAGGGGCGTGCCGACAAACCGTTCGTCAACCTGTTCGACTTTGCCCGCCGTGTTGACCTGAAGAAGGTCGGCAAGCGCCCGTTGGAAATGATGGCGCGGGCCGGGGCGTTCGATCAACTCGACAAGAACCGCCGCCGCGTGTTCGAAAGCCTCGATCCGTTGGTGCAGTATTCGGCGGCGATCCATGAACAGAAGAACTCGAACCAGGTGTCGCTGTTTGGTGAGGCAGGGGACGACCTGCCTGAACCCCGCCTGTCGCCCACGCCCGACTGGCTGCCTGCGGAACGGCTGAGCGAAGAGTTCAAGGCCATCGGCTTCTACCTTTCCGGCCACCCGCTGGACGACTATATGCCCGCGCTGAAGCGCAAGCAGGTGCTGACGCTGGATGAGGTAACGGAAAAGGCGCGCTCGGGCCCGTTGATCGCCAAAATGGCCGGTGTTGTGGCCGGGCGGCAGGAACGGAAATCCGCGCGCGGCAACCGCTTTGCCTTTGCCCAGCTCTCGGACCCGACGGGGGCTTATGAGGTCACGCTGTTCTCGGACACGTTGGAGAAATGCCGCGAGTTTCTGGAAACCGGAGCGCAGGTGGTGCTGACGGCTGAGGCAACCATGGAGGCCGATCAACTGAAACTGCTGGGCCGCTCGGTTGGTCCAGCGGATTCGGTTGTTGCCGAGGCCGGGTCAACCGGTCTGCGTATTTTTGTGGAGCAACCGCAGGTCCTGTCCACCGTCGCCACGGTGCTGGCGGACGCGGCGAGCGTCGCCAAGGGGGCATCCAGGGGGCCGATACAGGTGTGCTTGATGGATCCGACCCTGCCCGGCGACGTTGAGATGGACCTGGGGCAGGAGTTTCCGATCAACCCGCAGATCAAGGGTGCGATCAAATCGCTGGATGGCGTTCTGTCGGTCGAAGAGGTCTGACCCTCGGATTTGTTGCCACAGCCTTTTTGCCTAGCTAAGCTGAACCCATACTCTCATTGACCTGTGAAACAGGAGGGCATTGGTTTGGCACTTTCAGGAATTGGGTCCAAGGCGCTGATGTTGGCCGGGGCGATCTCGCTTTCGGTGGCGACTGCGGGTTTTGCGGATGACAAAAAGAAGAAAAAGACAATCGAAGGCGCATTGATCGGTGCGGGTGTCGGCGCTTTGATCGGCGACGGCAAGGGCGCAGCAATCGGCGGCGTGGCCGGTGCGATTATCGGACATAACTGGAAATGAACGTGATGCGTATGACCCTGTCCAAAATCGCTGCTGCCGGGCTTTGCCTGTCACTGCCGGGTGGCGCGTTCGCTGACGACGCAGCAGAGCAGATGGTGCAGGATGCATTGCCTGTGATGCACTATACCTGCGCTTCGATCGCCGAAGAGGCGGATGGCGACGAAGCCTTTGTTGTGGCGGTTGTTGGAAAGATGACGGCCCTGTCGCTTTATAATCGTCAGATCAATATCGAAGATCACGCGAGCACGGACGCGGAAAAAGCCCAACTGCGCGAAGCTTTCATCGCGGCGTTGTCCAAGGGCTGCGCGGCGGACAAGAATGCCCTTCTGGGTGGTGTGGTCGATAACGCGGTGAAATCCACGCTGGGGTTGTGATCCCTCAGTAATGCGGCGGCCGTTCGTCGCCATAAACGATGCCGCCTGATCCTTCTTGCGCCCGTTCGGCCTCGCGTTGATACAGCATCGCGACGCGGCGGGTCAGGCGGTCGATTTCGTCCTGTTGCGCGGTGACGATTGTGTTCAGTTCTTCCACCGTGCGGGTCAGATGGGCGATCTGTTCTTCCAAATGCTGCATTGCGGGCTCCTTCCGCGACGGTCATAGCGGGCCTTTGGGGCCAAGGCCAGCCAAAGCGCGCCTTGCCCCGATGCGGGCCATGGGATAGACCGCGCGCGGAACACTAAACGCCCAAGGACGCCCCACATGGCCAAGCCCAAGAAACAGCCCCGCCCCAAGGCCATCACGCCGAAAGGGTTCCGCGACTATTTCGGCCAGGAAGTCACGCAGCGCACCGAGATGCTGCGGGCTATTGCGGATGTCTATCATCGTTACGGGTTCGACGCGTTGGAAAGCAGCGCGGTCGAGACCGTCGAGGCGCTGGGCAAGTTCCTGCCCGATGTGGATCGCCCGAACGAGGGTGTCTTTGCGTGGCAGGAAGTGGACGAGAACGATAAGGGCGATTGGATGGCCCTGCGCTATGACCTGACCGCGCCTCTGGCCCGCGTCTACGCGCAGCACCGCAATGATCTGCCCACGCCCTATCGCCGCTATGCGATGGGTCCGGTCTGGCGCAACGAAAAGCCGGGGCCGGGGCGGTATCGTCAGTTTTATCAGTGTGACGCGGATACGGTCGGCACGGCTTCGATGGCCGCAGATGCCGAGATTTGTGCAATGCTGTCGGACACGCTGGAAACCGTCGGCATCCCGCGCGGCGACTATCTGGTGCGGGTGAATAACCGCAAGGTTCTGAATGGCGTGCTCGAGGCGATGGGTTTGGGCGAAGACGCCGCTGCCCGAGACAACGTCCTGCGCACCATCGACAAGTTCGACAAGGTGGGCGAGGCCGGGGTACGCGAGTTGCTGACCAAGGGTCGCTTGGATGCCTCGGGCGCGTTTATCGACGGTGTGGGCCTCAGCGATGATCAGGCCGAGCCGGTGATTGCTTTCCTGACGTCAAAGGCCGCTGATACCGCCGGAACTTTGGCCAACCTGCGCGCCGCCGTGGGTGACAGCAAGATCGGTGCAGACGGCATTGCCGAATTGGAACAGATTGGCGCGCTGCTGGATGCAGGCGGATACGGCGCGGACCGGATCGAGATTGATCCCTCGGTCGTGCGCGGTCTGGGCTACTACACCGGGCCGGTTTATGAGGCTGAACTGACATTCGAAATCTTCGACGAAAAAGGCCGCAAGCGGCAGTTCGGCTCGGTCTCGGGCGGCGGGCGCTATGACGATCTGGTCAAACGCTTTACTGGGCAGGAAGTACCTGCAACCGGCGTGTCCATCGGCGTTGACCGCCTGCTGGCCGCCCTGCGCGAAAAGGGCCGCATCGCCGCGCAAGCCACTGGCCCCGTGGTTGTCACCGTGATGGACCGTGACCGCATGGCTGATTATCAGGCGATGGTTGCCGAACTGCGAAATGCGGGCATCCGGGCCGAGGTTTATCTGGGCAACCCCAAGAACTTTGGCAATCAGCTGAAATACGCGGACAAGCGGAATTCTCCGATTGCGGTGATCGAAGGTGGTGACGAAAAGGCGGGTGGCATCGTCCAGATCAAGGACCTGATCCTTGGCGCGAAGATCGCCGAAAGCGCCACGCTGGAAGAATGGAAAGAACGCCCCAGCCAGTTCGAAGTGCCGCGCGGCGATCTGGTCGCAAAGGTGCGTGAAATTCTGGACAGTCAGGACTGAGCCATGCCCAATCGTTCCCAGATACAGGCCCGCGCCGCGATGATGCGGGTGCGGTTCGAGGCCGCCGGGGCGCAGGTGGTGGACACGCCGCTGCTGCAACCGGCGGACACGTTGTTGGACCTCTATGGCGAAGACATCCGCGCCCGTGCCTATGTGACCTCGGACGCGCTGCGCGGTGAACAGATGCTGCGCCCGGATTTCACGCTGCCCGTGGTGCAGATGCATATGAACGATGGGGCCGAGCCCGCGCGCTATACCTATTCTGGCGAGGTGTTTCGGCGGCAGGAACACGACCCGGACCGGTCCAACGAATACATTCAGGTGGGGTATGAGGTTTTTGACCGCAATGACCCCGCCGGGGCGGATGCCGAGGTGTTCTCGCTGTTTGCGCTGCAATTGCGCGGGCTGCCCCTGCGTGCGGCCACCGGGGATATCGGTATCCTGACAGCCGCCGTGCGGGGCCTGCGTACGACCGATAGGCGCAAGGATGCGCTGATGCGGCATCTGTGGCGACCGCGCCGGTTCCGTACTCTGCTGGACCGGTTCGCCGGGCGTAAATCTGGCCCCGAAGGGCGGGATACGCTGTTGCAGGCTGCCGACCCTCTGGCCATCGACGTGCCCATGATCGGCAAACGCCGCGCCTCCGAGATCGAGGCGCGGATCGCGGCGCTGCGCGAGGATCGTGACACGCCACCGATTTCCGACAATGAGTTGGTCGGGCTGGAAACGCTGCTGAACGTGCGCGAAACCATGCCTTTCGCGCTGGAGCAACTGCGCGACGTGGTCGTCGACCTGCCGCAGATCACCCCGGCGCTGGACCGGCTCGAGGCGCGGGTGGCCTCGCTTCAGGCGCGTGGCGTCGATGTCGAACGGCTGGATTTCGAGGCCGCCTATGGCCGCACGTCGATGGAATATTACGACGGGTTTGTTTTTGGCTTTTATGCCGAAGGTCGCCCGGACCTGCCACCGATTGCCACCGGCGGGCGCTATGACGCGCTGACGCGGCAATTGGGCAATGGCGCGGAAATCCCCGCCGTGGGCGGCGTGCTGCGCCCGGACCTGATGCTTGAGGTTGAGGAGGACGCGCAATGAGCTTGAAACTGGGCGTGCCCTCGAAGGGCCGGTTGATGGACAAGACCTTTTCGTGGTTCGAAAAGCGCGGCATCACCCTGTCGCGCAGCGGCTCGGACCGGGAATATGCGGGCAAGGTCGAAGGCATTGATGGCGTCTCCCTGATCCTGTTGTCCGCCGGTGAAATCCCCCGCGAACTGGCGGCGGGGCGGATCCATTTGGGCGTCACCGGCATCGATCTGGTGCAGGAAAAACTGCCGCGCTGGGAACAGCAGGTCGAAGAAGTCTCGCGGCTTGGGTTCGGCAAGGCCGACCTGATCATCGCCACGCCCGCCTGCTGGGTCGATGTGGACACACTTGACGATCTGGATGCTGCAGCGGCGGCCTTCCGCAAGGCCCACGGCCACCGGCTGCGGATTGCCACCAAATATCACCGTTTGGTGCGCGAGTTCCTGACTGATGCTGGCGTGGCCGATTACACGCTGGTCGACAGTCAGGGCGCGACCGAAGGTACGGTGATGAACGAAACCGCCGAGGCGATTGCGGACATTACCTCCAGCGGCGAAACCCTGCGGGCCAATCACCTGAAAATCCTGACGGACGGGCTTGTGTTGCAGTCACAGGCGACCCTGTGGCGCAGCCGGGTGGCGAAATATGGCGTGGCTGAGAAAGCGGTTCTGACCGAATTGCTGGACCGACTGGGCTGATTACAGCACCCCGATTTCCGCCAGAGCGCGGTTCAGATCGTCGGGCAGGGCGTCGTCTTGTTCGCGGCCCTGCGGCAGGTCGGCGGGGGTGTCCTCGGGCTTGAGGTAACGCCAGCCTTGAAACGGGCGTTTCAGGGCGGTCTGGGTGCGATGCACCTCGGGGTCCAGCACAATGGCGCAGCGGCGGATGCCATCCTCGCCGCGGACCTCGTCCAGACGCAAGATGCGCTGGCGGCATTGGATGACGCCCTTGATCACCCAATAGATTGACCCGCCATTCAGAATCTCGGCCTCGCGCTTTGGCCACATGCGGGTGACATGGCGCGGGCAGCCGTCCTCATACAGAGGCTTGCGACTGTCCTGCCACGCTTGCAGTGTCTCGACGCTTTCCGAGCCGACCGAGAGTTTTATGAGGTTTACGTAGTTATCCACAGCTTTCCCACAGAGTCGTCCCGAGGCCCATCTTTATATTGTAGCTCGCTGGCCGGTGTCATCAAGGTGTTGTGGCAGGTGTGTGTATTAGGGTAGTCTGGATACCTCTTTCAGAACAGGGAATCACCAATGAGCCGCTTTGCCGCCCCCATCGCCGAGCAGATCTGGGACATGAAATACCGCTTTAAACAGGCGGATGGCACGCCCATCGACCAGACGGTCGAGGACAGCTGGCGGCGCATCGCCCGCGACCTGGCGCGGGTTGAGGCTGACTCGGCGCATTGGGAGGATAAGTTCTTTGCGGCGCTGGAGGATTTCAAATACCTGCCCGCCGGGCGCATTACCGCAGGCGCAGGCACAGCGCGTCAGGTGACATTGTTCAACTGTTTCGTCATGGGCACCGTACCGGACAGCATGGGCGGTATTTTCGACATGCTGAAAGAGGCGGCGCTGACGATGCAACAGGGCGGGGGCATCGGCTACGATTTCTCAACCATCCGCCCGCGTGGCGCGGATGTGCATGGGGTGGCGGCGGATGCCTCTGGCCCGCTGTCATTCATGGATGTGTGGGACGCGATGTGCCGGACGATCATGTCCGCAGGCTCGCGTCGCGGGGCGATGATGGCGACCATGCGCTGCGATCACCCGGATATCGAACAGTTCATCACAGCCAAATCCGACCCGGCCCGCCTGCGCATGTTCAACATGTCCGTGCTGGTGACCGATGCCTTCATGGAGGCCGTCAAGGCCGACGGCCCGTGGGAGCTGGTGTTCGGCGACAAAGTCTATCACACCGTTCAGGCCCGCGATCTGTGGAACAAGATCATGCAGGCGACCTATGACTATGCCGAGCCGGGTGTGATTTTCATCGACCGGATCAACAAGGCCAACAACCTCAGCTATGTTGAAACCATCGCAGCGACGAACCCATGCGGAGAGCAACCTCTGCCGCCTTATGGCGCCTGCCTGCTGGGTTCGATCAACCTGGCACGTCTGGTGGCCGAGCCGTTCGAAGATGCCGCGCATCTGGACGAGGCCGCGATGCAGGAGCTGGTCGCCACTGCCGTGCGGATGATGGACAACGTGGTGGATGCGTCGAAATTCCCGCTGCCGGAACAGGCGGCCGAGGCGCAGGCCAAGCGCCGGATCGGGCTGGGCGTGACCGGTCTGGCCGATGCGCTGCTAATGCTGGGCCTGCGCTATGGGTCCGACGAGGCGGCGCGTCAGACCGAGCGCTGGTTGTACGCGATTGCCCGCGCCGCATATCTGGCGTCGGTGGACTTGGCAAAGGAGAAAGGGGCGTTCCCGCTGTTCGATGCCGAGAAATATCTGGCCAGCGGCACGATGCAGCAGATGGACGACGACGTGCGCGATGCGATCCGCGAACATGGTATCCGCAACGCTTTGCTGACCTCGATTGCGCCGACGGGGACCATATCGCTTTATGCCGGGAACGTATCTTCGGGGATCGAGCCGGTCTTTGCCTATGCCTATACGCGCAAAGTGTTGCAGAAGGACGGCTCGCGCACCGAAGAAGAGGTCGTGGATTACGCCGTGCAGATGTGGCGCGACAAGTTCGGCGACGCGGATCTGCCGGATTACTTTGTCAACGCGCAGACTCTGTCACCGTCTGATCATGTGAAAATGCAGGCGGCGGCGCAGAAATGGATCGACAGTTCGATTTCGAAGACGATCAACTGCCCCGAAGACATCAGCTTTGACGCGTTCAAGGATGTTTATATGCAGGCCTGGGATCAGGGCTGCAAAGGCTGTACGACTTATCGCCCCAACGACGTGACCGGCTCGGTCCTGACGGTATCGGAAAGCGACGACAAGGCACCGGGCGAAAGCGCCGATGCGCCGCATGAGGTCGATGGTGGCGAGGTCGTGTATATGTCCGAACCGCTGGATCGCCCGCAAGCGCTGGAGGGGTCGACCTACAAGCTGAAATGGCCCGACAGCGAACACGCCATCTACCTGACGATCAATGACATCGTCATCGGTGGCCGCCGTCGTCCGTTCGAGGTGTTCATCAACTCGAAGAACATGGAGCATTACGCCTGGACGCTGGCCCTGACCCGAATGATCTCGGCCGTGTTCCGTCGTGGCGGAGACGTGTCCTTTGTGGTCGAGGAGTTGAAGGCCGTGTTCGATCCGCGCGGCGGTGCCTGGGTCAAGGGCAAGTACATCCCCTCGATCCTGGCGGCGATCGGCGGTGTGATCGAACAGCACATGATCAACATCGGCTTTCTGGAAGGCGAGGGGATGGGCCTGAAATCCGACCCGCAGGCGCAGGTGGTGAACATGGACGCCCCGCGGGGCAAAGCGTGCCCGTCCTGTGGGCAGTTCGATATGGTCATGATCGAAGGCTGCATGACCTGTCGCAGCTGCGGCCACTCTAAGTGCGGGTAACTTATCTGTTATTTGACGTCTGACACCCGGTTGTAACAGTGAAGGGTAGCGAACTGATCGGTGCCCATTTGAATCAGTTTTGCAACAATCTTCGGATTGCTTGAATTCGGTCTCTTTTTCGCCGAATTCAGGGTTGATATGGACGTGTGAGTAAGTGGTGGGATGTTGAAAGGTTTGAGCGGGCAGATGAGACCAGGGCAAAGCGGTCGTATAGCCATATCGTGGAAACAGACAGAGCTTGACGAGCTTGAGGCGGCGCCTCTGGCTTTTTTGGTCGTTGGGGCTGCGTGGTCCTGGCGCGGGCAGGCTGTTCTGCTGAGCGATGGTGCCGAGCAGGCAGTTGAACGGGCGGGCAGTGTTGGCGCTGTATCCTCTCGGACCAGTGACCGATTTGCGATTGTTCGGGAAATCTCCGGTGAGGTTTTTGGCTCGGTCGTTCTGACCAATGGCGCGCAACGGTTCAGCGCGGATCTGGTTGTTCAGGACGGCGAGATTGACCCGACCTTTGTGTTCTCGGACGGGTGCCCGCCGCGCGATCAGTCATTCTGGATCTGCGATGTTTCGGACTTTGGCGGTCAGGCGTTTATCGAGCCACCTCAGGACGCGACCGTCGTTACCTTTCCGCTGCACGCTGTGACGCGGAAGACCTAGGCGCAGCGGCAATCCAGGCTTAGCGACCTGCGGCCTTTCGAATTGCGCTCTTTTCCCGGGAAATTCTTGCCGAATAGCTTATTGACTCTGACTGATCTGCAGATATAAGCGCGGCTTCATTGGTGTTGGTGGCCCCCGCAAGGGGATGCCTGTCATGGGGGAAACCTCAAGAGGACAACGCCCTTTATAACCCGGCATGATGTCTGGTCTGAACTGGAACCGAACGGTCCGAGCGGAGACGCTATTTCGGCCCGAAAAGTGGGAACCGGTTTTCGGATCAAGCCGAAATGCCACAGTAAAGGAGATCAGCCGTGACTAAACGCACGTCTGCCAAGTACAAAATCGACCGCCGGATGGGCGAGAACATCTGGGGTCGTCCGAAATCCCCGGTCAACCGTCGCGAATACGGCCCCGGCCAGCACGGCCAGCGCCGCAAGGGCAAACTGTCGGACTTTGGTCTGCAGCTGCGCGCCAAGCAGAAGCTGAAAGGCTACTATGGCGACTTGACCGAGAAGCAGTTCCGCCGCATCTACGCCGAAGCCGAGCGTGTCAAAGGCGACACCGGTGAAAACCTGATCGGCCTTCTGGAGCGCCGTCTGGACGCTGTTGTCTATCGCGCCAAGTTCGTGCCGACCGTGTTTGCCGCACGTCAGTTCGTGAACCACGGCCATGTCAAAGTGAACGGCAAGCGGGTCAACATCCCCAGCTACCGCGTCAAGGAAGGCGACGTGATCGAAGTGCGCGACAAATCCAAGCAACTGGCCGTTGTTCTGGAAGCGGCTGCTTTGGCCGAGCGCGATGTGCCTGACTACATCGACGCCGACCATTCGAAAATGACCGCGACCTTCGTGCGCGCGCCGGGTCTGGGTGATGTGCCCTATCCGGTTGTCATGGAACCGAACCTGGTTGTTGAATTCTACGCGAAGAACTGATCTTCGCTGACATTCGAAATTCGAAGGGCCGCGCCATCTGGCGCGGTCTTTTTTGTTTGAAGGGGGCTCTGCCCCCGTCGCTGCGCGACTCCCCCGGGATATTTCTGGCCAGATGAAGGGCGGATCAGAGTGGCAGGGGGCGGGCTTCGGCAATGGCCTCCATGGCGAAATATGAGGTTACGCTGTCCAGCTCGACCTTCTCAATCAGGCGTTGGTAGACCTTGTCGTAGGATGCCATGTCCTGAGTGACGACTTTGAGCTGATAATCGTAGTCGCCGCCGATGCGGTGAAAATCCACCACTTCGGGGATGGTGAGCACATGGCGGCGAAAGGCTTGTAGCCAGTCCGCCGAATGGTGGCGCGTGCGCAGCATGACGAATACCACCAGGTTGAGCCCCAGTTTCTCGCGCGCGATCCGGGCGGTGGAACCCAGAAGAACACCGTCTTCGTTCAGCGCCTTCAGCCGCCGCCAGCAGGCGTTTTGCGAGAGGCCGACCTGATCTGCGAGTTCTCGCTGGGACAGGGTGGCGTCTTTTTGCAGCGCTTGCAGAATACGCATGTCAATTTGATCTAATTTTGCGGTCATATCTGATCATATGACACAAAATTTGCGTTTTCCATGCAAAGATTGGTGAAGTTTACTCGCTTTTGCTCAATCACATTGGTGTCACAGTAAGGAGCCGGTGTAATGACCTTGTCCAAGTTTCGCGCAGAAATCCAATCCACCACTCGCAATTCCAAGCTGCGCGATGGGCTGATCGGAGAGAATGTTCTGATTCCGGGTCTGCACGGGGACGTACCGCTGGTTTATGCGGATTACGTCGCCTCGGGCCGCGCATTGCGGCAGGTTGAGGATTTTGTGGCCGAGCATGTTCTGCCGTTCTATGCCAACAGCCATACCGAGGCCTCTTTCTGTGGGTCTTACATGACGCGGCTCCGCCATGAGGCGCGTGCTGAAATTGCCCGCATTGTTGGTGCGAGGGGAGACGACGCGGTGATCTTTGCCGGGTCCGGAGCCACTGCGGGTTTGAACCGGCTGGTCAGCCTTTTGGGAGTGGAGGAGGCAGACCGGCCGGTTGTTTTCATCGGGCCGTATGAGCATCACTCGAACATCCTGCCGTGGCGTGAAAGCAAGGCATTGGTGGTTGAGATTCCCGAAGCCGCGGATGGCGGGGTTGATATGGGTGCGCTGGAAGGCGCTTTGCTGCGCCATGCGGATGCGGATCTTGTGATCGGGTCGTTTTCAGCGGCATCCAATGTGACGGGGATTATCACGGATCCCGATCCGGTCACGCGGGTGCTGAAGCGCCATGGGGCGTTGGCGGTGTGGGATTATGCCGGTGGCGGGCCGTATCTGCCCATGGATATGGGGCCAGAGGATGCGCGCAAGGATGCGATCGTGGCCTCGCCGCACAAGTTTCCGGGTGGGCCGGGCGCGTCGGGCGTGTTGATCGTGAACGGGCAGGCGGTACAGCGCACCAGCCCCAGCTGGCCTGGTGGCGGGACGGTCAGTTTCGTTTCACCCTGGCGGCATGACTACAGCGCCGATCTTGCCACGCGAGAAGAGGCCGGAACGCCGAACGTGATCGGCGACATCCGTGCTGCGCTGGCCTTTATCGTCAAGGATGTGGTGGGAACCGATGAAATCGCGCGGCGCGAGGCGCTGTATAACCGCATGGCCCTAGACGGCTGGCAGGACAATCCAAACCTGACTTTGCTTGGGACAGGCGCGGCGCATCGTCTACCGATCTACTCGTTCCTTGTGCGGGATAATACGGGGCAGCTGGTGCACCAGCAGCTGTTCACGCGTATGCTGAGCGACATTTACGGCATTCAGGCCCGTGGCGGCTGTGCCTGCGCGGGGCCCTATGCGCATCGTCTGCTGGGCATCGACCGGGCGACGTCAGACGAATTGCACGCGGCGCTGTCTGCGGGTGAGGAAATGAAAAAACCCGGTTGGGTGCGGCTGAACTTCTCGTATCTGATGAGCGAGGAAACGGTTCAGTTCATCATCGACAGTGTCAATGACCTATCCCGCCGGACTGCGGAATTTGCGCCCTATTACAACGCCGACCCGGCAACCGCGCGCTTCAAAGCCGCATGAGGGAATTGCCGCTTTTCTCAACCTCTTGAGACAGGTATGAGAGGCTCCAATCAACGGAGCCTCTCAATGACCAAGATCACCCCGCAACCCGGCATCATGGACATCGCGCTATATCAGGGCGGCCAGTCGCATGTGGCGGGGGTCGAGCATGTGATCAAGCTGAGTTCCAATGAGAACCCGTTTGGACCCAGCCCCAAGGCGATTGAAGCTGTGCGCGATAGCGCCGCGACCTTGCATCGTTATCCCAGCACCGATCATGCCAGTCTGCGCTTTGCTATTGGCGCGCGGCACGGGCTGGACCCGGCGCGGATCATTTGCGGTGTTGGCAGTGACGAGGTGCTGCAATTCATCGCTCAGGCCTATGCGGGGCCGGGGGATGAGGTGATCTATACCGAACATGGATTCTCGATGTACCCGATCATTGCGCGTATGGCCGGGGCCACACCGGTTATGGTGGCTGAGCGCGACCGCCATGTGGATGTCGATAGCATTCTGGCCGCAGTGACCGGGCAGACGCGGATCGTCTTTGTGACCAACCCGGGCAATCCGACCTCGACCATGATCCCCGAGGCCGAGCTGGACCGTCTGGCCAGCGCACTGCCCGAAACTTGCCTGATGGTTATCGATGGGGCCTATGCCGAGTTTGTCGATGGGTTCGATGGCGGCGCCGGGCTGGTGGACGCCCATGAGAATGTGATTATGACCCGGACCTTTTCAAAGGTGTACGGTCTGGGCGGCATGCGCGTGGGTTGGGGCTATGCCCATCAGCCGATCATCGATGTGCTGAACCGGGTGCGCCAGCCCTTCAACCTGTCGCTGACGGCTCTGGCTGCGGCAAAGGCGGCGGTGAACGATGTTGAATTCCTGTCCTTCTGCCAGACCGAGAACGCGCGGCTTCGGGTTTGGCTGGCAGATGAACTGGCCAAGGTCGGCGTACCCTCGGACCCGTCCTGCACCAATTTCATACTTGCGCGCTTTGCGGATCAAGCCGAGGCCGAGGCATGTGACGACTATCTCAAAACGCAGGGTTTGATTGTGCGCCGCGTTGCAGGCTACAACCTGCCCAACGCGCTGCGGATCACCGTCGGCGATGAAGAGGCCTGCCGCCGCGTGGTTGCAGCCGTCACTGCGTTTAAAGGGGGCGCTGCATGAGCCAGATATACGACCGTGTGGCGCTGATCGGGCTGGGCCTGATCGCCTCATCCATGTTCTGGGCGATCAAACGCGCCGGGCTTGCGGGTGAGGTGACGGGCTATGCGCGCTCGGAGGCCACGCGGGAAACGGCCCGCCGGATCGGGTTGTGCGACCGCGTGTGTGACACCGCGCAAGAGGCGGTCGAAGGGGCCGATCTGGTCGTGCTGTGTGTTCCGGTTGGGGCTATGGGCGCAGTTGCCCAAGATATCGCGCCGGTTCTGAAGCCGGGCGCGACGGTGACGGATGTGGGCTCCGTCAAGCGCCACGTCATTCAGGCGGTGTCGCCGCATATTCCCGAAGGCGTGCATTTCATCCCCGCCCACCCGCTGGCCGGGACCGAGCATTCCGGCCCGGAAGCGGGGTTTGCGGAGCTTTACGACAACCGTTGGTGCTTGCTGGTGCCGGTCGAGGGCTCGGACCCCGATGCCATCGCGCGTTTGCGGGCCTTATGGGAAGGCATGGGGTCCAACGTTGATGAGATGGACGCTGATCACCACGATCTGGTGCTGGCCGTGACGTCCCATGCGCCACATCTGATCGCTTATACGATGGTGGGTGTGGCAGATGATCTGCGTCGGGTGACGGATAGTGAGGTTATCAAATACTCGGCGGCGGGTTTCCGGGATTTCACCCGGATTGCCGCATCCGACCCGACCATGTGGCGTGATGTTTTTCTAACCAACAAGGATGCAACGCTGGAAATCCTTGGGCGCTTCACCGAGGAACTGTTTGCCCTGCAACGCGCCATCCGCACCGGGGATGGGGATCATCTGTTCGACTATTTCACCCGCACACGTGCGATCCGGCGCGGGATTATCGATGCGGGTCAGGACACGGACGCGCCGGACTTTGGCCGGGGAAAGGTCAGTTCGTGACACGTGTCCGGGGGCATATCCTGTTCTGTATGGCGGCGCTTTGGGCCGTTGCCGCGCAGGCAAAGCCCCCGGAACAGTCATTGTTTCCCGTTGCGCGTCCCAATAGCACTTCGAACAGCGTCGAATTGGTCGCGGCCTCCAGCCGCGCGGCAACCCCGCTGAGCATCCCCAAAATGCGCCCCGAATTGCGCCCCGTGTCACCGCAGGTTACTGCAGCCGCCGCGCGCCCGTCGGATTTGCCGTTGCTGGGCCCGGATACATCCCTGATGCCTTACCTGCGGCCCGAGTCGCTGGAGCAAGCCATTCTGTTCAAGCGACGTAAGCTGCGCAAAGGCTCGGTTTGTGGGGATATTGCGATTCAGGGCAAACCCGTCGGGCGCGTGAGCAGCAAGGTCAGTGCCTGCGGGATCAAGGATGCGGTGCAGATTACCTCGGTGTCGGGCGTTGCGCTCAGCCGTCCATCAACGATGGATTGCGGAACGGCGATTGCGTTGAACAAGTGGGTGGATAAATCGGTCAAGCCCACGTTCAAGCGGCGCGGACCGGTGGTGCAGTTGCAGGTCGCTGCCCATTATGCCTGCCGGACGCGGAACAATCGCAAAGGCGCGCGTATCTCTGAACATGGCAAAGGCCGCGCCATCGACATTTCGGGTTTCGTTATGGCGGATGGTGAGGTTGTCACCGTCTATGATGGCTGGCGCAAGAACCCTTCGCAGAAACAACTTAAAAAGGTCTGGCGCGGGGCGTGCGGGCCTTTTGGAACGGTTCTGGGGCCGAATTCTGACCGGTACCACCGTGATCACTTCCATCTGGACACGGCGCGCTATCGCCGTGGTCCCTTCTGCCGTTAACGCAGGATCAGGCGTGGGGCCGGGCCCAAGGGCAGGGGCCCCAGCGCCACAAACCCGTCGCGGAAATTCAGTTGCAGATCCAGCGCATTCGGGTTGCCGCCCAGCCCCGCCAGAAAGTTGAGCGCACGGGTGACCGGATCGACCGCCTGATCGGGCAGGGCCCCCGCCGCGTTTGCCATCGCAATCATGTCGCGCCAGTTCTCGGCCTTGATGGCGATTTCGCCGGTTGGAATGCCTTGGGCATCCACGTCCAGCTCACCTGCGGCAAATAACCGAAGCTCTCCCCATTTGATCTCGGCCAGGTTCAGGTCAATGGCCACGGGCTGAGGGCGGCTTTCTTCCAGCGCGGTCCGGTCCCACGGCTTGTCGAATGTGGTTACCATGTCCAGTTCCAGCGTTTCGAACCGCTGCGGCAGCGAGGTGGCGGACTGCATCAGAGCCCGCAGATCGTCCCCCGGGGCGAACCCTTCGATCTGCGCCGTGATTGCATAGGCTTCGGGGGTCGCCGTCTGCTCCATCACAAGGCCAAGGGTGTCGCCGCCGGCCAGCGCCTCGCCGTCTTCCGAGATCAGCCAGGGCCCGGCGGTCAGCGCCATCTTCTCAAGCACCAGCGCGACACCGGGTTGCAGTTGTAACTGGGCCTGAAGCTCCTGCGCCTCAATGGTTGCGGTCTGGTCGAAATAGGACAGGCGCTGGGGTGTGTCGGCAAAGCGCAGAATCTGCCGCCCCGGCCAGATCGCGGGGCTTTGGAATTCGATCCAGTCCGCGCTCCACGCGGTTCCGGTGGCAGGATCGGCCAGGGCCGGGCTGTTCAGCCGCGTGATGTGATGCGCAGGAAATCCCGCTGTTTCGACATCCGAAAACTCGGCCTGCCACCCGCGGGATTGCTGGGCGTCAAACCAGCCTGTGATCGCGTTGCGCAGGCCATATCCGGCGATGAACCAATAGGCGCTCCATGCGATGGCTGCAAAAATGAACACTCGTATCAGACGGCGCATGAGCTTCGGCCCTTTTTCCTGCCTCGGAATTGATGTTTATAGGTCGAAACAGGCAAGGACCAGTGCAATGACAATGTGGGTTTTCGGATATGGATCGCTGCTGTGGAACCCCGGCTTCCCCGTGGCCCGAAGCGAGCTTGCGACGCTGCAAGGATATGCGCGGTCCTTCTGCATGAGCTCGATCCACCATCGCGGCACCGAAGAGAAACCCGGCCTTGTTCTGGCATTGGACGAGCAACCCGATGCCCACTGCAAAGGGCTGGCGCTGGCCGTTGAGGCCGGGCATGAGGACCGCACCCTGCACGAATTGCGCGAGCGTGAGCTGATCTCATCCGCTTACGTGGAACGGATGCTGGACGTGCATCTGGACAATGGCGACATCGTCACTGCCGTGACCTATGTGATTGACGAAGGCCACGTGCAGTATTGCGGGGGCATCCCGCTGGAAGAACAGGCCCAGATCATCGCCCATGCGGTTGGCGGGCGCGGTCCGAACACCGAGTATCTGTACAACACTGCCGAACATCTGGCCGAGATCGGGCTGCATGACCCCGATCTTGAGTGGTTGTCGCAACGGGTGCGCAGTATCACCGCATAAACCCTTGGCGTCACCAGCGGATTTTCGCTAGATTCGGGCCAGAGCAGATAAAGACCGGGAACCACGCGCATGGCGCAGGCACATCAGGGCGCGAGACCCCATTTCTCGCATCCCATTCGACAGATCGTGATGATGTTGATCGCAATCGGTCTGTCCGGGCTGGGGGTTTTTCTGGCGCTGCCCTACGTGCTGCCGGTGTTCTTCGCCAACCCGTATCTGAACGGCTTCATTCTGATGGTGTTCATCATCGGTGTGTTCGCCTGTTTCTATCAGGTCACACAACTGATCGGCTCGGTCCGCTGGATTGAGGCGTTTGTGGGCGGTGTTGTCCGCGAAGATGCCCGAACCCCGCAATTGCTGGCCCCGCTGGCCTCGCTGCTGCGGGAACGGGGTGCGCGGTCGCAGATCAGTTCGACCTCGACCCGGTCGATTCTGGATTCGGTGGCCGAGCGGGTGGAAGAAGAACGTGAGATCACGCGCTATATCACCAACGTCCTGATCTATCTGGGCCTGCTGGGCACGTTCTTTGGCCTCGCCACCACGGTCCCCGCCATCGTCGACACCATCCGCAGCCTGAACCCGCAAGAAGGTGAGGAAGGTCTTGCTGTTTTCAACCGCCTGATGACCGGGCTTGAGGCGCAGTTGCAGGGCATGGGCGTGGCCTTTGGCTCGTCGCTTTTAGGTCTGGCCGGGTCGCTGATCGTGGGCTTGCTAGAGGTGTTTGCGGGCCACGGCCAGAACCGGTTTTACCGCGAGCTTGAGGAATGGTTATCCTCGATCACCCGCGTCGGTTTTGCCTCGGGCGAGGAAGGCGGGGCAGAGATTGCTGTACTGACCCCGGTTCTGGATGCGATGTCCGAACAGATGGACGCCTTGCAAACCTTGTTCGTGGCGCAGGAAACCGACCGGGCTGACGTGTCGAACAAGCTGGGGCAGCTGGTCGATGCCATCGGGCAAATGAACCAGCGTCAGGCGGATAACGAAGGCATTACAGCCGCGCTGGAACGTGTGGCCTTGGGGCAGGACGCCTTGCTGGATCACATGCGCGATCACGGCGCAGGCGACGGCATCGACGCTGAAAGCCGGATGCGCCTGCGATCCATGGACGTCCAACTGCTGCGCATCCTCGAAGAGATTTCGGCTGGCCGTCAGGAAAGCATGAACGAATTCCGCAAGGACATCGAGTTGTTGGTCAAGGCCATGACCCTGCCACGCGGCGCCGTGCGTACGACGCCCGAAGGAGAGTAACCCATGGCCCTGTCCCGTCGCACCGGTCAACGGTTCCAGGGCTCGGTCTGGCCCGGATTCGTGGATGCGATGACGGGCCTGCTGATGGTGCTGACCTTTGTGCTGACCATCTTCATGGTGGTGCAGTTCGTGCTGCGCGAGACGATTTCCGGGCAGGAGGATGAACTGACCGCTCTGTCGGACGAGGTCGCGGCGCTGGCCGGTGCGCTGGGGTTGGAAGAGCGTGAAAACAGCCGCTTGCAGGCCCGGCTGGGGGCCTTGAACGCCACCCTGACGCAGGCCGAGGACGATCTGGCGCAGGCGCAGACCCGCATTACGGATTTTGAGGCTCAGGTCGCAACGTTGCTTGCCGATCAGGCGCGCGCGCAGGACGACATTGCCGCCTTGGAAACACAGCGCGCGGACCTGTTGGGCGAACGGGACGCGTTGGATCAGGCATTGGCCCAAAGCCGCGCGGAAATCGACGCGCAGGCCGAGGCCGCTCGCCTTGCCGCTGCCCGGCGCGAGGCGCTGGAAGCACTGGTGGCCGATCTGGAACAAAGCGGCGAGGAGCGCGCGGCGCAGATCGCGGAATTGCAGGAGCAGCTTAGCGATGAAGAGGCCGCACGGCTTGCTGAAGCCGCCGCAGCGGAAAACCTGCGCAACCGCTTGCAGGATGCCGATGCCGAACTGACCGCGATGACTTTGGCGCTTGAGGCGCAGCGGAAGGAGGCCGAGGACACGCTTACCTTGTTGGCCGCCGCGCAAGCGGCCCGTGCCGAGTTGGAGCGCCAGTTCGGTGAATTGAACAACGAAGACCTGCAAGCCCAGTTGCAGGCTGCCCTGGATGCGCGGACACAGGCGGAAACCGATGCCAATGCGCAAAGAACGCTGGCGGAACAGCGCGCGGCGCTATTGGATGTCGCGCGTGAAACACTCTCTGCAGAGCAGGCGATTTCGGCGAAGGCTCAGCGCGAGGCCGCTTTGCTGAACCAGCAGATTGCGGCCCTGCGGGGGCAGTTGGGGTCCCTACAGGCGTTGCTGGATGACTATGAAGAACGCAATGCTGCCGCCGACATCCAGATTCAGACCTTGGGCCAGGACCTGAACGCAGCGCTTGCGCGGGCCGCCTCCGAAGAGCGCCGCCGCCGCTTGTTGGAAGAGGCCGAACGTCAGCGGCTTGAAGCCGAGGCCGAGGCTCTGGCCGGGCAGAATCAGGAACTGACTGCACAGGCCGAGGACCTGCAACGCTATCGGTCCGAGTTTTTCGGCAGGTTGCGCGATGTTCTGGGCGATCAGGAAGGTGTCCGGATCGAGGGCGACCGGTTCGTGTTCTCATCCGAGGTGCTGTTTGACACAGGTTCAGCAGAATTGTCCGCCGAAGGCCGGCAGGAGGTCGCAAAGGTCGCCGCGATCCTGCGCACCGTTGCCGCCGAAATCCCCGAGGGCCTGAATTGGGTGATCCGGGTCGATGGCCATACCGACAATGTGCCCCTGGCCGGGTCCGGGCGGTATCGCGACAATTGGGAACTGAGCCAGGGTCGCGCCTTGTCGGTCGTGCGCTACATGGTCGATGCGCTGGGCATCCCGCCGAACCGTCTGGCAGCCAACGGGTTTGGTGAGTTCCAGCCCGTCAATCCAGCCGACACCCCCGAAGCCCGCGCGCAAAACCGACGGATCGAGTTGAAACTGACCGAGCGGTAAGGCGTCAACTTTGGATTAAATCGTTCTGCCCGGCGGGAATTTCGCCTCTGGATCCGATGAAACACGGCACTTCGCTTCCTATATTATTTCAAGAGGTTGAGAGGGGATGTGTTTGAAAGGCAGGGTGACAAGTCTGGCTAATGCGGTCGATGAGGCTCTGCTTGCGTCCCATCAGCGCGTGGCCCTGTGTCAGACCAGGCAAGGCGACAAGTTCTGGCTGAAACGTGTCGAACGGTTTGCCCCCCACCTCTGGCTTGTCAAAGGAAATCCCGAACAGGCTTTTGAACGGGATCGGTCTTCTCATCGCAATCTTTGGAACCTTGGTGCGCCTGTCCCCAGAATCCTGGCCGAAGGATGCGGTTACATAGCGGTTGAGGATGCGGGTCGCAGCCTGACCAAGTTTTGCACCGAAAGGTCCATTACGGTTGCGGAAAAGCTCAGGGCGTGCCGGGCTGCTGGGCGCGCGCTGGCGCGTCTTCACGCGATGGGATTGGCGCATGGACGTCCCGCTTTTCGGGATATGTGCTGGGACGGTCGTCAGCTTCGTTTTATCGATTTTGAGTATTTTGTGCCCACAAAAGCGGGCAGGCTGCGCAAGGCGCGCGATCTGAGTATCGCTGTCCTATCTGCCTTTTCTCAGGGTGTAGATGGGCCGCGTTATGCGGTCAGTTTGGCGCTTGCATATCGGGAAGCGCGGGGCAGAGAGCCACTGGTTTTGCCCGTGCCATGCCACGTGACCAGTTTCCGCTCACGCAACCGGTGACTTGGTTGGGTACTGCCCAGTATGTTCTCATCGCGAGAATGCTATGAAACGAAAAAACCCGCCAAAGACTGGCGGGTTTTCTCATTCGTATTTTCACCGATCAGTCGGCAGTCAGCAACGGCGGCTTATCACCCGGAATGCGGCGTTGATCGGGGCCTAGGATTTCAAGATCCAACTCGCCCTTCTTGACCGAGACGCGCACCACGCCGCCCTTGGCCAGTTTGCCGAACAGCAATTCCTCGGCCAAAGGTTTCTTGATGTGCTCCTGAATGACACGGCCCAGCGGACGCGCGCCCATCTTGTCGTCATAGCCCTTGTCGGCCAGCCACGCGGCGGCTTTGGGGGTCAGGTCGATGGTCACGCCGCGATCCAGCAATTGCGCCTCAAGCTGCAGGACGAATTTCTCGACCACTTGCAGGATGACCTCTTTCGGCAACGGCGCGAAGGAAATCACGGCGTCCAGACGGTTGCGGAATTCCGGCGTGAACATGCGTTCGATTGCGGCGGTATCCTCGCCCTCGCGGCGGTCGCGGGCAAAGCCGATGGCGGCCTTGGCCTGTTCCTGCGCGCCCGCGTTCGAGGTCATGATCAGCACCACGTTGCGGAAATTCACCGTACGACCGTTATGGTCGGTCAACTCGCCATGGTCCATCACCTGCAACAAGATGTTGAACACATCCGGGTGGGCCTTTTCGATCTCGTCCAGCAGCAGCACGCAATGCGGATGCTGATCGACACCGTCGGTCAGCAGACCGCCCTGATCGAACCCGACATAGCCCGGAGGGGCACCGATCAGACGGGAAACCGCGTGTTTCTCCATATATTCCGACATGTCAAAGCGCAGCAGTTCCACGCCCAGATTGTCGGCAAGCTGTTTCGCCACTTCGGTCTTACCCACACCGGTCGGACCGGCGAACAGGTAGTTACCGATGGGCTTTTCAGGCTCGCGCAGACCGGCACGGGCCAGTTTGATGGCGCTGGCAAGCGCTTCGATGGCCAGGTCCTGCCCGAACACCACGCGTTTCAGCGAGGCTTCAAGGTCTTTCAGAACCGCCGCATCATCCTTGGTGACATTCTTCGGCGGGATGCGGGCGATCTTGGCGACGACCGCTTCGATCTCTTTCACACCGATGGTCTTGCGACGCTTGCTTTCGGCGACCAGATGCTGCGCGGCACCGGCTTCGTCGATCACGTCGATGGCCTTGTCCGGCAACTTGCGGTCGTTGATATAGCGCGCCGACAGTTCGACGGCCGTCTTGATGGCATCCGCAGTATATTTGATCTCGTGATGTTCTTCGAAATAGGGTTTCAGACCGCGCAGAATCTTCACGCTGTCCTCTACCGAAGGCTCATTCACGTCGATCTTCTG
The DNA here is from genome assembly GCF_056537745.1 of Ruegeria sp. C12. Lineage (NCBI taxonomy): Bacteria > Pseudomonadati > Pseudomonadota > Alphaproteobacteria > Rhodobacterales > Roseobacteraceae > Ruegeria > Ruegeria sp. C12. The sequence continues at coordinate 170,418 of NZ_JBQFSA010000001.1, forward strand.
GAACCGGCGGCTCAGCGCGCGGTCTTTTTCGAAATGCTGACGGAATTCCTTGTAAGTGGTCGAGCCCATGGTGCGCAGCTTGCCGCCCTGCAAGGCAGGTTTCAGCAGGTTCGAGGCATCCATCGCCCCGCCTGATGTGGCACCGGCACCGATTACGGTATGAATCTCGTCGATGAAAAGAACCGCGTCGGGGTGATCTTCCAATTCGGTCACAACCGCCTTGAGCCGTTCCTCGAAATCACCACGATAGCGGGTTCCGGCCAGCAACGCGCCCATGTCCAGCGAGTAAATGGTGGTGTTGGACAACACATCCGGGGCCTCGCCGCCCACAATCTTATGCGCCAGACCCTCGGCAATGGCTGTTTTGCCGACGCCTGGATCCCCCACCAACAGCGGGTTGTTCTTGCGGCGACGGCACAGCACCTGAATGCAGCGTTCGACCTCATCCGCGCGACCGATCAGCGGGTCCACATCTCCGGCCCGCGACTTGGCGTTCAGATCGACGCAGTATTTGCCCAGAGCGCTTTCTTTCTGCTCACCATCGCCAGCGCTGGACTGCACCTCTTCCTCGACCTGATCCGCGCCCGAGACCGAGCGGCTTTCGCCATAAGCCGGGTCCTTGGCAACGCCATGGGCGATGAAATTCACCGCATCGTAACGGGTCATGTCCTGTTCTTGCAGGAAATAGGCCGCGTTGCTTTCGCGTTCGGCAAAAATGGCGACCAGCACATTGGCCCCGGTCACTTCGGTCCGGCCCGAGCTTTGAACATGGATCGCGGCGCGCTGGATAACACGTTGGAAGGCGGCAGTGGGCACTGCTTCGGACCCATCTATGTCAGTGACCAGATTAGACAGGTCTTCGTCGATAAATTCGACCAAGGTGCTGCGCAATTCGTCCAGATCGACGCTGCAGGCCTTCATGACCCGAATGGCATCGGGTTCTTCCAGCAGCGCCAGCAGCAGATGCTCCAACGTTGCAAATTCGTGTCGCCGTTCATTCGCAGCTGCAAGGGCCGCGTGGATGGCTTGTTCCAATGTGCTCGAGAATGAAGGCACGCGGGTGCTCCTCTGTCTTGGGTCAGAAGGGGGCGGGCTTTCGGCCGGAACCCCATCCCAACCATGTCCTCATACTATTAGAGTTTGGTTGATCGACGCCCGGCTTCAAGGGTTTTCTTTCACTTGACAGTCACATTTGTTGTGACCGTGTCCGTGAAGAGGGGCAAATAGGCATCAAAACCGGTCTTTTCTACCCCTGATCTCGGCAAAAACAGCAGCAGGGTCAGACCCCACCATGCCAAGATGCGCCTGAATCGCGGGATCAGCGGCCCGCAGGAATGGATTTGTTGCTTTCTCAAGGGCCAAAGTTGACGGAACTGTCGGTTCTCCGGCTGTGCGGGCGCGGTTGGTCTCCGCGACGCGTTGTTGCAAGGCGGCGTTATCGGGATCGACCGTGACGGCAAACTTGGCGTTCGACAGGGTATATTCATGGCCCGAACACACCAGAGTATCCTCGGGTAGCGCAGCCAGCTTGCTGAGCGAGGCCCACATCTGATCCGGCGTGCCTTCGAAAAGGCGACCACAGCCCAGGGCCATCAGGCTGTCTGCGGTAAAGACCACGGCGCTTTGGGGCAGATAAAATGCGATATGACCAACCGTATGGCCCGAAACGTCCAGCACCTCGACCGGCTCTCCTCCGATCTCAAAGCTGTCGCCTTCGGACACTTGCAGGTCCAGCGGGGGCAGGCGATGGGCGTCTGCAGCGGCCCCGATCACCTTGGCTGGATGCCTTTCCAGAATGCCGGGCAGACCATCGACGTGATCCCAGTGATGATGGGTCAGCAACACGTGGCTCAGGCTCCAGCCGCGGCGGTCCAGTTCGGCCAGAATCGGCCCCGGTTCGGGCGCATCGACCAGAGCCGTCTGGCCGGTTGCGGCATCATGCGCCAGAAATGCGTAATTATCGCTGAGACATGGGATGGTTACGATCTCAAGAGGCATGGCCTTTTGCCCTTTCATTGCTAGACTGCGCCCAGCTAAGCCGATTGACCGGGTATCCGCAATGCATCTTGATGTGCAGGATCTGAGGAACTTTTACTACCGCAGCACGCTGGGCCGTGCGGCGCAGGCGGCGATCCGTGGGCGGCTTGTCGATCTGTGGCCCGAAGCCAAGGGCCAAACGGTTGCGGGATTTGGGTTCGCGGTGCCTTTGCTGCGCCCCTATCTGGCCGATGCGCGCCGCGTGATCGGCCTTATGCCCGGTCCGCAGGGCGTGATGCCCTGGCCTGCGGGCATGCCCAATGTTTCGGTCCTGACCGAAGAGACGCTGTGGCCCATCGAAACCGGTCATGTCGACAAGCTGGTGGTCATGCACGGGCTGGAAACCTCGGAACGCCCAAGCCAGTTGCTGGACGAATGCTGGAGGGTTCTGGGGCCGGGTGGCAAGGCCCTGTTCGTCGTACCGAACCGGGCCGGGCTGTGGTCCCGAACCGATCGCACGCCTTTTGGCTTTGGGCGTCCGTATTCGGCGACACAGTTGGAAAACCAGTTGAAGGCGCATCATTTCAAGCGTGAAAACCATTGCTCGGCGCTTTATCTGCCGCCGTCATTCCGGCGCTTCTGGCTGAAATCCGGCAGTCTGATCGAAAAGACGGGCCAGCGGATCCCGACAGTCATGGCCGGTGGCGTTCTGATGGTCGAGGTCAGCAAACATATCCGCCCACCCAGCGGTAGTGTAACGAAAGATACCGCAAAACGGCCGATCAAGGCACTGGACGGGCTGCTCAAGCCCGCGTAACCGCGAAACCTGCGGGGCGTTTTTACCGCCCGAAATTGATGAAAATCGGCCACAGGAATCGCAAAAACCTACAGTTTGGTAACATTTTTATCTCAAGCCAGCCGGTCAAAAGGGTCGCACTTTGCGTAAGTGTATGAAATTCAACGTTTTGTGGATAAGGCGCTGGCCGTGATAATATATTGCTAGCTTGGTTCGGCTCTGCTACATCCCCGGTGATTTTGATCCCCGCCCTTTATGGACGGGGTTTCTTCACGCCCCCGGGGTAGCTGCCGCAACGCGAATTCGGGGCCCAAAATATCGGAAGGGTGGACGTGTCCGAACCAGCTTCGATTTCCACAGGCATCGCCGAGCGCTATGCCACCGCGATTTTCGAGATCGCGAAAGAGAATAATGACCTCGCAGGTCTGGAAACCGGCATCAATGATCTGGCAGCAGCACTGGGCGACAGCGCCGAATTGCGCGACCTGATTGCCTCGCCTCTGGTTTCCCGCTCTGAACAAGAAGGCGCAATCACCGCAATCGCTGCGAAAATGGGTCTTAACACCATTCTGGGCAACACGCTGGGCCTGATGGCGCAGAAACGCCGCCTGTTCGTGGTGCCGCAGCTGGTGCAGGTTCTGCGCGACATGCTGGCGGATGAGCGTGGCGAAGTGACCGCCGATGTCGCCTCGGCCAAGGCGCTGACCAAGACACAACTGGAAAAACTGTCCAAGACGCTGTCCGAGCGTGTGGGCAAGACCGTGACAATCAATGCGACCGTGGATGAAAGCCTCATCGGCGGTCTTGTCGTTAAAGTGGGCTCGAAAATGATCGACAGTTCGATCCGTTCGAAGCTGAACTCCCTACAGAATGCAATGAAAGAGGTCGGATAAATGGGAATCCAAGCTGCAGAGATTTCTGCAATCCTGAAGGACCAGATCAAGAATTTTGGTCAGGAAGCCGAAGTGGCCGAGATCGGCCGCGTGCTGAGCGTCGGTGACGGGATTGCCCGTGTATACGGCCTGGACAATGTGCAGGCGGGTGAAATGGTCGAGTTTCCCGGCGGCATCATGGGCATGGCGCTGAACCTGGAAAGCGACAACGTCGGTGTCGTTATCTTTGGTTCCGACCGTGACATCAAAGAAGGTGACACCGTCAAGCGCACCAACTCGATCGTGGACGTTCCGATTGGTGACGAACTGCTGGGCCGCGTTGTTGACGGTCTGGGCAATCCGCTGGACGGCAAAGGCCCGATCAACGCGACCAAGCGTGGCGTTGCAGACGTTAAGGCACCGGGCATCATCCCACGTAAATCGGTGCACGAGCCGATGGCAACCGGCCTGAAATCGGTTGACGCGATGATCCCGATTGGCCGCGGCCAGCGGGAACTGATCATTGGTGACCGTCAGACCGGCAAAACCGCGGTTGCTCTGGACGCGATCCTGAACCAGAAAACCTACAACGACGCAGCAGGCGACGACGAGTCGAAGAAACTGTACTGCGTTTACGTTGCCATCGGTCAAAAGCGTTCGACCGTTGCGCAGCTGGTGAAGAAGCTGGAAGAATCCGGCGCGATTGAATACTCGATCGTTGTGGCCGCAACCGCGTCCGACCCGGCGCCGATGCAGTTCCTGGCACCTTATGCCGCGACCGCGATGGCCGAATACTTCCGTGACAACGGCCGCCACGCGCTGATCATCTATGATGACCTGTCGAAACAGGCTGTGTCCTATCGTCAGATGTCGCTGCTGCTGCGCCGCCCGCCGGGCCGTGAAGCCTATCCGGGTGACGTATTCTACCTCCATTCGCGCCTGCTGGAGCGTTCGGCGAAGCTGAACGAAGATTTCGGTGCTGGCTCGCTGACCGCTCTGCCGGTTATCGAAACCCAAGGTGGTGACGTTTCGGCCTTTATTCCGACCAACGTGATCTCGATCACCGACGGTCAGATCTTCCTGGAAACCGAACTGTTCTATCAGGGTATCCGTCCTGCCGTGAACACCGGTCTGTCGGTTTCGCGTGTGGGCTCCTCGGCTCAGACCAACTCGATGAAATCGGTTGCCGGTCCGGTTAAGCTGGAACTGGCGCAGTACCGCGAAATGGCTGCGTTTGCGCAGTTTGGTTCCGACCTTGACGCCGCGACCCAGCAGCTGCTGAACCGTGGTGCGCGTCTGACCGAGCTGATGAAACAGCCGCAGTACTCGCCGCTGACCAACGCTGAGATCGTCTGCGTGATCTTCGCCGGTACCAACGGTTACCTCGACAAGATCGACGTGTCCGATGTTGGCCGTTACGAAGCTGGCCTGCTGGCGCACCTGCGTGGCAAGCACGCGGATCTGCTTCAGTGGATCACGGACGAAGATCCCAAGATCAAGGGTGACGCTTCCGACAAGATCAAGGCTGCGCTGGACGAATACGCCGCAACCTTCGCTTAAGGGAGAGGCGGGCATATGCCAAATCTTAAGGACCTTAAAAACAGGATCGAGTCGGTCAAATCGACCCGCAAGATCACCAAGGCCATGCAGATGGTCGCGGCCGCAAAACTGCGCCGCGCCCAGGAATCTGCCGAAGCCTCGCGCCCCTATGCCGAACGGTTCAATGCCGTGATGGCGGGGCTGGCGGCGTCGGTCGGGGGCAGCGACAGCGCCCCCAAGCTGCTCCGGGGTACGGGCAGCGATGATGTCCATCTGCTGGTTGTCATGACAGCTGAACGCGGCCTGTGCGGCGGCTTCAACTCGAACATCGCCAAGCTGGCCCGCCAAAAGGCGGACGAGCTGCGTGCCAAAGGCAAGACGGTCAAGGTTCTGACCGTCGGCAAGAAAGGCCGCGACGCGCTCAAGCGTGATTTTGGCGATCTGTTCGTTGGACATATCGACCTGAGCGAGGTCAAGCGTCTGGGTTACACCAACGCGCAGGACATCGCCAAGGATATCCTGTCCCGCTTTGACGGGGGTGAGTTCGATGTTGCCACGATCTTCTACTCGAAGTTCGTCAACGTTGTGACGCAGATCCCGTCGGCACAGCAGATCATCCCCGCCTCGTTCGAGGACGAAGCGGCAGGTGACGACAGCGGTGCCGTGTTCGATTACGAGCCCAGCGAAGAGGCCATTCTGGCCGACCTGCTGCCCAAGGGGGTTGCCACCGCGATCTTCTCGGCCTTGCTCGAAAACGGAGCGTCTGAACAGGGTGCACGGATGTCCGCGATGGACAACGCGACACGCAACGCGGGTGAGATGATCGACAAGCTGACGATCCAGTTCAACCGCTCGCGTCAGGCCGTGATCACCAACGAGCTGATTGAAATTATTTCCGGCGCCGAAGCGCTGTAAGAAAACCGGAGACGAAACATGGCGAATGCAAAAGGCAAAGTCACACAGATCATCGGGGCCGTCGTTGACGTGCAGTTCGATGATGCGCTGCCTGAAATTCTGAACGCGCTGGAAACCACCAACAATGGCAAGCGCCTGGTGTTGGAAGTTGCTCAGCACCTGGGTGAAAACACTGTCCGCACCATTGCGATGGACGCGACCGAAGGTCTGGTCCGCGGCGAAGCGGTTACCGACACCGGCGCGCCGATCTCGGTTCCGGTTGGTAACGCCACCCTGGGCCGCATCCTGAACGTTGTCGGCGAGCCGATCGACGAAAAGGGCGAGGTTGTCGCAACCGAGACCCGCGCGATCCACCAACCCGCACCCGAGTTTGACGAACAGTCGACCGAGTCGGAAATCCTGGTCACCGGTATCAAGGTTGTTGACCTGCTGGCCCCCTACGCCAAAGGCGGTAAAATCGGCCTGTTCGGCGGCGCGGGCGTTGGCAAAACCGTTCTGATCATGGAACTGATCAACAACATCGCAAAAGTGCACTCGGGCTTTTCGGTGTTCGCGGGTGTTGGTGAACGGACCCGTGAAGGCAACGACCTGTATCACGAGATGATCGAATCGAACGTTATTAAACCTGACAACCTGTCGGAATCGCAGGTTGCCCTGGTATACGGTCAGATGAACGAACCTCCGGGAGCACGTGCGCGTGTTGCTCTGACCGGTCTGACCCTGGCCGAGCAGTTCCGCGACCAGTCCGGGACCGACGTTCTGTTCTTCGTCGACAACATCTTCCGCTTCACGCAGGCGGGTTCCGAGGTTTCGGCTCTGCTGGGTCGTATTCCTTCGGCTGTGGGCTATCAGCCGACACTGGCCACCGACATGGGCGCGCTGCAGGAACGCATCACCTCGACCAAGTCGGGCTCGATCACCTCGGTGCAGGCCATTTACGTGCCTGCGGACGACCTTACCGACCCTGCGCCTGCGACCTCGTTTGCGCACCTCGACGCGACCACCGTTCTGAACCGTGCGATCTCGGAAAAGGGTATCTACCCGGCGGTTGACCCGCTCGACTCGACCTCGCGTCTGCTTGACCCGGCGATTGTTGGTGAAGAGCACTACAAGGTTGCGACCGACGTTCAGCAGATCCTCCAGCGCTACAAGTCGCTGCAGGACATCATCGCCATCCTCGGCATGGACGAACTGTCGGAAGAGGATAAACTGACCGTGGCCCGTGCCCGTAAGATCGAACGCTTCCTGTCGCAGCCGTTCGACGTGGCCGAGGTTTTCACCGGTTCGCCGGGCGTTCAGGTTCCTCTGGATGTCACCATCTCGTCGTTCAAGGCCGTTGTGGCTGGCGAATACGATCACCTGCCCGAAGCGGCCTTCCTGATGGTTGGCGGCATCGAAGAAGTGATCGCCAAAGCCGAGAAGATGGCAGCAGAAGCCGCCTAAGGAGTATCCCTGATGGCAAACACGATGCAATTCGACCTCGTCAGCCCCGAGCGGAGCCTCGCTTCGCTCAGCGCTACCGCGGTCCAGATTCCCGGCGCGGACGGGGACATGACGGCGATGCCCGATCATGCCCCCACCATCACCACGCTGCGCCCCGGTCTGCTGAAGGTTGAGGCACCCGAAGGGTCCAGCGAATACCTGGTCACCGGCGGGTTTGCCCAGATCAACGGCGACAGCCTTTCGGTTCTGGCCGAAAAAGCGATCCCGGTGGCCGAAGTGACCCGCGCACATCTGGACGAGCTGATCGAAGACGCCCGCGCCTCGCACGAGGCGGCCAAGGGTGGTGACGACCAGACCATCGTCGATGATGCCGCCAAGTTGCTGGCCGACATGGAAGCGCTTGGAACGCATATGAGCCTGTAACAGGCATCACAGCTGAAAATTTGAACGGCCTCGCACCTGCGGGGCCGTTTTTTTGTCGTGCTTTTGCCGAAAAGCCGGGATAAGTTGCGGGAATTCAAGAATAATGATGACAGAATGAAGAAATTTCTTACCCATCCCATCGGCATCGATCAGGGCGAAGAGGTGCTGTTTTCCGAATTCGCCGAAGGCGGCGATATGTGGACCGGCGAAGGCCCGCGCGAACGTCGGGCTCAGATTCGATTCAGCGAAGCCTTTCGGTCGATCCCGGTTGTACAGGTGGGCATTTCGCTGTGGGACGTGGACACGTCTTCGGCATTACGGGCAGAGGTGAAGGCGCAGGATGTGACGCCCCAGGGGTTCACGGCTGTATTCCGCACCTGGTCGGATACCCGTATCGCCCGCATCCGGGTTGCATGGACGGCTATTGGTGAAGTCGCCCACGCAGATGATTGGAATATCTCCTGATCGGAGCAGGGCGCGGATTAGCTGTCCTGCGCCTCGATCATATCCACTCGTGTAGCGTGGCGGCCGCCTTCGAACTCGGCGGACAGAAACGCGTCCACGATGTCCAGAGCCTGACCTTCGCCGACGACGCGCGCACCGATGGACAGCATGTTGGCATTGTTGTGCTGGCGGATCATCCGGGCCGAGAAGGCGTCAGAGCACACGCCGCAACGGATGCCGCGGACCTTGTTCGCCGCCATCATGATCCCTTGCCCGGTGCCGCAAAGGATGATGCCCAGCTGACAGTCACCCGACGCCACAGCTTGCGCTGCGGCTTTGCCGTGTTTGGGGTAATGCGTGCTTTCCCGGGTCGTCGGGCCGATATCGACCACCTCCCAGCCTTGCTGGGCGATGTGGTTGGCCACGGCCTGACGCAGATCGATCGCTGCGTGGTCGCTGGACAGGACAATACGTTTGTTGGCAGTCATCACATTCAGTCCATCTGGTACATGGATTCGTAGATCGGCGTCAGCGTTTTGTCTTCGAACAGAGATGACACGCTGGTGCCGTTCCAGATGTTCAGGATGGCCTGAGTGAAGATCGGTGCGGTCGGAACGATGCGGATATTCTTGGCCTTCAGGATCTCTTTGGTCGGCTGGATTGTATCCGTCAGGACCAGAGATTTCATGACCGAATTGGTCACACGCTCGACCGCGGGGCCGCTCATGACGCCATGGGTGATGTAGGAATGAACCTCTTTCGCGCCGTTATCCAGCAGGACCTGAGCCGCCTTGCACAGCGTTCCGGCGGTGTCGCACATATCGTCCACAATCAAGCAGATTTTGTCTTTGACGTCACCGATCACGGTCATTTCAGCCACTTCACCCGCTTTTTCCCGGCGTTTATCGACAATCGACAGCGGGGCGTTGATGCGCTTGGCCAACTCGCGGGCGCGGGCCACGCCGCCGACATCGGGCGAGACCACCATGATTTCGTCCAGATTGTCCTTGAACTGATGCTTCACATCCAGCGCAAAGATCGGCGAGGCGTAAAGGTTGTCTACCGGGATATCAAAGAACCCCTGAATCTGGGCTGCGTGCAGGTCCATGGTCAGAACCCGCTCGATCCCTGCACCGGTCAGCATGTTTGCGACAAGCTTGGCGCTGATTGGCGTGCGGGCCTTGGTGCGGCGGTCCTGACGGGCGTAGCCGAAATAGGGGATCACGGCGGTGATCCGCTGGGCCGACGACCGGCGCAGCGCGTCGGCGATGATCAGCAGTTCCATCAGGTTGTCATTGGCCGGGTTCGAGGTCGGCTGGATGATGAACATATCCTCGCCCCGTACGTTCTCGAAGACTTCGACGAAGATCTCGCCGTCATTGAAACGCTCGACCCGCGCATCGACCAGACCCTGGTCAACGCCGCGATACAGGCTCATGCGGCGAGCGATGGTTTCGGCAAGCGGAAGGTTTGCGTTCCCAGCAATAAGCTTGGGTTCGTGGAGTGTCGGCATTGGCTGAGATCCCCGGGCAGCGTTGGCAATGTGACAGATTCGTGATGTTGACACCGCTTAGCATGGCCTTACCGTCCCGCAAAGATAACGCTGCGGAGAAAGTGCACATGACCCAGATTGACTACTTTTTTGCGACAATTTCGCCCTACACCTATCTGGCCGGTTCCCGGCTGGAAGAGATCGCGGCGAAGCACGGCGCGACGATCAATTACAAACCGCTGGATATCATGGCCTTGTTCGCGCGCACCGGGGGAACGCCGCCAAAAGACCGCCATATCTCGCGCACCGAATACCGCGCGCAGGAGTTGCTGCGGCAATCCAGGGATCTGGGGATGGAGTTCAATCTGCAGCCCGCACACTGGCCGACCAATATGGCCCCGTCGTCCTATGCGGTGATCGCCGCGATCAAGGATGGCTCGGGCGATGTGGGCAAGCTGTGCCAGTCCATCCTGCGCGCCTGCTGGGCCGAGGAAAAGGATGTGGCACAGGATGATGTGATCCGCGACTGTCTGTCGAATGCCGGGTTTGACCCCGATCTGGCCAATAGTGGCTTGCTGGTCGGGGCCGAGACCTATGCCGCCAATCTGGAAGAGGCCGTGGATCGCGGCGTGTTTGGCGCGCCGTTCTACCTCACGCCCGATGGCCAGCGGTTCTGGGGTCAGGACCGGCTGGACGATCTGGATCGGCATCTGGCAGGGATGAACGGGTGACAGCCTTGGCTGCGGCGTCACACGCGGCCTTCGTCCGGCATTTGGGGAAGGGGGAGCGCAAATTGCTCGCCCTTCACTGCACCATTGCGCATTCCGGCGCGTGGTCCGGTTTGGCCAAGGTTCTGGAGGGCAGCGCGTCTCTGATCGCCCCAGATATGCCGTCGCACGGGCGCAGTCCGGATTGGGACGGGCAGAGCGATTTCTTCGATGCGGTGACTGGGCAGGCGACGCAGGAGTTGACCGAACCCATGGATCTGATCGGTCATTCCTTTGGGGCGATCGCCGCGCTGCGGCTGGCAATGGTAAACCCGCAATACGTGCGCAGCCTGACCCTGATCGAACCCGTATTCTTTGCCGTGGCAAAACAGGATGCGCCCCAGTTGTTCGACCAGCACATCCACGCGTCCCAACCGATCAATGCAGCCTTCGCGGCGGGCGATACAGCTTTGGCCGCACGGCTGTTCAACCGGATGTGGAGCACCGGCATCAGCCCGAAATGGCCTGACCTGCCCGAACGAACGCGGGCCAGCATGGTGCGGGGAATACATGTTGTTCCTGCCTCCCATCCCGTGCTGTACGAGGACCGCGCCGGGTTGCTGGACCCGGAGAACTGCAAGCGCGTCACGATGCCGACCCTGTTGCTGAGCGGATCAGAAACCGACCCGACACTGCCGGTGATCTGCGAAGGTTTGCGGCAGCGCCTGCCAAATGCGCGGCATAAGGTGGTACGCGGCGCGGGGCACATGTTGCCCATCTCGCACCCCCATGAGACAGGCGCGCTGCTTCAGGAGTTCTGGAAAGCCAACCCCGCGACAGGCGTTACAGCAGGCTGAGGAACTGGTCGATTTCAGCCGCGCCAATCGACCAGTCGCAAACCAATCGGCAGGCGAGGTTTTCGTCGTCATCGTCCCCCTCAAGCTCGGCACCCCAGAGGTGATAGACCGCCCCGGCCTCGTGCAATTGTTTGTGCTTGGCGCGCGGGAATGAGGCGAAGATCATATTGGCCTGCGGCTCGTGCAGGAACGCAGCCCCCTTGGCGCGCAATCCATCGGCCAGCCGGGCGCAGTTGTCGTTGGCCTGACGCGCCATTTTCAACCACAGATCATCTTCCAGATACGCCGCCATCTGGGCCGACAGGTAGCGATGCTTGGAAAACAGATGCGCCCCGCGTTTGCGGCGCAGCTCGAATTCCCACGCTTTGCTTTCGTCAAAGAACACCACGGCCTCGACGCCCATCAGGCCGTTCTTTGTGCCGCCAAAGCTGACCGCATCGACACCCGATTTCCACGTCATCTCGGCCGGGGAACAATTTAGGGCAACAAGCGCGTTGGTGAACCGCGCCCCGTCCAGATGGACGGGCAGGCCGTATTCCTTGGCCACACCGCACAGGGCCTGCAACTCTTCCAGCGAATAAACTGACCCGCGCTCGGTGACCTGAGTGATCGATACAGGCCCGCGCTGTGGCCCGTGCACCCCACGGGTTTCTTCGCCCAGGATCGAGCCGCGCAGCGCGTCGGGGGTCATCTTGTCGCCACCCGGCACCAGTGTCAGCTTGGCCCCGCTGTAAAACTCGGGCGCGTTGCACTCATCCTCGTGGATATGCGCGACCGGAGAACAGAAGACCGTTTCCCAGGGGTTGGACAGCGTCGCAAGGGCCAGCGAATTTGCCGCCGTCCCCGTCGCCACCAGATAAACCGCAGCGCCCGGTGCCTCGAAGATGCTGCGGATACGGTCGCGCACCTCGTTCATCATCGTGTCCGCGCCATAGGCCATCTGGTACCCCTGATTGGCCTCGGCCAGCTTGGCCATGACCTGCGGGTGAACCGGGCCGGAATTGTCAGACGCGAAATACATCAGGTTGGCTCCTCGATAATATGGTCTTCCCACTCTTCCATGGGGGTTTCGAACTCGGACACCGTGCGGCCCTGAACCGAGACGCCCGCCGCGTGTACGCTGTCCGGCGTACCAGATATCAAAGGATGCCAGTCGTAAAGAGGTTTGCCTTCCCACAGTAATCGATACGCACAGGTTTGCGGCAACCAATAGGCGTGGTCGTCGATATTGTCGGGAGTCATGACGATGCATTCGGGCACGAACTGGTGCCGGATGTCATATTGCGTGCAGCTGCAGCTTTCATCGTCCAGCAGGCGACAGGCAACGCAGGTCAGGGCAACCTCGCCTGTGTCCTCATCCTCAAGCTTGTTCAGGCAGCATTTGCCGCAGCCGTCGCACAGGGCCTCCCACTCGCGCTGGTTCATCTTGCGCAAGGGCTTGCGTTCCCAAAACCGGGCCGGCAGGCCCGTGCGTTCAATCGGATCGGTGGTCATAGGGCGGCCAGAATGCCACGGGCCTTTTCGCAATCGGCACCCATCTGCGCGATCAGGCCGTCCAGCCCATCGAATGTCAGCTCTGGTCGCAGGAAGTCGATCAGACCGACGGACAGGGTCGAGCCGTAAAGATCACCGGAAAAGTCGAACAGGAAGGTTTCGATGTTGGGGGCTTCGCCATGGAACATGGGGCGCACACCGATCGAGGCCGCCCCGTGATAGCTGCCCTGATGCGGTCCGTCCAACACGTCGACCAGCACGGCATACACCCCGAATTTGGGCGGGTGCAGACCTTCGATGGACATGTTCGCGGTTGGAAAGCCCAACTCGCGCCCGCGCTGCTCGCCCCCGATCACCACGCCTTCGATCCGGTGCCAATGGCCCAGCATGGCGGCCGCATCACGCGGACGCCCGTCGCTGAGAGCGGTGCGAATGGCGGTCGAGGAAACAACGTTTTCCGACCGCTCCATCAGTGGTGCAATGGTGACGCCAAATCCCATCTGCTCGCCAAAGTTGACCATATCCTGCGCGGTGCCGACACGACCTTTGCCAAAACAGAAATCTGCCCCCACAACGATATGGGACAGGCCCAGCCCATCGCAAATGACGTTTCTGGCGAACTCTTCCGGGGACAACCCGGCAAGCGCCGCATTGAACGGCAGTTCGTACAGCATCTGCACGCCCAGCTTCTCAAGCCGGTGCGCCCGCGCGTTGCCCCGCATCAACCGGAAAGGGGGGGCGTCCGGGGCGAAGTACTCGCGCGGATGCGGCTCGAACGTCAAAACACCCAAATGCGCATCAGGGGCAGCGCGGCGCGCCAGTTCGATCACCGACTGGTGCCCCAAATGAACGCCATCAAAATTCCCGATCGCCACACTGGCGCCGCGGTCCTGAGGCTCGATGTACTGAAAATCCCGGATGATGTGCATATGGCTTGCCTAGCTGGACTGTCACGCGGGTTCAAGCACCTGATTGTTCTTGCATGCACGGCATCTCAGATGTGCTTTGCCGCGAATTGGCGAACCCAGTCCCTGTTCGTGGCATCCGAGAGTTTGGCCGTCGGCGTTTCGACGCCCTGCGCCAGATCCGGATCAAGAGCCAGGGTTTGCATCACCTAGGCCAATCCGACGGGGATGGCGCGTGAAAATAGGTGTCTGGCCGACCCGCGCACCCGGTTTCACGTAACAGTCGACATCACAGAGTGCTGCCACTGTAGGAGCTGGTTCAGATGAAATAGGAATTGAAGCGGGGCACTATTTGACCCATTGGCCTGATGAACGGCTATCCCTCTACGATCCCATGATCTTGTACGCCAACAACAAAAAAGGCGCCGGTTTGGGCGCCTTTGCTGTGACGTGATGTGATCAAGGCTCAGTCGAATTTGCGCGACGGGGCCAGAACCATAGCCTCACCAATCAGGACCTTCTTGCCGTCGACCGAGCAATGGCAATCCAGCTTGACGCGGCGTTTGGCAAAGTCGATGTCGATGACTTTCACCTCGGCATAGACCATGTCGCCGGGGCGCACGGGGGCCAGGAATTTCAGCGACTGACCCATGTATACGGTGCCATGGCCAGGCAGCTGCTCTCCGATCACGGCCGAGATCAGACCCGCCGTCAGCATCCCGTGGGCGATGCGCCCTTCAAAGATCGTGTCACGCGCATAATCGTCATCCAGATGCACCGGATTCCGGTCGGTCGAAACCTGCGCGAACATCTCGATATCCTCATCCGTCACCACTTTGCGCAGGTGGCGGGACATGCCCATCTCGATGTCTTCGATACAGATCGTTCCGCGTGGAAGATTGTCCAACATGTTGCCCTCACTCGAAGTTGGCCGTGAAAGAAAAATCCACCATCAGGCCTAGGTTGGCAACTTTATTACTTCGCAACTGCAGAAAATCAAGTCAAAAATGACTATCGCAAGCGACCGATTGTATATGTCGGGTTGATCTTTTCCCTTTGGATATAGTCAGTTAGAGAATCAGCGTGCGGATGGTGCGACGTTTTTGTTTCCGCTGCCGCCAACCCGCCCGAGATGAACAGGGTATCGATTCCCTCTCCCATCCCGCCAAGGATGTCGGTGTGGGGGCCATCTCCAATGGCAAGGATGTCAGAGTCGGCAACATCCGCGCCCAATTCCTGAAGGCGGCGGCGGGCCAGATCGTAGATGGGCGGGTGGGGCTTGCCGAAATACAGGCTCTCGCCACCCATCTCGGTGTAAAGCTTTGCCAGAGCCCCCGCGCACCACTCACGCACCTCGCCCCGGTCAACAACGATGTCGGGATTCGCACAGAGCAGCTTCATGCCCATCTGCTTGGCGTACAGGAAATCGGGGCGGTTCACATCGGGGTCCGCCATCGGATCGAAAGGTCCACAGCAGACGATGCCCTCAGCCTCTTTCAGCGGAACACGTTCGATGTGGATGGGGTGGTGCAGCAGCTTCAGCGGCTCAAAGAACCCCGCATCCCGCTGCCATTCCCCCATGAAATACACCTTGTGCCCGACCGCGCCGCGGAACATGGCGGACCGGGCTGAATCTCCGCTGGTTGCGATCGTGTCATAGGCATTAGCAGGCACGTTGAACTGGGTCAGCTGCGATGCAACCCCGGCGCGCGGTTTGGGAGAGTTTGTTACCAATACAACCAACCCGCCAGCGGCGCGGTAGGCCTGCAACGCTGCCACCGCTTCGGGATAGGCGGTGATACCGTTGTGAACGCAGCCCCAGAGATCGACAAAAAGCGCCTTATATCGGTCGGAGATCTCGGTCAGAGAGGAGATAATCTGGGTCATTGGGTCTCTTTCGGCGATGAACTGCGGCTGCCAAGCCTATGGCAGAGCTTGACGGGTTTTGCCAGAGGGGGCTCTGCCCCCGCCGCCCGTGCCGGGCGTCTCCCCCGGAATATTTCGGGCCAGATGAAGCAAGGGATCCGTTCTTCATCTGGCCAAAAATATCTCGGAGCGCGAGGCAGAGCCTCGCAAAAAAGAAAAAGGCGCCCAGTTCGGACGCCTTTCACACGGGTATGGCAGAGGATCAGACCTTCAGGTTCGGGATGATCTGTTTCTTGCGGCTCATGATGCCGGGCAGGACAACGGCGTCGCCCTCAACCGATGCACCAAAGCTTTTCTCGGCAACGGTTTTGACCAGATCGTTCGGGACCAGCAAGGTGGCCTCTTCGTTAAGGATGTCGACGACGAACAAAAGCACCTGATCAACACCGTCTTCCTTTGCCACATCGACCATGGATGCAGCCAGGCTGTCTTTGCGGTCCAGCACAACGCCCGGCGCGGTGGTTTCCAGGACAGAAACGCGGAACTTGGTGCCGTCGACCTCGTATTCCTTGCTGTCCATGCGGATCAATTCGGCGTCCGAGAACGAGGATACGTCCGACTTCGCCGCAAACATATCAGCCGCATAGGCCGAGACGTCCAGACCCAGTTCAGCCGCCAACTTCTCGGCCACGGCGCGGTCATGCGCGGTGGTGGTGGGCGAGCGGAATTCCAGCGTGTCCGACAAGATGCAGGTCAGCGCCGCGCCTTTGACGGCCTCGGGCATCTTGGCGGCATCGTCGCCCATCAGGTCAACCATGATGGTTGCCGTGCAGGCCAGCGGGCGCACGGTGATGTCGATCGGGCCTTTGGTTTCCAGCCCGCCGACCAGCTTGTGGTGGTCGATGATGGCGCGAATGTCGGCGCTGTTGACACTCGCGGGCAGTTCCGCCGGGTTGTTGGTGTCCACGATAACAACCGGCGCGTCGGCCTCGACATCGTCGATGATGCGCGGCTTGGGTAGGTCCCAGCGTTGCAGCATAAAGGCCGCTTCGGTGTTGGGTTCGCCCAGCAGAACGGGCTCGGCCTGTTCGCCTTTCACTTCGTTCAGGTACCACGACCACAGGATCGGAGAACCGGTCGAGTCTGTGTCGGGAGATTTGTGGCCAAATACGAGGGTTGTCATGTCAGCTATCCTGAGGATTGGAAATTTGCGCGCCTTATAGGGCGCAAGGCACCGCTTGTCACCCGGTTGCGGCCTGCTGCGACTGTTGGTCTGCTATGCGTCTGGGTCAGAACGGCGCGCGGGTCAGGGTATACCCTTCCTGTTCCAGCAAGGCGAGAAGACCAAAGTCATCGCTGAGATGCCCGGCACCCACGGCGATGACGGCGGTTTGATCCTGAATGGCCAGAATATGCCTCATCCAATTCGCGTTGCGGGTCACCAGCAGTTTTTGTTCGAACTGGTCCCATTCCGCGTTGTATTCGGTTTCCGACAGGCCCGAGGCCTCAAACCCCTGCAACCGCGCCAGTTGCAGGATCTGGGCGTGCTGTTCCTCCAGATAGGCATTGGCCATGGTGGTCAGATGATTGGCGTCGCTTTGCATCGCCCCGGCCAGTCGCACCAACGAGTCTACCTGCTGATCCAGCGGCAGATCGTCGAACATGGTCATCAGGTCTTCGATCCGTTCCAGCGAGTGCTGGGGGATGCCGTTGGCCTCGGCCAGATCTGTCAGACGCGCGTCCATGCCGTATTTCGCGTCGGGGTTCTGCATCAGGCAGGGCGGAATGCCCAGCATCATGCTCAGAAACCAGGGCCGCATCTTGGCAGCCATCCAGCTTGGAATGCCCCGTTCCGTCAGCGACCCTGACAGGGCGGCCCAATCCTCGGCACTCATCAGATCAATCAATGTGGGCCCCGAAGTGATCATTACCGGGCTCAGGTCCTTGGCCAATCCCTGCTCAAACGTGTTCATCTCGGCCTGAGTGACCTCGAAATAGAAGGCGTCGGCCTGGCTCAGGGTTGGCGCCAACCGCTCGACCACCGCATCCATGCGCGCGTCGTTTGTGTGCAATGTGCCGATCAGATGCAGCGTGGTGTCGCCCTTGCGGGCGATCCAGTGGTTGCCTTCCGGATAGGGGATGTCAGCCAGTGCCTGATGCAGTTCCGAGCGGTCCGCTTCGGACATAAGCGGGCGCAGATCATGCCCCTCACACGCGGCGTTGGCCGTCATGGGGAGTAGCAGAAAACCGAACAGGGCCAACAGACGCATGGATGAACCTCAGAGATTTGTCAGGCGGGACGACCAAGGATGTAGTCATGCAAATGCAGCATATTCAAGGCAACCCGTCTGGCATTTCAGGCCAAAACGCATAGCATGGGCGCATGGAGCGCGAGCAGGATCTTTACCCCCCGATCAAGGCATTGTTGGAGGGGCAGGGCTATACCGTCAAAGGTGAGGTCGGCGCAGCCGATATTGTCGCCATGCGCGACGGGTCCGAGCCGGTAATCGTCGAGTTGAAACTGCGGTTCTCACTGGCCTTGTTCCATCAGGCTGTCGCGCGGCTTCGGATCAGCGATCAGGTATATCTGGGGGTCAGTAAGCCCACGGGGCGCACGGCCCGGCGTGCCTTGCGGGACAATCTGGCCCTGTGCCGCAGGTTGGGGCTGGGCCTGATCACTGTTCGCAAGGATGGGGTTGTCGAGGTTCAGTGCGATCCCGGCCCGTATGCGCCGCGCAAGAACAAAGCCAAGGCCGCGCGGATGTTGCGCGAATTTGACCGGTTGGAAGGGGATCCAAACACGGGTGGTGCAACCCGCCATGGGATCGTTACGGCCTATCGGCAGGATGCGCTGAAATGCGCCGCCCACCTGGCGGAACATGGTGCCACCAAGGGGGCTGTGGTCGCATCGGCCACCGGCGTGCCCGCCGCCACCCGCTTGATGCGCGAAAACCATTACGGCTGGTTCGACAAGGTCGAAAAAGGCGTCTATGCGTTGTCGGATGCAGGGTCCGAGGGCCTGAAACACTGGGCTTACAGTTGGGAACAGGCTGACTGATCCTTTGTGGCAAAAAATCCGTATCGGCTTGTTGACTCGGGGTTTCAGACCCCCTAGCTATGCGTCGTTATCACTCACACACCCCGAGTGCTAACGCCTCACCAGCCGGTGAGGGGAGGATAGATAAACTTTGAGCCCAAGGAGCTGCAAAGATGGCATTGAAACCGCTTCATGACCGTGTGCTGGTTCGCCGTACAGAAAGCGAAGAGAAAACCGCAGGCGGCCTGATCATTCCTGACAGCGCAAAAGAAAAGCCCAGCGAAGGCGAAGTCGTCGCAACCGGCGAAGGCGCGCGCAAGGACAGCGGCGAGCTGATCGCGATGGCTGTGAAAGCTGGCGACAAGATCCTGTTCGGCAAATGGTCGGGCACCGAGGTTCAGGTCGACGGCGAAGAGCTGCTGATGATGAAAGAGAGCGACATCATGGGGATCATCGAGTAAGCGCACGCTTCCTCTGATCTTCATTTCCAACCTATTTCTCAAGGAGAAACGACATGGCTGCAAAGGACGTCAAGTTCGACACCGATGCCCGTAACCGCATGCTGGCAGGCGTGAACATCCTGGCCGACGCTGTCAAAGTGACCCTGGGCCCCAAAGGCCGCAACGTGGTTCTGGACAAATCCTTCGGCGCACCGCGCATCACCAAAGACGGTGTTTCGGTTGCCAAGGAAATCGAACTGGAAGACAAGTTCGAAAACATGGGCGCGCAGATGGTGAAAGAAGTCGCCAGCCGCACCAATGACGAAGCCGGCGACGGCACCACCACAGCAACCGTTCTGGCACAGGCCATCGTTCGCGAAGGTCTGAAGCAGGTTGCAGCTGGCCTGAACCCGATGGACCTGAAGCGCGGCATCGACCTGGCAACTGCCAAGGTTGTTGCGGGCATCAAAGACGCGTCGCGTGAAGTCAAAGACTCGGCAGAAGTTGCTCAGGTTGGCACCATCTCGGCCAACGGCGAAGCCGAGATTGGCCAGCAGATCGCGGATGCGATGCAGAAGGTTGGCAACGAAGGCGTTATCACCGTCGAAGAAAACAAAGGTCTGGAAACCGAGACCGATGTTGTCGAAGGTATGCAGTTCGACCGTGGCTACCTGTCGCCCTACTTCGTCACCAACGCAGACAAGATGATCGCAGAGCTCGACGACTGCATGATCCTGCTGCACGAAAAGAAACTGTCCTCGCTGCAGCCGATGGTTCCGCTGCTGGAGCAGGTGATCCAGTCGCAGAAGCCGCTGCTGATCATTGCCGAGGATGTTGAAGGCGAAGCGCTGGCAACTCTGGTTGTCAACAAACTGCGCGGCGGACTGAAAATTGCTGCTGTCAAAGCACCGGGCTTTGGTGATCGCCGCAAGGCCATGCTGCAGGACATCGCGATCCTGACCGGCGGTCAGGTGATCTCGGAAGATCTGGGCATGAAGCTCGAGTCCGTCACCATGGACATGCTGGGCACCGCCAAGAAAATCGAAATCTCCAAAGACGAAACCACCATCGTCGACGGTGCAGGCGAGAAAGCCGAGATCGAAGCCCGCGTTGGCCAGATCCGCACTCAGATCGAAGAAACCACCAGCGACTACGACCGTGAGAAGCTGCAAGAGCGTGTTGCCAAACTGGCAGGCGGTGTTGCCGTGATCCGCGTCGGCGGCATGACCGAAGTCGAAGTGAAAGAGCGTAAGGACCGTGTGGACGATGCTCTGAACGCGACCCGCGCTGCGGTGCAGGAAGGCGTTGTCGTAGGCGGTGGTGTTGCTCTGGTTCAGGCCGGTAAAGCACTGGAAGCTTTGGAAGGTGCAAACGCTGACCAGAACGCGGGTATCAACATCGTTCGCAAGGCCATCGAAGCGCCGCTGCGCCAGATCGCTGAAAACGCAGGTGTTGACGGTGCGGTTGTTGCTGGCAAGGTCCGTGAATCGTCGGACGCTGCATTTGGCTTCAACGCTCAGACCGAAGAATATGGCGACATGTTCTCGTTCGGCGTGATCGACCCGGCCAAAGTTGTCCGCACCGCTCTGGAAGATGCGGCATCGGTTGCTGGCCTGCTGGTCACCACCGAAGCAATGGTTGCCGACAAGCCTGCCAAAGAAGGCGCAGCACCCGGTGGCGGCATGCCCGACATGGGCGGCATGGGCGGCATGATGTAAGACGTCGTCTTTTTGGAAGACTGAGTTATGGGGTCGCCTTCGGGCGGCCCCGTTTCGTTTTGAATAGCCGCTGCGCGGCTATGCCTCCGGCGGAGGTATTTTTGAACAGAAGAAGATTTGGGTCGGCTGAGGCAATGTGAGTGTGCAAACCCAGCGGAACCGGCTATGCGGTTGGAATGAGATTGCTTCTGCTGACCGCCCTGACCATGTGCGCCTTTGCGGCGAACTCGATCCTGAACCGGCTGGCGATTGACAGCGGCGCCAGTGACCCGGCCAGCTTCGCAGTGTTTCGGGTGATGTCCGGTGCGGCGGTTCTGTGGGCGTTGGTACTGCTGCGCGGCGTCGCACTACCGCTGCGTTCGCGCAGGCGGATTGTGGGGGCTGGATCGTTGTCCCTCTATATGATCGGGTTTTCGCTGGCCTATTTGACCCTCGACGCGGGTCTGGGCGCGTTGATCCTGTTTGCGGTTGTGCAGATTACCATGTTTGCCGTCGGCGCAATCATGGGGGCGACGCCGACCATGCGGCAGGTCGCAGGGGCCGGGATTGCGTTGGCGGGTCTGACCTATGTGCTGTGGCCCAGCGGTTCGGTTCACGTCGATGCGCTGGGCGCGGGGCTGATGGTTGCGGCCGGGTTGGGCTGGGCGGTGTATTCCTTGGCAGGACGGTCCGAACCGGACGCGCTGGCAGGCACGGCTGCGAACTTTGTGGTTGCCTTGCCGATCACAGGGCTGGTGCTGGTCGGTATGGGTGGCAATTGGCAAATGACCGGTTTGGGGTATCTGCTGGCCGCGTTGTCTGGGGGCGTGACATCGGGCCTGGGCTATGCGCTTTGGTACCGTGTGCTGCCGCAGCTTTCCCCGTCGGTTGCGGCGGTGGTTCAACTCAGCGTGCCGGTGATCGCCATCGTCGGAGGTGTTGTCTTGTTGGGCGAGGTTGCTGGCCCGCGCCTGGTGGCAGGGACAGCTTTGGTTCTGGGCGGAATCGCCCTGGCCGTTCTGCGCCGGACCCGAGGGTAGGTCTTTCCACAGCTTCAGATCGGCGCTATTGGGCGGGTATGAGACTTCTGTGCGCCCTGATTTTCCTGTGTCTGCCTGCCGCGGCAAGTGCGAAATGCGTGATCCTGCTGCATGGGCTGGCACGGACCGAGGCGTCATTTTCGGTGATGGAGCAGCTGTTCAAGGCCCATGATTATACGGTCGTTCGGCCCGGATACCCGTCGACCGACATGGGCATACCCGAACTGGCCGAACAAACCCTGCCGGACGCGTTTGCGGCCTGTGGTGAGGACGAGGCCAACGTTGTGGCGCATTCGATGGGCGGCATCTTGTTGCGCTATTGGTTGCAGGACAACCATCCCGAAAACATGGGTCGCGCAGTCATGCTGGGCCCGCCCAATCAGGGCAGCCAACTGGTCGACGAACTCAGTGCGTGGGAAGTGTTCGGCTATCTGAACGGCCCCGCCGGATTGCAACTGGGAACGGGTCCGGAAGGCATCCCGCGCAAACTGCCTGCCGTGGATTTCGATCTGGGCGTGATCGCGGGCGAGAATTCTCTGAACCCTTTGTTCTCATCGCTGATCGACGGTCCCGATGATGGCAAAGTGTCGGTTGAGACAACGAAGGTCGACGGCATGGCAGATCACATCGTTTTGCCGGTCACGCATACCTTCATGATGAACAACCCACGCGTCATGGCGCAGGCGCTGCATTTCATCGAATTCGGACAGTTTGATCCGCAAATCACGTGGCTCGACAGCGTGCTCGACGTCATCGAAGAAATCTGTATCGGCGAAGATTGTTCCGAGCCTGACTCGGAACCGACGCGATGACCCGCCTAAACCTTACGCTGACCGGCGCAGAGGTGCTGTTGCCGCAAGAGGGTCTGTCTCGCGCGCCGCTTTCGATCGCCGACGGGCAGGTGCAGGAAACGCAGGTCGGGCGCGAGGTTGACCTGTCCGGCTATCTCGTTCTGCCGGGGATCATCGACCTTCACGGCGACGGATTCGAACGCCACATCGCCCCGCGTCGTGGTGCGATGAAGCAGATGAACGAAGGCATCCTGTCCGTCGAGGCCGAACTGGCCGCAAACGGAATCACGACCGCCGTACTGGCCCAGTTCTACAGCTGGGAAGGCGGCGTGCGGGGGCCGGAGTTCGCGGGGCAGGTGTTTGAGGCGATCCGGGCCGTCAAAACCGACACGGTCACCGATCTGATCCCGCAATTGCGGTTCGAGACCAATATGCTCGACGATTACGCTGGTATGGCCCGGCGCATCGCCGATTGGCAGGTCCCTTACGTGGTGTTCAACGACCACTTGCCACATGACCGGCTGGCCCAGGGCAAAAAGCCGCCGCGCCTGACCGGGCAGGCGTTGAAAGCCGGACGCAATCCTGACGCGCATTTCGAACTGCTTCTCGACATGCACGCGCGCCGGGGTGACGTTCCCGCAGCGGTTGAGGCGCTCAGCGCCGAGCTCTCGGAAATGGGTGTTCGTCTGGGCAGCCATGACGACGCAACCGCCGAGACCCGTGCCTGGTGGCGGGATCAGGGTGCCCTGATCGCCGAGTTTCCGGAAACGCTGGAGGCGGCCGAGGCCGCGCGCCTGGCCGGTGATCACGTCATACTCGGGTCGCCGAACGTTGTGCGCGGTGGGTCGCACAAAGGGAATGCAAGCGCGGTCGAACTTGTCGCGATGGGCCTTTGCGACGCTCTGGCGTCGGACTACCACTATCCCAGCCCCCGCCGTGCCGCGCTGATGCTGGCCAAGTCCGGCGTTCTGGATTTGGCAAGCGCGTGGGGCCTGATCTCGTCCGGTCCCGCAAGTGTTCTTGGCCTGACGGATCGCGGCACGCTTGAACCGGGCAAACGCGCCGATCTGGTCATTCTGGACGCGCAAACCTACCGTGTCGCTGCGACGCTGGCGGCAGGGCGCGTCAGCTACATGTCCGGAGATATCGCGGCCCGGTTCATCACCTGATCCCGGCCCGCCTTCTTCTGTTCAAAAATACCTCCGCCGGAGGCATCGCGCGTCAGCGCGATTTTCAGCCCCGAACGATCCGGTTGAAATGACCCATCTTGCGGCCCGGCTTGACCTCGGCCTTGCCATACAGATGCAGGGCGACATCCCGTTCCTGCGCCAATTCAGGTACGCGGTCCATGTCGTCGCCGATCAGGTTCTCCATCACCACGTCCGAATGACGTTGACCATCACCCAGAGGCCAGCCAGCTACTGCCCGGATATGCTGTTCAAACTGATCCACGGCGCAGCCATTCTGCGTCCAGTGGCCCGAGTTGTGGACGCGCGGGGCGATTTCATTCACGATCAAACCCTCTGGCGTCACAAACAGCTCGACACCCATCACGCCGACATAGTCCAACGCGTTCAGAATATTGGCCGCCAGAAGGATCGCGTCGCTGCGTTGCGCAGGCCGCAGACGGGCAGGGATGGTCGTTGTACGCAGAATGCCATCGCGATGGACATTTTCGCCCGGATCGAAACAGGCCACCTGACCGTCCAGACCGCGCGCCGCGATGATTGATACCTCGTGGCTGAAATTGACGAAGCCTTCCAGAATCGCAGGTGCTCCGGCCATGTCGGCCAAAGCCGCCTCGGCATCCTCCGGCGTGCTCAAGCGCGCCTGTCCTTTGCCGTCATAGCCGAACCGGCGGGTTTTCAGGATGGCAGGCGCGCCGATCTGGTCAATCGCGGCCTCAAGGCTGGCCATAACTGTGATGTCCGCAAATGGCGCAGTGTTCAGGCCCAGATCCTGAAGAAATGTCTTTTCGGTCAGACGATCCTGACTGACCCGCAGCGCCTCGCGTCCGGGGCGAATGGGGCGGTGGGCTTCCAGAATGTCCAAAGCTTCGGTGGGGATGTTTTCGAATTCATAAGTGATGACATCGACCGAATCCGCGAAGGCCTTCAGCGCCTCGGCATCGTCATAGGCCGCCGTTGTCACCCGATCTGCGACCTGTCCCGCAGGCGGGTTTGCGCCGGGCTCATAGATATGGCTGACAAAGCCCAGCCGTGCCGCCGCAACCGACAGCATCCGGCCCAATTGACCACCGCCCAGAATTCCAATCGTCGCGCCGGGGGCGAGCATCTTTGTCATCGTCAGGTCTCCAACCGTTTGCCAATCGCCGCCAGGGCCGCGTTCAGCGCGTCATGTGCTTTGCCCGACCGCAAACTCTCGGTCATTTGCAGGCTTAGCGTTCCATCGGTGGCCAGCGCATCTCGTTCGGCCGCCAGTCGCCCCGCTTTGCCCTTTTCCATCGCGGAAAGAAAGCCCGAGAACAGCTGTGTCGCATAAAATTCCGCACCGTCTGCGTCGCCGGTTTGACCGGCCAGCCATTCTGACCCGGTTGCCATCAGATCCAGCAGGCCCGGCACCATGGCGCAAATCGCGAAATGGGCGTTCAGGGCGGCCTCGGATTCGACCTTGATCACGGGGTTTTCCGGCTCGAACAGATCGGCCAGAAGGCGATCATTGCCCAATGCAGCCAGAGGGCACCCGCCGGTTTCCAGAAAGCCCAGAGGAATGGTTTGAACAAAACCCTTCGCAGGCGCGCAAAGTTCGGCCAGTTGATCCGAAGGGACTGCAGCCATGACCGACACGATTTGCTGATCGGCGCGGAACGTCAGCGGGGTCAGAATGTCGGCGGCCACATGCGGGCGCAGGCACAGAAAGACGATCTCAGAAGCGTCAATGACGGTTTGCGGGTCCGTGACGGTTACGCCCAGTTCCGATTTCAGTTTCGCCGAGACCTCAGCGTTGCGTTGGGTGACCCAGATGTCATGCCCCTTGGCTGCCAGAAAACGCACCATCGGCGCTGCGATGTGCCCGGTTCCGACAAAGCCGATGCGGCTCATCCCTCGGGCTCTTGAGCGATTGAGGCCGACAGGGCCGCGCGCCACGCATCCAGCCGTTCAGCCAAAGCGTCATCCTGCAGGGCCAGAATTCCGGCAGCCATCAGCCCCGCATTTGCGCCGCCAGCGGACCCGATGGCCATGGTGGCAACAGGAAACCCCTTGGGCATCTGCACGATGGAATAAAGCGAATCGACGCCGGACAAGGCCCGCGTCTGCACCGGAACACCGATCACCGGCACGCGGGTTTTCGACGCCATCATGCCCGGCAGATGTGCCGCACCGCCTGCACCGGCAATAATCACGCTCAGACCACGTTCAACGGCGGTTTTGCCATAGTCCCAAAGACGGTCCGGTGTGCGATGGGCCGACACGATGCGCTTTTCATAAGCCACACCCAGCTCGTCCAGAATATCGGCAGCTTCTTTCATCGTGGGCCAGTCCGACTGGCTGCCCATGATGATCCCGACCTTGACGTTACCCATCCGCTAAATCCCCGCCCGTTTGCAGAGCGCGCACTATATCCAAATCCGCCTTCGTGGCAATGCGTTAGGCGATGATGTCCGGGGTCAGGCGATCCTCGATCAGACGGATAATGTCTTTCAGCCGCAATTTCTGCTTTTTCAACCGTTTGATCGTCAGTTGATCCGCCGTTCCGGTGGATTGCAGCGCCTCGATGGCTTCGTCCAGATCACGGTGCTGTCGTCGGAAAACCTCAAGCTCAACCCGCAGAACGTCATCTGTTTTCATCGAAAGGTCGGTGGGCGCGTTCATTGGCGACTCGGGCTGGTTGTGGTGCGTCATCAACAAGATAGTGTGTCAGACGTTATCGCGCCAGACCTTGTGGACATCCTGGTTTCTTCCCATATTCTATTATGCGCGGTTGCCGGAACGGGGCCGCACAACACGTCGCTTTGGCAATAAAGGACGAGAAAACGTGTCAAAACTTACTCTTGGCTCATACCCGCATCTTTTGGGGTTCGAGCAATTGGAACGCCTTCTGGAACGGTCTGCAAAGGCTGGTAATGAAGGGTATCCGCCCTACAACATCGAACAGACCTCAGACTTTTCGTACCGCATCACTCTGGCGGTGGCCGGGTTCGCGGAAGAGGATCTGTCGATCACGATCGAGGATCGCCAACTGGTGATCCGGGGCCGTCAACGCGACGACAGCGAGGGGCGCATATTCCTGCACCGTGGCATCGCGGCGCGTCAGTTTCAGCGCATGTTCGTGCTGGCAGACGGTGTCGAGGTCGGTGAGGCGATCATGGAAAACGGTCTGCTGCATGTGGATTTGACCCGCGCCGTGCCGGAAACCGTGGTTCAGACAATCAACATACGGAAGGGGTAAGAGCAATGAATACACCGATTGAGATCAACACCGAAGGCGACCGTATCGTTTATGTCAAAACGGTTGAGGTGGCCGATCTACCGCGTGATCTGCGCGATCAGGCAGGCGATCTGGATCAGCTTTATGCGGTCCATGACTCGGATGGCCAGCAATTGGCGCTGGTGGCCGACCGCAAGCTGGCCTTTGTGCTGGCCCGACAGCATGACCTGTCCCCGGTGGCCGTTCACTGAACGGCCCCGTCACGCCCGATTGGGCGTGACATTCCCAGCGACACGCGCGACACATGACCACAGGCGGATGCCGCCGCATCATCTGTGTCAGGGAGTTTTCGCATGAGCTGGTTTGACTTCGATTGGGTAGACGCGTTCAGCGCCCGGGCCTTTGGCGGTAACGGCTGTGCCGTGGTGCACGAAGGCGCGGAACTGCCCGAGAATGTGTGCATGGCCTATGTCCGGGAAACCTCGCTGGTAGAATGCACCTTTACCGGCCCGTCCGAGGTGGCCGATATTCGCGTCCGGTACTTTCTGGCCAGCCGTGAGATTCCCTTTGCCGGGCATCCGACAATTGCGACAGTTGCCGCGATGCGGTCGCGCGGGATGATTTCGGGCGATGCGCTGACCCTGGAAACCGGGGCCGGGATTGTGTCGATCCGGTTGATCGGGGACCAGATCGAAATGACGCAAGTCGCGCCGCAGTTCGGCGTACATGTTCCAGCGGAATTGGTGGCCTCGGCCATCAGCCTGCCGGAAAGCGCCATTATCTCGCCGCCGCAACTGGTTTCCACCGGGTTGCCGTTCTGTATCACGGTCCTGCGCGATCACGATGCCCTGCGCGCGGCACGGCTGGATGAAGGGCCATTGCGAGAAGTAGCCGCCGCCGCTGGCTATTCGGGCTCGGATATGGCGGAACCGTTTCTGGTGACGCTGCAAGGCGCGACATCTGCGGGGGACACGTTCTCGCGCCTGTTGCTGACACCGCCCAGCCCGCCCGAGGATCCGTTCACCGGATCAGCAACCGGCGCGATGGCGGCTTATATTTGGAAATACGGCTTGATGGGCAAGGACAGTTTCATTGCCGAACAAGGCCACGATATGGGCCGTCCCGGACAGGCGACTGTAACCTGTGTTGGACCACCTGACGCCATGACCGGGATTAAGGTCGCAGGGTGCGGCCATATCCTGATGCGCGGGCAGGTCGATTTGGGCTAAGGCTCAACGAAACTTGGCTCGGTGACAGTTTGGAAACAAAAAAGCCCCCGGCGAACCGGGGGCTTTTCATTCAGTATGCCTTTAGATCAGGTCGCGGCGATCAGACCCATGCTTTCCAGCTTCAACAAAACCTGATGGGCGCAGTTGTCCACATCCACATTCTCGGTCTCGACCGTCAGCTCGGGGTTCTGGGGCACGTCGTAGGGGTCTGAAATGCCGGTGAATTCCTTGATCTTGCCCTCACGCGCCAGTTTATACAGGCCCTTGCGGTCGCGCCGTTCGCATTCCTCGATGCTGGTGGCCACGTGAACCTCGCAGAAAGCACCGAACTGCTCGACATCTTCGCGCACCGCGCGACGGGTGGTGGCGTAGGGCGCAATCGGAGCACAAATGGCGATACCACCGTTCTTGGTGATCTCGGACGCGACATAGCCGATGCGGCGGATGTTCAGGTCGCGATGCTCTTTCGAGAAACCAAGCTCGGATGACAGGTTCTTACGAACGATGTCCCCATCCAGCAGCGTGACCGGGCGGCCACCCATCTCCATCAGCTTGACCATAAGCGCGTTGGCGATGGTGGATTTGCCCGAGCCCGAAAAGCCGGTGAAGAACACGGTAAAGCCCTGCTGGCTGCGCGGCGGCTTGGTCTTGCGCAGCTCGGCCACAACCTCAGGGAAGCTGAACCATTCCGGAATTTCCAGCCCTTCAGCCAGACGGCGGCGCAGTTCGGTGCCTGAGATGTTCAGGATCGTGACGTTATCCTTGTCGGCGATCTCGTCATTCGGTTCGTACTGGGCGCGTTCCTGCACATAGACCATGTGTTTGAAGTCGACCATTTCGACGCCGATTTCATCCTGGAACTGACGGAACAGGTCCTGTGCATCATAGGGACCATAGAAATCCTCACCGGCGGAATTCTTGCCGGGGCCAGCATGGTCGCGGCCGACGATGAAATGGGTGCAGCCGTGGTTGGCGCGGATCAGGCCGTGCCAGACCGCCTCGCGCGGGCCAGCCATGCGCATCGCCAGATTCAGCAGCGACATCGAGGTGGTGGATGCGGGGTATTTGTCCAGCACCGCCTCATAGCAGCGGACGCGGGTAAAGTGGTCCACATCGCCCGGTTTGGTCATGCCGACAACCGGGTGAATCAACAGGTTGGCCTGCGCTTCCTTGGCGGCGCGGAAGGTCAGTTCCTGATGTGCACGGTGCAGCGGGTTGCGGGTTTGGAACGCAACGATGCGACGCCAGCCCAGCTTGCGGAAATAGGCGCGCAGCTCGTTCGGGGTGTCGCGGCGGGCGCGGAAATCATAGTGCACCGGTTGCTGGATGCCGACAACGGGACCACCCAGATAGACCTTACCGGCGACGTTGTGCAGATAGTTCACCGCAGGGTGCGCGTCGTCATCGGCGCCAAACACCTTTTCAGCCTCGCGTGCCTTGTCCGGCGTCCAGCGGTCGGTCACGGTCATGGTGCCCAGAATAACGCCTTCCTGATCGCGCAGGGCAATATCCTGACCCAGCTCGATGTTGTCTGCAAAATCCTCGCTGACGTCCAGCGTGATTGGCATCGGCCACAGGGTGCCATCGGCCAGACGCATATTCTCGACGACGTTGTCGTAATCGGCCTCGGACAGGAACCCTTTCAGCGGGTTGAACCCGCCGTTCATCAGCAATTCCAGATCGCAGATTTGCCGCGGGCTCAGATCCCAGCTGGTCAGGTCGGCGGCGTCGACCTTCAGTTTTTGTGCCGATTCGTAAGACACATACAATTCAGGGATCGGGGCCAGATTACTTAACATCGTCATCAGAATACTCTTGTCGCAGTGTTGGATTGCCGGTGATTCTCGGTCTTTTGAGGGCGCGTTTGCCCCGACTTTTGCCCGAAGTCCACAAGCGGTCGTGAAACAAAGGACGATATGCGCTGATTTCCTCCGAAATGGAAGGATTTTCCATATGCTACGTCGGATTGCGACCGCGGTTCCGGGCCAAATGCGATTTTGGGTCAGCCAGAGTATGCCTGTTCTTGTGTCGCCGATGTCTCGCGCAGGTCGGCGGCACGGGTGACCGGCAGCGCCGGTACGGGTTGGCTGACGCCGCGCAACTGGAACAGGCGGATGCGGTCGGGGTTGATTGTCAGATCAGCCGCTTGCAGCAACTCGTCCGACACCAACAACTCGACACCCAGCGCCTTGGTTTCGCTTTCCAGGCGGCTGGCGACGTTGACAGCATCGCCGATAATCGTTTGCGAGGCATGGCCCGCTGCGCCGATCTCACCCAACACCAGATCGCCCAGATGCAAGCCCATGCCGATGCGGATGCCGGGGCTGCCTTCAGCCTTTAGCCGTTGATTGAAACTGTCCAGCGCTAGGCCGATCTCTATCGCCGCCCGCAACCCGGCCTTCGCTGACGCCGCCGCGTCGGGCTTGTTGAACACCGCAAGCAAGCCATCGCCCATGTATTTGTCGACAATGCCGCCTGCGTCAGTAATGGCTGGAACGATTGCATCGAAAAACCGGTTCAACAGAAAGACGATGTCATAGGGCAATTGGCCGGTCGTGCGGGCCGTGAACCCGCGCATGTCCAAAAACAGAACGGCCAGTTGCCGTTCCTGCCCTTGGCTTGCATGGCCCCGATTGCGCCCACCATCGGGGCGAAACACGCGAAAGACGGTCAGCGGCTCGGTCGGGCGAATCTGGCACGCCAGCCGCGTTTGCGCAGAGGCCCCTACCGCTGCCAGACTGCGGGCCTCGACATCGCTGGGGGCCTCAAGCTGGGTGCCGCCCTCTTCGACAATGACGCGGCAGGTGGTGCACCGCCCCTTGCCGCCACACAGCGCGGTGTGGGGAATGCCATTGGCTTGCGAGATTTCCAGCAAGGTCATGCCCTTTTCTGCGACGACCTCGGGTCCACGTGCATATTTGATGCGAACCGAATGCCTGCGACGCCAAAGCTTGCGCCCGACAAAGATGGCCCCGCAAGCGCCCAGAGTGATCAGAAAGGCCAGAACCGCGTTATCCTTGACCGTGAACATGGTCTGGAAGGCTTCGGGTGAGGGCCAGTTGTAATGCTCGATATATTGCTGTCGCAGAAACTCATCCGCGAAATCGGCCCAGATGCGCCGGCCCTCGGTCAGAACGCCCGCCAGCGCGAACGACGGAACAAAGACCGCAACGCCGATCAGGTAGGGCACGGTCTTCGACCACCACGACGTCAGGCGCAGCCACATGTGCAGCCCGATGCAACCATGGACCCATACAATCAACAGCAGCAGGCTTTGCATCCAGACTGCCGAGCTGGGCCACATCAGGATGATGATATAGCCCATCTCATCATTGACGCCGTAAATCTCGTGGGCGACGCGCGTGTGAATGATGTGGGAAATCAGTTGCAGCGGGATCAGCAGGCCCAGCACGATCTGCAACGCGGTGCTGAGCGGCATCCTGAGCGTTCTGCGCTGGGCGATCGAGGCCAGCGACAACCCCGCATGCACGATCAGCGCCGCATAGAGCAAGACGCTGACGACATCATGCCGTGTGACCGCTTTTCGGCCATCCTGCATCCCGTGCAGATAGTCGGTGTGAAACAGGCCCAGACCGATATTGATGAAGTGGAAGAAGGCAAAGACGAACAGAACCAGACCGCTGCCGATCCTGAGCCGGGTTGCCCACCCGCCGCGCCAGAGTGCGTTGTCCAATGCCAGTACCCGCAAATGCTTCGTCAGGGCCGAGTGTGCGGGGCCGCCCGGCAAGGGTCAAGCCGACCTGCATAGGTGCGGGAAAAACGGCCAAGGGTGTGGGGTTCAGCCACACCCCTGGCCCCAGACTTATTCCTGTTCCGCCAGAAAACGTTCCGCATCCAGCGCGGCCATGCAGCCCATTCCGGCGCTGGTCACGGCCTGACGATAGATGTGGTCGGTCAGGTCGCCCGCCGCAAACACGCCCGGTACGGACGTTTCGGTCGAGCCCGGCTTGGTCACGACATAGCCGCCCATATGGGTGTCCAACGTGTCCTTGACCAACTCGTTCGCGGGCGCGTGGCCGATGGCGACGAAGACGCCTTTGCAGGGGATCTCGGTGATCTCGCCGGTCTTGACGTTTTTCACGCGGACACCCTCGACGCCTAAAGGTGCATCGGTGCCAACCACTTCTTCCAGTTGGTGAAACCACAGCGGCTCGATCTTTTCGTTCTTTAACAGGCGATCCTGTAGGATCTTTTCGGCCCGCAATTCGTCACGGCGGTGGATCAGCGTCACCTTGCTGGCGAAGTTGGTCAGGAACAGCGCCTCTTCCACGGCGGTGTTGCCGCCGCCGATCACAACGATCTCTTGCCCGCGATAGAAGAACCCGTCGCAGGTGGCGCAGGCCGAAACGCCGAAGCCTTTGAATTTCTCTTCCGACGGCAGGCCCAGCCACTTGGCGCGCGCGCCTGTCGCCAGAATGACGGCATCGGCCGTGTATGTGGTCCCGCTGTCACCCTTGGCGGTGAAGGGGCGCTGGCTGAGATCCAGATCGTTGATGATATCGCCGATCACCTCGCAGCCCATCGCCTTGACGTGGTCCTGCATGCGCACCATCAGATCGGGGCCCTGAACCTCGGTATCGCCGGGCCAGTTTTCAACCTCGGTCGTGGTGGTCAACTGCCCGCCGGGCTCGATTCCCTGCACCAGAATGGGCTCCAGCATCGCCCGGCTGGCATAGACGCCTGCGGTATATCCTGCCGGTCCAGATCCGATGATCAGAACCTTGGTGTGTCGTGTGTCGGCCATTGTACCCCCGCTCGAACTGCCTGAATTGGGCCGTTTGCCCGTCGCCCCGATATAGCGACGCGGGGGCAGGGCTTAAAGCCCTTTCCTGTCCGGGCTCATTTTCCCAGGCGCGGGCAAATTCGCGACCCGTCACAGAATAATATTGCGCCCCTGCGAAACATTATTGCGCACTCGGTGGGTGCTGATATAAGAACCGAAAAAATCAGGAGCATTTTATGGTCACGACGCGGCTGGATGAGATTGATCGTAAGATTCTGGCAGAGTTGCAGGCAGACGGTCGCATGACCAATGTCGAACTGGCCAAACGCGTCGGGATTTCGGCCCCGCCCTGTTTGCGCCGTGTGCGCACGCTGGAGGAATCCGGCTATATCACCGGATACCACGCCGAAGTCAGCGCGCGCGAACTGGGGTTTGAGGTGCAGGTTTTTGCAATGGTCGGTCTGGACAGTCAGGCCGAAGCCGAGCTGCGCGCCTTTGAAGACCGGTGCCGTGAATGGCCATTGGTCCGTGAATGCCACATGCTGAATGGCGAGGTAGATTTCATTCTGAAATGCGTGGCCCCCGATCTCAGCAACTTTCAGCAGTTCTTGACCGGAGAGTTGCTGACCACGCCGAACGTGGCCAGCGTTAAAACGTCGCTTGTTATCCGCGGCGCAAAAGACGAACCAGGCGTGCCATTCGACGTTCTGGAAGAACGCATGAACCGGACGGCGTGAACCGCATCTGATTCTGATGTGTTTGACAGGGCGGCAGCATGGCTGCGACCGCCAAGGATACAATCCAACTTAGTAATATCTGCATAATGCCCCCAGGATGCAGTAATCGTTAACGTTTACGCAGTGATCGCGTCCACCTCTCCGTCTCCGGCGCGCGGCATCAGCAACGGGCCAAAATCGCTCGGCGATTCGATATGCGCGAACAGGTTCAGGTAAATCGACCGCAAGGAATGGCTGATCATCCGAACCGCGTTTACTCCTGGGTGATAGGTTTCGAACTGTAAACCATCAACCCGAATGACCGAATGTTTTCTGAGGCAAATGTGAAACAGTTCCACCGGAGTCGGCGGCATTGTTTCAATCACGCTCATCCCATCCTGAAATTCCGCAATTGGCGTCAAAACCGGCGCGTCGCCATGCAGGTGTCGCAAATGCGCAGGTGTCCCCAGCAAACGCGCCGCCGGGCCTGCGATAACGCCTGACATCGGCTTTTGCATTCCAAACGTGTCGGCCATGATTCGCGTCAGAGGTCGTGTGCGCCCCCGCGAATCCTCGCGTCCGGGGATCAGAGTAACTGACCCTTTCCAAACGATGGTTTCCGATGTGCCATCCTGCGTCAGGACCGTATCCCCCGGCAACAGATCTTCGATTGCCATCGGTCCTTGTTCTGTCTCGACCAGCGAGCCGCGCGAAAAGGCGCAAAACGCGTCTTCGAACATGGGCAGAGCTGGTGCGATGTGGCGTGTCTGCGCGATATCCCCGTTATCGAGCAGCGTGCAAACCTCGTATCGGCGCAGTTGCGCCTTGGGTTTGGCGGTTGGTCTTGGAGCCTCGCGCAATAAAGCCGACGTTTCGACGGCGTTTCTGGCTGCGCGGGCCAGTGAATTAGGAATAGTCATTAATATTCCTTCCCCTCTAATCTCCGAACAGACGGGGCGTACCCCCGTGCAGGCCCGCCTGACGGAACAGTTCTTTGCCTTGAAATGAATGAGAGACCTTTGGGCACCCGAAATCGCAGTGCACAGCGAGAAAAACGTCGCATTCCATTGGTCAACACATTGACCCCCCAGACAAACTCGTACTTTGCAGGCTGAAATTGCCCGCACACACACCCCTGAACCAAAGGCCGCATAGCGTTATGCGACCAAACACACATCAGGTCGGAGCATCCCTGACACGCGTTTCCCAAAAGGACCGGCAGCTTGGTCCCGAGGGCTTCTTTTTCAGCGACGCGCTGCCAACCGGCGGGCGACCCTGACAGAATTGCTAGAAACTCGTTTCCACGGCATTTCCAGTTTCTGGTCCTGCGCGGCCGCAACAACCGCGCTGAGAAAACGAGACTTCGATTTCATTTCTGATCCTGCTCTGATGCGGGGTCTGACGCCCCTTTTTCCTTTTGTAACCCTTATGTGACGCAAATTTGCGGCAGTGATGTGACGTATCCGGGAAAATATCAGGACAGAAGGTGAAGTTTGACAGATCCTCCGTGTTGAGGTGCCAGAATTCACATGTCTGAAAGTCAGATAACCATCTGAGTACTGGCAAAAAATTACGCTACGATTCTGCCTTCAGGTAAACACAATGAATGTGGCGGAAAGGTGGCGGGATTGCCTTAATCGAGGCTAATTCTACAATCTGATCGCAGAAATCAGACGTCCGTAATCGGCTTCTTTTGCATGCGTCGCACGGCGGTAGGAATAAAAGCGATCCGGGTCGGAATAGGTGCAGTGACGGGTCCATTCGGCGTGCCCGACACCGGCCTGTCGCAGCCGGTGCAGGCCGAACGCGGGCAGGTCGAACTGCAGCCTGTCTTCGTGACCATTGGCGAAAAACCGGCTGTTTTCGGGGGAATCGGCCAGAAAGTCGTCCAGAAACTCGGGCCCGACTTCATAGGCGCGCTGCGAGATTGACGGCCCGATGACAGCACGGGTGTTTTCGCGTGTCGCGCCGAGTGATTCCATGGCTTCCAGAGTGGCTTCGAGCACACCATCCAGCGCGCCGCGCCACCCGGCATGGGCGGCCCCGATCACATTGGCGTCAGGATCGGCAAACAGCACCGGTTGGCAATCTGCGGTCAGAATCGTCAGGGCAAGGTTTGGCGTTGCTGTGACGACCGCATCGGCCTTGGGCTTCTCGCCTTTTATCGGGGCATCGATGGTCAAAACGGTTGGGGAATGCACCTGATGAACGCCGACCAGTTCGTCAGGCGTCACCTCCATGGCTTCGGCCACACGTCTGCGATTCAGCGCGACCACTTCGGTTTGGTCCGACGACCCATGGCCGCAATTCAACCCCGAAAATATCCCGGATGAGGCGCCGCCCCGGCGGGTAAAGAAGCCGTGGCG
Organism: Ruegeria sp. C12; assembly: GCF_056537745.1. NCBI lineage: Bacteria > Pseudomonadati > Pseudomonadota > Alphaproteobacteria > Rhodobacterales > Roseobacteraceae > Ruegeria > Ruegeria sp. C12. The sequence continues at coordinate 206,597 of NZ_JBQFSA010000001.1, forward strand.
CACGGGGGCGAGCATTTCAGAGGTCAGAATTTCCAGTGTCATGGCTCCAGTCCCGGCGGTGGCGCTGAATGTGATGGATACAGGCCCAGTACTTTGAACAGGTTTCCCATTTCATCGGGATGCGTCAACCGGCGATGTGCAGCAATCACCTGTTCTTGCGTTGAACCGTCCACGGCTTTCGTCAGGGCCTGCGCCCGGGCCGTGATTCCCAAACGTTCGAGGAAGACCCCCTGAGACGTCAGCCGCGTGTGCGCACAACCCGCCGCGCGGGTCGCAATGGCCAGAGGCTCAAAATCGACATGCGTCGTCAGATCGCACTGCCCCGGATCGGCCAGCGGGTCCGACCGTTCATGCGCTTTCAACGCTTGCAACGTGTCGCCCAGTGAATGCCAGTCGCCATAATCAATGATCAGCGCAGCCCCGCCATGGGTTGCAATACGACTGGCGAGGACTGTCATGATCGGGATTGCAGCAGCGCAGAGTTCGACAAGATCGCCGTCTTCGGTGTCTGCCAGCCTGTCCTTTAACGCGACCTGAGGCGCATTCGGGCCCAGACCAAAGGCAAGCGCGCCGTCCGCCTCTCCGATCAGCCGTTCGCGCCAGCCGTCGCCGTCACGGATGAACTGACGAACGGGAAGGGCGTCGAAAAACTCGTTGGCGATCAGGAATAAGGGCTGTTCAGGCAGGTCGGCGGTGTTTTCAATCCATTCGGGCGTGTACTGGTTCAGCATTTCGGCCTGAATCTGCCGCAATGCAGGCGATGCCTCTAGCAGACATATCTTAGCCGCTGCATGGAATCCGGGGACTTGCCGCGTGGCGCGCAGCGCATCGGCCATCAGCGTGCCGCGTCCGGGGCCAAGTTCGGCAAGGGTAAAAGGCACGGGGCGTCCCTGATCGATCCAGCATTGGGCCAGCGACAACCCGATCAGTTCGCCAAACATCTGGCTGATCTCGGGGGCGGTGATGAAATCCCCTTGCGCCCCAAGCGGGTCGCGGGTGCTGTAATAGCCCAGCTTGGGATGCAACAGGCAGTCGGTCATATATTCAGCCATACTGATCGGGCCATCCTGACGGATGCGCGCGATCAGGTGGTCCGACAAGTTCATGCCGCGCGCCGGGCGCGCAGGATGAACCAAAGGCCCAGCGCGATCATGGGCAGGCACAGCAACTGCCCCATAGTCAGGCCATAGCCGCCGACATGCCATGCCAGACCCAGCGGATTTCCGGGCGAGACAAATTGCGCGTCCGGTTGCCGAAAGAACTCAACGATAAAGCGGGAGGCACCGTACCCGGCCAGAAACACCCCCATGATCCGGCCCGGTGCGTGAAAGGCCCCGCGACGGTAGACCAGCCACAGCAGGACCGCGCCCAGCAAAACGCCCTCAAGCGCGGCCTCATAAAGTTGCGAGGGGTGGCGGGCGCACATTCCCGCGACGACGCCGGGGCAATCCTGCGCGGCCATGCCGGGGAAGATCACGGCCCATGGCAGCTCACTGGGTCGGCCCCAAAGCTCGGCATTGACGAAATTGGCCAGCCGCCCCAGCAGCAGGCCGGGCGGAACCGTGTAGGCGACCAGATCGCCCAGCGACAGGATCGGGATTTTGTGACGCCGACCGTATAGATAAGACGCAAGGATGACGCCCAGCAAACCGCCGTGAAAGGCCATACCGCCTTGCCAGACCTTCAGAATCTCGGTCGGGTGCGACAGGTAGTAAGCCGGTTGATAAAACAGCACAAACCCAAGCCGACCGCCAAGGATGACGCCGACAATGATCCATGTCAGCAGGTCGTCCAGCTGTTCGGGCTTCATCGGCGGCGTGTCATTGGGCCACAGCGCGGGGCGGCGCAGGGCGACAACGGCCAGCCGCCAGGCAATCAGAATACCCGCGATATAGGCCAGCGCGTACCATCTTAAGGCGAACTCCATCCCGAAGAGTGAGATCGAGAACAATTCGGGTGACAGATCGGGGAAATTCAGAACAGCCTGCATGTGCGTCTCATTGCCCGGGGTTTACGGGGCAAGTCAACCTTGAGCCTGCGCCAATCATTCCCCATATAGGGAAAAGCCCGCAATCGGAGAATAGCCATGCAGACCCGCAACAAGATCCTCGACGATGTTTCCCAGCTGATGACCAACGCCATGGGTGTGGCGCAGGGCGCGCGGGAAGAAGCCGAGAATGCGATGAAGTCCATGATCGACCGCTGGCTGGCCGACCGCGACTTTGTTACCCGTGAAGAATTTGATGCCGTGCGCGCCATGGCCCAGAAGGCCCGGGAAGAGAACGCAGCACTTGAGGCGCGCATCGCCGCGCTTGAGGCGAAACTGGACAAGTAACGTCCAAATCGAAGTTTTTCAGACAAAGCGAACGCCGCGCAATCCAAGTCAGGATTGTGCGGTGGTGTGTATCTTGCCGTCTTGCAGGAATTAATCAAGACAAAGCTGGCGCTAGTGCCAATATTTTGTTCGCCGTTGCCGACTGTCCACAACTTATTGCTGTTATCCCCAAGAAATAGGGTTGCCAGATTCCATCCAGCGGCGCACCATATTTAGTACAGGCCCATGGGGGAAGCCCGGCTTGTAGAGCAGGCAACTAGCGCTGGGGCGCTGCCAGCCCCGAAATGCTAGAGATTAGTGAGGTGGCATTATGGCCCTTTCCGAGCAGTTTCTCGAAGAAGACCTTCATCCGATCGATATTGTTGAACACCTGGCCGAACATCACGACTGGGATTTTGACCGCATCGGCGACGATCAGATCGCCATGGCTGTTGAGGGGCAGTGGCGGACGTATTCCATTACTCTGGCGTGGTCCAACTATGATGAAACGCTGCGCATGGTCTGCTCGTTCGAGATGGAGCCACCGTCCGAGCGTGAGAGCGAGCTTTATGAGTTGCTGAACAGGATGAACGATCAGTGCTGGGCGGGGGCGTTCACATATTGGGCGAACCAGAAGCTGATGGTTTATCGCTACGGATTGGTGCTGGCCGGCGGCCAGATGGCAAGCCCGGATCAGATCGATACGATGATCACCGCCGCCGTCATGAGCGCCGAACGCTACTACCCGGCGATCCAGCTGGTGACATGGGGCAATCGCGACCCGGAAGATGCGATGCAGGTTGCCATTGCAGAGGCTTACGGCCGGGCGTAAAGCTTTGCCCCGAACCGTTACGTCAGGGAAGGGGCAATCATGGACATGTCGCGCGTGGCCGAACACGGCCTGGTGCTGTTGGGATGCGGAAAGATGGGGTCCGCGATGTTGGCGGGTTGGCTGGAACATGGCCTGCCCGCCTCATCCGTTTGGGTGATTGATCCGTACCCGTCAGAATGGCTGAAGGCGCAGGGCGTCCATATCAACACCACATTGCCGGAAGCACCCGCCGTGGTTCTGGTGGCCGTCAAGCCGCAGATGATGGGCGACGCATTGCCCGCTATACAGGCGCTGGGCGGGGGCGGCAGCCTGTTCGTGTCCGTTGCGGCAGGTACATCGATTGCCACGTTCGAGGATGTGCTGGGTGCAGGCACCCCGATTGTGCGGGCGATGCCAAACACGCCTGCCGCGATCCGTCAGGGTATTACGGCGATGATCGGCAACACCCATGCATGCGAAGATGATCTGGCGCTGGCAGAAAACCTGCTCTCGGCCATCGGTGAGACTGTGCGCCTGTCGGCCGAAGCGCAGATTGATGCGGTGACCGGCGTCAGCGGCTCGGGTCCCGCTTATGTGTTCCATCTGATCGAGACGCTCGCCGCCGCGGGACAGGCGCAGGGCCTGCCGCATGATCTGGCGATGAAACTGGCCAAATCCACCGTGGCCGGGGCAGGGGCCTTGGCGATGGCGGCGGAAGAGGACCCCTCGCAACTGAGGGTCAATGTGACATCGCCCAACGGCACCACGCAGGCCGCGCTTGAGGTTCTGATGCACGAGAAGGAAGGGTTCCCCGATCTGCTGCAACGCGCGGTCAAAGCCGCGACCGACCGATCCAAGGAACTGTCCGGTGAGTGAGATTTCCTTCGACGACTTCATGAAGGTCGATATCCGCGTTGGCGAGGTCATCCGGGCCGAGCCCTACCCCGAAGCCCGCAAGCCCGCGATCAAGATGTGGATCGATTTCGGCGATGAGATTGGCGAGCGTAAGACCTCGGCCCAGATCACTGCGCATTACGATCCGGCAACTCTGGTCGGCAAGCAGGTCATGGCTGTGGTCAACTTCCCTCCGCGCCAGATTGGCAAGTTCATGTCCGAGGTGCTGGTCTTGGGCCTGCCCGACGAAAACGGCGAGATCGTGTTGATCGGGCCAGACGGAAAGGTTCCGCTGGGCGGGCGGATGCACTGATGAAACTGTGGATCACCCGCCCCATGACGCCAGCGGTCGAAGCGCGGGCAAAAGCTGAGTTTGAGGTCGACATCCGCAGTTCCACCTCGCCACTGTCACAGGATGAGATGAGGCGAGCGCTAGAGCAGTACGACGTGGTCGTGCCAACTTTGGGCGACCAATTCTCTGCCGCCGTGTTTGCGGATGTGCCTGCGCTTCGCTGCAAGCTACTGGCCAATTTCGGTGTGGGCTACAACCATATCGACGTCGAAGCGGCGAACGCGGCGGGGGTCACGGTCACGAACACGCCGGGCGCCGTCACCGATGCCACCGCAGACATCGCGATGACTCTGCTGCTGTCCACCGCACGCCGCGCGGGTGAAGGGGAACGTCTGGTCCGGTCCGACGCGTGGCAGGGCTGGCATCCCACTCAGATGCTGGGGCATCACGTCACCGGCAAGCGCGTCGGTATCGTGGGTATGGGGCGCATCGGTCAGGCCATTGCCCGACGGTGTCATTTCGGGTTCGCGATGCAGATTGCCTACCAGTCCCGCAGCGCCAAGCAGTTGGAGTTCGATGCAGAATACTTTGCGGATTTGCCTGCGCTGGCCGCGTCGGTCGATTTTCTGGTTCTGGCCGTGCCAGGTGGGGCCGAAACCCGCCATCTGATCAACGCGACGGTGCTCGAGACCATGAACCCGGCAGCCATTCTGGTGAACATCGCGCGCGGAGAGGTGGTGGACGAAGCCGCCCTGATCGCTGCCCTTCAGGCGGGTCAGATCGCCGGGGCGGGGCTGGACGTCTACGAATTCGAACCTGCGGTCCCTCAGGCCTTGCGCGATATGGAGAACGTCACCCTGTTGCCCCATCTGGGCACTGCGACCGAAGAGGTTCGGACCAACATGGGGCACATGGCGCTGGATAACGTGGCGGCGTTTGTTGCGGGCCGGGACCTGCCCAATCGCGTCTAGTCGCCGACGGCTTCGCGCCAGTGTTTGCGGCAGAGTGAAACATAGGTCTCGTTCCCGCCGATCTGAACTTGTGCGCCTTCGGTGATGGCCCTGCCGTTCTCATCCTGACGAATCACCATCGTGGCTTTGCGCCCGCATTTGCAGATGGTGCGGACTTCGCGCATCTCATCGGCCAGCGCCAGCAAAGCGGCGGATCCGGGGAACAGTTTGCCCTGAAAATCCACCCGAAGCCCGTAGGCCAGAACCGGGACGCGCAGGTCGTCAACGGCGCGCGCCAATTGCCAGACCTGATCGTCCGACAGAAACTGCGCCTCATCGACAAAAACGCAGGCGACAGAGCCTTGTTTCAGCCGCGTATCGATCATGGAAAACACATCTGTATCAGGCCGGAACGTGTCGGCCTGTTCGGAAATGCCGATACGTGACGCGATGCGACCTGTTCCCGCGCGCCCGTCAACAGCGGCAGTCATCAGGTAGGTGTCCATGCCGCGCTCGCGATAATTGTGCGAGGCCTGCAGCAACACGGTCGATTTGCCCGCGTTCATAGTAGAGTAGTTGAAATACAGCTTTGCCATGCGCCGGGTCTAAAACGCATCCGCCAAACGGACAAGGGTTCAAAATGCCTGAAAAGAATCGACGTCGCCATTGCAGTTGCGAAGGCCGAGCACATGCTCTTTGGGGATGGAACCACCACTCTCACAACAGCGACGCCGTCGGCCAACATGCGGCCTTAACGGTGTGAGGCTAAACAATCCTGCCCCACGATCACTCATTACCGGCAGGAACTGCCGCCACTCACTCACAAAATCCCTCGCATATCTGAGGGATAGCCAATGTATGACATTTCAATTATGACTCTGTTATGGGAAATTTCCCGAGGCTTTCCCCCAACAACAGGGGTGGAACAGCGCGTGCAGGTAACAAAGGTAAAACAATGGCAGAGATCGGGGCTTATCTGAAGAAACACACCGAGGCGCTTGTCAAAGACGTCGGGATCGAAGCGGCGTGCGAGATTACGGGTAAATCAAAGGCGACTCTGGGCCGGTATTATTCTGACAATGCGGAACATGCCGACAGGTTCATGCCAGTTGACGCCGTGGCCCGGCTAGAGAATGCGGCGGCCTATCCGCATGTGACCTCGGCTTTGGCCGATCTCAAGAACATCACCCTGTCCTATGACGGGCGCAACACAGACAAGCCACGAACCGGCGGCGTGAATTCGGATGTCATTGCCCTGAGCCAGCGCTTTGCGATGCTGATGACAGAATATCAGGCCGCGATTGAAGACGGCATCATCACGGTGAACGAAGCCAAGCGTTTGCTGAAAGAGACCAGCCTGCTGCAACAGGTTCTGATCGAGATGAAACTGCATCTCGAGGAAGAAAGCGTCAGCTAAGGCTCAACCAATCGGGCGTTCATCTGCGCGTTGTCTCGCGCGCTTGCCGTTGGCCAAGTTGACCTGAGGATGCGCAGCGATCCTTTGGCGTCAGCGCATCATCCCGGAGTGCAAAGGGCACACGGCGCGCTGTCAGGCCAATCAAACGTGCCGCTTCACGATCACCGATCCGACCGAATAGCCAGCCCCGAAGGAACAGATCAGCCCGACGTCTCCGTCCTGCAAGTCATCCGAATACTTGGAGAACGCGATGATCGATCCGGCGGATGAGGTGTTGGCATAGTCCTGCAGGATGTTCGGCTGCTCACCGGCTTCCGGCTCGCGGCCCAGCACTTTCTTGCCAATGAAATCATTCATCGTCTTGTTGGCCTGATGCAGCCAAAGGCGTTTCAGGTCATCGCTGCTGACGCCCTCGGCGTCCATGTGGTCGCCGATATGCTTGCTGACCATCGGCAGCACTTCTTTGAACACTTTCCGACCGTTCTGCATGAACTGCATATCGCGACGGTCCACCATGCCTGCCGGGCGCGACCGGCGCAGGAAGCCGTTATTGTTGCGGATATTGTTCGAGAAGGCGGTGGCGCAACGGGTCGACAGGACCTCGAAATGCGGGCCTTGGGCGTCTTCGATCCGTTCGATCAGCGTGGCGGTGGCAACGTCGCCGAAGATAAAGTGGCAATCGCGGTCGCGCCATTCCAAATGGCCCGAGCAGATCTCGGGGTTGACCACCAGCGCCGCCCGGACCGAGCCGGACCGCACCATGTCCGCCGCCGCCTGAATGCCGAAAGTGGCCGAGGAACAGGCCACATTCATGTCAAACCCGAACCCGTCAATGCCCAGGGCCTGCTGAATCTCGATCGCAATCGCCGGATAGGCGCGTTCGTGGTTCGACGCGGCACAGATGACCAGATCCACATCCGCGGCCGTACGACCGGCCTGCGCCAGCGCCTTGTTGCAGGCGTCCACTGCCATCTCGGTCATGATCCCCGGCTCGTCATCGCTGCGCTGACGCAGGGCAGGGAACATCATGTCCGGATCCAGAACGCCGGTCTTGTCCATCACATAGCGGTTTTGAATGCCCGAGGCCTTGACGATGAACTCTTCCGAGGAATGCTGCATCGGTTCCATCTGACCGGCGGCGATGGCCTCGGCGTTTTCGGCATTCTGCTTATCGGCATAGGCGTTGAATGCTTCCACAAGCTCAGCGTTTGTGATGACGTTTTCTGGCGTGAAAACGCCGGTACCGGTGATGGCGGGCGTATACATGACGGGTCCTGAAGGTTTCGAATCCGCCTAAAATGCAGTCACAGCGGCATTTGATCAAGAGTTGTTAACCTAAGGGAATACACTCTGAGGGGTCGATTTCAACTTCATATCTTGAATATTTCAAATTTTGAAGTATATGGCCAGCAATCACGCAGGAGACGCACCGTGCAGGACGACATTAGCACAAGGTTGGGCCGCCTTAGCCCCGAGATACAGGCGATCATGGGCGTCTATGCGCTGTATTGGAAACTCGAAGAAGTTTTCGATTCGATGGAGACCGATCTGAGCCATCCGGAATGCCATATGCTGATCAAACTGGATCGGCCCAAGCGCATGGGGGTGCTGGCCACGGACATGCTGACCGTGCCCTCGACCATTACAGCGACGGCGGATGGGCTTGAAAAGGCGGGGTATCTGACACGCGAACGTGACCCGCAGGATCGGCGGGCCTGGTTGCTGGTGCTGACCCAACAGGGCGAAGATGCCCGCAATATGCTTGTGGCCGAAGCGGGGGCGCTGTTTCATCGCGCGTCTGGCCTGAACGAAGAAGAAACCGCTCAATTCGCGCATCTGGCGTGTAAGATACGTGACACCATTCTGAAAACGGGAATTCCCGAGGGATTGAAGAAATGAAACTGCTGACTTCTCTGGGCCTTGTTTTGGCTGTTCTGGCATCGCCGATGGCCGCGCAAGAGGTTGCAAAGCCGGTCAAACTTATGCTTGTGCAGGAAACCACGCCGGGGTTTTCGCGCCAGTTCTTTGGCCGTGTGGCGGCGCGGCAGACGGTTGATCTGGCGTTTCAGGTGTCAGGCCAGATTGTCGAAATGCCTGTCACCGAGGGCTTTGTTATTCCCAAAGGCGGGCTGATCGCCCAGCTTGATTCCGAGCCGTTCCAGCTGCGCCTGGACCGGGCGCGCCTGCAAAAGGAACAGGCAGACCGGACCGAGGCCCGACTGTCGCGCCTGCGGGGCACCACGGCCAGCCAGGTCGCCGTCGACGACGCCGAGACCGAGGCGCAACTGGCCGCTATCGCCGTGCGCGATGCCGAATACGAACTGGAACACGCCACTCTGACCGCCCCGTTCGATGCGCTGATCTCCAGCCGTACGGTCGAGGCGTTTACGACCGTCTCTGCAGGCACACCGATTGTGCGCATCCACGATATGTCCGAGTTGCGGATCGAAGTGGATGTTCCTGAGATTTTGTTCCAACGCACCGGCCAGCAGGACGACATTACGATCACTGCCAAGTTTCCCGCCAGTGATGAGGTCTTTCCGCTGGAAATCCGCGAATTCGATGCTGAAACCTCCAGCGTCGGTCAGACCTTCCGCATCCAGTTCGGCCTGACCCCGCCGGAAGGGCTGCAGATTTTGCCCGGATCCTCCGTCACCGTGAATGTACAGGTTCAGGACCAGCGCGTTGGCATCATCATGCCCGCCACTGCCATCGTCGCAGATGCGGGCGGAGAGTTGGGCGTCATGGTCTATTCACCGGTTGGCGCAGAAGAGGGCACCGTTCGCCGCGTTCCCGTGACCATCGAGCCGACCCAGTTGGGTGGTGTTCGGGTGCTGACGGGCCTGTCTGGTGGTGAAGAGATTGTTGTCGCAGGTGGCGCCGCCTTGGCCGATGGTCAAACCGTGCGCCGGTTTTCCGGCTTTGGGAACTGAGGGGCTGAGATATGAACATCGCACGCGCCTCGATCGACAGGCCACTATATACGTGGTTGATCATCCTGATTGCCCTGTTTGGCGGTATCTGGGGCTTTCTGTCTCTGGGTCGTCTCGAAGACCCGGCATTCACCATCAAGAACGCCGTAATCATCACCCAGTATCCCGGCGCAACAGCAGAGCAAGTGGCGCTTGAGGTCTCGGAACCGCTTGAATCCGCCATCCAGCAAATGGGCGAGGTGGACACGATCACCTCTGTCAACCAACCCGGCCGGTCGCTGATCGAGGTCGAGATCAAGTCCACCTATGACGGTGACGAACTGCCCGCCATCTGGACCCGTTTGCGCGCCCAGATTCGCGATGCGGCGCGCGGCTTGCCCTCGGGCGTCGGCCAGCCTTACGTGAATGACGGGTTCGGCGATGTCTTTGGCTTGTTCTACGCGGTGACGGCCGAGGGTTACTCGGACGCGGAAAAACATGAACTGGCCACGTTCCTTCGGCGTGAGCTGCTGACAGTCAGCGGCGTCGCCGATGTCGAGGTTCAGGGCCTGCCGCAAGAGGCGATCTTTATCGAGCCCGACCTTGCCATCTCGGTAAACCAGAACGTGCCGATTCAGGCTATTAACGAGGCGATTTCGAACGCGGATTCGGTGAATTCATCCGGCTCGCTGCGGTCTGCGGACGACCGGACCACAATCCTGACCGCCGAAGGTTCGGACAGCGTGTCTGCCATTGCCGGGCTTTCGGTCGGCTCTCAGGGGCAGGTGATCAACCTGTTCGATATGTCCAACGTCTATCGCGCGCGGCAGACTGACCCGGACATCATGATCCGCTTTGACGGGGTCGAGGCGTTCACCCTGGGCATCGCCGGATTGTCGAGCGAGAACATTGTCGAAGTCGGCAAGCGCGTGGATGCCAAGTTTGACGAGTTGGACACCGCGATCCCCTTTGGCGTCGAAATCCTGCCAATTTACCAGCAACACGTGGTGGTCGAACAAGCCTCGACCGACTTTCTGGTCAACCTTGCCATGTCCGTGGCCATCGTGGTCGCGGTGCTGGGCCTTTTCATGGGCTGGCGCGCGGCGGTTGTCGTGGGTTCGACGCTGCTGTTGACGGTGGTCGGAACGCTGTTGTTCATGGCGATGTTTTCGATTGAGATGGAGCGGATCTCGCTTGGTGCACTGATCATCGCCATGGGGATGCTGGTCGATAATGCCATCGTCGTGGCCGAGGGGATGCAGATCGCCATGCTGCGCGGCAAATCCTCGCGCGATGCGGCGGAAGATGTGGCTTCGAAAACGCAAATTCCCCTGCTGGGTGCTACGGTGATCGGCATCATGGCTTTTGCGGGCATCGGTCTCAGCCCCGATGCAACCGGTGAGTTTTTGTTCTCGCTGTTCGCGGTGATCGGCATCTCGCTGCTGCTGAGCTGGGTGTTGGCCATCACTGTCACGCCGATGCTGGGGCACTACTTCTTCAAACAGGGCAAGGAAGGCGAAGTGGACGCCTATAGCGGCATTCTGTTCCGCATCTACGGCTCGGTTCTGCGCGGCGCGCTGCGGTTTCGCTGGCTGGTGGTTGTGGGGCTGGCTGCGGTTACGGTGGTTTGCTACGCGGGCTTCGGGCTGATGAAGCAGCAGTTCTTCCCGGACTCGAACACGCCCCTGTTCTTTGTGCATTACAAGCTGCCTCAGGGCACCACCATCGCCCGCACCGCCCAAGATATGGCCGTGTTTGAAGAGTGGCTGAATGACCGCGACGACGTTGTGTCCGTCACCACCTTCGTGGGGCAGGGGGCCACCCGTTTCATGCTGACCTATGCCGCCGAAGATCCGAACCCCAGCTACGGCCATATGATCATCCGCACCGAAACGCTGGACGATATCCCTGCTTTGCAGGCGGATCTTGAGGCGTTCGGCTCGGTGCAGTTTCCCGAAAGCGAGTTCCGCACCAGGCGCTTGGTCTTTGGCCCCGGCGGCGGCGATCCGATCCAGGCTCGGTTCTCGGGCAGCGACCCGGAAGTTCTGCGGCGATTGGCGGATGAGGCGGTCCAGCGCATGGCCGCCGCCTCGCCCAACGCGCTGCATGTCCATCACGACTGGCGTGAAAAGGAACTGGCGGTGCAGCCAATCTATGCGACCGAACGCGCCCAGACCGCTGGCGTGTCCCGCGAAGATATTGCTGCCACGCTGCAATTCTCGACCGATGGGATCACCGGTGGGGTCCTGCGCGAGCGTGACCGCCTGATCCCGATCATCCTGCGCCGCCCGGCGGACGGGGATTATTCAATCGTCGATCAGGTCGTCTATTCGGATCAATCGCAACGTTTCGTGCCCATCGAACAGATGGTGGACGGGTTTGAATACCAGGCCCTGAACACGCTGGTCCACCGGCGCGACCGGGTTCTGACCATCACGGTCGGAGCCGACATCCCGGCGGGCTTTACCGCCGCTCAGGTCCATACCGAGGTGCGCGCCGCGATTGAGGCAATCGATCTGCCGCCCGGCTACAAGATGGAGTGGGGGGGCGAGTTCGAAAACTCGCGCGACGCGCAGGAAAGTCTGGGCAGGCAATTGCCGCTAAGCTTACTGATCATGGTGCTGATCTCGGTCCTGCTGTTCAATGCGATCCGTCAGCCGATCATCATCTGGCTGCTGGTGCCGATGTCGGTCAACGGTGTGGTGATTGGCCTGCTGGGAACCGGCTTGCCGTTCACCTTCACCGCCCTGCTGGGCCTGCTGAGCCTGTCGGGGATGTTGATCAAGAACGGCATTGTTCTAGTCGAGGAAATCGATCTGGTCCGGGCCACCGGTAAACCCCTGCAAGAGTCGATCATCGAAGCCTCGGTCTCGCGTCTGCGCCCGGTCATGCTGGCCGCGATCACCACGATCCTTGGGATGGCCCCGCTGCTGACAGACGCGTTCTTCGTCTCGATGGCCGTGACGATCATGGGCGGTCTGGCCTTTGCCACAGTCCTGACCATGGTCGCCGCGCCAGTGTTCTACCTGCTGTTCTTCAGGCGGGAGGAGGCAAGGCAAATGGCCGCGCAATCCGCTGTTTAATTGAAAAACCCCCGGTCACGGACCGGGGGTTTTGCTTTGTTCCCTTTGGGGTGAAGGATCACCCCTGCAGCGACATCACCTCAACATCCCCTTCGGCCTGCGCCTTGATGGCCAGCGCGGCGGCGTGGCTGGCGGCGGCGGTGGTGAAGTAGGGGATCTTGTCATAGAGCGCGATGGAGCGGATGACCTTGCTGTCTTCGACCGCCTGCGCGCCTTCGGTGGTGTTCATCACCAGCTGCACCTGACCGTCTTTCAGCATGTCGGCCACATCCGGGCGGCCTTCGTAGACCTTGTTGACCAGATCGCAGGCAACGCCTTGTTCGGCCAGCCAGCTTTGTGTGCCACGGGTTGCCACAAGGACAAAGCCCTGCGCGGCCAGAACCTGTGCGGCCTCAAGCATCGCGGGGGTCTTGTCAGCATCTTTGATCGAGATGAACGCACGACCCGAGGACGGCAGGACCATACCCGCGCCCATCTGCGCCTTGAGGAAGGCGCGCGGGAAGTCGCGGTCCCAGCCCATGACCTCGCCGGTCGAACGCATTTCCGGGCCCAGGATCGTGTCGACGCCGGGGAAGCGGGCAAAGGGCAGGACCGCCTCTTTCACCGAGAACCACGGCATGTTCGGGTCGGCCAGCGTCATCTGGTCGGCAATTTTTGTATCCTGACCTTCCTGATAGGGCGGGCGCATCGGGAAGTTCGACAGCTTCTCACCCGCCATGACACGCGCGGCGATGGAGGCAATCGCGCTGTCGGTCGCTTTGGCCACGAAGGGCACGGTGCGGCTGGCGCGCGGGTTCACCTCGATCAGGTAGATCTCATCATCCTTGATGGCGAACTGCACGTTCATCAGGCCGACGACGTTTAGCGCTTTGGCCAGTTTGAACGCCTGATCCTTGATCTGTTCCAGAATCTCATCCGACAGCGAATAGGGCGGCAGCGAACAGGCCGAGTCGCCCGAGTGCACGCCCGCCTCTTCGATATGCTGCATGATGCCCGCAACGTGAACATCGGTGCCATCACACAGCGCATCCACGTCCAGTTCCACCGCACCGGCCAGATAGCTGTCCAGCAGAACCGGGCTGTCGCCCGAGACCACCACGGCCTCGTTGATGTAGCGCCGCAGCTGATCCATATCGCGCACGATTTCCATCGCTCGGCCACCCAGAACGTAAGAGGGGCGGATCACCAGCGGGAAGCCGATCTCGTCGGCAATCTCCAACGCTTGCGCGTCGGTCGAGGCGATGCCGTTTTTGGGCTGTTTCAGACCCAGATCATTGACCAGCGCCTGGAACCGCTCACGGTCTTCGGCCAGGTCGATGGCGTCGGGCGTGGTGCCGAGGATCGGGATGCCTTCGGCCTCCAGCGCGTTGGCCAGTTTCAGTGGGGTTTGACCGCCGAACTGCACGATCACACCATGCAGCGTGCCGTTTTCCTGCTCTTTCGTCAGGATTTCCATGACGTGCTCAAAGGTCAGCGGCTCAAAATACAACCGGTCCGAGGTGTCATAATCGGTCGAGACCGTCTCGGGGTTGCAGTTGACCATGATAGTCTCATACCCCGCCTCGGTCAGTGCGAAGCAGGCGTGACAGCAGCAATAGTCGAACTCGATCCCCTGACCGATCCGGTTCGGACCACCGCCAAGGATGACGACCTTTTTGCGGTCGCTCGGACGCGCTTCGCATTCGACCTCGCCCATCATCGGGGCCTCGTAGGTCGAGTACATATAGGGTGTCTGCGCCTCGAACTCGGCGGCGCAGGTGTCGATGCGTTTGAAGACAGCATTGACGCCCAGATTGCGGCGGGCGCGGCGGACGTTGTCTTCGTCGCGGCCGGTCAGATTGCCCAGACGCGCATCGGTGAAGCCCAGCATTTTCAGCTTGCGGATACCATCCTCGGTCATGGGCAGGCCGTCTTTGCGGACCTGACGTTCAGCGTCGATGATCTCGCGGATGCGGGCCAGGAACCACGGGTCGAACTTGGTGACACCAAAGATTTCGTCGTCGGTCAGGCCGTGGCGCATGGCTTGCGCGATGGTGCGCAGGCGATCGGGCGTCTGCTTGCTGATCGCCTTGATCACGGCGGCCTTGTCGGTGGCCTCGTCCCAGACACCGACATTCAGGCCGGGGATTTCGATCTCGTCAAAGCCGGTCAACCCGGATTCCATCGAGGCCAGCGCCTTTTGCATCGATTCGTGGATAGTGCGGCCGATGGACATCGCCTCGCCCACCGATTTCATGGCGGTGGTCAGGTACGGTTCGGAACCGGGGAATTTCTCGAATGCGAATTTCGGGATCTTGGTAACGACATAGTCGATGGTCGGCTCGAACGAGGCGGGCGTGACCTTGGTGATGTCGTTGTCCAACTCGTCCAGTGTGTATCCCACCGCCAGTTTCGCCGCGATCTTGGCAATCGGGAAACCGGTCGCCTTTGAGGCCAGCGCCGAGGAGCGGGACACGCGCGGGTTCATCTCGATCACGACCATGCGGCCATCGACCGGGTTGATCGCCCATTGCACGTTCGAGCCGCCAGTTTCGACGCCGATCTCGCGCAGCACGGCAATCGAATGATTGCGCATGATCTGGTATTCTTTGTCGGTCAGCGTCAGGGCCGGGGCCACGGTGATCGAGTCGCCGGTATGTACGCCCATCGGGTCCACGTTTTCGATGGAACAAACGATGATGGCGTTGTCGGCAGTGTCGCGCACCACCTCCATCTCATATTCTTTCCAGCCCAGCAGGCTTTCGTCGATCAGAATCTGACCCACGGGGCTGGCATCCATGCCCGAGCGGCAAATATGGATATAATCCTCGCGGTTATAGGCCACACCGCCGCCGGTGCCGCCCAAGGTAAACGCAGGGCGGATAATGGCGGGCAGACCCACCGTTTCCAGGGTTTCCAGCGCCAAGGCGACACCGGCATCCAGGTCTTTCTTGCCGTCTTCGTCCTTGGGAGCGGTCACGATCTCGGCCTTGGGGTTTTCGATGCCCAGTCGGTCCATTGCCTCGCGGAACAGGGCGCGGTCCTCGGCCATCTCGATGGCGTCGCGCTTGGCGCCGATCATCTCAACCCCGAACTTCTCCAGCACGCCCATCTCTTCCAGCGCCAGCGAGGTGTTCAGGCCGGTCTGTCCGCCCATCGTGGGCAGCAGCGCGTCGGGGCGTTCTTTCTCGATGATCTTGGCGACAACCTCGGGCGTGATCGGCTCGATATAGGTGGCATCCGCCAGACCGGGATCGGTCATGATCGTCGCGGGGTTCGAGTTCACCAGAATGACCCGATAACCTTCCTCGCGCAGCGCCTTGCAGGCCTGAGCGCCGGAATAGTCGAACTCACACGCCTGCCCGATGACAATGGGGCCCGCCCCGATGATCATGATCGACTGGATGTCGGTTCTTCTCGGCATGCCTTGTTCCTTCGATTGTCCGCGAGTCAGGGCACCGCCCCAGCGCCCAAATTGTCCTGCGTTATAGGGACCGCGCGAAAAGGTGCAAGAGGTATCGGAAACAGGTGCGAAATTGCCGCTTTCCCCTCTTTCCCTTGGCGGCGTATTCTCTATATCGCGCAGCACGGCTTATGAGGATGCACTTGCGTATTCGTTTCGATCAGGGGCCAGCCGGTCCGGGAACCCGGTTCGACCGGCCATCCCACATCATCCGCGCGGACACGGCGGACGAGGTGCCCCAGGCGCTGGCGGCACTGGATGAGGCGCGCGCGGCGGGTGGTTGGCTAGCGGGGTACGCCTGTTACGAGCTTGGTTATGCATTGGAGCCGCGCCTGTTGTCCCGTCTGCCGGGCGACCGGACACTGCCGTTGCTGTGTTTCGGGGTCTATGACCAACCGGACCAAAGCGAACTGCCCAAAGCGTCGGGCGGAATTGCCCAGTTCCAGCCGCGCTGGGATGAGGCCCGATACAGTCGGGCGTTCCGGGCCGTGCATGACGCCATCGGGGCCGGGGACATTTATCAGGCCAATCTGACCTTCCCAATCGATCTGACGGTTGAAGGGGACAGCGCGGCGCTTTACGCGGCCCTGACATCTGGGCAACCCGTTGGCCACGGCGCTTTGATTCAGCAAGAGGGGCTGCCCGACCTGCTCAGCCGCTCGCCCGAACTGTTTTTCCGCACGGATGAGACCGGGCGTATCGAGACGCGACCGATGAAGGGCACCCAGCCCCGCAGCGAAGATATGGCCGAGGATGCGCGCCGCCGCAATTTTCTGTCCAGCGACGAAAAGAACCGGGCTGAGAATCTGATGATCGTCGATCTGCTGCGCAACGATATCAGCCGCGTGGCCTTGCCCGGATCGGTTCATGTGCCCGAACTGTTCAAGGTCGAAACCTATGCCACCGTGCATCAGATGGTGTCGCTGGTGCGGGCGCAGTTGCAGATCGGGGCCGGGTTGTCCGATATCCTGACCGCTTTGTTCCCCTGCGGATCCATCACCGGCGCACCCAAGATCCGCGCGATGGAAATCCTGTCCGACCTCGAACCCTGGCCCCGCGACATCTATTGCGGCACGATCGGCTGGGCTGCGCCGGACGGGCGGTCCGAGTTCAACGTTGCCATCCGCACGCTGATGGTGGACGGTGCCGCTGCAACGCTGAATGTCGGCGGTGGGGTGGTCTGGGACAGCACGGCCCCGTCTGAATACGAGGAAGCCCTATGGAAAGCCCGCTTTGCCCGCCAGTTGAGCCTGATTTCCGCCTGATCGAAACGCTGGGCTTCAGGCCCGGGCAGGGGTTTGTCCGACAGGACCGGCATCTGAACCGAATGGCGCGCACCGCCAATGCCTTGGGCTTGCCCTTCGACCGACCTGCCGCTGTGGCGATGTTGTCCGAAGGGGCTGGTGAGGCCCCCTTGCGCTGTCGTCTGACCATGGATGTTGCGGGTCAGTTCGACCTGACCACCGCCCCGCTGGCGGAAAACCCGCCGATCTGGCGGGTGGGGGTGTCCGAGACCCGCCTGACCTCTGGCGACATATGGCTGCGCCACAAAACCACCCGGCGTGATCTCTATGACACCGCCCGCGCTGCGATGCCTAAGGGTATCGACGAATTACTGTTCCTGAACGAACGGGAGGAGCTGTGCGAGGGCTCCATCACCAACCTGTTTATCGAAACGCGCGAAGGGCAACGGCTGACTCCGCCCCTGTCCAGCGGGCTATTGCCGGGTATCCTGCGCGAGGAATTGTTGGAACAAGAAGAGTTTGCCGAGGCGGTTCTGACCTTGAATGATATGAAAGAGGCCCAGTCTGTTTTCATGGGGAATTCGTTACGTGGCCTGATACCGGTGGAGTTGGTGAACCTGTGAGCAAAGACAGCACGATGGTCGCCCCTCCGGTCGCGGCAGCGCGATTGCGGGTTGAGTTTGGCCTGTTTTTCATCATTGCCCCGCTGGTGATCGCGGTGTTTTTTCCACCCAACTGGATGTTCCCGGCGCTGTTTGCCTTTACCGGTTTGGGCATCGTTCTGCTGCATGTTACGCCCGGCTTTCAGTGGGCAGAACTAAGATACGAGTGGGCAAACTGGTCATTTCGCGAACTGGCGGTATTCACACTGGTGACTGCTGCATTCTGTACCGCGCTGATCTACCTGACCCGGCCAGATGCGGCCTTTTTTCTGCTGAGAAACCGGCCCGAGATGCTGGCCTTCATCTGGATCGGCTATCCGCTTCTGTCCGCCCTGCCGCAAGAGTTGTTATTCCGCCCGCTGTTTTTCCGCCGCTACCACGCCATCCTGCCGGACGGGCGCAGGGCCGACCTGCTGAACGCGGCTATCTTCGCCTTCGCGCATCTGATGTATTGGAGCTGGATTGTCGCCATCATGACCTTTGTCGGCGGGCTGCTGTTCAGCTGGGCCTATCGCAAGCGCGGCTCGTTCTTTTACGCCGTTCTGCTGCACGCGATTGCGGGGAACATCATCTTTGCCGTGGGGCTGGGCGTTTATTTCTATTCAGGCAATGTGCAAAGGCCGTTTTGACGGCGCGACCTGCCTTGACTTTCCGGGCCTGACAGGGTGTATCGGCGCGACGAATTCTGCGCCCGAAGGGATATTCCATGCACGCCTATCGCAGCCACACCTGCGCCGCTCTGACCGCCGCCAATGTCGGTGAAACCGTTCGCCTGTCCGGTTGGGTGCATCGGGTCCGAGATCACGGCGGCGTGCTGTTCATCGATCTGCGCGACCATTTCGGCGTAACGCAGGTATTGTGCGACGGCGACAGCGCGGCCTTTGCTGAACTTGAGAAGGTGCGCTCGGAATGGTGCATCCGCATCGACGGCACCGTCAAAGCGCGTGACGCGGATCTTGTGAACCCCAAGCTGCCCACCGGCGAGATCGAGGTTTACGTACGTGAACTGGAAGTGCTGGGTGCCGCTGACGAACTGCCGCTGATGGTGTTCGGCGATCAGGAATACCCCGAGGAAACCCGCCTGCGCTATCGCTACCTCGACCTGCGCCGCGAGGCGATGCAGCGCAACATGACGCTGCGCTCGGACGTTGTGGCCTCAATGCGCAAACGCATGTGGGATCAGGGCTTCCGCGAGTATCAGACGCCGATCATCACGGCATCCTCGCCCGAAGGCGCACGTGACTTTCTGGTGCCCTCGCGCCTGCATCCGGGCAAGTTCTACGCCCTGCCGCAGGCCCCGCAGCAGTTCAAGCAGCTGATCATGGTGTCGGGCTTTGACAAGTATTTCCAGATTGCACCCTGCTTCCGCGACGAAGACCCGCGCGCCGATCGCTCGCCCACCGATTTCTACCAGCTTGACCTTGAGATGTCGTTTGTCGAGCAGCAGGACGTGTTCGACACCATCCAGCCCGTTCTGACCGGCGTGTTCGAAGAGTTCGGAGGTGGCCGGAAGGTTGACCAAGAGTGGCCGCAGATTTCCTACAAGGACGCGGCCTTGTGGTATGGCACCGACAAGCCCGACCTGCGCAATCCTATCAAAATGCAAGTGGTCTCCGACCACTTCCGCGATAGTGGCTTTGCGATTTTCGCGAAGCTGTTGGAGCAGGACGGCACCGAAATCCGCGCCATCCCTGCGCCGACCGGCGGCAGCCGCAAGTTCTGCGACCGCATGAATGCATTCGCCCAGAAAGAGGGTCTGCCCGGCATGGGCTATATCTTCTGGCGCGATCAGGGGCAGGGGATGGAGGCAGCCGGTCCGCTGGCCAAAAACATCGGCCCCGAACGCACCGAGGCAATCCGGCAGCAACTGGGTCTGGGTGTCGGTGATGCGGCGTTCTTCCTAGGCGGAAAGCCGAAAGCCTTTGAAAAGGTCGCAGGCAAGGCCCGCGACGTGATTGGCGAAGACCTTGGCCTCACCGAAAAAGACCGCTTTGCCTTTGCCTGGATCGTGGATTTCCCGATCTATGAACAGGACGAGGAAACCGGCGCGATCGATTTCGAACACAACCCATTCTCGATGCCGCAGGGCGGTATGGAGGCGCTGCAGGGCAATCCGCTGGACGTGCGCGGCTATCAGTACGATCTGGCCTGTAACGGGTATGAGCTGGTCTCGGGTGCGATCCGGAACCACAAGCCCGAGATCATGCTGAAAGCCTTTGAGCTGGCAGGTTACGGCGCGGATGAGGTCAAATCCCGCTTTGGTGCCCTGTACAACGCTTTCCACTATGGCGCGCCGCCGCACGGGGGCTGTGCTGCGGGCATCGACCGGATCGTGATGCTGTTGGCGGACGAGGCCAATATCCGCGAAGTCATGATGTTCCCGATGAACCAGCGCGCCGAAGACCTGATGATGGACGCGCCGTCCGATCCGACTTCGGATCAGTTGATGGAACTTGGTTTGCGGATCATTCCGCAGGATTAAGCCTGTCGCTTGTCTGGTGATGAGCGCACGTATTGCGCGGCGCAAACCGTATGACGACTGAACCGTCCGCTACGCGCGGGCGGTTTGCGTTTGTCACCTGTGTCTAGGGCAGACCGGCAAACGCAACGTCAAGGGATTCAATCAATCCCTTTGCCCAGCTTCTGCCGGTTCACGCGAATGGATCGGGCGCTCTGCCGGGTTTGCCGGTACATCCACCCGAACACCAGGGACGCGGTGATGAAATAGGCGGTGGCCATCTCAGATCGCCTCCCGCTGTTCCAGCCGGTTTTGAACTAGCCCGGCAACCTGCGCGGCCTGAGCGGTGATCGGACTGCCTTGCGCCCGGGAGAGTGATAGTTTTCGGGCCGCGTCCGCCAACACCGTATCGTTGGCCTCACGCGCAACGCCGTGAAGAAACTGGGCAGCATAGTCCAGCATGCGCGGATCGGTCGGCCCTGCCAGAACGTCCGCGATGTGCGCCATATCGTCCTGATAGGCCAGTGGATCGGGGTGAATGACTTCGTCCCGAACGGCGTGCAACCCGCTGGGCCGACGGTCCTCGGGGAGGCGTTCCAGAATGGCTTTTTGAAAATAAGACATGGATTTTAGGGGTTTGGGCAAAAACCCGTCAGCCCCGGCCCCAAGGGCAGCAGACTCGGTGCATGTATCACCGGACATCGCCAGAATGACACTGATCCTGGGCGAGGCCTGTGTCAGTTCAGCAATCAGATCGGCCCCGGACCCGTCCGGCAGACCCATATCCACAAGAATGACCGAGGGGCGATAGATCTGAAGGTGACGCCGCGCGGATTTCAGGCAATCGGCACGTCGGATCCTTGCCCCGCTGTGCAGGCACATCAGGCGGATCGCGTCGCAGGCATAGCGGCTGTCCTCGACAACCAGAATGGTCTGTCCCAGCAAAGGCCGCGTCGCTGTGGGCGTAGCGATAGTTGTGGCGAAAGGAACCGAATCGTCCATGTCAGATCTCCTATCCAGCAGATGCCTCACGCTAGGAACTTCTGGCTAACACAGGGTTAACGGGCGATTTGGCGCACTTGTCCTTTGCCGGAACTGCCCCCATAACCCACTCAACGTAGGACAGAGGAGTTTACTATGATCGGACGACTAAACCACGTCGCCATCGCCGTTCCGGATCTTGAGGCCGCATCCGAGCAGTATCGCAGCGCGCTGGGCGCCAAAGTGGGCGCGCCGCAGGACGAACCGGATCATGGTGTGACGGTGGTGTTCATCGAACTGCCCAACACGAAGATCGAGCTTCTGTACCCGCTGGGCGATGACAGCCCGATCAATGGCTTTCTTGAGAAAAACCCGGCCGGTGGCATCCACCATGTGTGCTATGAAGTCGAAGACATCATCGCGGCCCGCGACCACCTGAAGGAAAGTGGTGCACGTGTGCTGGGTAGCGGAGAACCCAAGATCGGCGCGCATGGCAAGCCCGTTCTGTTCCTGCACCCCAAGGATTTCAACGGCTGCCTCGTCGAACTGGAACAGGTGTAACGCCACAAGCTCGGAGGGCCCGAAATGACCATCACTGCCGCATTGGTGCTGTTTGCAGTCATCTGGTTTCTGACCCTGCTGATCGTTCTGCCCATTCGCATCAAGACGCAGGGCGATCTGGGCGAGATCGTTCCGGGCACCCATGCGGGTGCGCCGGAGGTGCATCACATGAAGAAGAAGATGTGGATCACCACGGGCATTTCGATCGTTTTATGGGCCATCATCGCCGGGATTATCCTGTCCGGGGTGATCTCGGTTCGGGATTTCGACTGGTTGAACCAGCTTGAGCCGCGCTGAGCCGTGTCAGGCCGCGCGGCCTGACACATTGTGATAGATATGGGTGAAGGTGGCGACACCGATAATCGGGATCACCAGATTTACCAGCGGAACTGAAAGCGGGATCGCCATCAGCGTCCCGGCAAGCCAGATAGTTGCCGTGTGTTTCGCACGCAGCTGGCGCGCACGCTCACGCCCCAACCTGCGCATCGCGGCCAGCGTGAAATATTCCCGGCCCAGCAGAAACCCGTTCATGCCCCAGAATATAAACAGAGCAAGGGGCGTGAAGATCGCATACAGGATCAGCGCCAGCAGGTTTGCCACGATCAGAACGCCCATAAAGCTGAGACCATCCTGAATGGACTCGCCAAGCGGGATTTTTGGGGCCGGGGGCAGGTGCGCGTAGTTTTTGTCTTCGACCGCCTGCGCGACCTCTTCCAAAAAGATCGACGTGATGGCCGAGGCGACGGGCACCATCAGGAACACCGGCAACACCAGAACCAGCAGGATGCCGGAATAGTTCAGCACATCGTTCAGCCACGACACGGTGCCAACAAAGGGCAGTGAAATCTCGTCACCGGACAGCGCATTGATGAACCAGATCGCGGCAGCACAGGCGAGGATCAGCAACAGGATCGTCAGACCTATGCCGCGAAACAGGACTGAGCGGAACTTGGGGTCTCCGATCTGACCAAGGGCCGCGAAGAACGCGTTCAGGATGATCATTCCGTGAGCCATTCAGTCAGGGCGGCAACGTCCGGCCGGGGGCGTTCTGGCGGGGCGGTCCCTTCGGTTGCGATATGGATCACGCCGGCCAGTCGTTCGTTTTCGGCCAACCCAAAAGCGGATTTGCAGAAATCCCGGTCATGCGATTGCCAGCCAGACAGCCAGTTCGCGCCCCATCCGGCGGCGAGGGCCGCGTTCAGCAGGGCCAGACAGACGGCACCGGCAGAGTAGGTTTGTTCAATCGCCGGGATCTTTTCCGACGGTTTCTGAACCTCGATCACGGCCACAGCCAGATGTCCCATGTCGAACTGGCTGCGGGCCTTGGCAATGTCTTCCGGCGATTTGTTCAGCGCCTTGCCACAGACTTCGGTCAGGTCAGCAAGACGCGCCATCGCGCCCTTTTCGATCACGATAAACCGCCAGGGTTCCAGTTTGCCATGATCCGGGCTGCGGGCGGCGGCGGTCAGCAAAGGCAAAAGCTCGTCCCGTGTCGGGGCCGGAGCAATCAGTGTTTTGGCCGGTCTGGACCGGCGCGACTGTAAAAACTCCAGGGCGGCAGGGTTTTTCAGGGACATATGTTAACTTCCTTTACATCGGCCATCTGTATCTTGGGCGGTACGGCTGGCGATTCAAGGGCGGGCCGTTGGATTTTTGGGGATCATTTTCATTCCGGCACGCCGGGTGCAAGCGCAATGACACTGGATGGGGGGCTTGGCGACTTACGAAAATTCAATAAACCATTGGTCACGGATTTTAGACTCCGCGTCGCTTGGCCAGAACCGCCACAGCTCGAACCCTACGAGCCCTGATCCTGCGTTTCGCGAATCTGATAGACACCTTCTGGCAAATCCAGCGCCGCAGCCAGATCGCGGACCTGTTCGGGCGACAGGGTGATCTTCTGGATCTGATCCGTGCGGGGGTCCATTTGTTCCAGCGTCACGCATTCGGCGAAGCTGTTGATCACCACATCCTCTTGCAAAGGCTTGGGGCCTTCATCCACGAGGGTAATGACTGTCGAGTCGAATTCATGCTCAATCGAAAACATGGGGCCAGAGTGCAGGCCACCGCCCGCCAATGCAACCCGTCACAGGCCGAAACCGCAGTGGTACTGCCCGGTTGGTCCGGCTATGTTGGGATCAACGCCTGATCGGCTAATAGGACCTTTGATGCGCCTTTTCTTATTTCTGGTTTTTCCCCTGCTTCTGTCGGCCTGTGCAACAGACAGATTGCGCGTGATTCCTGCAGAAGACTGGCGTGGGCTCACGGCAGAAGAAGCCGCCAGCGCCGCAGCTTTTCGCAAGGTCAGCCGCGAGGTCGGGCGCGAGGCGCGGGCCCAGTGTCTGAGGTCTTCCAAACCGCAAAGCTGCGATTTCAGAATTCTGGTCGATCTGAACCCGACCGCGCCTGCAAACGCCTTTCAGACTCTGGATGACAAGAAACAGCCCGCGATCATCTTCACGCGATCCTTGATCCGCTCGACCCGGAATGCGGATGAATTGGCCTTTGTGATGGGGCACGAGGCTGCGCATCACGTTTTGGATCACATCGGACGGCAAAGCGAAAACGCCCGTGTTGGCGCAGCCAAGTTTGGAGAGGCCGAGCGGCAGCGTGGCAAAAGCGACGCCGCTGTTGAAAAGGCGCAGAAACTGGGGGCAAAGGTGGCCGTGCAAGCCTATGCGAAAGACTTTGAGCTTGAGGCGGATCAGTTGGGAACCCTCATTACACACAATGCCGGATACAACCCGCTGATCGGTGCGAAGTATTTTGCCCGCATTCCCGATCCGGGTGACCAGTTCCTGGGATCGCACCCACCCAACGCGCAGCGGGTCGAAATTGTACAGCAAACCGCGCGAAAGCTGGGTGTCACAGAATGACTGAACTGGTGCGGCTGGGCGTGATTCTGACCGATCGCGGATCGAAATACGCGGTGTCTGGGGCAACTGTGACATCGCGGGATCAGGTTGACGCGGTGCTTGCCGAGCTGAAGACGGATAAAGCCTATGCAAAGGCCACGCACAATACCTGGGCGGCGACGTTGCCAACCGGGGCGCTCAAGGCCGACGATGGAGAAAGCGGGGCGGGCATGGTCATCCTTCGCATGATGGAGCGTGAGGGGTTAGAGAACCACGTCATCATCGTTACGCGCTGGTATGGCGGCAAAAAGCTGGGCGGGGACCGTTTTCGCCGCGTTCAGGACGCAACGCGTGCTTATCTCGACCAAATTGGGGCCTCTGCTTGACCTGAATCAAGGATTCCCCCTGTCCACCAACTACGCTCTGACCAAAGCGCGACAGGGAAAGGACAGGACATGCCCAGCCGAGAGACTTTGCGATTGCACGCCGGTTTGGTCGATGACATGGCGCGGATGCTGGATATCGATTTGCAGGAATCCGCCATCGAGGGTGCCGTATCAATCGACCAGATTTCAGACGCCGTGGTCCGGTGCACAGATTGCCCGAACCCCGGACATTGCCAATCCCTGTTGAAAGAAGCGTCTGCGCTTAGCCGCGCCCCGGAATACTGCCGCAACTACACTTTGCTGGAAAAACTCAGACCGTAAACGCGAGGGGCCTATGCCACGTCTCGGAGATATCATGACCCATATGCGTCTGGTTCTGCGAATGGGTCAGGCGACGGGCGCGGATATCGTTGCAGCACATCACGCTTGCCACCTGAGCCAGGAAGACTGGGCCGAGATGGTGCAGTTCTGTCGTGGTTGCGCATGGGCAAAGGACTGTCCCGAATGGCTGGATCAGCATCAGGCTATCGCAAATGCGCCTGAAACCTGCCCGAATCGGGCGCGATTCGCGGCCCTGAAATCCGCTCAGGTCGGGGGCGGTTGATGCCACAGGTCGCCCTTGGAGAGATCGAAAAACACTTTTGGCTGACGCGTTCAGTGGCCCGTTGCCTGGGTATTTCGCTGACCGAGGCAATGGCCGAGGGGCAACTTTCCGCCGAAGGCTATGCCGAACTCGTCACCCGATGCCGGGCGTCAAATTGCTGTGGGCAATGTGCGATCTGGTTGTCCCAGCATCAACAACTTGCCGATGCTGCCCCCGAGTTTTGCGCCAATGCCCAAGCCTTGAACCGGCTTCGCCGCCCGTCAAATTCGCGCGTGTGATCCGTCGCATAACGGCGCCTTGCCGGTGTGCTTGCAGCAGCAGAAGAACACTTTTTTACTTGCTTCAGCCGTGTATTTTAAGGGTTCAAAGTCGGTGTCTTTGTGCGACCCATCACAAAACGGCTGCTTCTTGGATCGGCCGCAAGCGCACCAGAAATAACTCTTTCCTTCGACAACTTCGACCGCCATGGGCTCTTTCTGGGCGATGATGGGGGCGTCGGACATGTGGCTTCTCCGTTCTTGGCTGATGTCAGGTCACGAGTTTAGGGCAATGCGCCAAAAAAGGTAGCGCGCGTCGCTGACGGTGCTGCGATCCAGGGCGTCCCAAGCGTGGTTTCGCCTTCGTTCACAAGGATGTGATCGATTCTGTTGCCAGATTGCCGATCAACCCGTATCCTGAACCCGGCCCCGAAAAACTGGGCAATATCAGAAAAGTAATAGAGGATTGACGGACATGAAAATCAAACTCGCTGCTGTTGGAGCCTTTGCGCTGATCCTGACTGCCTGCGCGCAGCCGGAACCCACCCCTGTTTATATTTCGCCCAGCTATGACAAAGCCGGTACCCCAAGCTGTGCCGCCGGGTATGAACTGGCGACCACCGAAGCAGGCGAGACTGTCTGTAACCCGGTTGCGGGATAAACCCTTTGCAGGCGGTCCCGATTTGGGACCGCCTGCCCAAGATTTGAGAATGTGATGCCGCCCTAGGGGCGGTTTTTTTTGATTGCCGGACGCGTTGCTGCGAACCATTACATATAGGTCGGGCGTTTAGTGTTTTCTAAAGCGAAACCCGTGCCTGTATTTGAAGGCGTGATGCCTGTGCCCGCGGAAGGATCGATGCGGCTGGTACCTGTAAACCTTGCGTTTGTGACCCGCGTGGACATGCGGTTTGTGCGCCCTTTTGCGGTGTTTCTTGATGTGATGCCCGGATTTGGGCGCAAAATAGGGGCGGTGATGCGGGTGAACACCCCGGACATGGAAATTGAATTTCTTGCCGCCGACATAGACGATTTCAGCCGACGACCGGCCAAAACCCTCAGCGATAGCGGGGGTCGAAAGCATCATGGCCGACAGGGCGACCACCATGCTGCGTTTGGCAAAATGAGTTACTCGAAACATGAAAACCTCCGTTTGGCTTCATGTTCAAGGTGAGAGCGGGGGCGCCTGTTCTCCAATAAACTCGGGTCACGCTTTACCGATGGGCCGTGTTCCGACACGGCCCGAAGCGGTCAGGCAAGCTGTCCCCAGAGGTCGTAATCACCAGCCTCGTCCACGGTGACCGAGACGATATCGCCGGGTTTAAGCCCCTCGAATCCTTCGTCAATGAACAGGTTTCCGTCGATCTCGGGCGCGTCTGCCTTGGTGCGGCAGGTGGCGGCCTCATCGTCAATTTCGTCAACAATGACGTCAATCGTCTGTCCGACTTTGGCCTGCAGCTTCGCCTCGGAAATTGCCTGCGCCTTTTCCATGAAGCGATCCCAACGCTCTTGCTTGACCTCGGCGGGCACATGATCCGGCAGATCGTTCGAGCGTGCGCCATCGACGTTTTCGTACTGAAAACACCCGACGCGATCCAGTTGCGCCTCGTCCATCCAATCCAGCAAGGTCTGGAATTCGGCCTCGGTCTCACCCGGATAACCCACGATGAAGGTCGACCGCAGGGTGATGTCCGGGCACACCGCGCGCCAGGCGCGGATTTCATCCAATGTTTTGGCGGCAGCGGCTGGCCGAGCCATGCGTTTCAGAACGTCCGGGTGCGCGTGCTGGAAGGGGATGTCGAGATAGGGCAGAATGTTGCACCCGGAATCCGCCATCAACGGGATCAGATCGCGCACATGCGGGTAGGGGTAGACATAGTGCAGGCGCACCCAGGCCTCCAACTGCCCCAACTCGCGCGCCAGATCGGTGATGTGGCTGCGCACCTTGCGGTCTTTCCACGGGTTCACATCGTATTTCCGGTCAAGCCCATAGGCCGAGGTATCCTGCGAAATCACCAGCAACTCGCGCACGCCGTTATCGACCAGCCTTTCGGCCTCGCGCAGAACTGCATGGGCCGGACGGCTGGCCAGTTTCCCGCGCATATCGGGAATGATGCAGAACTTGCACTTGTGGTTACAGCCTTCCGAGATTTTCAGGTAGCTGTAGTGGCGCGGGGTCAGTTGAACGCTGCTGGCGGGCAGCAGATCGACAAACGGGTCCGGGTCCGGTGGCACCGCTGTGTGCACCGCATCCAAGACCTGTTCGTATTGGTGTGGCCCGGTCACCGCCATGATGCGGGGGTGGTGTTCACGGATGTAGTCGGGCTCGGCCCCCAGACAGCCGGTCACGATCACCTTGCCGTTTTCAACCAGAGCTTCACCAATTGCATCCAGCGACTCGGCCTTGGCGCTGTCCAGAAACCCGCAGGTGTTCACGATTACGGCATCGGCCCCGGAATAGTCGGGCGAAATGCCGTAACCTTCTGCCCGTAGGCGAGTCAGGATACGCTCACTATCGACCAAAGCTTTCGGGCAGCCCAGCGAGACCATGCCGATGGTCGGCTGGTTTGCACGGGACGTCTCGGGCATCCGGGCGGCGGGCGCCAGGTCGGGGCGGAGATTTGGCGGGTTCGTGGTCATGGCGCGGCATATAGTGGGGAACGCTTCCCCTTGCAAATGTCACGGTGCGTTTGGATGATGATTTCAATCAAGCCAAAAAGGCGGAGAGCAGATAGATGAAATGGCTGATACGCATTCTGTTCATTGTTGTGGCCGTGGTCGGGCTGGTCATTGGGGCGTTGCTGCTGATGCCCGGGGACAAGCTGGCCGCGATCCTGTCTGAGCAGGTCAAGGCCAACACGGGGCGCGAGCTGACGCTGTCGGGGGACGTCAACCTGTCCTTCTGGCCGGTTTTGGGCATGGAAACCGGGCCCGTAACATTCGGCAACGCGCCATGGGCCGGGCCTGATCCGATGCTAAGCGCGGACAGTCTGGCTGTTGGTGTGGATGCTGCCGCAATGCTGGCGGGCGATCTGAAGATCAAGCGGGTCTTTGCGCAAAACCCGGTTCTGCGGTTGGAATTGTCAGAGGGTCGCGGAAACTGGGTCATGGGCGCGGCTGAGACCACGCCGTCAGCGGGCGCTACAGGCGGCGCGCCCTCGGGCGAAACCGGTGCCGTGACGCTGGAGCGGTTGGAACTGATGGATGCGCGGCTGATCTACGTCGAAAACGGCGTAACGCAGATGGATTTTGCGGGTGTGACCCTGTCCGCCAGTTGGCCGGACGTATCCGCGCCCATGGTGATGCAGGCCAGTATGGCAGTGCCGGGCGGTGCGGTGCAGGTGGACCTGAAACTGCCCGATTTGCCCGCCTTTTCGTCGGGCGCTGTGACGCCGCTGGATGTGGCGCTGACCGCCCCGGGCGGAGAGATCGGGTTCAACGGCAATGTCAATCTGTCCGGCGAGATGGATGGCAAGATGCAGATCATCACGCAAAGCACGGAAATGATGTTGACCGCGTTTGGGCAAGGCGGTGTGGCGGTTCCCCACGGTTTGGGCCGGACGGCAAATATCTCGGGGCAGATGACCTATACCAAGGATGGCCGTGTGTCCCTGCGCAAAATGGTGGCGCAGCTTGATGACAATCGGCTGGCCGGAGAGGCCGACATCACCATCGCCGATCCCCCTCAGATCGTGGCGCGCCTGAATACCGATGCGCTGGACCTGTCGCGCGTGACCGATGCCGAGCCCGGATCGGGGGGCGGGACAGGGGCCGCGTCATCTGCGGCGGACGGGTGGTCCAAGGCACCGATTGATGCGTCGCCGCTGTCATTGGCCAACGGCAAAATCCGCCTGACGGCCAAGTCTATTGCCGTTCCGGGGATGCAATTCGGGGCCTCTGACCTGACGCTTGGTCTGGATCGTTCGCGTGCGGTGCTGGAAATGCACCCGGCAACGCTGTTCTCCGGCCAGCTCAACGGTCAGGTGGTTGCGAATAACCGCAACGGATTGTCGGTGGGCGGCGATCTGAAAGCCAGCGGCATCAACCTGAAGCAGGCGTTATCGACACTTGCAGATGTAGACCGTCTGTCCGGCACCGCATCCGGCGCGTTTCAGTTTCTTGGCGTCGGGCAGAGTGAAGACCAGATCATGCGCTCGCTCAGCGGCAAGGGGAATGTGGATGTCGGGTCCGGGGTGATTTCGGGCTTCGATCTGGATCGGCTGATGGGCCGGGGAACCGGGTCGGGCGGTACGACGGTGTTTGACAGCCTGACCGCAAGCTTCTCGATCGACAAAGGCGTGCTGACCAACTCTGACCTGCTGATGTCCCTGAAAAACTTCCGCGCCGATGGTGAGGGCAAGGTCAATCTGGGTGCGCGTACGTTGGACTATCTGTTCACGCCAACCGCGCTACGGGCGAATGCGGGGCAGGGAATTTCGGTGCCCGTGCGCATCCATGGTCCGTGGAGCAGCCCGTCGATCACGCCTGACCTGACCAAAGTCATCGAGGCGGCGGCGGAAGGCAAAGTCAAAGAGCTTGAGGATGACGCCAAGCAGAAGGTGCTGGACAAGGTCGGCAATGAGTTGGACACGACCATAACCGACAGCGATCAAATCGAAGACGCGCTGAAGAAAAAGCTTGAGGATGAGGCGAAGAAGGGTCTGCTGAAACTGTTTGGCGGCGATTGATGAAAGGGGCGTCCAGCGACGCCCCCTGGTTCAAATCGTCTGGTCGTAATCGCCAACACTCGGTTCGGTGCGGATAACGGCGTCGATATCGGCAAAGATCGCACGCATTTCCGCCTCGCTTTCACTGCTTTCGCACACCACCACAAGGTTCGGCGTGTTCGAGGAGGCGCGCACCAGACCCCAGCTGCCATTGTCCAGAATGACCCGCGCGCCATTGACAGTGACCACCTCTTTGATGGCGCGACCGGCAAAGCTTTCTCCTGCGTCCGCCTTGGCCACCAGTTTGTCGACCAGTCGCTGGAGGATATCGTATTTCTCGGTATCAGCCGCGTAGGGCGACATGGTCGGGGTGGACCAGGTCTTAGGCAGGGCCTTACGCAGATCGGACATGCTTTGACCGGGGTTGCGGTCCATCAGCTTGCAAATCTCAACCGCGACCCGCATCCCGCAGTCATAGCCACGCCCGACCGGCTCGGCCAGGAAGTAGTGGCCCGATTTCTCGAACCCGGCCAGCGCGCCGATTTCCTTCACGCGCCGCTTCATGTGGCTGTGACCGGTTTTCCAATAGTCCGCTTTGACGCCGAGGGCTTGCAGTTCAGGGTCGCTGGCGAACAGACCGGTTGATTTGACATCTGCCACAAAGGTCGAGCCCGGGTGCAGCTTGGCCAGATCGCGGGCCATGATGACGCCAACCTTGTCGGCGAAAATCTCCTCGCCCTCATCATCGACCACACCGCAGCGGTCGCCATCCCCATCAAACCCAAGCGCCAGATCCGCGCCGCTGGATTTCACACTGTCCGACATGTCGTGCAGCATTTCCATGGCTTCGGGGTTGGGGTTGTAGTTGGGGAAAGTGTAATCCAGACGATTGTGGCTGGGTACGACTTCAACCCCGATCCGTTCGAAAATCTCGGGGGCAAAGGCCGAGGCGGTACCGTTCCCCGTGGCGCAGACCACTTTCAACGGACGGGACATTTTGAAATCCCCGACCAGATCGTCGATATAGGCCTCTTTCACGCCATCGACGAATTCATAGGACCCGCCTTGATGCGGCTGGCCTTCGCCGTTCAGGACGATATCGCGCAGTTCGGACATCTCGTCCGGGCCGTGAGTCAGCGGACGCTCAAAGCCCATTTTCACTCCGGTCCAGCCATTTGGATTATGGCTGGCCGTCACCATCGCCACGGCGGGAACGTTCAGATGAAACTGCGCGAAATAGGCCATCGGGCTAAGCGCGGGGCCGATATCCTTGACCTGAATCCCGGCCTGCATCAGCCCCAGGATCAGGGCGTTCTTGATCGACAGGGAATAGTCGCGATAGTCGTTGCCCACTGCGATGACCGGGTCAATCCCGCGCCGCCGCATCTGAGTGCCCAAACCCAGACCAAGTGCGGTCATGCCGGGCAGGTTGATCTCGTCAGGGTACTTCCAGCGTGCATCATATTCGCGAAAGCCCGTGGGCTTGATCATCGCGTCACGCAAAAAGCTCCAGGTGTTTGGCGTCACCTCGGGGAATGGTTTGGTCATAACAAGTCTCAATCGTTAAATCTGAATAGGATTCGCTTTCGCAAGCGCATCAAAACGCATCAATGTGTCAACAAGTTGGGGCATCTGGTCCAAGTAAATCATGTTCGGGCCGTCGCACGGTGCATTGTCTGGGTCCTGATGCGTTTCCATGAAGACCGCAGCCGACCCAACGGCAACCGCAGCGCGTGCCATGACCGGTGCGAATTCGCGCTGGCCACCCGACGATCCACCTTGCCCGCCCGGCTGCTGTACGGAATGCGTGGCATCCATAACGACAGGATACCCCGTCTGCGCCATCTGTGGCAGAGACCGCATATCCGCAACGAGGGTGTTATAGCCAAAAGACGTCCCGCGTTCGGTTAGCAAGATGTTCTGATTACCCGTGCTTTCGATTTTCGAGATGATGTTCGGCATTTCCCAAGGCGCGAGAAACTGACCTTTTTTGACGTTGATGACGGCCCCTGTATTGCCTGCTGCCAACAGCATATCCGTCTGACGGCACAGGAAAGCGGGGATTTGCAGTACATCAACAGCCTCAGCCGCGATGGCGCACTGGGCCTCGGTATGCACGTCGGTCAGAACCGGAACGCCGATGGTCTTGCGAATGTCGTCCAGAACCTTCAGCCCCGCATCGATTCCCATGCCGCGTTTACCGGACAGAGAGGTGCGGTTGGCCTTGTCATAGGAGGCCTTGAACACATACTGCGCGCCCGCAGCATCGCAGGCTTCTTTCATGGTGCCCGCAATCATCTGGGCGTGGTCCGCTGTTTCAAGCTGGCAGGGGCCAGCAATGATGGTCAGCGGAAGATCGTTGCCGACGGTAACGTCGGAGATTTTTACATGTTTCATGGGTCTTATGAGGATACCTGTTCACGAAGGACCGACGCGGTAAGCGAGATCATCAGGTAGATACCAGCAAACAACAGGAAAGCCAAAATCGTATTTTCGAACTTGCGCGGATAGGACGGGTCCTGGCTGGGAACCGGGTTCACCGAGACGGTCAGATACCGCACCTGCCTGTTGGCCTCGGTGCGCGTGGTTTCCATGTATTGCATAGCGTTTTGCAGCATCATGTCCCGCGCGACCAGATCGGCCTGCGCCATCTGAATCCGCACGCTCAACCGCGCCAGCGAGTTTTCGCCTGCCGAAACATCCAGCATCTCGGCATTTAGGTTGTCCAGCACCACTTCCAGCCGTGCGATATCGGCTGTGACCCCGTCGACCTTGGCCTTGTTGGGCCGCAGATTGTCAAGAAGGGCCGCCAGTTCCAGGTTTTTGTCCTGCAACAGAATTTCGATTTCGTTGATCCGCCCGCGTAGCCCGGCAATCACATTTTCGGGGTCCAGAATCGCGCCCTGAAGCTGCAACTCGATCAGGTCTTCCTGCGCCTGACGGCGCGCCTGTTGTGCGGATTCAAAGCTTTCCAGCGCGTCACGCATCTGGTCGTCGCGCTTTTCACCGGACAGTTTGTTCACCCGACCTTCGGCGTAAGAGATCAAGCGATCGGAAAACTCGGCCGAGGTTTGCGGGTCAGGGGCAATCACCTCCATCCGGATGATCCCGTCCGTGGGGTCGTAACCGATCGTGACGATGCGGCTGTAGAGCTTATAGGCTTCCTCAAGCGTGGCGTCGGCTGCCAGCCTTTGGATCGGATCAATCCAATCCTGTTGAAAGACTTCGGTAAAGCTTGCGTCATTGTCCAGCAGCAGCAACGCCTCTTTCGATTCCAGAAAATCCTGAACCGAGACCGAATCCTGTGCCGTGGCAAATTGCGTACCGGACAGCAGGCCGCCGACGGCCCCACCCGCACTATCTGCCTGCAGGATCGAGAAGGACGAATTGCTGGCATACATCGGGGTCGCGATTCGATAGAAATAGAACCCCACAACAAAGGTGGGCAGCAGTACAAACGCTGCCAGCCGGGCGAACAGCGTGAACAGCTTGACGCGCCGCCTGCGCGCGATGTCCTTTTGGATTTGACCGATTTCAAGGTTTCGGCGTTCTGCCGGGCTCATCTCGGGGCCCGGCGGGCTGAATTCCGTGTGCTGCACGGTTTGCGGCAGCTGTATCCTGACCTTGTCCTTGGGCTTTTTCGACGTTGTGCTGCCTTGGGAGGTTTTGGCGGCGGCAAGGTCCAGCAGGTTTGTCCGCTCGAACGGGTCGATCCCCTTTTTTCGCAACAGACGAACGGCATCATAATCGGACGAGGCTGCAAGCCCGTGTTTCTGCGCCAGCCGACGGGCAATGCGTAGCTGCCGACCGGTTAGCCCCTCACGCTTGATGTCGTCCAGTTCGGTTCCGGGCTGCGGGGCGTTTGCGGCAGATGGTCCTTCGGTCGCGCTGCGAATGCGCGAGATCGCGTCCGCGCGCGCCTCGGCCGAGCCTTCGACCGGCTGTTTGCGGCGCAAGTTGTATTTTCTAACCTTGGGTTTCGTAGTCATATAACTGTTTTGCCTCTTCCAAGGTTTCAAACATGTAAAGCTGCCCGTCCAAAAGAACCGCGGCTTGCTGTGCAAATTTTTCCAGCGTCGATGGGCTGTGCGACACGATCACAAGGGTTGTCGTGCGCAGCCTTTCCCGCAGGATGTCACCGGCCTTCTTGTTGAATTCAACATCCGTGGACGAGGGCATCCCCTCATCAATCAGGTACATGTCGAAATCCAGCGCCAGCATCAGCGAGAAGGTGAAACGCGAGCGCATGCCGGAAGAATAGGTCGACAGGGGCTGGTTGAAATATTCGCCCAGATTGCACAACCAGCTACAATACGCCTCGACATAGTCAGGATCCATGCCGTAGATTTTTGCGATATAGCGCGCGTTTTCCAGTGCGGACATCTTGCTGGATACGCCACCCGTGAAACCCATCGGGAAAGACACCCGGCAATCGCGGCGAATGACGCCTTCATCCGGTTTTTCCAGCCCGGCCATCATATTGATAAGCGTGGTTTTTCCCGTGCCATTGGGCGCAAGAATGCCAAGCGATGTACCCAGTTCGACCCGGAACGAGACCCGGTCCAGGATCACCTTGCGGCGCGTCCCGGTCCAAAAGGATTTGCTGACATTCTCGAACTCAAGCATAGGTGGCCTGCTGCTCAATCCAGTTTTCGTGTCGCTCTTGTCGGGCGATGAGGGAGGGTGTTCCCTATCGGCCCATGTTGGCTACATTATGTCGAATTATGAAACAAATCATCAATATGCGCCAGCGGCAGGAAGGCTTACGTAACATTCCATGACCAGCCTGATGGAGGATATTCGGTCCTGCCGTCTGTGCGCCAATCAGTTTGCACAGACGGCAACAGCTCATGCGCCGCGCCCTGTGGTCTGGTTTCAACCGGGCACGCCGATTCTGGTCGCGGGGCAGGCACCGGGGGCGCGGGTTCATGCCTCGGGGCGGCCGTTTACCGATCCATCCGGGGATCGCCTGCGCGACTGGCTGGGGATAGATGAGACCGTGTTCTACGACCGGGCCAAGCTGTCCATCGTGCCCATGGCCTTTTGCTTTCCGGGTTATGACGAAAAGAACGCGGACCTGCCGCCGCCGGCCCTTTGCCGGAAGACCTGGCATGATCGCGTCATGCAGGCCCTGGGGCAGGTGCCGTTGACCGTTCTGGTCGGCGGTCACGCGCATAAATACCACCTTGGTGTTCGCAGTTCCGTCACCGAGACGGTTAAAGACTGGAAAACTCACGCCCCGCGCGTCTTTGCCTTGCCTCATCCGTCGTGGCGCAATACGGCATGGCTGAAGAAAAACCCGTGGTTCGAGGCCGATCTGCTGCCGGTTCTGCGCGCGCGGGTGCAAGAGGTGTTGAATGACTGAGACAACCGTGCTGGATACAGCCCATGCCGCAATGCAGGCCGCCCCGCAGGACGACACCGCCCGGCTGAGGTTTTTCGAACGTCTGGCGGATAGTGAGCTGTTCCTGATGCTGACCGAAGAAGCACAGGGCGAGAACATCTCGCCCGAGGTGTTTGATGTGGCCCATGGGCAATTCGTATTGGCCTTTGATCGCGAGGACCGGCTGGCGCAGTTTGCGAGCCGTCCGGTGCCCTATGTGGCGCTGTCCGGTCGGGTGCTGTCATCCATGCTTGCGGGGCAGGGTATTGGCTTGGGTCTGAACCTCGAAGTTGCACCTTCGTCGATGCTGATCCCGTCCGAGGCGCTGGGGTGGTTGGCGACAACCCTTCAACACGCCCCCGAAGAAGTGCACGAGAAGCTGGCCGAGTTTCTACCACCTGCGGGCCTGCCGGATATGCTGTTGACCGCGCTGGACGCCAAGCTGGCCACCGCCGGGGGGCTGGCACAAGCGGCCTATCTGGTGGCGACCAAATCGCAAAGCGGTGCGTCAGGTCACTTGCTGGGATTTGTCGGGGCGGTTGAGGGCGCAGAACCTGCGCTGGCCAAGGCCGCGTCCGAGGCGCTGACCTTTTCGGGGATCGAGGCCGGGGCGATGGATGTGGGCTTTTTTGCCATGGACGACGTGGCGGCAGGATTGCTGGCCAAAACCGGACTGAGGTTCGATCTGCCGCAGCCCGAGATGCCCGAGACTGTCCGGCCCATACCGGGAAGTGACCCGGCCAAACCTCCGATCCTGAAATAGGCCCCGCCCAAAAGGAAAACGCGGCGCAAGCCAGCGCCGCGTCGCCTTTTTTGTCGGTTATTCGGCAGCAGGTTCCAATTTGTCCTGCGTGCGGGTCTCGAAATCGCTGGCCTCGTGCCGTTCATGAAGCTGCATATGCGGCTCGCCAAACGGGCGGTTGACCATGCGTCCCCGCAGAACAGCCGGGCGTTCGTCGATGGCCTTGGCCCACCGCATGACGTTCTTGTAGGATTCGACATCCAGAAACTCGGCGGCGTCGTACAGACGACCCAGCACAAGCTGACCGTACCAGGGCCATATCGCCATATCGGCAATCGAATAATCCTCACCCGCGATAAAGGTTTTCTTGGCCAGCTCCCGATCCAGAACGTCCAACTGGCGCTTCGCCTCCATGGCAAAGCGGTTGATCGGATATTCCCATTTTTCAGGTGCATAGGCGTAGAAATGACCGAATCCGCCGCCCAGATAGGGTGCGCTGCCCATCTGCCAGAAAACCCAATTCATCACCTCGGTTCGCTCGGGGCCTGATTTGGGCAGGAAGGCGTCAAATTTCTCGGCCAGATGGAACAGGATCGAGGCGCTTTCGAATACGCGCACGGGCTCATCACCGGACCGGTCCCACAGCGCAGGAATTTTCGAGTTCGGATTGGCACCGACAAAGCCGGAACTGAACTGGTCGCCTTCGCCGATATTGACCAGCCAGGCATTGTATTCAGCCTCTTCATGGCCCAGGGCCAACAGCTCTTCCAGCATGATCGTGACCTTGACGCCATTGGGCGTGGCCAGCGAATACAGTTGCAGGGGATGGCGACCTACGGGCAGATCCTTGTCGTGGGTGGCACCTGCAATCGGCCGGTTGATATTGGCAAACCGCCCGCCGCTTTCGCTGTCCCAGGTCCAGACTTTCGGAGGGGTGTAAGTGGATTGATCGCTCATCTCGTGCCTTTCTGTCCAATGCCGGGGGTCCGCGCACCCAATCGTCTAACAGCTAATGTTGCAGTATCCAGAGTCCAACCCCGTGTTGTTGTAATAAATTCAGACAAACCTCTCACGTTTTCTCGTTCTTGGTCACAGCGGCGCGAGGGGGACTACGCAGCGCCAAAAAATAGCATATTGTCTCGACAGTCCCGCCAACACGGCACCCTTGGGCAGATGACTTGAAAAGGATTGACCACATGAAACGCTTTGCTTTGACCTTTGCCGCGGCCATGGCCCTGGCAGTTCCAGCTTTCGCTGGCCCGCAATATGTCGACGGCACCGGTTTTGCTGTCTCTGGGTATGACGTTGTTGCCTATCGCAGCCTGGATCAGGTTGCCATCGGTCAGTCGCAACCCGAAGGTGTGCGCGGAAACGCAGACATCACCGCCGAATATAACGGTGCCACCTGGGCCTTCGCGACCGAAGAAAACCGCGACAAGTTCCTGGAAAACCCGGCCTATTACGCGCCGCAATATGATGGCCACTGCGCGTATGGCGTATCCAAGGGCGGTAAGGTTCCGGCCAACCCGAATCTGTGGCGCATCGTCGATGACAAGCTGTACCTGAACATCACCGATGTTGTTGTCGGTTTCTGGGAAGAAGATGTTCCGGGCAACATCAACATCGCCGAAGGCAACTGGCCGGGTATCGAAGGGGGTGACGCCTCCACCAGCGTCATTCCGAAGTTCACTTCGGAAGGCCCGATCACAAACTAAGGCCACTCACGACCCTTAGCCCGGCTCTCACCCCCTCAAGAGCCGGGCTTTCCGCGCGGTTAACTCGCCAGCCAGTATTCGTTGCGAATGGCCTGATCGGCCTCGAACCGGATGCGCACACTTTTCGCCCCCGGAAATTTGCGTTCGCAGATTGTGTCCGGGATCACGACCTCTCCGGCCCCTTTGTCATTTGACTGGAAGCTCAGAACTTCGGTCTCGGTATTGCGCGAAGCGCTGAGGACAGAGGTCGGCAGAGCGACCCGATTGGCCCCCTGGCAGACCGGTGTTGTGACGAAATACGTCAGATGACGCCCATAACATCCAACGGCATCCGGAACGTGGTCGGACGCGACATAGTTGGACTCATCCCGCTTCGACATATGCGGCAAAGCGCGACCGGGATCCAGCATCGCCTGGCAGGTTGCGATATCCTCGGGCGCAAGCTCGATGATGCGCTTTCTCAGACGCGGCCGTTTCGGCTTGCGTGGTCCGGTATCGGCCTCTTTCGCGGTGTAGCCCTTTTTGCGCAGATAGTCATAGGCCGCCTTGGCCCGCGCGAAATTTGTTGAATCCCCCCCTGTGTGATCAGGATGGGCATGAAAGGCGATCCGCCGCCATGCGTCTCGGATGTCTTCTGAATCGGCGTCCGGGTCCAGTCCCAGATCCGCCAAAGCGTCCTTGCGCGCCTTGAACTCGTCGACGTGCTCCATACTCATTTCACTCTTTACAACCACACATCCTCAGTTTCCCGAGTGTCGTGTTTTTGTCAATTTTTACAGAGTATTGAGTTGGGCTGGGGTGACAATGCGAAGCCAGAATGCGGATTGTTCCTGATTTCGGGCGAACCTTTGGGTGCAGTGTCAGCACCAGCTTTCCGGCGGTTTGCGAACACAAAAAAGCCCGGGCCAGTTTTGGACCCGGGCAAGGCGCAATGAATGGTTGAATTAGGCGACGTTCTGCAATTCGGCCTTGGGTGTGATGCCCAGCGCAAAACACACGTCACGGGTCAGTTCCGGGCGGTTCAGCGTGTAGAAATGCAGCTTGTCCACGCCGCCTTCGATCAGGTCAGAGCACAACTCGGTGCACAGCGCCGTGGCCAGAAGATCTTCACGATCATCGCGAATGGCTTTCTCGAACGCCTGATCGATCCAATCGGGAACGTGGGTGCCGCAGCGCTGGGCAAAGCTGCGCGCGCCCTTCCAATTTTCGATCGGCAGAATGCCGGGGACGATGGGCTTGTCGATACCCGCTTTCTCACAGGCATCACGGAACCGGAAAAAGGTCTCGGC
Organism: Ruegeria sp. C12; assembly: GCF_056537745.1. NCBI lineage: Bacteria > Pseudomonadati > Pseudomonadota > Alphaproteobacteria > Rhodobacterales > Roseobacteraceae > Ruegeria > Ruegeria sp. C12. The sequence continues at coordinate 246,513 of NZ_JBQFSA010000001.1, forward strand.
CTCGAAGAAGAACTGGGTCAGCGCCTCATCGGCACCCGCGTCCAGCTTGGCTTTCAGCCAGTCCACATCCGCTTGCGTATTGCGGGCTTCGGGATGTTTGTCTGGATAGGCTCCAACGCGGATGCTGAACATCTCGGTCTCGGCCAGTGCCTCGATCAGTTCCACAGAATGCGCAAAGCCGTCGGGGTGGGGGATGAACTTGTCCTGTCCTTTTGGCGGATCGCCACGCAGGGCAACGATGTTTTCGACACCGGCGCGGGCGAACTTGTCAGCGATCTCAAGCGTTTCCTGACGCGAGGCATCGACGCAGGTCAGATGCGCCGCAACCGGCAGGCCAGACGACTTGTGCAGCGTCGCAACCGCATCCCGCGTCAACTCGCGCGTGGTGCCGCCTGCGCCATAGGTGACCGAAACAAACCGGGGCTCTAGCGGGGCCAGTGTTTGCACCGTGTCCCAAAGGCGGAATGAGGCCTCAAGCGTTTTGGGCGGAAAGAACTCGAACGAAATTTCAGGTTTGGTCATCATGGCCTCACAGGATCAATTGAGCCTCTTGTGCCATGTGGGGCGATGTGAGACAAACTCATATTCTTCAAGAACAACATGAGGTGCGCGACATATGCACATCGAGTTCCGGCACCTGCGAACCATCAAGGCCATCCATGAATGCGGCGGGCTGGCGCGTGCGGCGGATCAGCTGAACATCACGCAATCCGCGCTGAGCCACCAGATCAAAGGGCTTGAGGATCAGGCTGGGGTCGAACTGTTCCTGCGCCGGTCGAAGCCGATGAAACTGTCCGCCGCCGGACTGCGCCTGTTGCGTCTGGCGGAACAGATTCTGCCGCAGGTCGAAGCTGCCCAGCAGGAGTTCACTTCGCTGCGTGACGGTCGCACGGGCCGGATGCATATCGCCATCGAGTGTCACGCCTGTTTCGAATGGCTGTTCCCGGTGCTGGAATCCTTCCGGAAGTCCTGGGGTGACGTGGATGTCGACATTCGCCCCGGTCTGGCTTTTGATGCTTTGCCCGCATTGCAGAAGGAAGAAGTTGATCTGGTCGTCTCATCCGACCCCGAAGATCTGCCGGGTGTCGAGTTTGTCGAACTGTTCGACTACAACGCGGTGTTTGTCGCCGCCTCATCCCATCCGCTGGCCGAGAAGGATTATATCGAGGCCGAGGATTTTCGTGGTCAGACCCTGATCACCTATCCGGTTGAGCGCACGCGTCTGGATGTCTTCAGTCAGCTGTTGATCCCGGCGCGGGTCGAACCGGCCGCCATCCGGCAGGTCGAACTGACGGCGGTGATCCTGCTGCTGGTTGCGTCGAACCGGGGCATTTCGGTCCTGCCCGACTGGGTCGTGCGCGAGGTCAAGTACAACTCGGATTACGTCACCCGGCCACTGACGAGTGAGGGGATCACGCGCCGTCTATATGCCGCCGTCCGCTCGGAAGATCTGGAAAAACCCTTTGTGCAGGAACTGGTCAAACTGGCCCGCGACGAGGCGCGCAAGCTGCAGGCCCAGTAGCGGCGTTTTGCGCGGGGCTGCTATGCGCATCATTCCTCTTGGCAAGGGCGCATTGCATCAGTATACGCGCGGTTTGACCGGACAGGAGCCTTTTCACAATGGTTGGCAGTGCAAATCTCAACATCATGATCAAAGCCGCGCGCAAGGCGGGGCGGTCTCTGGTCAAGGATTTCCGTGAAGTCGAGAACCTGCAGGTGTCGATGAAGGGCGCGGGCGACTTTGTGTCCAAGGCCGATATCGCCGCCGAGGCCATCCTGAAAGAGGAACTGCTGGGCGCGCGCCCGACCTATGGCTGGCTGGCCGAAGAGGGCGGTTCGATTGACGGCGAGGACCCGACCCGCCGCTGGATCGTCGATCCGCTGGACGGCACCACCAACTTCCTGCACGGTTTGCCGCATTGGGCGATTTCCATCGCGCTGGAACACAAGGGCAAGATCGTATCCGGTGTGATCTACGACCCCGCCAAGGACGAGATGTTCTTTGCCGAAAAAGGCGAAGGCGCATGGATGAACGACATGCGCATCCGTGTCTCGGGTCGTCACCGCATGATCGAGTCGATCTTTTCGACCGGTCTGCCCTTCGGCGGTCGTTCCGACCTGCCTGCAACCCTGCAAGACCTAGCACGCCTGATGCCCGCCTGTGCCGGTGTGCGTCGCTGGGGCGCTGCCGCCCTGGACATGGCGTACGTGGCCGCTGGCCGCTACGAAGGGTTCTGGGAACGTCGCCTGAACGCCTGGGATTTGGCCGCAGGCATAATCATCGTGAAAGAGGCGGGCGGCTTTGTGCAGCCGCTGAACCCCGAGGGCAGCGTGCTGAAAGACGGCGAGGTTATCTGCGCCAACGAGCCGATCTTTGACAGTTTTGCCAAGGTGATCCGGGGCTAAGGCACGCCTACTTGCGCGGCACGCGCGGGATGCGTGATTGCGAGAGTTTGTATTTCGTTTCGGGGTGTGGCGGATGGCCATGGGTGCGATCCCAGAACGCTGTGCCGCCGCGATTCAGCCATAGCGGGATACACAGGATCAACCCGACGACGAACCCTCCGGTATGGGCCCAATATGCAACGCCGCCTTCGTCGGGGTTGCTGTTCAGGCTGCCGTAGAACTGCATCACCAGCCAGACGCCCAGCATCACAAAAGCCGGGATCGAAAAGACCCTGAAATAGACGATCAGGATCAGCAGAATATCGACGCGGGCCTTTGGGAACAGCAAAAGATAGCCGCCCATCACCCCGGCAATCGCGCCCGAGGCTCCGATTGTCGGCACCACCGAATCCGGCGCCGTGATGACGTGGATCAGCCCGGCCCCTATTCCGGCGACGAGATAGAAGAGCAGAAAGGGCAGGTGGCCCATTTCATCTTCCAGATTGTCCCCGAAGATCCAAAGAAACAGCATATTGCCGGCCAGATGCATCCAACCGCCATGCAGGAACATGGACGTCACGAATGTCTCGAACGCATAGCCATCCGCGATGCGCGCGGGAATGATCGCGTAGTCGAAATAGAACCGCTGGATCAGTTGCGGGTTATCCATGATCCCCACATAGCTGAGGAAGATCAGGATATTGGCCGCCATCAGCGTGTAAACGACATAGGGCGTGCGCCCCGAGGGGTTATGGTCGCGGATCGGAAACATGGCGCGACGCTGGGCTTTTCAGGGCCCAGCGTCAAGGTCAGCTTATGCCGCACCGCCCAACAACGCGGCGTTACCGCCTGCGGCTGTGGTATCGACGCAGACATGCCGTTCGCCCAACACGCGGGCGCGGTCCGGCAGGCCGGGGATCAGCGGCAGGATCGGACCGTCGCGACGGGCCAGATGCTGTTCGATCTGGCGTGCGGTATCCTCACCACCCCACCACAGAACGCCCGAAATGCCGGTCAGGTTCTCCAAGCGATGCAGATCAAGCGCTCCGGTAGCCTCAATCGCGGTTCCACCCAAGGCCAGAACCGCATCGGCCTGTGCACGTGATGCCGTCGAACCGGGGCCAAGGCACAGGACCGGTGGCCGTGCAAACTCGGACAACCGGTTCGATTCCCCTGTCGGGCCGGGCAGGGTTTGCGTCTGAACCGGGGCAGGTTGGCCTTTTGGCGCGGGCAACTCAGCCGATGCGCTCCAGGTCTCAGATGCCGTCTGGCGATCCGGTGCGCAGAACCGGGCCATATAGTTGGGGCCGCCCGCCTTGGGCCCGGTGCCCGACAGCCCCTCGCCACCGAAGGGCTGAGAGCCGACGATAGCCCCGATCTGGTTGCGGTTGACATAGACGTTGCCCGCGTGGATCGCCTCGGTCACGTGCTGGACGCGGTCGTCAATGCGGGTGTGCAGGCCGAAGGTCAGGCCATACCCTGTGGCGTTGATGTCCGCGATCACCTGATCGATCTCTTGCGCCTTAAAGCGGGCCACGTGCAGAACCGGGCCAAAAATCTCACGCTCAAGATCGGCGATGCCGCTGATTTCGATCAGGGTCGGGGCGATAAACACCCCCTCGGGCGGGGTGCCGAGTTCTTTGAGAACGCGCCCCTCGGCCCGCGCTTTGGAGACATGATCCGCAATGCCCTGACGCGCGGTTTCGTCGATCACCGGGCCGCAATCGGTTGAAATCAGCCACGGGTCGCCGACGCGAAGTGCGTCCATCGCGCCTTTCAGCATCGTCAAGACGTCGTCGGCAATGTCCTCTTGCAGATACAGGCAACGCAGGGCCGAGCATCGCTGGCCAGCGGACTGAAACGCGCTTTCGATGATCGATTGCACGGCCTGTTCCGGCAGCGCGGTGCTGTCGACGATCATCGCATTCAGACCGCCGGTTTCAGCGATCAACGGCGTGCCGGGCCGCATGTTCTGTGCCATGGCCGAGCGGATTTTCAGCGCCGTTGCCGTCGATCCCGTGAAGGCCACGCCCGAGATGCGCGCGTCCGAAGTCAGCGCCGCGCCCACCTCTGGCCCGCCGGGAAGCAGTTGCAGCGCATCACGGGGCACCCCGGCCTCGTGCAGCAGTTGAATGGCGCGATGCGCGATCAGCGGGGTTTGCGGTGCGGGTTTTGCCAGAACCGCGTTTCCGGTTGCCAGAGCTGCGGAAATCTGACCGGTGAAGATCGCCAGCGGGAAGTTCCACGGGCTGATGCAGGTGAAAATCCCGGCCGGTTTGGCCGCAGGGATGTTGGCCGCATAGTAGCGCAGGAAGTCCACCGCCTCGCGCAGTTCGGCCACAGCATCAAGCAGCGATTTCCCGGCCTCGCGGGCCAAAAGGGCGAACAGCTCACCGAAATGGGCCTCGTACAGATCAGCGGCCTTGTTCAGAACCTCAGTGCGTTGCGCGGCAGGGGCCTGCCAGGGGCTGGCAGAGGCCAAAGCCAGTTCGACATCTGCGGTGCTGGCGGGGGCAACGGCGCCGGGCTTGTCCTGAGGGTGCGCCGGGTTGATGACAGGTTGATCCGCCGCGGGTTTGGCCTGTTCGGAGAGCAGGGGCTGCGCATACCAGTGATGCGCCCGAAACCGGTCCCGCGCCGCATCGATCTTGTCGAGCGTCGGTGTATGCCGCAGGTCAAACCCCTTGGAATTCGGGCGTTCCGGCAGAAACAGTTCCGGCCCGGTCGGAAGCGGTGTCGAGGCCGACTGAACGGCGGTGAACGGGTCGGCTGCAACCTCTTCCGGCGGCACGGCCTCATCCACGATCTGGTTCACAAAGGACGAGTTCGCACCGTTTTCCAGCAAGCGCCGGACCAGATAGGCCAGAAGGTCACGATGCGCCCCGACGGGAGCATAGATGCGGCAGCGGGTCTTGTGCTTCTCCATGACCAGTTGATGCAGCGTCTCACCCATGCCGTGCAGGCGTTGGAATTCGAACGGCTGATCCTTGGCCATATGAAGAATGGCGCTGACGGTGTGGGCGTTGTGGGTCGCGAATTGCGGATAAATGCGGTCGGTCATGCCCAGCAACTTGCGCGCATTGGCGACATAGGACACATCGGTGGCAGCCTTGTGAGTAAAGACAGGGAACCCATCGACCCCTTCGACCTGCGCACGCTTGATCTCGGTATCCCAATAGGCGCCTTTGACCAGACGGACCATCAGCTTGCGGTCATGGCGCTGCGCCATGTCATAGAGCGTGTCCAGCACCAACCCCGCGCGCGGCCCGTAAGCCTGCACAACGATGCCAAAGCCATCCCAACCGGCCAGCGCAGGCTCGGCCATAACCTCTTCGATCACTTGCAACGACAGGGACAGGCGGTCGGCCTCTTCGGCGTCCACGTTCAGGCCCATCCCGGCGGCTTTGGCCAACAGGGCCAGTGCGCGCAGGCGCGGCACCAGCTCATCCATGACACGCTCTTCCTGTGCCAATTCATAGCGCGGGTGCAGGGCGGACAGCTTGACCGAGATGCCGGGGTTTGCGCGGATGTCGTCATGGGTGCACGCCTCGGCAATGGCGGCGATGGCGCGGGAATAGGACAGGTGATAGCGGGCGGCGTCGGCCTCGGTGCGCGCGGCCTCGCCCAGCATGTCATAGGAATAGGTGTAGCCCTTGGCCTCCATCCCGCTGGCGCGGCCCATGGCGGATTGAATGGTCTCTCCCAGAACGAATTGCCGGCCCATTTCCTTCATGGCGCGGCCAACGGCGGTGCGAATGACCGGCTCACCCAGCCGTTTGATCGCCCCGCGCAGGGCGCTGACGGGGGACGCCTTGCCTTCATCCAGCACCTTGCCGGTCAGCATCAAAGCCCAGGTCGAGGCATTGACCAGCGAGGATGAGGACTGGCCCAGATGCTTGCCCCAGTCCGAGGGCGCAATCTTGTCTTCGATCAGCGCGTCGATCGTGTCTGCATCCGGCACGCGCAACAGCGCCTCGGCCAGACACATCAAGGCCACGCCTTCGTCGGTCGACAGGCCGTATTCGGCCAGAAACACCTCCATCATCCCCGGCGAGGTACTTGACCGGATGTCGCGGACCAGCTGGGCGGCGGCAGCGCAAATGGCGGTGCGATCTGCGTCGGTCAGGTTTGCCGTGTCGATCTGGGACTGCAGCACAGATGACTGCTCCGCATAGGTTTGAGTGTCGATTAGGGTGCGCAGGCTGTGTGACATGAATCCTCCGGGCGTTTTTAGTAGTATATGCGTAAAAAATCAGGACAATCGCTTGAAGGTTGATGTATCATGGGCCATTCGCCTGAAATTTGGGTTTTGAACGATGCAAATGCACTTTCCTGAACTGGATCGGTTCGACCGGTCCATCCTGCAAGCCCTGGCCGAGGATGGGCGTATCTCGGTCGCGGATCTGGCCCGGCGGATCGGGTTGTCCAAATCTCCGACGCAGGCGCGGTTGAAACGGCTTGAGGCGGATGGGGTCATCAAAGGCTACCGCGCGATGCTGGATCCGATCCGGCTGGGATTGGATCACGTGGCCTTTGTCGAGGTGCGCATGACGGACACGCGGGAAAAGGCGCTGGCCGAGTTTAATGCGGCGGTCCGCAAGATTGCCGAGATCGAACAGGCGCATATGATTGCGTCGAATTTCGACTATCTGCTGAAGGTCAGGACCGGTTCCATGTCGGAATACCGGGCTGTTTTGGCCGAAAAGATCTCGTCCCTGCCGCATGTGGCCAGCACATCGACCTTTGTCGCGATGGAGGCTGTAAAGGAAACCGGAATGCTGGGCGCACTGGACGCAACTTGACAGAACCTCATCCCGCGCCATCCTTGGATTATGCGACATCTACTCCAGGCAGCGATCATTGGGTGTGCGGTAGCGTCTGCGGCGACAGCACAGTCTTGCCCGGACGCGCCAGATCATATCGACGGCGTCAGTGACCTGATTGCGCAGACCCAAAAGGCCGGGTCCGAGACCGAGGCGCGCGTATTCTCCAGCCAGATGTGGGAGCTTTGGACCGATGCGCCCGATGCCAAATCCCAGACTATGCTGGATCGGGGCATGGCGCGGCGCGAGGCTTGGGACCTGATCGGGGCTTTGGACGAGTTGAACGCGCTAGTCGACTACTGCCCGCAATATGCGGAAGGGTACAATCAGCGGGCCTTTGTCAATTACCTGCGGCAGGATTACGGATCGGCGCTGCGCGACCTCGACATCGCGATTGAGCTGTCTCCGAACCATGTTGCGGCGATCAGCGGGCGGGCCTTGTCGCTGCTTGGCCTGAACCGGCTGGACGAGGCAAGAACCGCGCTAAAAGACGCGCTGGACCTTAATCCCTGGTTGTCGGAACGGGCCCTGCTGGCACCCGGCGGACCGTTGGACCCGCCCGGACAGGACATCTAATCAGGGTGCATCGGCCGCCCACCAACGGCGCGCGTGATTTCACGTGCAGCGGCTGAGACCAGATCGCCGAACCGATCAATCGTTTCCGAATTAAACCGCGCGGTTGGCCCGGACACGGACACTCCGGCGCAGGGCAGGTTTTGTTCGTTGAATATCACCGCGCCGATACAGGACATCCCAAGATAGCGTTCTTCGACATCATACGACCAGCCGCGCTGCCGGATAACCTGCAAATCCGCCTCAAGAGAGGCGACATCGCTGTGCGTGTGTTCAGTGAAGGCTTCGAGCGTTGATGAAGACAGCAGTTTCCGCACGCCATCGGGCTCCATCGCGGCCAGAATCGCCTTGCCCGTGCCCGAGGCGTACATGGGCGTCCGCGCACCCGGCGGAAAAAAGGCGCGGATCGGGTTCTTCGTCTCGATCTGGCCGACAAAGACCACGTCTCCGGCGTCTGGTACGGCCAGATTTGCGGTCTCGCCGGTCTCCTGCATCAGCCTGTGCATGATGGGTCGCGAGATTTCGACCACGTTGTTGCGTTTCAGAAAGGCGGCCCCGGCGCGATACGCCTCGATCCCGACCATCCATTCCTGCCGGTCTTCGTCAAAGCGCACAAAGCCGCGATTGGCGAGCGTGGCCAGTATGCGGTGGGTGGTTGCGGTCGGCACGCCGGTCTCGCGGCTCAGATCCGTCAGAGTGCAGCGTTCCAGCCGGGCAACGGCGCTGAGGGTGCCAAGGGCGCGGTCCAGAGATTGCAGCGTCCCGGCCGAGCTTTCCTTGAACAGGGATTTCGGCCTGCCGCGCGGTCGTTTCGGTGTGTCCAATCCAGCCCCCTTATTGCGTTTCGGCAAAACCATAGGGGGCAGGCGGTATTTTTCATATAGTGGAAAATATTTTTATTTTTTGGTCGTTGAGTCGATCTTGGTCTCACTCAGTCACGTTGAGAGTATCCGCCGCTTTTCAGCCATCACCTCGCGCCGCTGTTGTTCGATGCCCAGCCGGAACGAGTCTTCCACGAAATCGATATGATCGAACGCGGCCTGTTCAGCGCGCTGCTCGTCCCCATCTATGACGGACTGACCAAGTTCCAGATGTTGGTCGAGCAGCTTCTTGCCCGAACCATCAATCGATTTCAAAAAGCTGCGGTTGTAGAAAACGCCCTGTTTGGTCAACTCGTAGATCGAGGCCATCATATGGATCAACGTGGCGTTCTGGCTGGCATCGACAATTGCGGCATGCAGCGCAAAATCAGCCTCGCGCGATGCCTTTGCGTCATTCTCCTGCCAGGCACGTTCGTTTTCGGCCAGAATCTCGGCAATACGTTCCTTATCGGCCTTGGTTGCACGACGCGCGGCGAGGCGGGCGGCAAAGCCTTCCTGCTCGCGCCGGTATTCCAGATAGTCGAAAAACGCAGGCTCGTGCCGTTCGTAAAGGGCCAACAGGGCTGGCAGCATTGCTTGCCCGGTCAAAGCGGCAACAAAGGTGCCTTCCCCGTGTTGCGTGGTCACAAGGCCGCGTTCTTCCAGAACCGACAATGCCTCGCGCAGTTTCGGGCGTGACACGCGCAGCATCTCAGCCAGATCGCGTTCCGACGGCAGTTTGCGCCCCTGTTTCAGGATGCCCGAAGCAATCAGATCCTCGATCTGCGCAACCACTGCGTCAGCCAGCGATTCGTGTCCGACTGGTTCGAAAATCGCTTTGGTGGACATGGGTGTCGCCTCGCTTTGGGTGCAATGAATGGCTTTATTGGTAAATAAATATAACCATCTGTTGGAAAAACTCAAGAAAACACGCTGTGCCTGATTTTTGGGCGCAATTCATTCATTTAAATGCGATTTTCGGCGTGACGGACGCTGAGGAAGCGCCCGTCGTCGATCAAATTAAATTGGGAAAGCTCCTGTAATTGCCTTGATGATCTTACCCACTGGTAAACAAAATTGTTGACTGGTTTGTAATGGTAAAGTTAGTTTACCACCGGAGAGGCGCTGGAAGAGCCTGCGCCGCTGATCGAGGCACTTGCCCGACCTACCCTGGAGGAGATTTCATGAAGAAGACCCTGACGAGCCTGGCCGTTGCTGCCAGCGTTCTGGCCGCACCAGCGATTGCCGCTGACAAGCTGTTGCTGAAAACCCCGATTGCCTTCTCGACCGAATTGCCGGGCCTGGGCTCGCCGATTCCGCGCGTGGCCGAGCAGTTGGACCTGATGTCGGGCGGTACGCTGAAAATGAAGGTGTATGAGCCGGGCAAGCTGGTTCCGCCGTTCGAAATTCTGGACGCTGTGTCCACCGGCAAGATCAACTCGGGCTACACCACTGCCGGGTATTGGGCCGGTAAAATCCCCGCCGCGCCGCTGTTCTCGGCTGTGCCCTTCGGTCCCGAGGCAGGCGAATACATGGCATGGCTGTATTACGGCAACGGCATGAGCCTGTATCAGGAGATGTACGATCAGGCCGGCTACAACGTCCACGTCATCCCTTGCGCGGTTATTGCCCCCGAAACCTCTGGCTGGTTCGCCACCGAGATCAATTCGCCCGAAGATCTGAACGGTCTGAAGATGCGCTTCTTCGGTCTGGGCGGCAAAGTCATGCAGAAACTGGGCGTCGCAACCTCGCTGCTGCCGGGTGGTGAGATTTTCCCAGCACTGGAAAAAGGTGCTATCGACGCGACCGAATTCTCGATGCCCGCGATCGACGCGCGTCTGGGCTTCCACAAGCTGGTCAAGTTCAACTATTTCCCCGGCTGGCACCAGCAGGCGACCGTGTTTGAGCTGATGATCAACAAGGATGTCTGGAACGAGACCAGCGATCAGCACAAGGCAATCATCGAAAACGCCTGCAAGGCCTCGATGGCGGACAGCTTTGCCGAAGGCGAAGCCATTCAGCACGCAGCGTTGATCGACAATGTCGAAAACAACGGTGTCACCATCAAGCAATGGTCGCCCGAGATGCTGGATACCTTCCGCGCGACCTGGGAAGAGGTTGCTGCTGAGGAAGCCGCAAACGACGCCTTCTTTGCCAAAGTCCTGGCCGACATGAACGAATTCCGTGATGGCTATGACCTGTGGAAGACCAACGCCTTCCTCCCGCGTCAGTAACCTTCCTGACTGACGCAACCGGGGCGGCGGCAACCGTGGCTCCGGTTCTTTGTTTCTGAATTTCGGACTTTCTAACCTTTCACCGCCCGCGCGCCGGGCTGCTGAGCGAGGAATGACCATGGCCACGCAAAAGAACCTCAACGATCCGGTCGAAGCCTATGAGGGCATCCTGGAACATCCCGAGACTGACCGCCAGAAAATCGCCGTGGCGATCGACACCAGCGTCAAGGCCGTAGGTCACGTGGTCATGTGGGCGAACGTCCTGCTGATGGCGGCGATCTTCTCTCAGGTCTCGCTGCGTTACCTGTTCAGCCAGAACTATCCCAAGCTGGATGAGATCCAGTGGCACTTTTACGGCATCGTCACGATGATCGGCATTTCCTACGCCCTGATCACCGACAGCCATGTGCGTGTGGACGTCTTGCATATGCAGCTGTCTCGCCGGGCGCAGCGGATCATCGAAGTGATCGGCATCCTGACCCTGCTGACCCCGTTCATCTATCTGATGATCGATCAGGGCTATGACTATTTCTACGAAAGCTTCCGCGTCAATGAACGGTCGGACAGCCCCACCGGTCTGCCTGCTCGTTGGGCGTTTAAGGCGGTCATTCCGATCAGTTTCATCCTGCTGGCGCTGGCCGCGCTGGCGCGGTTGATCCACGATGGACACGCGCTGCTTTATGGGCCGGCCTCGGAACGCAAAGGCGCGCCGCTGCGCCGTATCCTGCTGGTGCTGGCTGTCTTTGCCGCCGTTTGCGTGGGCCTGACGTTCCTTGTTGAGACGACCGAGGAAAAGCTGGTCATCGCGATGTTCCTGACCTTTATCGCGCTTCTGTTTACCGGCTATCCGGTGGCTTGGGTTCTGGCCGGTGTCGGTGTGGCCTACTGTGGTTTGGCCTACCTGTTCGACAATGATCTGATGTTGTGGACCGGATTGGAAAGCACGTTTACCGGGCTCGATTACCTGACCCTCGGCGCGGTGGTAAATCGTGTCTACGCGACCATGTCCAACGCGGTTCTGGTGGCGCTGCCGATGTTCATCTTCATGGGCCTGATGCTGGACGAATCCGGTGTGGCCGAGCGTCTGATGTCTTCGATGCAGCGCCTGTTCGGCACCGTGCGCGGAGGTCTTGCGATTACCGTGACTCTGATCGGGATCATCCTTGCGGCCTCGACGGGCATCATCGGTGCGTCTGTTGTGCTGCTGGGCGTGCTGTCGCTGCCGTCGATGATGCAGCAGAAATACCAGCCGACGCTGGCGGCGGGTGTGGTGTCGGCCTCGGGCACGCTGGGCATCCTGATCCCGCCGTCGATCATGCTGGTGATCATGGCTGACCAGATGGCCTTGTCTGTCGGAGACCTGTTCATGGCCGCTGTCTTCCCCGGCGTGATCATCGGTGGCCTCTACCTGACCTATATCTTCATCCTCGCGCTGGTGAAGCGCGACGCAGCCCCGGTGCCCGAGGGCGCAAAGGCCCCCGACTGGGCCGCCGTCAAGGACGTGCTGATCGCGGTCATCCCGACGCTGATGCTGATCCTCGCGGTTCTGGGGTCGATCTTTGCTGGTCTGACCACTCCAACCGAGGCCTCAGGTATCGGTGCGTTGGGTGCGACGCTGCTGGCGCTTGGCTATCGCAAGCTGAGCTTTGCGAAACTGTGGAACGTGCTGGTCTCGACCTTCAACACCACCGCCTATATCTTCGCGATCTTCCTTGGGGCGACTGTATTCTCCTACGTCCTGCGTGAATTGGGCGGCGACGAGTTGATCGAACACGTCGTGCAATCCACCGGGTTCGGAGCCAACGGCACCATCCTCTTCATCCTGTTCATCGTCTTCCTGCTGGGCTTTGTGCTGGACTGGATCGAGATCACGCTGATCGTGCTGCCCTTGATGCGCCCCATCGTGAACGGGTTGGGCATCGACATTCCCGGTTTTGGCGTTCTGGATGAACCGGCGCTGGTGTGGTTCGTCATCCTTGTCGCGGTGACGCTGCAAACCAGCTTTCTGACACCGCCGGTTGGCTTCGCCCTGTTCTACCTGAAAGGCGTGTGCCCGCCCGAGATCAAGCTGACCCACATCTACAAAGGCATTATCCCCTTTGTCCTGTTGCAGCTGACCGGCCTGGCATTAGTCTTCCTGTGGCCAACCCTAGCCACCTGGCTACCTTCGGTCGCTTACTAAGGAGCCTGCCTGATGCGCCTGACCCAATGTCATAACTTCCACGACTTCAGGCGGCTGGCCAAACAGCGGCTGCCGGGGCCGATCTTCAACTACATCGACGGTGGCGCGGATGATGAGGTGACGTATCGCGAAAACACCAACGCGTTCGACCGTTGCGACCTGCTGCCCTCGGTCCTGCGCGGGGTGAAGGACGTGGATATGTCGGTCACGGTGATGGGGCAAAAGCTGGACATGCCGGTCTATTGTTCGCCTACCGCCCTGCAGCGCCTGTTCCACCATCAGGGCGAACGCGCGGTGGCAGCGGCGGCTGAGAAATACGGGACGATGTTCGGGGTGTCCTCGCTAGGCACGGTCTCGCTTGAGGAGTTGCGGCAAAAGCACAAGAACCCGCAGGTCTATCAGTTCTACTTCCACAAGGATCGCGGGTTGAACTCGGCCATGATGCAGCGCGCCAAAGAAGCCGGTGTCGAGGTGATGATGCTGACCGTTGACAGCATCACCGGCGGCAATCGTGAGCGTGACCTGCGCACCGGGTTTTCCATCCCGTTCCGCCTGACGCTGGGTGGCATGATCCAGTTTGCGATCAAGCCGATGTGGGGGATCAACTATGTCACGCATGAGAAATTCCGCCTGCCGCAACTGGAAGAACACGTCGACATGGGCGGCGGTGCCAGTTCCATCGGCGGCTATTTCACCGACATGCTGGACCCGTCGATGAACTGGGATGACGTGGCGCAGATGGTGCGCGACTGGGACGGTCAGTTCTGCCTCAAGGGCGTCATGACCGTCGAGGATGCCAAACGCGCCGCCGAGATCGGCTGCACCGGCATCATCCTGTCGAATCACGGCGGGCGGCAACTGGACGGGTCGCGCACGCCGTTCGATCAACTGGCCGAGATTGTCGATGCGGTGGGTGACAAGCTGGACGTGATGATGGACAGTGGCATCCAACGTGGCACGCATGTGCTGAAGGCACTGTCGATAGGGGCCAAAGCTGTGGGCGTCGGACGGCACTATCTGTACCCGCTGGCCGCTGCAGGGCAGGCGGGGGTCGAACGCTCCCTTGGCTTGATGCGGGCCGAGATTGAACGCGACATGAAACTGATGGGCGTCACCAGCATCGATCAACTGAGCCGCGAGAACATCCGTTTTCGCAACGTATAGAACGGGCCGGAGGCTGCCATGACCAATGACGCGCTGATCAAACATTTCCGTTCCATCGTCGGATCGCGCCACGTCCTGACAGGCGAACGCGCGACCGAGCGGTTCCGGCGCGGCTTCCGCTCGGGCGAGGGGGAGGCGCTGTGCGTCATTCAACCCGGTTCTTTGTTGGAACAGTGGAAGGTGCTGCAAGCCTGCGTTGCCGCCGACAAGATCGTCATTATGCAGGCGGCCAATACCGGACTGACCGAGGGGTCGACCCCTTCGGGCAGTTATGATCGCGATGTGGTGCTGATCAACACGCGGCGGATGGATGCTCTGGTGCCCCTGAATGATGGCGCGCAGATCGTCAGCTTTCCGGGCGCCACCCTGTTTGCATTGGAGAAACTGCTGGCCCCGCTTGGGCGCGAGCCGCATTCGGTGATCGGATCATCCTGTATCGGCGCGTCGATTGTGGGTGGCGTCTGCAACAACTCGGGCGGTTCGCTGGTTGAACGCGGGCCGGTTTATACGGAACTGTCCGTCTATGCCCGGATCACCGAACAGGGCGAGTTGGAACTGGTCAACCATCTGGGCATCGATCTGGGCGAAACGCCCGAGGAAATCCTTGCCAATCTCGATGCAGGACAGTTCGAGCGCAATCCGGGGGCGACGAACAAGCGCGCCTCGGCCAGCGACTATGCGCAGATCGTACGGGACGTGGATGCCGAAACACCTGCGCGGTTCAACGCGGACAAGGCCAAACTGTTCGAATCCGCCGGATCCGCCGGAAAATTGGCGGTGTTTGCCGTGCGTCTTGATACCTTCCCCAAGAACAAGGCCGAACAGGTCTTCTATATCGGAACCAACGACCCCGAGGATCTGGCAGACTTGCGTCGACATATCCTGTCCGAGTTCCAGTCTCTGCCGGTATCCGCCGAATACATGCAGCGTGAGGTATTCGACATCACCGCGAAATACGGCAAGGACACGGTGGTGATGATCGACAAGCTGGGCACAGATCGGCTGCCATTCTTCTTTGCCATGAAGGGGGCCGTGGATGCCCGTTTGCGCCGCGTTCCGTTCCTCAGCAGTTTTACCGACAGGTTCATGCAAATGGCGGTGTCTTTGTGGCCCCGCGTACTGCCTAAACGAATGACGCAGTTCCGGGACAAGTACGAACACCACCTGATCCTGAAGATGAAAGAGGGTGGCATCGCCGAGGCCGCCAGTTGGTTGCCGGAATTTCTGAAAGACCGTGATGCGGATTTCTTCGAATGCGACGCGCGCGAGGCCAAGATTGCCGGTCTGCACCGGTTTGCCGCCGCGGGTGCCGCCGTGCGCTATATGGCCATCCATGCCAATGAGGTTGAAGACATCATCGCGCTGGATGTCGCCCTGCGCCGCAACGATAGGGAATGGTTGGAAAAACTGCCCCCCGAGATCGAGGATCAACTGGTCCACAAACTCTATTACGGCCACTTCATGTGCCACGTGATGCATCAGGATTACGTGGTCCGGAAGGGGGCAGATCCCAAGGCGCTCAAGGCTGCGATGCTGAAGCTGTTCGATCAGCGCGGGGCGGAATACCCGGCAGAACACAATGTTGGCCACCTGTATAAGGCCAAGCCCGATCTGGCGGCACATTACACATGCTGCGATCCGACCAACTCGTTCAATCCGGGTATCGGGAAAATGTCGAAGGCAAAACACTATCAGGATCAACGCGGTGTGAACTCTGCCGCACAATAGGACTAAGGCTCGCAGAAGTCGCGGAACGAGCGTGAACAGCATCCTGTTCGCCAGGTCGGCCTGATTGATACTGCGGGACCGTCGCAGGTATCCAAAGCAGCCTTTTGCAACTTTTTTGTTTCTCTACGGGAAACCCCCAATTTCGCCGCGAAAAGGGATTCGTTAGAACGAACCCAACCACAGGTCGCGCGCGACCAAACAGTTTTTCCCCGATGAGGGGCTGGTCACTACCCCCTCGGCCGGCCCCTCAATAATTTTTGGGCGTGGGTTTACTGTGCCTCTTCCAGCATCCGAGATACCAACGCCGGTAATTCGGTTGCACTGTCATAGGCAACGGTGTGCGGAATCTCCGCGACCGGCGATTTTCGGTAGCCTTGGGTAAACAGCAGAAATGGAATCCCCGCCCGGTCCGAGGTTTCTGCATCCACTTCGCTGTCCCCGACAAACAGGCGTGGCCCTGGGGCGCTGAGCGCGTCAAAGCTGGCGAACAGGTGGCTGGGGTCGGGTTTTCGTGTGTCCAGGCTGTCGCCACCAAGGACCGCATCGAAGAAAGGTGACAGGTTGAGCGCATCCAGAATGTGATGGGCCGGGGCCTCGGGCTTGTTGGTACAGACGCCAAGGGTACAGCCCATGCGTCTGAGGTCGTCCAACGCCTCGGGAATGCCATCATAGGGCACAGTCGTTTTGCTGGCCCCGGCATTGTAATGGGCCAGCATCACTTTGGTCAGTTCGCTGTGGCGGTCCATCGGCAGGTTACAGTGCCGGATCACGCGCTCGACCAGCTTGGGCAGACCGTTTCCGACGAATCGACCGATGACCTCTGGGGGCAGGGGCGGCAGGCCGACGTCGTCCAGCGTCCGGTTTGCGGCTGCCACGATATCGCCGAGGCTGTCGATCAGAGTTCCATCGAGGTCAAATACAACCGCTGCCATCACTGAATACCTGCCTAATTGCTGAATTTGTCAAAGACTTATCGTGGCTTGGCGCTGGTCGCAAACCGGCAAATTCCCGCGCGTGCAAACAGGGCACTTGACATACCTTACTAAAATAATCAGATTAAGCGCAGGAACAGAGAGCCAGCCCATTCTCGGGTCAGCCAGAGTAATAAACCGCGAACAAACAAGGCCGTTTGCCTGAAAACTTCTGGAGTTGACCGATGAACGCGCAGACCCCGACCCCGAACCCTACTCAATCCTATGCTGTGTCCATGCTGCCTTCGCACAAAGCCGAAGAGCTGACAAAGGGTGGCAACCTGGCCCATATCGAGCTGGGCGATCAAATGTATACCCTGCGCATCACCCGCGCGGGCAAATTGATTCTCACCAAATGAGCGCGCCGACGTCGCGGGGTGGGGCGTCCGTTGGCCGGTTGTCCGACCTCGACCCGATCGAAGCAGGTGCTGTTATGTATCTGCGGCTTTGGGGCGATGGCCCCAAGGGCCGTGCGGATGCAGCAAGTGATTTCGACATTGCGCTGGGCGCGGATCAGGGCCGGGCGGCGATGCTGACGCTGGATCGGCTGTGCTCGCTTTGTGCCCATCACGGTCGCCGACCGCTGGTGCGGCATGGGTTGGGATGCGGATGCCTGGGCGCGGATGAAAACTGTTTCGCGCAAATGATCGGCGCGGCAGCCGAAGGCGCGCGCGAGGATGCGATGATGATGGCATCCCTGATCGTGCGTCCGGATTTTGCCCCGGCTCTGGCATCACTGTCCGAGGAACTGGGCCTGACCCTGCGGCGCATGATGACGGCCATTCCGATGCAGACCACCGGCCACCAGACCCCCTCGACCGTGTTGCACTAAACGACGCGGTAAACCCCGGCTTAACGGCCGGGGTTACTTTGTCAGCAGCAGCCACATCCCGCGTGATGGTGGTCGTGATCGCAAACCTGCGCCGGAGTGAAATCACCGACCTCTGACAACACATCCCTAAGCGCGAACAGGATCATATCCACATCCTCGGCTTCGATGGTCAGGGGCGGGCGGATTTTCAGGATATTGTCCTTTGGCCCCTCACTGCCGATCAGGATGCGGTGGTCGCGCATCCGGTTCTTGACGTATTTGCAGATTTCAGTGCCTTCCGAGCCGTCGGGGTTGATCAACTCCACCCCCAGAAACAGCCCCATCCCGCGAACATCTCCGACACATCCGAAATCAGATTCGATCTGGCGCAACCCGTCGATCAGCCGCGCACCCATCAGGCGCGCATTCTCCTGCAGGCCTTCGTCATCGACGATATCCAGCACCTCTTTGCCGATCCGGCAAGACAGGGTCGAGCCGCCAAAGGTCGAGAAAAACTCGATCCCGTTGTCAAAGCTTTGGGCGATCTCTTTGGTGGTGACCACAACGCCCAGAGGGTGGCCGTTACCGATGGGCTTGCCCATCACCACGATGTCCGGCAACGCGCCCTGATGCTCAAAACCGAAATAGTAGTCACCCAGACGACCCAGCCCGGTTTGCACCTCATCCGCGATGCAAACACCCCCAGCAGCGCGAATTTTCTCATAAACGGCAGGCAGATAGCCCTTGGGCGGTATGATCTGCCCCCCGACCGAGGGGAAGGTTTCTGCGACGAACCCGGCAAGCCCATGGCCTTTGCTTTGCAACGCGGTGATCGCCGGATCGACGAAATCGGCGAACTTCTGGGCGCGGTCCGGATCATCGCGCCGGAACGATCCGCGATAATCATCCGCGACCTCGACCAGTTCAACCCAATCCGCCTGACCAACCCCGCCGGGTTTGTTGAACTTATAGGCCGAGATTGCCACCGCCGCGTTGGTATTGCCGTGATAACCATGATCCGGCGTCACGATCCCCTTGGCCCCGGTATGGGCGCGGGCCAGCCGCAGGGCCAGTTCGTTGGCCTCGGTGCCGGAATTGACGAAGAAACAGACCTCAAGGTGATCGGGCAGTTTCGACAAGACCTTATCGGCAAACGCCGTCTGTGCCGGATGCAGATACCGCGTGTTCGAGTTCATGCGCTTCAACTGATCCGCCGCAACGGCCTGAATGCGAGGATGCGCATGGCCCACATGGGGGACGTTGTTATACGCGTCCAAATAGGGGCGACCCCATTCGTCGAACAGATGGTGCTTCCACCCGCGCACCAGCATGACCGGATCATCATAGGTCAGCGACAGGTTGCCGCCGAAATGATCATGGCGGCCTTGCAGAATGGCCTGCTTGTCGGTCGGTTGATAGAGCACCTTGTCATCCGGCAAGTTCAACAACGCGGCGGGGTTCGGGCAGACCGCATGCCACAGGAACATCTCGTCCGGGTCGCCCACGCCGGGCCAGTCGGCCTCCATCCCAACCGTCGTCAGCGCCAATTGGAAATGCACATGCGGGGACCAGCTGCCATTCTGGCTGGCATCGCCAAGCTGTGCGAAGGCCGCGCCCTGCGCCACGGGATCGCCCGGTTTCAGCCGATCACAGACCTCGGGGTCCAGATGGCCGTAGAGGGTGTAGAACGGATCGCCTTGGGGCGTTTCATGGCGCAGGATCACCACGCCGCCATAATCCAGATGGCTGTCCCGGTTTTCGACCACTTCGACCCGCCCACTGACAGGCGCGTGCAATGCGGTCCCTGCCGGGGCAAAGACATCCACCGCCAGATGCACTGTCCGCCGGTCGGACGCCTTCCACGGGCCTTTGCGAAACCCCGGTTCCGCATAAATCAGCCGCGGTTCGTTGTAATATCCCAGCCAGAGCCCGTCTCCGAACTCTTCCCCGACCCGTGCGGCTTCTTCTAAAGGCATGTGGAACGGGTTTTGCGGCCAGGTCGAGTTTTCCACCGACAGCGAGCCCATGGGAACCTCGCCAAGGTCTTGTCCGAACATCAGGGCAAAGTGACCGCGATGTGCCGCCAGATAAGCGTGAACACGCTCGGCCCCGTCGGTGACCGGCAGGTGACATGCGGCGCGCAGACGCGCTGGCATCAAGCCGCCATTGACCGCAGCGTTTTCCAGAAACCGCCACGCCGGAGCCTGTGAAATCGTCACATAGGGATCAACCGGGTTCTCCGCCGCCATCAGGGTCGAGTTCACCACGGACACAGCCAACCGCATCCGCAGAAGTGGCCAGATCAGATCAAGCTCCTGCGGGCTCAGGCGGTTCGCGGCGTGATAGCCGCGTACCAGTGCTGTCAGCGCACGTTCGGGTTTCGGGTGATCCAGCACGATATAGGCACCGGCAATGGCCAGGTCGCACACGCGGGGCGCAGCGCACATATCACCCAGATCGATCAAGCCCGTGACGGTTTGGCCCTGACCCAGCGCGCCCTCGATCAGAACATTGTAATCGTTGGCGTCGTTGTGAATGGCCTGTCTCGGCAGGCTCGCAAGCGTGTCCGAAATGGCGTCGAACCCGGCGACGATTTCGCCCAGCAATCTGCGCCGGTCTTCATCCTGAATGACACCCAGTTGATCCGCAATCCAACCGGCCTGCGTCAGATCCCACTTGAACCCTGCCCGATCCAACCCGTCATGCGCGAAGCCTTCCAACGCCCGATCCGTCGCGCCAAGAACACGCCCCAACCTCAGGATCAATTCCTCGCTTTTGGGCGCGGCTTGCGCGTAACACTCGCCTGGCAAGCACTCAAGCAGCCAGACCAAACGGGATGCACCGGTTTCGTCCTGAATCTCCGGCAAAACGTCGCCATTCAAATCCGCAAAGACCTTTGGGAAGGGCAGGCCCGGGGCCGTCGCGGCAATATACTCCAACGCCTTGATCTGCAGATCCACCAAACCGCGCGCGCAGCCGGGGCGCATGACCTTGAGAATGTAATCCTGCCCGTTTTTCGCCTGCACCAGAAAGTTCAGATCATACTCACCATCCAGCCGCGTCAAACGCGCCTCAAGCCCCCAGTGCAGCCGCAGCGCAGTTGCCCAGAACACAGTCATATCGCTCATACCCTGTTCGTCCGACACCAGGATCCCCTTCATCTGGCTGAAAATATCTTCGGGGGGAGACGCGCCCTCAGGCGCGGCGGGGGGCAGACAGCCCCCCTGACCTCAGTCCAGCGCGCGCAAACGTTTGAACAGCGAGGACGTGTCCCACCGACCGCCACCCAGCTTTTGCACATCCTTGTAGAACTGGTCGACCAAAGCCGTCACTGGCAAGGAGGCCCCGGTTTCATTCGCCGTCTCCAGACAGATCCCCAGATCCTTGCGCATCCAGTCCACCGCAAATCCATGATCGAAATGATCGTCCAGCATGGTTTCATAGCGGTTCGCCATCTGCCAGCTGCCCGCAGCACCCTGGCTGATCACCTCAACGACCGAGCGCCCATCCAGCCCGGCCTTTTCGGCAAAATGCAACGCTTCGCTCAGGCCCTGAACCAGACCGGCAATGGCAATCTGGTTGCACATCTTGGTCATTTGCCCCGCGCCGCTGTCACCGATCCTGCGGCAGATCTTGGAATAGACCTGCATGATCGGCTCTGCCGCATCGTAAGCCACCTGATCGCCGCCGCACATGATCGACAATGCGCCATTCTCGGCACCCGCCTGACCGCCCGAGATTGGGGCGTCCACAAAGGCAATTCCCTTGCTATGCGCCGCGGCATACAGCTCGCGTGTGACCTTGGCGGACACGGTGGTGTGATCGACGAATGTTGCCCCTTCGGCCATGCCTTGAAAGGCGCCGTCCTCGCCGGTGCAGACCATGCGCAAATCGTCGTCATTGCCGACGCAGGCCATCACGAAATCTGCGCCCTGAGCAGCCTCTTGCGGGGTGATCGCCATCGCGCCGCCATGTTGGGCAACCCAGGCTTCGGCCTTTGCGGCTGTCCGATTGAAAACGGTCACCTCATGACCCGCCGCCTGCAAATGTCCGGCCATTGGATAGCCCATGACGCCCAAACCCAGAAACGCAACTTTTGCCATTTGGTGATCCTCTCTGCTGACCGGCCCCGTATCATTCAGCGGGCCGGAGTGTTGGTCAGAGACAAAGCAAAGCTGCGCCCAAAGGGCAACCCCGCGTCACGCCTTGCCGCCCAGATCCTGAAGGATCGGGCAGTCGGGGCGATCATCCCCTGCACAGGCGTCGATCAGGTGACTCAGCGTGTCGCGCATGGCCTTCAGGTCCGCGATCTTGGCATCGATTTGCGCCAGATGATCGCGGGCCACCCGTTTGACATCCGCACTGGCCCGCGTTTCGTCTTCGTAAAGCGCCAGCAGGGTGCGGCAATCTTCGATGGTGAACCCCAAAGCGCGGGCGCGGCCCAGAAAGGTTAGCTTGTGCAGGTCCTGAGGGCGGAAGACCCGGTACCCATTGTCGTCGCGCAGGGGTTTGATCAGAGCGATCTCTTCGTAGTAGCGGATGGTTTTGGCGGGCAGGCCGGTTTGTGCAGCGACATCTCCGATATTCATGCGCGGACCTCCTTGGATGTCGCCTTTGCGTTATCAGGCAGATCCGCGCGTACCCGCCGCAGGCGCAGCGCGTTCGAGACGACAAAGACACTGGACAAGGCCATCGCCCCTGCGGCCAAGGCCGGGGACAGCAAGTGACCTCCAAACGGATAGAGAACCCCCGCCGCAACCGGGATCAGAAGGATGTTATATCCAAAGGCCCAGCCCAGGTTCTGCCGAATGTTACGCATTGTGCGGCGGCTTATTTCAACCGCATTTGCAACGCCGCGCAAATCGCCGGACATCAGAACGACGTCCGCAGTCTCAATCGCTACGTCTGTGCCGGTCCCTATGGCGACACCTATGTCGGCCGCAGCAAGGGCAAGGGCGTCGTTGATGCCGTCGCCAACGAAAGCCAGGGAGCCAAACCGGTCCTGCAAGGATTGTATCGCGTCCCGTTTTCCGTCCGGCAGGACTTCGGCTGTGACATGATCGATACCCAAACGGTTGGCCAATGCCCTCGCCGTACGGGTGTTGTCGCCGGTGACCATCGCCAACGTCAAACCGGCCTCGCGCAGGCGCGCTAAAGCCTCGGGCGTGCCGGGTTTGATTGGGTCGGAAACATACAGCGCCGCCGCCAGCCGCCCATCAATCGCCACGAATAGCGGCGTTGCGCCTTCGGTGGCGCGGGCGTCGGACTCGGCTTGCAGCTCACCAAGGTCAAGGCCCTGTTGCTGCATCAGGGTCTTGGATCCGATCAGAACGCGCCGACCTTCGACCACGCCCTGCACCCCGAGGCCCGTCAGGGATTGAACCTCGGACGCATCGGGCAAATCTTTGGGACCGGCCCGCGTGACTGCCGATGCGATCGGATGCTCTGAACGTGCTTCCAGCGCCGCAGCTAAACGAAGCACCTCGGTCGGGTCGAACCCGGTTGTCGTTGTGATGTTGTCGAATTCGGGACGGCCCAGTGTCAACGTACCGGTCTTGTCCAATGCGATCACCTTTGCCTGTTGCAATTGCTGCAACGCATCACCCTTGCGGAACAGCACGCCCAGTTCGGCTGCCCGGCCCGTGCCCACCATGATCGAGGTCGGCGTTGCCAGACCCATGGCGCAGGGGCAGGCGATGATCAGGACCGAGACCCCGGCCACCAGCGCCAGCGGCAATGAGGGCGCAGGCCCGAATAGCAACCACGCGAGGACGGTCAGAACAGCGACAGTGATGACTGCCGGAACAAAGCGATAGGTGATCCGGTCCACCAGCCCCTGGATTGGCAGTTTGGCCACCTGCGCCTGTTCCACCAATCGAATGACCTGCGCCAGGACTGTATCGGCCCCGACACGTGTGGCCTGCACCCGCAGAGCACCGGTTCCGTTTATGGTGCCCCCAACAACCGGATCGCCGGGTGATTTGCCGACCGGAACGGGTTCGCCTGTGATCATGCTTTCATCCACAAACGTAGAGCCCTCCAACACCTGCCCATCGACCGCGATGCGCTCGCCGGGCCGAATTTGCAGGATGTCGCCCACAGTGATGTCGGCAATGGGGCGGTCGATAGCAGCGCCGCCCTGTTCAACTCGCGCGGTTTTGGGCTGCAGCCCGATCAGCTTGCGAATGGCTACGCCGGTTTTGCCTTTGGCGCGCGCCTCCATCCAGCGGCCCAGAAGGATCAGAACCACGATGACAGCGGCGGCTTCGAAATACACATTTGCTGTGCCCTGCGGCAGCACGCCGGGCGCAAAGGTCGCGGTCACCGAATAGAGGTAGGCGGCACCGGTTCCTAACGCGACCAGCGCGTTCATATCCGGCGTTCCGCGCAGCAGGGACGGGATGCCTTTTCGATAGAACACCCGCCCAGGACCGATCAGCAAAACTGTCGTCAGCGCGAATTGAATCAACTGACTGGTTTGCGCGCCAATGGTGCCGTGCACCCAGTGGTGGAAGGCGGGGATCATGTGGCCGCCCATCTCAAGAATGAACACCGGTGCCGCAAGCAGCGCGGCCAGCAACGTGGTCTGCTTCAGCTTTTGCGCCTCATCATCCTGCGTCGCGGGGGCAGTGCCATTCTGCCCCTCGATCCGGGCCGGATAACCAAGATCGGCCGCGACCCGAGCCAGTGTCGCGGGCGTGGTGGCATCCTCAAGATAAGTCACCCGAGCCGCCCCGGTCGCCAGATTGACATCAGCAGTCAAAACACCTGTGGTCGCGGCAAGCGCACGTTCGATCTTCGCCACGCAAGAGGCGCAGTTCATCCCGGTGAGCGCAAGGACAGTCTGTTCGATCGCCGCAGGATAACCGGCATCGTCCAGCGCTTCGGTCAGCGTCGTAACCGGACCCGTGGTTACGACCTGCGCAGTGTGGGTTGCCAAGTTGACCGAGGCGGACTCGACGCCTGCAACACCGTTCAACGCAGCTTCGGCCCGCGCAACGCAAGAGGCGCAGTTCAGTCCGGTGATCTTGATCTGTATTGGTTGAGGCTGTGCCATACGACTCGTCTCGGAACTATCTTTGCCCTCCACATGAGGGTTCCAGTGACGGGAAGGTCAAGGGGCGCGCCATGGATTTTCGCGGAAATCAGGCGTTAATGCAGTTGGGGCATTCGGAAGTGCGTCTGACGAGGTACACCGTCAGTTTTGCAGCAAACGGTCCAGCAACAATGTCTGTTCACCCGTCGCGGGCTGTGTCCGGACCGCATTCGGGGAGGCAAAAAAACCATAGAGGACAACAAGAAAGGCGCAACCGGCACCTGCAAGCGCGATCAGGGCGATATTCATCGTTGAACGTAGCATGGTAGTCCGTCCTCCGTCCGCGAAGGTGATTTGAAGGGTCTCTGCGACCTAATTCGATTGGGCCAGTGCTTGTTTCAGCCGTTCATTTTCAGCCTGCAACTGCGCCAGTTGCTGTCCCAGGGCGTTCAGATGCGGGCGCAGTTCAGCCTCGGTACAACGGGGCGTGATATGGCTGGGGCAATTCCAGTCCAGCGCCTCGACCCGGATGATCACGGCGCGTTCGGCGCGTGTGGTGGCCCCGTCGGGATACAGGCTGGTTGTGGCCGCCTCGCCTTCGGTAAACTCCACACGCCCCAGAATCTTGAGACGGCGCTGATTGGCGTAATCCATCAGGATCATCGCAATTCGATCGTTCCCGTCCAGATTCCCGCGCGAGATATACTGTTTGTTGCCGGAAAAATCGGCATAGCCGATGGTCTGTGTCCCCAGCACCTTCAAGAACCCGACAGGGCCGCCGCGATACTGAACATAAGGCCATCCAGTCTCGGACACGGTGGCCTGATAGAACCCGTCCCGCGCTGTGATAAACGCTTTTTCCGCATCGCCGATCAGGTGGCCTTGCTGTGGGCCACCTTCGATAAACTTGGCATAGGTTTTTGCCGATCCCATCCGTTCCTGATGGGCGCGAACGGCTGGGGTGAAGGTCAGTTCGGAAAAGGCGCGCGGCATGGTTTGTCCTTTCACAGACCCAAGTCTGACAGCCCCGGATGGTCTTCCGGGCGTTCGCCCTGCGGCCAGTGAAACAGGCGGTCATCCTCGGTGATCGGCAAATCGTTTAACGAGGCGTGACGATGCGACATGCGCCCGTCCTCGGCAAATTCCCAATTCTCATTGCCATAAGACCGGAACCACTGACCGCTGTCATCGTGCCATTCATAGGCATAGCGCACCGCAATGCGATTGTCGGAAAAGGCCCAAAGCTCTTTTATCAGGCGATAGTCCAGTTCCTTGCGCCACTTGCGGGTCAGGAAGGCGTGGATGTCGGCGTGGCCGGACAGAAATTCGGCCCGGTTCCGCCATTGGCTGTGTTCGGTATAGGCCGGGGTCACGACATCTGCATCACGGGAATTCCAGGCGTTTTCTGCCATACGAACCTTTTGCGTGGCGGTTTCGACGGTGAAGGGCGGCAGCGGTGGTCGGGACATTTTCGGGTGCTCTTTCAGACGAGTGCAGCGGCGATCATCGCCAGGGTCAACAGGACCGGCAGATATTGTGGTGGAACAAGGTTGGCGTGTCGTTTCATCGGTCAAATCCTTGGGTGAACTGATCGGTAAGAATACCTCTAAAGTGTACCGATCTGTCAATAAACTCAAGTATTATTTTGCGACTTGATGTAATTCCTTAAGAAACGGGGCGAAAAGCTATGTATTTCAACGGGGTAGGCAAGGTGGATTGAACCGCGCGGCCAAGTTTAATATGTACAGGTCAGTACATGCAGGAGCGGGATCATGCGCCCAAACAAACGAGATGAGCTTGTTCGCAAGGCGATGCAGGTGTTCTATCGCGACGGGTTTCACGCGACTGGCATGGACAAGCTGGTGGTGGAAACGGGCGTGTCGAAAACCTCGATGTACAAGCATTTCCGCACCAAGGAAGAGTTGATCCTGGCCGTCCTGCGCCTGCGGGACGAAAGCTTTCGCGAGTGGGTTCTGGGGCGTATGTCAGACAGGGCCGACACGCCGGCGGGGCAAATCCTGGCCAGTTTCGACGCCCTCAAGGAATGGTTCGAACAGGACGAGTTTCGCGGCTGCATGTTCATCAAGGCGGGGGCCGAGTATCAGGAAGCCGATCATCCGATCCATGTTCAGGCCGCCAGACACAAGCAGGTGATGCTGGATCATTTCACGCACCTTGCACAAAAGGCGGGCGCCCCTGCACCTGAAACGCTGGCACGACAGATTGTCTTGCTGCAGGAAGGTGCAATAGTCTCTGCCGTGCTGTTGAAAAGCGGCGACCCTGCCGAAGACGCCAAAGAGGCTGCCGCATTACTGCTGAAAACCGCCCTGGCCTAACCCTCCGGGAAAGAACGTTGCGTTGTTCAGGGGCCCAACGCCACGTCACATGGATTGGCGGGAAGCGCTGGGCTAGGTAGCCTATAACAAACGCTTATCCGGAGATCTGAAGATGTCGCTTTTCACCTCGTCCGCCGCCTGGGTTACAGATGAACACCGCATGTTTGCCGATATGGCAGGCCGGTTCATGGATGATGAACTTTCCCCGAATGTTGAAACATGGGCCGACAACGGCGTTGTCGACCGCGTGTTTTGGCACAAGGTCGGCGAAGCAGGGCTGATGGCGGGCTCGGTCGCCGAAGAATATGGCGGCGTTGGTGGCGGCATGGGGTTCGATGCCGTGACAATCTATGAACAAGCCGCGCGTGGTGATGCGGGTTGGGGGTATGGAATTCAGTCCATCGTGACCCACTACATCGCGACCTATGGCAGCGAAGACCAAAAGCAAAAATGGCTGCCCAAGCTGATCTCGGGCGAAATGGTCGGCGCGCTTGCAATGACAGAACCGGGCACCGGGTCCGACGTTCAGGCCGTGCGGACGACGGCCGAGAAGGATGGCAACTCTTACAAGCTCAACGGGTCCAAGATTTTCATCACCAACGGTCAGTCGGCGGACCTGATCGTTGTTGCGGCGAAAACGGATAAGTCCCTTGGGGCAAAGGGTGTCTCCCTGATCGTGGTCGAAACCGAAGGCGCGGATGGGTTTCGCCGGGGGCGTAACCTCAAAAAGCTGGGCATGAAGGGCAACGACACCGCCGAGCTGTTCTTTGAGGATGTCAAAGTGCCGTTGACGAACTTGCTGGGCCCGGATGAGGGGCAGGGGTTTTATCAGTTGATGAAGCAATTGCCCTGGGAACGTCTGACCATCGGTCTGATGGCCCTTGGGGCAATCGATTTCGCCATCGCCGAGACGGTGAAATACGTGCAAGAGCGTAAGGCCTTCGGTCAGCGTGTCATGGACTTCCAGAACACGCGTTTCAAACTGGCCGAGTGCAAGACCAAGGCCGAAGTGCTGCGCAGCTTTGTGAACGACTGTATCGCCAAGCTGGAGGCTGGAGAACTGGACGCCGCGACAGCCTCGATGGTCAAATACTGGGGGTCCGAGGTGCAGAACGAAATCATGCACGAATGCCTGCAACTGTTTGGCGGCTATGGGTTCATGATGGAATACCCGATTGCCCGTCTTTACGCGGATGCACGCGTGCAGATGATCTATGGCGGCACTAACGAAGTTATGAAAGAACTGATCGCGCGGTCACTCGACGTCTAAGGGGCTCCCGCCCATCTTTGTCGTTTCTGTCGAAACGACTGTGCTGGTTGGGCCGGGCAGTTTGCAGAGGGCGTTTGTTCAGGCCCGAAGGGTCATATTCACCGCTGCCATCGAAATTTGCGCCGACACGACCCCGACAGGCCGTTCCTCTTTCCTCATCTTGAGTTGCTGCCACCTTGCGCGCTAATGCTGCGGACAAGGATGAAAGGTGACCCGTGACCAACCCCGAACACTCTCTGTGGCGCGAGACATGCCGTGAAGACCTGAACGCCGAGCCCCTCTCAGCCGATGTGACGGTGGATCTGGCCACTATCGGTGGCGGATACACCGGGTGTTCCGCTGCGCTTTACGCTGCGAAATCCGGCGCGTCGGTCTGTCTGTTGGAGGCGCAGGACATCGGCCATGGCGGCTCGGGGCGGAATGTCGGGTTGGTCAATGCGGGCCTTTGGTTGCCCCCCGACGACATTCGCAAGCACTTGGGTCAGGCAACTGGTGACCGCCTGATTGACCTTCTGTCCCAAGCTCCGTCCGAGGTCTTTGCCCTGATCGAAAAGCACCAGATCGATTGCGAGCCGGTGCGGAACGGAACACTTCACTGCGCGCACTCACCTGCCGGGTTGCGCGATCTGCAAACCCGCCACGCGCAGCTTAGCACGGCGGGCGCTCCGGTCGAGCTGTTGTCGGCCCGGACCGCAGCGCAAAGAACCGGTAGCGAGGCGTTTCATGGGGCGCTGTTTGATCCTCGGGCCGGTACGATCCAGCCACTGTCCTATGTGCAGGGTATGGCGCGAGTGGCGCGTGAGTTCGGCACGCAGATCTACACCAACAGTCCGGTTCGCAACCTGCGCCGGGAAGGTGAGGTTTGGGTTCTGGAAACCCCCGGCGGATCGGTGCGCGCAAGGGCGGTCATTCAAGCCACAAACGCCTATCATCAAGGTATTGAGGACACCGCGCCCGCCTATGTGCCGGTCTACTACTTTCAATATGCGACCGCGCCTTTGTCCCACAATCTGCGCAACAGCATTCTGCCGCAGGGCGAAGGATGCTGGGATACCGGCCTGATCATGACATCGTTCCGGCTGGATCAGGACGGACGCATGATCATTGGCGGGATGGGGGATCTAAGCCATGCTGGCCGCGCGGCCCATACAGGATGGGTCAGTCGCAAATTGGCCGAACTGTTTCCGCACCTATCGGATCAACCATTGGTTCAGGGCTGGCACGGGCGGATAGCCATGACGTCGGATCATATTCCCAAGATCACTCAGCTTGGCCCAAACGCCCTGTCCGCCCATGGGTTTTCCGGGCGCGGCATCGGGCCCGGCACGATGTTCGGGCGGTTGATGGCTGAAAGCCTTTTGACAGGGGATTTCTCATGCCTGCCGGTGCCAGTCGTATCCGAGCACCGCGAAAGCTGGACGCGCCTGCGCCGTGCTTATTTCGAAACCGGCGCGGCGCTGACGCATCTGATCAAGGCGCGGCTCTGATACGTCAGACCGAGCGGGTGATACCACCATCGACCCGGATGTTTTGTCCGGTGATGTATCCGCCTCCCTCAGAAGCCAGCAGAGAAATCACCGGCGCGATTTCGTCGCGACTGCGCCCATAGCGGCCCATCGGAATCCTGTCGCGGAAGTCCTGTTTCTCGGGCAGGCTGTCGATGAAGCCGGGCAGCACATTGTTCATGCGGATGTTGTCTGCCGCGTATTTGTCGGAATAGAGCTTGGTGAAAGCCGCGAGGCCAGAGCGAAATACGCCCGAGGTCGGAAAGGCCGGGTCCGGTTCGAATGCGGCGAAGGTTGAGATATTGATGATTGATCCACCGCCTTGGGCCTGCATGATCGGGGTCACCAGCCGGGTCGGGCGGACGGCGTTTAGAAAATACACCTCCATCCCCAGATGCCAGTCGTCATCCGACAGATCCAGCACCGCGCCTTTTGGGCCATGCCCGGCTGAATTGACCAGAACGTCGATCCGTCCCCAATGGGACATGGCCGCATCCACCAGCCGTTGCAGATCGTCGGTGGATTGGTTGGACCCGGTTATCCCGACGCCACCCAGTTCCCGGGCCAATGCCTCACCTTTTCCGGATGAGGACAGGATACCGGTTTTGAACCCGTCAGCGGCCAGCCGACGGGCCGCGTCGGCGCCCATCCCGCTGCCACCGGCCATTATCAGGGCAACTTTTTCTGTCATTTTCGCACTCCAATCTGCATCTGTCCTTAGAATGAGCCTCGGCGCTGCGTTTGACCAATCAGTTCTTCTGCTCTAAGCCTGTAGAAAATCTACTGTGTGCGGATATGCCAGCCCTTCCACCTCTGAACGCTTTGCGTGCTTTTGAAGCTGCGGCCAGACATCTGAATTTTCGCCTTGCGGCGGAAGAACTGGGCGTCACGCAAGGGGCTGTGGCGCAGCAGGTTCGGGGGCTTGAGGCGCGCTTGGGCATTGCCCTGTTCGATCGGATGCCGCGCGGTCTGCACCTGACGGAAGAGGGCCGCAAACTCAGCGCGCCTCTAAAACGCGCGTTTCGCCTGATCGAAAACGCGGTGGAAGAGGCGGCAGACCAGCGTCAGATCACAATCTCCGTGACGCCCAGCTTTGCGTCGAAATGGCTAGTGCCCAGGCTGTCGGATTTCACGGCAAAGCACCCGGAAATTCAGGTTCAGATCGATGCGCAGGAACATCTTGCCGAATTCGGCAAGGACGGTGCCGACATCGCTGTGCGCCACGGTCAATCGCATCTGACATCCGATCTGCGGGCCGAGCCCTTGTTTTCGACCGAACTTATTGTGGTTTGCGCGCCAGATCTGGCAGGGCGCGTGTCTGATGTGCCGGATTTGTTGGGGCATACGTTGCTTAGCGATTCACATGGTCTTTGGCCGCTGTTTTTGGAACATGCTGGGGTGGACGGAAGGCCGCGCATGATGACCTTCAACCACACCAGCCTTGCAATTGACGCGGCTGTAGCGGGACAGGGGTTTGCCCTGGCAGATGCGGCGCTGGTCGGGTCCGAACTGACCTTAGGCCAGTTGGTCAAACCCTTCGAGCAGGTGCTGAGCGGCGATCCGGGGTTTTACATCGTGACCCCGAGGAAGCCGCGCCAGCCCAAACTGGTCGAAGCGATGCGGCGTTGGTTGCTGTCACAGGTCTAAGCGCCCATAGTACGCTCGGCGGGCCAAGCGTTTGCTGTTCCCCCGACCGTGCAAAATGGGACCGCGAAAATTTACCATTCCAGCCATAGACGCGGGCATTAGGCTCCTCTAACGTCGCCCCGATCCCCAGTGAACCCTGAGATACAGGCGCGAGGTAAATTCATGGATTATCACAGTCCTGCCAGCTTTGCCGAAGCATCGGCCCTGGCGGCAAACGCAACGGGCATAACACGATTTCTGGCAGGCGGCACCGATGTTTTGGTACAGTTGCGCGCCGAGCTGGTGACGCCCGACACGCTGATCGATGTCAAGAAAATCAACGGTGTGCACGACATCACCCGCAATGCGGATGGTAGCTGGACGCTGGGCGTGGCAACCACCGGCGCGGAAATGAGCGAGCATGCCGAACTTGGCCGCGACTGGCCCGGCGTGGTCGAGGCGATGGACCTGATCGGCTCGACTCAGGTTCAGGGGCGCGCGACTTTGACCGGCAATCTGTGCAACGGGTCGCCTGCGGCGGACTCGGTGCCTGCCATGGTGGCTGCGGGTGTGACGGTCACGGTCACCGGGCCGGAGGGTACCCGAGAGGTCGCGGTTGAGGATATTCCGACCGGACCGGGCAAAACCTCGCTGGTGAAGGGAGAGTTGGTTTCGGCGGTTAACATCCCCGCCCGTGGCGACAACGCAGGCGACGCCTATCTGCGGTTCATTCCGCGGACCGAAATGGATATTGCGGTTGTCGGCGTCGGTGTCAGCCTGCGTCTGGACGCCGATACCATCACCGAAGCGCGTGTGTCTTTGGGTGCTGTGGCACCGACTGTTCTGCTGGTGGAAGACTGCGCCACGGCGATCATTGGCAGCACGCTGGACGATGCAGCGCTTGACGCGCTGGCCGCTGCGGCCTCTGCCGCCTGCAACCCAATTGACGACAAGCGTGGCACAATTGAATTCCGCACCGAGGTCGCAGGCGTTCTGGCCAAGCGCGCCGCAAAGATCGCCTATGCCCGTGCGAAGGGAGAAGATGTATGAGCAAGCTCCACGTATCCACAACCGTGAATGGGGACACGGTCGAATACCTGTGCGACCCGCGCGAAACACTGCTGGACTGTCTGCGCGACAAACTGAACCTGACCGGCGCGAAAGAGGGCTGCGGCACCGGAGACTGCGGGGCCTGTTCGGTCACAGTTGACGGTCGTCTGGTCTGTTCCTGCCTTGTGCTGGGGGTCGAAGCGGACGGCAAACAGATCGAAACCGTCGAGGGGATTGCAGACGGTGACGTGCTGCATCCATTGCAGCAGAAGTTCATCGAGCACGCTGCCCTGCAATGCGGCATCTGCACGCCCGGCATTCTGGTGGCGGCCAAATCGCTGCTGGAAAAGAACCCGGACCCCACCGAGGAAGAGGCGCGGTATTGGCTGGCAGGCAACCTCTGCCGCTGCACCGGGTACGACAAGATCATTCGCGCCGTGATGGAAACGGCAGCAGACCTGCGGGAGGCGTCATAATGGCTCTGGACGATCGCAAATCTGACTTCACCTTTGTGGGCACCCGCCCGAACCGCCCCGATGGTTTGGACAAGGTCACGGGCCGTGCCAAGTTCGGCGCGGATATGTCGGCCCCCGGCATGTTGCACGGCGCGGTTCTGCGCTCGCCCCATGCCCATGCGCGGATCGTGAAGATCGACACCTCGAAAGCCGAGGCGCACAAGGACGTCAAAGCCGTCGTGACACGCGCCGATTTCGCTGACGTGCCCTTTGCCCCCGGTCTGGCGGGCGAGTTCTGGAACGTGCTGGAAAACGTCATGGCCGGTGAAAAGGCGCTGTATGACGGTCACGCGGTCGCAGCGGTTGCCGCAAGTTCGGCTTTGGCGGCCCGCGATGCGCTCAAGCTGATCGAGGTTGAATACGAAGTTCTGCCCCATGTCACCGATGTAGACAAAGCGATGGCAGCGGACGCGCCGGTGATCCGCGAAGGGGCTGCGGATTACTCGGTGCCGCAAGGCATGCATCCGAACGTTGTCCGCTATCACGAAAGCGGCCATGGCGATGTCGAGGCTGGCTTTGCCG
Source organism: Ruegeria sp. C12 (assembly GCF_056537745.1). Taxonomy (NCBI): domain Bacteria; kingdom Pseudomonadati; phylum Pseudomonadota; class Alphaproteobacteria; order Rhodobacterales; family Roseobacteraceae; genus Ruegeria; species Ruegeria sp. C12. The sequence continues at coordinate 280,104 of NZ_JBQFSA010000001.1, forward strand.
AGGCTGATCTGGTCATCGAAGACAGCTTTGTGACCGAGGCGACGCATCAGGGCTATATCGAACCGCATGCCTGTCTGGGTATGCTGGGCAATGACGGCAAGGGTGAGCTGTGGTGCACCACCCAGGGCCACTGGATCGCACAGAAAACCTGCGCCGCGCTGCTGGGCATTGAGACCTCGCAATTGCGCGTAACCGCGTCGGAAATCGGCGGAGGGTTCGGCGGCAAAACCACCGTTTTCATTGAACCCGTCGCACTGGCGCTGAGCCGCAAGGCCAACCGTCCGGTGAAAATCGTTATGTCGCGCTCCGAGGTGTTCCGGGCCACCGGTCCGACCTCATCCGCGTCGATGGATGTGAAAATCGGGATGAAGAAGGACGGCACGATTTCGGCGGCGCAGGGCGTGTTCCGCCTGCAAGGCGGGGCCTTCCCTGGTGCGCCGGGCGACATGACCGCCATGTGCGCCTTTGCGCCCTATAACCTGACCAACGTCAGGCAGATCGGTTATGACGTTATGGCCAACCGCCCGAAGCAGGCGGCCTATCGCGCGCCGGGGGCTCCGATGGGGGCCTTTGCCGTCGAATCGGTGATCGATGAGCTGTGCAACAAGCTGGGCCTCGACCCGGTCGAAGTGCGCCTGAAAAACGCCGCGCATGAGGGCACAAGGGCCAGTTACGGGCCAACCTATGAACGCATCGGTCTGGTTGAAACGCTGGAAGCCGCCAAGGCGCATCCTCACTACGCGGCCCCGCTGAAACCGGGGCAGGGGCGTGGGATTTCTTGCGGGTTCTGGTTCAACCACGGCGGCGAAACCTCGGTATCGCTGGCGCTGTCCGAGGACGGCTCGGCCCAGTTGATGGTCGGAACGCCCGATATTGGCGGCTCGCGCGCGTCCATGGCGTTGATGGCGGCCGAAGTGCTGGGCATTCCGTACGAGAACATCCGCGTCACCATCGCTGACACGGCAACGCTGGGCTATAACGACGTCTCGCACGGAAGTCGCGTGACCTATGCCAGCGGTCTGGCGACCATCAAGGCGGCGAAACACGCGGTTGAAAAGCTGTGCGAACGCGCGGCGGCCAAATGGGGCATCCCTGTGGACGCGGTGAAATGGGAAAACGGCTGCGCGGTGCCTTCCGGGCCCAACGCGGGCGATTTCGACCCCTTACCGCTGGCCGATATCACGGCGAACATGGGTCGCACCGGCGGTCCGATCTCGGGGCATTTCGAGGCCACCCCCGAAGGCGCGGGCGTGTCCTTCGGCACCCATATCGTCGATGCCGAGGTCGATCCGGAAACCGGCAAAACCTCGATCACCCGCTACACGGTCATTCAGGACGCAGGCAAGGCGATCCACCCGGCATATGTCGAAGGCCAGTATCAGGGCGGGGCCGCACAAGGCATCGGCTGGGCACTGAACGAGGAATACATCTATGGCGAGGATGGACGGCTGCAGAACTCGGTCTTCCTCGACTACCGCATCCCGGTCGCCAGCGACCTGCCGATGATCGACACGGTGATCGTCGAGGTTCCCAACCCCGGCCATCCGTTTGGTGTGCGTGGGGTCGGCGAGACAGGCATCGTGCCGCCCCTCGCTGCCATCGCCAATGCGGTGTCGAACGCGGCAGGGGTTCGGATGAAACAACTGCCCATGTCACCGCCGCGGATTCTGGCTGCGTTGAAGGACAATGATTGACGTCCACCTCTGGTCCAGCCTCCGGTCACTGACCGGGGGCAGGCAAGTGGTGACGGTCGAAGCCGCCACCACCGGAGAGCTGTTGAGCGCCCTAGTGCGCGCCCACCCGCAATTGCAGGCCCCCATCGACGCGGGGGTGTCCATCGCCATCGACGGGCGCGTCATTGCCACCGGCCTGACCGAACCCATCCCGGAAGGCAGCGAAGTCTATCTGATGCAGAGGTTGCGGGGCGGCTAGCCCTTTGGCGTCCACGGCGCGCGCCCGACCATACGGTCAGCCTCGGCTGTGATGTCGTTCATATGCGCCTCAAGGCTGAGGCGAAGGGTCTCAAGGGTGTCTTCGCTGGCCTTGCGCGGTACGGTTTCCGTCCACTCACGGCACAGAAACACGCCTTCGTTGCGCCACGGGCGCGGCATCAGCAACCGGTCCCAGGTTCCCGCCTCGCGCCCGTGTTTGGCGGAAAAAGTGATGCCGAACACGCGCTTGCCCGAGGTGCGCGCCCATACCAGAGGCACGGTCGACAGAACCCGTTCCGGCCCTCGCGGACCGTCCGCGGCGATTCCGATGGAAATGCCCTGCTTCACCTTTCCGATCACTTCGCGCGACACGGCAATATTGTTGGAATTTTTGCTGGTCATGGCGATCGTGTCCATGCCGAACAGCTTCTGCACCCGACCTACCATGCTGCCTGCCCGCGCCGAGGACGTAATTGAACAGATGCGCCCTTTATCCAGCGGAAAGAAATAAGGGGATTGGGCCAGCCGCTGGTGCCAGAGGACGACAATGACCGGCTCACCCTGTTCGGCCAGCTGGTCCAGCTCCTCATACCCGATGCGCTGCCAGCGCGTGTTGCGGTTGACCATCCGGATATAGCTGGCAATCCGCCGCGCGGTCCAGTTCAGTACGGCTTCGCTGTCTGCGATCTTCTTGCGGAGGCTCACACCGGGTTCCTTTTGCTGACCAGACCTTGTCTTACCCAACTGCACGGCCCGCGCAACTTGTTTGTCAGATTGCGAAGTATGAGAGATTGTAAAAAAGCCTCTTGAGTCCGCCGCGCGGCTGGCCTATTTGGGGCCTCACCATAGGGGTATAGCTCAGTTGGTAGAGCGACGGTCTCCAAAACCGTAGGTCGCGGGTTCGAACCCTGCTGCCCCTGCCATTTCCAAACCAATCACGTAACTGTATCACCGCGCTCGTCACTGACCTCGGCGCGTTTTTTGTGCGTTTGAAAGAGCGTGTGAAGCAGGGTTCAAATCAAGCCCGGCATCGTTTCCACCTTATTAGGTGGTCGGCCAGGTTTCAGGGAGAACCTTTGCGGCCAGCGAGCAGGACCCAGCAAAATGCGGGGTTTGTACACGTCATTGCTGAAAGAGCTGGGCCACAACAACGGTAAGGACAAAGAAACTGCCATCACCATTTGGTCTGTAGGTCAGCGTAACATCCTGGGCTCTCGCTGTTAGTCCCTGTTGATTAGAGCGAAAGAGGGGTTGCAAACTTTGCCAACCCAGCGACAGCAATTGGGGTCGCAAATACTGATACCCCGGTGGGCGTAGTACATAGGCCATAGGTCGGCAAACAGGAAACTGCCTTAACGCGCCTGACGAGCGAATTTAGGGCCGGTGCGGCGAAATGCCGAGCAAATTAATCGGCCAGACCTTCTTTCTTGGCGTCAGCCTCAAGGTCTTTCCAGAATTTCAGCGTGGACTTGAAAGTGGATTCCAGTTCTTTTTCGACGGCCTGCGCCGGTTTCGGTGGCAGTTTGGCCAAGGCTTTTTTGACACGCTGTTTGGCCTTCTGAATTTGACCCACCCTCTGTTTGATCCGCGCCTTTACTTCCTTTTTTGCCTTTTCCACTTTTGCGTCGGACATTGCTTTTTGCACTTCCTCCAGCCCTTCTTCAGCGCACATTTCCACGACCGCTTGCTCTACTTCGGCATAGGCTTTTTTCTCGGGTGCTGGCGCTTGTTTCACGGACCATTTCGCTTTTGCTAGGGCCGTTTCGGCACGTTTCTTCTCTTTTTTCGCGCTGTGTTTCACGGCTGCCGGCTTTTTCTTTTTTCAGAATGCGTTGACCTTCTTTTGCGTTTGAGGATCAAGTTTAGGCATGGGTTACTCCATTGAACGGACTATGAAATTTGAGGTGGGCGCCAGGGCTTGAAATATCTGGGTATCGTTCAGGCGCGCCATATTTGAAATAATCTTAACTCGAGTCCGCATTCCGACAAAGGAACCAATTCACATAGGAAATACACGAAGGCTAGAGAGGCTGGGTGAGCCCTTGCCTAAACCTTGCTGTTGGGACGCAGGCCACGAGCAGCCTGCCACCGGATGGGGCGAGTTGCTTTCCTGCATTGAGGGAAGGGTGGGGCAAGATGTGCCGGGGGCCTAACCTTCGCGAACAGCACCTGCAACCACGTAAGGCACTGGTTTCGCTGAGTAGAGTTGCAGAAAGTCGCTCTAAAGCCGTTTGACGACTCTGTGGTACAACTTTTTCAATGGATGTCGCCGAAGGTTGGCAAGCTTTGTCTCCAACAAATTTGTCTTTCTTGTTTCTACCTCAAGGCGCTCTTCCAACTCCTTGCGACTCAACCTTGCATGCTTGGTGCCAGCTGGGTTCAATCCCCGGAAATCACGTCTTTTTTCATTTTCAACGTATCTAAAGAAGACGGCCATAATTCGCATTAGGGTTTGAGTTTCGTCTTCTTGGTTGTCCTGTTCTGCCGTTGGCTCGGTGAGTGGGCTTCCCTTGATTTGTTGATTAATAAGTGCCGTTTGTTTTGCAAATTTCTGATTGACGATAGCAATGTCATCCGGTGATGGACCATGACTAAATTCGAGTTCCGGGGAAGCCTCGATCAGACGATCCGCAATCAGCGGATAAGTTGCATGATCAAATACGCCGTTTATCATTCGAAGAAACTGACTTTCGCGTTCAGTTAACGATCGATTGACCCTGAGAGGGCTCACTGTTGGCCAGTTCCCAGGTGGTAGGTTCAGAACCTTTTCCAAGAAGAAGCTGCATATGTCGCGTTTGGCATCGTCGTAGTTAAAGACATCAAAGGTCAAACCCAATCTTTGGGCGGCTAAAATCTCTTCCATAGTTGCGCCCATAGTGTCTTCTGCGGCTTCAATAAACTGACGAAAGTCACCGGTAAATCGACCGCGTTTGATGCCTTGCTGCCAGCTTGAAAATAATAGCTCACTGTAGTTTCTGGCAAAAAACACGATGTGAGTTGCAAAGCCCAAGTTTTGCAACTCCAACGCAAATTCTTTCAAACGCTTGCTGTCAAAAGCCTGCAGGAATTCGCTTGAGATCAGGACATGCGGCTCATTCCTTTGAAACACCGCCAAATTTCGAGCGACAAAGTCGCCTACCGTTTCTCGAACAGCCTCTTTTCTTTTGAAGATACTTGTTTCTTCGATGTCTTTTGCCAGGACGGAACCCAGGGGCGTACCGTTGCCGCCTGTGGCCTTTCCCTTGATAGCATCGGTCAAATCGACCAGAGGTGGATAGTAGATTCCCGCTTGAGATAGCTCTTCAGTGTGTCGGGCAAAAAACGTCTGAAGTGCGGACGTGCCTGTTTTGGCGTGCCCCACGTGCAAATAGACTATCTTCTTATTAGCTTCTTCCTGATTTGCCACGTCGCCCTCTGCTATGTGTTGAACCTTGTTCCCACGTGGAAATTTGGCCCTGCTTCTTATTTTGCCACCAATCGCGCGACCGAACCGCGTTTTCATGGCATTGCCGACAATCAGATACCTGACCAAGAATTCAACTTTGTTTAAACAGCGTCACAGTTGGAAAGCCAAGCCAGTGAGGGCTGCCGCCGTTGGCTAGCCTCAGATCGGCCACTTGGCTACTGCTACATGTTACAAGTCTATTGGTAAGCCCGAAGCGTGCAGATTGGCTGCCTGCCGCTGTCACTTCCCCTAAACAGGTATCTTGGGCGCGGGCGTTCATCGCGCGGAACCCGGTTTCCTCTGGCGGATGAATGGCCTAATGTCCCGGCAGAACAGAAACCGGAAAGAGGGCCCATGTCGCGTTTCGATGGATATTTCCTGCGGCAATTGCTGATTCTGTTCGGCTTTTTCACTCTGGTCCTTGTCGGGGTCTTCTGGGTTACCCGGTCTGTCAGCCTGTTTGACAGCGTGATCAGCGGCGGGCAGTCGGCGATGGTGTTTCTGGAATTCACCGCGCTGACCTTACCCACTCTGATCCGCACCGTGATGCCAATGGCCGTGTTTGCGGCGGCGGTGTACGTCACCAACCGTCTGAGCCGGGAAAGCGAGTTGACGGTGATGCTGGCGACCGGGTCCAGCCCCTGGCGGTTGGCGCGGGCGGTGGTTCTGTTCGGCTTGATCACAGGTTTGATGATGGCGGTGATCAGTGTGTTTCTGCGCCCGGCCTCGGTCGAACAGCTTGAGATCAGACAAGCCGAGGTTGCAGGCGACGTGACCGCTCAGTTGCTGAACGAAGGCGAGTTCCTGCATCCGGCCGAGAATGTTACCGTCTATATCGGGCGCATCGATCTGGATGGCACGCTGAAAGAGGTTTTTGTCTCTGATCGTCGCGATCCGGAAAATGCGGTCAGCTATTCCAGCGCGACCGCCTATCTGGTCAACAATAGCGCGGGCATCCATCTGGTCATGGTGGACGGGCTCGCGCTGCGCCTGAACCAAGAGGGTCGGACCCTGTCGTCGACCCTGTTTCAGGATGCGTCCTACGACATCTCGGACCTTACGCGATCCGGTGGCATGACCCGCCGCAGCCTCGAGGCGATTTCAACCGCCGAGCTGATCTATGACATGAAGTCGGTGGAAGAGGCCGAACGGCACAGCCGGGGCCATCTGGTCGAAGAGTTGCACCAGCGATTCTCATGGATTGCCATATGTATCGCGGTGTCGCTGGCAGGGTATTCAACGCTGATGCTGGGCAGCTTTTCCCGATTTGGGCTCTGGCCCCAGATTCTGGGTGCCTTTACCATCCTGGTCCTGCTCGAAGGGGTTCGAGGTTTCGTGTCACCAGTTGTTATCGATGATCCAAGGCTGTGGGGCCTGCTCTACGTTCCTGCTGTTATCGGAGTGATCGTGTCGGCGCTGTTCCTGCTGATCGCAGGCAGGCCTTTGTTGCGCAAACGGACCCGAGACGGGACGCCATTGCCCTCGCCAGCCTGAGATCACTGGCGGAGGTCTGACAGGCATTGCAGGATGTTCTCGACCTCTTCATTGTCCATGCGCACCACCAGATACACCGGCAGCATCAAATCGCGCGCGCCCGTCACGCGCAATAACTCGCCCGAGTTCAAATGCTGCGTGATGACATAGTCGGGGAAATATCCATAGCCGCCGCGCTGTAGAAGATAGCGCAGGGCCATCAGGCAATTGCCCAGAAAAATCGTCTGCCCGGATGCGCGGCGCGCGGTGGATCTGACGTGATCCTGATAGGCCTCGCCCAGTTCTATGTTGACGAAAACCTGATCGGATTTCGTGTTCGCCTTGCTTTCAACCAGACACAGGCGTTCTGGCGGAAGTTCGTGACAGATCACGCGCCGGTCCACGGGTCTTTCGTGGGTCAGAGCCGCATCCAGAACATGGGTTGCAACCGCATCGACCATATTCAGGTCGTGATCATAATTCAGGGTCAGCAGCAATTGCCCGAACCGCTGTTCGAAGCGCACGGCCAAATCAACAAGCAACGGGTCCCAGACGCTAAGTTGGGCACCCAGGCGCAGCGCCAGCCGGTTGTGAACCTGATCGGGCAGATCATTGGCTGCAAAGGACCACAGGGACAGCATCTGCTCGGCATACGGTTTGAACTGACGGCCATACTCGGTCAAAGCCGTCCCTCCGGCCCCGCGCGAGAACAGGGGCTTGCCCGTCGCCTCCTCAAGCGCGCGTATCCGGGCGCTGACGGCGGTTTGTGTGACGTTCAGCTTTCGGGCGGCGGCGTGAAATCCGCCGGTCTCTGCCACACATAGAAAAGTTTCCAGAGCTTTGGTTTGCATATCGAAAGTATTTTTTGATCGATCCGATAAAATCAATTCATTTTTTTGGATGGCCAGCGTGCAGTATTCTGATGCCAACACGCAAGCCAAAGGACATGTCATGCTGGACAAAAGCCACAAACCCACCTGGACCAGTTTCGAAGAGGCGACCAAAGCCGACTGGGACGCCGTTATGGAGTATGAAGAGGCGTATAACGCGGCCCTGCCGGATCGGATCCTGGATGCAATCCGGTCGCTGGACGAGGACTGGACGCCCTATCCGGTGAACCGTTATCAGCACAGCCTGCAGGCCGCCACGCGCGCTTATGAGGATGGGGCGGATGAGGAACTGGTGGTCGCCGCGCTGATCCATGACACGGGCGATATTCTGTCGCCGTACAATCACGGTGAACTGTCAGCGGCGATGATGAAACCCTATGTCAGCGAGAAAACCTATTGGATTCTCAAACATCATTGCGTGTTCCAAGGGTACTATTACAACCATCACCTTGGCGGCGACCGCAACGCGCGCGACAGGTATCGCGACAGCCCCTATTGGGAGGACTGCCGCCATTTCTGCCATGAATACGATCAGAAAGCGTTCGACCCGGACTATCCGACCAAACCGCTGGAATTCTTTGAACCCATGCTGCGCCGTGTCCTGAACAAGGGCGAAGGGCACATGGAACTGAACGAAACGGCCGAGGGTTAACAGGCCGCCATCAGGCGATAGACGATCTGTGCGGCGGTAAAGTCCCAGGCGGCATTGCCGTCCGGGGCCAGTTCGACCACGTCGAAGCCCACGCATTTGCGGCCTTTGAGGGCGTGTTCGACCAGCCGCAGCGCCTGATAATAGCCCAGGCCACCGGGAACAGGCGTACCCGTCGCGGGCATCTGTGACGGGTCCAGCCCATCCACATCAAAGCTGACATAGACCAGTTCGGGGAAATCTTCGGGCAGGTTGATCGCGTGGATGTTGCCAGTGACCAATTCCTCGGCGTCTACGTGAAAGACGCGGTTCTTCAGGCGGCTTTGCGCCTCTTCGGTGGAAAAGGCACGCACGCCGAACTGGGCCAGCCGGATGCCTTCTTCGGCAAGCAGGTGCATGACCGAGGCGTGAGAGTGCTTTTCCCCCTGATAGGCGTTGCGCAGGTCGGCATGGGCGTCGATCTGGACGATGCCGATGGGCTGGTTCAGCGCCCGCACCACCCCCATCACTGCGCCGTAGCTGAGCGAATGCTCGCCGCCCAGCGTGACCGGGACTTTGCCTGCGCGTATGGCGGATTCGGTGCGCTGGGCGATGCGTTCCATGATTTCGGACAGGGCGGCGTCGCAATCGACGGGCTCTTCGGTAAAGATGCCCTCGACGCAGGGTTCGGCGTGGCCGGTGATGCGTTCCAGCTCGCTGCTGGCCTCGATGATCGCTTCGGGGCCTTTGGCGGTGCCCGAGCCGTATGAAACGGTGCGTTCCAGCGGCACCGGGATCACGCGGAAACGGGCGTCTTCGCTGCGCTCGGATGCGGTCAGTTCACTGTCGAGGAAAATGCTCATGAGAGGCGGTCCTTAAAGTCGTCATAGCCGAACTGTTTGATGATCTTCAGCGCATCCGTTTCGCTGTTCCATAGGGCGATGGTCGGCAGGGGAACACCGTTGAAGGTGTTTGTTTTGACCATCGAGTAATGCGCCTGATCGAGGAAGGCGAAACGCTGGCCGATCTCCAGCGGTTTGTCCCATGTGTAATCGCCGATCACGTCGCCCGCCAGACAGGACGGACCCCCGAGGCGGTAGGTATGGCCAGCCTCGGCCTCGTCCATCAGGGCGGGGCGATAGGGGGCTTCGATCACGTCGGGCATATGGCATGTGGCCGAAATATCGGTGATTGCAAGGTTCATGCCATTGGTGGGCAGGTCGAGGATTTCACCTACCAGTATGCCCGCGTCCAGCGCGACGGCCTCACCGGGTTCGAGATAGACGTCGATGTTGTGTTTTGCCCGGATCGCCTTGATGAAAGCGACCAGCCCGTCGCGGTCATAGTCATCGCGGGTAATATGATGGCCGCCACCGAAGTTCAGCCATTTGAGCTGGTCCATGAACGGGGCGAGCTTGGGTTCGACGGCGGCCCATGTGCGCTGTAACGGCTCGAAGCCCTGTTCGCAGAGGGTGTGCATATGCAGGCCGTCGACTCCTTGCAGCGTCTCAGAGGTCATTTGGCTGACCGGCGTCCCAAGGCGCGAGCAGGGGGCGCAGGGGTCGTATTTGGGGATCTCGCCTTCGGAATGTTCCGGGTTGATGCGCAGGCCCACCTGCACATTGGCGGCTTGGGCTTTGGCGAGAAAGCGGTCCTTCTGGGCCGGGCTGTTGAAGATGATGTGGTCGGACAGCGACAGGATTTCATCCATGTCGGCGTCTTTGTACCCGGCGCAGAAGGTGGCGACCTCACCGCCATATTCTTCGCGGCCCAGACGTGCCTCGAATATGCCGCTGGCGCAGGTGCCGCCGAGATGCTGACGCACCAGCGGGGCCAGCGAGAACATCGAAAACGCCTTGAGCGCGCTGAGGACATGCGCGCCGGACCGTGCGCCGATATCGGCGAGGATGGTCAGGTTGCGTTCGACCGCCCTTTCATCGACCACGAAGCAGGGCGTAGGGACGCGGGCGAGGTCGAAATTGCGGAAGGCGCCGGCGTCTCCGGCTTGTGTGGTCATCATGTCGGACATAACCGGCGTCTCCTGAATTGGAGAGGCCGGGGGGCCAGCCCCCCGGACCCCCCGGAGTATTTAGGAAAAGATGAAGTTAAAAATCGACCGGGCCGTCAAGCTCGTGGACCTGCCAGGGCAGACCGTGTTCGTTCAGCATGTCCATGAAGTTGTCCGGGTCCAGCTGTTCCATGTTCCACACGCCGGGTTCGCGCCAGTTGCCTTTCAGCACCTGAGCGGCACCGATCATGGCGGGGACGCCGGTGGTGTAGCTGACGGCCTGACTGCCGACCTCGGCATAGCATTCTTCGTGGTCGCAGATGTTGTAGATGTAGTAGGTCTTCTCGCCCGAGCCGTCCTTGGCCTGACCTGTGGCGATGTCGCCGATGCAGGCCTTGCCCTTGGTTTCCGCGCCCAGATCGCCGGGATCGGGCAGCAGGGTTTTCAGGAACTGGATCGGGATGATTTCCTTGCCGTCATGCATCACCGGGTCGATGCGGGTCATGCCAACGTTTTCCAGCACCTTGGCGTGAGTGATGTAGGCGTCGCCGAAAGTCATCCAGAAGCGCGCGCGCTCGATCTCGGGGAAGTGGGTCGAGAGCGACTCCAGTTCCTCGTGATACATCAGGTACATGTTCTTGGGGCCGATGGCGGGAAAGTCAAACTCGACCTTGTGGGTCATCGCGGGAGAGTGTTTCCACTCGCCATTTTCCCAGTGGCGCACTTCGGCCAGCACTTCGCGCAGGTTGATCTCGGGGTTGAAGTTGGTGGCGAATTCCTGATCGTTGCTGCCGCCATTGGCGTCCAGAACGTCGATCTGGCGGATGGTGTCGAGCTTGTGTTTCTTCAGCCACGTGGCGAACACGCTGGTCACGCCCGGATCGAAGCCCGAGCCGAGGATGGCGGTCAGGCCGGCCTCTTTGAACCGTTCCTGATAGGCCCATTGCCAGTGGTATTCGAACTTGGCCTCATCCTCGGGCTCATAATTCGCGGTGTCGAGATAGTGGATACCTGCCTCAAGACACGCGTCCATCAGCACCAGATCCTGATAGGGCAGGGCAAGGTTCACGAGGATTTCCGCCCCGGTTTCCTTGATCAGCCTGACCGTGTCCTCGACCTTATAGGCGTCCAGTTCGGCGGTTTTGATGTCCACGCCGACGCGGTCCTTGACGGCTGCGGCGATGGCGTCGCATTTCGATTTCGTGCGGCTGGCCAGAGTGATTTCGGTGAAGATGTCCGAATTCATCGCCATCTTGTGCACAGCAGCGTGGGATACGCCGCCTGCGCCGACAACCAGTGTTTTGCCCATGGTGTCCTCTCCTCTCGGGTTATTCGTAATAGGTGTAGCCGTTGATGCTGTCGCGGTAGGCGGCCATCAGGGTTTTGCGGTCTTTGGCCAGCAGAGTACCGGTCGAGATCGCCTCGTCCACCATTTTGCGGAAGGCGGCGACGCAGTCCTGCGGGTCGAACTCGACATAGGACAGGACTTGACTGATGGTGTCGCCCTCTTGTTCGTGCAGCAGGTCGAAACCGCCATCGGCGCGCAGGTCGATGGTGACGACATTGGTGTCGCCGAACAGGTTGTGCAGATCGCCCAGTGTTTCCTGATAGGCGCCGACAAAGAAGACGCCCATACAATATTCGCCATCCTCGGGCAGGGAATGCACCGGCAGGCTGGGCGAGACACCGTCGGCCAGAATGAAACGGTCGATCTTGCCGTCGCTGTCGCAGGTGATGTCGGACAGGACCGCGCGGCGGTCGGGGGTGTCGTTCAGCCCTTGCAGTGGCACGATCGGGTGCAGCTGATCGATGGCCCAGACGTCAGGCAGGGATTGAAACAGCGAGAAGTTGCAGTGGTAGATATCGGCCACTTTCTCAAGCTGGTCGTCTACATCCGTGTCCAGCTCGTCGCTTGCCGCCAGCGCCTTGAGGCGGGCCATCAGCGACAGATAGATGCGTTCGGCGCGGGCCATCTGGCGCAGGTCGACATAGCCGCGTCTGAACAGCGCGCGCAGTTCATTGCGATAGAAATTGGCGTCATTCCAGCATTCCTGCAGCCGGTCGCTGGACAGATAGCCATGCACGGCGGCAAGGTCCGAGACCATGTGATGGTCGTCGGGTTCCACTTCGGGGCCGTTGGGGGCGTCATACAGCGTGCTTTCCAGCACGTTGAACACCAGCATGGACGATGTCGCCACCACCGCGCGACCGCTTTCGGTGACCAGCGTGGGGTGGGGCACTTCGGCCTCGTCCAGCGCATAGGCGACGGTTTCGACCACATTGGCGCAGTATTCCTCGACCGTGTAGTTGATCGAGTTTTCGGCGGCCTTTTTCTCGCCTGTATAGTCCACGCCCATGCCGCCGCCGAGGTCCAGATGGGTCAGCGGAACGCCCTCTCGGGTCAGTTCGGTGTAATAACGGCACGCCTCACCCACGGCGCGGCGCACGTCGTTGACGTCCTGCACCTGGCTGCCCAAATGCGAGTGCTGCAGTTTCAGGCAATGCAGCAGCCCGGCCTCCTTCAGCTTGTCCACGGTGGCCACCAACTGGTCGGTGTTCATGCCAAAGGCGGATCGGTCGCCCGAGCTTTCCTCCCATTTGCCGCTGATCTGGTTGGTCAGTTTCACCCGCGCGCCCAGCAGCGGTTCGATGCCCAACTCGTTATAGACCTCGATCACCGTGTCGGCCTCTTTCGGGCTTTCCAGCACGATCACCGTATTGAAGCCGATCTTGCGGCTGAGGATGGCAAGCTGGATGAACTCGGCATCCTTGACGCCGTTGCAGACGATCAGCGCGTCGCGCGACAGCCGGTGGGCAAGGGCGATGACCAGTTCGGGTTTCGACCCGGCCTCGAGCCCGTAGTCGTATGTCTTGCCGAATTCGACGATCCGGTCGACCACCTGCGCCTGCTGGTTCACCTTGATCGGAAATACGCCGCGATACGCCCCTTGGTAGCCGGTGCGGGCAATCGCATCGCGGAAGCTTTCGTTCAGATGCGCGATTTCATGTTCGAGATAGGACGTCACGCGCAGCAGCATCGGGGCCTTGATGCCGCGGTCGTCCAGATCGGTCAGAATAGCGGGCAAGCTGATCGCCTCGGCCTCGGGGGCCATTGGATTGCGCAGACCGATCTCGCCCGCCTCCGTCACCTCGATGAGGCCCTTGCCCCATTTCTCAACCCCGTAGATGGAATGCGGTGCATCGGGCGTGTGTTTCAATCAAGTCAGTCCTTAACGTAGGGTGCCGGTTTCGCGCCCGCCAATACGGCAGCAGTTTGATTCTTCCAAGTGTAAACTATGTGACGGGGATTGCCGAATTTTATGCGAAACTGCGGATCGGGATCAGATGGTTGTCCCATTGGCAATCAGACCGCGTCAGGATCTGTGTCTGCGACCCGTCCAGCGTGCCGACAAGGCCGGTTCCTGTAGTGAAGACCAACCCGCCCGGACCGGTCCCAAGACCGCAGACATCGTTCAAGGCGAAGGCGTCCAGGAAGGCCGCAGTTTGCACATCGAACCGGTGCAGGGCGTTGCCGCGCGGGCAGGTGATGGCGATGGCCGTCCCATCGGCTGAAAACGCTATACTGCCTGCATATCCCTGTAACCGGCTTTGATCCGCTTCGGGGGCCGATAGCAGCGTCGCAGCTTCACCCCGGCGGTGCAGACCCACCAGCGGAGGATGCTCGGACGCACTGCCCTGCCATTGCATCGCAAAACCGACAAGCCCGTCATCGCGTACGGCCAGATGCCGGATCGAGTTCTTGTGCATGGCGCGCGGCAGTTCCACCTGTTCCAGCAGTGTTCCGGACAGATCGAGGTAACTCAGATTCGGGCGCATCACCGGCAGGTTCAGTTTGGTGCGTCCGGTGTCCGGATGGGTTTCAATCCCGCCATTGGCGATCACCAGCGACTGCCCGTCTGGCATCAGTCGCATGTCATGGGGGCCAACGCCGCCAGACGAGAACTCACCCAGACGTTCAAAACTGTCCGCGTCCCAGATGCTAACTTTTCCGGTACCGGCTTCATAGTCGTTTTCGGTGGCAAAGAAGTGCATGCCATCGGCCGAAAACGTGCCATGCCCGTAGAAATGTCGCCCCTCCGGGGCTTCAAGCCGGGCCAGTTCCGTGCCGTTGGCGCAATCGATCACAACGGCGAAGGTTCCGGGGCGGCGCGCGAAGGCGACAGCCTGCGCTTTGTTCGGATGTGCGGCGGCGGCGTGGCCGCGCGCGGGCAGGGGCAGGGCGAACAGGATATCTCCATCGGCGGTCAACCCCGCCAGACGGAATGAACCGTCGGGGAACAGCCCTGCAGCCAGATAGTCTGGCGCGCCAACGGAAGCCCATCCCCGGATCGGGGTGATGCTCGCCGCCGCCAACCCGGCAAGAAAACGCCTGCGACTGGTCAAGGCTCAGTCCCCGTCCAATGAGTTGAAGCCTGCGCTGATCCCAAGGGTCGGGCCAAGTTCGGTTGAGGCGATGGTGCGGATGTCGGTGATGGATTGTTGCAGGGCTTCGATCCGAAACCGCGCCGCAGGGTCCGCCACGCCGGCCAATGCCGGATCATCAATCGACCGTGCAGTGCCTATCGCGCGAGCGAAGGCGGCGTCCAGATCGGAGGCGACCTCGGGGTGATCAGAGGATAACCGCGCCGCCAGATCGCGCAGCGCGATCAGCGACAGTTCCACATGCCGCAAGGATCGTTCAGAGCGTCGCGCCTCGGCCCGCTTGGGACGCGGGCGGTCGAATGTTCCGAGCGGTCGCCCCAGCCTTGTTGATGCGGTGAACTCAAGACCGGTCGAGAGCGCCTTGAACAACTCCTGCAGTGCCTCATCCTGCGTCCTATAGCGACTGTTGACGCCGGGTTGGGTCAGGCTGGGGGCGTAGGTCTGCCAGTCATCGGCCATCGCGCGGGCATTGGCGTCAATATCCGCTGTGATCACCTGAATCAGGGCGCAGCGGTAAGCAGCACTGCCCTGATCGGCAAACGCAGGGTCAAACAGCATCCGCTCCAAAGCAAAGAACCCACGCCCAGCCACCGAGGTTTCGGCGTAGACCTCAACGCTTTCAACGGCCGCGTCTTCGGCGGTGATATGCTGCGACAGGGCCTTGGAGGTAAACCCTTTGGTGTCGGGCCAGAAGGCCATGGCAAAAGCACGGTCATCCACCTCGGTCGGTCCAAAGCGTAAATGGCTGAGGGAAATCCAGCTGTCGAAAGACGCGCCATAGGCCGCGCGCAGGGCGGGTGAGGTTGGTTCGCAGTCCTGCTGTGCAGTCTCGGCCAGCGCGTCGGCGGTATCCGCCAGTTCGGCGAACCGGGGCAGGATATGCGACTGGGTCGCATCCAGCAGGATTGCGGAACGATCCTGTGCCAAAGCGCTAACCGGTAGCATCAGTGATGCGGCGATGAGGGGCAGTATGCGCATGTCAAAGGCTCTCAAGGAAACGGATCAGGGCGTCCCGGTCGGCCTTGGGCATTGAGACGACGGCATGGCGCGCCGCCTGCGCCTCGCCCCCGTGCCACAGGATCGCCTCCAGCAGATTGCGGGCGCGCCCGTCATGCAGGAATTGCGTGTGGCCCGAGACTCGTTCGGTCAGGCCAACGCCCCACAGCGGAGGCGTGCGCCATTCGCGACCGGTTGCGCGGGCTTCGGGGCGGTTGTCGGCCAGACCTTCGCCCATGTCGTGCAGCAGCAGGTCGGTATAGGGCCAGATCAACTGAAAACTCTGTTCGGGCCGGTCGTCCATGCGGTGTGTCACATGGGACGGCGTGTGGCATGCGGTGCAGCCCGTGGTGTAGAACACCTCTTTGCCGCGCAGAACCTCAGGGTTATCTACGTCGCGGCGGCCGGGCACGCCCAGATTGCGGCTGTAGAAGGCCACAAGATCCATGCCGATCTGATCGATCTCAAACCCGCGCGTGTCATCATCGCCATGCGGCGCGTCCGTGCAGGTGATCTGCGCGTCGGTACAATCCCCGTGCGGGGCCGGGAACAGTGGGCTTGAGATGCCGATATCCCCGGCAAAGGCCGCCGCTGACTGCTCCATGATCGTTGGCATGCCCGCCTTGTGCCCAAACCGGCCCATCATGGGGACATCGTATTCTGCCGACCAGACGATGTTCGCCCGGCCCGAGATCCCATCGCCATCCGAATCTTCGGGGTCGGCTTTGGCCAGAAGATCAGCGACCGGGATCGCCTCCAGCAAACCAAGGCCGATCATCTGCGGCGCGACGCGGGGGCTGAGCATCGCATCCGGGTGCAACGGACCATAGCCCAGATCGGCGGCCCGATAGGTCGGGCGGCGCAACGACACGATTTCGCCGTCCGACAGCGCGACCGGGACCTCTTCGTAAGTGATGTCCAACTGGTATTCCGCCGGGTGTCCGGCCAGCGCGAAGTCTTGCATCTGGCCACCATATGTCGGCTCTGGCAGGGTCGCGATATAATCCTTGATCTCGGGAAAGCCGTCGTTTGGGCCGCCCGGTATGGAGACTCGCAGGAACATAGACACCGCATTGTCATCCGGCCCGTTCGGCGTGTGCCCGCGCCCGTCCTTGATGTGACACCGCTGGCAGGACCGCGCGTTGTAAAGCGGACCCAACCCGTCAGATGCCAGCGTCGATGACGGCGACGACACCCAGATTTTCTTGAACAGCCCGTTGCCGACCTTGAAATCAAGCTCTTGCTCAAAGCTTAGGTTGCCCGAGGGTTGGGAAAACGCATCCGCATCGTTGCGCACGCGAACCGTTGCGGCCCCGGCGGGCAGGTCTTCGAACCGCTGCGGCACGCTGAAGTCCTGCGGCGGTGCAGTGACCGCCTCAACGCGGGCGCGTTCGTCATCGGTGCGGGGGGTGATGTTCAGGTGAAGGTCCTGCAGGGGAAGGTTTTGGGTTTCAGCAGGCAGGGCCGGGGTGGCCGCCAGGGCGGCCACTGACAGGGCAAAAAGACTATTCGCCTTCGTCCATTTTCGATGCGTTGAGTTGCGCATAATTGGCTTCGCCGATCCTTTCGTACAGGTCGAGCTGCGTTTCCAGGAAGTCGATATGGCCTTCCTCATCTGCGATCAATCCTTCGAACAGCATCATAGAGACGTAGTCCCCGGCTTCCCTACAATAGTCGCGCGCTTCGGCATAAAGGGCACGAGCGTCCAGTTCGGCGGCCAGATCACACTCCAACGTTTCCTTTGGGTTCTGACCGATACGCAGCGGGTCCAGCTTTTGCAGGTTCGGGTGACCTTCCAGAAAGATGATGCGCTCAATCAGCTTGTCCGCGTGCCCCATCTCCTCAATGCTTTCTTCGCGGCTTTTCTTGGCCATATGGCCAAGGCCCCAATCTTCCTGAAGCCTGTAGTGTAGCCAATACTGGCTGACCGCGGTCAGTTCATGCCGCAGGGATTTGTTGAGATATTCTATGACCTTGGGATCGCCCTTCATCAGCTTTCTCCTGTGATACTCCGCTGCGCAACGCGCGGAGTTGCATGGGGACTTCCAGATTATCGCTTGAACGCATCGTGTCTAGGAAAAGCGGCATGCACCCGCCGCAATCCGCCGACTTTCCGAGGGCGTGGTAGATTTTGCCCGGCGTGATGATGGCCTGCGAATCCGCCGCGCGCATCCAGTCAATCGCGGCGCGGATGTCGTGGTCAGAGATGTTGGTGCAGTGGCATACGATCATGGCGAATCGAGGCTCGTTAGATTTCTTACTTAAATAGTAGGTTATTTGTTTCAGGTCCAGCGCGCTTTCATACGTCTTCGTGACCAGACCGGTCGGAACCGAGGTGTCGCCCCGTTTCCGACCGACGGGGCCGTTTAGTGGAAAACCGCGTCGGGGTTGTCCAGGCTGTCCGAGCCTTCGAACTCGATGTTGTCAAGCTCAAGTGCTGTGACGATGCGTTCGATGGTCTTGGTCTGGTCGATCAGGCCGTTGACGCCGCCCATGATCAGCGCCTCGCCACCGGCATTGCCGCGTTCCAGCATCTGGTCATAGGCAAATCCGGCCTCGGCGGTCGATTTCATCACGCCAAGCGCCAGCATCGTGTTTGCCAGCTTGGTCTTCATTTCCGCGTCCAGCGCAGGATCGCTTGCGATCACCAGCTCCGACAGCGATGCGCCGCTGACCGGCGTACCGTCGATACGGGTATAGCTGCCCAGATAGACGTTCTGGATGCCAACCCCGTTATAGTAGTGGTCGTTATGGGTGTTGTCGGCAAAGCACGAATGCTCTTCTTCTGGATCGTTCAGCATCACGCCCAACCGCATGCGTTCACCTGCGGTTTCCCCATATGACAGCGAACCCATGCCGGTCAGGATTGCACTGATGCCAGCGTCTTCGTTTTGGGTCAGAGCGGCGCGGGCTTCTCCACCTTCGGCCCACTGTGCCGCCATCCATTCCAGATCGCTGACCAGCAGATCGGTGGCAGCGCTCAGATATTGCGCGCGGCGGTCGCAATTGCCGTTGGTGCAGTCATCGCCCTGCGCATAGTCGGTGGCCGGACGGTTGCCCGCGCCAGCACCGTGGCCGTTCAGATCCTGACCCCACAAAAGGAACTCGATCGCGTGGTAGCCGGTGGCGACGTTTGCCTCGACCCCATCTGCCTCGTGCAGCGTGTCGGCCAGCAGCTCCGGCGTGATCTGGGACGCGTCAACCGTGTTGCCCGACAGATCAAAGCTTGGGTTGGCAATGACGTTCAGAACGGCGAACTCGTTTTCGTCGCTGGGCCCACCGTAAGAGGCGTCAACATAGTCGATCATCCCTTCGTCCAGCGGCCATGCGTTCACCTTGCCTTCCCAGTCATCAACGATGGCATTGCCAAAGCGATAGACCTCGGTCTGCTGGTAGGGAACACGCGCCGCCAGCCAGGCCGCGCGGGCGGCGTTCAGCGTGGCATCCGACGGATCGGCGATCAGGGCGTTAACGGCCGCTTGCAGCGATTTTGCCGCGATCAGGCTGTCGTCATATTTGGCTTCGGCGATGTCGGCATAGGTGTTCAGAACATCGGCTTTTGCGGGTGCATCACCGGCCAAGGCGCTGGTTGCGGCACAAAGTGTTAAAGCGCTGGCAGCGGTCAATAATCTGGTCATGAGGGTTCAGTCTTTCCTGTCAGAAACGGCTAAGTGGGCGAGTGGCCACATAGAGTTATGTATCAATAACTGAGTGATTAAGTCAGATTTGTCAACCTGAGTTTTATTGTCGGAAATTAAGCCGGGCAAGGTAGCAATCACCCGCTTATTCCCCATATCTGGCGAGGCCTGAACGCGGGGCTTGCGTTGCGCAACAGGGGATTCGGGCTAAACTGATCGGTGTGATTCTATTTTGGTGGTACTTGGTTAATGAAATGCGCGGTTTTGGCATTGTCCCTTTTGCCGGCGGCTGTCACGGCCCAGGCAACGCAGCTGGAAAGCCAGCCTGAACGTGGGACCGGACGGTTAGCCATTCAATTTTCGGGTGCCGAGTTTGCACTGTCTCTGGCAGTTCCCAGCGCGGATATTGTCGGGTTCGAGCGGCCTGCCGCCTCGGATGAGGACCGCGCCATGGTTGCGGTGGCAATTTCGGACCTGTCTAAGCCATTGGAGTTGTTCGTACTTCCGGAAGAAGCCGGATGCTTTACTGCCTCGGCGAATGTGGCCCTGACATCTGATGCGCAGGGTGCGCCAACCCAGGCGATCGGAGCCGAAACAAGCCCATCCGAGACCCCCGAACTGTCCGAGTTTCAGGCCGATTACGTGATCCAATGTCAGAGCATCGAGGCGCTGAACACAATCGAATTCGCCTATTTTGATCGGTTCGAAGCAACTCAGAAGTTTCAGGTCAGTGTCGAGCGGTCTGATGGGCTGCACACATTCGACGTCACCCGCGCCACGCCACTGGTGGATCTGTCGGGGCTTTAGCAACAATCCCAGCGCTCAACGCCCAATGAGCCCGCCAAGGGGACATTCAAACCATCTGTTGTCGGGAATTTTGGTAGCGGAGGAGGCTACCAAATTGGTCTCTCACCTTTTCCCATTCTGTCTCGATTTCTCTTGCAATATTGATATGTTCAATCTCACTCGCTATCAAGCGTTATCAGTCTGTTTCACGCTGTCCCACCACCGCAGGTGGGACAAATGGCGGGACAAGAACTGGTGGGACAAAAACTGGTTGGACGGATCGAAGGAACCTGATGCCCAAGCTAACCGTAAAGAAAATCAGCAGTCTGCAAGAGCCCGGAATGTATGGCGACGGCGAGGGTCTATACCTGCGAGTGGGTCCAAATGGCGCGAAATCATGGATACTTCGAACTATTGTTCACGGTCGGCGCCGCGAACTAGGGTTGGGATCCGCAAATCTTGTGTCGCTTTTGGAGGCGCGTGAACAAGCCCGCGAATTAAGAAAAATCGCCCGCGAGGGCGGCGATCCTGACGCGGTGCGTAAGCGAGGGGAACTAACATTCGAGCAAGCGGCTCGAAAAGTGCACAAGGGTCTTCTCCCAACGTGGAGCAATGAGAAACACGCCAAGAAGTGGATAGCCTCATTAGAAAATGACGTGTTCCCGCATTTCGGCGAAAGGCCGATTGAAACTGTGACGCCCGCAGATGTGCTTGCTGCGCTTTCACCGATTTGGGCGGCGAAACACGATACCGCAAAGCGAGTTAAACAGCGGATCGCATCGGTCTTCGATTGGGCGAAGGGTGCTGGTCATTACCCTCACGAAAACCCAGTCAACGGCGTAGTCAAAGCACTACCAGCTATCAAACACCGGCCCGAACATATGGCGTCCCTACGTTGGCAGGATCTGCCTGGGTTCGTTGCTGATCTTGGTGACCGTGACGGTATCTCGGCGAGATGCTTGGAATTCATTATCCTGACCGCTGTCAGATCCGGCGAAGCCCGCGGCGCGCGCTGGGAAGAAATCGTGGACGGTGTTTGGACAGTCCCAGCCGATAGAACGAAACGACGCCTGCCGCACCGTGTCCCGCTTTGTTCGGAGGCGCTGGAAGTATTGGAGAGGGTGAAAGGGCTTGATAGGGAGCTTGTCTTTCCTAGCGTCCAGCGTGGCAAGGACGGCCGGGCCAAGCCAATGTCAGATACCGTATTCAAAGCCCTGATGAACCGAATGAAACGCGAGGGCCTTACAACCCATGGTTTCCGCTCGACCTTCCGGGACTGGTGCAGCGAAAGCTCCAAAGTGGATCGCGCCGTTGCGGAAGCTGCGTTGCATCACACCTACGGAGATCAAGTGGAGCGGGCCTATGCACGTTCAGATCTCTTTGAGCGTCGGCGTGCCCTCATGGAAGCCTGGGGCGCTTACGCCTCCGGTAAGGCCGGTGATGTCGTTCAGATGGTGCGCGCATGAGTTCGAGAGAACTGCCGATCTTGGATAAGAGTGGAGAGTTTCGAACACTTGTCGGATGGCGATCATTCTGCACCATGGTGTATCCCAATGATCCTCTGAGCGCTAAGTTTACATACCAGATGGTTGTTGAATCCTTGCATGCGGCAGAGAACGAGCGCCCAGAAGCTCTGCTCCTAGGAGACGAACTGCCTCGAACTGTAAATGTGCAGCTTGATGAGGTGTTTCGTTTATCGGAGCGCGCTAGAACCGCTGGTGTAGTGTTTTCGGAGCTTTATTGGATGGTCAACAACCATGAAAAACCAAGCTTGCGAAAGGCAATAGCCTTCACTTCCGAACTCTTAAAATCAGTCTCACGGCTAAATCGAAACGGAAACCGTAAACGCGGCGCTTTTTCGTCTGACGAAAGATCAGTGAAGAGAGTGTTCTCCGAGTTTCGAGATGTGGCACATCTTTGGGCAGCTCTCAACATTCTGATGCTTGAAACAAGTCAAGAAACTTGGGTTGATACCTTATGGAGATTGGTAACATCCGAACGTGAGTTTTTTAGGTTTCTGGCGCTGTCCCAAATGTTGGACAATAGAGTGGTTGCCTCTAATCTCAAAATAGATCGTGAACCATGGAAGGTTCCGAAAACCATAGATTTACCATCAACTCCAGAGCTCAAATTTCCAGGTTCAACTCTAAGAAACGCGTTTTACAGCAAGTATCGACCACTTGAATTTCGAAGTGGGGGTTAACTTTCAGCCCCCATCTCAAAGAGTAATCCGGAAGATAAGTTCGCATCATCTGAGACCATTGGAGGCACCGGATGATGCAGGAAACCACTCTTTTAAGCGTCAAGGACGTCGCCGCCATGCTGAACCTCGGGGTCAGCACGATCTGGCGGCACGTCAAAAACGGCAAAATGCCAAAGCCGATTAAGATCGGTGGGGCAGCACGCTGGAAACAAGCTGACATTGATCGTTGGCTGGCGGAAAAGTTGGCCGCCTAAACAAAACCCCCACCAGCAAAGCTCGGCGGGGGCTCGGTATTTTGTTTTCGACCAAAAGCAAGATACGTCCCGCGCCGCTTCAAATCAAGAAGCAGGCAAGTAGGAAATGAGCAGACACTCGTTTGATCCAAAAATTGCATCATTGGTCGGTGTAAACGCCGCCGTAATTTACCAAAACCTATTGTGGTGGTGTGAGAAGAACCATGCCAATGGGGCAAACATTCGTGAAGGCCGCGTATGGACCTACAACAGCCTACCGGCATTTTCTCGGCAATTCCCGTACTTCACAGAACGCCAGATAAGAACGGCTTTGGAGAAGCTTCAGGATGCGGATCTCATCATCGTCGGAGAATACAACGAGGAGCGAAGAGATCGGACCAAATGGTATTCTGTCAACTGCTCGGCATTCATTGCATCTGACATAGGCGTCAATGCATCTGACCAGAATGTCAGAGCATCTGACAAAAAAGTCAGACCATTACCAGATAGTAAACCAGATTTAAAACCAGATACCCCCAAACCCCCAAAGGGGGCAGAGGATCCTTTCATAGAAGGTGATCAAGAACTACTACAAGAAGAACCCAAAGGAAGAAAAACTAAGTGTCTCAATGAAGAGTTCGATGAGTTTTGGGATGTATATCCTAGAAAGGATCAACCTGACGAAGCCTTGAAAAACTACAAAAGGACTCGCAAAGAGATTGACAGCGAAACACTGTTAAGGGCCGCAAAATTATATCGACAGCGTGTCGAACGCGAACGGACGGAGACTAGATATATCCAGCTTGCGAAGAACTGGCTTAGCTCAGGCGCTTGGCGAGATTTCAGTTCCACTTCGCATGAAACCTATGAATTCGACCGGCTGAATGTCAACGCCCAGAACGCATTGCTGGATGGCCGGTGCCCGCCATCACTGGCAAAAAGCCCTAAAGGGATGGCGGAAGCCCGATACCACCTCAAGCGGTTTGGTTTTGAGGTACCGGGATGATGGGTCAAGAGAACGACAATTTAACCTTGTCGGCGGTAGCGGGTGGGGGAACCATACACACTCAAAACCTCAGGCTGCCTGATATCGACACAGGACGGACATCGCTTTCTACGGTAACTTCGTATGCGCTGGCCACGCGTGGTCTCGATACACGCAGATCTGGATACTGATCTCCGCTGCCGCGCTGCGTTGGGCGTGCCGTTTAATACGAATTGCCTCAATGTGAAGTTGCCAGATTTCTGACAGAGGCGAACGACTGATGTAATACGACAACCGTTCGATCTCGCTCGTCCGCAATACAATCTGATTGGGGCGATTGAAGCTAGCACAAGAACTTAGGCGGGGTGTTACTCCCCAGATTAGGCAGCGTTCCCCCGGTGATGCCAGCCTCGACTTGAGTTCGCAGGCGCTGGGTGTCGTCAAACTGCTTGAGTTGGCAAAGTGACGGTTATTTTTGCGTCGTGCGAGTGCCAACTCCTGCAAATCCCTTATCTCCCTAACCCTAGAAACCTTGCCGATTGGCGCTTGCCACAGCTTATCTGATTTCGGCGTAATAATTTGAGTTCAATATATTTTTTGCGACCGAAACTTTGTGCCAGTCATTGGCAATTAATTATTGTTTTTATCTGGCTTGGTACAGAGAGCGGCGCTGCCGCCCGTGAGGGACTTTCCACTACCTATTGGAGGGCTTTGCTTAGTCTTTATCGTCATAGATCATATCTTCGGCGGGTATACTGCTGGCTTCTTCCACCGTTGCTTCTATTGTATCGGTGTCGTCCGGCGGATCACGAAACTCGTACTCGAAACCCCCAAACGTGTGGTTATGCCGGTATATACCCTGCACCCTGCTAACGGGGGCTACGCCCTCCACTCCTGCTAACCACTTGTTGGCTTCCAGTCTTACACGTTCGCTGCTTGCGGTGCGGGCCAGTTCCCGGATACGGGCTACCGCGGCCTGCCCCTCGTTCTGGCGTATATACTGAGTGAGTTCGTTATATCTCAGGCGGACCTGCGGGAGATTGAATGCGCGTTCGAGGTTTCCTCGTCGCATCCCCACCAACTTGGCGGCTTCGGGAAGGGGGATACCCTGCCAGGCCATAGCCTCAAGCGCTTCCACCGTGTTCTTGCCAAGGCGCAGGTTGTCGAAGTTCGGTGGGGTGCTGACATATGAGCTTATCGACGTCATCAAATCATCTTTCTAAGTTTCGATCTGGTTCGGTGTAGTGCCGAGCAAATCAAGGTATGCCCGGAGAGGCGCGGAGGCTTCGTCCAGCGGGCCAAACGCTGATTTGGCGGGGTAGTGGTAAAAACGCGCCCTGCTAGGCTCTGTGTGGCTGTCATCAAGCATGCTTATATCTCGCTTGGTTGGCCTGATACGGGCGATCTCTACGGCTCTCGATTGCACGTGTCGTGGCATTTGGCAGCGGTGCCGGGGTGGTGGTGATCGACAAACCAAGGGTTTGCGCCCAGAGCAGCAACGTCGGGAATGTCGCAACACGTGCCAGGCTTTCCAGCTTGTTGACGTATCCATCGGCGACACCCATAGCGGCAGTCAGATCCTCTTGGCTTAGACCCAGCACGCTGCGCTTATCTCTGAGTGTTCTCACCATCTTTCGGTAAAGCTCGAACGTGTCGTCGTGATAACCATTGGTGTGCTTGGCGCCGCATGGATCGGGTAGCTCCAGCGGATCAGCGAGCGACATAGTCGCGGTCTCAGTGCAGCCAGCACACACGCATTCGAGATGTAGTTCGCTCCCTTTGGTGCAGGCGATCCGCCATCCTCTTTTACGCAATTGATTGTTCAAGCTCGGTTTGTCCATGGCCCTGTTTTGGCCGAGGTGCCTGGCCCGCGAAATGCACTGGTGCTTGCCGTGTCCACGCCGGTGCATGGCGCCAACCGCGTGTCGGTGGCAATCGTGGGATTACACAACAGAGGTAGATCCAAATGGCACGAGTACCCGAGGTTATCCGCAAGCGCGCGGTTTCGAATGTAGCCGCAGAACCACCGCAGGCCGGGCAGGGTTTCGCAGCGCTGTCCGAATTGGCGCGGTTGGGGGCCGAGTTCATCGAGCCCGCCGCCGAGAAGGAGGCGCAGGAAGCCGGGTTTGACGCGGTCTATCGTGATGAAAACGGCCAGTTGCAGGTGGATGAGCGATCACCCTTTGGTGGCAAATACGCGGATATTCACAATGCGGCGGCGTTCTCCAGCTACCTGTCCCAGCGCAGCATCGATATGTCGGAGAGTTTCACTGAACTGGCCCGCAAGTATGAGTTCGATCCCGCAGGCTTCAAAGATGCGGCCGAGAGCTATGTCAAACTGCTGGAAGAAGACGAGACCATTCCCCGGGCGCTGAAAGAAGACCTGCTCGCCAACGCCCGGACCGAGACAAGCCGCCGGTTCAATGGCCTGTTTAATCAGGCGACAAAACGAACGGAACGGGAAAGCGACCGGAACACTGCCGCGCATCGGGATATGGCTGTTGATGATTTCATAAACTTGACTGCCGCAGGTAATGAAGAAGCAGCCGATGCAAAATGGGAGGAGATCACACAGATTTCGTCGTTCAGGGCAAACGCGCCCTACATATCGGAAACACCGGCTGAGGCAGAGGCATATCTACGTGGGGCAAGGGGGGCAGCAAAGGCCGCAACAATCCAGAGATCCCTAACTGATCTCAGCGGTGCAACGGAGTTGAGCGATGAACAACGTCAGGAGTTGATGTCCGCGCTTGATGATCCCGATCTTTCTCCTGCGGATCGATCCAGGCTGTATACGGCCGCCCAGGGCCGCTTGAAGGGTATCGATGCGAACGCGATTGTGGATTCCCTGACTTCTGACAGCTACGACGCCAAGGTTGTCATCGCCGAAAGCGGTGGGAAAGCCTCGGCCCAGAATCCAAACTCCTCAGCAACCGGTCACCACCAATTCATAGAAAGCACTTGGCTGGAGACAGTGAAGTCGTTGAAGGCCTCGGGTGGGGCCAAATGGGCGGAAGGCCTCGGCCGTGCCGAGTTGTTGGAAATGCGCAAAGATCCGGCGGCTTCATCTGAGGTATTCCAGCACTTCCGCTCCAACAACGCGGCGGTTCTGCAATCAAATGGTCTGCCAGTGAATGATACCACCGAGTACATGGCACACTTCTTTGGGGCAGGGGGAGCGGTAAAGGTGCTGAGCGCAGATCCAAACACTCTAGTCAGCGATATACTTCCTGCCGGTGTTATCGAGGCCAACGAGTTCCTGGAGGGTAAGTCCGCGGCTTGGGCCAAGGACTGGGCGGCCCGCAAGATGACCGTGAAAGCGTCTGATTTAGCAGCACAACAAACCAAGATCGATCAGATCGAGGATTCAGAGGTTCGGGCGATGGCCTCCAGAGAGCTGGGCAGGCTGATCTCGGTGAAGAAACGCTTGGAGGATGCAGCGGCTGTCGAATACCGGGAACGCCTATCCGCAGATGATGACACGCTGACGGAGCAAGAAATCAAGCAGGATCACAACATCTCAGATGCTGCCCAGGATGCGTTGGTTTCAGAACTGAGGAAGCAACGAAAGGATCAGCTTGACGTCCAGCAAACGATCAACCAGGCGCTCGATCCGGCTCACATCTTCGATCCCTTCGACAGTAAGCAAAGGGGACGGATCAATGACGCCTACAACTTCCTACTTGATGGCGAAGATCCACTCTCAGACTCCGGCTTTGCTGCCGCCGGTGAATTCGCGATGAACACTGGAATTGCACCCAAAAGCTGGTTCAATGCGATCCGCGGTGCGACAAACTCGGGCGATCCCAATCGTGTGACGATGGCGCTTGAACAGCTAAACCAGATCGATGAGCGCTTCCCAGGCGCAATCGAGATGTACGACGGCAAATCTCAACTCCGCGACATGCTAAGCGACTACGCGACACTTTCTCAGTATATGGCGGGAGACGCGGCTGCTCAGCGCATCATCGAGAACAACTCGCCCGAGTTCCGCGCGAAGCTAAGAAACCAAACCGACGCAGCTAAGGCCGCCTCTAAGAACCTTGAGATTGGAGACTTCCTTAAATTCTTGTCAAACCGCGGCCTGAGTCCAGAGGTGCCGCTGTGGGAAAACCAAGAAGCCTCGATCATGGTTGATTTCCAGCGACTTTTCCGGGAGCAGTATATACGCACTGGCGATGAGACCCTGGCTAAGAACCGCGCTATGAGCGAACTCTCTCGGATTGTTGGGCCAAATACGATCTCCGGCAACCGCGGGCTTATGAGGCATCCTCCGCAACAGACTTATGCCTCGCACGCGTGGTCGCGAGATACCGGGTTCATGCAGCGTCAGTTGGAGCAAGCGGTGAGCGAGATGGCATTTGGTGAGGACGCCAATAGCTCCTTCGAACTTTTCCAATCCGGCCGAGTTTCTGGCGTTCCTCGCGCGGCCAAGAGCCGCAAATGGATCGACAGCGATCGGATTGTGCTGGTCTCCGACTATCAGACCCGCCAGGAGGTCGCCGCGACTGGCTTCGACAATAGCGTGCTACCCTCTTACACAGTGATGTACTTTGACCAGGACGATGTCATCCACGCGCTACCGGGTCGCTTCTACTTTGCACCACCCTCCGATGAAGAACAGGCCGCGCGAGTTGAGGCCACTTTGGCTGATATGGATGCAAAAAGGCAGCGCGAAACAGGCGTGGTCAACATGCGCGTCTGGATTCAGCACTTGCAGGACGCCCAAGGGATGACGCTTCGCCAGGCCCAGGATGAAGTAATCAGCAACAAAGACAAATACCGCGGCGCACCACCAGAATCTTAAATTGTGTTGCACTCTAAAGGCAGAGTAAGTTTATGCGCCGCCCAGTTACCCAGTCCAATGATGGGCGGTTGGCATCGATGTCTGGAGCGATGAGTTGAGAGCTGATTTCGTTCGCAATACAGTCTTGCGCTCACGTAAGAGGTCCTGTGTCGCGCGTTCCAGACGCCCTGCACCGTGTGGCAAAAGGCTGGTGAATGGGATGAAACTGCCGCTCCTCTTGTGTGAAAGAACGGCAGCATCTTGATATCACACGAACGAGAACTGATCTTCGGTCAGCGATGCTATCAAAATGTTCTCAATCTCTACTGATCCGTTGTTCCATTCGACGCGCGTTCCGGAACCGGTATCCACGAAATTCAGATCCGCGTAAGTGATGTCGGCCATTTCAATTTTGTCGGTGTTCAGTGCGAAGTCGGTCAAAGTATCGGCACCTGAAGATTCCAGAGCACTGAAGATAAAGACATCTGCGCCTGAACCACCGTTCAGAGTGTCATTTCCTTCTCCGCCCATCAGTCGGTCGTTTCCGTTGCCACCTTGTAAATCGTCGTTTCCAGTACCGCCATACAACTCGTCATTGCCTTCCCAGGCAAAGAGAACATCGTCGCCAGCTTCGCCGTAGTGGACGTCGTTGCCGTTTCCACCGAACACGTCATCATTGCCATCTCCGCCGTGAATAATGTCATTGCCGTTGCTACCAAAGAGGAAGTCATCTCCATCTTGGCCGTGCATAGTGTCATCAAAGACCGTTCCCAAATAACGATCATTCCCGGTTGTGCCGACGAAGTATTCGGCGGAGTACAACTCTGCCAAAGTGGTGCTAGAACCGTCCGAAAATTCGACGTAATCGACGGTTTGATCCAGCAGCCCTATGTCATCAAAAGCATCTTCCAAGGTTATCGTTTGCGTTGTACCTGAGATGGTTATGACAATGTTGTCATAACTGTCACCATCGATATTGGAAATTGAGAACTCCAACATGTCAGCTGTGATGCCTGTGCCGAATATCAGCCGGTCGCTCGACCCGCTTTTGTCGTATATCGTATCTTGCCCATCTCCCAAGTCGATGAAGTAATGATCACTGCCGTATTCACCGAACATCCTGTCGTTGCCAGCGCCACCATCGAGATAGTCATCGCCATACCATCCAGTAATCAGATCGTCGCCGTCGCCACCATAGTGGGCATCGAATCCGTTGCCACCGCGAAGCTCGTCATTTCCATCTCCACCATAGATGATGTCATGTCCGTTGCTGCCAAAGATAAAGTCGTTGCCAGCTTGCCCATGCATGGTTTCAGAACCCGTCGTCCCAATGTACCTGTCATCGCCATCTGTACCGACGAAGTATTTGTCGGAAAAAAACGATGTGAGGCTGGGAATGTGGTGACTACCAAACTGAACGTAGTCAATCGTCTCCACAAGGAAGCCGATGTCATCGAACGTATCTCTCAAGGTAATAGTTTGGGATGTCCCCGCAATGGTGAAAACGAGGTTATCTACACCGTTGCCATCTGCGTCAGACACGGAAAGCTCGACCATGTCCTGCGTAATACCTGGCCCAAAAACCAACCGATCACTCGATCCGCTTTGATCCAAAATGATATCGTTGCCGTCACCAAGTTGGATGTGATACCAGTCACTTCCACTGCCTCCTTCCAGGTAATCGTTGCCGGTGCCGCCGTACAGAGCGTCATTGCCGCCTCCAGCGATAATCGTGTCGTTTCCGGCACCTGCATAGAAGGTCTCGTTTGCCGAAGTTCCTACAAGGGTGTCATCCCCTGCATTGGAAAGCACTGCTGACCATGCCGCCAAAGACGTGTTTTCAAGCCGGATCGTATCATTCGTGCCATAGCTGATCAGTACGTCGCTCCCCTGCTCGGTCAGGGTTATCCCGGGGATGGGTACTGTTGGATCGAGGGTGTCGCCATTGATCTCGATTGTATCGACTTCCGGGTTGAAGTCCGAAATAGTATCCTGCCCGTCACCGGTTCTGAACAAAAAGGTATCTGAACCCAACCCGCCGGCAAGCGTGTCATCATCGGCGCCGCCTCTTAATTCGTCTGCCCCATCGCCGCCGGATAGGTTGTCGGCACCATTGCCCCCTTCTAGGCGATCATCTCCGTCACCTCCGAGAAGGGTATCGTCACCATCTTCGCCAAAAAGCAGGTCGTTGTCTTCGTTACCTTCAATCAAGTCGTTACCGCGGCCGCCGTATATAGTGTCGTTCCCGGCTCCGCCAAACAGGTTATCATCATCGCTGGTCAGCGGGTCGTCGAAGGTTGCAAAGAACTCTGTACCAGGCGCCGTATCGCCGTAGATTCGATCATCGCCTGAATCACCGTTAAGTGTGTCATTTCCTCCAGAACCTACCATGAGATCGGGATCGGCACCGCCGCTCGCGGAGTTCGCTGAATTGTTCAAGACAAAATAGTCTCGACCGCCTCCGCCTGAACTGGAAGGGGCGGAACCGATAAAGAGGTTACTTCCATCAGTTCCAACGCTGCTGGTTGCACCCGTCGAGGCGCTGACGAAATCATCCGAAAATACCTCGGTTAATTCCTCAAAATCCGCCTCTGCGCGCAGGTGGCCTTCATTATCGGGAACGGGGTCGCCGAGTTCGAGATCATCTTGCCCCACGAGTTCATCATTGATTATGCCCGTCTCGACTTCTTTGCGATAATAGGTCAGATCATCCCTACGGTTGTCATAGAAAAAGCCGTAGGAATTCTCACCTTGCTGATCTTCGATAGGCTCCATCAACCCAAAGTCTCCCGGTCGGAAATCCGAGATCACCACTGCTTTGTCTAACACCTCCTCCCGGGGCACAAACATGTCTCCGGTCGCGGCGGAATACTCCACTGAAAGCGTGCTGGGGTTGGTGACAATGTAAGCCGTGTACGAAACCGAACTGTATGTGCCGTTGAATTCGCTCTGGCTGGCGTTGATCTCGAAGAAAACAGCAAAATTGTAGGACGAGAGCGGTTTTGACAACTCGCCTGTTGGCAGTGCGAATTCGCCGTTCGGATCGTTCTCTGGCTTAACCTTGTGGCCCCAGAAGAAATCCGCTCCCTCTGCCGGTCTGCTGGTTTCAGTGTCGGTACGTTCCAACTTTCCACTGATCTGGACCCCGTCGATATAAAGCTTGTCTTCGGTAGTTAGTCGATCCGCGAGGGTGTCACCGGTCACAATGTGCACTTCATCGGCACCCGATCCGGCAACAATGGTGCTATTACCATTTCCGTAAATGATGTCATCGCCACTACCGCCGGAGAGGGAGTGCTCACCTGTTGATCCGCGCGCATCAAGCGTGTCGTTTCCAGAGCCTCCATAGGCTTGCACCATCGGGGCATCACCGCTTGAACCAGCGGAACCATCGCCGAGAATGGTAATTGTGTCGTTATCCGCTTGACCATACGCCTGGCCAGCATGGATCGAAATCGTGTCGTTTCCAGATCCACCTTCTATCCGGTCGACTTCTTCTTCATCGTTCTGTCCAGTCGGTCCACCGCCATTTATGACATCGTCACCATCCATCCCACGGAGGATGTCTGCGCCGCCCAATCCGTCAATCTGGTCAATGCCCGCACCGCCTTCGATGGTATTGTTTTGATCGTCGCCGGTTATCGTATCGTCAAAATTGGAGCCAATGATGTTTTCGAAATCAATGATTTCGAGAACTTTTGTGTCATCCTTTAAGGAAAGGGTTTCATCCTCTAGGGACACATCTGCGCCGGTTCCTACGACTGACGACAAGTCAATAGTATCGCCACCCGCATCCTCTTCTGACCCGTGAACTGACTCGAGGGAGGTAACAGTGCCACTAAGATCAGATATGACAAGGGTGTCATCGTTTTGTCCAAGCGTCAGATTCTCTACATTGAATATTACCGTCTGATCATCGCCGCCAGTGTCAACAATTGCGGAAAAATCTGCCTCCGAGTCTATGCTTTGGATCGTTGCGACAAGCTCGATATCGGTTGCGGTAATCTGCTCAAATGAGACGCTATCGTCGCCTGTACCACCATCGATGAAATCGTTACCTGTGGACCCAACAATTAAATCGTTTCCCCCGCCTGCATGAATAAATGTGTTAGCTGTGACCGCGGAGCTTTCTGTCAAGCCGAAGTCAGAATGCTCGGACCCTACCAGTATCTGTGTGGCAGGGCCGACCATGGTTGCAAGACTTGATCCTGCAAATCCACCATAAGCATCTGTCCAAAAATCGTTCGCTGCAGAAATTCCAGCAATTGTGACTTGCGCCGCTTCCTGTATCCCATCTACACCTTGCTCCCACTGTAGATTGATTAGATCGCCGGCTGTGCCGCTAAACAAAGAGTCGAGCCCGCCTGCTATCAATGACTTAACGGACGCAAAAAGATCATATGTATCCCCGTCAGTTTCGAGAACATTGTCATACCAAAACTCACCTTCGCCCAATCCCAGAAAAAGAATATTTCCAGACCAAACCGCAAGGTTACCAGAATACGAAGAGAGTGCGCTCAAGGAGGCTAGAGCATCCTGTTGTCCAATTCGCTGGACACTGGGGAGTGCATAATAGGTTTCTCCGTTGATAATCGTAGAAGCACTTTCAATATCTCCTAGAACTGCGAGTGCGATTTCGTCAGAAGCCTGTTGAAGAATTCCTTCAATATTGCTGATGCTTTGACCGGTACGTATCTCAAGTTGAGTTTGAGTGTAAGTTCTGATGAGGTCTGAGGCACCGCCTGTGCCTCGATTTGCTTGGCCTGCGGCGCCGAACCATGCCTGAACGTTTCCATCTGCCACGGTCCCGAAATCGTCGGAAGACTGCAGAAATCCGGATATCAAATCGTACATGTCCGCATAAGGGTTTGTGGCACTCTCATTGCTCACTGCAGCACGGAGTTGATTGACTTGCTGTTCGGACAGGTAATACATTTGGAAAACTCCCTAGATTGATGAACTTTTAAACAATACAACCATGGGAAGCATGACTTGGCTGCTAAATCAATGATTCTGCTTTGCTTTGCTATCGGCTTGTTGACGGCACACGCGTCGCAAGCGGATGACGAGCACCATGCCATCCAACTTGGATCGAGGGTGTTTTATACAGGCGAGGAAATACCGTCGATTGGAGCAGAGCCAGGTTTTATTCCACTGAATAGGATTAACTGGCTGAATGACCTGTTGAAAGCTAATCCGCTTCTAGACAAGACCGTAATTCACATTGATAAACTAAATAGAACATCCGATTTCTTGTGGTCACCGACGGGCCCAGGCGAACGATATCTGTTTCCTGAACCCGTTCCTGAGCAACTCAGGTTACCGGGTTACACTGTCAACTCGTTTAGTGAAAACAGCCTCAGGCTCCTGTACCTGACCCCAAAATCCTCAACTAAACAGTTTGCCTTGGGATGTAGTGCAGAAAAGGATTCAGAGACTTTTGAGTACTGCGGGCTCAGGGCACGCTATCCTCTGGACCCAAGGATCATTGTCCTGACACGAATTTATCAACCGCCACCGGTAGATGAATTGGTTGAGTTCTTTGAGGACGTCGCGGAGATCACTGTTGGAATTGCGCTTTGTCTAGATATTACAGATCAAACGGATACAAACACTGAGCATGAAACTAGATCGTATCTACAGTCAGACGCCAGTAAACCAGATAGGTTTTGCGACCAAGCAGTCTCTTTCTAGGCTACGCTAGAGCTGGGAGCTTAGGTGGTGCTTCAGAACGAGCAATCGCCCAATAATATAATCGCAAGATCTATCTTGCAAAGCCTTGGGCTTGCGCCCGCCGAACCGGCGGTCGGACAAAGGGGTGCGGGCAAAAAAGGCCCAAAACCAATTGTGTCCATTCTCAACTTAAACGGTGGATTTTCCGAAGACCAAGAAAACTCAAAGACAAGTTAATTTAGTCGCTTGTGCTCGGTCTGCAATTGTGTCGTTAAACTCTTGCTGCAATAAAAATTATTCGACAGCTTTGGGTAATCTAGTTTCTAAAGAGGCCACATTTCATGGCAGAAGAAGTTAATCCCGATCCTTGGCAGGGTGACCTGCTGGGGTACAGGGCAATCGGTGAAACATACACAAACCTGATTCAGTCAATTGACGACTCAAAAGTGGTTTCAATTGAGGCTGGCTTTGGTCGAGGCAAAACATTCTTCCGGGAAGCGTGGGCGAAACATCTCCGGGAAGTTGGCGAAGTCGTTATTGAAATCGATGCACAGCAATCCGACCACTTAGGCGATCCCGTCGTTACATTTCTTGCTGCCTTGATGGAGAGCCTGGAACCAGCTGAGAAAACACTGTGGACGAAGGCGCTGGCAAACGGAGCGGTAGTAGCTCTCGGTACAGCAAAACTCCTTGCTAGTTTCGCCGCCCGAAAAGCTGGGGAGGAAGCAATTGAAGGCCTTGAGAGTTGGTTAAAAGGCGATGGAGACGAAAGTGATCTTGATGCGATTGTCTCAGATTTCGGCAAAGAAGCGTCAAAGTCATTAAGTGCGCAGCTGACGGCGCAAATTGCTGCAGAGAGAGTCCGCACGCAAGAAATGCCTGATCAAATGAAGGCGCTGAGAGCAGCACTTACTTCTGGGAAGGCTACCGAAAGAGTTGTGATCTTGATTGATGAGCTCGACCGTTGCCACCCAGAATACGCGATCTCGCTGCTTGAAGCGATG
Organism: Ruegeria sp. C12; assembly: GCF_056537745.1. Classification (NCBI taxonomy): domain Bacteria; kingdom Pseudomonadati; phylum Pseudomonadota; class Alphaproteobacteria; order Rhodobacterales; family Roseobacteraceae; genus Ruegeria; species Ruegeria sp. C12. Next base: position 315,226 of record NZ_JBQFSA010000001.1, read on the forward strand.
AAACTGGTATTCAATCAAGACGGCTACGTATTCGTGCTGATGGTAAATGCAGATCACTTAGAGCGTTTGGCGGGGCGCTTGTTCGGCGCAGTTGTCGAAGATGAAAAGTACCTCGATAAGTTTGTCGATATTCGCCTGAACTTGCCAACGACCAAGGAGTTTTTGGGTCAAGCCGCATATGATTTGGCAATTGGCTTGCCCTTTGGCGAGCCGTTTGGACGCGGTCATGAGTTCTCGCCATCGCGAGCAGCTGAACTGGCTAAAACACTAGCTCCGATTAGTAAACTCACGATGAGACAAATAAAGCGATTGTTGCTCAAAGTTGAGTTGGCGTTGCGGTGCTATCCAAATGTACCGCTAGATGCTCCACTCTTGATTTATTTGGCCTTTCAGGACGCGATGCTGCCAAACTCACTAACAAAAAAATACTTACCCCGAGCACGATTGTCTAAGTCTCTCGTTGACGAGATTAGAAAACAGCAAGATCGGGACGACCCCTTGAGCGACGAAAGAGGTCTAGCGCGGGAATTGACCACATTTTACCGCGAACATTGCATGGAACTCCTGGATCTGCCGTTAGGCCGGTACCAACTGCCAGAAGAACACAAAGACTACTACGACTGGGCGAAGATCATGTTCTTAGCAGAGCACTATCTGACTTCTCACCAGAGTGTTCTGGATTCAGTTTATCGAATAGCCGCTGACTAAGGAGCGTGAAACACTGCAGGCCGGGTGTCGATGCCGTTTCTTGATAAGGCGACGAATAACGTCCCGATGGCCAAGGTAGTGACCCAGCCCCCTTAACCGGGCCGATGGGATGTAGAATGCGTTCCTTTTTCTTTCCTTTGTTTCGGTTGTGGTCAAGGCCATCTGAGTGGCGCACTTGCGCTGTGAAAGCGAAGCAGGTTGGTTGATTTGTGTGATATTGGCGTAAATAATCGCATCCCTTTCGCTTTTTGTGGTGCTACTGTTCTAGAGCTTTCATTTGGCCCTTAAGGCTATAGAGACCGCGCAGATATAAGAGATTTCAAATGATTGACGATGATGAACACTACTTTCTTGAAGAACTGGATGAAACTGCACAACTTGCTTTTGATACCAAATTTACGGAATGCCCCAAAGTCTTAGCGCGTTGGCTCCACCTGCTAGACAACGCACCGGACCGTTTTTCGGTCATCGTCACTGAGTTGGGAGATCTGATAACTCTCGAAGAGGTTTCACAGACAATGCTTATTGAACAAAGCGGTATGGGGAACAACACATTTGATTGGCCGTTGGACAAGGATCGGAGAATCGCTGCTCAGCTATGCCTGATACGCGCGCTGGTCGCAGATGCAATCAGCTTTGAAGGACTTATCGGAAGCTATTTTTATGAACGTCACGGGAACTACAACGATGCAAGCTTCCAATTTGTCAGCAATTTTTTCGCTCCTCATCATCGCGAACTTGACCGATATTTGAGGCGAAGGCTTGAGGGAGGTTCTATACCGGGGTCGGATAGGTTTGTGCGCATTGATCACAACTCACCAGAGATACAAGAGATTGCAGATCGGCTTGATACAATTGCCGCGCAGGTCACGGAGAGTAATAGTTTGGAAGGTGACGCCAGAGAGTATTTGCCAGCCGAACTGAACGCCGGACGTTACTTGTTGAAAAGTGGCTTGTTGCGCGTGAAAGCAGCGCTTGAGGTGATTGTGGCTCCATTGAGGTACATTGCGGAGAAATTTCTGGATGCCAGCCTTGGTCAGTTAGCTACCGTTCTAATAGGACTAGTCTTGGCGTTACTTGGTTTGTCAAGCTAAGGGGGTCTTTGCCCGGATCATCGCTATTTCTCAGCATGGTGCCAGAAATGGACAGATTTCAAACAAAGACCTCGAAAAGATCGTTCGCGCGTTATTTGGCAACAACTTGTGGGGTCTATTGGCTATGTTGCGCAACATCGAAGAAAGTGTGGCCTGTGCTATTGGTGCTAGGTCGGGATGGTGTCTGATCTCTCACATGCTAGAACTGCAAAATGTGCCAGATTTTGGAAGTCAGTAGGCAGAATGCCCAGCGCCTCGCGGACGTGTGGTTTAAGTATGCCATGTGATCGGAACCGTTAAGATATCGACAATGCTTGCCAAAAACATAGCTTTCGACCACTAAAACAACTCCCATATTCACTCTATCTCCGCACCGACTGAGGCACAGTGGGCAACCATTGGTCGCTTGGTTGAACTATTGCATCTTGCGTTTTTGGAGATGGTCGTTGATGAGTTTGCTTGGCAAATCGCGGCGAAGGCAAAATGAAATATATACCAAGAAGCAAGCAAATTGGACTCGCTGCCATAGCGAAGAAACGATGGGACAAACGTCTGAAGCGTCGGCTTTGGAAGGGCGAAGAGAAATATAAACCAGTAACTTTGACTGCACCTACGGTGCTAAGCTTCTCGCACAATGGTGGAGAGACAATTAAGTTCTTCCTTGATTTGAAATCTGCGATTTTCACTAACAAAATTGCCAAGCGGAAGGGGCTTACTGAACCTCAGCCGTTTGCAATTGATCTTTCCAAGGTTAACCGAATTTCGGTGCCAGCAGCCGTCGTTCTTGCTGCCGAGCTTCATCGTTGGTCTCTAAACAGAAAAGGCGGACTGAAAGCTAAAGGTAAACGCGACTGGTCACCAAGAGTTCAGACTTTGCTGCACGACCTAGGTGTGTTCGATCTGCTTGGAATACGATCAAAGCGATTGCAGGATTGTGACCCCGAAGAACTTGTACTGCTGAGACTACAATCAGACACACGACGTGACGGATCAAGCATAGCGAAACTGCAAACTTGGCTTCAAGAGTTGGGCGTGGTCTTCAGTAGCAAAAAGTTTGTGTTCGGGGCTTTGGATGAAGCGGTCCTGAACTGCTTAGACCATGGATACATTGATCTAGGCCAAAGGCCGAAGTTTCCGTACGCCGGTCATCGCTGGTGGGCAACTAGTTGTTATGATCCGAGTAGTGATTCCTTAAGGTTCTTTGTTTATGATCAGGGAGTCGGCATACCAGCGTGCGTTCCTACCAATAGCGATTTTTGGCCTTCAGTGAGAGCGAAGCTGGCCGAGATAGCTGGTGGAAGCCCCGAAGCCAACGTTATTGAAAGCGCCTTCGAAGTGGGGCGAACGCGAACGCACAAAGCAGAGCGGGGAAAGGGCCTCGATAAGATGCGTGATGCCATCCGACTGTCCGGTGAAGGTTACTTGCGCATCATCAGTGGAAAGGGAGATCTGTCGCTCAGCCGTGACAAAACCCTTAAAAAATTAGACCACGATCTACATATAGGTGGTACGTTGGTAGAATGGAGCATCCCTCTGGGCGCATTAAAAGGGAATGGAGCTAGCAATGGTTAGAATAGCTGTCGCCAAAGACTTCAATAAATTTCCCGGTGGTCGGTATCCTCGGCACGGAGAAGGCAATGGCCAAGATTTTCGCGAGAAGTTCTTACTTCCACACCTTGAAAAAGGTGAGAAGGTGGAGGTTGTTTTTGACGACGCCGCTGGTTTCCCTGCATCGTTTCTAGAGGAAGCGTTCGGTGGCCTAATACGCGCGGGTTTGACCCTTCGGAAGGTCAAAGAATTACTCACGATCGTGGCTGAAGATGCTGACAGCGAAGTGTATAAAGATGAAGCTTGGCAGTATGTTGCCGACGAAGCAGATCGGGAGCACGTCGCCTGACTTGGTCAATTTTCTTCTCTGCGCTGGTCGGGACGATAGTCGGCCCAATCATCAAGAGAATTCTCGATTACTGGTTTGGCACCGCTTTCCGGAAAGAGGCGACCAGGGATGCGGACGCTGAGTATATCTGCAGCGTTATCGACAGCCTTTTAGAAGATTGCACGAGTTTTTGGGGTGAGTCGGCCAAAGATCTGGGAGCCGACCATCCAAAGCTGATGGCACAAATTCTTGCCAAGTTGCACAACTTAAATGGTATGCAAAACCAACTTTTCGCTGACTACCCTAGGGCTCTAAAGAACACGAAAGATGAGTGGAAAGCTCTGCATAGGGCTGCGACGGGTGGTAACTTTGATGAAACGGATCGTCCGGCCGAAGCTGGAAAACTAACCGTAATTCTACAAACTGGCTGGCAAATGAGGAGAGGTGTTAAGCTGAGAAGGCAGGCAATGAAACGATCTGTAATCTCCGGTTAATGTTTCAAACCGTGTCCATTTAGAATCTCGACGCCAATGAAATCCTATCATTCAGACCGGGAGGGCGCGCGCTTCAAGGCGTTGGCGATATCGTGGTGGCAGATGGGATTAGCGAATTAAGGGATGCCTCCCAAAAGAATCAAAAAACAGTTTTGTACTTCGTCGTGAGCGGTTGCATGGATGACTACACACGCGCGCCGATTTTTGGGGGCGGGGGTCTCAAGTGACCGTATGTAAAGGGGGTGGGGGTGTCGCGAATTGGGCGACGAGTAAGGCCGACCGGCGCAACATGTCCGGCCGACCAAAGTGCTGATCAGCTTTGCACCAGCTTTGGCTTTGTTGACGCCGGCCAGTCGACGGCAAGATCGAGCGCTTCGATCTGATCGACAAGCGTATCCGTGGATCTGCACAGTGACTTCACGATGCCGTCTAGGGCCTTTCGTGTTTGCGGGTGCATGCCCAGTAAGCTTCCGTTGTCATAGTAAATCGCGTTATCCAAAGCTGCTGCCAGGCCAGCGGTTTCCATGGCTAACCCTAACATTTCGTCGCAGAGTTCTTTTGGTGAATCGGTCGTCATCTCGTTTCCTTTCCAAATTGGTGTTTGAGAAACCAAGTGGCGGGAAAGATGGCGGGACAAAGGTCAAACTGAAAGAGATTTCATATGGAAATCAGTATTTTAGTTTGTGTGATGTGGTAGCGGAGGAGGGACTTGAACCCCCGACACGCGGATTATGATTCCGCTGCTCTAACCAACTGAGCTACTCCGCCATGAGTGAGAGGCGATTTAAGGGAGCCGCTGGGGAGGGTCAAGGGGGAAAAGACCGGATCACAGCGGATTCTTTCAGATCGTTTGCGTGTTTTCGTCCTCGCCGGAATTCGATGTGTCCGCAGCGGATTGAATGACCCTGCGGATGAAATCTGCGCACTGGTCCGGAACCGTGATTGGCGTCATGTGGCCCAAACCGTCAACCTCTTCGTAGAACAACCCAAACTCCGTCATCGGAGGTCCGTGCAGCGCCGGAGACAGGATCGTGTCCTGCGCGCCGTAGAATACGCCGCCCGGGGTTCGCAGTTCGGGGTAGCGGGCGCTTTGGGCTGCGATGCTGTCATCCACGCCGACAAGATCCTGCGAGGCGGTGACGAAGGCTGACGGTCTTAACCCCAATGCCCCGCCCGCGCGGCTTAGAAAATCGTCCGGCACCGGTTCCGGGTCAAAGGCGAAATGCAGGGAATGGGGGGCCGTTTTGGCGGCAATCGGAACCGCCAGCGTGTTGCCCACCAGATTGCGTATCCATTCCGAACGGATTTCCAGCGATTTGAAGATCACTGGCGGGGCGGGCATCTTGTGGGTCAGCGGTGCCAGCAGGGCAAGGGCTGCCACCCGGTTCGGGTAATCCAGCGCGATGGCCAGTGACAGCGCGCCGCCCAGGGAATGCCCCACCAGCACCGCGTCGGATATGCCTTTGACTTCAAGAAATTCGTTGATCATCCGGGCCTGTTCCGGCAGCCGCCCGACCTCGGGCGCTTCGCGGGTCGAGTAGCCACATCCGGGGCGATCCAGGGCGATGACGTGATATTCATCGGCCAGCGCGTCGACCAAAGCATAGGTGAAATGCTGCAACTGCCCCGCCAGTCCATGGATCATGACAATGGTCTGCGCCTCGGGGTTGCCTTTTTCAACATAGTGAATGCTGCCCCCGGTGACAGGAACGATCTGCCCCAACTGCGGAACAGTTTTGAACCCCTCGTTGGTCAGATGCCGGGTCCAGAGGTGCATGACCAGCAGGACGGCCGCTAAAAGGGCGATTAGGATCAGCACAATTGTCATCTCATCAATCTCCTGCCGCGTCAGGCGCGGGCCAGTAGTGTTCCATTCCTGACCGGGCCATACGCTTTTGGAATTCTGCGACGGTTCCGGGCCACAGCGTCGTGTTGCGCCCCTTGGCATCCAGATACCAGGACGTGCAACCGCCGGATTTCCAGACACCGTCTGCGTGGCGGTCCTGCATTTCTTTGGTGAACGCCTCTTGTTTCTCGGCATGCGGCGTGATGGCGTCCAGCCCTTGATCCGCCATCGCGCTCAGCACTTCGCCAATATGGCTGACCTGCGCTTCGATCATCAGCACGACCGAGTTGTGGCCAAGCCCGGTATGTGGCCCGAGCAGAATGAAGAAATTCGGGAAACCCGCGACGGCGGTGCCCAGATTGGCCTGCATCCCGTCCGACCACGCCTGCCTCAGCGTCAACCCGTCCAGGCCGGTAATGTCCAGACGTTCGGCAATGTCGGTGACGTGAAAGCCGGTGCCCCAGACCAGAATGTCGGCCTGCGTCTCGGACCCATCGGTCGCAAGTATCTTGTCGCCGTCGATGGATGCCACGCCCGACGGGATAACGTGAACATTGTCACGTGTCAGGGTGGGGTACCAGTCGTTGGAACTGAGGATGCGCTTGCAACCGATCTGATAGTCCGGGGTCAGTTTCTCGCGCTCGGCCGGATCGGATATGGCACCGTGCAGCGATTTGCGCCACATGTTCATCGCATACGCCACCATGAGCTTTTCGCCCCGGAACACGCGGTGGCGAAACTCGAAAAAGGCGAAAATCAACCCGCGTCTGATCCGGGCCAGCAAGGGGACGCGCCGGTACAGCCGCCGGACCCAGGGCGCAATTGGACCGTCCGGGCGCGGCAGGACATAAGGCGCGCTGCGTTGGAAGACCGTCACCTGTTTCGCGGTCTTTGCGATTTCGGGCACAAACTGAATGGCCGATGCCCCGGTTCCGACAACAGCTACGCTCGCGCCGGTCATGTCAATGTCGTGGTCCCATTCCGCCGAATGGAAGCTGGGACCGGGGAAGCTGTCGGCGCCGGGAATGGCCGGAATGCTTGGAATATGCAGCGCGCCGATTGCGGACACCAGAAACCGTGCCGTCCAGGTCTGGCCGCTTTCGCTTTCGACATGCCAGTGATCCCCGTCCCATCTGGCGAATTTCAGGCGTTGGTTGAACTGGCACAGATCGTACAGTCCTTCATCCCGCGCGACGTTCTGCAGGTAAGCCTGTATTTCCGCACCGCCCGCATAAGACTGGCTCCAGTCCGGATTCGGATGCGTTGCCATGGAATACAGGTGCGAGGGCACATCGCAGGCAACACCGGGATAGGTGTTCTCGCGCCAGGTGCCGCCGATGTCATCGGCCTTTTCAAGAATGATGATGTCGCGAATGCCGCGTTTTCGGGCCTCCAGCGCCATGGTCAACCCGGCGAACCCCGCGCCGACGATCAGCATCTGTGTCTTTTGCGTCAAAACCTTGCCTCCCGGCACAACCATATGGAGATAACCCAAAGATAGGAAGGGGTGTGGTTTTGAGAAGCAAGTTATCGGGAATAAAAGTAAATCAGTGGGTGCTTGCGCTGTGAACAATTGGCACGTGTGCGTGTCACAGGTTCAGCCGATCGGCCCGCCCGTGTTGCACCAGTCGCAGGTTCAGCTCATCCGCCTCGGGTGCGCCGTGTTCCAGCGCAAAGACAAAGGCGTGGGTCAGGTAGAAACAGGCGGCGTCAATGTCGCCTGCCTCCTCGCGTTCATCTGCGGCCATGGTGTAGTATCGGACAAGGCCCGCGTGATCGTTGCCGGCGTGCGCGGCAAGAAGCAAATCGTCAAGCGCGGCCCTGTCCATGCCCAACGGCCTATTCTGACCGTCCATTTTCAATCTGTGTCGCGACCCAATGGTGGAAATTATGCGTGGGGCCGTCCATCGCGGGTGAAAAGCGGCCACCGTCGAACAGCATACCGTGACGCCCCTTTTGCATCCCTTCGACGACAAAGACATCCTCTTCGAACACGGTTTTCCAAAGCTGCGCGTTTGATGCCCGCAGACCGTCATGCTGGGGTGTCTCAGCCTCGCTTTTGGCATAGTAGAGCTCGATATGCTCGACGGTGTTTTCCTGATCCACCGGTTCCAGCACGATGGCAAAGCTGTGATCGCGCTGAACGCCCAACAGCACGTTGGGATACAGCGCCACATATTCCGCGCCCTCATCCCATTTGTCGCTAAGGCCTTCGAAATCCGGCAGGGTCGCACCGTCTTGATCTGTCAGTTGCCGGTAGACCAGCGTGCCCTGACCCGAGTAATGCCCGCGCTTTTCGATATTGTAGTGGTCCTCCAGCCGGGAATAGCTGTTCAGGCCGGGATGCACCCAGGGCAGGTGATAGCTTTCGCAGTAATTCTCGACCGCCAGCTTCCAGTTGGTTTTCACCTCCAGCTTGAAGGAGGATTCGTCGCCGCCGTGAAACAGCGGGGTTTCGAACTCTTTCCAACGTTCCAGCAGCTCGCCGTGGGCGTCTTCGAAAGAGGGCGCATTGCCGTCGACATTCACAAAGATCACATCGCGCCAGACATGCGAGCGGATACGGACCAGCCCGAGGTCTTCGTTCTTGACGTCTTCGTGCTTGTTCTGGCCGGGGCCGCCGACATGAGGGGTCGCACGCAGCTCACCCTTCAGGCTGTAGCACCAGCTGTGATAGGGGCAGCGGATGGCCCCGCCGATTTTCTTTGGCGCGTCCACAAGGATCATGCCCCGGTGGCGGCAGGTGTTTTGAAACACGCCAACCTCGCCATCGCGATCCCGGACGATAAGCAGCGGCATTCCCAGAAAATCGACCGGCTTGGCATCACCGATTTCAGGCACGTCCTTGCCGAACCCGATGCCTGACCAATTCGCGTACAGGACAGATTTCCGTTCTTCCGCGAACATGGCCGGATCGACGTAATGTTCATTCGGCAGACCATTGGCTGTGTTCACATCGGTCAGAACCGACGAGAGCGGGCTGTGCTTGTTCATCGAACTCTCCTGCGGTTGGGAATTGCCTTTCAGTTTCCTATTGGCGGACAGGTTGGGGGGACATCAATATCAGAAAAGCTCATCAATGGATGAGTTGAACTAAACCGAACCATCGCGCACCTCATCGATGATCCAATTTTTCAGGGCTCGGGCGTTGTCGGACAATTCCTCATCCGGGCGTCCGACAAGGTAAAACTGGTTCGGCGCTTCCAGAAAATGTGATCCGATCGGCACCAGTTTGCCGGATTGCAGCATCGGTTGAATCAAGCGTTTCCACCCCAGGGCCAGACCCGCCCCCTTGCGGGCCATCTGCAATGCGACCGAATAGCTGTTGACCCGCGTTTCCATTGTGATCCGGTCTGTATGGCCGAGTTGACGAAACCAGTCGGGCCAGGTTGTCCAAGTGTTGTCTTCGGAATCAAGATGTATCAGCCGCTGTTGCGCAAGGGTTCTTAGCCCGGTGCCCGCCAACTGTTCGGCAAGTTCGGGGCTGCCGACCGGCATCAGGTGATCCCGAAACAGCGGCGTGTGATCCAAGTTGGGATCACCATCGCGCCCGTAGCGGATAAAAAAGTCCAGATCGGATCGATCCTTGAACGGGCGATCCTGCGAGATCTGGTCGATGCTTACTTCGGGCATGTCACGCCAGAACCGGATCACAGATGGCGACAGCCACAAGGCCGCGACTGAGGTGGTCGATCCGACCGTGACCTTACCGCCATATGACCGATCCCGGATGGTCGAAAGCGATTTCGAGATGCGCCCGAAGGATGATGACAGCGCCTCGTGCAGCGCCTTGCCGTCATCCGTCAGGGCGACGCTGCGGTGTTTGCGCTGAAACAGCGGTGCCTCCAGATAGGCCTCCAACGCCTTGATCTGATGGCTGACCGCGCCGGGTGTCACCGAAAGCTCTTCGGCGGCGTTTTTGAAGCTGAGATGGCGGGCGGCCGCCTCAAAAGCCGACAGGGTTGTCAGGGGCGGCAGTTTGTAGTGGCGACGGGACATAGGGACCTGGCTGGCTTCGGGTTAGTCTTGCTCGTGCGACTATGAAAATTTTTATCGTTGAACGCCAGCATTTGATGCATTGAGAATGCGCCAAATTCTGATGTTTGCGAATTTGGAGTCGTCAATCCCCCCCGAACGGGTCGGTTTTAGTGAGCCGCTGTGGCGAAGGGCGCTTTAAACAGCCGACCTAAGAAATGTCATGTCCCACACGTTGTCAGCAACGCGTTTTGGGCCCGGCCCGAGATGTCCGCGCCCGTCAGGCTGGCTGACCAAGGCAAAGGACCAAAAGCGAAAAGCCCGGCAAAAGACGCAAAACCGGCGCCCACCGAGGACACCCGCGCAATCACAGGAATGCGGACGCGAAACGCGCACTAACGAAGAAAACAAGATGAGAGGGCACTGCGCTTGCAAAAGCTCTCCGGATAATCGGATCGACAGCACGGAGGAGAATTATGTCGGTACCTGAACCATTCACGGATCTAGAGATAGAAACGGCAGATGCCGGATTCTATGAAAATTACAGCGTGCCAATCGCGCTGATCAGCAAGGGCATCATGGTGGCCTTGGTGCTGTGGGCGCTGGTGTTTCCGGCAAACGCAAACAGCACATTGGGCAGTTGGAACGGTCGGCTGCTTGAAAGCTTCAACGGCTTTTACGTGATTATTGTTGGCCTGTTCTTTTTCTTTCTGGCGATTGTCGCGATCATCCCCTCGACCGGAAAGCGGATCATGGGCACGCCTGGCGAAAAGCCCGAATTCTCGAATTTCTCGTGGTTTTCGATGATGTTTGGCGCTGGTCTGGGCGTTGGCCTGATGGTGTTTGCCACCGCCGAACCGCTGGGCCTGTGGGGGTCGAACCCTGTTGTCGTGTCCGGCTCGGTCGAAGGCAACAGCCCCGAGGCGCTGCAATCGGCCTACCGGTTCACCTATCTGCACTACGGCTTCCACGCTTGGGCGATCTACGTGGTGACCGGCCTGTCGCTGGCCTACTACGCCTATACGCGCAACATGCCCCTTACCATTCGCTCGGCGCTGACGCCTTTGTTCGGTCGGCTGATGAACGGGTTCCTGGGTCATGTGGTTGACGTGCTGGGTGTTGTGGCAACGATCCTCGGCGTCTCGGTGACCATCGGCTACGGTGTCAGCCAGTTCATCGATGGGGTCTACGCCATCACTGGCATGCAGTGGGTCATGGATCTGGGTGGTGACGTGCCAACCCCAAGCAAAGTGGGTCTGATTGCAGGTCTGCTGGTCATCATGTGCCTGTCGATCATCTCGGCTGTTTCGGGTGTCGGGCGCGGGGTAAAGTACCTGTCGAACCTCAATCTGGTGCTTTCGATCATCCTGCTGGGAACGTTCGTCGTGTTCGGATCGTTCGTCTTTGCCATGACGACCTATGGTTCGGCGATGGTCGATTACATCCTGAACTTCCTGTCGCTCAGCTTCAGCGCGTATGGGCCGTTGTCTGCGGAATCCTTCGCGGCGGCCTTGCCTGCCGAGGCGCAGGCGCACGCCAACGACCTATTCGGCGGCGCAACCAACGCCTGGGGCAGCTTTGACGGCTTCAAAAGCGGCCTTGAAGGCGCCGCAGCCGAGTTGGACGAGGCCACTCTGACCGCAGCATATGCTGCTGGTGAGCAGGGCCGTCAGTTCGGATGGCAAGCCGGTTGGACCACGTTCTACTGGGCCTGGTGGATCGCGTTCTCGCCCTTCGTGGGCCTGTTCCTTGCACGTATCTCCAAGGGCCGTTCGGTGCGCGAGTTCATTCTGGGCTGTGTCTTTGCACCTGCACTGGTCTGCTTTGCCTGGATGACGGTTCTGGGTGGTACGGCGATTGATCTGGAACTGGCAGGTGCTGCAGAAGGTGCGATCATTGGGGCATCGAACACCAACAAACTGTTCGTGACCCTGTCTTACATGATCGATGGCGGGCTGCTGTCCATGCTGAACGTCATGTGCGTGATCCTGATCATGACCTTCCTCGTGACCTCGGCGGACTCGGGCATTCTGGTGATGAACACCATCATGTCGGGCGGCAGTCAGGAAACCGGCGTCAAGCACCGTATCATCTGGGGTGTGATCCTGACCGCTGTGATCGGTGCGCTGATCCTTGCAGCCGGGGACAACAACCCAATGGACGCGCTGCGCAACGCGATGATCATCGGGGCGTTGCCGTTCACGATGGTCATGGGCTTGATGTGCGTCGCACTGGGCAAGGCCCTGTTCCGCGACGGGCAGCGTGACAAACACGCGGCCTCGTCTACGCAGGCGGCTGAATAATTGCTGTTGCGATCCCTTGAAAACAACAAACGCCGCCCAAACCGGGCGGCGTTTTTCGTGTCGCTTCCTGCAAGCACATATCGCAATCAGAGAGGTGACAGCCCGGCGAATCCCCCAAAGTGAAACGCAAGATGGAGGATTGCCAAGTGAACATCCGTACGACAACGCGCGCCGGTGGGCGCTCGGCCCGCCGCGCGCTGCGCACCGCACCGAACTTTGACATGTTGCCCGGTCTGACCCGGGGCATTCCGCTATGCGAGGTTATGGACGGCAACCAAGTTGAACGCATCGACAATGCCTCGAAGGACATCCTTGAAAACGTCGGCGTTCAGTTCCGTGACCCGATTGCCCTGGAGGACTGGAAGAGGGCAGGGGCCAAGGTTGAAGGTGAGTTGGTCTATCTGGATCGGGGCCTTGTGCGCGAGTTGATCGCGACGATCCCGTCTGACTTCACATACCACGCCCGCGACCCTAACAAGAATGTACGTTTGGGTGGTAAACACTCGATCTTTGTGCCGATGACCGGCGCGCCCTTCCTGCGCGATCTGGACGATGTGCGCAGGAACCCCACGCTGGACGATCTGGCGATGTTTCACAAACTCAGCCACATGATGCCCGCGCTGCATTCCTCGGCGCATCATATCGTGGAACCGTATGACCATCCGATCAGCCAGCGGCATCTGCGCATTACCTATTCGTCGATGAAACACTCGGACAAGACGTTCATGGGCATGACCACCTCGCCCAAGAACGCCGAAGACGTGATGGAGATGTGCGCGATCCTGTTTGGCGAGGATTTCCTTGAGGATCACCCCGTTACCACCGGCAATTGCAATGGAAACTCACCGCTGGTCTGGGATGAGACGATGCTGGGCGCGATGCGGGCCTTTTGCCGCCGCAATCAGCCCGTCTTGTGTTCTCCGTTCGTTTTGGGCGGGGCCAATACGCCTGCCTCTGTTCCCGCCACGGTCGCACAGCTAAACGCCGAGGCGCTGAGCGCGCTGGCCTATACGCAGGTCATCCGCAAAGGGGCTCCGGCGATCTATGGTCATTACCTGTCGACAGTATCGATGAAATCCGGCGCACCGATGGCGGGTACGCCCGAGATCAGCCTGATGAATTTCATGATCGGTCAAATGGCGCGGTATTACGATGTGCCTTGGCGCACCTCGAACACGTTGGGCGGGGCCAAAACCTTTGACGCGCAGGCAGGGTATGAATCGGCGACGACGCTGAGTGCGGTGATGCATGCTGGGGCGAACTACATCTGGCACAGCGCCGGGTGGAACGAGGCCGGAATGCACTGTTCGGTTGCCAAGTTCATTGTCGATGCCGAGCAATGCGCGATGGCCTACCGCATGGCCGAGGGGCCCAAATGGGGCGATTTCGACGAAGCACTCTCTGCCGTCCCCGAGGTCGGGCCTGGCGGGCATTATCTGGGCCACCCCCACACGCAGGACAATTTCCAAACCGCGTTCTTCATGCCAGAGATGTTCGATAACAACTCGATCGAACAATGGGTGGCCGAAGGTGAGGTCGAAATAACCGAACGCGCGTTGACCCACGCCCGCAAACTGCTGGCCGAGTATCAGGAACCCACGCTCGACATCGCCAAGAACGAAGAGCTGCTGGACTACATCGCCCGCCGGGAACGAGAGATCCCGGCCGCCGATGAGTTGAACCAGACCTACTAAAGAACACTCCCCGTACTGGCCCGCCCCTGCACAGGCGGGCCCTTTTTTGTTCATGATCCGAAGGCCAAAATGAAGATCGCCGAAATTCACATCTACAGCCACGAACTGCCGGTCAAAAACGGCCCCTACACGATGGCAAATGCCGAAGTTTGGGCGCTGGACACGACCCTTGTGAAACTTGTGGCCGAGAATGGTCTGGTGGGGTGGGGGGAAACCTGCCCGGTCGGTCCGACCTATGCCGAAGCCCATGCCGCCGGTGCCCGCGCCGCATTGGCCACAATGGCACCGGGCCTGATCGGGGCCGCGGTGCTGCCGGTGCCGCTGCATCGCCGGATGGATGTGGTGTTGAACGGGCATAACTACGCCAAGGCGGCGGTGGATATTGCGGCGCATGATCTGTTGGGCAAAGCGCTGGGCGTTTCGGTTGCTGATTTGTTGGGTGGCGCAGTGAGCCGCAGATTGCCCTCCTACTACGCGACCGGGGTCGGGGCACCGGACGACATCGCGCGGCTGGCGGGTGAGAAGCTGGCCGAAGGCTATCCTCGCCTGCAGATCAAGGTTGGTGGGCGCCCGGTCGAGCTGGATATCGAGACGATCCGCAAAGTGTGGGAGGTGATCCGGGGCTCGGGCATGAGGCTGGCGGTCGATGGCAATCGGGGCTGGACCACCCGCGATGCGCTGCGGGTCAGTCGCGAATGCCCCGAGATCCCGTTCATCATGGAACAACCCTGCAACACCATTGAGGATCTACAGAAAATCCGGCCACAGGTTCAGCATCCGATCTACATGGACGAAAACAGCACCAGCCTGAACACCGTTATCACTGCTGCGGGAACCGGTCTGGTGGACGGGTTCGGAATGAAACTCACTCGGGTCGGCGGTTTGCACCCCATGCGCGCCTTCCGTGACATTTGCGCGGCGCGCAACCTGCCGCATACCTGCGATGACAGTTGGGGCGGGGATATCATCGCTGCCGCCTGCACGCATATCGCGGCAACTGTGCGCCCGGACTTGTTGGAGGGCGTCTGGCTCGCAGCGCCTTATATTGATGGGCATTACGATCCAAAAAACGGCATTCAGATCAACGGCGGGCATATCGACCTGCCAACCGGGCCGGGCTTGGGTGTTATGCCTGACGAAAGCCTGTTCGGCGCGCCTGCCGCGTCATTTTAGATTGGGTGACAGAATGGATTTGAACGGAAAAGCAGCCCTTGTGACAGGCGCGGCAGGTGGGATCGGTACCGCACTGGTGCAGCGTTTGCGCGATGCCGGTGCGCGTGTCGCCGTGGCAGATCGCAATGTGGACGGGATCGAGGCCGAGGCGCATTTGCCAGGTGATCTTCTGAACCCCGATTACGCGGACGCTTTGCCCAAGGCGGCAGCTTCGGCTTTGGGTGGTCTGGATATCGTTCTCAACAATGCGGGCGTTATTACGCGCGGGTCTGTCACCGAGACCTCGGATGACGATTGGTCCTTGTCATTGGGCGTGAATGTCGAAGCCCCGTTTCGCATTTGTCGGGCCGCGATTCCGATCATGGCCGATTGCGGCGGTGGAGCCATCGTCAACACAGCCTCTTGCTGGGGGCTGCGTCCGGGGCCGAACCACGCGGTCTATTGCATGACCAAGGCGGCCATCGCGTCGCTAACGCAGTGCATGGGGATGGATCATGCGCATCAGGGCATCCGCATCAATGCCGTTTGCCCGAATGAGGTGAACACGCCGATGTTGCGCTCGGGCTTTGAAAAGCGGGGATTTGACCCCGACACCGCCGTGGCCGAGCTGGGCCAGACCGTACCGCTGGGCCGCATAGCCGAGCCTGAGGATGTCGCAGATGTCATTATGTTCCTTGTCTCGGACGCGTCGCGTTATGTTTGCGGCACATTGGTTGAAGTGAACGGAGGCAAGCCGGTCTCATGACTCGATTTGAAGGCAAAACCGCGCTTGTCACCGGCGGGCGCAGCGGGATTGGTCGGGCCATTGCCGAACGGCTGCGGCACGAAGGCGCGCGCGTGTTTACGGCGCAGCGTGGGGCAGACCCGGAGCTTGAATGGATCACGGCGGACTTTACCGATCCGGATAGTCCCCGGCGGGTGGTGGATGCCGTTATCGCCAAGGCCGGGCGTCTGGATGTTCTGGTCAACAACGCAGGTATGATGCAGGAATCCTCGGTCGAGGATATGAGCCTTGAGGACTGGCAGCGCACTCTGACCGTCAATCTGACAGCGCCCTTCCTGATGATAAAAGCCGCGCTGCCGCATCTGCGCAAAACGCGGGGTTGCATCGTAAATACCGGATCGATCGAAGGTTTGGGCAGCAATCCCGGTCACGCGGCCTATTGCGCGTCCAAGGCCGGTTTGCATAGCCTGACCCGCGCTGTTGCTGTGGATCACGGGGCCGAAGGCGTCCGCTGCAACGCGGTCGCGCCGGGGTGGATCGACACCGACCTGAACGAGGATTTCGTCAACGCGATGCCCGATCCCGATGCGTTTCGCCGAGATATTGCAAATATCCACCCTGTCGCCCGGACCGGACGGCCCGAGGAAGTTGCGGCGCTAGTCGCGTTTCTGGCCTCGGAGGATGCGGCATTCATCACCGGGCAGATATACACCGTTGATGGTGGGCGAATGGCAAAGCTCAGCCTGCCCTGAGACCTTCGGCGCTATTCCTTGCCCGAGCGCCATTCCTTCCAGATCAGATAGCTGTTTGCCCCGAGCGAGGCGAAGGGCTCGGGCGGCAGGCGCGGCAGGTCCGGCTGCGCCAGAAAGTGATCCGCGATTTCTGAACCGCCCTGCAGCACAAGCTCGGCAATGCCCATTCCTTGCAATGTCCCGCGGGCGATGCCGAGGCCGTTCTGGCAGCAGGCAGAAAAGATGCCGTCCTCCAGTTGTCCAAAGGCGGCTGATCCATTGCGGCTGAGGCAGAGCATTCCGGCCCAGCGATGCTCCATCCTCACATCAGGCAAATGCGGGAAGCGTTCCGTGAACTTCCGGTCATGCACCCAGCCCGCGTTGCGCAACCGCATCGGGCTGGTTTCGATGCTCGGGTGAAAGCTGGAACAGGTGCGGATCAGGATGCGATCCCCATAGCTGCCCGACACGCGCCGGACCGAGGTGCCCATCGGATCGGCCGGCGTTGCCGACCAGCGCGACTGCCCGCCTAGCGTATTGATCTGCGCCTCGGTCAGCGGGGCCGTGATCGAGGCGTAGAGGCAGATATGCATCAACTGCCGCTGGTAGAACCCAAAGCTTTCAAGATGGCCGTTATTGGCCAGAATGATCCGCCCGGTGCTGACCCTGGCCTTGGGGGTGTTGACCACCCAACCTGCACCTTGCTTTTCAAAACCGGTGACCGGAGAGTTCTCGAACACGTCGATCTGTTCCGCCAGTCGGGCCGACAGCGCCCGGATATAGGCTGCTGGCTGGATCATCACCGTTCCCGGTGCATAAAGACCCGAGGTATAATGCGGGCTGCCCGTAATCTCTTGCATCTGCTGTTGATCATAAAGCGTATGCGGCTCGCCCAGTTTGGTCAGATGCTCGGCAAATTCGTGATTATGCGCGTCACCCGCCTTGGTGGCGGCGGCGTTGTACTTGCCGCACGGGTCGAACATCTCCTGCGGCAGGTCGCACTCATCGGCCACTTCGGTCGCAAAACCGATGGCCTTGCGGTTCAGCGCGATGGCGGCGCGATCCGCCTCTAACCCTTCGCCCGCGTAATTGTCCGAGGCCAGATCATGCGGCAGGTCGATCATGAACCCCGAGTTCCGCCCTGCCGAGCTGTCAGCGAATTGGGCCGCCTCCAGCAGAACGATTTTCAGGGACGGATCCAGTTGGTGCAGCCGTCGCGCCGTGCTGAGCCCGGCAAACCCGCCACCGACAATGGTGATGTCGGCGTTTTGGTCCTGTTCCAGCACCGGCAGGGGCGTCTGGGATGGCAGGATGGCATTCCATCCCGCCGGGCCGGTCTGCCGGGGCAGTCTTTTGGCCTTGAACCGTGTCAATCCACGGCCTCGTCCGCGTCATCGGCCAGATCGATCCAGATGGTTTTCAACTGAGTGTACTGGTCATGGGCATGGAGCGAGTTGTCGCGACCACCAAAACCCGATTGCTTGTAGCCGCCAAACGGGGTGGTGATGTCGCCCTCACCAAAACTGTTGACTGTGACGGTACCCGCCCGGATCGCCCGCGCGCCGCGAATGGCGCGCTTTGCGTTGGCGGTGAAGATCGAGGCGCAGAGGCCATAGTCGGTGTCGTTGGCAAGCTTGATGGCCTCATCAAAGCCCGACACTTCGATCACCGACAGAACGGGGCCGAAGATTTCCTCGCGCGCCAGAGTGGCGTCATTGCCGGGCACTTCGACCACAGTGGCTTCGACAAAGCCCCTCTCAGCTTTTCCTCCAATGACCACGTTTTCGGCCTGATCCAGATAGCCGCACACTTTGTTGTAGTGCCCTTCGCTGACCAGCGCGCCCATACGGGTTTCCGGGTCAAGCGGGTCGCCGATATTCCACTGTTTGGCGTGATGCGCGATGCGCTCCAGCAGTTCCTCTTTCACGTCCTTATGCACGATCAGGCGGGACGAGGCCGAGCAGTTCTCTCCCATATTCCAGAACGCGCCGTTCACCACATGCGCGGCCACACGATCCAGGTTTTCGGCGTCCTCCATCACGATGGCGGGGTTCTTTCCGCCCATCTCAAGCACCACCTCTTTGGCGTTGCTTTCAGCAGAGTAGGTCAGGAACCGCTTTCCGGTGACGGTCGATCCGGTGAAGGACACCATGTCGATATCCGGATGCCGCCCAATCGGTTCTCCGACGTCGGCCCCGCCACCGGGCACGATATTCAGCACGCCGCGCGGCAGACCGGCCTCCATCGCCAGTTCGGCCAGACGCAAAGCAGTCAGCGTGGTTTCCGCTGCCGGTTTGACAACGACCGAACAGCCTGCTGCCAGAGCAGGCCCGATCTTCCACGCCAGCATCAGCAGGGGGAAGTTCCACGGTAGCACCAGCCCGACAACGCCGATGGGTTCGCGCACCACCATGGCGATGTGATCGTCGCTGGCGGGTGAGACCTGATCGTAAATCTTGTCAATCGCCTCGGCGTGCCATTTCAGGCAGTGAATCGTCTCGGGCACGTCCACGGTTTCGCAGTCATAGATGGTCTTGCCGCTGTCGATGCTCTCCATCACCGCCAGTTCGCGCGCGTTGCGTGTCATCAGCTTGCACAGCCGGATCAGCACGTCCTTGCGCTCGGATGGATGCAGTTTCGACCAGCGGCCATCGTCAAATGCCTCACGCGCCTTTTCGACAGCAAAATCCACATCCGCCGCACCGCAGGCGGCGATTTCGGCCAGTTTTTCGCCGGTGGCGGGGTTCACCGTCCCGAATGTCTCACCCGAGATCGCCGGGCGGAATGCGCCATCAATGAAGGCTCCGGTCGGCAGTTCCAGATTGGCAGCGATGGATTTGTATTCGTCCTTAGTAAGCAATCCCATGCCTTAGCCCTCCGCCACGATATCTGCGATTGTCTTTTTCAATACGCGCGTCACCTGTTCTAGCGCGCGCTTGTCGTCCTTGTTCAGACCTTTCAACGGAGGCCGCATCGCGCCCGCGTCGATCCCGTTCATGGTCACACCGTGTTTGATGGTCTGGATGAATTTGCCGCCCTGTTCCAGCACCCGCATCAGCGGCATCATGGCGGACATGATCCGGCGACCCTTGGCGAAATTGCCCTCGATCACGCAGGCCTGATACAGGGCCACATGCTCTGCAGGCAGGAAGTTCGACCCGCCGCAGACCCAGAACGGTGCGCCCCAGGCAAAGAACTCCAGCGCCTGATCGTCCATGCCGCAGCCCAGCTGGATATGCGGATAGTCGCGCGCCAGCAGATGCACCCGGTTGATATCCCCCGAGCTTTCCTTGATGCCGCAGAAGTTGCGACTGCGACCCACGCGGTCGAGGAATTCCTCACCCATCATCGTGCCGGTGCGGTGTGGGTAGTTATACAGCATGACAGGCAAGTCAGCGGCTTTGTCGATGGCCAGCGCGTTCAGTGCGTTTTCGCGATCGGTTGGCACTGAATAGGGCGGGCTGGCCAGCAGGATGGCATCGGCACCGATCTCACGCGCGCCCGAGGCCAGGGCAATCGAATCCGGTGTCAGCATTGCCCCGGTTCCTACGACCAACGGCAGACGGCCCTTCAACTGCTCATGCGTGAACCGCGCCAGTTCCAGCCGTTCCTCGACAGTCTGCGCATAGTTCTCACCGGTCGACCCGCCCGAGATCAGGCCGTGCACGCCATTCTCAATCAGGTATTCGATCACCTGCGCCAGAGCGTCCCAATTCACGCGTCCATCGTCGTGATAGGGCGTGACCACCGGGGTATAGATTCCCTCAAATCTGAAAATCGGGTTCATTCCGTCCTCATGCAGGTTTCGAAAGTGGGACGCCCATCGGGACATCCAGCGCGTCGGGCATAACGAACAGCTCGATCTGATCGCGTGACAGGTTCCAGTGATCCTCAGCCAGCTGCGCAGCAGCCGCCTCATCGCCCGCCTCGATGGCGGCGATGATGGCGTCGTGCTGACGGCTGGCTTCTGACAGGTTTTCGGACATTTTGGCCGTCTGAGGCCGGTAAAAGGTCATCCCGATCCGGGCGTGATCGATCAGCAACCGGTTAAACGACGGCAGCAAGTAGACATTGCCTGACATCTCTCCGGTCACGTCATGAAAGCGGTTGTTGGCCAGCGCGCGATCCTCGGCAGACCCCGACCGCAATGCTGCCTTAAAGGCGTGTTGGGCGTCTTTCAAAGCGTCCATCTGCGCGTGCGTGGCGTTTTGCGCCGCTAGCCGCAGGATTGCGCCGTAGATCATTGGGGCTGCCAGAAAGAAGTCGCGCAATGTGGTGTAAGACATCTCGGACACCCGCGCACTGCGATTGGCGCGCAGATCCAGATAGCCCTCGCCTGCCAACTGCCTGAACACTTCGCGCAGCGGCGTCCGGGACAGGCCAAATGCATCGGACAGATGCGCCTCATCCAGATCGGTGCCGGGTTGCAGGCGCAGCGTCAGAATCGCGACCTTCAGATGCTCGGTCAGTTCGGTTTTGCGGGACTTGGCATCGTCTTTCATCAGGGCCCTCTGGCTTGGCGCGGACGAATCACAAATCCGGCCGCTGTGCACCAACTGTATTCGAAAAAAATACAACTTGTATACAGAAAAAAATCGTGCAGCATGACACTTCCTGAAAGACTCGGGCGCGAACTGCCCAATTGAACTGGAAACACCATGCGCCAAACGCGGCACATCACCTTCATCCTGGTCGAGGAGTTTTCGCACCTCGCCTTTTCCTGCGCGGTCGAGCCGTTGCGGATTGCCAATCTGGTCAGCGATGAAAAGCTATATGAGTGGACCCTGCTGTCCGAAGATGGCGAACGTGCGGTGTGCTCGAACGAGCTGGTGACTTTGGTGCATGGCGGTTTGGATGACCTGACCAAAACGGACCAATTATTCGTGTTGTCGGGCATTCACATGCGCAATCACGTCACGCGACCGTTGCTGTCCACTCTTAGGCGCGAACGGGCGCGGGGGACGCCAATTGGGGCGTTGTGTTCCGGGGCGTGGCTGCTGGCCGAGGCCGGTTTTCTGGACGGGATGCAGGCCGCAATTCACTGGGAATATCACGACGCGTTCATGGAGGCGTTTCCCGAAGTGAACCTGGTGCGCAGCGTATTTGTGGCTGACGAAAAGCACATCACCGCCTCGGGCGGCACGGCGACGGCGGACCTGATGCTGCACCTGATCGAACGCGACCACGGAGAGGAACTGGCCATCGAGGTGGCCGATCAGATGGTCTATAACGCCGTCCGAAACGCCACCGCAAAACAGCGCGTCTCGCTTCAGTCGCGCAACGGGATGCGCAATGCACATCTGGCCAAGGCAATCCAGATCATGCAGGGCAGTATCGAAACGCCGGTCTCGCCATCCGACATTGCCGAGACCTTGGGTATTTCGACGCGCCAGTTAGAGCGTTTGTTCGGCAAATACCTCAACACCTCGCCCAAGAAATACCTGATGGAGATGCGTTTGGAGCGGGCACAGAAGCTGTTGTTGCAAACCGAAGCCTCAATCACCGAGGTCGCCATTGCCTGTGGCTTTGAAAATCCCGGCCATTTCTCACGCGTGTACCGGTCGAGCTTTGGTGTGACGCCGCATTCGCAAAGAAACAAGATAGACTAAGAACGGCAAGGCGGGGGGAGCACAGCAATCATCCGAAAATCGGACAATCGCGTGCTCACCCCCTGAACCCGCCGAGATACCCCCTCGTTAAAAAATCTGACTAGTCAACCGTTCGGTGGGCTTAGGTGTCGATATATATCGATATTGGCATAACTATTGCGAGATCATGTCACTTGTGCGTTAGTTTCTGCCACAATGATTAACATTTGAACCTTGATGAGGTCAGATGCTGGATATGAAACGCGAAATCGGGCGCTGATGATCGCGGCTAAGTTCGCCAAAAACGGCCCTTCATCAATCACCCGCCCACATCCCGAAAGAGCTTTCGTCAAACTCGGCGACCATGGGTGCGTGGTCGGATTCTGGGAATTTGCTGTCGGTTGCGAAGGCGATGCTTTCGTCGTGGATAAGTTCGTTATGAATCTCGGCATTCACAAAACTTGCCATCATTCGGCGCGACACAAGCATATGGTCCAGCAGGTTGGGCTTTCCGTGGTGATACAGGGTAAAGCGGCGGCTTTGCGCAACGGATAGTGCGACAGGGTGCATGACCCGGTCATTCAACGCGGGGTTTCCAGTGTCCTCGGTCGTACCGCGAATGGCCATGATCGGCACGTCGTTGGGCTCGGCATTGAAATCGCCGCAGATCAGGATTTTGGCGTTCGGCTCGTTCTCGAAGATACCGTCGACAAACAAACGCGCCTCCAGTGCTGCACCGACCCGTTTCATGGATGAAATGAAGTACCCTTCGGCCCAACCCGCCGCGCTGGCCCATTTGTAATTTGTTGGCCCCTGTCCCGGAATCGGAGTGGGGATCTTCGACTTGAAGTGGACGTTCAGAATGTGGATCGGATCCTCCTGACCTTTCCTCAACCGCACATAAAGGGACGGACGTTCCCATTTGACGTCCACAGGACCCGGATTGCCGGTTGCCGTGACCCGCGAATAGGACGGCGGATTTACCAGCGTGTTCTGAACCTCCCGAACCTCTTCAACGGCCATGTCGGGCGAGGACGCAACAACCAGGTTGCGGTATCTTTCGACATCGGGTTTGTTTTTCAGCGTGGTAGAAGAGAGCGTAAATTGCTCGTACCTGGTGCCCGTCAGCAACGTGCCAAGCGCCCGAAGCTGCCGCGGGCCGCTGTCCATATCCTGCCCGTGAACTTCCTGAAAACAGATGACATCTGCCCGCAGTCTTTCCAGCATCGGCTGCAGGATTTTGACGCGATCATTAAAGGCGGCGGTGCTGTTTTCTGATGTGCCGTCGTCGAGGTTCTCAATGTTGAAAGTCGCAAAACGCATGGCGTGGTCCTCAATGAAATGAATACAAAAACGCTATCATATTGGGGTAGAAATGATACCGTTTTGAGACAAACGGCTGAACAGATGGCGGATCTTCTGATAGGGCCACATGATCGCTATTCGTGCAAAAACTGGACCCTGAGGACAAGTTTACCGCCCGGTTCTAGGGTCATATTCTGTAGGTTTGCCTAAAGATTGCCCGAAGCGACCATTGCCGCCAGCGAAATCATGGCTTCGCTAGGAATGCACAACACTAAAAGCGGGATGGTGCTGCTGGAGAGAATTGAACTCTCGACCTCTCCCTTACCAAGGGAGTGCTCTTACTAATCGCTACGTATCAGAAAATATCAGGACGATCTCTAGTGCACAGTAATACTTGACAAAAATGATGTCATTGGTTCTCAGGGGTTATCAAGGTGTAGCGCGTCCCGTGCTGCCCCGGTGCTGCCCGAGGGGATCTTATGAAGACTGAGAAGCGAAAACTGACGGACGCCTTTGTTCGCTCGATTGCGCCAGGGGTGGCGGGCTCGGAATACGTCATCTGGGATACAGACATCACCGGTTTCGGCCTAAGGGTCAGAGGCAAAAGTTTGTCGTATGTTGTAGTCTATCGCCCTGCGGGCCTAGGACGCACGGCCAACGCTAAGCGTTTCAAGCTTGGGTCACCGAGCTCGATAGCCAACGTTAAGGACGCGCGACGAATGGCCCTCGCTGTTCTGGGCAGGGTCGCTTCGGGAGCGGACCCGAATGCAGAACGTGCGGAAGAGAAACGGCGAGCACAATCAACAGTCGGAGAAATGCTGAACCGTTACGAACAGAACTTAGAAGGCAGAGATTACGTCAAACGGAGGGAGGTTATGAGCCTACTCAGACGCCGTTTGAGGTCGAAATTGGGACGCGAGATCGACGCAGTTAAAGCTTGGGAATACGCAGAGATCATTGAACGACTTGACCGCCAAAGCGGGGGCACGGCTGGGGGATCATTTCGGGCGAAATGTTCAACTTTCCTCAACTGGTGCTCGTTCGAAGCGCGCGTTCTGGAAGCAAACCCCCTAGCGGGATATCGGAGGCAGCGCGACACCCGATCGGAACGTGTCAAGAAATCAGAGATGGGTAGGGCTCTTACTGACGATGAGATAAGCGCGATCTGGAGATCAGCCGACCCGAAAACCTCGTTTGGGCGGCTAGTAAGATTCTTGATTTTGACCGGATGTCGCCGAAACGAAGGAGCTAGACTTGCATGGAAAATGGTTGATCTAGATGACGGCCGGCTTGAGCTGCCTGCGACTTTTACGAAGCAAGCGAGGGGACACACTGTCTACATATCCGACGAGTTGGCAAAGATACTTGTACCTCTCAAAGCAAACAGACTCGCGTCCGAGTTTGTATTTCCATCTCCGCGAACAGGGGGGCCGATGTCAGGTTGGAGTAAATTCATGGATCCGAGCGACAAGCGAACAGCCGGCGGGTCGAAATCTGGCACGCCTGGCTTCGTCGTTCGTAGCGGAGTTCAGTTCACACTTCACGACTTGCGCCGCACTTTTCGGACAGGATTGTCCCGGCTAAACATCGATACAGAAATCGCAGAATTGGCACTTGGGCACGCTCGATCTGATTTAGAATCTCGATACAACCGGGATGACTGCGAGGAGGGTGTGCGAAACGCGTTTCAAGTGTGGGGAAAGCATGTGAACCGCGTCGTGGCGCTAGATAAGTGATTTCAGTCAGTTAGCATCTTTAATCTCCATACAAGTGACATACATAATTGATAACAAACAATAAAAAAATGGTTTCGGCATTGACGCAGAAACGCTCAGAAGCTATCAAATAGTTGATAACCTTGCCCCCGCCGCAATGGAACGGGCGAAACGGTGTAACGGATGGGATGCGGCAGCAAGGTCTTACCAGAAACGAACGCACGAAGTGCGTCCGAAGAGGAAAGACCGCATGCTCGATTGCAATTCGTCACCTGAAATTCTTGATCTCCAGTCGCTGCCAAGTTCGGCGTTCGTCACAAGGGCGCAGCTAGCCCCGTTTTTAGGCTTTTCTCTCCCGACTTTGAATAGATGGGCAAGCGAAGGGAAAGGTCCGCGTATCACGTATCTGGAAAACAGGCCGCGTTATCGCGTGTCTGATGTTCTGGATTGGATTGAAGGGGGGCGAAAATGACCACTCGTATCAATCCATTGAAGGGTCGCTACTTTAACGATCCGAGTCTTGCATCCGCGGTGTCGTCGCTGGTCGAGGCGTTCGCACCGCCATCGGCGAGTGAGCAGTATTCGTATGTCCGAGCGAATAACGAGCGCGCAGACGGGCAGCGAAAAGCCCAATTGTGGGCGGCTGCAGGCGACGATTTCGACAAGCAAAGTATCGTCGCGGATCTGTATAATCCGAACCAGTCATTCTACGCCGTGGACACAGCCAACGCGACGACACAGCGGGGGCAGGACGTCGCTGCCGAAACATCGCGTCTTAACAACGCAGCCGACAACGCCGCTGCGTACGAACGAGCGACCTTGGACGCTGTGGCTGGTTTGGGCGGCACGGTTTTAGAGCACGGTGAAGTTTTGCCTGGCATTCCAGCAGATGTTGCAGAAGCACTGGGCATCCCGTCGTTCCCGTCACAATCCGGTGCCGACCTTGGCGCTCCGGCCCCCTTGCCGTCCGAAGACGAGATCGAAACACAATTGTTGTTGGATGCAATAAACGACGGCTCGTATGGGCCCCAAGACGTCGTCGAAGCCCGCCGCTCTGACATCCCGGTGGAAAAGATTACCACGCCTGACGGCCCGCGTTTCGTTTCTCGCGGCGATGCAGTCGGGCGGGAGCCCTTTATCAATCGCGGCGCACAAGCCGCTCCAGAACTTGAGACTTACCGAACCCCCGAGGGTCTGACCGGGACGGCAGAGTATGACGTGGAGCGACGTCTCTGGGTCGATACCCAGACAAGGGAAGTCCTGCCGGAAGGAACTGTCACGGGTAAAATCAACGATACGTCTGAGGGCTTCGGGGCGACAACTTCGAACGTCACGCGCGGCAACGCAATCGTCGCAGAAGCACACTACGGCCTCGAACGGGTGAACGCGTTCCGCGATCTGTTGGAACAAAACCCGGGCATCATGGGTATCCCGGGTATGATCCGCGGTCTTGCGCAGGACGTAGTTGCGGCCGCTGACGAGGCTGGAGCGGCCTTTGGTTCTATCGACTCTGTCGAAGAAGCCCGGGAGCTCGCAGCCCGTGTCGGAGCATCAGGCGACTACGATCCAGCGTTTGCGCAAGCGGCCGCCTATGCGCTGGAAATGGCATACCTGCAGGCGAAGGCGCAGGATCCGGGCGGAGAAGTCAATGTCCGCGAACTGGAGCGGCTTCTAGGTCATTTTGATGGCGGCATCGCTGGGAATTCCAAAGTGCTCGCGGTTTTGGATTCCTTGGAGCCTCAATTGCATGACCGGATCACATACGGTCAGCAACTTCGTGGCGAAACGGTGTCGCGCCGGGATGGCGCCGTTGCACCTCCGTCGCTTAGCGATGCTGAGCTTTTCCGGAAATACGGTTTGGAGTGAGATATGGCGACCTATGAGCAAGTCATGGAAGCGGCCCGTCAAGCAGATGAGGCCGGTGATGATTCTGGCGCCAAACGTTTGCTGGAAATCGCCGGATCGATGGAACGGCAAAGCGAAACACGAGCAGCCTCACCAGAACCTGAGCGCCCGCTCAGTCGCCTTCCCGAAGGCAGCAAGATCCTTATGGAAGATGATCAAGACGGGGTAGTGTATGAGACGCCAAGTGGAAAGCTTGGATACGCGTCTCCTGCCTATTCTACGATTGATCAGGCGCGCATAAAACAAATGCTGAACGGCCAACCCGCAGGGATAGATAGGACGACCTTGGAGGCGATTATGGCCGACTATGTCGAGCCGATCACAAGATACCCAACAATCGCCGCCGAGGGGATTGCCACTGGTATAGGAAACATGGCTGGGCTTTTTGGTGATGCACTTAATGCTTCATCCATGGTCGGAAATCTGCCGCGTGGCACGCAGGGTGTCAGGCCATTGTCGCAGATCAAAGAAGACCCTGCCGCCAGTGCTTTTGAGAAGGGCTTTGAGCACAGCCTGACCTTTTTGCCTGGTTTCGGACATGCAATTGACTATCTGACGGACGCTGTTCCAACTGAAGAAGGCAACTTGGTTCCCCGTGGTGGTGGTCAGAACATCAGTCAAGTCTCTGGCAACGCGTTCGATATGGCGCTCAAAAAGACACTTGGTATTGAACGTGACGGCCCGCTCAAACCGCGTAGCTTTCCGGAGCGGTTGACAAGGCGAGTTAGTGAAGAAATTGGCGCTTCCGCTGTTCCACTTGCTGGCAGTGTCCGAGCCTTGAAACGCGGAAACGGTGTTGCCTCAAAGGTAGCGTCAAAAGTCGCTGGCAAAGAGATCGCGATGGCGGCGACGACCGGGGCAGGCGCACAGGTTGCCAATGAGATAGCGACCGAGGATGGCAAGGGTACATTTGCTTCTGACCTGACCGGATCTCTGGTGGGATCAGCGGGTGCCCCACTCGCAAACACCATTACCAAGCCTCTCCGAAGAATTGTTGCAAGCGCGACGAACCCCCGGGTGGCGGACGATGCTGCTCGCCAGATGATCGTTGAAGATGCTATCAATTCCTCAACTTCGATCAGCCCGTCCGACGGATCAGTCGATACCACCGACATAGTTGAAGCGCTCCGCACAGAGACCGAGCTCGAAAAGGCCGTTCCGGGCTATCGTGCCGGTATAGGCGAACGCAGTGGCGACATCGGGCTTCAGACCTTTGCAGAAGATACCTCTGCCAACTATGCCGGTGCGCAGAATCGGCGCTTGAGGGACAACAACGCTGCTGTGAATGCTCGCGTGAGTGAACTTGCGCCCGACGGTGACCCGGGGCGTTTCAGAGCCAAGTTGGACCAAGGTGTCGAAGCGGCCCTTTCAGACGCGATGCTTGCTGCGGAAAATGCTCAACGCCGTTTCGATGAGGCATTGCAGTCCGTCACCCCGGAGATGTCCGCTGCAGGGCGTGGTGCAGCTATCAGGGCTGAGCTTCAAAACGTGCGCGACACAGCGTTGCAAGAAGTCTCTGACCTTATGCAGAAAGCTGAGAGTTCTGGAAAATTGGTCGATCTCTCCAAGCTTCGGCAGCGCTTTGATGATTTGACTAATCGGCTGGAAGCCGAAGAGTTGAACTCGGTTCGCCGCTTCCTTCCCGAGGAAATTCAAACGGTGCGGGAATTAGCGCCTTCCTCAGCCGACGGAGACGACGAACTGCTAGCGATAATCGATTCCGTAGATGGCGCTCCTGTCATGGGGCCTGCATCGCAGGTTGGTAGTGTCAGGTCAGGATTGGCCGAGGCGCGACGCAGCCCCTCCGCTACCCAACAGCAAAAGCGCGTGCTCTCGGCCTACGAGGCAGAAGCAGAGGGTTTCCTGAGGGACGAATTGAGTGGCGATAGTCTCGCAGCCCTCGACGAGGCCCGCCGCTTACGTTCAAACGTTGGCCGCCGTTTCGAGGAACCAGACGCGATCGGTCGGACGTTGGCCGAGACCGGGCGCGGAACAAGCGCCACTGATTTGCGTGGATACCAAATCCCTGACGAAGCAGTTCCGGGTCGTTTTGTGCGCCCCAATGGAGGCGACACAGACTTCGCGCGCCTGATGTCCGAAGCTGGCGATGCGCCGGAAGTCCGGAGGGCGCTTCAAGACCAACTCGTGTCCGAAGCACAAAGGCGCGGTGCTCTGAAATCACCGGAGGCGCTGTCTCGGTTCCTCGCTGACCACAATGTGCAGCTAGAACAATTCCCCGAAACGCGGCGCGCTCTTGAAGAGGCAGGGGCCTCACGGAGCGTATTGGATGACGCAACCAGGAACGCAGAGGCACTCCGACGCGACATCACACCCGGGGGGAAGGGCCCCGAGGGTCAGTACACGCGCTATGCGCCGGAAGATGTTGTAGGTAGCATCAACAACTTGATCCGCGGCTCTGACAGCGGCAGCGTCGCAGATCGGACTCGGCAGCTCATCAGGCGCGCTGGCGACACTGAAACGGCGCGTAAAGACCTAAGAGCGGGTTTCTGGCAATGGCTGGACGGGAGCGGTGCGGGCACCGGCAAGGGCCGTTTTGCGACGACTCTCGAAGGCGAACCTCGCTGGAACGCAAAGGCGATGGTCAACAATCTGAGCGACCCGAAAGTCAGGGAGGTCGCTAAAGAGCTGTGGCCTGGTAACGAGTACAGGTCGTTTGAAGCCCTTGAGGACATTTACCGGCAACTGGAGGCAGCGACGCCTGGACGCACAACCGCACCCGGCCGATCTGGCACAACTCAGTCCATTGCGCGTCTGGAGGCGCAGCGGGGTGCGGCTACTACTGCAAGAAGGGCTTCGGCCGATATTCGAGCAGTTGGACAGGGACGTATGGCGATACCCGTTGCTCTAACGGGCTGGGTCGCCGATGGTTTGCGCAACATGAGCGTCAAAACGCGTCGTATCGCTCTGGAAAAACTGACAGCGACTGTCGCGAACGATCCGGATTTGCTCGCCAATATCCTCGAAGAGTTCAACCCGGCAGAAGCGGCCTATTCCAGCCGATTGATCACCCAGCGATATGGGGTGCGGGCGACGCAGGTCATCGCTGTCCTCCAACAGGTTAACGAGGCCCAGCCCGATAGCGAGGCTTCCGAAGAAGACGAACTGCTCGATCACATCCTTGCTGATTGAGTCCAGGATAGATCACTAAAACGGAAGGGAAACCAGCCATGGGACGACAGGAACGCGCAACGTTGGAGTATCCTTATCCAAAGGGTTCAACACTGGAGCAATTGAACCGTGTAATTGATTTATCGCCGGTAACGGAAGAAGAGCGCGTCAACTATTGGCGGGGCATGGCAGAGGAAATGCTAGAAGCCGAGGCCCAACAAGCCGGAATCCCGTCCCTTCGAGCTTTGCCTCTTCTGAATACTTGCGGCTATGAGGCACTTTTGGAAAGCACTGCGGCTTTTTTGCGAGATGTGTCAGAAGAGTACAATCCCCCGCTCCCCAAGAGGCGCGGCGCAACTCTGCCCTTAAGCCTGATCGTTGTTTTCTTGGTAAACGAAGAACGATCAATCGATCCGACCGCTAAAGACGACAGAGTCTTCAAGCATGTCGCCCGACTACTCGGTCCGGGCGTAAAGAAGACAGCCGTCAAGCAGGCTTTCAAACGTGGCGTGCATGAATTTTATGTACGCTCAAAAAGCGAAGATCAGCTCGCAAAACTGGTGGATAGTCGTCTTTTCTATGATTTCCAAAGGTTGTTTTGGGACAATCACAAAAAGTCTGAGAAGTACGCGAAAGATCGTGCTGTTTGTCAAAAACTTCGTGGCCGAAAGTCAATTTACGAAATTGATAGGAGCATCGAATGGGCGAAGTGAGACGAGCAATAGTACCATGGCAGGAATGCAAATTCGTGTCAGTTCGAAATGCCGGCCGTATTCTTGGGCTTCATCCTGACGCGCTTGAAGATCGAATATTCCATGGCGAACTTGATCTACGAAACATCCCCGGGGGATCCCAGGCCGTCATCACGGTCGAAAGCGTTCTTCGGCTGATAGAGCGCTCAGAAACGATCCAACTGACAGCTCGGAAAGAAGCAAAGCGTCAAAGAAATGCGGGCCCTCTCAGGCTTGTCGTGAGTAACAGGTAGCGAACAAAAGAAATGGCGTGCCGCGATGGAACCGCGAGCACGCCAGAAAGGTATTATCGTGCAGAAACAATACAATAATAATGAACCCGAGGCAAGAGTCTTCCCGCTTAGTTTCACTGTCGTGGAAAACGCTGGTGGCGCTCTCACAAAGGCTTACGACGTCGATGAAACTGGCGCTCCCAAAGCCGTCCACCGAGGTGCGCTGTCGCGTGGCGTGGCGCGCCTGGAGAGTTTCACAGGTTCGACCGAAGAGCATCTCGAACACCTAGGTAATGTGCTGACGGAATTGCGACATAGCGAGGCGATAATAACCGGCATGCCTATCTATGAGGGCTCTGAGTGGACCCTCGGCACCAAGAATGACGTTGAAGCCGGTGATGCCGAGATTTCTCGCTCATCAGATTGCTTTACCGGGTCACAAGGTCCTTCGCTTCTATGTCTCGACCTCGACACAAAGACATACCCAACCGAGATAAAGCAGAAGATCCAAGATTGCGGCGGGATGCTTGAGGTTCTGAACAGTGTATCCGAGGGATTTCAACATGCAGGCTACCTGCGTCGCGCCTCTGCTTCCTCAGACATCGAAAATCCTATCACGGGACACGAAACTGGTCCGGCCGGCGAGCATCTATATTTCATTGTTGCGAACGGAACGGATGTAGCTGATTTCGCACAGCGGTTGCACGATCGTCTTGTTCTTGACGGTTGGGGTTGGGGCGAAGTCTCAAAGTCCGGTCGTGTTTTGACACGGACGTTAATCGACCGTTCGGCAACGGCTCCCTACCGCGTGGTTTACGAGGCAGACGCCATTCTTCGAGGTGTTCTTGAGTACAAACGACCGCGTTCTGTGTCGGTCTGCGCAGGGGGCGTTCTGAATACCGCTGCATTGCCCGAATTGAACGAAGCGGAAACCTCAGCGCTAAGAGAAGCAGAGTTAGAAATCAGAAATAGCAAAGCGGACGAAGCGGCCGCGGTTCGACAGGAATGGAAGCAGGAGCGCCTACAGGCTGCGGTGCGAGACGGGCGGGATCCGCAGCAGGTGGCAGACGGTATTGAGCGCGCGATAGAGCGCGAAGAACTATCCGGTGAGTTTGAGATTCAATTCGACGATGGTACCTGCGCGACCGTTTCGGAGATACTGGCGAATAAAAAAGCGTTCCATAGTAAAACCTGTGCCGATCCGCTCGAGCCCGACTATGGCGGGGGAAACAACCTTGCAGTTCTCTATACGGATCACCCCGCTCGCGTTTGGAGTCATGCACACGGTGGTGTAGATTATTTACTTGTCCGAACGGAGCACGATTTCTTCAAGCCGGTCCCGATTGAGCAACTCACAAATGATGAAACGATCCGGGATATGTTCTCTGATGGTGCATCGGGGCCGGAGTCGCCTCAAGTTAGGATGCCAGAATTGAGGCCCGTTAGGTCGATCAGTGACATCGGTCCAATTCCAAGACGCCGGCACCTGATTAAGCCCCGGTTGCCGCTATCTGACGTTGTGCAGTGTGTTGGCGAACCCGGTGTATCCAAATCGGCATTCGCTTTGAGAGATGCACTTCTCGTCGCTTCTGGTAACCCGGAGAAATTAGATATCGACCCATCGGAAGAAGTACACATTTCAGGTCCAGTGCTCATCTACAACGCCGAGGACAGCCATGATGAAATGGATCGGCGCCTAACCTCGATAATGCGCCGTTACGAAATCAACGAAACTCAGCACGACATCATTCTCTGGTCCGGACTGGACCATGGAAGCCTAAAGCTTCTGCATCGGGCAAGAGATCGCGCGCCGCTAACGCCTGCGCCCGGTGCAGACGTGTTGAAGCGGGTCATCAAGGAAAACGGCGTGAAGCTGGTCTATCTCGACCCACAAGTAAGTCTCGCTTCAGGTGCTCACGAAAACGACAGCGAGGATATGGACGCCGTGTTTCAGACGCTCGCAGAGATCGCATCCGAATGTGAAATCACGATCGTTGTTATTCACCATACGGCCAAGCACACGCGTGACGCTAAAGGCGATATGGGCGCCGGACGCGGCTCTTTCGCTGCCGTCGCAAAGGTCCGTAGCGCCTTTACTCTGGTCAACGTTACGGGGGCCGGAGATGAAAAAGACTGGGGCGTCTCGATCGAAGATCAGCTTATTCGCCTCGATTATGCCAAGGTGTCGCACGCACGCAAACCAACCAAACCGCAGGTGTTCAAACGAGCCTCAATTCTGGTCGGAAATGGCGAAGGTTGCCCCGGGGGTGAAGTCCTACCGACCGACCAGTTTATGAAGCTACCGCACCAGGAGAGGCACCGGATTGAAGGTGACTATGCTCCCGTTCTGGAAGCTGTTGATCTTGGCAAACTGAAAGCCGAGGCCGCGATCAAGCGGGCCAACGACGAGGATTTCACGCAGGTACGAGTTCGCGAGATAGCGCTGGAGGCTTTGCAAGACAGTGACTCTGTGGCCGTCTCACAAGTGACTGACTATCTCGGAGAGCGTTTTTTCTCGGAGGGGATCACCCAAGCTGCGAGTAGGCGCGCCGTCGATCCGAAGTTGAGGGCGGCGATAATGGGTGGTGTCCGCACCGTGCGTCACGGGCGAAACGGCGTGTTGAAAATGGAGGAAAGGAAGACACCACGGGGCGGAAAACGCTCACTGTATCTGACGTGGACACCGGACGATCTGTCCGACAGAGAGGGCGGTGAACATGAGTAGCAGGGGTCTCAGGGTTCGGCGTGGCGGTCTATTCGCAGCTATTGGCGGTGGCCAGCGTGTAGCAATTTACGCCAATTGTAGCACGATGCGTAAATTGCTTTTTGTGTTTTATTTCAGATGGTTGGAGGAAAATCGGCACCAATTGACGTTGATCCGAGATGTTAGTTGTAAATTGGCCCGATTTTTGTGTTTAAAAACAATCAACTACACAATTGACGCAATTTACCCCCTACGGGGGGAACGAGCATGTAAATTGCTCGACCCCCAACCCGGACGGTTCGTGAATGAAAAGAAAAATTGTCTGGTAGGCAATTACTTCAAGCGGGAGTGCAAAGAATGACGCGCTCCAAGAAACAGCTAGAATTTCTAAACAGCGAATATTTCCACGAAGCCAGAATGCGAGGCCTGCGAAACGCATGGGCAAAACAAGCAGGCGGGCCAAAGTGCGGAGCGAAGAGACGCACGGACGGCGAGCCATGTAGAAATCCTGTGGTGAAGGAAGGACAGCGCTGTCGCCTTCATGGTGGCGCCACGCCTAAAGGCAAAGACTGGCACCGCCGACAGTTCCCGAAAAAAGGAGCGCCGATCGAAAAACTCGAAAAGAAACTCCGTGAATTGAAAGCGCGGGACCAGAAGGCCGAAGAGCGGCGAGCCGCCATGTCGCCGGAAGAACGCGCGCTGCACGAAGAGAGGCGCCGACATAAGCGCCCAGGCACGCCTACGGAACGCAAAGCCGCCCGAGACAGCCGTAAAGCCAAAAAGCTGGTCCAAGGTCTCCGGAAATCCGAAGCGCCTGTCAGCGACGAGGTCGGCACGTTGGAGGCGCAGATCCGGACGCTGGAAGACCGAGTCCATCAATTGCAATTCAATCAATACGACGAAGACGAACTGCCCGAGGTGTTCAAATGACTACGAGAGACGACATCACGCCCGAGGAAGCCCTGGAACGCACCCGGGTGAGGATCAAGACGGAAGGCCTTGAAGTGGCCACAGACGCCGCCCTACAGCTTCTGAGAGACCCCAAAGCGCCCTCACAGGCGAAGAGCGCCACGATCAACGCCATTTACCGCGCTGCTGGACTGATGGATCGCACGGACGACGAAACACAGCCTGAGCTTCACGAGATGACGCCTGCTCAGATCGAACGTGAGATTAGGCGACTTGAGAGATCAATGCGGACCGCAGCGTCGGAGACTGACAGCGATGGGGTGTTTTCGTAGTAGTTTCGTGTTGTGATAAGCATTGGCGGAACGGGTAAAGTATTTATATTAAAGCGACAAATTGTTGTGTGTGTTGTTAGGGGCATCATGTATATTATTCGGGTGACCTACTGCCAACCATTATTCGCAAATCGTTTGCACATGTAATAGCATCGTGAAAAAGGAAAGCTCGGAAACTGACGAGCACGAACAATGAAAATACAGGCTTCTCACTCTGCTGCGCTATCGAGGCTGTTTTCCGCTGGCGTGTTTCATGAACTGGCTCGCAAGGGGCGATCGCCGCTTTTCTCGAGACTGGTCAACGAATGCGGGCTGGACTCCGATCATTCAGATGATGCAACGGTTGGGGATGTTTTTGAAAAAGCGTTCGCTCAGTTGAGGAAAGCGGGTCTTCGCAACGAATACGTTTATCGAGCTGCGCTCGTAAAGAACATCCTCTTAGGTACACATTCCTTGGCCACTGCGAGCATGCTGACTGAGTTCCGGGCAGGTCAAAGCAAGGCTGATCTGGTGATCCTAAACGGGACTGCCACTGTGTATGAGATAAAATCCGACCGGGATACACTATCGCGGCTGGAGAAACAGGTTGCGGATTACCAAAGGGTGTTTGCAAAGGTGTTTGTGATCGCCAGTGCCGACCACGTCGAAGATGTGATTGGCCTCATGCCGGGATGTGTGGGCGTAATGTGCTTAAAGCGGTGGAACAGGATAACCACATTGCGTGAAGCCGTTGAGCATACATCCTCGATTGACCCCGCGACTGTCCTCGACTCACTTCGCTCTAGTGAGGCTGTTTCGATATTGGAAAAACTGGGAAGGGAGGTTCCGAATGTTCCAAACACTAGGTTGCGAACCGAGCTTTTGAGAAAGTTTCAAAGCCTTCCACCTGACCTCATACATTCAACTATGGTCTCGGTTTTAAAAGACACTCGAGATCTTTCAACCTTATCCTCGTTCGTGAAAGTGTTACCGCAATCGCTACAAGCCGCGGCGCTGACGTTCAAAATCAGAAGTGACCAGCAATCAAATTTAGTCAACGCTATTTCAACCCCAATCGTGATTGCTCGATCTTGGGACTAAGGAGACTGAATGTACTACCCGTATTTTAGAGGAAAGCAGTTTGAACTAATAGCGATACGCGATACGGCTGCTTTGATGGCTAAACACGATTTTACCCCAATCATTGAGCCGGTTAAGGCACAGCTCAAAGGTCTGCAACGTGCTATGGATGCAATTTGTGACGCCGGTGGATCGGTTATTGTGGTTGTTAATCCTGAACACGGCGACCATTCCGACGATGGCGAAGGGATATCCAAGCTTCTGAACGACGAGTATTTGGAGCGCGACAATGTTTATGCTGGTATCATCTTAACCGACGCAATGAGCGTCGAAAACGTTGTTCAGCTATACAATAATCATAGGGAACACCTTCCGGTTTTTATCCACGCTGGCTTCTTGGAGGCAAAGTCGTTAGCCGCAAGAATTGGCGATCAACTGCACAAGTCACGCCACATTTTTTTCGAGAAGAACTGTAAGAAGCTGTATAGAAAGCACTTCGACGGCGCGCACCGCGTTTTGCTTAGAGATGGATTTCAGAAGCGCAGAAATGCAGATCACATGCCAGAAGAAGCATTTTCCGATTTGCATGTAACTTACACTGATGAGGGAATGGACGGATTCGGAGACTTCTTGACAGTAGGAGACGAGTTTAGCGAAAGCGGGGGCCCTGCATATGCGGTTGCAATCCATCTGACCTACATCAATGAAGAAAAAGACGAAGAAATGTTTATCTACCACTTCGTTTCAAAGCGCAAAGATACGCCGACTGATCCCGCTGGCAAGTTTGCCGAGGCGTTGGATAAACTCAAGAAGAAGTACGACTCGGGAACCTCTCAGCTATACGAAGGCGATGCACTGAAAGAGTTTTTAGAGCTACATAAGAAAGGGCACTTTCCAGGCCTAGGGCAAGCAAAAAAGCTATCAATGGTGCACCACATCGAAACTTTTGCTGATTACTTTTCGTGAGGACCACCTGTGAAAATGAAGTGCTGTCCCGCGTGTTTCGGCGACCGCGGCTTAGAAAAAAATATTTTTCCCACATTGAACCTTTCTGTAGGTGAATGCTCGTACTGCAACAGCGTTAGTAACGCTCTGATAGATCCGATCGAACTTCGTGAGTATTTCGAGTTATTGGTTTCCGCTTATGAAGAAGACGGCAACAGTGAGAAAACAATTGCTGAGTGGTTAAGTGAGGATTGGCTGCTTTTTGACTGTCCAAACTTAGATTTAGCTGCCACGAAATTATTGTTGGCCGAAGTGTTAGATGATGGGGAGATGGTGCGTAAACCCTTTAGTCCATCAGGAGACTCGGAGTTTACGGGCTTCGCCAATTGGGAAACGTTGAAGGATGAGCTTCGATACCAAAACCGGTACTTTCTCGACGAAGGACTGAAAGAAGACAGATTACGAGAATTGCTAGATCATCTTATTTCGGATCCGATTCCGAAGAACTGGTATCGTGCCCGCATCATGTCCGGAGACGATCTCTTCGATTTGAAGGACATGGGGGCCCCTCCGAAGGGCAAGGCATCCCACGGTCGCGCGAACCCATCGGGGATTCCTTATTTGTACGTGGCATCGACACCGCAAACGGGAGTTGCCGAAGTTCGCCCACATACGGGGGAAAAAGCATGTGTGGCAGAGTTCTTTGTGCCCACGGGGATTAGCGTTGTGGATTTGAGAAACCCAAGGAAACTAGTTTCGCCATTCCTTTTGCAGGGAACTAACGAAATCTCTCAACTACGTGCAGACCTCCCTTTCTTGGAGAAACTGGGAAATGAACTGACACGACCGGTTCTCCCCAAGAGCGCAGCAATCGACTATGTGCCCAGCCAGTTCCTTTGCGAGTTTATAAAAAAGCAAGGCTTTTCAGGTGTTTTATATAGCAGCTCTGTGAGTGAGGGCATGAACCTTGCACTTTTTGACGTGAACGCTGCCGAAGCTCAAACTGTCAAAGAATATCGAATTGATAGAGTGTCAGTCGATATTTCAAGCCCTATCAACGCTGAGGGGCAATCAGGCTGATTGACATTTTTCTTGCAAAACCCGATAGACCGACGCCCGACCGATACCGAGTGCCTTGGCGATCTCTGTAGCTCCCATTCCCTCTGCGTGCAAAAGTGCAACCCGCTCACGGTCTATGGTGGCTCGGCGGCCCTTGTAGACGCCCTTTGCCTTAGCTCGCGCGATCCCTTCGGCTTGGCGCTTGCGGATCATTGATCGCTCGAACTCGGCGAATGCGCCCATCAGGTGCAATTGCAGCTTTGACAACGGATCCTCGGCGTCTGGTGCGAAGCGGAGCCGCTCTTGCAAAAACTCGACGGTAACACCCTTTTTGTTCAACTCATCCACGATGCCTTTTAGGTCGCGCAGGTCTCGGGCCAAGCGATCGAGGCTGTGAACGATCACTTCATCGCCTTCTCGGGCAAAATCAATCAAATCATGTAGTGCCGGCCGATCCCTGTTCGCCCCGCTCAGCTTCTCTTCAAAGACCTTTTCACAACTGTCCAGCTCTTGCCGGTCTAGGGTCTGATCTGCCGTGCTGACTCTTCGATATCCAATTTTCATCTTTCACACCGTGTCTCGTTTGGCTCTAAACTCGATGTAAGAATCACTTATGAAATTACAATACACTTATTTGAGACATTTTTGGTGTCTCACCGCTTCGTTTTGGTGGGGTGTACCCAAATGAGAAACCTGAAACGGAACTTTTTTGCTTTGCCAAAACCGGCCATTGTCAGGCGTTGTCCTTGAGTTTGTCTGCCAACGTTCATTTTGTCGGACAATCTAACTCAAGAAATTGAAGGCGATACGGATCGTCCACCATACAATTGACTTGCAGTGTACCGTCTGTATGGTGGTGTAACGCATTGTCTATGAACACTAATTTTAGTGACAAGAGCACTGATAGCCTTCTAGCTTGCTAGTACCATTCAGCATAGGAGTAGCAAATGTCAGATACGGAAGAGACGTATTTCGCGAATGCCGTTGCCGGCGCGCGTGAGTACAAGAACACGGGTGAAATTGAGCCATCTCTCGAATGGATCGATGATCTGGAAGGTATCGCGATCAATGGCAGCCACAATTATTCTATCAAGTCGATGACGGAACTGAGCAAGCTGGCGCAATCCGAAAACGAAGAGATAGCTGTGAAGGCCAGGGAGGCTCTTGATGAGGCGTTGACCCTTACCGCGGTCTGAGACGCTTCGGAACTAATGACGACTTGCGGGATCCGGAAAAACCGGGCCCCGCCCCCTGGGGTATAGACCAAATTCTCGCCAAAAGCCTACGCCCCAGTCGCGCACAAATTTGCAGTGGCGAGGAACTTTGGGACAAATTGCGGCTATCTGTTTAGAAACTTCTGCATAGGCATGATTGATTTCAGGCTCTCAATGTCACTACTGGGAATGACCGCATTGAGCCCGGAGCGTCCGTTTGTCAGCTCGGAAATTGCGCAGGGACTAAGGAAATTGACGTTCACAACATGAGAGACCGGCGCGACTGGAAATTCCGGCAAACGTAGCCACATGTGTTGGTATGATCAGTCGCCGCCAATTTGTTGCAGTCGCAACTGCTGCACTTGCTGCTCCGCACATCGCGAGCGCACAGTCCGGTGTACTAAGCAAAGCGGTTGGTCAGCTCCCGCAGCTACATTCCCTCCAGGTCAAAAGAGGCGACGACACAGTCTTTGCCGAGGCGCCTCGCGGCCCCGGTCTCAACCGACCGGCAAACATCAAATCCTGCTCAAAGAGCATCGTTTCCTTGCTTCTCGGGGCGGCGATCGAAAACGGCGAAATCCCGTCGATCACTTCGACTATTGGCGAGGTCGCACCTGGCATTCTTCCACCAGATGCCACTCCCGGAGCAGCGGAGATTTCGATGGAGGACTTGGTGACACTGCGAGCCGGCCTCGAAAGGACTTCAGGCGCCAACTACGGTGATTGGGTGAGTTCAAGAAACTGGATTGCGGATGCTCTGACCCGTCCGATGGTGGCAGAACCCGGTACGCGTATGCTGTACTCAACAGGTTCCACACACATCCTCGGGGCCGCACTTGCGGAAGCTACGGGGAAAAGCCTTCTTTTGCAGGCTCGGGAACGGCTCGGTGACCCGCTGAGAATTGAGATTCCCTCTTGGACGCGAGACCCGCAAGGCTACTATCTCGGCGGAAACGAGATGGCACTGAAACCCACGGCGATGTTGGAGATCGCAACCCTACTGCGTGATCGCGGGGCAGTCGGGGAGACTCAGATCATTCCCACAAACTGGATTGAGGTTTCAACCAAACCCCACGCTCGATCCCCTTGGTCAGGCCTAGCATACGGATACGGATGGTTTCTGTCGTCTTCCGGCTATGCCCTGGCGAGAGGCTATGGAGGCCAAGTCATCGCGGCACACTTCGAACGAAGCCTCGCCGTAGCAATAACTTCGGATCCCACCTTGCCCGCCCGATCAGGTGGCTACTTCGGTGACCTTGTTCGACTCTTGGACGGCCCGATACTAGCAGTCGCTTAGGCCGAGCAACCCGAACCGTCGGACGACCGCTTCGAGCCAATTGGGTACTTGGAAATGCTTGGCTAACATGACAGTACGATGACCAAAGAGAATAGCGACCGGGCAACTACATGGGGGTAAACTAATATGAACACTCTTGTTATAGGATCATTGCCCGGTGTGTATTTCAACGCTGTGCTCATGTGCTTTTTTGTCAATTTGTTGCGTCAGAACGGGCTGGTGTTGAATCCCGTTAAGGCAGCAAAGCTGTTTTGGCCCGCACTTAGGTCGATACTTTTGGGCTTCGTTCCCGCAGCTATACTTAGCTCTTTGATCCAACGGCTTACACCCTCCCTAAGCAATGTTACCTTCGTTCTGGTCCCGCTGGGTGTTTTGCTTAGCGCGATTTTACTTCATCGTTTTCTAATCGCTGAGGTCGATAGTCCAAGGCAATGGAATATTGCAATCGCAGTATTGGCTTGTGCGATGATCCTACTTGTTTTGGTTTCCTTCAACGCAATCTGAAGCTAATCAAGAATACGGCTTGCAAGCAGTCCTAGTTTTAGATTCTTGCGTATTTCTGGTACCCACAATGCGTCGCTTTAGCGTCAGCTTTGTCCGCATCGCTGACATCTCAAATCCAACCCACGAGGGACCGTTTAGCTAATTAGGTTCAAACAACCTTCGAGAAACCCCCGCTAAATTCACTGTTTTTCTCCAAATCTTCATCTGCGAATGATTCGCCAAGAGCAAACAGCCAAAAGGGGCGAGCAGGTGTATATTGCAACAGAGCAGGCGTTCAAAAGATCAGCAGCAGACAGTGCCGACGGAGCTTTGATGCTCCTTGAAACGTTCAATCGAAATGATGTTGGAGAACACAATGGGGCATCTGACTTCATCTATGATCTCTACAACCTCGCATATGCTTTCTTCCAAATACGGACGATGATGGCAAAGTGCCCAGAGAGCGTTCCTCGAGACAGCTTGCTTCGAAAGGAGATTTCAAAGGCAAGGAGAAACGTGCTGACCCGATATCCGCGTCTTCTAGGCGAGCGTTTCGTCAACGAGGGCTTCAACGCCCTAGAAGCGCTTTTAGACCTTACCGGAGCCGATAAATGCCGCGAGCAAGGCAAAGCTCGGGTGAGGGCCTTGGCGGTCTCTCACTTCTTTCAGAACACGCTTCACAATGTCTATGTCGGGTCGCGGTTCGGTTTGCTGGACCTTGATCGCACTCTAGGGAAGCCGCTCGCGACCCCAACAACTCCGACACATGATCCTGACCAAAAGCGGTTGATCTGAAGCAACTCGTTTGCTTGCGTCAGACCACTCCCCTGGCTCGCTTTTGCAAAGCCAAATGGGCTTGCCAGCCTGACATGGCTAGCTTTTTTAATTCGCACCCATTTACGTCCGGCTGGCCCTTTTTGGGGGACTCGAAAAAAGGTGAATATGTCTGATCTATTCTAGTTGCGTGAAGCCGAGATAGTGCATGCTATGATGTTCTATGTTAGATTTTTTGGCAGACCGTGTGTCAATCATCGCTGGGTTCTGAGCGGCAATGGTCTTCATCAATCGCAACAAATTTCTGTGGCGGGCTATGTCTGATCTATGCGGATGAACTCTTCCGTTACGGATTCACAGTTTGAGTCTGGAGTAATTTAGATCCCGTTCATTTAAACTATCCTCGTGAGACTTAGAGTGAATTTGAAACATCAGGAGAGCATTAAGTCTCTGTAAAAGATAGGTTCCACTAGCAACATTAGGACTTTGGGGGAAAGATCCCTTCGGAAGATATTCAAAGTGTTGTCGGACTACGCAATTGGTCCTTCCGTTCTCACAGGAACTGTGGTGGCACAGTTTTAGAGCTCCACCATGCCAAGCCGATTCCCACAGTTTTAGGCAGCAGTCGATTTCTGACGCTAAGCAAACGCCATGGATATGACGGCATGAATTTACGTAAGCGTTAAGGCATAAGAGTTAAGATACGGAGCATAAGTCTGCTCATGATAATGTGCACTTAATTTAGTGGCATTGCTTCTGTGCTGACTGGTGTGTTGTTGCTTGACACTGACATTACGGGAGGCGAGCCTTTGCGCGTGTGCGACAATGGTTTCGTCTGAGGAGAGACGCCTTGAACTGCGATTTGGAAAACAATTGTTAAAGCTGATCACCTGCGTGAGGCCGTAGCAGAGGCTTTGGGATTTGACGAACGAGGCAAATGAAAGCCAGGCTTTCCGGCGCGAAGTAACAAATTTAGATCATGAATAGCTACGAAAACATATTGTCAATTATGAATGCAGCGTTAGACAGGATATTTGTCCGCCTGTCTTTGATCAAAAGCTATCTCCTAAATCGGGAGTTCTCCAGTTATTCTCTTAACTCGGGTCTAATTGTTACTATAGAAACAGACCCGTCAGGGACAGTCAGAACGATTAGGTTAACTAGAAACCAAAGAGTATTTCGTCGGATCAACTCGGCAGACACTCTGTACAACCTCTCTTTCTCCGGCATCGCTGACTGGAGATTAATCATTGACACGTTTCAAAATCGCTCGCGTCCTCTGCCGCCTGGGTACGGTTGGGATCGCGCGTCAGGGCGCCTTATCAAGATGCTTGACGGCGAGGTTTTCTCGTTGTCCGAGGAAGATGCTTTGGCCATCGATGAAATAATTCGCTTACCTAAACATAATCAAGGATAGACTGAATGACGGAAAGCAATTTCACTGGCGTCGAGCGTGTCGGCGTCAACATCGGTTTGGCACGTGTTGCCCATGAAGAGCTTTCAAGCGTAGATGGAACAACTATTGGGCGAGTAAACGCCCAATATGGTTTAGCGACAGGAAGGGTATCCTATGATCCTGAATCCCTCGAGGTCGTGTCCGCGGAGGTTGGTGTTGGCAGATCGATTTCATTTGGCCAAACAGCAAATTCACCTGTATCAGCAAACGTGTCACCTTTTGCCGGACTATATGCCGATGCGACTGGGTTTGGTCTAAAGGCGAGTGTAACCGGAACGGCAAACTTAGATCTTTATGGCACAACCCATTATAGAGCGGGCTTCAACTATTCTGTTTCAGTGCCGTTGGTGGATTGGGACCATTTTGCTCCAGAAATCACTCCCATTGTCAAAGCTGGGTTGGATCATCATCCCGCTAACAAGCCAAGTCCACTAGACAATTTACTAGACACGACGACCTCGACCTCTCCGATTGCCCAGGATTTCGACCGATCAAAAGACTATAGTTACTTTTCAGACGACCGCAAAGGCCCAGCGGCAGATGCATCTGCCCGACCAGGCAGTTTTCGCGATCCCGCTTACAGCCATCACCCGACCAGCGCTCCATCTGTGCCACAACCCGGATTCTCCAACCCAAACTCCACACCCTATTCAGATCGCAGTCTCTATGACGAAGATGGTCCAGGTGTTTCATTGGATCAGGGGTCTCCGACCAGAGGCAATGAAAGCGGAGGAGATGATCGAGACTACAGCGGTGCATCTAGCTCCGGAGGTTCGAGTAACGGGGCCTCTGGTTCGGGACTTGGCACGAATGGAGGTCACTCCGATACAAGTTCTTTCGGAGGTGACAGTGGTCGGGGTCGCACAGACACCCAAGGGCGCACGGACAGCGATCCGAACTTTGATGGTCCTGTTCCAATCGTACTTGATCTTGACGGCACGGGCGTTGAGCTGACGGAGCTCTCGGACTCGACGGTTTTCATCGATTCTTCGGGTGACGGCTTGCTGAACCGGACGGCCTGGGCTGCTGCTGGGAACGGGGTTTTGTTTTACGACGCGGATGGCGACGGGACGATCTCCGAAAAGCGTGAATATGTCTTCACGGAGTGGGACCCAACAGCGACCAGCGATATTGAAGCGCTCCGAGCTGTGTTTGACACCAATGGCGACGGTGTCTTTGACGCCAATGACGACGCCTGGGGGGACTTCCGGGTGCTGGTCACACAGGATGACGGTTCTCTGGTTGCGATGACGCTGGATGAGCTGGGCATCACCTCGATTGATCTGACGGCGGATGCGACGAATATCGAACTGCCCGATGGCTCGGTCATCACCGGTACTACAACATTCACATGGTCGGATGGCACCACGGGAACGGTCGCTGACACCACTCTGGTCTCTGACAGCAACAGCTATCGAATCGAAGAAAGCGAGGTCATCGACGGGGCTGGGGTGCGTACGCATATCCAGACCGGGTATGGCGCCGATGGCGCCATTTCTTTTGTGATCACCTCGG
Organism: Ruegeria sp. C12; assembly: GCF_056537745.1. Lineage (NCBI taxonomy): Bacteria > Pseudomonadati > Pseudomonadota > Alphaproteobacteria > Rhodobacterales > Roseobacteraceae > Ruegeria > Ruegeria sp. C12. Next base: position 360,197 of record NZ_JBQFSA010000001.1, read on the forward strand.
TGACCACAGCGGACGGATCGTCGATCACCAACAGCTACGATACCAATGGTGATGGCGTTGTAGATCAGGTTCAGAGCATTATCACCGTCAGCAATCCCGATGGCAGCGAAAGCAGAACAGTCACGAACAAGGTCGGCTCGGACTTTGCCACGGGTATCCTGACCAGCGAGACCAAGACCACGACCAGTGCCGATGGCAATACGATCACCATCGAGCGGGATTCCACTGGTGGTGGCTGGTATGACCAGACCGAAGTGCGCACGACCCATGCTGATGACAGCATGACTATCGTCACGACAGATATCGGCCCGGATGGCAGCGTGATCCGCAGTTCCACCGAAACCGTCTCTGCCGACGGGCTGACACGTACGGACGCAATTGACGAAGATGGGGATGGGGGCGTCGACCTGACCATCACGCATACCATCGTGATCAATGCCGACGGCAGCCGCTCGGAAACGATTGAATACTTCAATGAAGACGGGTCTTTGCGCAGCTCTGTGACGGAATCCGTCTCAGCGGACGGTCAGACCAAAACGATTGCGCGAGATCTTGATGGCGATGGGGACACAGATGTCCAGGAAGAGCTGAACATTACCGTGAACGCAGACGGGTCGACGGATTCGACCCTGACCGTCAAAAACGGCGACGGCAGCACTCGCAGCACAAGCACGCATGACCAGTCCGAGGATGCTTTAACCAAATCCTCTGCCGTGGATCAAGACGGTGATGGCGATGTGGACCTGACTACGGTCGAGGTGACCACGATCCATGCAGATGACAGTCGTGAGACCGCGACGACCCAAACCAACACGGATGGTTCAATTCGCAGCATGATTAATGTCACGCTGGGTAGCGATCAGGTCAGTTCCGAGACCTGGATTGATCACAATCAGGATGGAGTGTTCCAGGCCACAGATCTGAGCCGGAGCGTTACCGTAGATGCGGTGACTGGCGAACGCACGACCACCAGTTGGACCCGCAATGCGGATGGGTCGTTCAGTGCAAACTCTGTTTCTGTGTCCAGCGAGGACGGCCTCACCGTAAGCACTGTTGTTGATGCGGATGGCGATGGCGATGCAGATATGGTCGTCAGCGATGTGACGATTGACAATGCAGATGGCACCTCAACGCGGACCATCACCGAACGCGCACAGGATGGCACGCTCATCAGCGAGGAGGTTATGACCACCAGTGCGGACGGGCTAACGGTCACAAGGCTGACAGATGCGGATGGCGACGGCAGTATTGATGGCAAGTCGGTATCTGTCAGCTCGCCAAATGCGGACGGCAGCGTTACGCATACTGAACAGAACTTCGCGGGTGATCAGACCACTGTGCTGTCTGAAACGACAGTAACGCAGAGCGCGGATCGCCGTATCACGGATACGGTGATTGACGCCAATGGGGATGGTGCAAACGATACTGTACTGCGCTCTGAGAAACATGCTGACGGCAGTATGACTGAGGTGGAGACACGTCTGAATGCAGACGGTGATGTGCTTTACCAACAGCAAACCGATGTCAGCGCAGATGGTCTTACCGTAACTGTGAAGACAGATTTGGACGGTAATGGAGTTGTTGAAACCAAAACGACTCAGGACACTGTTTTGAATGCGGATGGTGGGCGCACAACGACCACCTCAGTTCTGAATGGCGATGACAGCTTGCGCAGTCAGACGATTACCACAGTGAGTGATGACGGGCTTGTTGCTACAACCACTGAGGATCTTGATGGGGACGGTGCCGTTGATGCGACGGTGATCTCGACCACGGAGTTGTTGGCTGATGGTGCGCGGCGCACCACGGAAGAAATCCGCGCTGGTGACGACACGGTTCTGTCCAGCACAGAATTCGAGACCAGCGATGATGGGCTGGAAGTTGAGACCCGAGCCGACAATGATGGCGATGGTGTTGTAGATATCGTTTCGACCAGCCTTACAACTTTGAATGGCGATGGTAGCACGACTGTGACATCGACAGTCACGGATGTTTCCGGAAGTGACAACGATCTCAGGTCGCAGAGCGTTGTGATAACCAGCGATGATGGCCGCGACGCGCTGGAGACATCTGACATCGACGGCGACGGCGACATTGATTTGAGTGTTCATCGGGTTATCGGCGATGATGGCACGGTTACTGTCACCGAGACCGCGGTGAACAGCGGTGGATCGCTTCAAAGTCAGATGGTCTCGACAACCAGCGATGATGGGCTGGAGAGCACCACGCGGTACGATGCGGATGGCGACGGTGTCTACGAACGCAGTATGGACAGCGCAACCGTTCTGAACGCGGATGGTTCAACGACACAGACATCAGAGGACAAAACTGAAACGGGCGTTGTTTATCGCCGGGTGGTCACTGATTCGTCCAGCGACGGGCGAACCACGACGACACGTGAAGACTGGGACAATGACGGCGATGATGATCTTACTACCACGCAGTTCTACGACCTAAGCGTAAGCGGGGTTGAGACCACATCCGTCACTCAAACGGCGGCTGATGGATCAATACTCAACACGGCCTCAACCGTTATCAGTGCGGACGGACGCGCCATAACTCACTCCGTTGACGCAGATGGCAACGGTGTTGATGATATGGTGTCGGTCTCCAGTACCGATGACAGCGGCCGCACCACAACCAACACGAATTATTATTCGAATGGTGGCGGCCTGGAGGCAACCGCTACCACGTCAGTCAGCGGTGACGGGCTCACCACAACGTACTGGGTTGATCGAAACGGTGATGGCAAAGCGGACCATGTGATCGATGATGTAACGGTTCTTGCCGCGAATGGATCATCGACGCGCACCGTGACCCACAGCACCGGTCGGCATGTTGGCCTTGGAGAGGAGGTCTATCACACCAGTGATGACGGGCTGCACAGTAGGACGCAGTTTGACCTCAATGGCGACGGGCTGTTTGACTACACGACAACCAGCAACACTGTGTTGGAAAGCGACGGCGACATCACCGTCAACCAGACCACCGTTGATGAGACCTTCCAGGTTCAGTCTGAGATTGAAACACATACCAGCGGTGACGGGCTGCGCACCACTGTTGAGACAGATTTCTCAGGTGATGGCACGCCTAATCGAATATCCTCTTTGGTGGTGAGCGCGAATGGCGGCCTGACCGAAACGATTTCGGAATTTGGAGCCGGAACAAGCCTTCAGAATTCACATGTCAGGACAGTTAGCGCAGATGGTCTGACGGAAACGACGTCCTCTGACCTGGATGGCGACGGTGAGGTCGATCGCGAGGTCAACTCCGTGATTAACGGCAATCGGGAAGTCATCACAACGATTCAGGATTTGGCTGAGGATTCGAGTGTCGAGTCTGAAATTGTAGAAACCGTTTCAGCAAATGGAATGACTCGTACGCTTGAGCTGGACATTGACGGTGATGGAGACATCGACCTGACCCGCACGACCGAAATTGGTTATGATGCTCTGGGCAACATGGTCACAACCTTCACCGAGCTTGGCGCGAATGTTGAAGTGACCTTTGAGGAGACGCAGACGGTTTCTGCGGATGGTTTGCTCTCGACCTCGACCTTCGATCTGGATGGCGACGGAAAGTTGGATGGTACCGCTCGGAATGAAACCATCCTCAACGACGATGGCAGCCAAACCACAACGAACACGGTCGAATATGCCGACGGCGAATTGAGGTCCGAAGAAATCGTTTCGGTCAGCAGAGATGGACGCACGATCGTTCAGAGTGAGGACTTTGACGGCAATGGAATTGCGGACAAAATAACCGAGGTGGAAATTCGTGCTGATGGTGAGCAGATCGTCACAGAAACCGCGTTTAACCGGGCGGGCTACGAAACCAATTCCTTTGTGACCACCACATCCTCAGATGGGTTGATCCAAACGATACTCAGAAATGGCAATGAACAGACCATTGTCAAATCTGCTATCGATAACGGCAGCTACACATGGGACAACGGCGCTGAGCCGGATTTGGGCGTTGCTCATGTGTTTGTCTCACATGAAGTTGACGTGCTCGGCGTAGAAACCTGGTCGGTTGCCAGGGAATGGCAGTACGAAGATCGAATTGAAGAAGTTGATTCAAATGGACAGGTTGTCGTCGATGCGAATGGGGAAATTCAATACGTTGTAGAGCAGCGTGCTGACGGCCTTTTCTACTACGTTCTGGAAACCAAGACGGACACTTCCTTCAAAGAAATTAAACTCGATCAAGCAGCAAAGGCGCGGGTCCTTGAGGAAGCCGCGCGGATATTTGATACGATTCTTGATCGCGACGCCGATTTCACTGAACTTGAGATTCTTGTAGATCATATCGAGGATGGTCAACTGGATAAGGCAGGTTTGACGTCTGCGTTAATAGAGTCCGGTGAGTTTGGAACCCGATACGGCGAGTTATCAGACGCGGAGTTCGTGACACAGGTATATCTGAATGCATTCGGTCGTGCGCCCAGCCTGACGGAACTTGATGAGCATCTCCAAGAAATTGAGTGGACGGCCCAGATCGCTGAAGCGATCAATCCTGAACCGGGATATGACGGTCGTCCTGTTGCTTGGCGGAACTTTGCGCTGGAGATTTCGGAGTCAGCCGAGCATCTTGTTGTCGGCAACGGGCATATGGCGACGAACAACTTTGACGTTATACTCAACCCGGCGGAATATGAACGTAGTCTGGACAGGGCCTATATTGAAAACGTTGTCAAAAGCCTTGTGGATGTCGCTTACGACCGTGATGCAACTGATCAGGAACTTGAATACCTGTCTAACTTGCTTCTCTGGGATGTCGACAACCCGTCAGATCTGGCAGACAAACTGCTCTCTCTTTCTGGAGAACTGCAGGGAACGGCAACCAACAGCCTAAACGATCTATCCGGCGAGGACTTTGTTGAACAGGCCTATCTAAATGCTTTTGGTCGCGTGCCTACTCAGGCTGAGCTGACGACATGGTCTGACAACCTTGCCAACGGGCTCCTCACAAAAGGAGAGTTCGTTGCGGCGCTGGCACAAAGTGTTGAACACAAGGCCAGCGGTTATGAGCATGTCGCCACGGAAAGTGGAACGGTTCAGGCTCAATCCGGAACGTCCTCCGACGAAACGCTCACAGGAGGGAACGGCCAGAACTACATCAATGCTCTTGCCGGCAACGATACCCTCATAGGGCAGGGTCAGTCTGACGTTTTGATTGGTGGTAAGGGAGATGATCAACTCTGGGGCGGCGCGAACGGTGCGTTCAGTTCGGAAAACGGGAACGATACATACGTTTGGGCCAGGGGTGATGGCAACGACACGATCAATGACTTTGCCGGGTCTAATCTCGAAACAGACGTGTTGCGACTTACGGATATAAACTCGGATCAAATTTTCCTGGTTCGTCCGAACAACAGTGATGACCTTAAAATAGTGATCCCAGGTGACAATGGGGTCAACGAGACCATTACAATCGCGCGCCGTTTTGAGAACTGGACCAAAAACTACGGAATTGAAGCAATTGAGTTTGCGGATGGCGAAGTCTGGACACTCGAAGACATCTTCGCAAATGTGTTCACATATGGCGATGATTTAGGGAATTCCCTAATCGGCTCCACTCACTCAGATACGCTTTTGGGGCTGGCTGGCGACGATCACCTGGAAGGAAAAGGGGGCGGCGATACCCTGACTGGTGGGATTGGGGAAGATGTTCTCTTTGGCGGTAGCGGCGCAGATCAAGAGAGCAACGGTGACGACACGTATGTTTGGTCCCGCGGCGATGGTAACGACAGTATCCGAGACTACGCTTCGTCCACAACAGAATTGGACCGCTTGGTTCTGACTGATGTGCCTTCGGATAAGGTTCTGCTGGTCAGACCGCATAACAGTTTCGATCTGAAAGTTGTTATTTTAAACGAAGATGGCGACAACGACGTGATCACCATTGACCGCCGTTTCGAAGATCCTGCCAAAGGCTATGGCATTGAGGTGATCGAGTTCAGCGATGGCGTGATGTGGTCGCTGGATGATATTCTGGCCAACACGGTTACGTTTGGTACGGATGCAAGCGATACCCTGAATGGTTCCGCATACAGTGACAACCTGCTTGGCGGCACCGGAGGCGACGTTCTCGAGGGCAAGGGAGGTGATGACACACTAACCGGTGAAGCTGGCGACGACATCTTATTTGGAGGTGGGATCAGCGACCAGCAAAGCAACGGCAATGACACCTATATCTGGTCTCGCGGGGACGGCGACGATGCAATCGGAGATTACGCCTCGTCCCTGACGGAAGTGGATCGCCTTGTTCTGACCGATGTGGCTTCGGATAAGGTTTTGCTGGTCCGGTCACAAAACAGCGTTGACCTGAACGTTGTCGTCTTGAACGACGATGGCAACAATGATGTGATTACCATTGACCGCCGTTTCGAAGATCCTGGCAAAGGCTACGGCATTGAGGTGATAGAATTTGCGGACGGGGCGATCTGGACGCTGGACGACATTTTGTCAAATACGTTCGTTTTAGGAACGCGTGCAGACGAGACCCGGAATGGCACGGCTTATGCTGACAATCTCTTTGGAGACGCGGGCAACGATGTTCTTGAGGGCAAGGACGGCGATGACACACTAACAGGTGGGACTGGAGAGGACATTCTCCTTGGCGGTGGGATCAACGAACAGCAGAGCAACGGCAACGACACCTATGTCTGGTCGCGTGGTGACGGCGACGATGCGATCGGCGACTACGCTTCGTCGCTGACGGAAGTGGACCGACTTGTGCTTAATGGTGTTGATTCCGGCGACGTTTCTCTTTGGCGTCCGGATGGCAGTGCTGATCTGGAGGTTATTATTTCCGGCCCAGACGGTGACGAGGTCATAACAATCGATCGTCGCTTTGAAGATCATTCAAAAGGCTTCGGTATTGAGGTGATCGAGTTTGCCGATGGTGTGGTAATTGAAATCAATAACCACTCGGTAGCTCAAACCGAAATAAGCGGCACCGAAGGCAATAACACATTGAACGGTTCGAACTTTGCGGATTTGATAAATGGGGAAGCCGGAAACGATGTTCTTGAGGGCAAGCAAGGCGATGATACACTGACCGGCGGGACCGGCGATGACATCCTGTTTGGTGGAGGTATCGGCGATCAGGTGAGCAATGGCAACGACACCTACATTTGGTCTCGCGGTGACGGCGATGATGGGATCGGGGACTATGCTTCGTCTCTCACAGAGGTGGATCGCCTTGTTCTGACCGATGTGGACTCCGATAAGGTTCTATTGGTTCGGCCGAAAGACAGCGTCGATCTGAAAATTGTTGTTTTGAATGATGATGGCGCCAATGATGTGATCACCGTTGACCGTCGCTTTGAAGATCCAACCAAAGGTTACGGCATTGAGGTGATCGAATTTGCCAACGGCGTGATCTGGACACTGAACGATATCCTGTCCAATACGGTTGTTCTGGGAACAACTTCAAATGACACAATAAACGGCACGGCTTATTCTGATAACCTGCTAGGAGAGGCAGGAAACGATATTCTCGGAGGCAAAGGTGGTAATGACACCCTCACCGGTGGGACCGGGAACGACATCCTGCTTGGCGGCGGTGTCGGAGATCAGACTAGCAATGGTAGCGATACCTACGTCTGGTCACGCGGGGATGGCGACGACGCTATCGGGGACTATGCTTCGTCTCTCACAGAAGTTGATCGATTGGTTTTGTCCGATGTGGCATCCGATAAAGTTCTGTTGGTTCAATCACAAAACAGTGTCGACCTTAAAGTTGTTGTATTGAATGACAATGGCGACAATGACGTGATCACCATTGATCGCCGTTTTGAAGATCCGGCCAAAGGCTACGGCGTTGAAGTGATTGAGTTCAGCGACGGGGTAATCTGGACGCTGAATGACATACTGTCCAACACAGTGATCTTTGGAAATTCCGGAAACGATACGCTCATAGGCACTGCCGGAGCAGATTACCTGTTCGGTGCAAAGGGCAATGACATTCTCGTTGGTCATCAAGGCGACGATACAATTCAAGGTGGTACGGGCAATGATGCCTTGTTCGGCGGTAGTATAGTCGAACAGGCAGAGAACGGCAGCGACACATATATTTGGTCCACAGGGGACGGTGACGATAGCATTGCTGACCTTAGTACGTCAGAAGCGGAAATAGATCGCCTGGTCCTGACCGATGTAAACTCAGACAATGTCGTCCTAGTCCGGCCAAACGGAAGTAACGATCTGAAACTGGTGATTATTGGTTCTTCCGCAAACAAAGTTATCACTATTGATCGTCAGTATGAAAACACGCGCAAAGGATTCGGCATTGAAGAAATCGAGTTCAGCGACGGCGTTGTTTGGTCGCTAAATGATATTGTGGCCAACACCTCAGATTGGGGCAACCCAGGAGACGATACGCTGCATGGTACAGGTGGAGGCAACTATCTGTTTGGCTACCAAGGCAATGATATTGTTGTGGGTCATGGTGGAAATGACGTCATTGCGGGTGGTACAGGCAACGATGCGCTATTTGGTGGGAGTATTGTTGATCAAACGAATAATGGAAGTGACACTTATGTTTGGTCATACGGGGATGGTAACGACGGCATAGCTGACCTAAGTCGATCAAAATCTGAAGTGGACAGACTGTACCTACACGAGGTGGATTCAGGTGCAGTTACTCTGCATCGGGCAAATGGTAGTAACGACTTGCAAGTTAGGGTCGCTGGGCCGAACGGCAACGAAACCATAACAATCGACCGGAACTTTGAAAATCCGTCCAAAGGTTACGGAATAGAGAAGATCGAGTTTAGTAGCGGGGTGGTGATCAATGTGCTTAATGCTGCGACACCCGAAACATCAATAACTGGTACGGTTGAAGACAATGTACTCAATGGGTCAAACTTCAATGATCGGATCAACGGAAAGGCAGGGGACGACGTTATCGCGGGCGGGGCAGGCAATGACTTTCTCACCGGAGGGCAGGGAGCTGACACCTTTGTTTTTCATACAGGAGGGGGCAACGATACCATCTTGGATTTTGAAGATGGCGTTGATCAAATCCACTTAGGCAACATTGGATTGAGTTTCGCGGATTTGGGCATTAGCGAAAATGCAAACAGCGTCACCGTGGATTTGGCTGGTCAAGGTAACATCACAATTGAAGATGTCTCGGCCTCATCACTTTCCGAGGAAGACTTTGTGTTCTGATAACAATTCTTCCACGCTTTGCCGATGGTCGGAGCGTGGGAGAAAAAGTCAGCGTCAGGCAGCAGCGCGAATACCACTTAGAACGCTCGGCCGTACTCAGCATGGTCTGGTTCACAATCGTGAATGTACTTGCTCGACCGGCTACCTTTTCACGCGACATTGGATAAGTATTGTCATCAGGAACTCCTGTCCTTGCGACGGCATCCATTTCTAGACATGCCTCACAGCAGTCAGTATCAGAATCGGAGCTTCGACATCATCTTGTCGATCTTTTCTTGGGCGGCCTGCGGTCGCGCGACGACCAACAAGAAGTCAGGTGGATGAACATCAACTTGCATATAAAACCAGGCTATCCCTCAGGCGCAAAAAGCGTTTTTCTATTCGCCTTTAGCGCAGTCTTGATATCCGCCGGCTTTGCGCTTGTCGCTTCCTGGCATCTTTACTCTTCGGCACTCCCAATTCGATACGACTCTATCGTGAAGTTCTCTGCTTGGACGGAAGGACAGAACGTTTTTGAAGCCCTTTGGCACAACGGATCAGCCAGTTGGATGCCTGCGCTGGGGCTGTATCTGGATACACATTGGGGGCCTTATGGATTTTGGTCCTACTTTGTGGGGTATGGTCTAACCGCTGTTTTCTTCAGTGTTTATTTCTATCTTGCTTCGTCCCGCCTTGGATTTGCCCAGGGGCTTACGTTGACCGCGCTGTTTGGTTTGGCCTGGGTGCTGTGGTTCAATGGGGATCAGGTGTACTGGTTTTTGTGGCGAATATCGGAGACCGGTTCCCAGTTGGCGTCTTTGGCAGTATGCGCCCTCCTGATCCTGTCATGGAACGACTCGCCGCCTGTGAAAAAGGTACTGCTTGTATCATTTCTCTTTCTTTTTTCGCAGGTTCACATTGGTTACGTTGCCCCAACTATTGCGTTCCTGGTCCTTTTTGTGATTTCCACATCGCGAAAGAGGAAGTACTCCGCAATTTTGTGCCTGGCTTTCTACGTGGTCTATCTTGTTTACGTAGACGGTGTTCTAAACTCTTTTTACCAAAAGTTCGCAGAAATCAACGAAACCGAAACGGCTGGTGGCAACCTTGCAGCTTCAATAGTCAATGTCGTGCGGCTTTCGACAGCGACGACTGAGAGGGCTTTGTCTTCAACGCAGATCCATGGCGCAGCGTTTTTTGTACAGGCCTGTCTTTTCCTACTCGTAATTGGTCTTCTGGGTATTGCCAGCGTTAAGGTTTTTAAGTCTCAGGACAAAGACTCCGCCGTTTTTCTCTTAGCTGTTCTGAGCCAGATGGGTGCTGTTGTGTTGATTGCTTTGGGAAGAGGCCATTTGTATGAAGATCAGCTGCAAGAGGTGAACCGTTACGCCAGCTATTCAATCATTGTCCTATTCTTTTCTGTTTGGTACCTCTTCTGTTTGCTACCAAACAAAGCCATGAGAGTTTTGACAATTCTGGCAACAGGTCTCCTGCTTTTAGTCAATGTTCCAAGGACTTTTGATGCGTTTGCCGAACAAGAAGTCTGGACGATCGGAAGTCAGAACACGTCTTTCTATCAGGTTTTGAAGCGTCGAAGTCTTGTTGACCACGCGCCCCAGTCAGACCTAGATCTCAAAAAAGGTAGTCCGAAGGATCTTGAAAGCATGACTCAAGATGTCACGGATCTTTTCGAAAGATCTTTGATCAACGTTGTTGACACGCTTGAAGCGGATGGAGTCGCGCAGTTTGGAGCACCGGGGTGGAGATGGCTTTCGAGTGTCAAAAGCTTTGAGCATGTGCACGAGCTTGAAGGCTGCGTTGGTGAGTTCTCTTATGGAAGCACCGACGGGAATGTTCTTCGATTCTCTGCCACCGTAGATGACCCTGCTTCGTTTGACTTTGCGGTCGTGACGGATGCGAAAGGTGCGCTTCTAGGTTTTGGACAGTTTCGCAAAAACGACAAGCTAAGGCTAGGAATAAACCTTCTAGAAGGGGATGTTGCCCATTCTATAACGCTGCTCAATACGAGTGGTGAAAACCGCGCACCTCAATGCGTAGTGCACCTTCGCGACATAGTCAGAAACAATTGATCCATAATCCCGGCCATTTCTGAAGAATAAATGCGAAGTGTAGGTCTCGTTCACCAAAGTTGTCTCCGGGTTCTATTGAACGCTATCGTTGAGCTCGATACCTCTTACGAATGTACTTTTGTTCTAACACGGTCATTTGACAGCGACGATCACATGTTCAACTGGTTCATCTCTTGAGAAATTGGGGCAACGGTTTTCGCGCACCATGCAGTTTTTTGGACTGCGGGTCGCCAAACAGCACAAAGCGGAACTATGAAGGTAATGAACGGTACTCAGAGCAGCCCAATGTCGAAATACTGGATCGGTATGAAACGATTTTTTCACTTCGGCTGCGTCGGAGCAGCAGCAACTTTGGTGCATTATTCGGTTATGTTCTCAGGTCTGCAGCTAAGCGGGCAGCCGGTCACTTGGTCATTTTTGGGCGCGGTATGCGGCAGCATTGTTGGCTATCTGGCGAACTACTTCGTGACCTTCAAGAGCTCTGCACCACACAGTTTAGCGTTATCGAAGTATATTGCGATCGTCGGCCTGAGTATTGTGCTCAACACCGCCACCCTCTTTGGTCTTTTGTCTTTTACCAATATGTCAGTCCTTTCGGCCCAGATATGCAGCACAATTACCGTGTTTGTAGCCAATTACCTCGCCCACAGCAAAATAACGTTCAGAGTGTGACCCATGCCTGATCTCACCGGAATAGACATTTCGATCGTCGCGCCAGCCTACAATGAAGCTGCCTCGATTGATGTCTTTTACGAACGAGTTTCAAAGGTTCTCGAAACGCTGGGAATGGGCGCCGAACTAATTTTCGTTAATGATGGCAGCACCGACGACACACTGGCAAAGCTATTAAATCACCAACGCAACGATGCGCGTATTGTGATAATTGATCTTAGCCGGAACTTTGGCAAGGAAATCGCCCTAACGGCTGGCCTCGATGCAGCACGTGGTCGTGCAGCGATACCAATTGATACGGACTTGCAGGATCCTCCGGAACTTATCCCCGAACTCGTCGCTGCCTGGAAAAAGGGTTACAGAATTGTTAACGCACGTAGAATCAGTCGAAAGGGTGAAACGGTTCTGAAGAGGGTGACAGCTTCTGTCTTCTATCGGCTGATTCAGCGCTTCAATCGTCAGATACAAATCCCGGCGAACGTTGGAGACTTCCGTCTGATCGACCGACAAGCTTTGGATGCAATAAATTCAATGCGCGAGCGACATCGATTCATGAAAGGCATTTTCTCGCTTGTCGGGTTCAATCAGACATTTGTGGACTATAAACGCGACCAACGTCACGCGGGAAAGACAAGCTTCAACTATTGGAAGCTGTGGAATCTATCGTTGGAGGGTATTACGTCGTTTACCACTCTACCGTTGCGAATGTTTGTTTACTTGGGTCTTTGCGTTGCAATGATGTCCTTTGCTTACGGCTCGTACATTCTTATCAAAGCCGCCTTCTTCGGCGACCCGGTTGCCGGCTTCCCTACATTGTTTGTGACTGTCACTTTTCTGGGCGGCGTTCAACTTGTTGGGCTAGGTGTAATCGGTGAATACCTCGGTAGAGTGTTTAACGAAACCAAGCAAAGGCCACTTTACTTCATCGACACAGTATACAAAAGTGGTGAGGCAAATTCGGAAGTTTCCCTTTGCAATTCGACTAAAAAGTAAGGGTTACGACCAGTATTTCAGGAGACATGTTTGGTTCGTTTGCGAATTTCAAATCCAACCCCAAAATTTGTCACGACAAAGATGTTTAAAGTCCAATTCAGAGTCCAGACCTCCCACGCCAAGTCAAAAGCATGCTGCACTTGCATTCGGCCGGTGGCGTCCAAATGCGGTGGTGTATCAAAGCAATCATTTGTACTTGAGGTGACATCAGTCTCAGCTGCCAAACAAATCACCAAGGTTTAGAAATACGTCTCCGATGACAGCCTGTGTGATATCCAGCGTTGGAATTGCCAGTAGGAGTATTCCGGTGACGCCCAAAGTTAGTGAAACTAAGCGAGCTAAACGAAATGTGTGCATCTCGCCGGTCCACCATTCTCGCGAAAGGTAGCTGATGTAATCGCCTTTCGTGTCGAACATGGCCTTTCGCGCATCAGGCCTATAGCCTGAAACCACCGGTTTTTTGTTTCTAAACTCGTCGTGCACTTTCCAGAAGAAAGGCAGCCTCGGTTTCCAGTGATCAGAAAACACTTGTGCTTCCATGTCTGCAAGCTCGTGGAGGCTGAAGCGTTCTCCCACTCTGGCGGCAAACTCCATGTCTCCCTTGGCAAGCTCTAAAACCTGTGGACGAAAGACCTTAAAAGTCAAATTTGAAGTCAGCAAAAGCAGACTGCCAAAGAAGACCAGCCTCATTTTGGCTATACCAGATAAGAAAAACGGTGTAGCAGCACCCGGCTCAACACCAGCGATCATCCGAAATGACGCTATTTCCGCGATTTGGTCGTTGAACAGGATTAAGTAACCAACGATTGGTACCAACGCGACAACCCGCGTTAAGTCATTGTTGGCAACTCGTTCAACTGATTGCCATTGCGTGAACTTCCAATCAGAATGAAACTTCATTGAAGTGCGCTACTCCCATTAGAGCGTGGTCAACCAAGCATGTTTGAGGCCGTTTCCACCTACGTTTTGAGGACGGTACTTCATTGAAAACTTGACGGAAAGCTGTTGCAACTGTCTATTTGAGACATGACATTCAATTTCAAGTTGTAGGCACATAGATGACTGAAAAGTTGCCAGATTACCTGGCTCAAGGCGAAGCTGCCCGTTTGTTCCCCGTTCTCTCAACCACGTCAAAGGAAGGCCGCACAACGTCTATTGTGCTGGCCTGTATGGTTCAGATTGAAGAGCTGGGAGCAGCGCTGCTGCAATCAATAGGCCAGAAGCGCGGGAAACGGGCCCAGGTTCATGCTTTCACCGAGGTTGTGTTCAAGAACCAGTCCAAGATAATCAAGGACCGGCCCGACGGGTTAATAATCCTGAAGGTTGGCTCCCGCGAGTGGAAGGCTCTTGTTGAAACCAAAGTTGGGAACAACACCCTCGATGCCGAGCAAATTGAAAGATACCGGGCTCTGGCCAAAGAGAACGGCGTAGATTGCGTCATCACGATATCCAATCAATTCGCGACGACGCCGACCGCGCACCCGGTCGAGGAAGTCAGGAAGAGCAGGTCCAAGATTCCCGTTTATCACTGGTCCTGGATGCATGTGGTCACGACTGCGGAGTTGCTGATCAGCAACGAGCAGGTCGAGGACAAGGATCAACTACTGTTGCTGAATGAGCTTAGGCGTTTCCTCAATCATGAAAGCGCTGGCGTTCAGGGCTTCCATAGGATGCCCAAAGAATGGGGCGATCTCAACAAACTGGTGTCGTCTGGCGGTATCATTCCTGCGCGGTCACCAGAGGCGCAGATCGTTATTGACGCTTGGCATCAAGAAACCCGAGACCTGTCGTTGATCTTGAGCCGATTGGTGGAAACATCCGTCAGTGAGAAACTGTCGCGCAAGCACATCAATGATCCGGCTCAGCGGAAGAAGGATGAACTGCTGATGCTTCGCGAACACCACCAGCTCCAATGCACATTGGATGTTCCGGATACGGCAGCCCCTATCGAAGTCACCGCAGACCTGAAGCGGCGGTGCGTCGATGTCGGTATGACCATCCGAGCGCCTGAGGATAAGAAATCGACAAAAGCCAGGCTGAATTGGCTTCTTCGGCAGATCAAGGTCGATAACATGGAGGGCCTGTATATTCGCTTGCTTTGGCCTGGCGCCAGCGAGCCGACACAGCACTTAGTCTCAGACCTGCGAGAAGACATTGATATCTGCCAAGAAGGCAAGGACCATCTGGTTACCCACGGTTTCCACGTTTTCTTATCCAAGCGCCTCGGAGGGCGGTTCACACAACAGGCCAACTTTATATCAGACTTGGAAGAAGTCGTTCCTCTGTTTTACGGCGAAGTAGGCGCAAATCTGTCCGTCTGGAAAAAAGCTGCGCCAAGGATCAAGCAGGAAAAACCGACCGCTGAGGATGTTTCCACAGATGCAATTGCAGAGGATGCGGAGGACTTCGAAGGCTGATTTGAGCTTCAAAAAAAATGATCTAGGAGCTCCGCTATGTTCTCGGGAGATTCAGCATGCCGCCTGCCTAAAGCCGATTTATCCGGCCAGAACGTATGGGCCTTCATCAAGAATTTGAATAGCCTGCAAACTGCGCATTTCTAACGTTCTGCGGCCGGGATGCCGCTCGGCAGCGATTTGGAGCTTTTGTTCAGGTATCGGTCATTCGAAACAATCTATCAGTGTCTCCTGTGCGCATAAAACGGCCTATGCAAAGTTCAGCATTCGTCTCGTATCTCAAGCCTCATAAATCCTCGTCAGTGCCCTGCGAGGGTGGAGTCGAAAGAAGACCTGAAGAAACGCGTGTTGTTCTGCTTTTCGGCAAAAATTCTCAAACTTGCACAGAGCAGAGAACTGGCGAGCACGTATTAGGTCATGTTGACAAATGGCGCATGTCAGAGCCATTGGCGGACTGACGTTATGTCGACGAATCCGAGGTAGCTTTCGGTGGTCTTGTCGTAACGTGTCGCGACGCGGCGGGCATTTTTCAGCTTGTTTAAGCATCTTTCAACCAGGTTCCGCAGTCGATACAGTGGGCGATCAACACCGACACGCTTCTTTCGCGACTTCCGCATCGGGATCACAGTTTGGATGTATCGGCTGCGCATTTGGTCACGAATACTTTCGGCATCGTACCCCTTGTCGGCCAGCAGCACCAATGGTTCCGGCAAATTGTCGTCCATGATGAGATCGAAGCCGAGATAATCGGACGACTGGCCAGGCGTAATGTCAGTTCGCATCGGCAGACCGGCGGCATTCACCCGGAGATGGATCTTGGTCGTTGAGCCACCCTTTGAGCGGCCAAAACCCTGTCGCGGAGTCCCCCTTTAGCGCCCGCTGCCTGATGATGGGCCCGAACCATGGTGCTGTCGACCATTTGCAGGGCGTCAGGAACGATCCTGCTCTCGGTCAGCGCCTCCAGGACCAGTTCCCAGAGGTCGGCGAGTGTCCAGCGCCGGAACTGCCGATAGACACTCGACCATTTCCCAAACTCTTGGGGAAGGTCCCGCCACGGCGCGCCGGTACCTGCTATCCAGAAAACGCCATCAAGAACAAGGCGGTGGTTGGTGGGTTTGCGCCCATTCGGGGCGCGGACGGAAAGGATGAACTGTTCAAAAAACGCCCACTCCTCGTCAGAAATCAAGTCTCGTGCCAAGCTGGTCTGTATCGCAGATACCAGCTTGAATCATGCTCAAAGCCGGACGTGAATCCCTTTTGTCAACACGGCCTAGTCGAACCACTTGATGAATTGCAGTTCTATGTTCAGCCGTTTCACTCTTTCATTACTCATTTTTTGATGAAATTTTTCTTGGACAGCGGTTTCAGCGAAGCAGCCCAGCCCAGGCCAATGGCGATTGGTTAAAGCGGAATTTCTTGCTCAAACGTGATTGATACGTTCGCACCGCTTAGAATTTTCGGTGCTGCCCAGGTGCTGCCCAAAAAAAAACACAAGGTGTATGTGCATCAATCTGCTGCGTTGTAAGTGCTAGAAAATAAAGCGAAAAATGGTGCTGCTGGAGAGAATTGAACTCTCGACCTCTCCCTTACCAAGGGAGTGCTCTACCTCTGAGCTACAGCAGCGCTGTGGGCGGGTGATTAGACTCAAACGAAACGGGGCGCAAGGGTGTCTGGACGGTTTTTTTCGCCTCCTGTAGAGAAAGACCATGGCAGACAAAGATACACCTAAAAAACACGGCAAATCCGGGGATGCGCGGGAAGAGCGTTTGAAGGCTGCGCTTAAGGCGAACATGGCGCGGCGCAAGGCGCAGGCCAGGGCGCGGGCGGCATCCGACAACAAGGCCGGTAAGGACGAGGGATAAGAGCAGATGGATTCGATTCTGGTGACGGGCAACGGGCCGCTAAACGGTCAGATACCGATTGCGGGGGCCAAGAACGCGTGTCTGACGCTGATGCCTGCAACGCTGTTGAGCGAAGAACCGCTGACGCTGACCAATGCGCCGCGGCTGAGTGACATCAAGACCATGACAGCCTTGTTGCAGTCGTTGGGGGCCGAGGTGTCGTCATTGCAGGATGGACAGGTGATCGCGATGTCCAGCCACAGCCTGACCAGCCAGACAGCTGATTATGACATCGTGCGCAAGATGCGCGCCTCGAATCTGGTGCTGGGACCGTTGCTGGCGCGGTTTGGACAGGCGGTTGTGTCGCTGCCGGGCGGGTGTGCGATTGGCGCGCGGCCGATGGACCTGCATGTCGAAGGGCTTGAGGCGCTGGGCGCCGAGATTGAGCTGAAAGACGGCTATTTGCACGCCAAGGCACCGGGCGGATTGAAAGGTGCGATGCACGAGATGCGCTTTGCCTCGGTGGGTGCGACCGAGAACATCGTCATGGCCGCGACGCTGGCCAAGGGCACTACGGTTCTGAAAAACGCTGCGCGCGAGCCCGAGATTGTCGATCTGGTCGACTGCTTGCGCAAGATGGGGGCGCAGATTTCCGGCGAGGGCACTTCGACCATCGAAATTCAGGGGGTCGAGCGGCTGCACGGTGCAACGCATCAGGTTGTGACCGACCGGATCGAGCTGGGCACCTATATGCTGGCCCCGGCGATTTGCGGCGGTGAGGTGGAGTTGCTTGGAGGGCGTTTGTCTCTCGTCGAGTCGTTTGCGGCCAAGCTGGATGCAGCGGGCGTCAGCGTGACAGAGACCGAGAAAGGCCTGAAAGTCACCCGCAAAAACGGACCGGTGCGCGCCGTGGACGTGGTGACCGAGCCCTTCCCCGGTTTCCCGACCGATCTGCAGGCGCAGATGATGGCGCTGATGTGCACGGCCGAGGGGACTTCGGTACTGGAAGAGCGTATCTTCGAGAACCGCTTTATGCATGCGCCCGAACTCGTGCGCATGGGTGCGAATATCGAGGTACATGGCGGCACCGCCACGGTGACGGGTGTCGAACGTCTGAAAGGTGCGCCGGTAATGGCGACCGACCTGCGCGCCTCGGTCTCGCTGATCCTTGCGGGGCTGGCGGCGGAAGGTGAGACTACGGTCAGCCGGGTCTATCATCTGGATCGGGGATATGAACATGTGGTGCGCAAGCTGGAAGGTGTGGGTGCCAAAATCGAACGGATCAAGGGCCAATGACAGACGCAAGCTTTGAAGACGGGCGCGAGGCCCCGCTGAATCTGGGGGCCGAGGATGCGGATGACCTGCAGGTAATCTCAACCCTCGCGCAGGACGCCGTGTTTCCGGTGACAGAGATGACATGGCATCCCTCGCAGCGCCGGTTTGGCCTGCTGCTCAACCGGTTCCGCTGGGAGGACAAGGACGCAGCCACGCGCCGTGACCGCCCGTTCGAGCGGGTGCAATCGGTGTTGGTTTTTGATTCCGTGCTTTCGGTGGCCAGTCAGGGTGTCGATCGCAGCGACACGGATATGGTCATGTCGCTTCTGTCGGTCGATTTTGAGCCCGGTGAAGATGGCGCGGGCCAGATCATGCTGACGCTCGCCGGAGATGGAGCGATCCGACTGACGGTTGAGGCCATTGAAGCAACGCTCAAAGACGTGACGCGGCCCTATCAGGCCCCGTCCGGTCAGGCACCGAACCATCCGGAATAAACGCGGCATATCGCAGGCGTTCACCAACCCTGTCGAGGGGGTGGTGCTGCGCCGCGCCACCGTGTTCGACGTGTTCCAGATGAGCCAGGTGTTGATCCGGTCGATCACCCATCTTTGTGCTGCGGATCATGGGAAAGACCCGCATCTTCTGTCCCTGTGGACGGCCAACAAGGATCCGCAGACCATTCGGGGATGGATTCAATCCGGGTCCGAAGTCTGGGTCGCAGAACTGGCCGGGCAGATTGCAGCCGTCGGCGGCGTGCGGCTGGGGTCCAAGATTTCTCTGCTATACGTCGATCCGTCTTATGTCCGTCGTGGGATCGGTCGGGCGCTTTTGGCGCGGCTGGAGCAAGAACTTGCAGATCAGGAATGTGAACAAGCGTCCTTGGATGCCACGCATACCGCGCGCGCCTTCTACCTGAGATACGGGTGGGTGCAGGCGGGCGAGCCGGAAGACTGGCGCGGGATGACCCAGTTTCCCATGCGCAAATCGCTGCACCCCGCCAAGAAGGGTTGAGACCTGCGGGTCCCGGCGATATGTCCCCGTGAAACGCTCCGGAGTGCCCGATCATGCCCGTATTCCTTGATACCACATCGCCCGAGTTTGAAGCCGCTTTTCAAACCCTGCTGTCCGCCAAGCGCGAGGACAGCCCGGATGTTGATGCAGTTGTAGCCGGGATCATCGAGGATGTCCGGGCACGCGGCGATGCAGCAGTGATCGAGCTGACCGCCAAATTCGACCGGCTGGAACTGACGCCTGACACGCTGGCGTTTTCGGCCGAAGAGGTGACGGAAGCGGTTGCACAGGTATCAGAGGCCGACCGTGCGGCATTGGAACTGGCGGCTGCGCGTATCCGTGACTATCACGAAAAACAGATGCCTCAGGATCAGCAATGGACGGATGCTGCTGGGGCTACGCTGGGCTGGCGCTGGTCGGCGGTTTCGGCGGCGGGGCTTTATGTGCCGGGCGGGTTGGCCTCTTACCCCTCATCCGTGCTGATGAACGCCATACCGGCAAAGGTGGCGGGCGTGGAACGGCTGGCCATCGTGGTGCCGACGCCGGGCGGTCAGGTAAATCCATTGGTTCTGCTGGCGGCGCAACTGGCAGGCGTGGACGAGATCTATCGCATCGGCGGCGCGCAGGCTGTTGCCGCGCTGGCCCATGGCACGCAGACCATTGCGCCGGTCGACAAGATCACAGGTCCGGGCAATGCCTTTGTCGCGGCTGCCAAGCGGCGGGTTTTCGGCAAAGTGGGCATCGACATGATCGCGGGCCCGTCCGAGATTCTGGTCATTGCCGACAAGGACAATGACCCGGACTGGATCGCGCTGGACCTGCTCAGCCAGGCCGAACATGACGAAAGCGCGCAGTCGATCCTGATCACGGATGATGCCGCATTCGGACAGGCCGTGGCGCGGGCCGTTGAAAAGCGGCTGGAAACCCTGCAGCGGCGCGAGATTGCCAGGGCAAGCTGGCGCGATTTTGGCGCGATCATCACCGTGTGTGATCTTGAGGAAGCCGCTGCGCTGTCCAACCGTATTGCCCCTGAACATCTTGAGCTGTGTGTCGCAGACCCGGTGGTGCTGAGTGAAAAGACCATCCACGCGGGCGCGATCTTTCTGGGTCAATACACGCCCGAAGCCATTGGCGATTATGTGGGCGGCCCCAACCACGTGCTGCCCACGGCACGGTCTGCGCGGTTTTCGTCCGGCCTCAGCGTTATGGATTTCCTCAAACGCACGACGCTGAGCCAGATGACACCCGAAGCGTTGCGTGCCATCGGTCCGGCAGCCGAGCAACTTGCGCAATCCGAAAGCCTTGAGGCACATGGATTGTCGGTGACGGCGCGTCTGAATCGGCTGAACGGCTGATGTGACGCAAAGACCTGTGGAATATGGCGCTTCTGTGCGTTGCCCAATGAAATGCGTTGTTATAGGTCTGAGCAGACGTGAAGGATTGTGACCGTTAAGATGACCCGCATTTCGCATATCGAACTGGACGACCGTAACCTGCCCCCGCCGACCCCCGAGATCGAGCAGGAGCGTAAGGTCGCCATCTATGATCTGTTGGAAGACAACAGCTTTGCCCTGCCAGCGCGGGACGGGCGTCAGGTGCCGGACGGGCCGTATCATCTGCAACTGTCGATCCGCGACAAGCGGCTGGTTTTCGACATTGCCACCGAAGCTGCGGAAAAAGCGGCTGAGTTCCACCTGTCGCTTGGCCCGTTCCGTCAGGTGGTCAAAGACTATTTCCAGATTTGCGAAAGCTATTTCAACGCGGTCAAAACCCTGCCGCCCAGCCAGATCGAGACCATCGACATGGCCCGGCGCGGCATCCACAACGAAGGCAGTCGGGTGTTGCAGGAGCGGCTTGAGGGCAAGGCCGATGTGGACACTGACACCGCCCGACGCCTGTTCACGCTGATCTGCGTGCTGCATTTCGGAGGCTAACGGGTGACGCCTCTGCCGCAGTCGATCCTGTTCTGTTGCGACCACAACTCGGTTCGGTCTCCGATGGCCGAGGGCATCATGAAAAAGTTCTACGGCACCGGCACCTATGTGCAGTCTGCCGGCGTGCATAATGATCTTGAGATTGACGGGTTCTGCATCTCGGTCTGCCACGAGATCGATGTTGAGCTGTCCCGCCATCGTTCACGCTCATTCGACGAGATGGAGGAATGGGGCGATGACCTCAGTTCCTTCGACCTGATCGTCGCCCTGTCCCCCGCCAGTCAGCGCAAAGCGCTGGAGCTGACCCGGATTTTTCATCTGGATGTCGATTATTGGCCAATAATGGACCCTACCGGGATGGGTGAGACGCGCGAAACAAAGCTACACCACTACCGACAGACCCGCGATCAGATCATCAAGCATCTGAAAGACCGCTGGGGCGAACCAACGGAGTGACCCATGAAACAGACCGTTCAAACCTATTTCGATGCCTTCAACGCCGGGGATCTAGACGGCATGCTGGCCTGTTTGTCCGATGACGTGGCCCATCACGTGAACGAAGGCCAGATTCGCGTCGGCAAAGAGAAATTCGCGGCTTTCTGCGCCCATATGAACCGCTGCTATAGCGAGAACCTGACCGACATCGTAGTGTTCGAGGCCGAAGGCGGCACCCGTGCGGCAGCCGAGTTCATCGTCAACGGCACCTATCTGGAAACCGACGAAGGGTTGCCGGATGCCCATGGTCAGACCTATCGCTTGCCGGCCGGGTCGTTCTTCGATCTGAAAGACGGCAAAATCACTCGCGTCACCACTTTCTACAACCTTGCGGATTGGACCAAGCAGGTCTCGAATGGCTGAGGTCACCGCGGTCCGCGCCCTGACCGGAGCGGCGCTTGAGGCTGCTCTGGACGACGTGGCGCGCCTGCGGATCGAGGTGTTTCGGGCCTGGCCGTATTTGTACGACGGCGATCTGGAGTACGAGCGGACGTATCTGCAATCCTACCGCGATAGCGACAAGGCCATCGTCGTGGGAGCGTTTGAAGGGGATCGTTTGGTTGGTGCGTCAACAGGCGCGCCGTTGATGGATCACGCTGACGATTTCGCAGTGGCGTTCGATGGAACGGGACTGGACCTGTCGCAGATCTTCTATTGTGCGGAATCCGTCCTGTTGCCTGACTATCGCGGGCAGGGCGTCGGGCATAAGTTCTTTGACTTGCGCGAAGCTCATGCGCGCGCCTTGGGCTTCACCAAATGCGCCTTTTGCGGCGTGCAGCGCCCGACGGATCACCCGTTGAGACCCGAGAACTACCGCCCGCTGGACGATTTCTGGCGCGCCCGTGGCTATGAGCCTCTGCCGGGTGTGATTGCGCATTTTTCGTGGAAGGATATCGGGGAAGACGGTGAGACGCTGAAGCCGTTGCAGTTCTGGATCAGAAATCTTTAGGCATTTCTTGGTAGGCGGGACACCTTAGGGCAGCCGGAGCCGACCGGATCGTCCAAGCGGCTGTTGCTTAGACCTTTTTTCCCGCCAACATCTTGTGACTTCTTGCCAGCAGACTTGTCGGCGCGGGTTTTCCCCTCAAGTTGGCCTTGAATTAACGAGGTCACAGAATGATTGAGAACGAACCCAAGCCAGCCCGCTATTATGACGAGCACGATATTTGGACATTGGACCCAACAGCGGCAGATGCTGTGGTCTATGAACGTTTCGCCTCAACCATCGTGGACCTTGTGAATGTGCTGGATGACACCAAGCCGATGATGTCACGGGACGTATACGCCAGACTGTTTGATTCCTTGCTGAATATGTCGCGGATTTTGGGGCAGTACGAAGAGAGTTGGGGTCTGGCTTCGGGCGGCCAACGGACCGATTGACCTGACACCGGCCAAAAGTTGATTGGCAATTCGACGGTTTTCGCGTTTCCGTGCCCATGCTCACTATACAAACTTGGACATAGACGATTAGTCTCGCCCGCGGACCGATAAGCTGGGATCGCTGAAATGAAAGTCGCCACCGCCGCCTACAATCTCGACTGGCTCGACAGTTGGGCGCAGTATGAGGACAAGCTGGACCGCTGGGTCTCGGACGCCGTAGGGCAGGGGGCCGAGCTGCTGGTCTTCCCCGAATATGGTGCGATGGAGTTGTCGACACTGGACGGGCCCGAGGTGGCAGGCGATCTGGAACGCTCGATCCGGGCGGTGTCCGATCGGATGGGGGATGCGCAGGCCCTGCAACAGCGCCTTGCAGCTGAGCACAGTGCGTACATTCTGGGGGCCTCGGCACCGGTGATTACCGGGCCGGGCCGTCCTGTGAATCGCGCCGAGCTATATGCGCCGGACGGTCGGCAGGATCATCAGGACAAGCAAATCATGACCCGGTTCGAGCGTGAAGATTGGGACATCGCCCCTGGCGGTCCGCTCAAACTGTTCGATACGGCGCTGGGCAAGATCGGCATTCTGATCTGTTATGACAGTGAATTTCCCCTGCTGGGCCGGGCGCTGAGCGATGCGGATATCATCCTCGTGCCGTCCTGTACCGAGGCGCTTTCGGGCTATTGGCGGGTTCGGATTGGTGCAATGTCGCGGGCGTTGGAAAACCAGTGTGTGACGGTGATGTCCTCGCTGGTCGGCAGCAATGACTGGTCCGAGGCGGTTGATATGAACACCGGCACCGGGGGCATCTTTGGCCCGCCCGACAAGGGCTTTCCGCAAACCGGCGTGCTGGCCGAAGGTGCCCTGAACCAGCCCGGCTGGACCTATGCCGACATTGATCTGACCGCGATTGCCACTGTCCGCGCCGATGGTCATGTTCTGAACCGAACCCATTGGGACGAACAAATCCCCCGAGTCGAATCGGCCACAATCTCTCAGCTTTGATGATTCTGGCCTTGAAATAAGGCCGAAATAGGCTCATTTAAGCGCACATCCTCGCAGATTCTGCGGGTGCAACGTAACGATGGAGACAACATGGCCAAGGAAGATACGCTCGAATTTCCCGGTGTCGTGAAGGAACTCCTGCCTAATGCGACGTTTCGGGTCGAGCTGGAAAACGGCCATGAGATCATCGCACATACGGCAGGCAAGATGCGCAAGAACCGCATCCGTGTTCTGGCCGGCGACAAGGTTCAGGTCGAGATGACCCCCTATGATCTGACCAAGGGTCGGATCAACTACCGCTTCAAGTAACGCCTGCCGCAATGGCGTTTATCTTAGGATCGGGCAGCCCAAGGCGGCTGGACCTGCTGGCCCAGCTTGGCGTGCAGCCCGATGCTGTCAGACCCCCGAATATCGACGAAACGCCGCTGAAAGGGGAACTGCCGGTTCCCTATTGCAGCCGCATCGCACGCGAAAAAGTGCAGGCCGTGCAGGCCGATGCCGAGGATATCGTTCTGTGCGCGGATACCACGGTTGCTTTGGGCCGCCGCATTCTGGGAAAGCCTGAAGATGCAGGTGAGGCGGCGGCATTTCTTTTTGCCCTGTCCGGTCGGCGTCACCGCGTCATCACCTCGGTTGCCGTACGCCGTGGTGACCGTGTTCTGCAAAAGGACGTGGTTTCGCAAGTTCGGGTAAAGCGTCTGTCCGATACTGAGGTCAACGCCTACCTTGAAACAGGGGACTGGCAAGGCAAGGCTGGAGCCTATGCTATCCAAGGTCCGGCAAGTGCTTTCATCCCCTGGATTTCCGGTTCATTCACCGGCATCGTTGGTCTGCCTTTGGCCGAAACGTCGGGGCTGTTGCAAGCGATCGGTTACCCATTACATCGAGGAACGCCATGAAGGGCCGCACCATTGTTCTGGACCATATAGAAGGCCACGAAGCTGCGGCCTTGATGGTGGACGGCAAGCTGGACGACTTTCTGATCGCAGGCGACGCGCCAACCCCCGGTACGATCTACCGCGCCCGCGCGGATCGCCCGGTCAAGGGGCAGGGGGGGATGTTCCTGACCACGCCGGACGGCCCTGCGTTTCTGCGGCAGGTGAAGGGTCTGGCCCCGGGTGCCTTGGTGCTGGTTCAGGTCACGGGCTACGCAGAAAACGGCAAGGCGCTGCCGGTCACGGATCGCGTTCTGTTCAAAAGCCGCTACGCCATTGTCACACCCGATGCGCCCGGCCTGAACATCTCGCGCAGTATCAGGGACGAGGATGAGCGGGACCGGCTGCTTGAAATTGCGCATGAGATGATGGGCGACAGTCCCTACGGGCTGATCCTGCGTTCCTGTTGCGCCGGGGCCGATGCTGACGAGATTGCAGAAGACATCAGTGCCATGCTCGCACAGGCCGAACAGGTGGTGAACGATCCCGGAACAGAGCCGGAAACCCTGTGCGAAGGGGATGGTCCACATCTGCTTGCATGGCGCGACTGGACCGATCCGGCAGAAGTTGTCACCCAGACCGGCGGGTTTGAAACCCACGGCGTGCTGGACGCGCTCGAAACCGCGCGCAGTATCAAAGAGCCTTTGACCGGAGGAGGGCTCCTGTACATCGAACCCACGCGGGCACTGGTGGCAGTGGACGTAAACACCGGCTCGGACACGTCCTTGGCGGCCGGAACCAAGGCCAACTTCGCCTGTGCGAAACAATTGGCCCGCGCCTTGCGTGTGCGGGGCCTAGGCGGACAGATCACGCTGGATCTGGCCCCGATGCCCAAGAAGGACCGCCGCGGCTTCGAACAAGCCCTGCGCACCGCCTTCCGGCACGACCCCGTCGAAACAACGCTGGCAGGCTGGACCCCTCTGGGCCACTTCGAACTGCAGCGCAAAAGGGGTCGTATCCCTTTGAAAGAGGTGTGGAAATGAGCTGCCCGATCTGTGGTGAAGAGACAGTGAACCGCTTCCGCCCTTTCTGCTCGAAGCGTTGCGCGGATATTGATCTGGCCAAATGGCTCAACGGCTCATACGCGGTTCCATCGCAACGCGAAGAGGACATCGAGGCCGACATTTCCGACGCGCCCGAAGCCCTTCAGCGGCCACATTGAAAAAATGTAAAAAAGCCTCTGGACACTGCTGAACGCAAGTCATAGAACGCCTCCACCCAACGGCAAACACCGTTCCCGTGCCCGGGTAGCTCAGGGGTAGAGCAGTGGATTGAAAATCCTCGTGTCGGTGGTTCGATTCCGCCCCCGGGCACCATTTCAAAGCGGTAGGATGCTATCTTTATTCAGTCTTGCTTAAAGTTTTTTAACCACCGTGCTTCCTCCAGGGCCGGTCTAAATCCTTCTCCTGCTCACCTGTGGGTTTCTCCCTTCGGGCGGCGGTTTTGAAATGGTCCCAACCATCTATGAACGATCAAATTTAGTTGTTCGCAAGCAGACCAGATCAGAAGATGGTGCGCGGCGCCAAGCACAAAAAGAAAACCAACGGAAGAATAAACGCAGGTGTCGCGCCCGGCTTCAGGCTTCTATGCGATAGCAAACAGCTCTCCTCGACAAAACCAGCTTGATTCCGCAACGGCGTAAAGCAACTGTGTGACCAACCGACAGAACACTCGGAGAATAAGGGAATATGACTTCTGCCAACTTAACGAAGCATGGGAGCAGGTTTCGGAGACTCTTCCGATGGCTCAACCACCAGCCTGAAGTCATTCTCCACATAGGGCAGCACAAAACGGCCTCTTCTACTATTCAAAACTCCCTGCAGGGGGCTGAGCGAGCGAAGCTGTTAAGTGGCGTTCGATATTGCGAATTTTCTCGGCCAAACCACTCTTTTTTGGTCGCTTCTGCCTTTGCTGACCCGGCATGTGTTCCATACCATAAGAGTTTGAAATTTGGTTCTGGTATCCCCTATCGGTTCATGAAGGCGCACAGTGCGAAAGAACACATCAAAAACGAATTGAACACGGCGCGTGAGCAAAAGGTCCCGCTTATTCTTTCTGCTGAGGATTTTTGCGCTCTTTCTTATGAGGAATTGGCAGCCGCCAAACTATTTTTTAGCGAACTCGGAGTATCAAGGGTGCGCGTAATCGGGTACGCTCGCAGTGTAGAAAGTTGGGCAAATAGTTTTTCCCAGCAAATTATTAAACAAGGGGTGCAGACAATCGATGAGGTTTCTGAAATAGAAATCTACCCAAAGTACCGGGAGAGTTTTGAAAAATTTATTGATCTATTCGGCGTAAAAAACGTTCACATAAGTGCTTTTGACAAGTCAGCGTTGAAAAGCGGATGCATTGTTGCTGATTTTCTAAGCAAATGTGATATTTTTGGTGCCGAAATCCCTGCAATTAATAGAAACACGTCTATTAGTCTGTTTGAAGCTAAAGTTGCGTCTAAGGTAATCCCGCTTTGTCGGCAAAGGGCTAGTCGCAATTACAGCAAGTATCGACCGCTCGTGCAAAGCTACTGTAGTGAGTTTGGAGGGAGAAAGTTTTCCCTTCAACGCAAGACACTAGACAGATGCAGAGAAGCGGCATCAGACGACATCGAATGGGCCCGAGATACCTTGAAAATCGATGAGGATTTTCTTCTGGCGAAAGCAGCGGAAACACCTCGAGAAGAATACTGCGCACCAGTGCAGGATTGGGAGCTAATGCAGTTCTATCGGCACTGTCGAAATATGATGAGAGCGGGGTAATGCCTCACTCGACATTTGGCCGGGAAAAATGCCGAAACTCTGAAAGCACTGGGTCCAGAGCCTAGTTCAGAAAAATCTTAACCCCGAAATAGGGCCCGTGCTGTGTGACGTCATAGGCGAAGTCGCCAGTGTCGAGTGTATCGCTGTAATCGACGCTGAAATAACGGTAGCCAAACGTAATCGCCGTATTCTCCCAAGGCTGATAGTCAAATCCGATATTGGCCCCGACCTGAAGGTCGTTGCCTCCGGCCCCGAAGCCGCCAAGATCCAGTGAGGCGATGGTCGTCCAGCGCTCGTTGAGGCGCCACATGCCGCGGGCCCCTATGACTGGTTCGATCCAGTCCTGGTCTCCGCCAAGGGTGGGTGGGTTTGCTGGCCCGGTTGTGGTGAAATCGATCTCCTGCCGGATCGAGTTATAGCGCAGGCCGCCTTGCAGATCGACGGTGTAGCGTTGGTTGATCGCACCATAGGTTCCGTCCGCTATGCGATATGCGCCGAGGATCGCGAACCACTTCTGCCGGACATCCACGTTCACGGCTGTCGCGCGTGGGCCGGGAAGTGTCGCATCCTCTTCGATGCCCACATAATTGGCGTCGACTATAATCCCCAGATCGCCGTTCCATGCCTCGTACCGCCCGGCGGCCGCGAAATCCAGAACGCTCAGCACATCGCCGAGATCAAGGTCAATATCGGCGGAAACACCAGCAACCGTTGACGTTCCAGAGGTCCTGAGTGGCGTAAACAGATAGAAGCCCAGGGTATGTCGCCACCCTTTGTCATTCTGGCCGGGCGCGGGCAGAGATTGTGCAGATGCGCCAAAAGCAAGCAGACAGGGCAGAGCAATTGTGCTTGCGGTGCAGGCGGCTGATCTGATGGTCATGTCTCAATCTCCTTAATGTACTCTGCGGCCAGGCGGATAGTCAGTTCGTCACGAATGCAGTGCCGCTGGTCACTTGCTGACCGAGGATTGTTTGAGCAGGAAGGCCTCAACAGCGGCCTGGGTTTCGGGACGCAGGTTGTCGATGCCTTCATAAGGAACGCCGCGTGCGGGTTCGGTGTCGGGGTACATTTCCTTGCGCTTCAGATGCCGTCCGAGAATGCGTACAAATTCCTGCCCGCCCCAGGCGCCAACCTCGGTAGAGACCGGGTATTTTTCATGCGTGTCCCGGTAAACATCGAAGAAGTCAGCAAGGATTGCGCTTTCACCGGATCCTGGAATACGCAGCTTGAGCTGATCCTTGATGATCGCCTTGGGCGTTTTGACCGAATACACGATCAGGTGATCCCGCCGGCCTTTGGTTTCCCCCAAAAGCAACAGCGCAGATTGATCGACGCCATCTACCAACCGGTCCCTGGGGATACCTGCATCCGCCCCCGCAAACCGAGCCAGTGTTGTGTACAGATCAGAGACATGGACGATATCCCCGACAATCCCGTCTGCCTCGATCATGCCGGGCCAGCGGATGAAGCTGTCGACCCGGATACCGCCTTCGGACACATCGCCTTTGCCGCCCGAGAAAACCATCGGCGTGAACCCGGACTGAGGGGCGTATTTGGTGAAGTGACCGTTGTCGCCCATGACGACGACGATGGTGTTTTGGGCGATGCCAAGTGCCTCTAATTCGGCAAAGATGTCGCCCAGCCACTCATCAAGCAGTTGCATCTTGTCGACATAAAGCCCGCCGTTTGGCGATTGCGGCCCGCTGCGGCCTGCGCGTGTATTATCGAGCGGGATCAGAGGCCAGTATTGCAGGAAAAAGGGCTGATCACCGCCCGCAAGCTTGCGCAGCTGTTCCAGGGTCTGATCCTGATAGCGCTGGTTCATGTCGTCGTATTTTTCTGCTGTCCAGCGTTCGCCCGCGGTCATATGAACTTCGCGCGCGGTTCCTCCTTTTTCGGCCTCTAGCCCGGTCACCATGGCTGCCGGGTCGGGGCGAAAGAAGTTGTCCAGAACAAAGCGATCATCGAAATCCGATATCCCGACAGAGACCTGTTCCCGGATTGCGTCGTCATTGAAGATCGTGAGCTGCCCCTGCTGGTGCACCGGGAAACCGGCCCAGTCAAACCCCTGGTTATGCGGCCAGGCTTCGGGGATATCGCCCATATGCCATTTGCCGACATGCGCTGTCGCATACCCTGCACCTGACAGGACCTCGGCCAGTGTGACCTCGTCAGCGGGCAGGCCGAACCCTGCGATGTCGACGGTGGTGTCGCCCATCCCCATCCGCACCGGCAGCCGTCCGGTCATCATCGCAACACGGGTGGGTGTGCACGAAGGCTCGGTATACATGCGCACCATACGCATCGCCTGATCCGAAAAATCGTTGATGTTCGGGGTGGAATACCCGCGCACAGCATTGAGTTCGGGAATGCCCAGATCGCCGAAACCAATATCGTCAATCAATATGTTGAGGATATTCGGCGGCTTGCCTTCGTTTGTGGCCCGGAAGTCCTCTAGCAGTTGATCGACCTCGGCATTATCCGCCGCCCATTGTTCCGCGTTTTGCGCTTCGAGGATATAGTATTCGGCGTCGTGGACAATGGGTGCGTTCTGCGCTGTTGCGACGTTTGCAGCGAGACAGATGAGTGCCGAAAGGCCAATCCGTTTTTTCATTTCGGTGCTCCTCATTGGTTCTGCTCAGGTGTTTGTTCGGTTGCGGAGTCGACAGCGGACTGCGGGCGAGTGGGCTCGGTGTGCCCTGCGGTTGTGCGGTTGATGTCGGTGCCGGGGAAGAACTCGACCCAGACGTGCCAGAACATCCCGGATCGCAGGGTTTCGACCCGGTTCAGCCTGCCGCAATTTGCATTTCCGAAGAAATCGATCTCTGTCACTGGCGTGCCGCTGTCATTGTACCAGACGCCAACGCTTTCATAGGTCGGGTCATAGGACACGACGACCTCGCGACCGCCCACCGTGGCGTTGATCAGCCCGTGATGTTCGGCAATGAAATCATCGGTCCAGCACACGGCATCGTCACCAACCGTCACGCCCCAGACGTATGTCTTGTTTGGAAGGCGGTCGTCGCTGTGGCTCATGTTGTCCATGACCGGCGCGGATTCCTGATGCTGTTTTGCGATGCCCGACGAGAACACGGTTTCGGTGAACATATCGAACAGCCTTAGAAATGGGTTCGATGACGGTTTGTTCAGAAAAACCTCTCCGTCCGGGTAGGCTTTCTGAAATCCACGAAAGCTCATCCGGAAGGTTGGCCAGGGCTGCATCGCGGACTGCCCTGAGGCATCGCTGTCGAAATGGCCATAGATCTGTTGGATCGGTTCGCCACTGGTGTTGTCGCGCAGGATCAGGTTGTTGCCGTGCTGGGCCAGCACTTCCAGGTCCAGTCTTTTGCCATCGACTAAGGGCTTGTAGGCCAGACCCAGATTGGCCATCGCGCAATAGGTCATCACGATGTCGTCTCCACCCAGCCCTTTCGCATTCCCGGCCAGATGCGGGCGCATCAACTGCGCGTCGGAATGCGCGCGTGCGTGGCCATTGTTCTCGATCACCAGAACGCTTGCCGATGGATTGATGTAATCGCGCGCTTCTGAGATCGGGAAATACTGCGCGCTGTTTTGCTGATTGCGCAGGCCGATGTGGACCCAAACCCAGGGGAAGACGAACAGGAAGATGATCAGCACGGTCACGGCCGGCATGCCCAGGAAAAACAACCATCCGGGGCCACCGCCCATTAAATGGCCAATAAGCATAAGGATCAATGCTCCGATACCGGCGGCCAGATAGGCGTTTTCGTTGCGGATAAATCGGATCATGTTGTTCCGCTTCACCTTCAACACCATCTGGCTGATGTCGCCGAGGTCGCGGAAATACATGAACCCTATCGTCAACGATACGATGAGACCCGCGTAGAATAAGAGATTTGCCAGCATTTGGATCGCCTTTGCCGTGTTCTGGTTAGCCTTCGGGAGGTTTTGATCTGGACGCGAGGTAAAGGTGAATTTCGTCCTCAAGCCCCCGAAGGCTATCGATTAAATCAGAGTAGGTCGGATCACTGGCATCGCAGGGTAACAGGGCAGCCAGGCTTTCATAATCAACGCAGATTTGGGCGAACACAGTGTCCGCGCTTCGAAGGCGTCCGATTTCATTCGCCCGGTCCGGAAACAACATCGACAGTGTGTCCATAGTGATCCTCAAATCGCATGTTCCCAAGTTCTGCCCCAGCGACGAGGCGCGCTCCCCCTCCTTTCCCATCCAATATCGCTGAAATTCATTTACATATTCAGGTATCTTAACGTATGTTACGACGTAACATGTTATTTTTCAGGGGCTTATAGGTTGCCTGAAGGCTTCCAAGGCGATGTCGTTGACGAAATTGCAGACAGATCCGGGTCCTGATCCGGTTGGGTCGACTCTTTCGGATGTAGAAATCCGGCAGGCTTTGGCATCGATTCTGGAAAGCCCCGAATTTGACGGGGCAGAGCGTTTGCAGTCTTTTCTAAGCTACGTCGTCGAAAAGCTATTGACGGGGCAAGCCGAGGACATTCGCGCCAAATCAATTGCCGAGGACGTCTATGGCAGATCGCTGGACGCAGGTGGCGACCCGATGGCGGTCGTACGTGTCGACGCGGGCCGAATGCGCCGACGGCTGGCCAGTTACTACTCGAACTCCGGGAAAGAACAGCGCCTACGTATTCATGTCGATCCCGGTGGGTATGTGCCCCGGTTCGAGTTGCTGGAGCCTGAGCGAGGAAAGAAACGGAAGCGGCCGTTGCCGAGATACCTGCTGCCCGGAATGGTCGTTCTGGCGGCGCTGGGGGTTGGGGCAGTCGTCTTTTTCTCCAAGGCTGCAGACATGCCGCAATTCACCTCTGTTCAGTCCGATGACACCTTGAAACAGCAAGCGGTCAGAGAAGCGTTGTTTTCCACCAACCCCACAAAGTTGCAGGCGGTTAACCTGGCCGCCGAGGCGCGCCCGTTGATGTTTCCGGTTCTTGATCGTGAACGGCTGCACGCAGTACGTGGTATGTTTGACCGGGCTATCGCTTTGGATGAGACATATTTCGGCGGTTTCGCAGGCTCGGCCCAAGCCATGGGAATTCTGGCAATCACCGCTCCGCCCGGTGAGGAAAAACGCGACCTGCTGAACCTCGCAAGGGTGCGCGCGATCAAGGCTGTGGAACTGGCCCCTGATGAGGGGTGGAGCCACTCTGCGCTTGCTTTGGTCTCATTCGCCAATCGCGATTTTGATGCGGCACTCAACCAATCCGCGCGGGCGATCAGCCTCGCGCCGGACGACATCCATGTCACAAATTTTGACGCTTTGTTTGCGTTGTTTGGCGGCGCGTTCGAACGCGCAATTGCCTCTGCCAAGCGCGCGCAAGAAAGCGACCCGAACAATCGAAGGTTCCCATATCGAAGCGTCCTGGCCTCTGCGAGTTTCCATTTGGGGGATTTTCAGTATTCAGTGAACCAGTTCAACGAAGCGATAAGACTGGGCGACCCGGTAAGCGCAATTTCGATTGGGTATCTGGCCGCCGGATATCAAAGGTTGGGAGAACACGAACAAGCCGGTGCAACAATCCTGCTTTTGCAGGAAGCCTGGCCTGACTACCCCCTTGCGGCTTTGTTTCGGACTTTGTTTGCTGATCCGGCCCATGCCGAGGATATTCTGTCCGCATTGGACGAAATCGCGCCGTCACCTGTTGATCAATGATCCGGTAAACATGCGAGTCTGGAATTCAAACTCCGGAAGCAAGGCGCTCGTATTTTGCCAAAATCTGCTTTGCCAGAATGGAATAAGCAAAAAATCCAATCGGAAGCGGCTCGCTCGGCCGTCACATGGTTCAGGTTATGTTGTGCCTATCCAATCCAGGAACCGCGCGGTGCCGGGCTTTCTTGAACCTTCCGGCGTGATCGAGCAAAAATAACCACGCGATGTTGGGTGTTCGTAGCTGCAGGCAAGAGCCAGTGTTTCATTCGCAAGAAACTCATTGAGTATCGGACGCCAGCCGATCCCGATGCCCAAGCCTTTTTGGATCGCGCGAAGATACACCATACCGTCCGCCCGAAAAATGCGCACCTCCTCGAATACAGATCGTTGTTCCGCAAGCCAGTTCGCCTAAGCGTTCCGATGATCTCAGTTCCAGTTTCCTGCCGTAGGCGTTCAACAGATCAACGCAAATAGACAAGGCGCTTCATGAACTAGAAGGAGCGACCGCGAGGCTAGAGAAAAGACCCGACGCGCCTGCACCGTGGGCTACGATATTCGATTTTGGGACAGGAAGTGTGCAACCGATCTTTCGTCCCATTGTCGGGAGACTTGGATACACATCAGGTGGAACGGGAGGATTTCCCGTTTTTTTGCTGTACTTTCGGAAAATCATGGCTGTGCAGGCAGTTTGTAGCTAGCTAGTCTCGGCCCAAAATTCCCTGTAAACAGGGAATTTACAGGGAAAACTAATAGATTTAGGCCGTTTTCGGAGGTTTGGAGCTCGAAGTTACTCTTAAAAACAGTGGCTTGCGTGGATTTTCCCTAGATCGATTAACAGGGAATTTTTCTCTGATGATCAGGGAATTTCTTACGACTAACAGTGAAGAGGATAGGGGGAGCGGGCTAAACAAACCTGATCTGAATGTCGGAAGCCGACATTCACGTGAAGTGTAACCAACGGCTGTTGTGAGCCCACTCTGACCGATGCTGCGCGATGCCCGAATGACAACAATGCGCAGAAAGCTGACTTTGCAAAGTTTGAGTAATTTTCCTCTATTCGACGTTTAGAACCTAATGATTGGTCCGTTTGTTATCGGCCTATTTGGCGTTGCCAATATTTCACTTCCGCACCTATGCAGCGATTTGCCTTCAACCTTTCATAATCCATAGTTGAAGGTGTTCTTTAAACTGATGTTTGAACTGGTGAAATCCGGAAGCAAAAAGCACTCAACCGAGTACGAGGATCCAGAACGGTCGCAAGAGGGAAGGCGACGTTGTCAGTACACGTCGCCTTTTTCGTTGTTTTGAAACTACTCCAAGATACCGAGGATCTACTCGATTAGTGTGATCTCATCGGGCCGCCATGTTCCTTCAAACCAAGGCTCCAAAGGACCGTAGAGTCTTAGAACCGTGGACCAGGATTTTCCGGGCATTGTCTGTATCCAATTGCCCTCTTTGCCTTCTGGCGCTTCTGGCGCAAACCAAACCGTAAAACTGCCGTCCTCGTTTGCTTCCAAAGTGGGTTGGTTACTATCGACCCCTGCAAGTTTCTGGTCCGTTTCGAGAAGTGAACGGGTTTGCGTGTCGTAGACAACGAATGACCAATAGTCTTTTGCTGGCGGGTTTGGGGGAATTGTCACCGAGTAAGTTTTACCACCGTCGAAGTAGTTTCCATCGCTGTCGCGATTCGCGAGTGCGTATTGCGATCCGACCCCTACCTTTTGAGCGACCATCGCAGGCGTGATTCCTGTCGCGTAGTAGTGGAACAGAGTCCGCGCATCTAGAATTTTGACGTCACCGGCTTGGAACTCGTGATTACCCCCGACAAACGCGGTCTTCCAATACCCGTCGTCATAGTAGAAAGGTGCGCGGGATCGTGGGGCAAAGTTAAGAGATTTCGCGGCAGCAGTGCCAAGTGCCACGGCTTCGCTCAGCAAGGACTTCAGTTCATCATCAAGTTCAAAAGGCTCTCCCTTGCGAATCCCTATCGAGAACATAGCGCCCATCAACTCTTCCGGCAGCGCACCTTCGGCTTCGCTATCGACGACGGCTTTCATTTCATCGAAAAAGCTGAAATCGTTTGCGTGGATTGTGTTGAACTGTTTGTCCGTTAGATTCACGAACTCTTGCTCTGGTGGGTTCTCTCTGTCTTCCCAGCGATAGACACGCAAAGTTTCTTTGACCCGGTTTACCGCCGCTTCAACACCGTCATCCCCGTAGAACGCACGAAGCAAAAACCAGTTACGATAGCTTGGTGGCTGAACGATAAAATAGCCCTCTTCCGGCAAATCCCCTTCGAATCCGGGAGGCACGATCAGAAATTTTCCGCCTTTGCCTTCGTCAGGGCCAGCATTACCGATATCGGTGACGTATCGCATGTATGCGTCGTTCACGAAACCCAGCATACCTTCGGGCACTTCATATACCACCGGACCTTCGGAGAGATCGGTACAGTTCAATATATAAATTGTTGTCGTGTTGGGTGTCAGCAGTAGCGAACGCGCGTTATACAAGTCTTCAAAGATGCCGATTTTCATCGGATCAACACCAGCGCCTTCTTCAAGACCATGACACATCGCATAGGTCGATGCGGCGGGCATACCATCCATGAAAATCTGCATACCCCGCACGAAGTTAAGCGCGTTGTACGACAACTTCGCGGTTTCTGGCGTTGGAAGTCCATCGAAATACTCCAACGCACCAAAACGTGTTTCCACCGTGTCCGGCACAATGATGCTGTCGGGGACGTTCGCACTGTATTCCTGTGCTAAGGCCGGGATCGCAAGAGACAATGCGGCTACACCTGCGAACATCAGTCTTTTCATACCGTTTTCTCCTAGTGGGATAAGTCTACTATTCAATTCACTTTTTCCAGATCGGGTAGTTTCCAACCGCTTTCTATCCAGCCTTCAGCTGGTCCATAGAGACGAAAAAGCAAGAAAAAGTCCTCGCCGGTCGGAATCCAATTGCTTTCCAGCCCATCCGGAGCAATTGGGCCGAAATACACGTCAGCCGAGCCATCTTCGTTAACCTGCATGTCAGGGAGGTCAGGCGTCGCCAATCCCACCCGCTCCTTGCCTTTTACAAAGCCCTTAGTTTTCATGCTGTATACAATGACGGACCAAAAATCCTCGGCGGGCGTGTCTGATGGAACTGTCAGTTTGTAGGTATCTTCACCGTTGAGCATGGCGCCATCACTGTCGGTTAAACCTGTCAGGTAGAACGTGCCTCCACCGAGCTTTTTGGGCAGGTAAGTGATCCAAGAATATGACCCGCCCGCGCGGTCGTCGATCAAAACCATATCTGTCGTAACATAGGGAAATCCGGCTTCCGGCTGGCCTTCGGCGAATGCCCAGACACCCCATTGGCGATCTTCCCACAAAGGCACGACAGAGCGCGTTATGAAGTGTTCTTGCATCGTATCGTAGGCACATTGGAGACCATCCAGCATGGCCGCTTGTGTCTCCTCGTCTGGTTCAAAAGGATGGCCTCGCACAATGCCCAGAGACGCCAGCATCGCCATCATTACCTTGTCTTGCTCCAAAACAGGCTCGCGCTGAATGACCGCATTCAGATCAGTGAAGAAAGTCATGTCGTATACAGGCAGCGTGTTGATGGGGTTCTCTTTTACGTCGATGAACCGTGTTGCCGGAGGATTGTCCGCATCCGACAAGGCATAGACTCGGAGCGTTTGGGCATATGCGGCCTGGTCTGCGCTTGTGCCGCCATCTTTTGCAACTGGACGGAAAGCAAAATGAACGCCATAGCTGTTGGACTGGTGAACGTAGTACCCGTCTGACGGTACGTCTCCGTCGTAACCAGGCGGCAGGATGAGGTATTTGCCACCTTCCCCCGCATCTTCGCCTGTCGTTCCGACGTCTGCCAGCGGGACTTGCCAGGCATTCACGATGGTTCCAAAGAAGGCCGCCTTATCACCGGCAGGGGGCACATCAATGACTACAGGCTCGTCAACAGTGATTCCGCCGCCGAATACATAGGGCGTGACATCGTTGGCCGTTAGAAAGCCGTGGCGACTGTCCATCGGCTCGCTCATATAGGCGATAACGCCCCGATCAGCGCCGGCATCGCGCTGGATTGCAAGTTCGATGTCATAAACGCCGACCGCCGGCATGCCCCAAATCGCAGCTTCACACGCGCGACGTTCGATCAGGTTCCGTTGTGCGTCTGACATCTCGGCGCTTGCGCTGATGGGTAAAAACAGGATCGCAGCGGTGGCCCAAGTTGAAAGGCATCCAATTCTGGGAACGTTATTCGACATTGCTTTCTCCACGTATGCTTGGATGTGAATTTATTGCACAAAGCCAAACGGGATGCGTATCATTTCACGACAGCGGACTTGTAGAAGCGAGACAATCTGGCATGAGCTTACCCCCAATGATTTCGGCGAAAGCACTTGGAGCAATGCCGCAGTTTGTCTTGGATGTGGCGGGGGAGAGAAGGCTTATCGCCGCGATGAGGGCAGCCGAACTGTCGTATAAATTCGTGGATGCACGTTCCGGCTATATTTCGGCTCATTCGCTGGCGACGTTCATACACGAAGCGGCTCGGTCAACCGGGCTACAGAACATCGGTCTTTTTTGGTCTCCTCACCTGACTGTCGCAGAGTACGGCGCATGGGGGCGCTATGTTCTTTCGGCCCCGAACTTGGGTGCGGCCCTCAATCGTGCTTCTTTTGTGATGCCGCTTCACTCGTCCACAGATAGGGCATGGTTGGAAAGCCCTGGATCACCCGCCAGGTATTGTTACGATTTTGGTATTAAATCTCACCGCGCCTATCCCGATGTCGGCTTCTCCGCGATAGGAGTCATTCTTAGTATTTTTAAAGCTTATCTCGGAGCGAATTGGACGCCGCGTGCCGTTCTGTTGAATTTCCACAAAGTGACGAACGCGAACGAAGCTGAAGATGTGTTTAGGTGCCCGGTTATTTGGGACGCGCCGCGGTTGGGGATCGAGTTTGATAGGTGTTGTTTGCAAGCCGGCCGCTCAAGTCGACTCAACACCGAAAGTCCAACCACAGTCGAAGACATAGCTAGGGAGCGTCTAGGTGGACCTCCTGAGACGCTTTCTGAACGTGTTGCAGAACTCGCGCGCCAGCAACTTCATGGTGATGCGGTTTCGATAGACTCAATTGCGCGTTCTCTAGATGTAGGTGTGCGAACCCTTCAGCGCAGGCTTGAAGCGGAGGGCGGACGTTATCGTAATATTATCAATAGAGTCCGCATAGAACGCGCGACTGAACTTTTGGCTTTACCAACGGAAGCGGTATCTGACATCGCTACCGCACTGGGATATGAAACGTCCAATAACTTTAGCCGGTCATTTAAAAGGCAAATGGGCATTTCACCCACCGAATTCAGAAGCACTCTTTATCGCAAATAAAATTGGACACAGAGTTCTCGATTAGAAGGTCTTGTATGGGCTGCCACCCGTCACTGATGGAAGAAGAAGGAAAGGGCAACTTCGAGCATCGTTGCCCGACGTCGTAAGCGGCACGAAATAGTCGCATCGCCGCCCCATTATTCAACCCTTTAAGCAATCATCGCCGCCAGGTTATCAAGCGCCTTCTTGTAGTTTAATCCAAAAGCGCCCTTTAACCGCACGACCAAGTTTTTTTTAGCGTCACTTTGTTCGCCTATCAAAAGTGGGTGCTCGTGAAACAAATCTGAACGCAATCTTTGACGAACCTACGCTCTGATTTCGGCCTTCATGAATTCAACAAAGGCCTTCACGCGCGGTTTGCGAAAAGCTGAGGGCAAATGGACACTTTGGATCGGGAGCGTGCGGGAGCGGATTCCAGAGAACAGCTCGACCAACCGCCCTGTTTCCAGGTCATCCCCGAGGAATACATCGGGGCAGATAAAGATACCCCGCCCTGCGCGTGTCGGCACGAGACAGGCAGGAGGGCTATTGGCGAGAAACGGCCCGGATACGGGCACTTGTATGGTTTGGCCTTCGACCTGAAACGGCCAGCGGTTCGGGTCGGGGTTGTTCGCATCCCTTATGCAGATGTGTTCGGAAAGCTCGGCAGGATGTGAAGGCGTGCCATGCTCTGCAAGATAGGCCGGTGCAGCCACGACCTTCATATGCGTCTCGCCCAGCTTGCGGACAATCAGGCTTGAATCATCAAGGTTCCCAATCCTGATTGCAATGTCAAAGCCACCCTTGGCCAGATCAGCATAGTGATCTGACAGGTCCAACTCGACCGTGACACTCGGATGTTTTTCAACAAAACGAGTTGCGGCTACCGCCACCGCGGTGTCGCCATAGGTGAGGGGTGCCGCAACGCGAATTACACCTTTCAAACCACCTGAAGTATCGAATTCGGCTTCCAGCTGTTCAAGCTCGGCAAGAACACGTCGCGCCCCTTCCAGGTACTTTTCTCCTTCGTGAGACAGAGACATTGAGCGCGTGTTACGGTGAAGGAGCGTCATGCCAAGCAGGTTTTCGAGCCCGGCGACACGCTTGCTCACCAATTTGTTCGAAATCCCCAAGCGCTGCCCAGCGGCAGCGAAGGAACCAGTTTCCACGACAGCCACAAAGCTTCGCATTCCATCAACCCGGTCCAATCATTTATCTCCAGAGTGGCGATACATACTCTCAATTATCGCCATTTCAACGAACAAAAGCCACACCTAAGTTCTTCTCAAGCTCAAACGCTGGAGACAAGAATATGGCAAGTTCACATGCACCTATCTCGATTGGTCAGGTTGCCCTGACTGTACGCGACCTTGATGGCATGGCCGCGTTTTATGAAGACGTGATTGGCCTTGGACTGATCAAACGCAACGGCGAAACCGCCTGTCTGGGGACCGACGCTGGGTCACTGATCGAGCTTCGCCAGGACCGCAATGCCAGGCCTTTCCCGCGCGAGGCCGGACTATTTCATACGGCGTTCTTGCTGCCAACCCAGCATGATCTCGCCGCTTGGTTGATTCATGCCGAGGAACGCGAGCTCCGGCTTGATGGCGCATCACATCACGGCGTTAGCGAAGCTCTCTATTTAAGTGATCCGGAGGGGAATGGCATCGAAATCTACCGAGACCTGCCGCGCGAGATCTGGAAGCACAGCGGCGACCAAGTGCAAATGACAACGCAACCGCTTGACCTGAACTCGCTGAAGCAAAATGCCACGCCGTGGCACGGCGCGCCTGGCGGCACTGTCATCGGACATGTCCATCTGCGTGTTGGCGACGTGGATGAGGCCGCGCGATTTGTTACTCAGGCCTTTGGAATGGTGCAGACGTTCCAACTGCCCTCGGCGCGTTGGTTCGGGTCAGGCGGCTACCACCATCACCTTGCAGTCAACGAATGGCAATCCAAAGGGGCAAACAAGCGCACAGAATGGAGCACAGGCCTCGCGAGTGTCGAGCTTCTGGCGGAATCTGAAAGCCTAAACCCTGGTCGCCTGATCGACCCGTGGGGAACTGAATTCGAAATCACCGCGACGCAAGCCCGCGCCGCGTGAATTCCTATCACCACCGCTTCAAAACAAGGAGAAAATCAATGACCCCCAAAGAACTCGTACTGGAGGCTGTTGCAGCCATTTTTATCAATTTCGACCCATCCGCAGCGCAGCAACTGCTGGCGCCGGACTACATCCAGCACAACCCCGCCGTGCCGACAGGTGCAGCCCCCATACTTGGCTTCATTCCAGGCTTGAAGGACAGTGGGATCGAAGTGAACATTCACCGCGTGATCGCCGAAGGGGACATGGTTGTTTTGCACACGACCTACAACAATGCGCAGGCTTTTGGCGCAGATACGTTGGTTGGCTTCGACGTCTTCCGCGTGGAAGATGAAAAGGTTGCAGAGCATTGGGACAATCTGACTCCGCTCGCCCCGCCAAACCCTTCCGGTCACACGCAAACCGATGGCCCGACCGACATCACTGATCTGGACAGGACAGAAGAGAACAAAACACTGGTCACGGATTTCGTTGAAACCATCCTGAAAGGTGGTGAAACTGATCGGATCACCGACTTCCTGTCCACCGAAACCTACATTCAGCACAACAGCCAGATCGCTGATGGTCTGGACGGTTTGGGCGCCGCTTTGATGGCGATGGCGGATCAGGGCATCCAGATGATCTATACCGATGTGCACATGGTTGTGGCCGAGGGTAATTTTGTCTTCACCGCATCCGAGGGCACATTGGGCGGTGTACCGACCGCGTTCTATGATCTGTTCCGCGTTGAGGATGGCAAGATCGTCGAACACTGGGATGTGATCGCGGATATCCCATCCGAGATGGCCCATGAAAACGGTAAGTTCTGATCGGGCGGCAACATGAAAACGTTTCTGATCACTCTCATGATGATGCTGGGAAGTACGGCCATGGCACAAGATGCTGGTGTAATTGAGATCGCGACTATGAACCTCGCAGAAGGTGTCACGGCACAAGAATTCGAACCGGTCGATAAGGCCATCGAAGAAGAGCATGTCAGCCAGCAGCCCGGCTTCATCTCACGCCAAGCGGCCTTCGCGGACGGCAAATGGGCTGTCGTGGTGAACTGGGAAAGCGCGGAGGCCGCGCAAGCGTCGATGGACAGTTTTGCTTCCGCCCAAGCAGCCGAGAAGTTCATGAGTATGATCGACGCAACCTCAATGTCGATGAAACGCTATGAATTGGCGCGATAGCGTATAAACCTCCACAGCATCCGAAGGAATTACGGGTGCTGTACACTTTGTTATCATGACCTGTTCAAATGCAAACGTTTGCAGCAACACATTGTATAGTAAGAAAGTAGCGCATCCGGACACGCCCGATGTCGCTACAAAAGACAGCCATATTATGTGTCTGGGAGCTTGCAAAGCTCGGCGATGAAGGACCGCTTTGGGCTGCCTCCAGTCATATACACCGGAGGCAGCGAAAGGCGACTACGAGCCCATCCAGTGAATTTATAATTCTCGCTGCGAGCGCTCGCAGCACAAATTTTGCCGCGTGCGCATCATCTTGAGCACGGCAATGCGGCGTGGAGAGCAGCCATTCGTAACGGGCGCAGCGAGATTTCTTCAGGCAATGAACAAGGCGCGGACGAAACGGCCATTCGCCGCAAGTTTGCCAACGACCGCTTTTGGGGAAGCCAGTCGAAGGCGGCGGTATATGATCAACAATGGTGCCGAAACTTGGTGAGACAAAGGCTCATTCTTGAAGGGTTTTGGGCCATGTCAAACTCATCCGTTTTCTACGGACATACAACTCCCGTATGAATTGTGCGTCACAACAGCACCCAATCCCCAGAAGTTTGACCTAGATTGGCTCAGTGTTACGTTCAAGGTGATAAACTCGAAATCACTGGATCAAGAAGGTACGAAACGACATGTTGATACGCAAGCTGTGCAATCTGATATTGTTTCTGCCGTTCTTTGCTGTTCCTGCATTTGCTCAGGACACCATCGAAAACTATATCCGCGAGTATCCCAACCAGGAACAGGTGCGCATGATGCAGCGCTGGCTCGAAACCAACGAGCCGGGCAGCTTTCAGTTCACGGGACTCGTCGATCCCACCGATGACACGGTGATCACGCCCCAGGCGACGGTAAATTACGGCTATAACTGGTTCAGCCTGTCCGAAGGCCCGGCGATCATCCACACGCCGCAATACGACCGCTACTTCTCGGTGTCGATTTTCGACATGAAGCACAACATACCGGGCGTCATCGTGAACCCGGATTTGCCGATCCTGCTGTACCGACCCGGGCAATCCCTGCCCGAGGGCAACTTCCACAAATTGTCTCTCGAAACCGACCAAGGGCTTGCCTTTAGCCGCATGGTCGTCGTCGACAATCTTGACGAGGTCATGGCGCTGAGCAGCGAGATTGTGATGGAAGGCGGCCAGGGTGACATGGACCGCGACGTGCAGCGATTTTCGCCTGAAACCGAGGCGGCGGCACTGACGCTCATCGAAACAGCGGTGCCGCTTGTAGATACCGACAAGATATTCGGGTCGGTTTCAGGCGATGTGGGCGAGATTCACGCTGCGGTCGGCGTGTTCCAAGGACAGCTTGGCACGCCGTCCAACGTGGTGAGGTACGGCCTGCTTGCGTTTGACGAAAACAGCCAGCCGTTCAACGGTGAAGACACCTACGTTCTGACAGTCCCTGCAAACATCGTCGAAGAAGGCGGCTATTTCTCCGTTACGGTCTATGCGTCCGCCAACAAACTGCTGATCCCCAACGACAAGGGCATCTATGATCAAACCAGCTATACAGCCGAGCCGAATGAAGACGGCACCTATACCGTAACGCTCAGCCCGTCCGGCGAGGGGCAGAACGGCATTCCGACCGGAACGCCATTTTATGGCGTCCTTCGCGCCTATGTTCCCGTTCCCGGCGCTGACTTGACAGTCGAGGTTGAAACAAAATGAAAAGCGCATCCAGCAAGTTCCACAAGATTACAGCCGCCTTGTTGTGCAGCACTCTGATCGTACCGACGGTG
This sequence comes from Ruegeria sp. C12, assembly GCF_056537745.1. Taxonomy (NCBI): domain Bacteria; kingdom Pseudomonadati; phylum Pseudomonadota; class Alphaproteobacteria; order Rhodobacterales; family Roseobacteraceae; genus Ruegeria; species Ruegeria sp. C12. The sequence goes on from NZ_JBQFSA010000001.1 coordinate 404,278, forward strand.
CTAGCGGATATCCCGGACATAGACAGTTCCGGCTGGTCCGCAGATCCGAACGATTACGGGATGAGCGCCGCCGAATACATCAACGCAGATAGCCGGGCGTTTTTCGCGAACTTCATGGGCCGCTCTGGCATAAACCAATTCTTTCACTTCACGAACCTGTCTACCGCCGACGACCGCTGGGTCGTTTCGCCAAATAACGACACGATCTATTCGATTGCAATCGTTAACGCGCGACAGGGGTTTACGCTGGATGTGCCAGATGTGGGCGACCGGTTTCTATCGATCCAGATCATTACGGAAGACCACATGACGCCGTTCTACCTGTACGGGGACGGCCAATACACGTTTTCGTCCGAGGATTTCGAGACCGATTTCGTTGCCGTTGGCATTCGGACCGGAACGGATGCTACGGCAGATGATGTGCGTGTTGTGACAGAAGAACTTCAGCCACAATATGTAATCTCTGGCGCCGCACCAGAGAATGATCTGCCGAGCTTTGACGCGGAGGTGCTTGAAAGGGTGCGCGCCGCCCTGCTGGCTGAGTATTCCAAGCTGCCTTCATCGTTCGGTGCGATGCAGAAGCGGGTCGCCGATGTTGAGGACTGGGAGTATTTCACCTATGTGACGGCAGGCGCCTGGGGTTTGTCAGCGGACGAAAACGCAATGTACGCTATCGGTGGTCCTGAAAACGCTGTGGGAGGCGCTTGCTACACCGCAACTTTCCCGAAAGTGCCGGTCGACGCATTCTTTTCAATCACGGTGTATGGCCCGCAGAAGTACCTGATGTCGGATACCGATAACATCGTCAGCTCCAACCAGGGCGTTGTCAGCAACGACGATGGCTCGTTTGACGTTGCATTCGGTAGCGAGGACTGTCGCACACTTGCACCTAACTTCGTGTTCACGCCCGAAGACGGTTGGAACCTGCTGCTACGGGCATATCGACCAGATGTCGAAGAATTTCGAGCCTACCGTGTTCCGGATATTGTTCCGGCTAATTAGACAAACAAAGTTCGGTGAGCATAGCTAAAACAGGGAGGCACTTCGAGTGAGTGGCTTGGACATATTTGCGTGGGTCGTACTAGTCATACTGATCCTCACAGCCATCGTAGGGTTTGTGATCTTGGCAATGCTGCCGGGGAAAATCGCGAAGCAGCGCGAACATCCCCAGGCAGATGCAATCAATGTCGCTGGCTGGGTGGGAGCGATTACCTTTGGCGTGTTTTGGCCGCTTGCACTGATTTGGGCATTCACAAAATCGCCGCTGCAAACATTAACGAATTCAGCAATCGAAGCCAAAACCGGTCCTCGGTCGGAAGGTTCGTCATGATTGTCTTTCTGACCCTCATATATATTGCAGTCCTTTTCGTTCTTGTAAAACTCAGGATTCTTCCCAACTCCAAGGCGACTTGGCTTTCGACCATCGGCTGGATGGTCATCTTGCTCATCTTCCTTTTCATTCCAATGCAATGGGGAGCACCTTCTGGACCCGTTAAGGTTTTGACGAGAGCTGTTCCAATTGTACCAAACGTCGCTGGCCAGGTGGTAGAGGTCGTGGCAGAGCCAAATGTTCCGATGCAAGAGGGTGACGTGCTATTCCGCATCGATCCGGAGCCCTTTCAAATTGCGGTTGAACGAGCGCAAGCAACATTTTCACGTGTCGAGGCACAAATTCGACAGGACCGTGAGAGCCTTGCCTCCGCCCAGGCGCAACTGCGTCAGGCAATCGCGCAAAGAGACCTGGCTCAATCACGATTTGAGGATGATAGTAGGCTTGTCGAAAGCGGGGCTATTTCGGAAAATCGGCTTGAAACCCGTCAATCCAATCTCGAAGCGGCACAAGGCTCAGTTGATCAAGCACAGGCGGCCGTGTCTCGGGCACAGGTCGAACTCGATGCCCTCACACCGGATGGCGTTGTCGCTAAGCTTGCAGAGGCGCAAGCGGCGCTTGATCAGGCGCAGTGGAATCTGCAAGAGACAATTGTCCGTGCTCCTTCGGAAGGCTTTGTGAACAACCTTGCCATCACAGAAGGTCAAAGAGTGGTATCGTTCCCGTTTTCGCCCGCTGGAGTGTTCGTTGACACTGCTGAAAAAGCCTTGGTCGTTCAGGTACATCAGATCTACCTCCGCCATCTTCGGCCAGGTCAACCTGCTGAAATTGCCTTCAAGATCAGACCGGGAGAGCTGGTAACCGGCACGGTGGATACGATCTTCGATATTTCTTCACAGGGACAAGCTCAAGTCAGCGGAACTGTCTTTCAGGCTGGGGAGATCGTAAGCGAGCCCTTCATCGTTACCATTATTCCGGACGACCCTGATGTACTGGCATCGATTCCTCCGGGCGCAGCCGGTTTGGCGGCGATGTACACTGATTCAGCAGCGGCAACGCACGTGATCCGCAAAGTAATTGTCAGGATGAATTCGATCCTGAATTACATCAGACCAGGACTGTAGGCGCACGGACGCCACTCGAAATTAGTACATTCGCTAGGTGTTTTCGGCAGAACCAGAAATATTTTAGCCATGCTTAGCCCGTCATTAGGGCTGTAGAAACATCTCAAATTCATGCTAGCGCGATAGTTGACCTGTGTAGCAACCAGGAACCGACTCGATTTGCCGCTGGCATATCCCTCAGCAGTTGGTCAGTGCCATCTTCGGTATCACCGAAAACAAGGCACCACAAGAGCGGCTGTTCGTCATGACGGTCAAACTCTTGCTTTTACAACACTTGTTCCAGTGCGCCGCCATTCTGGTTTCAGCAACCGTCATTCATGTGAAGAGCGGCGAAATCTGATAGCGAGCCCAAGGCTGACGACGAAAAGACGGCCAATCGCTATTGGGTTTCTATTGCGTTTTCTAAGCAGCGGCTACTCAATTGCCGTCCGAAATGTCTCGGTCAGCCGTGTGTTCAAACCGTGATGAGGTTCGGCCGAAGAACCGTAGTGCAACTCCGCCAAAGCAGCGATGTCATTGAAAACGACTACGGATCCGCCTTCTTCATTCGCGTAAACCAATAGTTTTTGGCAAAAGGCATCCAAACCAATTGCCGGAAAGCCCGCCATAGCCACGCCACCGGGTGCTGGCCCGCCAAATAGTAAGAGAACTGTCTCCGGTAGTTCCACCCCCAGTTGGGATGCTTCGGCCGCAAAATCGATCTCCCCAAACCAAACTGTATCGTCCTGCCCCATCACAGCTGTCCTGAGACGTTCGACTGCCTCTGGTACGCTGAGCTGTGATCGCAGTTCGATGACCCCATAGTCTGCAAACAACCCGTTGGTCGGCGCTGGTGTTGCATCCAAGCCGCTTAGAACTTCGAGCATCTTGCTCTGAAATGCACGCAACGAAGAGGCGTTAGTGAGCCCATGCCGGACTTTGAGAAACTGAGGGCCTGTGTAGGCGATCTGTGGACGACCATCCTGATCGAAGGAAAGAACGCGAAAAGGAAGGTCCAGACCTGCTCGCACGTTCTCTTTCAGAATGGGCGTGTTTATCTCTGGATCAGAGAAAATGAGCACACGGGACGCTGGCATTTCTACACCTTCGGCTTTGGCCAAACGCGAATGATCTATCGATGCGATTGGAGTAGCTCCCGCTTCGGCAACGGCAGTCTCAAGCTCTAAGAAGTTTTCGTCCACGGCGTTTTGGACAGATGAAGATTGTGCAACAGCGGATGCCGATACTGATAAAGTTGCAATCATCGAGAGAACAAAGAAAAACCTCAGCACCTTATCACTTCCTGTTTCATCGTACTTTTTTCAGTGAAACCGCCGCCAGAGCCGCAAATGCTATCTCGGCCGCAAGATAAAAGAGAAGTATCCCATTCGGCACTCCATCGATAAGAATGCTTAGTATGCGTCCAACGGCCAGTCCCGACATAAACAAAAATAGAACCCACAGCGCGGGGCGTTGTAACTCTGGTTTCGAAGCAGCCGCCAACCAAAACAGCGCGTTTGCCATGTAAAGACCCATAATCGCTCGGAAGACATGCGTCTGGTTCGTCCCTTCCACTGGAAATCCCAGCAAAACTGGGATCGAACGGCCGGGCATCAGACCGTATGACAACGCAATTGGCACGAGGCCGACGGCAGCAAGCAGAAGGACTAATCTAGCACTCATGGAGGACTCCTTCTCGTAGAGGTTTCGCTTTTTGCGAAATTCCTAGTCGGTTATTTTGGGCATCCGATGATCCGAGCCGGATGCCCACGCTGCGGTGGGAAAGGCGTATTGGTTGCCTCGCTTCTTCTACTGAGAGATGCCGCCTTCGGTTGATGTTTGTTCTTCAACATGGTCTTGATTGGCGACCGGCTTCCCGCGCGGAGGGAACTCCTCGAAGGTAGCGAGATGTGCCTGCACTAGTCGGGCGGCTGGACCGAATGCCCACATTTTCTCACCCATCCAGCGGACGTACATACCGCTTTCCTCCGCTGCTTTCTCGTAAGGATCGCGGCGAAGGTTGAAAAGCAAGGGGGCGACCAATTCTTCCTTCGGACCTGACCAGCCGTGGTTTTGAACGACAAAGTGCGCTTTCCAATCGTTGTAGCGTACTGCTTGGAGGTCCGTACCCTGATAGTAAATCAGCTCGCGGCGATTGCTCTCTTCATCCTCACCCGTCAGGTAAGATAGTTGATTGTAGCCATCGAGATGCACTTTATAGCCTTCATATCCCTCTAGGAGCTTTTCTCTTAGATCTGTCGGACCTCCAGCCGCAGCTACAAATGTTGGCATCCAGTCCATTCCGCTGAAGATACCGTTCAAGACTTGACCTTCAGGAATTTTGCCCGGCCAGCGAATAATCGCAGGAACCCTGAAGCCGCCTTCCCACGTAGTACCCTTTTCCCCATGAAACGGTGTCGTTCCACCATCGGGCCACGTCAGTGTTTCTGGGCCATTGTCGGCAGTGAACATCACTATGGTATTATCGGCAACTCCCAGATCCTCAAGGTGGCTGAGAACGTTGCCAATGTTGTTGTCCAACTCCTTCATGACAACATCCTGAAGTCCGCGCCCGTTGCCCAACATAGCTTCGTATTCTGGGCTGAGATGGGTCCAAACATGAGCTCGGGCTGGGGCCATCCAAACAAAGAATGGTGTGTCCGCCTCTACTGCTCGAGAAATGAAGTCTTTGGTGTAAGATGTCACTTCGTCGTCCAAAGTCTTTTGGCGCTCCGGAGGCGCAGGCCCGTCATCAATGATGCGCTGCTTCCCGACTTTTCCAAAACGCGGATCGACTGTTTCGTCCTCTTCGTCTGTGGCAAAAGAATGAATGATATTTCGAGGCGCAAATTGCGCGTTGAACTCTGGGTCGTTTGGCCAATCCGGATCAGACGTATATTCCATAGCATTCAAGTGATACAGCCAGCCCCAATACTCGTCGAAACCTTTTGTAGTCGGCAGGAATTCGTTGAGATCGCCCAGATGGTTTTTTCCGAATTGCCCCGTCGTGTACCCCAACTTTTTCAAGAACATCGGAAGCGTTGGGTCATCTGGGTTTAAACCTATCGGATCGCCAGGAAGTCCTACAGTGTGCATACCAGTCCGTATTGGCAATTGTCCGGTCATGAAAGCTGATCGACCGGCAGTACAACTTGGCTCGGCATAATAATCTGTGAGACGAGCACCTTCAGACGAGAGGCGATCCAAGTTCGGAGTCTCGATGCTTTTGACACCCCCATGGTAAACGCCGACGCTCGCCCAACCCACGTCATCTGCCATGATGACAAGAATGTTGGGCGGCGCATGCTCGTCGGCAAAAGCTCCACTGAAAGCAAAGCAGACCGCGCCCGCTAGTGAGACAAACTTGTTCATTAAGACCTCCCGACACGCAATTTCTTACCAACGATAGGAAAAACATCGGCTTAGAGGAACAGTCTAATTTGTTCACTTTTAGGGCTCAGCACCTGGGTGTAAGAAATTCCTTCCGCCGCAAAGTCCGCATTGCTGTCGTCCATGTGCCATGCAGCTAAGGTCTGGAGCGAGCCCCAATCTTACCGGATGCTGCAAGTTGCGCGAAATGCAGCTTTGGTCGGCACGACGCTGTGCCGCTCGCGTGTTCTCCGGTCTGATCAGCGACGCCGGGGTTAGGTAGTTCTCAGTCCATTTTTCCTGCAAGGTTTGGTTGCAGTTGGCTGAACTCCGGAGAGGCGTCTTCTGACCATGGGAACCTTCCGGATTTGTCCGGAAAGAAAACTTGGCACGCTTTGAAGTTGTCGCCACCATAAAACCAACGGTTCCATCCCAAATATTCCGCGAAGTGACCGGGCCTAACTTCCCTAATTATCACATCATAGCCACTCAGGACTTCGGATATTGGCTCATTAACGACGAACCGTTTTTGAGCCTCTAAATCATTATAGAAGTTCCAAAAAATTCCGTGTGCTACCTCTTTGGGTAGCGCAAATAGTATCAATTCGGGAAAGGCGAACTTGTGCCAAAAGCCCGTCGTATATGAAAAGCCCGGTCCATCAGAATCTTCGAGAAAATGGGTTGCGGACCATCCATTTGTGCGAACGCTATCAACGAAGCTTCTTTCGTCTGCGTCCAGCAACGCGTCATCGGCATCAAGTGCAGTTTTCAAGTGTACTCCAAAGCTCCCGTCATCGTTTAGGAATGGTTCTATCAAATTGATAAAGGATGCAAACTTATTGAATTTTGGCACTGCTCATTGCCTAAATTCGTGGGCCATCAAAGCAGACCTTCAGAGACCCGACTTGGAAGTCCGCGTCGTCCCGACAGCGGTAATTGTGAACCTCTGTGAGGATCGTCGGCTTTGGACCCTTCTAGAGCTTTTGATTGGCTCTGATATTTGTAGTCCGGATTTAGCAATAACAATGCTTCTTGAACGAGAGTGTATCGGGTTAAAGTTGAGTTTCCCGGCGTTCTGAATCTCTTCGGTTTGCCTGGAGTTCGACGTGGATGCACCGGTTGATATTGAATCTTTCACTGCAATAGTTACATTGATCTTAACAATAAAATGGCCGGAATGATCTTGACGCTGTCTGAGATTGAACCGGGACAGCGCCTGGCTGAAACAAGTGCCCAGACATATAACACGTTAGAATGCGCTTGCGTGGACCCGAAGTGAAACCCGGGGCCGCATTGTATCTGACGTTCTGAATTCGGCTCCGCCTATGTGAGGAGCCACGTCATTGACTGCGCTGAAGTTAGTTTATCAATCTCCCAACGCTCTTAAGCCAAGGAACAGAAATCCCAGAACGCATTCGAAAAGCCAGATCCGGCAGGTGATGCGCTCAATCGAGCACTTTGGGTTTACCAACCCCGTTCTTGTTGATGATGACAATCAGCTCATTGCGGGACATGGCCGTGTCGAGGCAGCCAAACTCTTGGGGTTGGAGCAAGTCCCAACGATCTGTTTGTCAGGCATGAGCCAAGAGGACATTCGGGCTTATGTCATCGCGGACAACAAGCTTGCTGAAAATGCGGGTTGGGATGCAGGCCTTCTGGCGCTCGAATTCCAGTACCTCGATGAGTTGGAAATCCCATTTGATCTCACACTAACGGGTTTCGAGTTGCCTGAGATCGATCTGAGCATCCAGGCGCTGAGACTGGATGGTGAGGAAGGGCAGGATCCGTTGGATCAGGTTCCGACACCAACTGGGAATTCGCCGGTAACCCGGGAGGGTGACATCTGGCACATTGGCCCTCATCGCCTGATCTGCGGGGATAGCACCAGGGCGGAGACCTATGCCGCTTTGCTCGGATCGGAACGTGCTCAGATGGTCTTCACAGATCCCCCTTACAACGTGCCCATACGGGGACACGTCTCGGGCTTGGGATCGGTTCAGCATCGAGAGTTTGCCATGGCGTCCGGTGAAATGTCGCCAGAAGACTTTCAGTGCTTCTTGACGACTGTATTCAAACACCTTGCCGCCTATAGTGAAGACGGTTCCATTCATTTTCAGTGTATGGACTGGCGCCATATAAGAGAAATCCTTGGGGCAGGGGACGTGGCTTACTCCGAGCTCAAAAACCTTTGTGTTTGGTCTAAGACCAATGGCGGAATGGGATCGCTGTACCGCTCACAGCACGAGTTGGTGTTTTTGTTCAAATCGGGGGCCGGCAAACACATCAACAATGTCGAACTTGGAAAGAATGGCAGGAACCGGACGAATGTCTGGACTTATGCCGGAGCCAATAGTTTTGGTGAAGGGCAGGGCGGCCTTGAGATGCACCCTACAGTTAAGCCTGTGGCATTGGTGAGGGACGCCATTCTGGACTGCTCACATCGTGGCGGGTTGGTGTTGGACCCATTCTGTGGGTCGGGATCCACACTTGTAGCGGCTGAGCAATCGGGTCGCCGTGGATATGGGGTCGAGCTTGATGCAGCCTACTGTGACGTGATCCTGCGTCGTTTGACGGAAACATTCGGCCTGATCCCACGTCTTGGTGAAGACGGTCCGGTGTTTCATGAGGTCGCGGCTGATCGTGCAAGCGAAGGTGTCAGTGCGATAGCTGAATCGGAGGCAGCAGATGCGTGACAAAGACTACCAAGTTGGCTTCGGTCGTCCTCCTCGGGATACTCAGTTCCAAAAGGGACAATCCGGAAATCCAAAAGGCAGGCCCCGTAAAAAAAGGGTCCATTGAACTGGATCTGGATCAGGTCCTGGATCAGCAGGTCAGAGTTCGTTTGCCCGGCGGCAGCAAAAACATGGACGCGCGCGAAGCCACACTGCGTGTGCAGGTTGATAAAGCGCTCAAGGGAAACATCCAATCGGCAAGGTACGTGCTAAAGCAGTTTGAAAAATATGAAGCCATAACACCCCCGCGATCGAAGATACAAACAGGCGTGGTGATCGCACCAAGAGCCCCCGTGCAAGAACATGAAAACGACACCTAATGGCTATCTTCAACGCTCAAAGACTGGGGCAAGCCGCGAGGTGCAAAGTATGGCCAAGCCCCTAATTTATGTATCAAGGAATTAGCCTATGACCGATGGTGCTGACCCGCTTGAGGATTTCGATCCTCTTTATCCCACCAGGTTCCAAAGAGGAAAATCTGGCAATCCCAAGGGAAGACCGCGCGGTGCGAAAGGGATGAAGCCTATTGTCCAGAGAGTTGCGCATGAAACACATGTTGTCAGCGAAGACGGCGAACGCAAGCGCTACTCGACTGTGGAATTGGTGTTGAAGATGATTCAGCGTGAAGCGCTGAAGGGTAATCTGAAAGCCAAAGTTCTACTTGATGAACTACAGGAAAAATACAGCCCGCAGGAGGTCAATAACATGGGCTACGGCTGTCTTGTTGCGCCTGAAGGTTGCACGCTTGAGACCACGCTGCTCAGGGTCGAATACGTTAAGGAGGATGAACAACCCTGGCACCGTCCGACATAGGCAGCACTGGAATGGCGTAGCTAAGTGAGTCAGACCATCCTGTCGGACAGCCACTTAAAAAGCCCGGACTCCAAAGTTCTTGAGGCCAGCTCGTTGCCTGTCCAAATGTCCAGGTTCAAATCCCTTTGCGTTGGAAGGGCCAATGCGCCGCGTGGATCGGCACATGCAAATATGAAACGGTCCCAGGACCCATCGGCTAAGAAACGTTCAATATAGCTGTCGAGCTCAGCCTGACGTGCCTGGCTCTTGACCTGAACCCAGGCCGTTTCCCCGGTCAGGGGTTGCTCGAGCACCAGGTCCACATCAGGCATGTTGCCACCCAGCAGGCTGGTACGCCGCCAGCCGTTTCGCAGGAAGATGAGATCAATCAATGTTTCAAATTCTGCCCAATGCAGGGTCCTGATCATTTGCTCTGCCAGACTATGCATCTCGTCGGTGAGCGCGCAGGCGTGGTGTTGTAGCGGATGGCGCTCTCCCCGGATGGATCGCAACAGGTAGTCCTGAGCCTCGACCTTACAAATTGTCCGCCTGTATGATGCTGTCTTGGTGAGCGCTGAACTCAGGGTGTTTAGTTGGAGAGGGGTGCCAGCAAGCGATATTTTGGACCAGCCACTTTGTGTTGATCGCCAACGCACCGGGCCCGACGATTTTACCTTGGATAGTTCGATCTTGTCGCCCGCAAGCGCCCACCATAGGTGCCCACGCGCCATTGTAATCCAAAGCGAGCCGTCTGGCAGGTCGTAGAAGTCTTTCAATTCCCGTATATCTTCTTTTGCGGCCTGAATTCCGCGCCCGGCCTGGGTCATCGTTGTTAGCAACATCTCCCAATCGCCTTCCAGACACAGCGAGTGGTCGGCCAGGTCAAAGTCGACAGGAATGACCGCATTCTCCAGGGCATAATCAACATGTTTGCCGCCAGAGCCTAGCTTTACATATCGCACATCTGATGGGTTCAACTGGTCTTTCATCTGCCGCGCCTTGTCGTCGATCGGTGACATACCAGCGCTTCGTTTAGGACGGAAGTCAACAGAATATGTCACTGATCGTCTGTAGACTGATCATCTGTGTCGATGTCCAACACGCTGTATGGATGTGCGCGACCGCCTTGCCAAAAACCTGCGACGCTTGCGGCAGATAAAAGGCTGGTCGCAAGAGGAGTTCGCGCATCAAGCGGATGTTCACAGGACGTACATTAGCGATCTCGAGCGCAGTGCCCGCAACCCAACGATTACCGTTGTGGATAAACTGGCTACCGCGCTTGGTGTCTCGCTGGGTGAGTTGTTGGACTAGTTCTACGGATTGACTGACTACCGATCCTGTGCAGGCTCATACGCCCGCTTTGCGCAATCCAAAGTTGGTGCTTCGCTTCATTTTCGCCCGTTCTGACGGGCTAAGAGCTCAATCGCCCGCATACGCGCGGCGGCGTGTTGCAGCGGGACCTGGAGGGACTGAACAAGCTCTATTGCTTCTTTTGGGCTAATCTTCGATCGCTGGCCTCTGAGAGCTTGCGATGCCGCGTCCTCCAAACTACCCGTTAGCTTTGCAAAAACGAAACTGAGCTGTTCACGGGTTGTGTTGTCCATGCCAGCAGTGCCGCTTGCCAAGCCATGGAAGTCGAGCAATTTCTTTACTATCATCGGATGTACGACAAAAAACGCTTTGAGGAATCCACATCAATTTATGGGACATGGCACAACTAATTGAGGTCCCAAACTTGTGGGCCCAATGTCCCATGACATGAAGCATCAGTCGTGGGTCAAGAAAATGCGACGCCGGAACCGGCCCCTTGCGGACATTTAGGACGGAATGCAAATGCTGCAGTGGCATACCGGTCTGCGGACATCCGCAACAGTGGCGCAAGCTCTTCATTGTTCACTGAATTCGGCCAAGCCACGTTCGTGTCGCTTCAAGCCCTTTGCGCAAGATAGAAAACATCTGCTCAATTTCACCTTCGCTGATGATAAGGGGCGGCGAAAGAACACACATGTTGATAATAGGTCGAACTAATAACCCACGTTTTTGGCATTCTATATCGATCTGGCCGCCAATCTCGTAGTCGCATCCCAGATCGCTCCTGGGATCACCATCGACTGAGCATTGTACGCATCCCATCAACCCCATCCCACGCACATCGGCAACGATGTCAATCTGTCGCAAATGCTGCAGCTGATCCTGAAAAACCGGAGCGACCTTTTGAACGTGTTCGAGAAGTTTTTCCCGCTCAATGATCTCAATGCCCCTCAAACCCGCGGCCGCGCTAACTGGATGACCAGAATAGGTGTAACCATTTGAGAAGTTAGCATCTTTTCCCGAAACGTCGGCGATCAATCGGTCAGAGATAATCGCGGCACCCATCGGCGCGTACCCAGATGTCATTCCTTTAGCACAAGTTATTATGTCCGGCTGAATGCCGAAAACAACCTCTGACGAAAACCAATGGCCCAATCGCCCAAAAGCTGTCACCACTTCGTCGGAGATGTATAGAACATCATACTTTTTGCAGATGTTTAGGCAGCCTTGGTGATATCCTTTTGGCGGCACAATCACGCCACCAGATGCCAGAACCGGTTCGGCGATAAAAGCGGCAACATTTTCCGGGCCAAGCGCCAAAATGGCGTTTTCAAGATCGGAAACTTTCTCCTTCAAAAAGCTCTCTTCGCTTTGACCAGGTGAACGGTAGAGCGGATTCACGTCTGGCAGGAAATGTGCCAGGTCATCGGCTTTGTCGAGCCAAAGCCGGTCACGCTCTTTTCCACTGACGCTGGCCGCCAAGTAGGTGCTTCCATGATAGGCTTTTTGCCTTGAAATGATTTTCTTTTTCTCGGGTCGACCCAAAAGGTTGTTTCTAAAATGGACAAATCGGATAGCCGTATCCACCGCAGTGGAGCCGCCCGTGGTAAAGAAGACATTGTTCAAATCGCCAGGCGCTCGTTTGGCTATTTCGCGCGCGAACCGCGCAGCAGTCGAGTTGGTGTTGTTGAAAGGCGAGAAATAGGCAAGTCTCCTAGCTTGCTCAGCCATGGCCTCGGCCATCTCTTCGCGCCCATAACCGATCTGGGTGCACCACATGCCTCCCGGTCCGTCGATCAAGCGTTCACCCTTTTCGTTCACTACATGAATGCCGCTGGCACTTTCGACAAAAGTACGGCTATTTTTGCCTAAAGCTTCCATCCCTTCCCACGGGTGCAGGAAGTGATCGTTGTCCCATTGTTTGGCATTAGAGTTATCCATGATGGGTCATGCTTTTCGCGCTCATTACAATGGGAAATTCTTCACGCACCTGAGTGTCCAAAGCGCCGAAATAGTTGGGGAAATGACTGTTTAGAATAGAGTTGGCTTTGTCACGGGCGCGGTCCAGCAAATCTGTTTTGCCTTCGTTTTCCCATGTGTCTGTACGCTCACGATCCATAAGTCGCGGATAGACGAATTCGCTGTTCATATAGTTCAGCGTGTGCGGGTTGCCGAGGAAATGGCCGGGGTCGATGGCGCAATCGTGGATCACATCCACAGCCATGGTTTCATCCGTGACCTCTATCCCGCGCAACGACCGCAGGATCATTCCACCCGCTTCGTCATCGATGACCATACTTTCAAAACTACACCCCATGAGGCTACCGATCATACCGCCAAACTCGCAAAGGCGATTGGCACCGGCATGAGCAGCAAGCGTGAAGGTCAGCGCCTTTTCTAACCCGTATTGCGCGTCGGGCAATTTGGCATCGGTCATGCCTGCGCCAACGGATGTGGGCAGACCATAGAAGTTGCCCATTTGAATGGCAGCCGCGCCGATCAGGGCTTGTTCGCCGCTGCCACCGGTGAACGAGCCGCTGCGCAAATCAGTGATGAAGGGCCAGGCGGCAAAGCAAACCGGACAGCCTGGAGTGATGAGGTTTACGATGGCAACGCAGGCCAGCGTTTCGGCCACGGTTTGTACCAACGTTCCCGCAAGCGTCGCGGGGGCTGTGGCCCCGGCTTGCGGAGGCACAGCCAGATCGACGGTGAGGCCAAGCTTGGCGGTATCAATCAGGATCTCCATGTTTTCCTTGCCGATCCGCAGCGGCGAAACCATAGGACAGCCGCCAAAAATGACGCTTGGCTTTTTCATGAAAGCCCCTTCGCCACCCTGAGCCAAATCAAACATGCGGATGGCATGCGGGATATGGCTCCGGTCGCGAAAGGTCAGACAGGCAGGCTTTTGGCTGCCTGCTAGCATTGCATATATGGTGTTCATATCGTGAGCGAAATCATCGGTCACATCGGTAGCCAAAACTGTGTCGCCCAGCATATGGATGTTGTCCAAGCGGTCCACTAGTCGGGTGAAATCATAAACGTCGCGCAGAACCGATGGACGATAGGACTTGGTCTCGGAATCGAAGGTTGTGACGGCGGTGCCAGAGTTGGCGAAATAGACACTCTCGGCCGAGCACTGCATATCGTCTTTGCCTTCACGCTCACCGCGGGCATAGACATAAAACTCTCTGGCGGCAGCCGCCAGAATGTCTTCCATAAGGGCGCGGGGGAAGCACAACCTATTGAGGTCATTCAAAACTGCGCCTTTGGGAAGCACCAGATCAAGCAATTCCGGGAAATGGTCGGTAACGCCCGTGTTTTCCAGAACGGTTAAGGCCGCTTGATGGATGTTCTCCATATCTGCTCGGGTCAGAGGTTTATAGCGGCCGCCACTTAGGCCTCCACGTACGGCCTCATTGCCCGTGGTAGCCTGTTGAACCTTTATGCGCGCGGCGCGTCCGCCGCCGCCGCGACGGCGTGATTTTGCCTCAGCCATGACCGGACATCCTTTGTTCTGGTTCCGGGCTGATCATGTTGAAATAGAAATCGTAGAAGTCCTGGATCGAGGTTTCCATCTCGCCCAAGGGGCCCGGTTGGAAGTATTGAGAATTTACGCCGGACTGGTTGTGGCGAATGATGCGTTCGTCATCCAAAGATGTGACATGCCAAAGCCAGGTCAGGTCTTCTTTGTCGTAGTCTTCGCCTTCTTCGGCGTCAGCGCGAACCAGCCAGACCACCTGAATGTCGGTTTCCTGTAAGCCTCGTGGAATGAAGCGGTAGCCGACCATGTGATCCGAATAAATCAGGAACCAATTCAATGGACCAATATCAAAGTCAGTTGCGCCACCGTCGAAGCCTTTGAGCGTTCCAAGCAATGGTGCAAGTGCCTCGCCCGATTGGCTGCCGGTTTTGTAGCCTTGGTAAAGCGGATAGCGACGATAGTACCCGCTGGTAAATGGGGTCAGCGCAGCGTCGCCGACAAGAGTCAATTCATTGGGTGACAGCCCGGCTTCTACAGCCCTAGCCTTTAGCGGCTCGACCAAACCAGCCATGTCTTGCGGTGATTTCAAGCTATGGGAGCGAGAATACTCTTTGTGCGCTGGCCCGCAGTGGTAGCATTCAAGGTAGTTCTCAACAGCTAGTTTCCAATTCGCGGGAACAGGAAATGACGCGGTATGCGCTACTTTCAAATCGTTCAGGCCATAGGGTTCGACGAGTGGCTCAAGTTTGCTGAGGACAGGATCAAGTGATGGGGTGTTTGCATCGGCACAGACAAAGATCAGGCCCTTGAATACACTCACCTGAACGGGAAGAAGCCCAAACTTTGACGGGTCGAATTGTTCCCCCATATTGTGACTTGCACGAAGTTTTCCTGATAGCTCGTATGTCCATGCGTGGTAGGGGCAAACAAGAACGCGGGCGTTGCCGGACTGTTCTGTGCAGACGCGAGATCCGCGATGGCGGCAGACATTCAAATGAGCACGAAAATCTCCATCGCGGTCGCGAACAATGATAATGCTCTCCGGGCCATAGTCGAACAGGAAGTAGTCACCGGGGCTTGGGATCTGACTGACATGCCCTGCCCAAAGCCAGTTGCGGTTCCAGACCCGGGCAATGTCATAGTTATAGATGTCTTGGGAGGTATAGAATTCGCGCGGCAGGGCGTGGCCGTACTGGTGCGAGGCTATCAGCGCATCCAACTCAAACGGTCGGCTGTTCATCTCGTTTCCTCCAAATCGATTATCTCGCGGCGAAACCAATCCTGATCTGCTTCTGCCTTGGGGCGTTCAAAATCACGGGCCGCGCGGTGGCCCGCGAAGACTGCGTCGACGATCAGCCCTGGAGAAGCGGCATCGCCAATAAGTTCGACGGTTTTCAACCTGAGCCCGCGCAAGCTTTCATATAGCGTCGTCTCACGCTGACGTTCAGTGACCAGAATTGTCGAGGCACATGGAATATCCATTTCGCGACCAGTAAAGGCACAACCGATGCGGGCCATGTCACCTTGAACCGCCGTCAGCACCTGATTGCAATGAATGTCGATACCAAGCTCCATCAGGCGGGCCTGAATGCGAGGCTGCTCCAAAGTATTGATGGAGTAAGCTGAAACCAAACTCTCCGGCGTGACAAAGACCACCTGGTATCCTGCAGTCGCCAGTTTTTCGGCGATCACTCCTGCCAGATAGATATGATCGTCATCATAGATCAAGACCGGGCCATCCGGCGGTAGAACACCATTCATGATGTCATCAGGTGTCAGCACATTGGCGCTTTGCTCGATCTGTGGCACATGGCGCTGGGTGTTACGGCCCATGCCGTCGGTTCGCCAAAGGCTGCCGGTGGCCACAAAGACGTGTTCGACGCCCAGCTCTGCCACTTGATCGCCATCAAGCCTGCTGTCAGTGAACAGCTGAACGTTGCCGCGTTGCTTTAAATCATGCAGACGATAGTCGACGACGCGGGACCAAGCTGCGAGGCCGGGAAGTTTGCTTTCCTTCGTAACCCGCCCGCCCAATTCGGCTGACGCCTCGGCCAACGTCACCTGATATCCTCGCCTTGCCAACTGCATGGCGCATTCAAGACCGGCAGGGCCAGCGCCAACAACCAAAGTGTCCGCGTTGCTCTTTTTCGGCGCGATGATCTCGGGGTGCCAACCGCGTCGCCATTCCTCACCCATGGTGGGGTTTTGAGTGCAGCGGATCGGGATGCCCAGATTGTCGGATGAGACGCAGATATTGCAGCCGATACATTCGCGGATTTCGTCAATGCGACCCTTCTCAATCTTTTTCGGAATGAACGGGTCCGCTATGGAAGGTCGCGCGGCTCCGATAAGGTCGACAATTCCCTTATTGACCATCGACAACATCATGTCAGGCGACGTCAGGCGACCGACACCAACCACAGGTTTGCGGGTGATCTGCTTAACGTGGGACAGAAACGCGTTCTGATATCCGTCCTCTGGCTGAAAACGAGTCGTGGCACTGTCATTGGACCAGTCAGCCACATTCACATCCCATAGGTCAGGAAGATCAGCCAAGAGCTCGACAATGGCGCGGCCTTCTTCTGCTGCCTGCATGCCCCCGGCACCCATCATCTCATCAATAGCAAAACGGAACGCCACAGCGCAGTTGTCGCCCACGGCCTCGTGAGTGTCTTCCAGCAGTTCACGTGTCAGACGCACGCGATTTTCGAGCGACCCACCATATTCATCGCTACGCTGGTTCATATGCGGCAGCATGAAATGCTGCGCCAATGTCATGTTGTGCCCGGCATACACATAAATGATGTCAAACCCGGCATCTTTCGCGCGCAAGGCGGCCTCGCGGTGCCAACGGCGGAATTCCCGAATGTCGGCCTTATCCATAGCCTGCGCCTGCTTGGGGTGTGTCGTGTCGACGGACATTTCGGAAGGTGCAAGAACCGGGGCGCGGGTTAGCAGGTTTTGCGCATGATTGCCGTTATGAACCAGCTGGATAGCCGCCAGTGCACCATGTGCATGTACTGCGTCTGTCATCAGCCGCAACGCGGGCACATCGCGCGCGTCCCATAGCCGCCCTTCGGCATAAGGAGAAAGGTCAGAAGTCGGGTGAATCTCGGTCTCCTGATTGGAAACCACCGCCCACCCGCCTTCGGCCTTTATTCCACGAACGGCAGCATCCGCCCTTGGTCGGAGGTGCCCCAACCCGGTGCAATGAGGCACCTGATAGAAGCGGTTCCTGGCAGTGACTGGCCCGATCTGAACCGGTTCCAAGAGCACAGCATATGGGTTCGCGTCTGACATGTTCACGCGTTTTCCTGTGTTTGTGTTCCGGGGCTGGTTGGCCCCGGAGATATTGTTGAATCAGAAGCCGGCTTTGATCCGTTCAAACTCCGCCAGCATTTTTGCCTCAAGCTCGGGGTTCACCGCGTCAAAGAACAAACTGCCCTCGAAGAAGCTTTTTGGATCGGAGAAACCATAGGCTTCGATGTTGGCCTGATCGGCAACTTCGAACGCTTTTGCGTTGGAATGCGGGTAGCCCCAGTTGTCGATGATGTACTGACCGCTGGCCGGGTCGGTAAGCGCGTTCAACAGATCATAGACCTGATCGACCGGTGTCGTGGATGATTTCAGATGCACATAGCCGCACGCCCAAGTCGCGATACCCTTATCGACGTCTCGCATCATCGCGGCAGGCACCTCATTCCAGATCAGGTTTAGTTCTGACTGGTTCCAGGCCCAACCTAATTCGATCTCGCCGCTGGTCATTGCCTGGTCAAACTGACCTGCGTCGGACCAGTAAAAGCGCATGTTCGGGTGGATCGAGCGCAGGAAGTCAGACGCTTCCTTGAACTGCTCATCGCTCAAGTTGGTGTAGTCGTCAGCATTTCCAGTAGCCAGCGCCGCTAACGCATACGCAGATGATGCGGCATCCGGGATCGCGATCTTACCGGCATAGGCCGGGTCGGCCAGTAATTGCAGTGAGATATCGTCGCCCGAGATTTTGTCGGTGCGATAGATAAGGCCCGTGTTCCCCCATTCGAACGGCAACATGTAAAGCTGGCCGTCCAGAACGATGGCGTCGACCTCCTTGATCTCGGGCAGTACATCGGCCCAATTGGTCAGTTTGCTTTCATCCAGCGGCTGAATCAGATCTGCTGCGACCCACTTTCTGACCGCGTCGGAACAAGGATGTGCCAGATCAGCAGTAAAACCGGAACTCAGCTTGGTAAAGGCTTCTTCCTGGCTTCCGAAATAGGAATAGCTCGGTGCCTCATTCCCGTATTTTTCCATGTAGCTGGCAAAGAAGCCCGGGTCTTCATATCCCGACCAATCAAAAACCGTCAGATCAGCTCCACCGGCGCTGGCGCTTCCTGCACATATCGCCGTCGCACATGCGAAAGCCGCAATTCCCTGAAGTTTCATTTTTTCCTCCCATTGTCTTATTCTGTGTCCGTGCCAAGATCGATCACGCTGGCGCTTTGGACTCCCAGCCAAACTGCGTCGCCGCGATTGAAATCAACCGTATGAAAGTAGTTCGGAACCGAGACCGCGATCGGCGCGTCGGCTTCCGCAACTTGAATGTGGTAGTGAATGTTCTCGCCATAGAAGGCCACATTGCTGACTTTGCCCTGAACGGTTAATGGATAGTCTTCGGGTTTTTCAGCGGTGATTTCTAATTGTTCGGGTCGAATACCGATGTTCATATCTCGGGCGCTGGTTGCAACGTTGAGGTTTCTTCCAATTTCCATTTGGCCAAAGGCCTTCGCGTGGATTGAAAGCGTTTCGCCATTTTCCTTTAGCAACTGGGCAGGCAGAATGTTCATCTCACCGATGAAACTGGCAACCTGCTGATCGCAAGGCCGGGCGTAAAGCGTTGTTGGCGTATCCACCTGCTTGAGGCGCCCTTTGAACATCACGCCAATGCGGTCAGACATTGTCATCGCCTCGTATTGGTCGTGTGTGACCATCACAAAGGTAATACCCAGCGATTGCTGCAGATTGCGCATTTCAAATTGCATCTGCTCGCGCAGCTTCTTGTCCAAGGCCGACAAGGGCTCATCCAGCAACAATACTTTGGGTCGCATGATCAGCGCGCGGGCGAGCGCCACCCTTTGCCGTTGCCCGCCTGACAACTCACTTGCGCCGCGATCCTCAAGACCTCCCAGCTCGACCATTTCTAAGGCTTCGGCTACTCGCTGGTCGATTTCGGCTTTGGGGGCCTTGCCGCGTAATCCATAGGCCACGTTGTTCCCGACATTCAGGTGCGGGAAGATAGCATAGCTCTGAAATACCGTGTTGGTCGGCCGGTTATTGGCAGGCACACCATCCATATCCTGACCGTCGATCAGCACAGTGCCTTTGGTCGGCTCTTGGAATCCCGCGATCATCCTCAATACCGTGGTTTTGCCACATCCCGATGGGCCGAGGAGTGAGAAAAACTCGCCTTCTTTAAGATCGAGATTGATCCCGCTAGCCGCCAGGAATGTACCATAGCGCTTTTCGACGCCCCTGAGTTCTATGATGTTTTTGTCTGTCATCTGACCTCTGATGCGGATGAGCGGCGCCGGAAATACTCAGCCAGCACCAAAAGCAGGACCGACGTAAGCAGCAGGATAGAGCCTAGGGCCAAAACGTTTGGAAGCTTGGCGGGGAAACGAATCTGGCTCCAGATGTATACTGGCAAGGTTGGTTGGTTGCCGGACAGGAAAAAGGCGAGGACGAATTCGTCGAAGCTGACTGTGAAAGTGACCAACAAACTGGCTACGATACCTGGTGAAACGACCGGAAGCGTCACGCGGCGGAAGGTGTCGAACACGCCGACGCCCAGATCGTAAGATGCTTCCTCCAGCGACGCATCGAAGTCATCGAACGCAGACTTCAGGATCGAGACGGAAAACGGCAGCGCAAGAAATGTATGGCCCAGAACGACGGTCAGCAAAGACGGCTTGAGTCCGACAAACAGAAACAGAACCAGCATTGAAGAAGCAACTATAATGCCGGGAATAACCAAAGGCAGCATCACCAGACCTTCGGCAGCACGCTGACCCCGAAAACGGTACCGAACAAAGGCGCGAGCGGCGAACAACCCCATTGCGGTAGACAGAAGTGCCACGACGGTGCCGACGCCAATCGAATTCCAAAGGGCCTGGATCAAGGTATCCTGTTCGCCCAGCTTCCGATACCAGTCCAGCGTCCAGCCCTTGATCGGAAAGGCAATTATTGTGCCGCTATTGAATGAAAACAAGGGCAGAAAAAGGACGGGCAGGTAAAGAAAAACCAAATACAGAAAAGCGTAGGCTGTCAGGGTCGAAGGGCGTCTCATCTTATGCGCCTCCCTAGCCGGGTGGCGGTAATTACAAACACTATGGCGACAAAGCCAACCGATAGCATCGCGATCAGTGAAAGGGTGGCGCCGAGTGGCCAGTTGTTGGCGGCCCCGAACTGCACCTGAATTAGGTTGGCGATCATCTTCCCGTCCGACCCTCCAACCAGTGCCGGGGTCACATAGTCACCTACCGTGGGGATAAATATGATCAGACAAGCAGCAATAATCCCCGGGATGGTTAGTGGCAGCGTCACCCGCATGAAGCGTTGAAAAGGGCTGTTACCGAGGTCGGTGGCGGCTTCTAGTAAGCTTGGATCGATCTTCTGCAATGAGACATAGATCGGCAGGATCGCAAATGGCGCCCAGGCATGAGCAAGCGTCAGCACGACTGCAAATTCATTGTAGAGAAGGAAGCCCAGCGGTTCGTCAATCAAGCCAAGCATCAACAGTGCGGAGTTCATCACTCCATTGAACCCTAGAATGAGTTTCCAGGAAAAAACGCGCAGGAGATAGCTAGACCAGAATGGAATGGTGATGAGCAGAAGCCAGATGGTCTTTTTCCGGGCCTTCATCGCGATGAAATAAGCGATGGGATATGCCAGTGCGACGGTAACTGCTGTTACTGCTCCGGCAATCCAGATCGACCTTAGCATCAAGTGTCGGACCAGAGGATCTGCAAACGCGTCGCTATAATTTTTTAGTGTCGGCGTCTTGTCGAGCGTTACGTAAGTCTGCGTCCAGAACGAATAGGCGATCAGGATCAACAATGGAGCCGTCACCAGAAAACCCACATAAGCCGTGGCTGGTGCGCTGAGGGTATAGCCCCGGGATGCTTCGCTACGAAAGATTACCCAACCTCCCTTCCGGATTTTCACGAGTCACTAATGGACGATCGTCCATTAAATGTTGCGCCAGAACGGTCTTTCGTGTCAATCTTCCTGTGAGATAGACTTGAAGGATGCCATCAAGAGGATGGAATTATTGAATAAAGTGGAAAACGTCAGAGGAAGAAAACGTGGCTCGAAACGTGCTCCGGATGCCAATAAGCAACTTCTGATCAAGGCGACTCTGGACTCTATCGCGGATATTGGAGTCACCGATACGACGGTCAGCCGCATCTGCGAGCGCTCTGGTTTATCGCGCGGAATGATCCATTTGCATTTCGGCGGGAAGGACAATTTGCTGACGGCAGCAGCCCAGCATTTCAGTGCTCAATATTATGCCGAAATGGACAAATTGACCGATCTGGGTTCGGATGCATCGCCCGAAGACCGTGTGATGGCCGTGATCGAGGCGGACCTATCCGAAGCTCTGCTCAATCCAAGAAGTACGAAAATCTGGCATGCATTTCGCGGCATCGCGAGCTCACACCCAGGTATTGCCCGCTACAGCAGCACCCAAGATCAAAAACTTGTCGAGACCTTGCGGCTTGCGTTTAAGGAAATAGCCCAAAAAAACGAGCGTGACCCAAACTTGGTGGACGATGCCACCGCCGGAACGCTGGCTTTACTGGAAGGTATGTGGGTCAATTACCTAACAGATATGCAGGGTTTTTCACGACGACGCTCTGTTGATCTTATTAGACGTTTCTTGTGCGGACTTTTCCCCGGAAAATTCAAATTGTGAGATTTCGAGACGCTCAGACTTGAGACAGAAAAACAGCATGTTCTTGGAAAGCCGACTGCTGTTATTGGCGAATTCCCTGGCGTCTAAATGCAACACCCCCGTGCATTGGACGAAATCCAACGCCCGCTTTCCCCTGAAGAAAGGTTTCCATTGCACGTGCAGCGAAAGACCGCTTTCCGCCCGATTCTTACAGTAAACAACTGGACTTTGGCTTGTACGGAAGTGGTACTGACGACGGTTGAGATACGCTCGGGGCACCCGGGCTCCACTCAGTACAGGGCGCAGGATCAGCCTGTGCCCGCAAAGTGGAGACATCAATGACAACTTCATGTGATACGGAAATCAAAACACCACCCGCCAAACCCGCCCGGAACAACCCGACGCGACAGCAACAGTTGCAGAAACTGTTGTCCCGCAAGGCTGGTGCAACGATTGCGCAGATTCAGAACGCCTTTGGGTGGCAACCGCATTCCGCGCGCGCGGCGATTTCGATGTTGCGCAAGGCGGGACATACTGTTGAGCGATCTGGATCTGGCAAAGGTACGCTCTACCGGATAGTGAAGTCGGTGTGATCGCCATGGATCCTACGCGCGCGGATCGTGACCTTGCGAAGACATTTGACGACATTGAACACCTAGATCGCCTCGGCTGTCTTGACCGATGGCGGGAAGTGTTCGGTCGGTCGCCGCCAAAATACCTGTCCCCGCAGTTCATGAAACGGGTACTAATCTGGGAACTACAGAACCGGGAATTGGGAGGGTTGTCTGCGAAGACAGAACGCCGATTGCAGAATATCGCGTTGGGAAAAACGCCGCCTCCTAGTCTGAAGCCGGGTTTACATCTAGTGCGGGAATGGAACGGACGCACCTATCAGATTGAAGTGGTTGATCGCGGGTTCGTCATGGACGGCAAAACATGGCGTTCCCTGTCCGCCATAGCAAAGCACATCACCGGAGCGCACTGGTCCGGGCCGCGCTTCTTCGGGGTTCAGTGATGCGACGCATCCGCTGCGCCATTTACACTCGGAAAAGCTCGGAGGAGGGGCTGGAGCAGGATTTCAACTCACTCGATGCCCAGCGGGAAGCCTGTGAAGCATACATCGCGAGCCAGAAGCATGAGGGCTGGGAATTATTGCCGGATCACTATGACGATGGCGGTATCTCGGGCGGTCATCTTGACCGCCCGGCGTTGCAGCGGCTGATGCAGGCTGTTGACCAGAAACGCGTGGATCAGATTGTTGTCTACAAGATTGACCGGCTGACGCGCTCGCTGGCTGATTTTGCAAAGCTGGTCGAACGCCTCGACGCGGCCGACGCATCGTTTGTGTCCGTTACCCAGTCCTTTAATACGTCGACCAGTATGGGTCGCCTGACACTCAACGTGCTGCTCAGCTTCGCTCAGTTCGAACGGGAAGTCACCGCTGAGCGTATCCGGGATAAAAATGCTGCCTCAAAACGCAAGGGTCTTTGGATGGGCGGGAACGTTCCACTTGGGTATCAGGCTGACGGCCGGACGCTCAAAATCGACGAAGAAGAAGCTGAGATCATCAGGACGCTCTACGATCTCTATCTGGAGCATCAGACCATTCTTGACGTGAAAGAGCAGGCGGAAGCACTGGGTCTCCGGTCGCGCCGCCGGGAACGTTCTGGCGGACGCGTGACAGGTGGTACGTTCTTCGATCGCGGACACATCCATCATCTGATCAGCAACCCAATCTATGCTGGCCACATCCGACACAAGGGTCGGGTTTATGAGGGGCAGCATCCTGCCATCATCAACCCGGCGGTGTGGGAGCGGGTGCAGCAGCTGCTGAAAGATGGCGCAGTAAGGGAGCGCGGCGTTAAGCAGAAAGCAAAGCGATCAGCACTGGCCGGAAAGCTCTATGATGAGACCGGAGATCGGCTGACGCCCAGCCATAGTCGCAAAAATGGAAAGCGGTTGCGGTACTATATCTCTGGTCGTCTTGTGACGGATCGCAGTCAGAAGTTTCCCGATACGTGGCGACTGCCTGCAGAACAGCTTGAGAACCTCCTGGCTGAAGTGGTCAGACAACACCTAAGCCGACCGAACGCTGTGACATCAATGTTACAGGATATGTCTGCGGCCGAAATTGCTTCAGCAGCGGAGCATCTCAGAAATTGCCAGTCCGTCAGGAAATGCCTCGACCTGATTGCGCGGGCAGACATACGACAGGGGTCGCTGAGTCTGCAGCTGGATCTACAGGCATTGGCCCGGATGATCGAGTGCAGAGCGGATCAGGTCAATGCCGAAGAACTAACAATTGAAGCTCCATTCCAGATGCGCCGCAGAGGCGTGGAACTGAAATTGCACTTGGGCGATCCGCCTCCTGAGATCGATCAGACACTTGTCCGCAACATAATCAAGGCGCGCCAATTGTTGGCGATGATTATTGACGGCAGAACGTTTTCTGAGATTGCTGAAGAAGAGGGCATTTCCAAACGCCGCGTTCAGGATGTGGTCGATCTGGCCATGCTAGCGCCTGATGTTCTGGATGCCATCGCTGCAGGCGAGCAACCTGACGGCCTGACCACGGATTACCTCATCAAGTCCGGCTTCCCAGCGATCTGGTCAGAACAGCGCCAGCAGTTCGCTGCGCTCTGATCTACAGACTCTCCCAAAGTCACCAAACTCGTACCGCCGGAACCGCGTACTGAGACTGCGGCCCGAAATCGGCTATTGTTGTGCTCACGTTCGCGTCTCAGCTCGAATCGTCAAAAACTAAGTCCCTGAAAATTAGCCACAATCGGCAACCAATTATTCAGTGTGTGATTTAATGGAAAATCATGGCTGGGGTGGTAGGATTCGAACCTACGATACACGGTACCAAAAACCGCTGCCTTACCACTTGGCTACACCCCAACGGTGAGCGGCTATCTACGATTGTTGTTGGCGGGGTTCAAGGGCTTTTGGGTAAAAAATGCGACTGCCTTGGAAAAATATTTTTGGCCGGTCGTCAGGTGGTTTTCAACAGCACTGCGCCGTTGCGATTGCCGGTTTGGACAAGGTCATGGGCGGATGCGCAATCCTGTAGCGGCAGGATCGTTTCAACCGGGCAAATCAAGCTGCCATCTTCCAATGCTGCATGCAGCCGATTGATCGCCGCAGATCGCGGTGCAGGCGGCAGAAGGTAGATCAGGATAAGCTCAAGCGTCACAGCTTTGAACATCAGGGGGTAAAAGGGCAGGGTGGGGTACATCTCCTGCGCAGAGCCGAACGCGTTGATACGTCCATTCTCGGCGATCACGGCAGTATTTGTTTCAACATTCCGGCCAAATTCAACATCGACGATTCGGTTGATCGGAACGCCATCATTGGCGGCAAGGATTTGCTGGGCCAGATCGGGATCGCTGTAGTCCAGTACCGTTTCCGATCCGGCCTGTCGCACGCGCTCATAGTTGCGAGGGTGTGCAGTGCTAATGACACGGGCGCCTGCCCATTTCGCCATTTGGACGGCCAGATAGCCGACCGTGCCTGCTCCGCCGTGGATCAAAATGGTTTGGCGTTCAATTTCACCGCCTGAAAAGACAGCGTGGCTGGCCGTCAGGCCCGGAATGCCAAGAACTGCCCCGGTTTCCAGGGAGACGGCGTCCGGGAGGGCAACCGCCTGATCCGAGGGCAGTGTGATTTGGGTGGCCGCTGTTCCCAAGGCGCGATTCCACTGGCCATTCCATATCCAGACGCGCTGACCCAGCCGCGATTTTGGAACGCCTTCTCCAACGGCAGAGATTACACCGGACCCGTCGCTGTGGGGGACGATAACCGGGAACGCAGGTTTCGTGACCCCGGGTCTGGATCCGGCACGCGCTTTGACGTCCGAGGGGTTCACACCGGAAAAGGCCAGATCAACGGTCACGTCACCTGGGGCCGGAGGCACGTCGGGAAGGTCTTGCAGTTTCAGAACGTCTGACGCATCGCCGAACGCTGAATATGTGATGGCTTTCATGGTGTCCCCTCGGCCCTGTCAGGTCAATTTAGCTGCGTCGCGGGGCATTGCCAGAGATTCGAACCTCGGTCGCGCCCGAACGATTGCGCGGTGCAGCCAGCACAAGGCGGTGGCTCTTACTCGCGGATTTCGGAGGGTTCGACGCCCCAGAGGTTGGATTTCAAGGTCCAGCCGCGATAGCCGCCTGCGGAAATACGGCACCAATCCAATGAGCAGGTGCCAAGGCGGGCGACGACTCCGGTTTCGAAATGCGCATTGATCTGAGAATTTGGGTCAGGGCGGGCGTAGACGGGCAACATATCGGATTCGATCAGAACGGTCCGAACACCTGACAGCAACGCGTAATGGACCCAGCCGCCTGCTCCGTCACGGTCCTGTACCTTGCGCCAGTTGCCATACTCTGCCGTGATCTGCAGCGGCATGCCCCGACGTTTGAACACCCAGTCGATTCGATGGGTCAGGGACGGGCCGCGCCGCACATTCCCCTCGGCCGCTTTCATCGAGACATAGCGGGGCAGGGGCAGATTCGTGACAGGGCCGCGCGCCTCTTGCGTCGCG
Source organism: Ruegeria sp. C12 (assembly GCF_056537745.1). Classification (NCBI taxonomy): domain Bacteria; kingdom Pseudomonadati; phylum Pseudomonadota; class Alphaproteobacteria; order Rhodobacterales; family Roseobacteraceae; genus Ruegeria; species Ruegeria sp. C12. The sequence goes on from NZ_JBQFSA010000001.1 coordinate 430,869, forward strand.
GCGGCGATTGGGCCGAACGCCATAAGAACCACGGTAAGGATCGCCAAACAGCGGCGTTTCACCGGTAGAAGACCACTCACTGACTGTCTGCTCTTGTGCCTGTTGATCTGCTTTCGAAAAAAGGTCGACTCAATGCCTTAGGGGTTCTTGTGCCCCGCCTTATCCTGCGCCACGATGCCATGGAGCGCGCGCGTTTGCAAAGCGATGGGAGGGCTGAGGTGCCAAGAGAACGTCTGAGTGTTGTTGTAACGCGACGGTTGCCCGAGGCAGTGGAAACGCGGTTGAGCGAGTTGTTCGATGTTCGCCTGCGCGAGGATGACGCGCCCATGACACGCGAAGAACTGGTCGCGGCGGTGCAAGAGGCCGATGTGCTGGTACCCACAGTGACCGACACAATTGACGGTGGATTGTTGGGGCAGGCGGGTGAGAACCTGCGTCTGATCGCAAACTATGGCGCGGGTGTCGATAATATCGACGTGGCCACAGCCCGGCAGCGCGGCATTCTGGTGTCGAACACGCCGGGTGTGCTGACCGACGATACGGCCGACATGACCATGGGTCTTATTCTGGCGGTTACGCGCCGCATTCCCGAAGGGTTGGCCGTGATGCAGCAGGGCGATTGGGCCGGGTGGGCACCCACAGCATTGCTGGGTGGCCGGATCGGTGGTCGACGTCTGGGCATTCTGGGCATGGGCCGGATTGGGCAGGCCGTTGCCCGCCGTGCCAGCGCCTTTGGCATGCAGGTGCATTATCACAATCGCCGCCGCCTGCGCCCCGAGACCGAGGAAGAGCTTGAGGCGACCTATTGGGAAAGCCTGGATCAGATGGTGGCGCGCATGGATGTGATCTCGGTCAATTGTCCGTCAACGCCATCGACCTTTCACCTGATGAATGCGCGACGGTTGAAGCTGATGAAGCCCTCGGCAGTGCTTGTGAACACGTCGCGGGGTGAGGTGGTGGACGAGAACGCCCTGACCCGCCTGATCCGCGCGGGTGAGATCGCCGGGGCCGGGCTGGATGTTTATGAACACGGCACCAATGTGAACCCGCGCCTGCGGCAATTGCCGAACGTTGTGCTTCTGCCGCATATGGGGTCGGCCACGTTGGAAGGGCGGATCGAGATGGGCGAGAAGGTGATCATCAACATCAAGACGTTTGAGGATGGCCACCGCCCGCCGGATCAGGTTGTGCCCGCTATGCTATAGCGCATTGGGAAAGGACTGTGATGGAGGTTTATCGGGCCGGATGCCGCTGTGGCAGCGTGCGCGTAACGGCAAATGGGCCTCCGTCGCGGGTTGGGATGTGCCACTGCCTTGACTGTCGTAAGCATCACGGAGCGTTGTTTTATGCCGCTGCCATCTTTCCCAGGGACGCGGTTGAGATCAGCGGAGAGGTCCGCAGCTATGCGGGGCGGTCATTTTGTCCGATCTGCGGTTCGCCGGTATTTGCCCAAACCGGAGAAGAGGTCGAGGTTCATTTGGGCAGTTTTGACCAACCCGACCAATTGAAACCGACATATGAATGCTGGACAATCCGGCGGGAAGGCTGGCTGCCCGAATTTGAGGGCATGCAACGATACGATCGGGACCGCGCAGATTAGGTGATGAACGGTGTGGCGGAACTCTGCCGTCGTTCGGTTCTGTATCAACCGATGGTTGCGGTGTTGCGGTGGCCCGTACAGTGTTGAAAGCAATAGTTGAATTGGAGGATACGATGCGTTCCGGTTATATTTCAGGTCTCATACTGTCTGCGATCACGTTTGCTGCCCCGGCTATTGCGCAGGAAACCGCAGATGCGGTTGCGCCCGAAGGGGCAACGGAAGGTCAGGTTCAGGCCCTCACCGAAGAAGTGGTTGCCGCGCTTGAGGCGAAGGCCGCAGGCGTGCCGGTGCAATCCGACAACTGGATGGTCGCCGCCGCCAATCCGCTGGCCGTCGAAGCCGGGGCGCGGGTGCTGCGCGCAGGCGGCTCGGCTGCGGATGCGATGGTTGCTGTTCAGGTTGTTCTGGGGCTGGTCGAGCCGCAATCCTCGGGTCTTGGGGGCGGGGCATTTCTGGTTTGGTACGATGCCGCCACAGGAGAATTGAACACGCTGGACGGGCGCGAAACGGCCCCACTGGAGGCGACGCCGCGGCTGTTTCACGACGAAAACGGTGAACCGCTGAAATTCTTCGACGCTGTAGTTGGCGGGCTGTCGGTGGGTACTCCGGGAACGCCCGCGCTGTTGGAAGAGGCGCACCGCCGCTGGGGCCGGTCGCCATGGCCCGGCCTGTTCACAGATGGTATCCGGCTGGCCGAGGACGGCTTCCTTGTGTCGCCGCGCCTCGCCACGCTGGTCGAGAATGATGCCGAACGGCTTTCCCGCTTTCCGGCAACGGCCGAGTATTTCCTGCCCGGCGGAGAACCCTTGCAACAAGGGCAGCGATTGGTGAACCCCGACTATGCAGAGACGTTGCGGACACTGGCGGCCGATGGGGCCGCGGGGTTTTATGGCGGTGATATCGCTGCGGGCATCGTCAACACCGTTCGGACCGCTCCGGGCAATCCGGGCGTTCTGTCGGGCATTGACCTTGCGCTGTATCAGGTGATCGAGCGTGAGCCGGTCTGCGCGGCATACCGGTCGTTTGACGTATGCGGTATGGGGCCCCCTTCATCGGGCGCGCTGACGGTTGGTCAGATTCTGGGCAAGCTGGACAATTTCGACCTGTCCGCCATGGGGCCGGACAGCATGGAAGCCTGGCGTTTGATCGGAGACGCCTCGCGCCTCGCCTTTGCGGACCGGGGGCGGTACATGGCGGATAGTGATTATGTCCCCATGCCGACCAATGGGCTGGTGGATCCGGACTACCTGTCGGAACGCGCTGCCTTGCTGAACACCGAAAGCGCGCTGACCGAGGTCGCGCCCGGCAATCCCGAATTCGACCACGCGTTGAACTGGGCCGATGATGCCTCGCTGGAACTGCCTTCGACCTCGCATATTTCGATTGTGGACGGCTATGGCAATGTCCTGTCGATGACCACGACCATCGAAAACGGCTTTGGCTCGCGCCTCATGACCAACGGGTTTCTGTTGAACAACGAATTGACGGATTTCTCGTTCAAGACCCATTCGGACGGAGTACCCATTGCCAACCGGCTGGAGCCTGGCAAACGTCCCCGCTCGTCGATGAGCCCGACGATTGTGATGCTGGACGGCGCGCCGGTTCTGGCCATTGGATCGCCCGGTGGCAGCCGTATCATTGGCTACGTGGCCAAGTCGATCATCGCCTGGGCGGATTGGGGCATGGATGTGCAGCAGGCCGTCTCGCTGCCGCATCTGGTAAACCGGTTCGGCACCTATGACGTTGAACTGGGGACCACCGCCGAAGGTTATGTCGATGCCCTGACCGAGCTTGGGTTCGAGGTGAACCCCCGCGACCTGACCTCGGGCCTGCACGCCATCGAAATTCGCGACGGGCTGAGCGGTGGCGCGGACCCTCGGCGCGAAGGCATCGCGCTGGGCGAATAGGTCTTGGGACTTGTCCCGCGTTGCCGGGCCTTTTAGTCATGAACTGAAAGGCCCGGCACCCTGTCGGGCAGGGGAGAACCAAGATGGTGCAGGCAACCGCGCTGCCCCGCAATGACGCGGGTATTGAAACGGCGATTGGAATTCTGAAACAGCGCTTTGGCGACCGGCTTCAAACCAGCGCCGCGATCCGGGAACAGCATGGTCACACCACGACGTGGATCGCGAACCAAAGCCCCGATGCCGTCGTCTTTCCGCAGACGACCAGCGAGGTCGCCGACATCGTAAAAACCTGCGCGGCCCTCAAGGTTCCGGTGATTGCCTTCGGCACCGGCACCTCGCTTGAGGGGCACGTCAATGCGCCAGCCGGTGGGGTTTGCGTTGATCTGATGCAGATGAACAGGGTGCTGGCGGTAAATGCCAGCGATCTGGATTGTGTCGTGCAACCCGGCGTCACCCGAGAGGACCTGAACACCCATCTGCGCGATCAGGGCTTGTTCTTTCCCATCGATCCGGGGGCCAACGCTTCGCTGGGTGGAATGGCCGCAACGCGGGCCTCGGGCACCAATGCCGTGCGATACGGGACCATGCGCGACAACGTGCTGAGCCTTGAGGCCGTGATGCCAGACGGGCAGGTGATCCGAACCGGGAACCGCGCCAAGAAGTCTTCGGCCGGCTACGATCTGGCCCGGCTGCTGATCGGGGCCGAGGGGACGCTGGGCATTATTACGGAACTGACGCTGCGGTTGCACGGGATACCCGAGGCGATCAGCTCGGCCCGCTGTTCTTTCCCAACCGTCGATGCCGCGTGTCAGGCGGTGATGATGACAATCCAATACGGCATCCCGGTCGCGCGGATTGAACTGCTGGATGAGATGTCGGTTCGGGCCGCGAACGCCTATTCTGGCCTGACGTTGCCCGAAACTCCGCTGTTGCTGCTGGAATTCCACGGGTCCGAGAATGGCGCGGCGGAACAGGCCGCAACCTTTGGTGAGATCGCCGCTGAATTCGGGGGTGCCGATTTCGCTGCGACCTCGACCACCGAAGAACGCAACAAGCTTTGGCAGGCGCGTCATGATATGTATTGGGCCTGCCTGCAATTGCGCCCCGGCGCACAGGGCATATCGACGGATGTCTGCGTTCCGATCTCGCGCTTGGCCGAAGCGGTTGGTGCCGCGCAGGGCAAAGCCGCCGAACTGGACCTGATCGCGCCGATTGTAGGGCATGTGGGCGATGGGAATTTCCACACGTTACCCCTGATCGATATGGACAACAAAGATGAGGTTGCCAGGGCCGATCAGTTCGTTGGCTGGCTGAACGATCTGGCAATCTCGATGGATGGAACCTGCACGGGTGAGCACGGAATTGGTCAGGGAAAGCGCCCTTATCTGGTCAAGGAACTTGGCGCTGCGACCCGGTACATGGCCACGATCAAGGCTGCGTTGGATCCGGACAATATCATGAACCCGGGAAAGATCGTTCCGGACCAATAGCCCGCTGTATCGCGGGGCCATATTCGCTGTCTCACTGCGACTTTTTAGGACACTGATTCAGCCTGCGGGTCGTTTTTTTCTTATCACCGGTCGGATGAATGTCGCGCCGCGCCCTGGATTTGCGCCATATGGGTGCAACTGAATTCAAGGGGAGACGCCCGGTTATGAAAACCCAAGTCAAAGCACTGGTTGTTGGCGGCGGTGCCGTCGGCACCTCGATTGCCTATCATCTGGCCAAAGCGGGCTGGGACGATGTGATGCTGATCGAACGGGATGAGCTGACCTCGGGCTCGACCTGGCACGCGGCGGGCCTGCTGCCGCTGTTCAATATGTCCTACGCGACGACCCATATCCACAAATACTCGGTCGATTTCTATAAACAGCTTGAGGAAGAGACCGGCCTGAACGCAGGCTTTGCCGTGGTCGGCAACCTGCGCATGGCGCAGACGCAGGAGCGTATGGATGAATACATGCTCTATGCCTCGACTGCCGAGACCTGCGATGTCGCTTATGAATGGCTGACGCCCGAACAGATCAAGGACCGCTGGCCGCTGATCGAGACCTCGGATCTGAAAGGCGCGATTTATCACACCGAAGACGGCTATATTAACCCGGCCGACGTGACGCAGGCCATGGCCAAGGGCGCGCGCCAGCGCGGCGTGGACATCGTACGCAAGATGCAGGCCGATGCCTTCCACTGGAACGGCACCCATTGGGAAGTCACCTGCACCAAGATGATCGAAAAAGGTGGTAACCTTATCCCGTCCGATGAGCAGGTGGTGATCACCGCCGAGCATGTGGTGACCGCATCAGGCAACCACGCGCAGCGCACCGCCAAGATGCTGGGCATCAAGATGCCCGCGATCCCGGTCGAGCACACGTTCATCGTCATGGACAAGGACCCCGAACTGGTCAAATGGCGCGAAGCGGGCAACCCCGAGCATCCCGTTGTCCGCGACGCCGACAACGAATCCTACGCGCGTGAGGAACGCGGCGGCTGGATTCTGGGCATCTACGAACATGGCGCGCCCGCACAGTTCGAACATGGCGTGCCCGACAGCTTCCGCGCCGACCTGTTCCCGCTGGATCTGGACCGGATCGCCGATCAGTACATGGCCATGGCCGAGCGCGTCCCCTCCTGCGCCGAATCCGGTCTGAAAGACGATTTCAACGGCCCGATCTGCTACACCCCTGACGGCAACCCGCTGGTCGGTCCGGCTCCGGGCCTGCGCAATATGTGGCTGGCCGAAGGTTTCTCGTTTGGTATCACCGCTGCGGGTGGCACCGGCTATTACCTGGCGCAGATGATGGTCGATGGCGAAGCCGAGATCGACATGGCCTCGCTGGACCCCAAGCGGTACTCGTCCAACTGGATGACCACCGAATTCGCAGCCCGCAAGAACGAGGAATGCTACGAACACGTCTACATCCTGCACCACCCGGATGAAGAGCGTGAGGCTTGCCGTCCGCTGCGCACCGTCCCTGCGTATGACCGCCAAAAGGCACGCGGCGCGCAATTCGGCTGGGTCAATGGCTGGGAACGTCCCAACTACTTTGGCCCGCTGGACGCGGCGGACAATTTCGACAAGGAAAGCCGCTCGTTCCGCCGTGGCGGCTGGTGGCAATATGCCGTCGAAGAAGCCAAGGCGATCCGCGAAGGCGTCGGCCTGATCGATGCCTCGGCCTTCACCAAGCATGTCGTCAAAGGCCCCGGTGCGACCGCGTTCCTGGACTGGTTCACCTGCAACAAGCTGCCCAAGGTTGGTCGTATCAACCTGACCTACGCGCTGACCTCGCATGGCACCACCCGCACCGAATACACCATCGTCCGCAATGGCGAGAACAACTATTACATCGTCTCTGCCGGTGCCTGGACCGAGTATGACGCCGACTACCTGCGCAAGGCGGCCGAGGACAAGATGGAGGAGTTCGGCTATATCGAAATCCAGGACGTGACCACCCAGTGGGGCGTCTTTGCCATCGCCGGACCTAAGTCGCGTGACGTTCTGAAAGAGATCATCAAGGACGCCGACCCGGACACTGCGTTGTCCAACAAGCGCTTCCCGTGGCTGTCGGCGCGCCAGATCGAACTGGGCATGTGCCCGGTCAACGCGATCCGCGTGGCCTATACCGGTGAGTTGGGCTGGGAACTGCACCACCCGATCGAGATGCAGAACTACCTGTTCGACCTGCTGGAAAAAGCCGGTGAGAAACACGGCATGAAACTGGTCGGCGCCCGCGCCCAGAACTGGCTGCGGCAAGAGAAATCCTATCGCGCTTTCGGCACTGAACTGGGCCGCGACGCGACCCCGCTCGAGGCCGACCTGCCGCGTTTTGTCGATCTGTCCAAGGATTTCCACGGCAAGGCCAAGCTGGAAGAAACCGGCGTGCGCGTGAAATGCTGCACGCTGCTGATCGACGGGCCGGACGATGCCGATCCGTGGGGCCGCGAGGCGCTCTATACGCCGGAAGGTGAGCGCGTGGGACGTCTGACCTCGGGTGGCTACTCGGTGGCGTTCGAAAAATCCATCGGTTTGGGATACGTGAAACCCGAACTGGCGGTCGAAGGCACCAAGCTGCAGGTCAAAATGCAGGACAAACTGTGGGATGCGGTTGTCACTTGCGACAGCCCGTATGACCCGAAAAACGAGGTCATCCGCAAGGACGGCTAATGGGTCGCAATAAATGGGCCGCCTGCGGCGCCCCATGCCTCCGGCGGAGGTATTTTTGAACAAGAGAAGCGGGGGCTGGTCACAAGATTCAGCCCCCCTGCTTTTGGCGAGGGGGGCCTTCTCCTGTTACGGTCATCGGCGCCTCCGCCTGTACCGCAAAAACACTGTCGCCGATTAGAGTTAACGATCCGTTACTTCTTCTGTTCAAAAATACCTCCGCCGGAGGCAAGCCTGCGACAGCAGGCTTTTTGAACAAGGCCGGCTGACTTATGCCGTGGCAATGAAGGCCAGATTGTTTGCGGGCATTTCAACGGTTTCGACGCGCTTCATCCCCTTGGCAAACAGCATTGATCGAATGTCGGCATCGTTTTTGTAACCAATTTCGGGGTCCTGCAGGACAAGCGCCTCATGAAACCGTTTATCTCCGTCACTGGTCAACAGCCCGTCCCGTTTGAACGGGCCGTACAGAATAAAGCGCCCACCGGGTGAGAGCTTTTTTGCGGTTTCCGACACCAGAGTTTCCGCCTCTTCCCAACTGATCAGGTGCAGCAGATTAATCAGCACGATCAGGTCCTTCGGCGCGAATTGCTTGCTCCAACCCGCTTGCGTTGCGTTCAGTTCCAAAGCCGGTGCGATGTTGGGGAGATTGAGTGCATATGCATCAATGCTGGCGCGGCGTTCGGGATCAATCTCTGTCGGCTGCCAGAACAGGTTGGGCAAACGCTCGGCAAAGGCGCAAACATGCTGGCCCGTGCCGCTGGCGATTTCGAGGGCGGAGCCGTCGGAGGGGGCCCACGCTTCCAAAAGGTCACTCAGAACGCCTGCGTTCCGGGTGGCGGCGGGCGCGACCAGTTTGCCGTTTTCCGCCGGGGTGGCGACGCTGGCATTTGGCGGAGGGATGCGCTTGCTCATCTGTTCAATCGGTCCGGGGTTAGCATGTCGATGATGGTTTGATCAAATATCGGAGTGTTTCCGACAACAAGATCTGCCAGAAACTGAGAAGCGGCTGGCGCGCTTTGGAACCCGTACCCGCCCTGACCAACGCACCAGATAAACGACCGTTCCAGCGGGTCGGGGCCCAACACCAACGTCCCATCTGGCGCAAAGCTGCGCAACCCGGCCCAGTTTGTCTCAATCCGCGTGACAGGTTCGGTCACCAAAGCCTCATACCGCGCCAAGCCTTCGGCCAGTACCATGTCGTCCGCATAGGCGTCATGCGGTGTAACCGGTGTTGCGTCGGCCGGAGATACCAGCAACTTGCCCGCATCCGGTTTAGCATACCAGCTTTCGTCTGTGCCCAGCATCATCGGCCAGCCCGAGACGTCGTGCCCTCCTGGGGCCGGGATTCGCGCCATGGAACGGCGGCGCGGGGTGATGCCGATGGGCTGAACGTCGGCCAGTTGTGCAATCTCATCCGCCCATGCGCCTGCCGCGTTGATCAGGTGGCGGGCGTCGAATACGTCTCCGGCCTCGACCCGCCAATGCGCCGATTTGTGAATGGCCGTCACCTTGTGCTTTGTCAGCACGGCCCCGCCATTTCTGCGAATGGTGCGCGAGAAATCCTGCATCAGGCGGTCCGTGTCGATGTCAAACGCGGCTTCGCTGAGTGCGGCATAGCCAACACCTGCGGGATCAAGAATTGGTATTCGGGAAACTGCATCTTCGACCGACACCCTGCTCATACCGAGACTGGTCAGATCAGCATTGAAGGCTTCACGCTGATCTTTGGCTGCGACCAACATCAGTCCGCGGGGTGTCAGGTAGCCTTCGTTCTCTGTATGCAGAAACTGGGCGCTGGCTTTGTTCAGCTCTACCACCGATGGCGGGCCGTAATTCTGCTCGAACAGGGCGGCCGATCGACCGGATGCATGATACCCCACGGCATCTTCTGCCTCAATCACGGTTACGGACCCGTGCTGTGACAGCCGGGCGCCTGCGCTCAGCCCCGCAATGCCGCCGCCGATGATGAGGAAATCAATCATATCATGTGCTTTCATTTAGGCAGCTACCCCAAAGGGTTTCAGGTTTCATATCGGTGTCTGAGGTCCCTGTTCGTCTCGACAGTCGGTCCGTGGACTATAAGCAAGCTTGAATTTGTGCTTCAACCCGGTCAAAGAAGTAGCAAAACAAACAGGAGGGTAAGGTGACCGCAGCAGAGCTTCATCCAATGGCCACCGGGCATATTCCCAGATACGTCGTCGCAGCTGACGGGAGCGATTACCTTTTCTCCGCCATGGTCGTTTTCTTTGTGGTGCTTGTGGTGCTGATCGGTGTTGGCTACCTGACACTTCATTCGGTTCCCGAGAAAATGGCGCATGAAAACAACCATCCGCAGTTCCAGTTGGTGGGAATTCTGGCGCTGTTGGCCCTGTTCACGCATAACGGAATTTTCTGGATTGCGGCCATTCTGGTTGCCGGGTTCCAGTTCCCGGATTTTGCGACGCCGATGAAGAACATTGCCGACGCTATTCGATCTTTGGGTCGGTCACCTGTGCCAGAGACGCTGCCCGAAGCGCCGCCCCCAGCCGCGCCGAGTGCGGACAAAACCGAAGCGCAGGAGCACTAAGTCATGATCGAGACGATGATCTGCGCCCTGATTACGGTGCTGCCCGACTATCTGTTCCGCCGCTTTGTCCAAGGTAAGCGGATCGGGCATGAGATTACGTTGTTCACCATGTGGTATGAATTGCGCTGGGGGCTGACCACCTGCGCCATTCTGGCCCTGACGGTCATCACCACGCTGTTCTATTTCCACCCGGCCAGCACAACCGCTGCGTCCTATTTCAGGACAGTCACCATCCTGCCGCAACTGGGTGGGCGCGTGTCCGAGGTCTATGTCCGCAACAACGAATTGGTGCAGGCCGGCCAGCCGATTTTCCGGATCGAGGATTTCACTCAGCAGGCGCAGGTTCAGGCCGCGCATGCGCAGGTTGCTCAGGTGCAGGCCTCGCTGAAAGTGGCCGAAACCGATCTGGCCGAAGCCGACGCCGGGATCGCGGGTGCCCGCGCCGCGCTGGATCAATCGCTTGAGGATCTGGAACGCAATACCACGCTGCGGGACGAAGGGTCGAGCGCTGTTCGTCTGACCGAGATCGAGCGGTTGGAGAACCTGGTAGAGGAGCGCGAGGCGCAGGTCACGGCTGCGGAATCCCGGCGCGCGGCGGTTGTTCAGCAGATCGAAGAGCTGATCCCGGCCCAGCTAGCCAGCGCCAACGCCCAACTGGACGCCGCGCTGACCGAGTTGGACAAGACCGTGATCAACGCCGGAGTAACCGGTCGGGTCGAACAATTCGGGCTGCAAGTGGGGGATTACGTCAGCCCGCTTTTACGTCCTGCCGGCATTTTGGTGCCGTCGCATTCCGGGCATGACAGGTTTCAGGCTGCGTTCAACCAGCTTTCGGCACAAGTCATCAAACCCGGCATGATCGGAGAGCTGGGTTGCATGACCAAGCCCTTTACCGTGATCCCGATGGTCGTGGTCGAAGTGCAGGACGTGATCCCCTCGGGCCAGATCCGCCCGTCGGATGAGTTGCGGGACGTGCAGACCAACAACAACCCCGGTTCAATTCTGGTGTATATGGAGCCGCTGTATAAAGGCATGACCGACGACATCCCGCCGGGCAGTAACTGTCTGGCAAATGTCTACACCGACAACCACGAACGGCTAGAGCATGAAGACCTTGGGTTTTGGGAAGGGGCCTTCCTGCATGTCGTCGACACCATCGGCGTGGTTCATGCTGCGGGATTGCGTCTGCGGCTGATCCTGATGCCGGTGAACACTCTGGTCCTGACCGGCCATTGATCTGCCTTTGACCCCGGTCGTCAGGCCGGGGTCGTATGCGGACCGGCAAAATTCCAGCACGTGAAGCGGTTTGAATTGATCTGTCGGCAGGCCGATGTGCTTCAGATGGCAGATGCAACTTTGAGGATGAATGCCCCGTCAAATCCCCAGTTGTGACGCTGCGAGATTGCGCAGCACCTCATCCGTGCCGCCGCCGATGGTCATCACCTTCACTTCGCGGTAAATCCGTTCCGAGGCCGTCCCCCGCATATATCCCGCACCGCCCAGAATCTGCACCGCCTCATCGGCGCAAAATTTCAGCGCGTCCGTCGCTGTTACCTTGGCCATCGAGGTGCGGGCGACGTGGACGTTCAAGGGGTCAGCGCCCTGCATGTAGCGCCAGATGATGTCATAGGTCAGGGTTCGGGCCGCATCGATCCGGGCCGCCATGTCGATCAGCTTGTGCTGAATGGCCTGACGCGCTGTCAGCGGTTTGCCGAAGGCAGTGCGCTGTCTGGCCCAGGCCAGGGCCTCGTCGTAGCAGACCTGCGCCATCGTGTAGGCGTGCACCGCCAGGGCCAGTCTTTCATTGTTGAAGTTTAGCATGGCCGCCAGAAAGCCTTCGCCTTCCATACCCACCAGATTTTCAGCCGGAACGCGGCAGTTGTCGAAATGCAGATGCGCGGTGTCCGACGCCCACCAGCCCATCTTTTTCAGTTCTGTCCGGGTCAGCCCCGGCGTGTCGCCTTCGACAACCAGAAACGAGATGCCGGTCATGCTTTGATCGTCAGGATCTGTGCGCACAGCCACGGTCAGTTGATCGGCCTGCATGCCCGAGGTGATAAAGGTCTTTTCCCCGTTCACGATGTAATGGTCACCATCCCGGATCGCCGTGGTGCGCAGGGCGGCCACGTCCGATCCTCCGCCGGGCTCGGTTATGGCCAGCGCCGCGATGCGGTCGCCTGCGATCACCGGTTTCACGAACTTTTCGAGCAGTACCGCGTTGCCGCTTTGCGCGATCGGAGGCAGCGCAATCGAAAAAGACCCCAGCGAGGCTGCAACGCCCCCCGCACCACAGCGCGCTATCTCTTCGGTGCCAACCACTTGCATGAACAGATCACCGTTCGCGCCCCCCAGATCTTCGGGGAAGGCGACGCCCTGAAATCCAACCTCGGCAGCTTTCTTGTACAGCTCGCGCGGAAGGCGACCGGCGTCTTCCCATGTGTCGATATTGGGCATGATCTCGGCCTCGACAAAGGCGCGCAGGCTGCTGCGGAAGGCCTGATGCTCTGCGCTGAAATGACGGTCGGGCCGCGTATTGTCGTACATGATGCTCTTTCCCCCGAACTGTGATCAGGTGCTTTTTCTGGACTGAACGAATTGCCAGACGATTTTTGAGAACTGGTCGATTTTGGATTGCAGGGCCATCGGGTCCGGCGCAAAACGCGCCTGAATCAACAGCCCGCGCAAATAGGTGCGGCAAAGATCCCAGACCATCACCATCAATTCCGGATCATCGGGATAGGTGGCGCGCAGTTGCTGGTTTAAGTCCGCGTCCCACTGCGCCAGCATATCGTTAAGCGCAAATTCCAGATTGGGGTCGGTGCGCGCAGCAACCATCAGCTCGACAAAGGCGCGCCCGGCCGAGGTGTTCACAACCCTTGACCACAGCAATTGCGCGATCTGCCCATAGTCCCCGGCGCTGTCCTGACCATGCGCGCGTCCGAAATAGCTGATCGCACCGGCGCGGGCGTTGTCCAACATCAGTTCCGCAGCGGCCACGATCATGTCGTGACGGGTTGGAAAGTGATAGTTCACCGATCCGCGCGACAGGCCTGACCGGCTTTGGATCGCGCTGAAACTGGTCTCGGCATAGCCAAGTTGGTCAAGGCATTCGATCACGGAATCCAGCACCGCGCGCCGTGTCGCAACGGCGCGATCCTGCTGGCGACGGGGCGATGTGCCAGTTGCGTCAGACGAAGTCGTGTTGGTTTTCATGTTGACAGGCTGCTCTGGACTTGTGAAAAAAACAGGACGTCCTGTTTTATATGAGAGCCACCGTGCCATATCAATCATCAATTCAGACCAGCAGCGAAACTTTTCACGAAAATCAGGCGGCGATGCTGTCTCTGGTCGAAAAGCTGCGCGAGCTTGAGGCGCGGCCCGTGAAGCTGTCGGAACAGAAACGCGAGCGGTTCGAAAAGCGCGGGCAGATTTTACCGCGCGAGCGTCTGGCCCGGCTGCTTGACCCCGGCATGCCGTTTCTGGCGCTGCACACCATTGCTGGGTATCTGATCGACAGCTCGAAAGAAGAGAAATCGGTGCCGGGGTCTTCGCTGATCGCGGGGATCGGATTTGTGAACGGCGTGCGCTGCATCATCTGGGTGGATGACAGCGGCATCAAAGCTGGTGCGATGGGCGTCAAGGGGCTTGAGGCCGGGCTAAGCGTGCAGCGGTTGGCGCTGCGACACAAGCTGCCCTTTGTTCATCTGGTCGAAAGCGCGGGGGCCGACCTGACTAATTATAAGGTCGAGATGTGGGCGCGGGGCGGCACAGCCTTTGCCAATCTGGCCCGGATGAGCGCGGCAGGCATTCCCACAGTCGCGGTCCTGCACGGGGCGTCAACTGCGGGCGGGGCCTATATGCCCGGCTTGTCGGATTATGTGATCGGGGTGAAAAAGAACGGCATGGCGGCTCTGGCCGGGGCCGCCTTGGTCTATGCGGCCACCGGGGAAGAGGCGGACGAGAAAGAGCTTGGCTCGGCCGAGATGCACGCTTCGGTCAGCGGACTGGTCGAGTATCTGGCCGAGGATGATGTGCAGGCGATTGCCATGGCACGCGATGTGGTCGGCAAGCTTGACTGGAACAAGGGACAATCCATGCCGCCGCGCCGCGCGTTTGAACCTCCGGTCTATGACCCGGCGGAACTGGCTGGGATTGTGCCTGCCGACCCCAAGGTGCCCTATGACGTGCGCGAGGTGGTGGCGCGTCTGGTCGACGGGTCTGAGTTTGAGGATTTCAAACCGGATTTCGGCCCGGCCACCGTCTGTATGCGCGCCTCGATCCACGGGTTTGCCTGCGGCATCATTGGCAATAATGGTCCGATTGATACGCAAGGGGCGAACAAGGCCACGCAGTTCTTCCAGCTGTGCGATCAGGCGGACATCCCGGTCATCTTCCTGAACAATACGACCGGTTACATGGTCGGCACCGCCTATGAACAGGCGGGCATGATCAAGCACGGCTCGAAGATGATTCAGGCAGTCACCAACATGCGGGTGCCCAAGATCACGATGTATATCGGGTCCAGCTTCGGCGCCGGGAATTACGGCATGGCCGGATATGGCTTTGCGCCCGATTTTCTGTTCGCCTGGCCGAATTCGAAATCCGGTGTGATGGGGGGCGAGCAGGCTGCCAAGACCATGGGTGTCGTGCAGGCCATGACCGCCAAGCGCAAGGGCATAGACCTGCCGAAAGAGGCGTTGGAGCAGCAAGGCAAGATCATCCGCCATATCTTTGACGAACAATCCGATAGCTTCGTCACCTCGGGGCGTGTTCTGGACCATGGCATCATCGATCCGCGCGACAGCCGCAAGGTTTTAGCCATGTGTCTGGAAACGGTCGAGGAAGGCCGCAATCGCCGTCTCAAACCCAACGCATTTGGCGTGGGGCGGATGTGATGGACGGCGCTGCCTATAAGGCTCTGGACCTTGAACAGCGGGGCGGGTGGCTGACGGTCTGGTTCAACGAACCGGCCCGTCGAAACCCGCTGACGTTCGAGCGGATCGACGAGTTGCTGG
The DNA here is from genome assembly GCF_056537745.1 of Ruegeria sp. C12. Lineage (NCBI taxonomy): Bacteria > Pseudomonadati > Pseudomonadota > Alphaproteobacteria > Rhodobacterales > Roseobacteraceae > Ruegeria > Ruegeria sp. C12. Next base: position 446,119 of record NZ_JBQFSA010000001.1, read on the forward strand.
CCCTCTGCGCCGAACTGCAGGAACGCCGTGACATTCGCGGCGTGGTCCTGCGCGGTCGGGGCGGGGTGTTCTGCGCCGGGGGGGACCTGCGAGCGTTTCAATCCGCTTTCCAAGGAGCGGATGCGCGCGATGAGGTCATCGCGGCGTCGGTCCGTGGGGCTCAGGTGTTCGATGCCATCGATCAGTTGCCGCAGTTCGTGGTCATCGTGGTCGAAGGGGCCGCCATGGCCGGAGGTTTTGGCATGGTCTGCTGCGGTGATCTGGTGATCGCCGAGGAAAACGCCAAGTTCGCCCTGACCGAGACCCGGATCGGCATCGTTGCCGCCCAGATCGCACCCATGGTGCAGCGGCGGCTGGGGCGGCGTCAGACACGCCGTTTGATGCTGTCTGCTGCCACTCTGACCAGCCAGCAAGCCGTTGAGGTTGGGTTGGTCGACCAGTTGGTCAGCGGCGCGGACGGGATCGATGCGGCCTTGACCGACATTCGGGCGCAGATCACCCATGTATCCCCCAATGCTCTGGCGGTGACCAAGGCGCTGTTGCGCGACATGGAAAGCCTGCCACGACAGGACCAGATTGCCCGCGCCGCCGATGACTTCGCCGGGTGCCTGTTGTCGCCCGAAGGGATCGAAGGCGTCACCAGCTTTATGCAGAAACGAAATCCGAAATGGGCCGAGGCCGAAGATGTTTGACACAATTCTGATTGCCAACCGGGGTGAGATCGCCTGCCGCGTCATCGACACCGCTCGGCGGCTGGGCCTGCGGACAGTCGCGGTTTACTCGGACGCGGACCGCGACGCGCGCCATGTGAAACTGGCGGACGATGCGGTTCATATCGGTGGTTCGGCCCCGGCGGACAGCTATCTGCGCGGCGATGCCATCATTGCCGCTGCCCAACAGGTGGGCGCACAGGCGATCCATCCGGGCTATGGCTTTCTGTCCGAGAATGAGGCGTTTGCCGCCGCCGTGGGCGCAGCGGGCCTGACCTTTATCGGCGCACCGGCCAGCGCAATCGCCGCGATGGGCAACAAGGCAGCCGCAAAACGGCTGATGATCGCCGCCGGGGTTCCCTGCGTGCCCGGTTATGAAGGCGAGGATCAGTCCGACGCCGCTTTGACCGAGGCCGCCGCCAAAATCGGCTTCCCGCTGATGATCAAGGCCGCTGCCGGTGGCGGCGGGCGCGGGATGCGCATCGTGCATGGTGCCGACGATTTGGCGGCGGGTCTGCAACTGGCCCGGTCCGAGGCGGAAAACGCCTTTGGGTCCGGCGAATTGATTCTGGAAAAAGCCGTCATCGCACCGCGCCATGTCGAGGTTCAGGTCTTTGCTGACGATCACGGCACAACCCTGCATCTGGGCGAACGCGATTGCTCGGTCCAGCGCCGTCACCAGAAGGTTCTGGAAGAAGCGCCATGCCCGGTGATGACGCCCGAACTGCGCAAGGAAATGACTGACGCTGCAATCGCCGCCGCCCGTGCGGTGGACTATCGCGGCGCGGGCACGGTCGAGTTCCTGCTGGATGCCTCGGGTGCGTTCTACTTCCTGGAAATGAACACGCGGTTGCAGGTCGAACACCCCGTGACCGAGGCCATCACCGGCCTCGATCTGGTCGAGTTGCAGATCATCGTGGCGCAAGGCCTGCCCCTGCCGTTGACGCAAGCGGATGTGCGGCTTGACGGGCACGCCATCGAGGCGCGTCTCTATGCCGAAGACCCCGGCGCGGATTTCGCGCCCGCGACTGGCCCGATTGCCCTGTGGCAAACACCCGACGGCGAAGGGATGCGCACCGATACCGGCATCGAAACGGGGGGTGAGGTCTCGCCTTTTTACGATTCGATGCTGGCCAAAGTGATCGGCATCGGTCCCAGCCGCGACGTGGCGCGTCGTCGTCTGGTCGCCGGGCTGAAGGAAACCGCGCTGTTGGGTCTGACCACCAATCGCGGCTTTCTGATCGACGCGTTGAACCAGCCCGGTTTCGCCGACGGGTCGGCCACCACGGCCTTTATCGCCGAGACCTATCCCGATGGCGTCGACCCGGTTCAGGCCCGGCCCGCCGATTTCGCGTTGACCGCCGTTCTGATCCATTGTCAGGACCGCGACCGCCTGTTTGCGCAATCCACCGTCGTCAGCGTCGAATTGCTTGACTGGCACAGCGTTGCGCCACTGCCGAACATGGTGACACTGATCCACGGCGAGACCGAGGCCAAGGTCTCGGTCTCGCCGGTTGGCAATCGTTTCGACGTCCGTTGTGGCGATGACAGCTTTGTCGCGACGGTTCAGAGCATGGACGACACCGGCGCAACCCTGACGCTGGACGGGCGGCGCGTTACCGTCAGCTTCACCCGCTGGGGCAACCGCCAATTCGGCCTGCGCCTCGACACAGTTGACCTCGCGTTCACGATTTTCGATCCACTGACCGCGTCAGGCGACGATGCGGGCGGCAGCCGGATCGTGGCTCCGATGCCGGGGGTTGTGGTCTCGATCAACGTCGCGCCGGGTGATGAGATCGAAAAGGGCCAGACGCTGGCCGTTCTCGAAGCGATGAAAATGCAGCACCAGATCACGGCCACGCGCGACGGACAGGTCCGCGAGGTTGTCACCCGGGCCGGTGCGCAACTGACCGCTGGCGCGCTGATGATCGCGTTGGAGGAAGACGCGCCGTGAATTCTGAGCTGTGCAAGAATATGGGGCTGGAGTTCCCGCTGTTTGCTTTCAGCCATTGCCGGGATGTGGTCGCTGCGGTGTCGCGGGCCGGTGGGATGGGTGTGTTTGGCGCGGTGATGTACACGCCCGAGCAGTTGCGGCAGGAACTGGAATGGATTGACGCCAACGTCGATGGCAAACCTTACGGCGTGGACCTGATCGTACCGAACAACCTTGCGGCCTCTGGTGCAGGGCTTGACCCCGACCAATTGTTGGCCGCGTTGCCCGCCGAGCAGAAACTACTGGCCGAACAAGTCCTGCAAAGCCATGGCATCGACACGTCCGGGATTGATGATGATCGGATCAGGTTCCTGGATTTCGCCCGCAACATGGATGCAGAAGGCGCGCAGGCGATGCTTGAGGTTGCGTTCTCGTTCCCGATCAAGCTGATCGCAAACGCTTTGGGTGAGCCGCCGAAGATCATGATCGACATGGCGCATGAGCGGGGCGTTCCGGTGGCCGCTCTGGTCGGGGCAAAGAAACACGCCGAACGGCAGATCGCCGCCGGGGTGGATATTCTTGTGGCTGCGGGCGGCGAAGCGGGTGGTCATTGCGGTGAGGTTTCAACCATGGTGCTGACGCCCGAGATCGTCTCGGTCGCGCAGGGCAGGCCGGTTCTGGCGGCGGGCGGTATTGCCACCGGTCGGCAGATGGCGGGGGCGATGGCAATGGGGGCTGCGGGAGCGTGGTGCGGTTCGGTTTGGCTGACAACTGCCGAAGGGGAACCGGCGCAGCCGATCAAGGACAAGATGCTGGCGGCCACGTCCTCGGACACTGTGCGCAGCAAGTCGCGTACCGGCAAGATGTCCCGACAGTTGAAATCGGCCTGGACAGATGCGTGGGAGGACAGCGAAGTTTCCCCCCTGCCGATGCCGTTCCAGACCATCGTCAGCGAGCCGGCATTGCATCTGACCGAAAAACTGGCCTCAGCCGGGCATGAGGGTGCGACCGAACTGGCGACCTATTGGGTCGGGCAGGCGGTTGGATTGATGAATGAAACAACCTCGGCCGGGCAGGTCGTTCAGGATTTCAAAGCCGATTTTCTGGACGCCGTCGACCGGCTCAATACTCTGTTGGAGACATAATGGAACAGGTCACTGCCTTTCTGGAGGAAAGCGAAGCATTGGCTGCCGTAATCGAGGCGCAGTGCAACGGACGTTGGGATGCGCCCACCCAGTTCAAGGGGTGGACGGTGAATGATGTGTTGGTGCATCTGCATTTCTGGAACCGGGCCGCCGATCTGTCGCTGACCTCGGCGGATGCGTTCAATGCGATGCTGGGTGAAAGCCTGCCCAAAATCCAGACGCTGGGGTTTCGGGCCATGGAAAACGCCGCCATCTCGGAACGGGGCGAGGCGCTGCTGACCCTCTGGCGGGATTACTTCCGCGATATGGCCACCCGTTGGCAGGGTGTGGATCCCAAAACGCGCCTGCCCTGGGTGGGACCGTCGATGTCGGCGCGGTCGTCCATCAGCGCGCGCCAGATGGAGACCTGGGCCCATGGGCACGAGGTCTTTGACCTTTTCGGCGCGGAACGCACCGAGAGCGACCGGATCAAGAACATCGTCATTCTGGGCGTCAACACATTCGGGTTTTCGTTCCAACTGCGCGGGAAAGAGGTTCCGCCTGCGATGCCTGCCGTCGAACTGACTGCGCCCTCGGGCGAGGTCTGGCAATTTGGCGACGCGTCGGTGGGGCAGATCAGCGGTTCGGCCCTTGGGTTTGCGCAGACGGTGACGCAGACGCGCAGCTATGTGGACACTGATCTGACCGTTTCGGGCGATCTGGCGAGGGAATGGATGGAAAACGCCCAGTGCTTTGCTGGACCGCCTGAGACCACGCCGCCGCCCGGATCGCGGTTCCGGCAATAAACGGTCCTGACCCCGGAAAGGACGAGATGCAGCCGATCGACGCCAATACCCTGAAGCCCGTACCGCTTCACCTGATCGACACCGTCAGGCGGCTTGGGGATGCGCCTGCTTATTGGCACGAGGTTGATGGGGATTGGCGATCGCAAAGCTGGTCGGGGTTCGGGGCCGAGGTTGAGCGGGCGGGTCGTGCATTGATCGCCTTGGGGCTTGACCCCGGACAGGTCGTTTGCATTCTCGGCCGCAATCGCCCGGAATGGGTGGTCATGGCCCATGCGGCAATGGCGGCCGGGTGCAATCCGACAGGGATCTATTTCACCTCATCAGCCGAAGAGATTGACTATATCATCCGCCATTCGGATTGCCCGCTGGTCTTGTGCGACACGGACGAAAACCTGTCGCGGGTGCAATCGGTGCGGGCAGATGTCCCGGGTCTGCGCCACGTCGTGTCCATGAACCGACAGGTGGCAGAGGCCGATGTGCTGTCCTGGCCTGATTTCCTTGGGCTTGGCGGGGCAGAGTTTCAGCCCGAATTGGACGCCCGCCGCAATGCGCTGACGCTGAAAGACACGGCACTTCTAGTCTATACATCGGGGACCACCGGGAAACCGAAGGCGGTTGTGCTGTCGCATCGCGCCGCGATCTGGATAACGCAGACGCTTGGTGAGTTCATGCAGGTCAAGGACGGCGCGCGTATGCTGTCATACCTGCCGCTGGCCCATATTGCAGAGTTCAACAACTCGATTTTGGGCCAAGCCGTGTTTGGAAGTCAGGTCTGGTATTGTCTGGACCCTTTGACCATGCGCGATGTGCTGCCCCTGTGCCGCCCAACGGTGTTTCTGGGCGTGCCGCGCGTCTGGCAGAAGATCGAAGAACGGATCACCACGGGTGTTGCTGCGGCAAAAGGGGCCAAAGGCGCGATGGCGCGCTGGGCACTGGGTGTTGGGCAGGAGGTGGCTCAAAAGCGGCTTGGGGGTCAAAAGCCCGGCTTTGGCCTTGCGCTGCAATACCGTCTGGCTGATCGGCTGTTGCTGAGAAGGGTGCGCCGCGCATTGGGGCTGGCGGATTGCGGTACGATCCTGTCCTCTGCGGCACCGATCTCGGTTCAGACACTGCAGTTCTTTTTCGGCCTCGGCATCGATGTCTATGAAGGTTACGGCCAGTCCGAGGCCTGCGGCCCCAGCACGATGAACTGCGCCAGCGCCAACCGATTGGGCAGTGTCGGCAAACCTCTGCCGGGCATCGAGGCGCGCGTTGCCGAGGACGGTGAGGTTTTGGTGCGTGGTCCGAACGTCTTTGATGGGTATCTGAAAGACCCTGAATCCAGCAGCGAAACCCTGACCGAAGATGGCTGGCTTCTTACAGGTGACTTGGGGCAGATCGACGAGGATGGGTTTGTCACCATCACCGGGCGCAAGAAAGAAATTCTGATCACCACCGGCGGCAAGAACATCTCGCCCGCCGCGATTGAAAATGACCTGACGGATATTCCGCTGGTCGAACACGCCATGTTGTTGGGAGATGGGCGCAAATTCGTGGCCGCGCTGCTGAGTATCTCGGAAGATGCGCTGGCCGCCTTTGCCAAGGCTGAAGGGTTGGACAATCCGACACCGTTGCATCCCCGCGTGCAAGAGGTTGTCGCTGCCGCCATTGCCCAGATCAACCCTCGTTATTCTCGCGTCAATCAGGTGCATGAATTCCGTATTCTGGACCGACCTCTGTCTCAGGACGCCGATGAACTGACCCCGACCCTTAAGATGAAGCGCCGGGTGATCGAGGAAAACCATGCCGCTTTAATCGACGCAATCTATGCAAATCCCCCCGAACAGGAGCCTTTATGAGCCCCCATTTGAACGACCCAACCACCCCCATCAAACCCGCTGCGTTTGGTGCCTGCCACGGCCTTAACCATGGATAAGGCGATCCTGACCTGTGCGCTGAACGGGGTGCTGACCAACCCGGCGCAGCATCCCGTTCCGGTTACCCCCGAAGACTGCGCAGCCTCGGCGCATGAGGCTTATGATGCAGGGGCGTCGATCATTCATGTCCATTACAGGGATCAGGGCCCCGGTCGCGGTCACTTGCCCAGCTGGGATCCAAAAGTTGCCCGCGACATTACTGATGCAATCCGCGATGCCTGTCCGGACGTGCTGATCAATTCGACCACCGGCTTGCCCGGTGCGGATATCAGCGCACCGGTCGGTGTGTTGCGTGAACTCAGGCCCGAGATTGCGGCCTGCAATGCCGGGACGCTGAACTACCTCAAGCTGCGGGCCTCGGGCGATTGGGCCTGGCCACCGATGGTCTTCGATAACCCGCCCGAAAAGGTGCAGGGCTTTTTGGACGTAATGGCAGAGACCGGAAGCATTCCCGAGTTTGAGTGCTTTGACGTGGGCATTGTCCGCTCGGTCGAGATGTATGTGCGTGCGGGAATGGCCAGGCAAGCACAGTATAACCTTGTGATGGGTGTCGCCTCGGGCATGCCGGTGGATGGTGATCTGCTGCGTCTGCTTCAGAAATACATGATCCCCGGATCAAAATGGCAGACAACGCTGATCGGGCGGGCGGACATTTGGCCAGTGCACCAGCTGAGCGCCGAGTTGGGTGGTATGTTGCGCACCGGGGTTGAGGACACGTTCTATCTGCCGTCAGGCGACAAAACCTCGGGCAACGGGCAGTTGATCGAAGCGCTGGCCACATGTGCTGGCAACGCCGGGCGCGCGGTCGCATCTCCGGCCGAGGCGCGCGCGATCTTGGGGATTGGCTGACCAGTCAGGCCGATTTCGTCTGCGCGCGACCAGCCTGCCACGCTTGCTGGGCCGAAAAAGCATGAGCCATTATTGACTCATGCTGCACTAGCACAATAGGAGGGGTCGGTCCGGTCGCATCGGGTGACCGGCACAGCCTTCCCGATGGAGCATATCGAAATGTCTGAACTGCGTGACACCGCAATGTCGTCCAAGGCCTGGCCTTTTGAAGAGGCGCGCCGGTTGCTCAAACGCTATCAGAAGAATGCGCCGGAAAAGGGCTATGTTCTGTTTGAAACGGGCTATGGCCCTTCTGGCTTGCCGCATATCGGCACGTTTGGCGAAGTTGCGCGGACCACGATGGTCAAGCGTGCGTTCGAGGCGCTGTCGGATATCCCCACCAAGCTGATCTGTTTCTCGGACGATCTGGACGGGATGCGCAAGGTTCCGACCAATGTACCGAACCCTGAGATACTTGAACAGCATTTGCAGCGCCCGCTGACCTCGGTCCCGGATCCGTTCGGTGAATACGACAGCTTTGGCGCGCACAACAACGCGATGCTGCGGCGGTTTCTTGATACCTTTGGGTTCGATTACGAGTTCTATTCGGCCAAGGAATTCTACGAGTCCGGGCAGTTTGACGAGATCCTCAAGCGCGCGGTCGAACGCTATGACGAGATCATGGCAATCATGCTGAAAAGCCTGCGGGAAGAACGCCAGCAGACCTATTCGATCTTCCTGCCGCTGCACCCGGAAAGCGGGCGGGTCATGTATGTGCCGATGAAAAAGGTCTGCGCCGAGACCTTCACGGTGACCTTTGACGATGAAACCGGCAAGGAATGGACCGTGCCCGTCACCGGCGGCCACGTGAAGCTGCAGTGGAAGCCGGATTTCGGCGCGCGCTGGGCGGCGCTGGGCGTCGATTTCGAGATGTACGGCAAAGAACACGCGACCAACGAAAAGATCTATGACGCGATCTGCCGTGCGTTGGGTGGCCGTGCGCCTGAGCATTTCAGCTATGAGCTGTTTCTGGATGAAAACGGTCAGAAGATCTCCAAGTCCTCCGGCAATGGCGTGTCGATTGACGAATGGCTGACCTATGCGCCGACCGAGTCGCTGGCCTATTTCATGTATCAAAAGCCCAAGACCGCCAAGCGGATGCATTTTGATGTGATCCCAAAAGCTTATGACGAGTATCATCAACAGTTGCGTGCCTATCCGGGTCAGGACCTGAAGGCGCAGTTGAACAACCCGGTTTGGCATATCCATGGCGGAGAGGTGCCCGAGTCGACCCTGATGGTGCCCTTTGCGATGTTGCTGAACCTGGCATCAGTGTCCGGGGCCGAGGACAAAGAGGCGTTGTGGGGCTTTATCCGCCGTTACGCGCCCGACGCGACTGCGGAAAGCCATCCCGATCTGGATCAGGCGGCGGGCTTTGCCGTGCGCTACTTCAACGACTTCGTCAAACCGACCCGCAAGCACCGCGCGCCAACCGATCAGGAACGCGAAGCGCTGGAGGCGCTGAAAGCTGCGCTTGAGGCCTATGACGGCCCGGTCGAGGACGAGGCGCTGCAATCAGTGGTCTATTCCATCGGACGCGAGCGGTTCGACCCGATGCGCGGTTGGTTCACGGCGCTTTATGAGGTGCTGCTGGGGGCCTCGCAGGGGCCGCGCTTTGGTGGTTTCATCGCGCTTTACGGCGTGGCCGAGACGATCGCACTGATCGACAAGGCCCTGGCCGGAGAGCTGGTCTGATTTGACCTGATCCCGCTTGGGGCTACCCTTCCGTCAGGAGGTGGCCCCATGCGTCGATTTTTGCTTGCTGTATCCCTGAGTGTCGCTCTGGCTTCGGGTGCCTATGGTCAGAGCGAAGAGATCGAGGCCAATATCGCGGCGCAGATCGAAGCGTTCGAAGCCGATGATTTCGCCACCGCCTTCACCTTTGCCAGCCCGAATATCCAGCGCCTGTTCCAGAATCCCGACAACTTTGGTGCCATGGTGCGCAACGGCTATCCGATGGTGTGGCGGCCGTCCGAGGTGCGGTTTCTGGAACTGCGCGAGATTGCGGGCGCGCTGTGGCAAAAGGTCATGATCGTGGATGGTGACGGCCGGGTTCACATTCTCGACTACCAGATGATCGAGCAGGAAAACGGTTGGAAAATCAACGGCGTGCAATTGCTGGGCAATTCCGACCCATCAGCCTGAGGCAACGCCACCGTCACGGTGGGATGAGCCGCAGTTAATCCCTTTTGGATACTCAGACTTTCGCGTTCGGGGTGGACCCGGGCTGAGGGTTTGAACGTGTCGCTGTTCTGTGCGGCGCGATTGGGAAAGGGATTTCTATGAACAAGGCAATCACCGACGGCATCGTTTTCATGCCGCCTCAATTCGCGGATGGTCTGGGGGTTTGGTCTGCGGGGGACGGGACACCGGGCTCGCCCACCTATGCCGGGTCGGGCACGGGGGCATTTGTGCCAGCGGATGCGGATTTTGGCGGCTGTCTTGAGATTCTGAAGGTCAATCCAACGCAGCAATTGCGCTATATGGGCCAGACGCCACTGCTGCCCGGCTGCTATCTGCAGATCAAGGCGCGTGTCAAAGCCGTCAGCGGTCCGTTGCCCGAGGTTCGGATTGCGGCCTGGGCTGGCGGGGCCGGGGATACAAACCTGACCGGCGTGATCGAAGAGGGGCCGGCGACGCAGCTTTCCGGCTATGGGGCAGTGCATGAAATCACCGCAATCGTCGGCACCGGGCGTCGCCCCGGGGTGGACATGCCCTGGGGTGTCGATGCGCTGTACGGCCATTTTGGTCTGGATATCCTTGGTGCCAACGGCGCACTGGTGCGGGTCGATGACATCGAGATCACGGATGTGAGCGGCGTGTTCCTGCGCGAGATGATCAGCGTTGTGGATGTGCGCGATTACGGGGCCATTGGCGACGGTGTCACCGATGACTCGGCTGCGTTCGAGGCGGCGGATCAGGCTGCGGGCGGTCGTCGGGTCTATGTTCCGCAGGGCACGTATCATTTGGCCGAAAATACCAGCATGGCGTCCGAGATGGATTTCGAAGGCACGGTGACCATGCCCGACGACAAGATGCTGCTGTTGACCAAGAATTTCGATCTGCCTGCCTACATCACCGCTTTCGGGGATGAGGAACTGGCCTTCAAAAAGGCATTTCAGGCTTTGCTGAACAACTCGGACCACGACTCGCTGGATCTTGGCGGGCGCAAGGTCGCGGTGACGGGGCCGATTGATATGGCGGCGGCTGTGCCCAACAAGCAAGGCTTCTCCACCCGACGTGTGATCCGTAACGGACAGTTCGACGTCAAAAGCAGCACGGATTGGGACACCGAGACCTTCACCTCGGTCGCCACCTATGACCCTTCCGACAATACCCGCCTTACGGATGTGGCCAATGTGGCGAATATCCCTGTTGGATCACTGGTGCAGGGCGCAGGCGTGGGGCGCGAGATTTACGTGCGATCCAAGGATGTCGGTGCGGGCGAGATCACGCTGAATGCGCCGATCTATGACGCCTCGGGCACGCAGACCTATACGTTCCAGTCCTTCAAATATCTGCTGGATTTCAGCGGCTTCAGTACGCTGCGCAAATTCGGCATGGAGCAGATCGAATTCCAGTGCAACAGCCGGTGCAGCGCCATCCGTCTGGCGCAGTCGGGCAGCACGTTTTCGCTGAACGATTGTTTCATCAGCCGCCCCAAAGATCGCGGCATCTCGTCAACCGGGACCGGGTGCAAGGGGATGCTGATCGACAATTGCCAGTTCCTGTCCGCCGAGGAATCCTTCACCGTGCCCGAGCGTAACTCGATTGCGCTGAACACAAACGCGAATGACATCAAGCTGCGCCATAACCGCGTCGTAAGGTTCAAGCATTTCGCCGTGGTGGGCGGCGACAACAACATGATTTTGGGCAATCATTTCTTTCAGGGGGACAGCATTCCGCAGGGCGTTCGCACCGCTGGCCTGATCATGATTGGCACCTACAACAGCTCGACCATTGCCCAGAACTACATCGACAACTGCTTTATCGAATGGAGCAACGAGCGCGACGCAGAACCCAGCTATGTTTCGGGCAATTCGTTCAGCGCCATGAGCATCACGGACAACATCTTCTATTCCAGCGAAGCACCGCCCTGGTTCAGCTATATCGTGGTCCGCCCCCATGGGCCGGGGCATTTTCTGAACGGGCTTTCGGTAACGGGGAACGTGTTCCGGTCAAGCAGCAGCGACATTGAACGCGCCGAGCGGGTGGATACAACGTTTGCTGACCTCAATAAGGATCGCCACGTCAATGTGACGTTCCAGAACAACACCTTTCACGGTATCGACAAGAAAGTAGCGAACCCTCTTCGGCTTCGCCATACACAGAACACGGCTGCCGGGACATGGAGCGTTTGGACCTCTGCCCGCTTGCCATTCAAGGGCAAGGCGCGAAGCTGCGATTCCGTCACCGCGCTGGGGGCGCTCAGAAGTACGCTTGGCACAGTTCGCTATGCCACGCCCTATGTCGATGTCGAGCAGGGGAACAACGAAGACGGTGTTCGCCTGCGGTGGCAGGAAAACCTGAGGGGTACGGCATCTGTTCTGGTGCGAATGGAGCGGTAAGTGCTCAGGCGGTCGCCCCAAGCGGGCGGCCGTCATTCTCTTGCCAAAATTACAAGAATCCAAGGAATTGCGCGACTTATAGGTTTCCTGTGCTAGGCTGAGATCAGCCAAAGGAGGATCAGATGCCGACCATCGCCAAAACCGCAACCGTGCAGACCGTCATTACAACATTTGAAATGACACCGGGAACCTGTCAGGACCTGTTGGAAGCGCTGACGGATGCCTATTCCAGCTTTATCTCCAAGCAGCCGGGATTCGTATCAGCGGGCCTTCATGTGAACGACGCGCAGACCCGCATTGCCAACTATTCACAGTGGGAACGCCGTGAGGATTTCCTGGCCATGTTGCGCACGCCCGAGATGCGGGACCGCAACCGCAAGCTCAATGAATTATGCAAGAGTTTCGAACCGGTCATGTACGAGGTGGCCGAAACCTTTGACCGATCCTGACCTGGATCAAGGCCTCTGATTTCCGCGTGGTTTACTATGACTGCGGTTAAACGGAGGCCCTAAAATGTATCACAACATTCTTGTCCCCATTTCCTTCGACACCGAACGGGATACGTCCGGCCCGATCAAACTGGCCGAGGTATTGGCAACACCGGACGCAAAGGTCACCTTGCTGCATGTTGTCGAGCATATTCCCAACTATGCGATTTCCTACATGCCCGCCGAATATCTGACCGAAGCGCGCAAGGCCATTCAGACCGAGCTGGATGACCTTGCCGCAAAACTGCCCAATGCCGAAGGGCTGGTGATCGAGGGGCATTCGGGCCGCAGTATCCTGGACTGGGCCGAGGCACACAGCCCGGATCTGATCATCATGGCATCGCATCGGCCGGGGATGCAGGACCTGCTGTTGGGGTCTACCGCGACGCATGTGGTGCGCCACGCAAAATGCGCGGTTCACGTGGTCCGATGACGTCTAGAAATCCGCAGGGCTCAGACGGTAGGCTTTTCCGAACCCTGCGTTGAGCAGCCCGTCGGTGATGTCAAAGCGAACAAACCCGAAGTCGGCAAAATCGACATAAAGCTTGGCCTTCGGGCGCAACTCCAGATAGCGCAGGCGCAGACCCGCATGATCGGGTGTGCCTCGGGCGATCAACTGCGCTGTGGCGTGCAATGTTAGGCGCGGATGTGTCAGCGGATCGCCCTTGTCCGCCGGTTCTCCGATCAATAGCGCACAGGCTGGGTTCGCGTGCAGAGCACGTGTGTGATCGGACAGCGTTTGAAATCAACGAGATCGGTTGCCCATTCTCATCTGTCGCCAATGCAATGCGCGACGATGATGGCAAGCCGTTGTCCGGGCGCAGAAAGGACAGCGCGGCAAAACTAGCGCTGCCCACCAGATCGCGCGCCAACTTGCGCGCTGTATCGTCCGTGGGTTGGTATGGGTCGGCCTTGGGCATCGCACTCGGCTTGCTGTCGCGTCAGAGATGACCATTTGATACGGGTTTGAGGGACACAGTTCCAGCCCGTCGGGTCGCCGCCGCCTCGGCTTTGCCACAAATCGCGTATACAGACGGGGTATGGATTTGGATCGCCCTACGCAGGAACAGGAACACCTGAACCCGCAGCCCTCAAAGCGACACCTGCGCGCTGATGCGACGCGGCGGCGGGCTTTGTCGCCTTTTCGCATTGGGCTGATGGTCGTGGCCTTACCCCTGACAACTGCTCTGATCGCGGCGAACATCTACATCCGAATGTCCGAGTTCGACCGGAACGGAGCGATCCTGCACCTCATCGCCCTGTCAGGCTGCGAAGCACCCGCAAAGCTTGGCTTTGGTCCCTTCCGCAAAGGTTATGCCGGGTATCACGAACGCTATGACCCGGACCGCAACGGTGTCTCGTGCGAAAAGTCAGGTCAGGTGCGCGCCAACAAATCACCCACATCCGGCACGGCAAGACAACGCGCTGTGGGGAACGCGAAATTCGTGCGGCCCTGATCCGTTCGGCCTGATTTCTTCACCTCAGGACAATTGAGCCCCGGCGCAGTCGCGAAAAATGCGGACCTGCGGCGCGGCACCGTCCAAAGGAAACTCGGCCACCCCGTCCTGAGTGAAGGCGTAGGCGGTCTGATTATATTCCAACCCGTCCAGCACATTTCCGAACCCGGTATCCGTGACAGTCAGCGAGGCCGCACCGTCCGACAACACATGGCGCGAGGTGGCAATTTCGATCGGGTTCGGCCCCTCAAACCGCATGGCAAACCATGGGGCCTGTGTCCAGGCCTCGGTCTTTTGCGTGACCGTCAGCGTATAGAGAGGTTGGGACGGGTCGTAGGTCAGGAAGATTTCGGCCTGTTCGGTGTCATGCGACAGGGTGCAGATTTGACCCACCGAGGCCTCCCATGCGGTGGCCGGGGTGGCGAGGAGTATCGTGAGCAGAAGAAGGCGCATGACGGAAACTTAGCTGTCGATGGGCCTTGGGCAAGGGTGGTGATCTGTCTTTACGACAGACGTTAGTAGTGCACGAGGCGGCCTGATTGAAGGCGCTGACGGATTTTTCATAAAACTGCGCCAGATCCTCGGCCAGCACCACGCGGGTGCCCCGTACCCGGTCAATGGCGCTTTGGAATTCGTGCAGGCTGTGTGGGGTGTTCGTCATGACAACCGTTTTGAAAACACAACCTGTTTTTTCAAACGTGGAGGAGAGGGCGTTGGGCTGTAAGGGTAGTGTCGGGCTGTAGGATGGGTGATTTCACCCATCAATGTTCATCACAAAAAAGATGGGTGCGAGCACCCATCCTACGCTTGCTGACAGATTTTCCTGAGAAGCGCGCCTGGTCCTTTGCCTGTACCACACGAGCGCCGTGCACTCGGTGAATGGCGCATTAGATCTCACGCCTAGAGAGAACGTGTTGGGGTGCGTCACGGCAACCGTTTGGAACCACAATTTGTGATCTCAAACGCGAAATAGAAGGGTTTTGGCTGCAAGTTCTTAGTATACGTTTGTGAGTAGGTAAGGGTCATATCCCCTTTTTTGAGTTTAGAGAGCATTGGAGGAATGAGTTGAAAATCCATCCAGCGCCTTTGGTAAGATTATGAGATGCCAAAAAAAGATGATAAGGTATGTTGGTTTTTGAGGGTTTGGTATGAAACGTAGTTTGTATTTGCAATCAATAGTTGTGGTATTTGCACTATTCAGCACAACCACATTCGCACAGTTTTCAGATTCAACAGCCGAAGATGAAACGGAGCAAGATGATGCATCGGCTGGCCAAAGCAGCGAGCTTGAGCAGGAAGGCGGTGGCTGTAAGCTACTTACACTAAAACGGAAATCCGGCGAGACGTTGAGTTTAGATGAATCAACACAGCTGCTAAATTGTTTCGAAAGCCCACTTGAGTTTGGTGATGACTGGGAGGGCTTCATGGCAAACCAACCATCACCAGATGCATTCGGAGATCCAAACAACTTTGCCCCGTGGCTAACACTGGATGAACTCAATGTATAAAATTGATTTGTTACTATCTTTGGAGAAAACAGCAGTATTGTTTGGGTGCAGTTTAGCACTGGCCCTAACTTCAGTCTTAGCGTTGTTTTTGTTCAATTTGGTGAGGGACAGATGCGTTAGCGCCGAAGCCAAAATGGACGTTTCTTACGGAACGATTTTAGGACTTGTTCTGGTTTTTGGATGTTTGGCAGGCGTTATCGGGTTACTTATGGGTAGTAGCCGTACTGCCGCTGCAGGTAATGTTTTGCCGGTAGCATTGACGTTTATTGGCGGGTTGGCGATATTTTTGATCACAAAGGAAGCAAACAAAGCCGTTAACGTTTCAGCTTCTGTTTTGGCATTTTCATTGATGCTTCTCTTTGGCACGGTAATCGGTTCGTATGAACGAGCGAGAGCGACTGAACAGGTAGCTCTAAAAACCTGGGATATTGAGAGACAAAAGTGGTTGGCGCAGCGAGAATTTGCGATAAATGCCTATCGAGATACCCTGGGTTTGAAGCCACTTGGCGAAAAAAAGTAGAGGCTATCACCTCTTCCGCCGCTTCACATTCCCACCCCGTTGGCCCGGCCTCCCAGCCGTTGACCGCCCACGCGACCTAACCGCGTCTTCCGAGGCTTTCTCGACCGCCCATTGACGCGCCATGGGGTCGTCGGCGACGGCGAGATCGACCGCTTCCAGACGTTTGATCTCATCCCGGATGTTGGCGGCCTCTTCGAATTCCAGGTTCTCGGCGGCTTTGCGCATCTGGTCGCGCAGACCGTCCAGATGGGCCTCAAGATTGGCACCGTGCATCGGTTTGTCGATGGTGGCGGTGACGCGATTCATGTCCACGTCGCCTTCGTAGAGCCCGGCCAGAACGTCCTCGACATTCTTTTTCACCGTCTCGGGGGTGATGCCGTGTTCCTCGTTATAGGCAAGCTGTTTGGCGCGGCGGCGGTTGGTTTCGCCCAAGGCGCGCTCCATCGAACCGGTGATCTTGTCGGCATACATGATAACACGGCCATCGGCGTTACGCGCGGCGCGGCCGATGGTCTGGATCAGTGAAGTCTCGGACCGCAGGAACCCCTCTTTATCCGCGTCCAGAATGGCGACCAGCCCGCATTCGGGGATGTCGAGCCCCTCGCGCAGAAGGTTGATGCCGACCAGCACGTCAAACGCGCCCAACCGAAGGTCGCGCAGGATTTCGATGCGTTCCAGCGTGTCGATATCCGAGTGCATGTAGCGCACCTTGATGCCCTGCTCGTGCAGGTATTCGGTCAGGTCCTCGGCCATGCGTTTGGTCAGCGTCGTGACCAGCGTGCGGAAGCCGATGGCGGCGACCTTGCGCACCTCGTCCAGCAGGTCGTCCACCTGCATCGACACGGGGCGGATTTCGACCTCGGGGTCCAGCAGGCCGGTGGGGCGGATCACCTGTTCGGTGAAGACGCCGCCGGTCTGTTCGATCTCCCACTTGGCGGGGGTGGCCGAGACAAAGACGGATTGCGGGCGCATGGCATCCCATTCTTCGAACTTCAGGGGCCGGTTATCCATGCAGGACGGCAGGCGGAACCCGTGTTCGGCCAGCGTGAACTTGCGCCGATAGTCGCCCCGGTACATGCCGCCGATCTGCGGCACGCTGACATGGCTTTCATCGGCGAAAACGATGGCATTGTCGGGGATGAATTCGAACAGGGTCGGGGGTGGTTCGCCCGGTGCGCGGCCTGTCAGATAGCGCGAATAGTTCTCGATCCCGTTGCAGACACCGGTGGCCTCGAGCATTTCCAGATCGAAATTGGTGCGCTGTTCCAGCCGTTGCGCTTCCAGCAACTTTCCCTCACCCACCAGTTGGTCCAGCCGGATGCGCAGCTCCTTTTTGATCCCGATGATCGCCTGCTGCATCGTGGGTTTCGGCGTCACATAGTGCGAGTTCGCATAGACCCGCACCTGTTCCATCGTTGCTGCGCGCTCACCGGTCAGCGGGTCGAATTCGGTGATCTGTTCCAGTTCTTCACCGAAGAAGGACAGTTTCCAGGCGCGATCCTCAAGGTGGGCGGGCCAGATTTCCAGTGAATCGCCCCGCACCCGGAACGAGCCACGCTGAAAGGCCTGATCGTTGCGGCGGTATTGCTGGGCCACCAGATCGGCCATCACCTGCCGCTGGTCGTATTCATTGCCAACCTTCAGGTCCTGCGTCATCGCCCCGTAGGTCTCGACCGAACCAATGCCGTAGATGCAGGACACCGAGGCGACGATAATCACGTCATCCCGTTCCAACAGCGCCCGCGTGGCCGAGTGGCGCATTCG
The DNA here is from genome assembly GCF_056537745.1 of Ruegeria sp. C12. NCBI lineage: Bacteria > Pseudomonadati > Pseudomonadota > Alphaproteobacteria > Rhodobacterales > Roseobacteraceae > Ruegeria > Ruegeria sp. C12. Next base: position 463,801 of record NZ_JBQFSA010000001.1, read on the forward strand.
GTCGATCTGTTCGTTGATCTGGGATTCTTTTTCTATGTACGTGTCCGAGCGCGGCACATAGGCCTCGGGCTGGTAGTAATCGTAGTAGGACACGAAGTATTCTACTGAGTTCTCGGGGAAGAAGCCCTTGAACTCACCATATAGCTGCGCCGCCAGCGTCTTGTTGGGGGCAAGGATGATGGCGGGGCGCTGGGTTTCTTCAATCACCTTGGCCATGGTGAAGGTCTTGCCCGTCCCGGTCGCGCCCAGCAGGACCTGATCGCGCTCGCCGTCGAGAACGCCGCCGGCTAGTTCCCTGATCGCTGTCGGCTGGTCTCCTGCGGGGGCAAACTCGGTATGCATCACGAACTGTTTGCCGCCTTCCAGTTTCAGGCGGGCGCGGACGTCTTCGGCGGTCAGTTGGGTCTTGTCGGAATGGGCATAGGGCATGGGCAGGCTCCAGGTCAGGCCCTTACATTTGTTCTTATTTTGTCCAACTGCAAGTCCTGATCTGGTTTTTGAAAACGCCTTTCAGTAATACGCAAGCCGACCGTCCGGGATTTGATCCGATTGCACCTGTGGCGGAAATTCGTCAGTGTTCATAAACCGGCTTAGAACGGCCCGGTTGGCCTCGGGCCGGGCATCGATTTCAAGGGTTCTTTCGTGGTGGATCAAGTTGCAATCCTCATCATGAGCTGAACCCTTTTTAGGCCACGTTGATGACAGTTTCTGGCATCAGTCGGATCGCTGAAACCCGCGACAATTGCGGACTTGTCCGCGCCGCTCGCGTGGCGCATAAACATGATCAGCCAAGTGAGGACGGAGAGGCGACATGCGCGCACGGATTTACCAGCCTTCAAGAAATGCGATGACCTCGGGCATGGCAAAGACCCGCAAATGGGTTCTGGAATATGCCCCCGCCTCGGCGCGCGAGGTTGATCCGCTGATGGGCTGGACCTCGTCCAATGACACGCAGACTCAGGTTCGGCTGAAATTCGATACCAAGGAAGAGGCGCTGGAATACGCCAAGGATAACGGTATCGAGGCGCAGGTCAGCGAGCCGCATAAGCGCAAACCCAACCTGCGCGCCCGGGGCTATGGCGAGAACTTCGCCACCGACCGGCGCGGCCCCTGGACGCACTGAGTGATCGACATTCGTCAGGCCGACCCCACATCGGACGCTTTGCGCCCGGTGGTCGAGGCGCATTTTGCCCATAGCCAAACGGCTGGCCCTGCGGAAAGCAATCATACAATGGATGCCGATGCGCTGTCCGGGTCGGGGATCCGGTTTTGGGCCGTTTATGACGGCGATCAACCGGTGGGATGCGGGGCGCTGAAGCTGTTGCCGGACCAAACGGCCGAGGTGAAATCGGTGCACATCCTGTCACAAGCGCGCGGACGCGGGCTTGCGCGCGCGATGATGGATCATCTTGCGGAACACGCCCGGTCGGAAGGGTTATCCGCGCTGGTTCTGGAAACCGGCGCGGCGCATTTGCCGGAATATGACGGCGCCCGCAAACTGTACGAAGCATTGGGATATTCCTATTGCGGCCCGATCTACGGCTATGAGGATGATCCCAACAGCGCCTTCATGCGCTTGGGCCTTGAACCCCGCCCGTAAAAACCGCAAGAAGGGCGCAGCGGTCCCTTAGCTCAACTGGATAGAGCAGCTGACTTCTAATCAGCAGGTTGAGGGTTCGAGTCCTTCAGGGATCGCCATTTCCAACCGATGCAACCGACCCATCGCGCGCGAAATCTCGTTTGTGTGATCCGGGTCACTGACCGGCCCCACAGAATCAGTCAAAGTGACCCTATTGATGAGTTGGCGTCAGTTGGTTTTATGACGTGAGTTTTTTTAAAGTTCTCCCCAAGACACTTGGCGCGTTTGTTTCAAACGCGCCATTTTCTTTTGGCCTTGGGGGAGGGTGAGGGGCTGGGTGAGGGGGTCAGGCCAGCCCCTCGTAAGGGGTTACTGAGTGGTAGTGTAATCCGCTGACCTCAAACTAGCCCAAGTCTAAGGCCTCGGATATTGGGGGATTCCCGTACGGATCGCCTTTTCTGGTCGGATTTTCTGCGATTTCCCACAAAATTCGAGCGATTTTCGGGGCCTTTGATCAAAACAGGGCCAACCTTAGGCGTGAGTCCGACGGGTGATTCCCATCCGTCAAAAGGCGCTTGGCCTGTGTTTGCCTGTTTCCTCGTGGCATCCCGAAAAAAAATCTTGCAACCGGTTGCAAAGAGCAACATTGTGACGCCAAGTAAGATTCGGGAGAATTACATGCTGAAGGTCGGGCTGCTTGGTGCTGGTCGTATCGGACGTGTCCACGCGCAAGCCATTACGTCGCATTCGGAAAGCAAGCTATGTGCGGTGTCGGACGCAATGGCCGAAGCCGCGACGCAACTTGCCGAGGCGCATGGCGCGCAGGTGCAAAGCTCGGACGAAATTATCGATAACCCGGATATTGATGCGGTACTGATCGCAACGCCGACCGACACGCATTCGGACCTGATCGAGGCTGCAACGCAGGCAGGCAAGGCGGTTTTGTGCGAAAAGCCGGTCGATCTGGACCTGCAGCGGGCGCTTGACTGCCAGACTGTTGTGGCCGGGCGCAAGCCACCTGTCATGATTGGGTTCAACCGCCGGTTTGATCCCAACTTTTCCGCGATGAAGGCCGCTGCCGACGCAGGTGAGATTGGCAAGGCTGAGCTGTTGTCGATCACCTCATTCGATCCTGCACCCCCGCCGGTCAGCTACATCAAGGTTTCGGGCGGGCTGTTCCGTGACATGATGATCCACGATTTTGACATGGCGAACTATCTGATGGGGGAAATCCCTTCCTCTATTTCCGCGGTCGGGTCCTCGGTCGTGGACCCCGAGATCGGGCAGGCCGGGGATGTTGATACCGCTGTTGTCACAATGACTTACGCCGATGGTCGGATCGCGGTCATCAAGAACTCGCGCCGCGCGGCCTATGGTTATGACCAACGGGTTGAAATGCTGGGATCAAAGGGGTTGCTGCAGGCCCAGAACATGCTGGAAAACACGGTGGTCAAATCGACGGCGGACGGCGTTGTCGGGGCCAAGCCTACCTACTTTTTCCTTGAACGCTATATGCCTGCGTATCGGGCCGAATGGGATGCATTTGTCCAGGCCGCAACGTCGGGCGCGGCGGTTCCGGTGACTTTGGATGACGGTGTCGCTGCGCTGGCCATGGCCGAAGCGGCAACGCAATCCGCGCGGTCGGGCGCACCCGTCCAAATGGCGGAAATTTTGAAACCGGTTGCAAAATGAGCGAATTTCTTCAAACTGAAAACGGCTCGGTACCACTTCCGGCTACGACAGATTCGGTCCGACCGAGTGAATGGGGCGGATAGCCCAGGACAAAAACAGACGGTTTTTATGGGAGGAAACCAAATGAACAAGTTTGTGAAACGAGTGCTGATGGCCAGTGCTGTGGCGGTTGCGGCGGCCACGGGCGCTGCGGCGGAAGGCGAAAAGTACATCCTGGTCAGCCATGCCCCGGACAGCGACAGCTGGTGGAACACGATCAAGAACGGCATCGCGCTGGCGGGTGATCAGATGGGTGTCGAGGTCGAGTATCGCAACCCGCCCACCGGCGACATTGCCGATATGGCGCGGATCATCGATCAGGCGGCAGCCTCGGGGCCGAACGGGATCATCACCACTCTGGCCGATTATGACGTGTTGAAAGGTCCGATCACATCTGCCGTGGACTCGGGCATCGACGTTATCATCATGAACACCGGCACGCCGGATCAGGCGCGCGAGGTTGGCGCGCTGATGTATGTCGGCCAGCCCGAATATGACGCCGGTCTTGCCGCCGGTCAGCGCGCGAAAGGTGACGGCGTCACCAAATTCCTGTGCGTGAACCACGCGATCCAGCAGCCCACGGTGGGTGAGCGTTGCCGCGGTTTTGCCGATGGTCTGGGTGTTGAACTGGGCGATGCGATGCTGGACAGCGGCACCGACCCGGCGGAAATCAAGAACAAGGTTCTGGCCTATCTGTCCGCAAACCCGGATACCGATGGCATCCTGACTCTGGGTCCGGTGTCGGCTGATCCCACCGTTGCGGCGCTGAAGGAAAACGGCATGGCCGGTGACATCTATTTCGGTACCTTCGATCTGGGTGAGGAAATCGTTAAAGGCATCAAGGACGGCACCATTCAGTGGGGCATCGACCAACAGCCCTTCCTGCAGGCCTATCTGCCGGTTGTGATCCTGACCAACTACCATCGCTATGGCGTTCTGCCGGGCAACAACATCAACTCGGGCCCCGGTTTTGTGACCGCAGACGCCCTTGAAAAAGTCGAGGAACACGCGGGCGAATACCGCTGATCCCAACCGGGTGGCGCCAAGGCGCGCCACCCGCCTGACTTCAATCCGCACCTTTCAGATCGTGGAGGCACCCCATGTCCACCACCCAAGTCGCTGACGAACGCGTCAAGGAAATGTCCGCGCTGCGCCGCTGGCTGATCCGCCCCGAACTGGGCGGGATCGTTGGAACCGTCGCAGTCTTTACCTTCTTTCTTCTATTCGCCGCTGATTCCGGCATGTTCAACGCGCAGGGCGTGATGAACTGGGGCACCGTGTCCGCTCAGTTCATGATTATCGCTGTCGGCGCGTGCCTGCTGATGATCGCGGGTGAATTCGACCTGTCCGTCGGCTCGATGATCGGCTTTTCGGGCATGATGATTGCCATCTTTCTGGTGATCCTGGGCTGGCCCGCCTGGATCTCGATCATTGTGACTTTCATTCTGTGCATGCTGATCGGTGCCTTTAACGGCTGGATCGTGATCCGCACCGGGCTGCCCAGCTTTATCGTGACGCTGGCGGCGCTGTTCGTGCTGCGGGGCTTTACCATCTATCTGCCGCAAACCTTCGAGAACAAGACCATCATCGGCGGTATCCGCGACGCGGCAGAAGGCGACTGGCTGGCCCCGATCTTTGGCGGGAAAGTTCTGCAGGGGCTGTTCGTCTGGCTGGGCGACAACGGCATTATCGCCACGTTCGAACGCGGTACGCGCGCCGGCCAACCTGTTGTTGACGGTATCCCCATGCTGATCGTCTGGGCGATTGTCATCATTATCTTTGGCCATGTGCTGTTGACCAAAACCAAGTTTGGCAACTGGATCTTTGCGGCCGGTGGCGATGCCGAGGCCGCGCGAAACTCGGGTGTGCCCGTGAACAAGGTGAAAATCCTGATGTTCATGTTCACCGCCTTCTGCGCCACCGTATTTGCGACCTGTCAGGTCATGGAGTTCGGTTCGGCCGGGGCGGATCGTGGTTTGCTGAAAGAGTTCGAGGCGATCATCGCCGTGGTCATTGGTGGCGCGTTGCTGACCGGCGGCTACGGCTCGGTTCTGGGGGCGGCGCTGGGTGCGCTGATCTTTGGTGTGGTGCAGCAGGGGCTGTTCTTCGCAGGCGTCGAAAGCTCTCTGTTCCGGGTGTTTCTGGGCGTGATCCTGCTGGGTGCGGTGATCCTGAACACCTATATCCGTCGCATCATCACAGGAGAACGCTGAGATGACCGAAGACACCAAATTCCACCACGGCGACTCGCAAGAGCAAAAGCCGATCATCCGTATGGTCGACATTCAGAAACACTTTGGTTCGGTGATTGCGCTGGCTGGCGTCAGTTTCGACCTGAAACCGGGGGAATGCCATTGCCTGCTGGGAGATAACGGCGCAGGTAAGTCGACCTTCATCAAAACCATGTCCGGTGTGCACAAACCCACCGCGGGCGAGATTTTCTTCGAAGACAGGCCGATGCATTTCGAAGACCCGCGCGACGCGATTTCAGCGGGTATCGCCACGGTGCACCAGCATCTGGCCATGATCCCGTTGATGAGCGTCAGCCGCAACTTCTTCATGGGCAATGAACCGACGCGCAAAGTGGCCGGGATCAACTTCTTCGACAAGAAGCTGGCGGATGAGATCACCATGGAAGAGATGCGCAAGATGGGCATCAACCTGCGTGGCCCGGATCAGGCCGTCGGCACGCTGTCGGGTGGGGAACGTCAGACAGTTGCGATTGCCCGCGCCGTGCATTTCGGTGCGAAGATCCTGATTCTGGACGAGCCGACCTCGGCCCTTGGGGTGCGTCAGACTTCGAACGTTTTGGCGACCATCGACAAGGTGCGCAGTCAGGGTGTGGGCGTCGTGTTCATCAGCCACAACGTCCGCCACGCGTTGGCGGTGGGCGACCGCTTTACCGTGTTGAACCGGGGACAGACGCTGGGCACGGCCAAACGGGGTGAGATCACGCCTGAGGAACTTCAGGACCTTATGGCTGGCGGTCAGGAACTGGCCGAACTGGAAGGTTCGCTGGGCGGGACCGTTTAAAACACCGGTGCCCCGCAGGCATGCGGGGCGCCCGATCATTCAGTGGTGCAAGGCCACACATAAATCACAGGTCAGATTGGGTGGCCTGGAACCTTCAGAAATGTGAAAACCGACCTAAAGCCCATGGCGGCTTCGTGTTGAAAGGGATCATGATGAGCAAGACAGTCCGACTGACCGCGGCGCAAGCTCTGGTGCGCTATCTCGGGGCGCAGATGAATGAGGCCGGAGAGCCCTATATCGCCGGAGTCTGGGCCATTTTCGGCCATGGCAACGTGGCCGGTCTGGGTGAGGCTTTGCACGCCGTCAAAGACAGCCTGCCCACCTATCGCGGTCACAACGAACAGACCATGGCCCATTGCGCGATTGCCTATGCCAAGCAGATGCGCCGCACGCGGGCGATGGCCGTGACCTCATCCATCGGGCCGGGGGCCACGAATATGGTGACAGCGGCGGCATTGGCTCATGCGAACCGACTGCCGGTACTGATCATCCCCGGCGATGTGTTTGCCTCGCGCGGTCCGGACCCGGTGCTGCAGCAGATCGAGAATTTTGGCGACGGCACGGTCAGCGCCAATGACTGTTTCCGCCCGGTCAGCCGCTACTATGACCGTATCTCGCGGCCCGAACACCTGTTGACCGCGCTACCGCGCGCCTTCCGTACCATGACCGACCCGGCAGATTGCGGTCCGGTGACGCTGGCCTTCTGCCAGGACGTGCAGGCCGAGGCCTACGACTACCCCGAAAGCTTCTTTGAGCCCCGCGTCTGGTATCAGCGCCGCATCCGCCCGGACGAGGGCGAACTGGCCCGCGCCGTTGCCGCGATCAAGGCGGCGAAGCGCCCGGTCATCGTAGCCGGAGGCGGGGTGCATTACTCGGGCGCGACCGATGCGCTGCAAAGCTTTGTTGAAACCCACAACATCCCCGTCGCTGAAACGCAGGCGGGCAAATCGGCCTTGGCCTGGGACCATCCATTGAATCTGGGGTCCATTGGCGTCACCGGTGGAGAACCGGCCAATGATGTCTGCGCCGAGGCTGATCTGGTTCTTGCGGTTGGTACGCGGTTGCAGGATTTCACCACCGGGTCATGGGGCCTGTTTTCGAACCCCGAACGCGAGATGATCTGCCTGAACACCGCAGCCTATGACGCCGAAAAGCACGGGGCGATGCCATTGCAATCCGACGCGCGCGTGGGTTTGCAAGAGCTGGGCGCAGGCTTGCAGGGCTACAGCGCCGATCCAGTGGCCGATACCCTGAAAGCCGATTGGTTCGGCAAGGTCGACAAGCTGACCGACGCGCCCGGTGACGGGAATGCTCTGCCTACCGACATGCAGGTGATTGGCGCGGTTCAGCGTGCCTCGCACAACGACACGGTTGTAATGTGCGCCGCTGGAACAATGCCCGGTGAGTTGCACAAGCTGTGGAAGGCCCCACGCCCCGGTGCCTATCACATGGAATACGGGTTCAGCTGCATGGGGTACGAGATCGCAGGTGCGATGGGCATCAAAATGGCCGAGCCCGAGCGCGACGTGATCTGCTTTACCGGCGACGGCACTTATATGATGGCGAACTCGGAAATGGCCTCTGCCGCGATGATGGGCGTGTCCTTCACTGTTGTCATCACCGACAACCGGGGCTTTGGCTGTATCAACCGCTTGCAGATGGGCACCGGCGGGGCCGAGTTTAACAATCTGCTGGATCACGCGGTGCATGAGACACCGTCGGCCATCGACTTTGCCGCACATGCGGCGGCGATGGGGGCGACCTCGGTCAAGGTCAGCTCGATTGCTGACTTGGAAGAGGCTTTGGCCAAGCGCGCCGACATCAAAGGGCCTTATGTGGTGGTCATCGACACCGATCCGTACCCGTCCACCGAATATGGCGGTACCTGGTGGGAAGTCGCTGTGCCCGAGGTCTCAATCCGCCCCGAAGTCAACGAAAAACGCGCGGCCTATGAAGTTGCGATCAAGGAAAGAAATACGAAATGAGCGTGAAGATCGGTATCTCTCCGATTGCCTGGCAGAATGACGATCTGCCCGACCTGACGGCGGCCTATACCATGGAACAGGCGCTGAAAGAGGCCAGAGAGATTGGTTATACAGGCATCGAGCGCGGCCAGCGGATGCCCGGCGACACCGAAGGGTTGCGCGCCTATCTCGATAGCAACGACATCGCGCTCTGCGGCGGTTGGTGTTCCGGTGCGTCGCTGGTCAACGACTTCGCGACCGAACGTGAGGCGGTGCGTGAACAGGTCGAGCAGTTTGTTGCGCTGAACAGCCCGTGCATTGTCTATGCCGAATGCTCGAACACCGTGCAGGGGCAGATGGGCACTCCGGTCAATCATCGCCCGAAACTGTCGAAGGATGAGGTCAAGGCCTACGCGGCCAAGATCACCGAATTGGCGAAATGGATGGCCGATCAGGGGATGCCGATGGCCTATCACCACCACATGGGCACGATCATCGAAAGCGAGGATGACGTGAACTGGCTGATGGAGGGATCGGGCCCCGAGGTAAACCTGTGCTTTGACACCGGCCATCTGCTGTTTGGCAGCGGTGATGTGATGGCGACCCTGAACCGCTGGGGCGACCGGGTGCATCACGTGCATTTCAAGGACATCCGCCCTCAGATCGTGCAGACAACTCGCGAGAATGACCATTCTTTCCTGGATGCGGTGGTCGGCGGCGCTTTCACCGTTCCAAGCGATGGTTGCATCGACTTTCAGGCGGTCGCAAACGCGCTGAAAGCGATGGATTACGACGGCTGGATCGTGGTCGAGGCCGAGCAGGACCCGGCCAAGGCACCGCCCTATGAGTATTCCAAGATGGGCTACGACCACATTGTCGACGTCTGCACACGCGCGGGATTGGAGATCACGGCGTAACACCCAGCCCCAAGGGGCAACACCAAAAGCCATGAGAAAGGAGACTGTCATGGTGACTCAACAGCTTGGATATGTCGGCTATTTCGACCGGGAATCCTGTGATCTGGATGAATTCAAGGTGTTGACCTCTCAGAACCTTTTGGCTGAAACGGTGCCTTTTGCAGCCTCCGTCGAAAAGAACGTGCCCGTCTATGACATGCAGGCGTTGCGTCCGATGTTGGAACAGCCCGACACACGCCGGGCTTTGCTGGCGGAGTGGGCTTGGGTTCTGGACAAATCCGCCGGTGTGATCGCTTTGAAAGGGGCGTATCCGGACACCTCGATCATTGATCGGGCGACGGATGTGTTTCGTCAGATTATCGAGCAAGAACGCCTAAGCGGGGCGGGTGAGGGTGATCATTTCGCCGCCTCAGGCGCGAATGACCGGATCTGGAACGCCTTGCAAAAACAGTGCCTGCGCGACCCCGAAGGCTTTGCGCTCTATTTCGGGAACACGGCGATTTTGGCGGCTTGTGAAGCATGGCTTGGGCCGCACTATCAGGTGACGGCACAGATCAATCAGGTGCGTCCCGGCGGTAAGGCGCAACAGGCACATCGGGACTATCACCTCGGGTTTCAAAGCGCGGACAGTGCGGCCCGATACCCGGCCCATGCGCATCTGGTAACAGCCTCACTGACGCTGCAGGGTGCAGTTGCGCATTGCGACATGCCGGTAGAAAGCGGTCCGACCAAGCTGCTGCCGTTCTCGCAGCTCTACCCGCCGGGCTATCTGGCCTTCCACGACGAAGCCCACCGGGCGTATTTCGAGGACAGCTATATCCAGCTCCCACTGGAAAAGGGCGACGCGGTGTTTTTCAACCCGGCCCTGTTCCACGCGGCGGGCGAGAACCGCAGCGCCGACATTCACCGCATGGCGAACCTGCTGCAAATCTCATCACCCTTCGGGCGTGCGATGGAGGCGGTGGATCGTCAGGCGATGTCGCTGGCGGTGTTCCCGTCTCTGGTTGCCTTGAAGCAGCGCGGGGCGTTGGACGCTGCGCAGTTGGAGGCCGCGATTGCGGCCACGGCTGAGGGCTATCCCTTCCCCACTAATCTCGACACGGACCCTCCGGTCGGGGGCAACGCGCCTGAAAGCCAGGCGGACATACTGCGCTGCGCTGTTGCGGAAGGCTGGACCGAGGCGCAACTGTCCAAGGTTCTTTCGGCCCTGAACCAAAGGCAAGCTGCCTGAAACAACAATCGGGCGGCCCGAATGGCTGCCCGCAAGGAGAACAAAATGGCAGATCTGCTCAAGAAATCCTTCGGCACGCGCGGCAAGGTTCACGATATCACCCCGGCCAGCGCCGGGTGGCGGTATGTCGGGTTTGGTCTCTATCACTTGCGTTCCGGTGACACGGCGTTTGAGGCCACCGGTGATCGTGAGGTCATTCTGGTCATGGTCGAGGGCAAGGCACAGATCACCGGGGCCGGGCAGGATTGGGGTGTTCTGGGTGACCGGATGAACGTGTTCGAGAAGACGCCACCGCATTGCCTGTACCTGCCGAACGGAACCGAATGGGAAGCGGTGGCAGAAACCGATTGTGTCATCGCCGTCTGTTCGGCACCGGGCAAAAGCGGTCATGCGGCGCGGCGTATTGGCCCCGATGGCATAACCTTGACCGAACGCGGAAAGGGCGTAAACACGCGCTATATCAACAACATAGCGATGGAGGCCGAGGACTACGCCGATAGCCTTCTGGTGACCGAGGTCTTCACGCCAAACGGCCACTGGTCGTCCTATCCCAGCCACCGTCACGACGAGGACGACTACCCCCGCATCACCTATCTGGAAGAGACCTATTACCACCGCCTGAACCCGTCCAACGGCTTCGGCATTCAGCGGGTCTATACCGATGACGGCCAGTTGGATGAAACTATGGCGGTGTCTGATGGCGACGTCGTGACCGTCCCGCGCGGCCACCACCCCTGCGGCGCGCCCTATGGGTTCGAGATGTACTACCTGAACGTCATGGCCGGGCCGCTGCGAAAATGGCGGTTCGTCCCGGCCCCCGAGGTCGAATGGATCATGGAGCGTGACGCTTAGCGCCTGCTGGATACCGGGCCCCGCCATTCCGGGGCCTTTTTGCTTCTATCGCTGCGACGGCGCACCAAAAGCGCGGATCACCATGCGAGCAGCAGCCTCGACGGGGTCATGCGTTTCCTTCAGGATGGTCACGCGGTCGAACCTGTCGGGGTCTGCATTCACGGCCTCGCGCAGGGCCTGACCAAAGGCCATGCGCAGTTCGGTTCCGATGTTGAACTTGCAAATTGCGGTCTCGCGGGCGAGGCGCGCGCGTTGTTCGACCGGCACGCCTGAACCACCATGGATGACCAGTGGAACCTCGGTCATGGCGTCGATCTGGCGGATGCGGTCTTCGTCGAGCCCGCCTTCCTTGTTTTGCTGTAAATGGACATTGCCGACCGAGATCGCCATCGCGTCCACGCCGCTGTCGCGGGCGAACTGCGCAGCCTCGGTCGGGTCGGTCCCGTTCGAGCCTTCGCCGCCGGAATAACCCACGAACCCGATCTCGCCCTCGCAGGAAATGCCTGCCGCGTGGGCCATCTCGGCAATTGCGGCAGTCTCGTCGATGTTCTGCTGCAGGGGCTTGCGCGATCCGTCGAACATCAGCGAGGTAAAGCCGCTGTCCAGTGCGATCTTGCACTCCTCAAACGTATAGCCGTGATCCAGGTGGGCCACTACCGGCACCGAAGCGTTCTCGGCCAGATGCCGGAACATCTTACCCAGAATAGGCAGGGGGGTGTGCTCGCGGCAGCTGGGTCCGGCTTGCAGGATCACTGGGGCATTTTCGGCCTCGGCCGCGGCCACATAGGCGCGCATGTCTTCCCAGCCGAGGGTCACAAGCCCGCCCACGGCATAGCCTTGTTCGTAGGCCGGTTGCAGGACGTCTTTCAGAGTGACGAGGGTCATTTGAACTTCGCGATCATGTCTTTGATGCCCGGAATCGTTTCGATCTGATAGGCATGTGTTGGTTGGAAATACTGCACCAGAGACCGCTGGCTGAGACCGCCGAGGATGGTGAAGTAATACATCTCATACCCCGGCAGCACGCAGCAGGGGTGATAACCCTTGTCGATGCAGATCGTCGAGCCATCGACGATGTGGTAGGCATCGCCCGGCTCGTTGTCCTCGCGCTGCAGCATTTGCAGGCCCGAGCCCCAGTTGGGTTTGAAGCGGAAATTATAGGTCTCGTCGTGGCGCGATTCATCCGGCAGGCGGTTGGTGTCGTGCTTGTGGCTGGGGAAACCTGACCAGCCGCCCTGACCAACCGTGAACAACTCGCTCACCAGCAGGCGACCAACCTTGTCATGTTGTTTCTGGCCAAGGATGTGTTTGATTTTACGATGGGTTTTGGTGTCATCGCTGCCATATTGCACAAGGTCATGTTCGCGCACGTCGAACGGATCCAGCACCTTGTCGAACTTCGCGCCCGCGACGAAAACCTCGGCCTCGTCCGATACACAGACCAGTTGTGCCTTGGCCCCGACCGGAACGTAAACGCCCTCGGGCTCGCCATCCCAGACATCCTCGCCCCGGTTGCCCAGCTTGGGGAAATGCGCCCCTTCGACATCTACATCCACACTGCCGGTGGCGGGCACGATGCAGGTCTCATACCCCGGTACCTGATATTCGAACGCCTCGCCACGGCGCAGTTTGACGATGTTGAAATAGTTCAGCGGCACCGTCGGATCGTCGGCATCCACAATGGGTTTGTTCTGGTTGTCATAGGGCGCGATATGCATGGGAAACTCCTATGTGGTCGGGCCGGGATGATCGGCAAGGAACGCATTCAGTTCCGGGGTTGTGGGCATGGCGGGGGCGCAGCCGGGATTGGAAACCACGATGGACGCACAGGCTGAACCGCGCAGGACCGCCTGTTCCAGCGACGCGCCAGCAGCGATCGAGGCCAAAAGACCGGCCATGAAACTGTCACCCGCGCCAACGGGTTTGATCGCATCGACCGGGAAGATGCCTGTTTGAATCTCTTGCCCGTCGGTCAGGGTCACGGCACCCTTTTCGCCCATCTTGTAGATGACAACCCGGCCCGGTTTCGAGGCCAGTTCCCGGGCCTTGTCGAACCCTTTTTCGATGCCACCGGCCATGAAACCGAATTCTTCATCATTGCCGACGATCAGGTCGCTGGCCTCTCCGGCGCGGGACAGGACATCGGCGGCCACCTCGGGTGAGGGCCAGCTATAGGGCCGGTAATCGACATCGAAGATCACCGGCAACCCGGCTTTGTGTGCATTGTCAAAAGCGCGGAACGTGGCGCTTCGGGAAGGTTCCGAGGCGAATACCGTTCCGGCGGACAGGACAGCCGAGAATTCCCCATAGTTGACCCGGTCCACGTCATCTTCGGTCACCTGAAAATCGACGGCCCCGTTGCGATAGATGACGTTCTGGAAGTTCTCGGTCCGGCTTTCATACAACGCCAGAGAAGTGCGATATTCGCCGCCCAAAACGCGAATATAGGACGTATCCACCCCGTAATGCCGCAGCCGGTTCAGGCAAAAACGCCCGATTGCGTCATCCGAGACCGAGGTGACCAGCGATGCCTGACTGCCCAGCTTGACCAGACCCGCGCAGATATTGGCCGAGGATCCGCCAAGATCGGCGTGGAACGTCTCGGCATCTTCGCTTTTGACGTTGATGGGATCGGCAAACAGGTCCATGCCAGCACGCCCGAAAACTGCAAAACGGTTCCCTTTGATACCGTCCATCAAAGCGCTCACGTCATATTCCTCCGGCTTAGGGGCGTCGGCAAAGTTTGGACCTTGCGTTGAATCGATTCACACGATACTGATTTTGCAACCGGTTGCAAATGATATGTTCGGAGCCGTGACAGATGCCTGAAATCGGAATTGGAATCGTTGGTGGCGGCTATATGGGCAAGGCGCATTCCGTTGCCATGTCCGCCGTTGGTGCGGTGTTCAACACGGCACTCAGACCTCGGCTTGAGGTGATCTGCGCGTCCACGCCTACAAGCGCCGAGCGGTATCGGGATGCCTATGGGTTTCAGCGCGCGACCCATGACTGGCGCGCTTTGGTCGAGGACCCAAAGGTCGAGGCTGTGGTGATTGCGTCACCGCAGGAAACCCATCGCCAGATCGCCGAGGCGGCTTTTGCTTTGGGCAAGCCAGTGCTGTGCGAAAAACCGCTGGGCGCGTCGCTTGAGGACAGTCAGGCGATGGTCAACGCTGCCGAGGCTGCGGGGGTCACCAACATGGTCGGCTTCAACTATATCCGCACGCCCGCCAGCCAGTTCGCCCGCCAGTTGATCGCCGAAGGCGAGATCGGCGACGTCACCTGGTTTCGCGGCGAGCATACCGAGGATTTCTATGCCGACCCGCAAGCCCCCGCTACATGGCGCACGACGGGCATGGCGAACGGCACGATTGGCGATCTGGCCCCGCATATGGTGAACGGCGCGATGGCTTTGATCGGACCAATTGCGCAGGTCATGGCCGATGTGGAAACCGTGCACCGCACCCGCCCCGGCGGAGAGGTCACAAATGACGATCACGCGCAGATGATGTGCAGGTTTGAAAATGGCGTGATGGGGAACCTCTATTTCAGCCGCGTCGCGACGGGGCGGAAGATGGGTTATGCCTATGAGATTTCGGGAACAAAAGGCGCGATCCGCTTTGATCAGGAAGATCAGAATGCCCTATGGCTTTATCGGCGCGAAGGGCCCGAGGCGCAGCGGGGATTCACCAAAATCCTGACCGGCCCGGCACATCCGGATTACGAACCCTTCTGTCAGGGACCCGGCCACGGCACCGGCTATCAGGATCAGATCATCATCGAGGCCAAGGATTTCCTGCGGGCTATCCACACAGGCGAAGCGATCTGGCCCACATTCCGCGACGGGCATCAGGTCAACCGGGTGCTGGCAGCGGCACTGGCCTCATCGGACCAGCGGCAGTGGGAAAACATCAGCGATTTCTGATCGCTTAACGATACAATCGATAGAGAGACCAAGACCATGGCAAAGCTGAAATGGGGCATGATCGGTGGTGGCGAAGGCAGCCAGATCGGGCCCGCCCACCGGTTGGGCGCGCAGGCGGACGGGATGTTCGAATTCGCCGCAGGCGCGCTGGATCATCGGCCCGAGGTAGGCCGTGAATACGCGCAACGGCTGGGTATTGCTGCCGACCGCGCCTATGGCAATTGGCAAGAGATGCTGGCAGGGGAGAAAGACCGCGACGATCGCGTCGATCTGGTGACGATTGCCACGCCAAACTCGACCCATTTCGAGATCGCCAAGGCGTTTCTGGAAGCCGGGTTCAACGTGCTGTGCGAAAAGCCGATGACCATGACAGTGGAAGAGGGCGAAGAGATCGTTCGCGTCGCAGAAGCCTCGGGCAAGATCTGCGCGGTGAATTATTGCTATTCGGCCTATCCGATGGTTCGTCAGGCCCGCGCCATGGTACGGGCGGGTGATATTGGCAAGGTCCGTCTGGTTGTCACCAATTTCAGCCATGGGCACCACGGCGATGCCACGGATGCCGACAACCCGCGCGTGCGCTGGCGCTACGATCCGGCAATGGCGGGTGTCTCGGGCCAATTCGCGGATTGCGGAATTCACGCGCTGCATATGGCCAGTTTCATCTGCGATGATGAGGTGAAGTCCTTGTCCGCCGATATGGCCTCGACCATCTCCAGCCGGGAACTGGAAGACGACGCGATGGTGAATTTCCGGATGGAAGGCGGCACGGTCGGGCGGCTCTGGACTTCCTCCGTTGCCATTGGGCGGCAGCACGGGTTCGACATTCAGGTGTTCGGCGAAACCGGTGGGTTGCGCTGGGCGTCCGAGCAGCCGAACCAGTTGATTTACACGCCTGTCGGTGGGCGCACCCAGATCATCGAAAAGGGCGAGGGCGGGCTGCACGATGAAGTGCAACGCCTGTCTCGAGTGGCGATTGCGCACCCCGAAGGCTTTCCGCTGGCCGTGGCCAATATCTACTGCGATCTGGCTGACGCGATCCGGGGCGAGACGCGCGACGGCTTGCCCGGCGCTGCGGATGGGGTGCGGTCTATCGCGGCAGTCCACGCCGCTGTCGCGTCCGGCAAAGAGCAGGGTGCGTGGAAAGACGCCCGCCCGCCAATGTTTCGCTGATCAAGGGCGGGGCCGCCGCAACGTGCCCCGCTCGATCACCCGACAGGGGAAAATCCGGGCCTCAGGGTATCTCTGAGGCTCTTTCAGCATCTCCTCGACCAGATCAACGGATGAGGTGATGATCTGTTTGATCGGTTGGTGAATGGTGGTCAGATCGACGCTTTCCCACCGGGCCATTTCCATGTCGTTCAGGCCGATGATTCCGATGTCCTGCCCCGGCTTCAGCCCGTGATCCTTCAACGCCGATAACGCGCCGATAGACAGGATGTCGTCGCCGCAGAAATACCCTTCGGCGGGTTTGCCTTGCAGCAGGCGCAGCATTTCCGCGCGCCCCGCCTCGAACGAGTAATTATCCGCGAAAGAATGCGACACGTCGAGGTCGGGATGCTGGTCGGTTTCCTCGATGAACCCCCGATACCGATCCATGGCCGACGTCGCATCTTTTGGCCCACCGAGGTAGCCGACGCGCTTGTACCCGCGCGAAACAAGTTCGCGCGCCGCCATGCGCCCGCATTCGACGTTGTCGATGCCGACCACATGCACCTTGGGCGAGGTCGCCGACCGTCCGAAGGTATGCACCACCGGCACGCCCGCATCGTGGAACGCCTTGGCAAAACTGGGGGGCAGGGTTGATGACGCGACAATGACCGCATCAACTGAATACTGACGCAGCATTCGCACGGAATTGGCAGGCTCGGTCTCATCCGTCAGGTTCACGATCAAAGGCCGAAGCCCACGTTCCTGCAGGGCGCGGGTGAACTGGTCGAACACCTCAAGAAATATCGGGTTATGGAAGTTATTCGAGATCAGGCCAATCAGCTTGGTCCGCCCGGTCGTCAGCGACGAGGCCAGCGCATTCGGGCTGTACCCCAATTCTCGCGCCGCTTTCTCAACCTTGCTGCGCGTTTTGGCCGAGACCGAGGCCCCTTCGGTAAAGGTGCGCGAAACGGCGGATCGGGACACCCCGGCAAGCGCCGCAACATCTTTCAAAGTCACGCTCACAGGGCGTACCGTTCATGCGGGTGGGGTGTGGATCGGGTCGCGATAATCATTGGGCTTGATTATGCACTATTGCGAAGCGGCTGCAACCGGTTGCAACCTGCCTGAGGTGGTGCGAGGCGGCTTGAAAACCGCCTCGACCGGGTATGATCAGCTCGCGCCTTGGGTTTCCAGCGCCGTCAGCAGCGTGCCCAGATTATGTTGGAACATCGCCAGATAGCTTGTGGCTGGGCCACCACGCTCGGACAGGGCGTCTGAAAACAAACGGCCACCGATCTCAATACCGGTTTCGTCCGAGATTTGCTGGACCAGAGCAGGGCTGGTGATGTTTTCAACAAACAAAGCTGCCGCACCTTCGGCTTTCAGCTGGTCGATCAGAACGGCCAGTTCTTTCGCGGAAGGTTCGGCCTCGGTGTCGATGCCGACCGGCGCCAGGAAGGTCATGCCGTAGGCGTCCGCCAGATAGCCGAACGCGTCATGGGCAGTGACGACAGTGCGGCGGTCTGCGGGCAGATTCGCCAGTTTGGTTTTGGTTTCGGCGTCCAGTGCCTCCAGCTTGGCGATATAGGCGTCGGCATTGGCGGCGATTTCATCTGCATGCTCGGGCATGGCATCTTTCATCGCGTCCGCCACGTTGGTCACGTAGATTACGCCGTTCGACAGCGAGTTCCAGGCGTGGGGGTCAATTGCACCGTCGACCTCGACCGGCGTGATGCCGTCGGTTGCGACATGCACGGTGGCTTCGGTGCCCGACTCCGCGATCAGCGTGTCGGACCATGTCTCAAAGCCCAGACCGTTGACAAAGATGATGTCCGCTTGGGCCACGGCCTTGGCGTCCGCAACCGACGGCTGATACACATGCGCGTCCGCATCGGGGCCAACGATTGTGGTCACATCGGCCAGATCACCCACGACCTCTTCGACCATGTCGCCGAGGATCGAGAAGCTGGCGACGACCTTGATGTGGTCTTCGCCTGCATAGGCTGGCAGGGCAACCAAAGCGAGGGATGCCGTGGCAATACCGGCATAGAGCGATTTAATAAGAGTCATTGAGCTCTCTCTTCTTGTGGAACTTGCGCAACGGGGATGTCTTTTGAAACGGACGGTTTGCGTAGCCGTCCGCCAAAACCAAGCGGCCCGAAGATGGCCGAGAACAGGAAGAACCCGCCCGCGACCAGCACGATGGCCGGGCCGGATGGCGTGTCGGGGAACAGGTAGGACAGGGTCAGACCGATCCAGCAGCTGGACAGGGCAAAGATGAAGCCCAGAACCAGTTGTGCCGTGATGGTGCTTGCCCAATACCGCGCGGCGGTAGCGGGTAGAATCATCAGGCCGACAGCCATAAGTGTGCCCAGCGTCTTGAACGCGGCCAGCAGGTTCAGAACCAGCAGCAGCATAAAGCCCTGATCGACCAGCCAGGGGCGGCGCGTCTGGGTTTCGAAAAACACCGGGTCGCAGGTGCTGACAATCAAGGGGCGCAGCAGGACAGCAAAGGCCACCAGCGTCACCGTCGCGACCCCACCCACCAGCATCATCGACGCATCGTCAATTCCGAGGATCGAACCGAACAGGAAGCTTTTCAGCGGAACGGCGGACCCGGCTGCGGATAGAATGAATATCCCTACGGCCAAGGCGATCAGGTACAGCGAGGCAAGGCTGGCATCGCTGCGCAGGATCGTCCGGCGCGCCAGCAGGGCCGTAAGGATGGCCACCCCGACCCCAGCAATCAGCCCGCCGACCAACAGCGACATGACCGATAGACCCGCCGTCACGAACCCGATGACGATGCCGGGCGTAATCGCGTGGGCCATGGCTTCACCCGCCAGTGACAGGCGGCGCAGGACAAGGAATGCCCCCACCGGCGCGACCGAGGCCGACAGAACGGTGGTCGCCACAAAGGCGCGGCGCATGAAGGCAAAGCTCCACATTTCGGTAAGCAGATCAAACACGGGCATGCTCCGATGCTGAAGGGTTTCCACGGAACATCCACGAGGCCTGACTCTCGGACAGATACCCCTGCGCGACCAGCCGGTCGGGCGTCAGGACGTCATTCACCGGACCATGGGTCGCTTCTTGCCCGCCCAACAGCAGGGCATGGCTGCAATGGTCCAGAACCGATGACAGGTCATGCACGACCAGCACAACGGCGCGGCCCTCATCGCGCCAGCGGCGGATGATCGTCAGCAGATGCGCCTCCGTGCTTTGGTCAACGGCGGCAAAGGGTTCGTCCAGCAGGATCAAAGGGGCGTCCTGCATGATGACACGCGCGAACAGGGCGCGCTGAAGCTGGCCACCCGACAGCATGTGAAGCGGGCGGTCGGCGATGTCCAGAACCCCGGCCTCGTCCAGTGCTGCGGTCATCCGGTCGCGCGCGGCGCGGTCCAGACCGGATCGGAAGCCAAACCCACGCCAGGCCCCCATCGCGGCCAGATCGCGCACGCGGATGGGAAAGCGGCGGTCAAACTCGGTCATTTGCGCCAGATAGCCGATGGCGCCGGGGCGGCCATTGGGCCAGTTCATGCTGCCCGAAAGCGGATCCAGCAGACCCAGCAGCATCTTCACAAACGTGCTTTTGCCCGACCCATTGGCCCCCAGAACGGCCAGAGTTGTGCCGGCTTCAATATCCATGGACAGGCGACGGAACAGCGTCAGATCAGGGTATCCAAGCGTCAGATCGCGGAGTTGCAAGACAGCCGTCATCACAGCACCACGTAAATCGCAAGACACAACACAGCCGACACGGCCAAAGCGCCAGCAATCAGCGCCACAACGCTGAATTCGGTTAGGCAGCGCCCTCGTGCACCCGAGTCGTCATGGGTAATGTGCCGCGTCATCGGGTTACCCCAATGGCGTGCGCGCAAACAGGGGTGTTGCAGGTCACCGGGGCAACGGTCACCCGATGCGGGTTGCAGGGTGGAAATTCATTTGTTTGCAATGACAAAAGCATCGCCTCCTTCGCGAGGTCGAGGGCAAAGCGAGTGCAAGGTTTTGGACGGCACAGGCCGTTTGAAACATTGTCATCTCCCTCTGGGACACCCCGCCCAGGTTCATTCAAATTCGGATGGCAGGTCTCCTGACTTGCGGGTCAACGCTGTCCCGATCCTTCCCAGGCAAATGCCCAGTGGACGATCTCGGGTCGCTCGCCGCCTACAGTTGCGGGGGCAGTCACGGAATTGGCCATGGGGCCGCACCGTATTCCCTTTTATCCCGTCCGCAGAAAGCGGTCGGGAACCATCGCGGGCGACAGAACATGAAACACCTTGATTCGACAAGAGCACGTTCTAGAACGTTGTTGTTATCGGACGGGTCGGTTTCGAGGGGCAAAAGAGCTTCGTGGCATAAAAAGCGTGGTTTTTGGGGTGGCGGGTCCGAACGGAGGTCCGCAGGCGAAAAGGCCTGCCAGGCGCAAGTGATAACCGCCCATTGCCTTGATTTCATGTATATGGAGAAGTGGTGGGCGACCCTGGAATCGAACCAGGCGTGCGTCTCCGCGAGGGAGTTACAGTCCCCTGCCACACCTTGCGGCCTGTCGCCCACTGTCAGGCGTTGCACCTGACGTGGAGGCGTGATTACTAGCGCACCAAAGGAGCGTCAACAGGAAAATTCCGCTTTGACGCAGGAAACCGAATTCCCGGCCCGGAGGCCCCCAAAATGAAAAAACCCAAGTGGGTCGTCGAAAAGGAACAGGCGCGAAAAGCCGCCGCTGCAGAGACCGTTTGGTTGTTCGGCCTGCACGCCGTGCGGGACGCTTTGATGAACCCCAAACGCCAAAAACTGCGCCTGATCGTGACCCGAAATGCCCGCGACAAGCTGGCCGAAGCCATTGAATTTGCAGGGATCGAGGCCGAGATGGTCGATCCGCGCAAGTTCACGGCACCTATCGATGCAGGCTCGGTCCATCAGGGTGCGGCGCTTGAGGTCAAGCCGCTGGAGTGGGGCGGTCTGGCTGAAAACTGTATCGGGCGCGAACACCCGCGCGTGATCCTTTTGGACCGGGTGACTGATCCGCATAACGTGGGGGCGATTCTACGCTCGGCCGAGGTTCTGGGCGCAAGTGCCGTGATCGGAACGCGGCACCATTCGGCCCCTGAAACCGGGGCGCTTGCGAAAACGGCCAGCGGCGCGCTGGAACGTCAGCCCTATCTGCGGGTGCGCAATCTGGCCGACACGATCACCGAATTGCAGGAAATGGGCTTTTTGGTACTTGGGCTGGACGGTGAGGCGCAAGAGACGATCGAAACCGCCCTGGGCGATCAGCGCGACCGGCCCGTGGCCCTGGTGCTGGGCGCCGAAGGGCCGGGATTGCGGCAAAAGACCAAGGAAACGGTTGATCAACTGGTGAAAATTGACGCATCCGGCGGGTTCGGGTCCCTGAACGTCTCAAATGCGGCGGCAATCGCCTTATATGCCTCACGTCAACATTGAACAGGAGAGCGTCATTTCCGGACCATCCAAAATCGCCACCTGCTGTTATTGCGGGACCCGGGCTGCGCTGGTTCTGACCGGTAAGAACCGGCACGAGCTGAGCTGTTCCAATTGCGGCGCGCCGTTGCATGACCTGAAGAAGCTGCCAAAGCGCAAGGTGGCGAAGCCCAGGCAGGAACGCACCGCAATCAGCCATGTTGCCTCGCCCAAGACGCGCAAGAAGAAAAAGAAGAAAAGCGTGCTGTATCGGGTGCTGGACGAAGCCTGGGACGTGATCGAGGATATTTTCGACTAAACTGCAACCCAGGCAGCACAGGCGTTCACAACCGCGTCAACAGGGGTTCCCGAAGCGTCAAAAAATTGCACTTTGATACTCTCGATTCTCAGTTATGGGTTCCGTGATGCTTCGTCGTCGCTCCATCTTTGGTGCAATATTTGCTTTGGCCTTGGCGCCTGCCGTTCAGGCGCAGAATAAACCTGTCTATTTCGCGACCGAAGGGGCCGCGATGGCGGGGTACGATCCCGTGTCTTATTTTGACAGCGACGTTCCGATTCAGGGTCAGCCGACGATTGCCGTGATGTGGAAAGGGGCCGAATGGCATTTCGCGTCGCAGGAAAACCGCGAGCGTTTTGAAAGCAATCCGCGCGCCTATGCGCCTCAATTTGGCGGGTATTGTTCCTATGCGATGGCCAAGGGTGTGCTGAAAAGCACCGACCCGATGGCGTGGCAGGTGGTGGATGGCCGACTGTACCTGACGCATTCGCCGGAAATCGAGCAGATCTGGCAGCAGGACAGGTCGGAATATATCCAGATGGCCGAACAGAACTGGCCGGTGGTTTTGTACGAGGAATAGGCTGGTTTCCGCTTTTTGTGAAAAGTCATCACAAAAAAGAAGGCCCCCTCTTTTTTTCATCCGGATCATGCTTAAATGTCACAGTGACCGCGGAACGGAACTGCCGCGGGTCATTTCACTGTCCCTCGTTCCAACAACTGGCGCCCAAGGCTTCTTGGGCGCTTTTTTCTTTTTGCGGTCTGTGCTTAGGATGCCGCTATGCCTGACTATTCCGATGATCATCTGAAAGGTATCCTGCAGTGCACCAAACGTGTTGCTGTTGTTGGCGTTTCGATGAATCCTGTGCGGCCCAGCTATTACGTGGCGCGCTACCTGTCGCTGAAGGGGTATACCGTGATCCCTGTCAATCCGGGCCACGCGGGCAAGGACCTGTTTGGTCAGACAGTGCGCGGCAGCTTGGCCGAGATTTCCGAGCCCGTCGATATGGTGGATATCTTCCGACGGTCCGAGGCTGTTCCGCCGATTGTGGATGAGGCTTTGGAGGTCTTCCCCGATCTTCGCACGGTCTGGATGCAGATTGGCGTCGAACACGCCGAGGCCGCTGCCAAAGCGCAGGCGCGCGGCGTGGATGTAGTGATGAACCGTTGCCCGAAGATCGAATATCAGCGCCTGTTTGGCGAGTTGCGCATGGGCGGATTCAGCACCGGCATCATCTCATCCAAGCTTTAGCTTATTCAGCCGGGTAGGGCCTTAGCCGGGCCACCTGCGCCTGGCGACGCTTTTCCAGAACCACATTGCGTGGCACCCAATCGTATCTTGTGTCCTTTGACAGGGGTGACCAGTACAGAACACCGCCATAGCGCCACGGGTCCAGCACGATGCCGTCATCCATCGGGTCTCCGGCACGGCTGATGATGGCGGTGCTGTGGTCGATTCGGAACGGATTGTCCGCGTTGGCGATGGCGCGATGCAGGGTCAGTGTCTGGAACTGTTCCTGCTTCAGACGTCGTTCGACATCCTCGGCCCAATGCCAGCACAACCCACGCGGGCGCAGCCCCCTGTTGACCTTCGCATTGTGGATCAGGGGCGGGTCGGTGATCTGGTATTCCTGCACCAGTTGCGCGGTATAGGCATAGGCGACCCGGGCGGCGCGGTCGGCCTCTTCGGGATCGATGCCGGGGCCCAATTCGCGAATTTCGGTGGCCAGACGCTGGACTTCGTCGCCGGTCGACGGGGGCGGGGAGGCACAGGCCCCCAGTATCACGAGGGCCAGAACAAAGGCCAAAGCTCTGATCATTCTTATGCCCTCAGGGTTACAGACCGCACAGCCCGATCATAGGGCCGGGCCGGTCGTTCTGAAACCCCGCAGCTTACCCCTTGGGGCGCGCGGCCTTTTCGGCAATACCGCTGAGTCCCTGACGCCGCGCCAGTTCGGCCAGCACATCGTCCAGTGCCACGTCCCGCGCTGCTAGCATGACCAGCAGGTGATACAGCACATCCGCCGCCTCAGAGGTCAGCCCTGCCTTGTCATTCTTGACGGCTTCGATGATGGCTTCAACGGCCTCTTCCCCGAATTTCTCGGCGCATTTCTCGGGGCCTTTGGCCAGCAGCTTGGCGGTCCAGCTGGATTCGGGGTCGGCGGTTTTGCGGACCTCAATGGTAGCGGCCAGATCGTGCAGAATGCTCATGTCAGCCTCATCGGGATGCCAGCGGCGGCCATATGTTCCTTGGCCTCGCGAATGGTGTATTCGCCGAAATGGAAGATGGATGCCGCCAGAACAGCACTTGCCCCGCCTTCGGTCACGCCCTCAACCAGATGGTCCAAATTGCCGACGCCCCCGCTTGCGATCACCGGAACATCCACCGCGTCCGAGATCGCGCGAGTCAAAGGCAGGTTGAACCCCGCCTTGGTGCCGTCACGATCCATCGAGGTCAGTAGGATTTCCCCAGCACCCTTGGCCACAACGGTCTTGGCAAATTCCACCGCGTCTATGCCGGTGGGCTTTCGGCCGCCATGGGTGAAAATTTCCCACTTGCCGGGCCTGACGGTCTTGGCGTCGATGGCGCAGACGATGCACTGGCTGCCAAACTGATCCGCAGCCTCGGCGATTACGTCCGGGTTCGCTACAGCAGCCGAGTTGAAGCTGACCTTATCCGCCCCCGCCAGCAACAGGGCCCGCACGTCGTCCTTGGTGCGCACGCCGCCGCCCACGGTCAGGGGCACGAAACACTGCTCTGCTGTGCGCTGCACCACGTCGAACATGGTGCCCCGGTTCTCATGCGTGGCGTGGATGTCCAGAAAACAGATCTCATCAGCACCCGCGGCGTCATAGGCCTTGGCCGATTCCACCGG
The DNA here is from genome assembly GCF_056537745.1 of Ruegeria sp. C12. Lineage (NCBI taxonomy): Bacteria > Pseudomonadati > Pseudomonadota > Alphaproteobacteria > Rhodobacterales > Roseobacteraceae > Ruegeria > Ruegeria sp. C12. The sequence continues at coordinate 488,774 of NZ_JBQFSA010000001.1, forward strand.
GTCGCCCGCATCGCGCAGGCCCACAAAATTCACACCTTTGACCACGCGGCCATCGGCAACATCCAGACAAGGAATGATACGGGTTTTCAGCATGGGTCGTCCTTTGTTGAGCGCACCTCTACCGGCAAAGCCCCGCCGATGCCAGACTTGTGATTGCCACCCCTCTCAAAGCTGTGAAAACTGTTCCCAAATTCAGCAGGAGATCAATGAGATGCGAAACCTCTTTTTGACGACCACGTTCATTTTTGCAGGAGCAGTCGCCGCAATGGCAGACGATATCATCAAGGTGGAAACCGACAAATCCGTGGCCGAGGCGCTGGACGCGCTTGAGGCTGCAGTGGGCAATGCAGGCGCAACGGTCTTTGCCCGGATCGACCACGCGGCAGGGGCCGAGAAGGTTGGCACACCCATCCCGCCCAATCAGGTTCTGATCTTTGGCAACCCCGCACTGGGCACGCCAGCGATGCAAATTGATCCGCGCGCAGGTCTGTTCCTGCCGCTGAAAGTGCAGGCCTATGAAGACGAAAACGGGCAGGTCTGGCTGGCCTATGAAGACCCGAAAGAGACCATGGACGAGCTTGATGATGTCGAAAAGTCGCCCGTGATCGAAAAGATGCGCGGTGCGTTGAACAAACTGACCTCGGCTGCCGCGCAGTAGAGGTTAATTCAGGGCGCGAATGGCCTCGGCCAGGTCAATCGCGCCATCATAAAGCGCGCGACCCGAAATCGCGCCGTTCAACTCAACGCCGCAGTCGCGCAGGGCGATCAGGTCGTCCAGTGAACTGACACCGCCCGAAGCAATCACCGGGATCGACACAGCCTGCGCCAGAGCGGCCGTCGCCTCGATATTCGGGCCCTGCATCGCGCCATCGCGGCTGATGTCGGTGTAGATGATCGCGGCAACGCCTGCGTCCTCGAAACTGCGGGCAAGGTCAGTGACCTGCACGTCGGTTTCCTCGGCCCAGCCTTTGGTCGCAACCATACCGTTGCGTGCATCGATGCCCACGGCGACTTTGCCCGGGAATGCTTTGGACGCTTCGCGCACCAGATCGGGGTTTTCGACGGCGACAGTGCCCAGAATGACGCGCGCCAGTCCCTTGTCGATCCAGGTCTCGATGGTTGCCATGTCGCGGATGCCGCCGCCCAGCTGCGCGGGTACATCGCAGGCTTTCAGAATCGCCTCGACCGGGGCGGCATTGACCGGCTCGCCCGCAAACGCGCCGTTCAGGTCGACCAGATGCAGCCATTCACACCCGGCCTCGACAAAAGCGCGCGCCTGCGCTGCCGGGTCCTCGTTGAACACGGTGGCTTTGTCCATTTCTCCGCGCAGCAGGCGAACGGCGTTGCCGTCTTTCAGGTCGATGGCGGGGTAGAGGATCATGTCGGGCGGCCCTATCTAAGTGTTACACGCGCGGCATATCGCACAGGCGGGGCAGGGGATGCAACGCGACGCTGGGTCATTCTTGCCCACACGCACGCCTCGGGTCAGACTGCCCGCAAATCAGGGAGGTTGATTATGAAGAAACTCACTCTTGCCGCCGGTTTTGTAGCACTGGCCACCGGTGCTTTTGCCGATCCGGTCGATGGCATCTGGAAAACCCAAGCAGGTGATGAAGGCGGTTACCTGCACGTATCCATTTCGGAATGCGGCAGCGCCGTCTGCGGAACCATTGACAGTGCATTTGATGGCAGCGGCAATCAAAACTTGGAATACGAGAATCTGGGCAAGCAAATCATTTGGGACATGGTCCCTGAAGGTGACGGGAGCTATGACAATGGCAAGATCTGGGCCCCAGACCGCGACAAGACCTATAACTCGAAGATGACTCTGGACAGCCAGAATCAACTGACCGTCAAAGGCTGCGTTGCTGGTGGTCTGGTCTGTCGCGGGCAGACCTGGACGCGCGTTCAGTAATTGCTCAGGGGGTCCAGGTCAGGAAATTCCCGATCATGCGCAGGCCCACATCCTGACTTTTCTCAGGATGGAACTGCATCCCAACCATTGTGTCGCGGCCGATCACGGCCGTGACCTCTTGCCCATAGTCCACATGGGCCAGCCGCTGCGCCGGATCGCTGACCCGGAAGTGGTAGGAGTGAACGAAATAGGCATGATCGCCTGAACGCACCCCATCGAACACCGGATGGGCGCTTTCCAGAACCAAATCGTTCCAGCCCATATGCGGCACTTTCAACGCGCGATCTGACGGCTCGATTCGAACAACATCGCCGCCAACCCAGCCCAGCCCGTCGGTTTCTGTGTATTCGTGCCCCTTCGAGGCCATCAATTGCATTCCCACGCAGATGCCCAGAAACGGGCGGCCCTTTTGTTCGACCGCCTCGACCATCGCGTCATAGATGCCCTTGTGCCCGCGCAACTCGGCAGCGCAGGCCGGGAACGCTCCATCGCCTGGCAACACCAGGCGATCCGCACGCGCCACGACATCCGCGTCCGATGTCACGACAACCTCACCCGCGTCCACCTCACGCGCCATGCGCTGAAACGCCTTCTCGGCCGAGTGCAGATTGCCCGACTCATAATCAATGATCGCAGTCAGCATGATACGGACCTGTTCTTCTTCTTGTTCCAAATACGGCGGGGTGAATTGGCCGCAGGCCAAGAGGGGCAGCGCCCCTTACGACCGCCTACAAAGCACCCTTGGTCGAGGGAATCGCATCCGCCTTGCGCGGGTCGGTCTCAACCGCCAGCCGCAACGCGCGCGCGACAGCCTTGAACGCCGCCTCGGCGATGTGGTGGCTGTTGAACCCGTGTAACTGATCTATATGCAGTGTGACACCGCCATGGGTGGCCAGCGCCTGAAAGAACTCGCGCACCAGTTCGGTGTCGAAATTGCCGATCTTGGGCGTTGGCAGGTCAACGTTCCAGATCAGGAACGGACGGCCCGACAGGTCCAGCGCACAGCGGACCTGCGCGTCATCCATCGGCAAATGACACTCGCCATAGCGACGGATGCCCTTCTTGTCGCCAAGGGCCTGCGTCAACGCCTGTCCCAGCGCGATGCCGGTATCCTCGACCGTGTGGTGATCGTCGATGTGGTAATCACCCTGCGCCCGGATCGTCATGTCGATCAGCGAATGGCGCGCCAGCTGGTCCAGCATGTGATCGAAAAAGCCAACGCCGGTCTGATTGTCATACTGGCCGGTGCCGTCCAGATTGACCTGAACCGAAATCTCGGTCTCAGCGGTCTTGCGGCTGATCGATGCGCTGCGCATGGGCGAATTCCTTTTGCTTCGAGGGAGCTTATAGACGGGGTGGGGCGGGTTGATCCAGACCATGTGTGGCATTCGCCGCAAACTGTTGCAGGGGATTGCACCCGGCCCGGCCCCGTGCCAGCCTGCCCGCAAGTCAATTGAAGGACCGACGCCATGTCCACTTGCGTTTTCATCCAGATTCGCTGCAAACCCGGCACCACCTACAGTGTGGCCGAGGAAATCGCGCTGCGCGAAATCCATTCCGAACTCTATTCGACAAGCGGCGAATATGACCTGCTGCTGAAGCTCTATATCCCGGAAACCGAGGACGTGGGCCATTTCATCAATGAAAACCTGCTGGTCATCCCAAACATCGAACGGTCACTGACCACGATGACATTCAAGGCTTTCTGAAGGTTTTTGGTATCTGGAGCGGGCGAGGCGATTCGAACGCCCGACCCTAACCTTGGCAAGGTTATGCTCTACCCCTGAGCTACGCCCGCATCAGATACATATGTGTCGGTCCAAAGACCTCTCAATGGAGCGGGCGAGGCGATTCGAACGCCCGACCCTAACCTTGGCAAGGTTATGCTCTACCCCTGAGCTACGCCCGCGCCGTTGAGTGAGGAGGGATGTATAAATTCCCACGCGGGGCTGCAAGTGGAAAATGCGGCGCAATCGAATTTTCTTTTGCGCCGCCGGGGCCCGTCAGATGGCAAGAACGAAGCTGGTGATGGCCGTACCCAAAAGGGCGATATAGGTCAGGATCATCCCGTACATCCGCAGCGGCTGAATCTGAGGCGTGCGGCCGAAACCATAGGCGTGCATCAGGCGTCCGACCAGAAGGGCCGCGCCAAATGCGTGGATCAGCCAGCCTTCGGCCCCCTGAATTTCGATCATCGCCAGCAACAGCAGGGTGAAGGGGGCGTATTCCAGGCAGTTCTCCTGCGTGCGCATCGCCTTGAGCACTTCTTCCTTCCCGCCATCCCCGAACGAGACCAGGCCCGAGCGGCGATACCGGACGACGAGAAGGCTGAGCACAACATACAGAATGGCGATGGGGGCCGCATAAAGCGGGGTGATCGATAGCATTGGTCCTGTTTCTCCTCGGGCCGTTATGCAACCGCCGGGTCGTCCGGGCGGCTTTACAGGCAAGGGGACTAAACCGGTCGGTTCAGTTCAGCCAGTCACAGTTTTGTGTAGATGTGGCATGTCGGTCGAATGCGTGCGGAAATTGCCACGATAGTCCTGTTGGACCCGAGGTGACCTGACGATTAGCGGCAGTTGTGGGGGCAGTTGAGCCCTGAGGTAATGGGGTAAGGCCGGAAAGCCGACCCGTGACGGTTGTACCTTGCAAAAACAAAGGCGCGCCGGTGGCGCGCCTTTTTTCGTCGATTGCTTGAATGTCAGTTACTCAAGCTCAACCAACAGGTCCTTGGCGTCAATCTGACCGCCGGGCTGAACATGGACAGCTTTGACAACTGCGTCGCGTTCGGCGTGGATGCCGGTTTCCATCTTCATCGCTTCGATGGTCAGCAGCATGTCGCCTTCCTTGACCTCTTGCCCGGCTGTCACAGCGACGGTTGCCACGACACCCGGCATCGGCGCGCCGACATGGTTGGGATTGCCGGCTTCGGCCTTCGGACGGGCCTGTGTGGTCGAGGTCACCATGCGGTTCGGTACCCGGATCACGCGGGGCTGGCCGTTGAGTTCAAAGAACACTTTGACCTCGCCCTTTTCGTCGGTGTCGCCAATGGCCTGACAACGGATTTCCAGCGTCTTGCCGGGATCGATTTCCGCCGTGATCTCTTCGCCCGGCTCCATGCCGTAGAAGAAGGTGCGCGTGGGCAGGGTGCGGACCGGGCCGTAAACCCGGTGGCGGCCCATGTAGTCCAGAAAGACCTTGGGATACATCAGGTATCCGTTCAGGTCCTCGTCATCGACCTCCATGCCTTCCAACTGTTTGGACAGATCGGCACGGGTGGCTTCCAAATCGACCGCTTCGACCCCCTTGCCGGGGCGCTCGGTATTGGGCGTTTCGTCCTTCAGCACCTTCTTGATGATCGACTCGGGGAACCCGCCCGGAGGCTGGCCCAGATTGCCGCGCATCATGTCCACCACCGAGTCGGGGAAGGCCACATCCGTCGACGGGTCTTCGACCTGTTCCCGGGTCATGTTCTGGCTGACCATCATCAGCGCCATGTCGCCCACCACCTTGGACGAAGGCGTCACCTTCACGATATCGCCGAACATCTGGTTCACATCGGCGTAGGTCTGAGCGACCTCGTGCCAGCGCTCTTCAAGGCCGAGGCTGCGGGCCTGCGCCTTGAGGTTGGTGAACTGACCGCCCGGCATCTCGTGCAGGTAAACCTCAGAGGCCGGGGCCTGCAGACTGGATTCGAACGCCGCGTACTGGCCGCGGACTGCTTCGAAATAGTCGCTGATCTCACGGATGGCCTTGATGTCCAGCCCGGTGTCCCGCTCGGTATGACGCAGGGCTTCAACCACGGTGCCTAGCGTTGCCTGCGAGGTGTTGCCGCTGAAGCTGTCCATCGCGCAATCCACCGCATCCACGCCCGCCTCGGAGGCCGCCAGAATGGTTGCGCTGGCGATACCGGCGGTGTCGTGCGTGTGGAAGTGGATCGGCAAGCCGACCTCTTCCTTCAGCGCGCGGATCAGGATCTTGGCCGAGGCCGGTTTCAGCAGGCCCGCCATATCCTTGAGGCCCAGCACATGCGCCCCAGCATCGCGCAGCTCTTTCGCCATGCCGACATAGTATTTCAGGTCATACTTTGCGCGGTCCGGGTCCAGTATGTCGCCGGTATAGCAAACTGTGCCTTCACAGATCTTGCCGCTCTCAACAACCGCATCCATCGCAACGCGCATATTCTCGACCCAGTTCAGCGAGTCGAACACGCGGAACACGTCGATGTTCTGCGCTGCCTGACGCACAAATTCCTGCACGACGTTGTCGGGGTAGTTGGTATAGCCAACCCCGTTTGCGCCGCGCAGCAGCATCTGGGTCATCAGGTTCGGCATCGCCTCGCGCAGATCGCGCAAGCGCTGCCACGGGCATTCCTGCAGGAAGCGATAGGCCACATCGAAGGTCGCGCCGCCCCAGCATTCGACGCTGAACAGCTGTGGCAGGTTGGCCGCATAGGTCGGGGCAACCTTGATCATGTCGATCGAGCGCATCCGGGTCGCCAGCAGCGACTGGTGCCCGTCCCGCATGGTGGTGTCGGTGATCAGCAACTGCCGCTGCGCCTTCATCCAGTCGGCAACCGCCTGCGGGCCTTTCTGTTCCAGCAGGTTGCGGGTGCCCATCTGCGGTTCGGCCTTAGCGGCGGGGGCCTTGGCCTCTTTCAGATCAGTGCGCGGTTCCGGGCGGTCCTTGGTTTCGGGATGCCCGTTCACGGTGATATCCGCAATATAGGTCAGAACCTTGGTGCCCCGGTCGCGGCGGCGCTTGAACTGGAACAGGTCCGGCGTCGTGTCGATGAACTTGGTGGTGTATTCATTCGACAGGAAGGTCGGGTGCTTCAGCAGGTTGATGACAAAGTCGATATTGGTGCTGACGCCGCGAATACGGAACTCGCGCAGGGCGCGGTCCATCCGGGCAATCGCCGCCTCGGGCGTCGGCGCCTTGGCGGTGACCTTGGTCAGAAGCGAGTCGTAATAGCGTGTAATCACCCCGCCTGCATAAGCCGTGCCGCCATCCAGACGGATGCCCATGCCGGTGGCCGAGCGGTACGCAGTAATGCGGCCATAATCGGGGATGAAGTTGTTCTGCGGGTCCTCAGTTGTGATCCGGGTCTGCAACGCATGACCGTTCAGGCGCACATCGGCTTGGCTGGCGGCACCGGTGGCCTCGGCCAGGGTTTTACCCTCGGCGATCAGAATCTGAGCCTGCACGATGTCGATACCGGTGACCTCTTCGGTGACAGTGTGTTCCACCTGCACGCGGGGGTTCACCTCGATGAAATAGAACTTGCCGGTTTCCATATCCATCAGAAACTCGACCGTGCCTGCGCATTCATAGTTCACATGGGCACAGATATTGCGGCCCAGTTCGCAGATTTCCGCGCGCTGTTCTTCGGACAGGTAAGGGGCAGGGGCGCGTTCGACGACTTTCTGATTCCGACGCTGGACCGAGCAGTCGCGTTCATAGAGGTGATAGATTTCACCATGCTTGTCGCCCAGAATCTGCACCTCGACATGACGCGCGCGGGTGATCATCTTTTCCAGATAGCCCTCGCCATTGCCGAATGCGGCCTCGGCCTCACGCCGACCTTCCAGCACCTTTTCTTCCAGCTCATCCTCGGAGTTGATGGGACGCATGCCGCGCCCGCCGCCGCCCCAGCTGGCCTTCAGCATAAGCGGATAGCCGATCTCTTTGGCCTCAGCCCGGATCGCATCCATGTCATCGCCCAGAACCTCGGTCGCGGGGATCACCGGAACACCTGCCTCAATCGCCACGCGCCGCGCGCTGGCCTTGTCGCCCAGGGCGCGCATGGTCTCGGCCTTTGGTCCGATGAAGGTGATGCCGTTCTGAACACAGGCATCCACAAAGTTGGGATTTTCGGACAGCAGGCCATAGCCCGGATGGATCGCATCCGCGCCGCATTCCTTGGCCACCCGGATGATCTCGTCAATCGACAAATAGGCCGCGACCGGTCCCATGCCTTCGCCAATGCGATATGCCTCATCCGCCTTGAAACGGTGCAGGCCCAGCTTGTCTTCTTCGGCAAAGACGGCGACGGTGCGTTTGCCCATCTCATTGGCTGCGCGCATGACGCGGATAGCGATTTCGCCGCGGTTGGCGATCAGGATCTTGTTGAAGTCGGTCATTTTAGGTCCCGGTCATTTAGGTGTGGCCGTTTAATAGGCGGACAATACGCGTACGTATATCAGTCGTTCTGGGTAGAACCGGCATGTTATCGCTCGCAAACGCCGCCTTATGGCGGTTTCTCTTTAGCGTTGCTGCGGCGCAGCATCAATCGCAGAGTTGACCCTGCGGCACCTCATCCAGCGAAGCGATGCCCATTTGTCCCATATTGGCCAGCAAATCCTGCCGCAGAATGTCGATCACATGGGTCGGACCCTGCGCGCCAAGGGCCGCAAGCCCATACAGAAACGCCCGCCCCAGCATGACAAAATCCGCACCTTTGGTCATGGCGCGCAGTATGTCCAAACCGCCCTCGACGCCGCTGTCGAAAATCAGCGGCAGGCTGCAGGCGGCGCGAATCTCGGGCAGCACGTCGATGCTGGCCGGTGCAGCGTCAAACTGGCGTCCGCCGTGGTTCGAGACCCAAAGCGCATCCACACCTGTTTTCTCAAGCCGTTCCGCATCTTCGGGTCGCAACACGCCCTTCACGATAAACGGCCCGTCCCAATGATCGCGCAGCCATTTGACATAATCCATGTCTGGCGAGGTACGCAGCAGATACCCGATATGGGCGGTTGGGGGCAGGGTCTGCTGGCCATCGATATACTTGTCCAGGGTCCGCATCCTGGGCGTTCCGTGCCGCCACATGCCCATGGCCCAGGCCGGGCGCATCGCAACCTGAGCCAGCAATCGCGGCGTCAGACGCGGCGGCTGCGTCAGGCCCGAGCGTGTCTGACGCTCGCGCCGCGACGCAACCGGCACATCGGCGGTCAGAACCAGAGTCTTGAACCCGGCGGCACGTGCGCGGGCCAGCACATCGCTGCGAATCTCGGGGTCTTTGGGCGGGTAGAGTTGAAACCACGCGTTCCGGCCCAGATGCGGCGCCATATCCTCGGGCGATTGGCTGGCAACGGTTGACAGGGTGAACGGCAGGCCAGCCTGCGCGGCTGCGCGCGCCAGCAGTGCCTCGGCATTCGGCCAGATCAGGCCGCACATCCCGATCGGAGCGATTCCAAAAGGCAAGGCGCAGGTCTGCCCCAAAAGCTCGACCTGTGTGTCGAACGTTAACTCTCCATGCAGGATCGAAGGGTAAAGTCGCACATCGTCCAGCGCCTGCCGGTTGCGGTGCAGAGTGGTTTCCGTTCCGGTGCCACTGTCCACATATTCCCAGACAAAATGCGGCAACCTGCGCCGGGCGCGGCGTTTCAGATCCGGGATGCCGGGATACATGCTGTGCAAATCCATGCGGATTGATCCGACCTGCACGGCGATTCGGCAAGGGTTTGGGCGTTGCAGGTCCTTCGACGCGCCTTGGCCGATCCAAATGAGCCGTTCGAAGCGCGCGTTACGCCGCCTGTTCAGTGTGTGTTAAGAAAGTTGAAAGCGCGTGTGAACAAGCCGTGAACAAACTCTTTCCCTTGGCACGCATCCGGCGTAGTTTGAAGCCATGAGCAGTTTTGACGAAATGGACGCCTTCGAGGGCGCATCGCTGTCGCAACGAGCCATGGCCGCGCGGCCAGCGCCGTATCTGGATGAACTGAACCCGGCCCAGCGCGAAGCGGTTGAGCGGTTGGACGGGCCCGTCCTGATGCTGGCAGGCGCGGGGACCGGGAAAACCAAGGCCCTAACGACCCGGATTGCGCATTTGCTGACCACCGGGAAAGCGCGTCCAAATGAGATTCTGGCAGTAACTTTCACCAACAAAGCCGCACGCGAGATGAAAGAGCGTGTGGGGCGACTTCTTGGGCAACCAGCCGAGGGCATGCCCTGGTTGGGCACTTTCCACGCCATCTGCGTCAAGCTACTGCGGCGGCATGCCGAACTGGTCGATCTGAAATCGAACTTCACCATTCTGGACAGCGACGACCAACTGCGCCTGCTCAAGCAGTTGGTGCAGGCCGCCAATATCGACGACAAACGCTGGCCTGCGCGGATGCTGGCCGGAATTATCGATGATTGGAAAAATCGCGCCCTGACGCCAGACAAGGTGCCCACGGCGGATGCAGGAGCCTATAACAACAAGGGCATCGAGCTGTACGCGCAATACCAGACCCGCTTGCGCGAATTGAATGCGGTGGATTTTGGCGACCTGCTGTTGCACATGGTCACGATCTTCCAGACTCACCCGGACGTTCTGGAACAATACCAACGCTGGTTCCGCTACATCCTTGTGGACGAGTATCAGGACACCAACGTCGCCCAGTACCTCTGGCTGCGTTTGCTGGCCGGGGGGCACAAGAATATCTGCTGCGTGGGTGACGACGACCAGTCGATCTATGGCTGGCGCGGGGCCGAGGTGGGCAACATCCTGCGGTTCGAGAAGGATTTTCCGGGCGCTTACGTGGTGCGGTTGGAGCAGAACTACCGCTCGACCCCGCATATTCTGGCTGCTGCGTCGAATGTCATTCGGGGCAACCAGACTAGATTAGGTAAGGAACTTTGGACTGACGCCGAAGATGGCGAAAAAGTTCGGCTGATCGGACACTGGGACGCCGAAGAGGAAGCGCGCTGGATTTGTGACGAAATCGACGCAATGCAAGGCGGCACCCGCGGCATGCGACCCTTTGAGCTTGAAGAAATCGCGATTATGGTTCGAGCCACTCACCAAATGAAAGTGCTTGAGGATCGGTTCCTGAAAATCGGTATGCCCTATAGAGTCATCGGTGGGGTGCCCTTCTACCGTAGAATGGAAATCAGGGATGCCATTGCTTATTTCCGGGTTGTGGTTAGTCCTGACAATGATCTGGCCTTCGAGCGAATCGTAAACACGCCGAAGCGTGGTTTAGGGGAAAAGGCTCAACAAACCATCCAACGTATCGCCCGGGAGGAAGGCAAATCTCAGGTCGAAAGCGCGCGCATCGCGGTTGATAGAGGTTTGATCAAAGGGAAAGGCGCCACGTCTTTGCGGGAATTAGTCGATGGACTTGCTCGCTGGAATGATCTGACACGGGGTGCCACGATCGAAGTTGACGATGATTCCGTAATTGATGACGTTACTGAACCTGTCCGATATAGCGCCCCTGAGTTTTCACATGTTGAATTGGCTCAGATCATCCTTGACGAAAGTGGCTATACGGAAAGCTACCTAAAAGCTCTTTCCGATGAAGAACTGAAAATGGATCCACGACCGGCGCGAAAACCCCGCGATCACGAAGCTGCCGGACGATTGGAAAACCTCAAGGAACTGGTCAACCACTTGGACGAATTTGAAAACCTGCAAGGGTTTCTGGAGCATGTCAGTCTGGTCATGGAAAACGAGCAGGATAACGACGAGCCAAAGGTATCTATAATGACTCTTCATGCCGCCAAAGGCTCAGAGTATCCGGCCGTTTTTCTTCCGGGGTGGGAAGAGGGGTTGTTTCCCTCCCAGCGCTCAATGGACGAATCGGGATTGAAGGGGCTCGAGGAGGAACGACGCCTAGCTTACGTCGGTATCACCCGCGCGGAGGAAGTCTGCACAATTTCGTTTGCTTCGAATAGGTTGATCTTCTCTGGTGACTTCAAAGGTTGGCAATCAATGATGCCGTCGCGGTTCATCGACGAATTGCCCGAGGATCATGTGGAGGTGCTGACGCCTCCGGGGCTGTATGGTGGTGGTCAGACAACGGCAGGGATCGAAACCCGCGCGGCCGAGGCGAATGTTTATAACTCTCCCGGTTGGAAGCGGATGCAGGCGCGGCAGGGCCAGTATGGCATGTCGCAACCGCGCGAAAGCCGCAATACGGTGATCGATGCCACGGCTGTGGCCAGTTTCACCCTGGGTGAAAGGGTCTTTCACCAGAAATTCGGCTATGGCGGTGTGGTTGGCATCGAAGGCGACAAGGTCGAGGTCGAGTTTGACAAGGCCGGGACGAAGAAAGTTGTTTCCCGGTTCCTGTCTGCCAAGGACGACGTGCCGTTTTGATCTTTTTGCGAGGCTCTGCCTCGCGCTCCGAGGTATTTTTGAACAGAAGAAGCAGGGGCGTTCGCGCCCCTTTTTGCTGTGCGCAAAAGAAAAGCGGCGGTTCCCAGGGAGGAGGAGGGGGAACCGCCGCTCATTGCAACATCAGAGCAGGGAGGAGGAGAGCCCTGATGTATCAGCGCCCGGGTTTGAGCCCGGTATGGGTACGACGCGGCGACGTCAGGGAGGAGAAGGACGTCGCCGCGCGCTTTCAACATCAGGGCAGGGAGGAGGAGAGCCCCGATGTATCAGTTTCCGGCGTTCAGGGCCGGTATAAGGTGCGGCAGCGTCAGGGAGGAGGAGAGACGCTGCCGCTGATTACAGACCCTAAAGGGAGGAGGAAGGGTCTGATCTCGGGTATTTCGGTGCGCTTAGCGCGCGGTGTAATCGTCAGCCGCCTGCATCGCAACGCGGCGGATCATCGAGCGGTGCAGGCCCAGATCGGCCAGCTCGCGGTTGGACAGGCCGGACAGTTCGTTGACCGTCTGGCGGTACATGCGGTGACGGGCAAAGCGGATTTTGGCGGCTTCGATCAGCGCGCTCAGCCCGCTTGTGTGTGCGCCCTTCAGCGCGGTGGAATTTGCTGCAACAGCCATGTGCTTTACTCGGTCTCGTGTGTCTGTGCCGGTGTCGTCCGGCGCTTGCTTGAGACTGAAAATAGGCAAATGCTGCGATTGCACAATACCGGGCGACGTCAATGCTGCTATGCAGCAAATGCATAGATATCAGAATGTTGAGCGGGCACCTGTAGATTCCCCTTATAAATATGGGTTTTGGACACGCCTTTGCTTGTGGTTTGCGAAGCGGAAAAAAGTTACCGCAAGCATTCGCCATATGTTTGAGCGCTAACTTGGAAAATTTGTGCGTTGTAAAAGCCCAAGATTTCAGCAGCGCCAGCCTGTTTGGGACTGTGACGGCCCCCACTTGGGAATTCATGGGATGTTCTGTGGATTGATGGTCCAAGCAAGACTGCCGTGGATTTTGAGGTCATTGATTCGGGATTGGTGTCACGGTTTTTGGGCGATATTTCCGGAAAGCCGGGGTAATTCTGAAAAAAGTTGGGAAATCGTGGGAAGTCTCTTCCGCTTATAGAAATTGGAACATATGGGTACATGGATGCCCGGCTTGTCTATATGCAGTGTATATACGCTTGTGAATCATAGTGATATGATGGTCGCATCGCAGCTTGACGAACGCATTGACCAAATTTTCCAGTTGATTTCCATGATTTCCCATGTCATCCCTTATTCATCCGATGAGGACGAGGCAGCAGGGGCACAAAACGACCCCAACCAATAATAATCAGGTTTCATACAGGCATCTCGCTTTCATCTATCAAGAGATCCGGCGCGCGGGCGAGCAGACATCCCCCCAGGTGGCGCGTGCAGCTGGACATCCCGCAAAGCGGGTCAATGCGGCGGGTTGATCAGTGGCAGCAGATCAACCCGCCGTTTTTCATCCGGGGGGGGCGTGAATTTGAGGTGGGGCGCAAGCGAAAGGGACAGTCGTCTTGGCGCGCAGGTTTAGAGGTGAAAGCCACCATAAGGTGGACACGAAGGGCAGGGTCTCGATCCCGGCCTCGTTTCGCCGTGTGCTTGAAGCGTCCGATCCCAACTGGCAGCCCGGTGACAATCCTGAGCTTGTGATTGTCTATGGCGATCACCGCCGCAAATATCTTGAATGCTATACGATGCAGGCGATCGACGAGGTTGATGCCAAGATCGATGCGCTGCCGCGCGGCTCGATGGAGCGCAAGATGTTGCAGCGCATGTTCCACGGTCAATCCTTCCCGACCAATGTGGACGAAACCGGGCGGCTGGTGCTGCCGGCAAAGCTGCGCAGCAAGATCGACCTTGCAAATGAGGCGTTCTTTATCGCTGCCGGTGACACCTTCCAGATCTGGAAGCCTGAGACCTACGAGGTCGAGGAACTGGCCAAGGCCGAAGAGTGGATGGACGATCTGCCAGACGATTTCGACCCGATGGTCTATCTCGATGGCATCGGGGACGCGTGACGGCATGTCCGGCGCTGACACCCCTTCCGATAAACCTCATATCCCTGTTCTGTTGCGCCCGTTGCTGGGTGCGGTGGCGCCGGTTTCAGGCGTGTGGTTGGACGGAACCTTCGGCGCGGGCGGGTATACGCGTGGCTTGTTGGGGGCTGGGGCTGACAAGGTCATCGGCGTGGACCGCGATCCGCTGGCCTTTGAGATGGCGGCGGGTTGGGCAGCCGAATATGGTGACCGGCTGGTGATGCAACCCGGCGTGTTTTCCCGGATGGACGAATATGCCGAAGGTCTGGATGGCGTTGTGCTGGACCTCGGGGTGTCGTCCATGCAGTTGGATCAGGCCGAGCGTGGGTTTTCCTTCATGAAGGACGGGCCGCTGGACATGCGCATGAGCCAGGAGGGTGAAAGCGCCGCTGATCTGGTGAACGAAGCGACCGAGGCGCAACTGGCCGATATTCTGTTTCACTACGGTGAAGAACGCGCCAGCCGTCGGATTGCCAAGGCAATTGTCAAAGCGCGGGCCGAGGAGCCGATAACCACAACCCTGCGTCTGACAGAGATCATCGAATCCTGCTTGCCGCGCCCGAAGCCGGGGCAATCGCATCCAGCGACGCGCAGCTTTCAGGGGCTGCGGATCGCGGTGAACGCGGAATACGAAGAACTGTTTCAGGGCCTCATGGCCGCCGAACGGGCGTTGAAGCCGGGCGGGCAACTGGCTGTTGTCACCTTCCATTCCATCGAAGACCGCATGGTCAAACGGTTCTTTCAGTCCCGCGCGGGCAAAACAGGCCGGGCGAACCGCTATGCGCCCGAAATGGAACAGGAATTGCCGCAATTCACTTTGAAAACCCGCAAGGCCGTGGGCCCGGATGATCAGGAATTGCAGGAAAATCCGCGCGCGCGGTCGGCCAAACTGCGTGTTGCGGTGCGAACCGAGGCTCCGGCGGGGGAAATTGACGCCCGCGCAATCGGGATGCCGCAATTGGGGGGAAGGGCAAGATGAAGAGTGTTTTGTATGTGTTGACCGCTCTGTCCGTGTTTGGATTGGCGCTTTGGGCGTATCAAGAGAATTACCGCACCCAGCAAGTGTTGAAAGAAACGCAGAAATTGCAGCGTGAGATCGGCATGGCGCAGGTGCGTCTGGCGGTTCTGAACGCCGAATGGGCCTATCTGAACCGTCCCGACCGGTTGCGCGAACTGGCGGATTTGAATTTCGAACGTCTGGGTCTGCTGCCCCTGCGGGCCGAGCAGTTTGGGCGTGCCGATCAGATCGCATATGCCGAAGACCCTGATCTGCCCATCGTGGATCCGATTGAATTGCAGGCGATTACTGACTTGCAGGCATTGGGCGAGGTGCAGATTCCATGACCCGCACACCACTCCGCCCTTTGGCCCGTGTTCTGGATGCCCGTGCCCGTGGGGAAAATCCGAAGGTCATCGAACGCGAAAACATCCGTCAGCGTCATGAACAGATGAAAGACCGCGCCCGTGCCAGGGCCGAGGGTCGCCTGCTGGTGCTGGGCCTGTTCTTTTTCTGTGCCTTCTCGGTTGTTGGCTTCCGGATGGGGATGTTGGCGACGTCCGAGGCGCAAGAGCCGCTGGCCAGCGCGCCGGGGGCGGCGATTGCCATGCAGCGCGCCAATATTGTGGATCGTGAGGGTCGGATTCTTGCGACCAATCTGGACACTTATTCGGTCTACGCCCAACCGCCCCTGATGATCGATCCGATTGCGGCGGCGGATCAGTTGGTGGCGATCTTCCCCGATCTGGATAAAGAGCGTCTAGTCAAGGACTTCACTGGCGAGCGCAAATTCCTTTGGATCAAAAAGCGCATCTCGCCCGAGCAGAAACAGGCCGTTCATGACATCGGTGATCCCGGCATCCTGTTTGGTCCGCGCGAAATGCGCCTGTATCCGAATGGCAAGCTGGCCGCGCATATTCTGGGTGGCTCCGGTTTTGGTCGTGAGGGCGTGAGTGCTGCCGAAGTGATCGGCGTTGCTGGTGTCGAGAAGAAATTCGACGATTATCTGCGCGATCCGGCCAACGGCAACAAACCGTTGCAACTGTCGCTGGACCTGACCATTCAGGCCGCAGTCGAGCAGGTGCTGTATGGCGGCATGAAAATCATGAACGCCAAGGGGGCTTCGGCCGTTCTGATGAATGCGCATACGGGTGAGGTGGTCTCGGCCGCGTCGCTGCCGTCTTTTGATCCCAACGATCGCCCGCGCCCTCCGACCTCGGGCTTTGATCCGTCGGACAGCCCGTTGTTCAACCGCTATGTGCAGGGCGTGTATGAGCTGGGCTCGGTCTTCAAGATCTTTACTGCCGCGCAGGCCGTGCAGCTTGGGTTGGTGAACTCCGAGACCATTATCGACACCTCGGGGCCGATGAAAATCGGTCGCTTCCCGATTGGTGAGTTCAACGGCAAGAACTACGGCAAGATCAGCGTTGCGGATGTGATCGTCCATAGCTCGAACCGGGGAACCGGGCGGTTGGCCTTGCAGATCGGTTCCAAACGTCAGCAGGAGTTTCTGCAAACACTGGGCATGTTTGAACCCACACCGTTCGAGATTGTCGAGGCCGCCGGGGGCGCGCCGCTGAAGCCCAAGAAATGGGGTGAGTTGAGCACGGTGACCATTTCCTATGGCCATGGCCTGTCGACCAGCCCGATGCATCTGGCGGCGGGATATGCGGCGATTGCCAATGGCGGGCACTATGTCAGCCCGACGATCCTGAAGAAAAACGGCCCGCAATACGGTCCGCGCGTTCTGTCGGACAGCGCCGCGTCGCAGGCGCAGAAGATGCTGCGCAAAGTGGTGACCGACGGCACCGCCAGCTTTGGCGATGTCAAAGGTTATGACGTTGCGGGCAAAACGGGAACGGCGGATAAACCCAAGCCGCGTGGCGGGTATTACGATGACAAGGTCATCGCGACCTTTGCCACCATCTTTCCGGCCTATGATCCGAAATACGTGCTGATCGTCACGCTGGATGAACCGTCAATCGTGGCCTATGGCGAAAAGCGCCGCACCGCAGGCTGGACGGCTGTCCCGGTTGCGGCTGAGCTGATCGGGCGGGTTGCCCCTTTGCTGGGCCTGCGTCCTCGGCTTGAGCCTGAGGCGGGCGCTGCTATAACCCTGACCTCGAATTAGGGTGCCAGAGAACAGGTGGGTCATGGGCGCAACGACAAAGAAACTCAGCCAACTGGCCCTGACCGCACGCGGTGGCGCAAATCCGGATATCACCGGGCTGGCCGTTGACAGCCGCGAGGTCAAAGACGGCTACTTGTTTGCGGCCCTTCCCGGCACCCGTGTCCACGGCGGCGAGTTCATCCAATTTGCCCTGCGCATGGGGGCCGCTGCCGTTCTGACCGACGCCGAAGGCGCACGGATCGCGACAGCCGAACTGGCCGCTTCCGACGCCGCCCTGATCGTGGTCGAAGACCCGCGTCAGGCGCTGGCCGGATCAGCGGCGCTGTGGTTTGGACAGCAGCCGCAAACCATCGTGGCGGTCACCGGCACCAACGGTAAAACTTCGGTTGCCAGCTTTGTGCGCCAGATCTGGACCGAGCTTGGCCATGCCGCCGTCAATCTGGGCACCACCGGTGTCGAGGGCGCTTGGACTGCTCCGCTGGCCCACACCACGCCCGAACCGATCACCCTGCATCGCTGTTTGTCCGAGGCCGCCGAGAATGGCGTGACCCACGCGGCGATGGAGGCGTCTTCGCATGGGCTAGAGCAGCGCAGGCTGGATGGCGTACAGCTAACCGCCGCCGGATTTTCGAACTTCACGCAGGATCATCTGGACTACCACGAAACATTCGAGGCCTATTTTGCAGCCAAGATGGGGCTGTTTGACCGGGTTCTGCCTCATGATGGGACCGCAGTGATCAACCTCAGCGACCCAAAGGGAGCCCGCGTGCGCAAGATTGCCGAGGCGCGGGGGCAGTCGGTGCTGACAGTCGGATTGGGCGAGGCCGATCTTTGCCTAATGAACCAACGCTTTGACTCGACCGGGCAGGATTTGCGGTTTTCCTGGCAAGGCAAGACCTTCCAGACCCGCCTGAACCTGATCGGAGGGTTTCAGGCCGAAAACATCCTGCTCGCCTGTGGATTGGTCATCGCCGCCGGGGATGAGCCCGAGCGGGTGTTCGAAACCCTGCCGCACCTGACAACGGTTCGGGGGCGCATGCAACTGGCGGCCACCCGTGACAACGGCGCGGCGGTGTTTGTGGACTATGCCCATACGCCTGACGCCGTTGCCACGGCGTTAAAGGCGCTACGCCCGCACGTGATGGGCCGTCTGATCGCCATTGTTGGCGCAGGTGGAGATCGCGATGCCACCAAACGTCCGCTGATGGGCAAGGCAGCAACGAACCATGCGGATACCGTATTCGTCACCGATGACAACCCGCGTAGCGAAGATCCGGCCACCATCCGCGCCGCTGTCATGGACGGCGCACCGGGTGCGACCGAGGTAGGCGACCGGGCCGAGGCCATCCTTCGCGGTATCGACGCCTTGCAGCCGGGCGACGCGTTGCTGATCGCCGGCAAGGGGCATGAAACCGGCCAGATCGTCGGCGATCAGGTTCTGCCCTTCGACGATGTCGAGCAGGCGAGCATTTCCGTGGCCGCTCTCGACGGGAGGGTCGCATGACACTCTGGACAGCGGCAGAGGCTGCCGAGGCCACCGGCGGGCGGGCAACCACGGATTGGCAGGCAAATGGCGTGTCGATTGACACCAGAACGTTGCAGCCGGGCGATCTGTTTGTTGCGCTGAAGGCTGCACGTGACGGGCATGATTTCGTGGCTCAGGCGCTTGAGAAGGGCGCAGGGGCGGCGCTGGTTTCCCATATCCCCGAGGGTGTGACCGAGGATGCGCCGCTGTTGATCGTCAAAGATGTGCAAGCCGGGCTCGAGGCGCTCGGGCAGGCCGCGCGCGCGCGGACAGATGCGCGCGTGGTCGGGGTAACAGGTAGCGTCGGCAAAACTTCGACCAAGGAAATGCTGGCAACCATTCTTGAAACTCAGGGCAAAACCCATGCCAGCGTCGCCAGCTACAACAATCATTGGGGCGTGCCGCTGACACTGGCACGGATGCCGCAGGACACCGAGTTTGCGGTGATCGAGATCGGCATGAACCACCCCGGCGAGATTGCTCCGCTGGCCCGCCAGGCCCGCCCGCATGTGGCGCTGGTGACAACCGTGGCTGCGGTTCATCTTGAGGCGTTTGAGTCGGTTGCAGGGATCGCCCACGAAAAGGCGGCTATTTTCGAGGGGCTGGAACCCGGCGGCGCAGCCATCGTGAACGCCGATATAGAACACGCCGAAATTCTGCGTCACACGGCGCAAGATCACGGTGCAGGGATCGTTGAATTTGGCCGCAAGGCTGCAGATTACAAACTGACGGATGTGACTGCCGGGCCGGATTCGGTTCAGGCCCAAGCCGCGGTTGGTGACACGCAGTTCACCTTCGACGTCCAATCCGCCGGTACGCATTTTGCGATGAACGCATTGGGCGCTTTGGCCGCTTGTGTCGAACTGGGCGTTGATCTGGATCAGGCCATCGCCGGTCTGCGGCAATGGTCGCCGGTCAAGGGGCGCGGCGTGCGCGAGACCTTGCCGCTGGCCGCTGGCGGACAGATTGAACTGCTGGACGACAGTTACAACGCCAACCCGACCTCGATGGAGGCCGCCTTGGATGTGCTTGCTGCATCGCAAGGCGCGCGCCGCATCGCCTTTCTGGGTGACATGAAAGAACTGGGGCCGCAGGAACAGGCCATGCACGCAGCCATGGCCCAGGTCGATGCGATGGCGCGTGTGGACCAAGTGCATTGCATCGGTCCGCTAATGCAGGCTCTGCATCAGGCCCTGCCAGCCAACAAGCGCGGGCTGTGGTTTGAAACCAGCGCCGAGATGGCCGTGCACCTGCCTGAACTGATCAAAACCGGCGATACTGTGCTGGCCAAGGGCTCGCTGAGCATGGCTCTGGCGCGGATTGTTGACGGTCTGCGCAAAATGGGGCAAGGGGGCGCGCTTAACGGGTGAACGCACCCATGAGCCTCGTGTGAGAAGGGTTTTGTAATGCTGTATTGGTTGACCGCCTTGTCGGACGGAGGGGATTTCTGGAACCTCTTCCGCTACATTACCTTCCGCGCAGGCGGCGCCTTCATGACCGCGCTGATCTTTGGCTTCATCTTCGGCAAGCCGCTGATCAACGTGCTGCGCAGGAAGCAGGGCAAAGGCCAGCCGATCCGCGATGACGGGCCAGAGGGGCATTTTTCCAAGGCTGGAACGCCTACCATGGGCGGGTTGCTGATCGTCGGCGCGCTGGTGACATCGACGCTTGTCTGGGCGCGGTGGGACAATCCCTATGTCTGGATGGTGCTGTTCGTGACTCTGGCCTATGCGGCCATCGGCTTCGCGGACGATTACGCGAAGGTTTCAAAGCAGAATACTAAGGGTGTTTCGGGCCGGATGCGGCTTGCGCTGGGCGTTATCATCGCCGTTCTGGCCTCGCTCTGGGCCACTCTGCATCATCCTGAAATACTGCAAAACCAACTGGCCGTGCCGGTGTTCAAGGACACTCTGGTCAATCTGGGCATCTTCTATATCCCGTTCGCTATTGTCGTTATCGTGGGGGCCGCAAATGCGGTGAACCTGACCGATGGTCTGGACGGTCTGGCCATCATGCCCGCGATGATCGCGGCCTCGACCCTGGGGATCATCGCCTACGCCGTGGGCCGGGTAGACTTTACCGAGTATCTGGACGTGCACTACGTGCCCGGCACCGGTGAGATCTTCATCTTCACCTCGGCCCTGTTCGGCGCGGGGCTTGGCTTCCTGTGGTACAACGCGCCGCCTGCGGCCGTGTTCATGGGCGACACCGGATCACTGGCGCTGGGCGGTGCGCTGGGCGCCATAGCTGTCGCTACGAAACACGAGCTGGTTCTGGCCGTCGTCGGCGGTTTGTTCGTGGTCGAAGCGCTGAGCGTGATCATTCAGGTCCTCTATTTCAAACGCACCGGCAAACGCGTCTTCCTGATGGCCCCGATCCATCACCATTATGAAAAAAAGGGCTGGGCCGAGCCAACCATTGTGATCCGCTTCTGGATCATCTCGCTGATCCTGGCGATGATCGGGTTGGCGACGTTGAAGGTTCGGTGAGCGATCGCCGGATTGTACTGTCCGGGTGTTCGGGCGGTGGTAAGTCCACACTTCTTAACGAAATGGCCCGGCGCGGCTATGCGACGGTTGAGGAACCGGGTCGCCGCGTTGTGATGAACGAGCAAAGGGAAAGCGGGGGTGCCGTGCCATGGGCCAACCCGGAAGCCTTTTGTCGAAAGGTGATCCAAACCGCTTTCGATGATATGGCCGGGGCTCCGGATGGGTTGGTCTTGTTCGACCGTTCAGCACTGGACGCTTTAATCTGGTTCGACCGAACCGGTGCCGCTCTGGAAAGCGCTTTACGGAACAGGATATTGCACCTCGGCTATGATCGCCGCGTATTTCTGTTCCCACCGTGGCCTGAAATCTATGAAAAAGATGAACAACGAAGGCACGATTTGTCCGACGCACTTGCGGAGTATGAGGCTTTGTGCGACCGCTTACCGAAACTCGGGTTTCAAACTCTGCTTGTTCCGAAAGCACCGATTGCTGAACGCGTGGATTGGTTTGAGGCAAAGCTAGACGAAGGGCAAAGGACATGATCCCGGTCAAAGGGTTTTCAGGACAGAAAGTTGCGGTTCTGGGGCTGGGGCGGTCTGGGCTGGCCACCGCACGGGCACTACGGGCGGGTGGGGCTCAGCCGGTGTGCTGGGATGACAATCCGGATGCGCGGGATACGGCTGAGGCTGAGGGGTTCGTTTGCACCGATCTGCTTCGGAACGGGGCGTTTGATCAGATTGCGGCGTTGATCGTGTCTCCGGGCATTCCGCATTTGTATCCGACGCCCAATCCGGTTGTCGCGGCGGCTTTGGACGCGGGCGTTCCGGTCGATAATGATATCGGGCTGTTCTTCCGTTCCTTTGCCGGGCCGGAATGGAACAATTATGACACCCCGCCGCGCGTAATCGCGGTGACCGGGTCGAACGGAAAATCGACCACGGCGGCGCTGATCCATCACATTCTGACCGAGGCTGGGCGCGATGCGCAATTGGCCGGAAATATCGGGCGCGGGGTGCTGGATATTGATCCGGGGGGCGATGGCTCGGTCGTGGTGCTGGAGCTTAGCAGCTATCAGACGGAACTCGCCCGCTCTCTGACGCCGGATGTGGCAGTATTTACTAACCTTTCGCCGGATCATCTGGACCGTCACGGTGGTATGGGGGGCTATTTTGCTGCCAAAAGACGGTTGTTTGCCGAAGGCGGGCCGGATCGCGCAGTCATTGGCGTGGATGAGGCCGAGGGCGCGTTTCTGGCTGGGCAGATGGCCGAGGGGCCAGCAGATGATCGGGTGATCCGCATATCAGTCGAGCGCAAGCTGACCGGTCCGGGCTGGCAGGTCTTTGCCCGCAAGGGGTTCTTGTCGGAATACCGCAAGGGGCGGCAGGCGGGTTCGATCGATCTGCGGGCGATCAAGGGCCTGCCGGGGACCCATAACCACCAGAACGCCTGCGCGGCCTATGCGGCCTGCCGTTCGCTGGGGTTGGCGCCTCGGGTGATCGAGGACGCTCTGCACAGCTATCCGGGCCTGCCCCATCGCAGCCAGATCATCGCCGAAGCCGGGGGCGTGACTTATGTGAACGATTCCAAGGCCACCAATGTTGACAGCGCGGTGAAGGCGCTGGGCGCGTTCAAGCGGATTCGCTGGATCTGCGGCGGGTTGAAGAAAGAGGGCGGGCTGGACGCGCTGAACGATGCTGCAAGCGATGTGCTGAAGGCTTATGTCATCGGGCGCGAGGCGGCAGGTTTCGCCATGCAACTGAACGTGGACGCGCAGGTGTGCACAACCATGGCCGCAGCGGTCGAGCAGGCGATGGCGGATGCCGAAACGGGCGACACCGTGTTACTTGCGCCCGCTGCTGCAAGTTTCGACCAATATGATAACTTCGAACAACGCGGTGAGGATTTTGCCGACAATGTGCGGCAAAGACTGGCTGAATAACGCGGTTGCAATCGACCGCCGGTTCATCTGCTCTGGGTCGCTATCGGCTTGACGCCCCACCGGATTTGGTCTTGCCTTGGCGGGACGTTAGAAAACGAGGTTACGGATATGTCCAACCGAAAGAAATTGATGGCCTTGCCAGCGGTGCTGCTGATTGGGGCCTGTGCAAGCTCGGGTGCCAATTATACGCCAATCATCGACGGCAATATTGGCCCGAATTACAATGCGGATCTGGCGCAGTGTCAGGCTCTGGCCCGGACGCAGCCAACTGTTGATGGCCGAACGGCAGGTGCGGCGGCAATTGGTGCAGCGGGTGCGGCGGGTGCGAAGGCGATCATTGATGACAGCGCCAGCGACCTTGGCCGTACGGCTGTCGCAGGGGCGTTGCTGGGCGCGGGCGCAAGCGCGTTGCAGAACAACCAGAACCAGGAAGTCATCGTGCGCAACTGCATGCGCGGGCGCGGGTATAACGTCGTCGGCTAAGGATGCTGACGGCTTGCAATGGCGGTTCCGGCGGCATGCCCCGAGGACCACGCCCATTGAAAGTTGTATCCGCCCAGCCAGCCGGTGACATCCACCGCTTCACCAATCGCATAGAGGCCGGGGATCTCCCTGGCCTCCATCGTTTTTGACGACAGGTCGTCTGTGTCGATCCCGCCCAGAGTGACCTCGGCGGTGCGATAGCCTTCAGTGCCCGAAGGGGTCAGATGCCAATCGGACAGGGCGGCGATCAGGTCTTTGAGCGCCGCGTCGGACTGGTCGGCCAGATTGCCCTGCATCGGGATATGCTGGCTGAGGTAGTCCACCAGCCGCGCGGGCAGGTGGCGGGCCAATTCTGTGGTCAGTGCCTTGCGCCCGCCGCTTTGGCGTTGATCGCGCAGCAGGTCGAACAGAGGCAGATCGGGGATCAGGTTGACGCGGATCGCCTCGCCCTCGCGCCAATAGGACGACAGTTGCAGCACCGACGGACCGCTGAGCCCGCGATGGGTGAACAGCAGCGCCTCGTCAAAGCTAGTACGGTCGTTTGACAGCCGCGCTGGCAGCGAGACGCCCGAGAGGTCTTTGAATTTCCCGTCCGAGAAGGTGAACGGGACCAAAGCGGCACGTGTTTCGGTGATTCGCAGCCCGAATTGCTGCGCGATGTCATATGCCAGACCAGTCGCCCCCATCTTTGGGATCGACTTGCCGCCGGTGGCCAGCACGAGGTTGCTGCAAGTCAGGCTGAGGCGCTGACCTTCGCGGTCGACCTCAAGTTCAAACCCGGCCTCGGTCTTGCGCAGGTCCCTGAGTTCAGTTCGCACCCACAGCTCGGCCCCGGCGCGCTCCATCTCGGTCAGCAGCATCTGGATGATCTGTTTCGAGGAACCGTCGCAGAATAGCTGCCCCAGCGTTTTCTCGTGCCACGCGATATTGTGGCGCCCGACCAGATCGACGAAATCCCATTGCGTATAGCGCGCCAGGGCGGATTTGCAGAAATGCGGATTCTGGGACAGGAAATTTGCCGGTCCCGCATACATGTTGGTGAAATTGCAGCGCCCGCCGCCCGAGATGCGGATTTTCTCGCCGGGGGCTTTTGCATGGTCGATCACCAAAACGCGCCCGCCGCAGTGGGCGGCGCACATCATACCGGCTGCACCGGCCCCGAGGATGATCGTGTCGTAGGTCATGGGCGAGGGATGGCGTGGATTGAAGGGGATGGCAAGTGCACTCGGATCGATTGGAGCGAATTCGAGCGCAAAAATAACTCGATGGGGCTGGATCTAGTCTAGAGGAACTCGAAGCTTCTTGGGTCTGCGTCTTCCAAGCGGATCGACTATTTCAGAGCGCTTGCCACTATTGCCGAGATACTCTCTTGAAGATCGACGTCCATTGCGATCTTCGATGGTGATCACATATTTATTTCCGCTTGACTGAGATATAAAGCGCACCAGAAAAGCGGTGTAGTCAGAATAGTTTACTTGGTTTTGCTCGCAAAAATCAGGGAACGCGTTTCTGAACAGCGGAAGAAAGGTTGCCAACTCATCGTCGAGCAACTCACCGCAAGCCCGGCCCGTTAGGAAGTTGGCGATGAAATAGCCGTTTATATGTCGAGCCGCCTCGGCAAACACCGAAATTCCGATCATGTGGCCCGGCACAACGAAGCTAAGGCCACCAGCCAGTGAATCGGTGAAGTTATGGGCTACGCTATGAAGAATGCTGTGTTTCATGCCGCAACTCTAGCCTCGACGCTGAGCAGAGAAAAAGTAGGGTTCTGTTCTTTTGTGCGTTGCCCTTCATTTCCCTAGCCCAATCGCCAAAATCCCTGTAGACTCTCAACCAGATCCCGAAAACGGGACACGAGTGAGGCAGTAAGTGGCGGTATCTCATGACTGAGATGGTGTATGGCGCGGTCCAGGGCCAGCGCGGGGAACCGATTCTACCAAAGTGGTGGCGTACGATTGATCGCTGGACGATGTCCTGCGTTCTGATCCTGTTTGTCATCGGGCTGTTGCTGGGGCTGGCCTCATCGCCGCCGCTGGCCGGGCGCAACGGGTTTGATCCGTTTCACTATGTTGAACGGCAGGTGTTGTTCGGCGGGCTGGCGCTGATTGCGATGCTGCTGACGTCGATGATGTCTCCGACCCTTGTGCGCCGTCTGGCGGTTCTGGGCTTTCTGGGGGCGTTCGTCGCGCTGGCCTTCCTGCCGATCTTTGGTACCGATTTTGGCAAAGGGGCGGTGCGGTGGTATTCGCTGGGCTTCGCCTCGTTGCAGCCTTCTGAATTTCTGAAGCCCGGATTTGTGGTTGTGGCCGCATGGTTGCTGGCGGCCTCGCAGCAGATCAACGGCCCTCCGGGGCGGTTGTGGTCTTTTGCACTGTGCATGGCGATTGTCGGGATGCTGGTGATGCAGCCCGATTTCGGGCAGGCGTGTCTGATCCTGTTCGGCTGGGGCGTGATGTATTTCGTGGCCGGGGCGCCCATGCTGCTGCTGGTTGGCATGGCGGGCGTGGTCGTGCTGGGCGGTATGTTCGCCTATTCCAACTCGGACCACTTTGCGCGCCGCATCGACGGGTTTCTGAATCAAGAGGTCGATCCGACCACCCAACTTGGCTATGCCACCAACGCCATCCGTGAAGGCGGTCTGTTTGGTGTTGGCGTGGGTGAGGGGCAGGTGAAGTGGTCTCTGCCCGATGCGCATACGGATTTCATCATCGCTGTGGCGGCCGAGGAATACGGCCTGATCCTGGTGCTGATCATCATCGCGCTCTATTCGCTGATCGTTGTACGCTCGCTTTTGCGGCTGATGCGCGAACGGGACATGTTCATCCGACTGGCGGGCACCGGTCTGGCCTGCATGTTCGGCGTTCAAGCGATGATCAATATGGGTGTTGCGGTGCGCCTGCTGCCTGCCAAGGGCATGACGCTGCCCTTTGTCAGCTATGGTGGTTCGTCCCTGATCGCAGGCGGCATCGCCATCGGCATGTTACTGGCCTTCACCCGCACCCGCCCACAGGGCGAGCTTGGCGATATTCTGCGCGGACGAGGTTGATGAGCAAACCCTACCTTCTGATTGCGGCGGGCGGCACCGGGGGCCACATGTTCCCGGCGCAAGCGCTGGCCGAGGCGATGCTGCACAAGGGCTGGCGCGTGCGCCTGTCCACCGATCCGCGCGGCGCGCGCTATACCGGTGCCTTCCCCGAAGGCGTTGAGATTGTCGAGGCATCCTCGGCCACTTTCGCGCGTGGGGGTCTCGCTGCCAAGGCGCTGGTCGGGCCAAAGATTGCTGGCGGCGTCGCCAGCATGGCCTTTCAGATGATGCGCGACAAACCGGAAGTGGTCGTGGGCTTCGGGGGGTATCCCTCGATCCCGGCGCTGGGTGCGGCGACACTGCTGAAAATCCCGCGCATGATCCACGAACAGAACGGCGTTCTTGGACGTGTGAACCAACTGTTTGCCACCCGCGTCGCTCAGGTGGCCTGCGGTGTCTGGCCCACCGATCTGCCGGAGGGCGCGCGAGGCATCCACACCGGCAACCCGGTGCGCGCGGCCGTTCTGGATCGGGCAGCCGCTCCCTATATCCCGCCGGGCGAATACCCGATGTCGGTTTTGGTGATGGGCGGATCGCAGGGCGCGCGCATCCTCAGCGATGTCGTGCCCGGAGCGATCGCTGCATTGCCCGAATTCCTTCGATCCTACATCCGCGTCTCGCATCAGGCGCGGGACGAGGATGGCGACCGCGTCACCGCCTTCTACGCCGACCATGGCATCCGCGCCGATGTTCAACCGTTCTTTGACGATGTGCCCCGCCGTATGTCGGATGCGCAGCTGGTGATCAGCCGCTCGGGTGCGTCCAGCGTGGCCGATATCTCGGTCATCGGGCGGCCTTCGATCCTGATCCCGTTTGCTGCCGCCGCTGGCGATCACCAGACCGCCAATGCCCGTGGGCTGGTACAGGCAGGCGGGGCGATCATGATCCCTGAAAATGCTCTTGACGCGGCCGCGTTGACCGAGCAAATGACCACGGTTCTGACAAACCCCGAAGCCGCACAGAAAATGGCCCACGCCGCCTTGTCGGTCGGGGCACCGGACGCCACCGAGCGTCTGGTTGCCCAGGTCGAGCAACTGGCGCAGAAGGAGACCACATGACCCCAGCAACCAAACTGCCGCAGGACGTAGGGCCGATCCATTTCGTCGGGATCGGCGGGATCGGGATGTCCGGCATTGCCGAGGTGTTGCTGAACCTTGGGTACAGGGTTCAGGGATCGGATCTGAAGGCGTCGAAAATCACCGACCGTCTGGCCTCGCTGGGAGCCGAGATTTTCGTGGGGCAAAAGGCCGAGAACCTCAAGAACGCTGCAGTGGTTGTCACGTCGACCGCGATCAAACCGGGCAACCCGGAACTGGATGAGGCGCGCGCCCAAGGCCTGCCTGTTGTCCGCCGGGCGGATATGCTGGCCGAACTGATGCGCTTGCGCTCGAACATCGCGATTGCCGGAACCCACGGCAAAACCACCACGACCACAATGATGGCCGAGTTGATGGTGGCCGGTGACTTTGACCCGACCGTGATCAATGGCGGCATTATTCACGCCTATGGCTCGAACGCGCGAATGGGGCAGGGCGAATGGATGGTGGTCGAGGCTGACGAATCCGATGGCTCGTTCAACCGCCTGCCTGCAACCATCGCCATCGTCACCAATATCGACCCCGAGCATATGGAGCATTGGGGCGATTTCGACACCTTGCGCGATGGGTTCTACGAGTTCGTCTCGAACCTGCCCTTCTACGGTCTGGCTGTCTGCTGCACCGATCATGCTGAGGTGCAGGCTTTGGTGGGGCGCATCACCGACCGCCGCGTGCGCACCTATGGTTTCAACGCGCAGGCGGATGTGCGGGCCGAGAACCTGACCTACAAGGGTGGCGTCGCGCATTTCGACATCCACTTGCAATACGAAGACAAAGTGATCGAGGGCTGCACCCTGCCGATGCCGGGCGATCACAACGTGTCAAATGCGCTGTCTGCGGTGGCCGTCGCACGCCATCTGGGCATGAAGGCCGCGGAAATCCGAGAGGCACTGGCCAATTTCGGCGGTGTGAACCGTCGTTTCACTAAGGTGGGCGAGGTCGATGGAGTCACCATCATCGACGACTACGGCCACCATCCGGTCGAAATCGCTGCTGTGTTGAAAGCCGCGCGTCAGGCGACCGAAGGCCGTGTGATCGCTGTCCACCAGCCGCACCGCTATTCCCGCCTGTCCAACCTGTTCGACGATTTCTGCACCTGCTTTAACGATGCCGACGTCGTCGCCATTGCCGAAGTGTTTGCTGCCGGAGAGGACCCAATCGAAGGCGCGTCCCGCGACGATCTGGTCGAAGGTCTGATCCGTCACGGCCACCGCCATTCCCGCGCGATCTTGAGCGAAGATGATCTGGAACGTCTCGTTCGGGAACAGGCTCGTCCGGGCGATATGGTCGTCTGCCTCGGGGCCGGTACGATCAGTGCTTGGGCCAACGGGCTGCCTGAGAGATTGCAAAGAAAACAAGCAGTTTGACGTTCATCCTCATTTGCCGCACAACCTGAAAGTGTGATAGAGTATTCACTGATACCGCGTACCCGTGGAGGGGGCGAATGGACTATTCGATGATCTTTGCCGCGCTTTGGGTGATCTGCGCGACTATCGTGGCGCTGTTGCCGATGCGGCTGCAATTCCCTCCGGGTATCTTGCTGCTGACCTGCGCGCCGGTTCTGATCCTGTGGCTGGGCTATGATCACGGCTGGTTCTGGTCGGTTGCGGCCTTTGCCGGGTTCGTGTCGATGTTCCGCAATCCCATCCGCTTTTACTGGCGCAAATGGACGGGCCGGGAGGTCACGGAATGAGCTGGTCGATTGCTCTCGCCGCTGCTTGGGGTGTGGCCGCCAACGTGCTGGCGATGATCCCCAGCAAGGACAACCACTGGACCCGCGCATATATCCTGATTGCGGTGGGCATTCCCATCGTTGGATATGTCACGTTCGAGCATGGCCCATGGATTGGTTTGCTGGTGCTGGGAATGGGGATGTCCGTGCTTCGGTGGCCGGTGATTTACCTCGGGCGTTGGCTGCGTCGGCGGGTCTAAGCAACGTATCCCTTATACGTCTTGCCTTGGTCGCCTAAATCCGCGATCTAGCGGCCATGAGCACTCTTCCATCGACACGCGGCAGGCTGTCCCAAAATCGCAGCCTCAACGACCTGACATGGCTCCGCGTTGGCGGGCCAGCGGACTATCTGTTTCAACCTGCCGATCTGGAAGACTTGCGGGGCTTTCTGCGCGATCTGCCCGCAGACACTCCTGTTTTTCCGATGGGCGTCGGGTCTAACCTGATCGTACGCGATGGTGGTTTGCGTTCCGTGGTGATCCGGCTGGGGCGCGGGTTCAATGGTATCTCGGTCGAGGGTAACACCGTCACTGCAGGCGCGGCGGCGCTGGATGCGCATGTGGCGCGGAAGGCGGCGGATGCGGGGGTTGACCTGACTTTTCTGCGCACAATTCCCGGATCAATCGGTGGCGCGGTGCGGATGAACGCGGGCTGCTATGGCAGTTACACAGCGGATGTTCTGCGCAAAGCCACCATCGTCACGCGGCAGGGCGAGGTCGTGGACCTGACCCCTGAGGATCTGAACTTCCGATACCGCCAGACCGATCTGCCCGAAGGTGCGGTGCTGGTTTCGGCGACGTTCGAAGGCCCCTCGGGCAATCCGGAAGACCTGCATGCCCGCATGGAAGCGCAGCTGAAAAAGCGGGATGAAACTCAGCCGACCAAGGATCGCAGCGCCGGATCGACCTTCCGCAACCCGGCGGGTTTTTCCTCGACGGGGCGGGAAGATGATGTCCATGACCTCAAGGCGTGGAAGGTGATCGATGATGCGGGGATGCGCGGGGCCACCAAGGGCGGTGCGCAGATGAGCCCGAAGCACTCGAATTTCCTGATCAATACCGGTGACGCCACCGCTGCCGACCTCGAAGGGCTGGGCGAAGAGGTGCGAAAAAAGGTTTACGAAACAAGCGGCATCACGCTAGAGTGGGAAATCATGCGGGTCGGTGATCCGCTGACAGAATAAAGCCCCAACCGTCAGACCATAACAGGCAAATTAAGGCGACGGATCAAAGGCATAACGCAGTACGGACCACGACATAAGGTCCGGGGACATTGAGGCGCACAAAGTGGGACTGTCGAGCAGGACAAACCCCAAAGTGGCGGTATTGATGGGCGGCCCCTCGGCGGAACGCGAGGTGTCACTCAGCAGCGGGCGCGAATGCGCAGCCGCCCTTGTGGGAGAAGGCATTGAAGTGGTCGAGCTGGACGCGGGTCCCGACCTCTATGCGCGCCTATTGGACATCAAACCGGATGTTGTATTCAACGCCCTGCATGGCCGCTGGGGTGAGGATGGCTGTGTGCAGGGTCTGCTGGAATGGATGCGCATTCCCTATACGCATTCGGGCGTGCTGGCCTCGGCCCTGGCGATGGACAAGCAGCGCAGCAAAGAGGCGTTTCGGGTGGCCGGGCTGCCCATCGCGGAAAGTGTGATTGCCGCCAAGTCGGATGTGATGGCCGATCACGTCATGCCACCGCCCTACGTGGCCAAGCCCAACAACGAAGGGTCCAGCGTCGGCATTTATATCGTGCATGAAAACGCGAACGGCCCGCCGCAGCTGTCCGAGGACATGCCCGATCAGGTGATGGTCGAACAATACGTGGCGGGGCGCGAGTTGACGGTGACGGTGATGGGCGATCGCGCCCTGACCGTGACCGAGATCATGACCGATGGCGGCTGGTATGACTATGACGCCAAATACAAGCCCGGCGGCTCGTGGCATGTGTTGCCTGCCGAGATTCCGTCCGAGATTTTCGATCTGTGCATGGACTACGCGTTGCGCGCCCACAATGTGCTGGGCTGCAAGGGCGTCAGCCGGACCGATTTCCGCTGGGACGACAGCAAGGGGCGCGACGGCTTGTTCCTGCTGGAGACCAATACTCAGCCGGGCATGACGCCGACCTCGTTGGTGCCCGAGCAGGGGCAGCATCTGGGCATGACATTCGGCCAGCTTTGTGTGTGGATGGTGGAGGACGCCTCATGCGACCGCTGACAGCCACCCGCGCGCCAGTGATTCACCGAACCAAGGCCTTGGCCGGTCCGGATGCCGATTTTGAATCTGCGGATACGGAACCCCATGACACTCAGCCCGTTCTGCGCTTGAGCGGAGTAAAGCTGTTCAACCGCACAGCGCGCCGGGCTGATCCTGCGCCGTCGCGGCTCAGCTATCGGTTCCAGCGGTGGATGCTGACGCCGGGCATTCGACTGGGTGTCAAGCTGGGCCTGCCGATTTGCGCGGTGGCTGCTGCCATCGGCCTGTACTTTGCGTCGGAAGATCGGCGCGAGGCGGTCAGCACCTATATCGCCGACATCCGCACCTCGATTCAGGAGCGTCCGGAATTCATGGTCAACCTGATGGCCATTGATGGCGCAGGGGCCGGTCTGGCCGACGATATTCGCGAAGTGGTGCCGTTGGATTTCCCGATCAGTTCCTGGGATCTGGATGTCGAACAGATGCGCGACACGATCACCGGGCTGGACCCGGTGAAATCCGCGACCGTGCGAATCCGGCCCGGAGGCATCCTTCAGGTCGATGTGGTCGAACGGCAGCCCGTGATCGTCTGGCGCACCCGTGACGGCGTTGAGCTGTTGGATGAGACCGGTGTGCACGTGGATCAGGCGGCCTCGCGCAAGGATCATGCGGGCCTGCCCTTGATTGCGGGCGAAGGTGCGGATGCGCATGTGGCCGAGGCGCTTGAGATTTTTCAGACCTCGCGCAGCCTTGGCACTCGTGTCCGGGGATTGGTGCGCGTGGGTGAGCGCCGCTGGGATCTGGTGCTGGATCGTGGTCAGCGGATCATGCTGCCGACCGAGCGCCCGGTGCGCGCGCTGGAGCGTGTGCTGGCGGTGAACGAGGTGCAGGACCTGCTGGAGCGTGATGTGGCCGTGGTCGACATGCGCCTTGGGAACCGGCCAACTATAAGAATGACCAAAGCCGCCAGCGAAGACTGGTGGAATACAAAAGTGAACGCGAGTAACGGGCAGTAGCAACCATGATGACCGATCTTTATCAGTCCCAGCGCGCCATGCGGCAGATGCGCAGACAAGCGATGCAACGGGGCGTTATCGCCATTCTGGATGTGGGCAGTTCCAAGATCGCATGCCTTGTGCTGCGGTTTGACGGGACCGGTCGGCTGAGCGAAGACAACACCATCGGGTCGATGGCCGGGCAGACCGGGTTCCGCGTGATTGGCGCGGCGACCACACGCTCGCGCGGGGTGCAATTCGGTGAAGTCACCGCGATGCAGGAAACCGAGCGCGCCATTCGCACCGCATTGCAGGCAGCGCAGAAGATGGCCGATATTCGTGTCGATCACGTGATCGCCTGTTTCTCGGGCGCAAACCCGCGCTCTTACGGTCTGGACGCGCAAGTCGATCTGGAAGGCCAGCTTGTGACCGAGGCCGAGGTGGGCCGAGTGCTCAACGCTTGCGACGTGCCGGATTACGGGGCAGGGCGCGAGGTGCTGCATGCCCAGCCGGTGAATTTTGCGCTGGACAACCGCTCGGGCCTGATCGATCCGCGTGGGCAGTTGGGGCAGAGCCTTGCCGTGGACATGCACATGCTGACTGTCGACGCTGTGGCGATTCAGAACATCGTGCGTTGCATCAAACGCTGCGATCTGGAATTGGCGGGGATTGCGAACTCGGCCTATGTGTCGGGCATCTCGGCGCTGGTCGAGGATGAGCAGGAATTGGGTGCCGCCTGTATCGACATGGGCGGTGGCACGACCAGCGTCTCGATCTTTATGAAGAAACACATGATCTATGCCGACTGCGTGCGCATGGGCGGCGATCACGTGACGCAGGACATCTCGATGGGTCTCGGCGTGCCGACTGCCGTGGCCGAGCGGATCAAGACCTTTAACGGCGGCGTCCATGCCACCGGGGCCGATGATCGCGACCTGATCGATATCGGCGGCGATACCGGCGATTGGGAGCATGATCGCCGTACCGTCAGCCGGGCTGAATTGATCGGTATCATGCGGCCTCGGGTCGAGGAAATTCTGGAAGAGGTCCGCGTGCGGCTGGATGCCGCCGGGTTCGAACATATGCCCAGCCAGCAGATCGTTCTGACCGGGGGCGGCAGCCAGATCATGGGGCTGGACGGTTTGGCCACGCGCATTCTGGGTCAAAGGGTCCGCCTGGGCCGTCCGCTGCGCGTTCACGGCCTGCCGCAATCGGCGACGGGGCCGGGCTTTTCCTCAGCCGTAGGTCTCAGCCTGTTTGCGGCACATCCGCAGGACGAATGGTGGGATTTCGAAATTCCGGTCGATACCTATGCCGCGCGCCCGTTCAAGCGCGCGGTGCGGTGGTTCCGTGACAATTGGTAAAACCCTTGGCGGCGCCGCTCTGGCGTTGTGGCCGGGTCTCGCCCCGGCCCAAACCCTGATCACGCCCGAGGTTTTTCTGGACGCCGTTATCGGCAAAACCGTCATGTTCTACGAGATCCGCAGCGGTGATCTGGTCGGAACGGAGGAATTCCTGAACCACAGAACTTCGGTCTGGCGGGAAGCAGGGAGGGGCTGCGTCTACGGGCAGATCACCACGCCCAACGGCCAGATCTGCTTTCTATATGACAATGACCCGGATGGCATTCCGGTCTGCTGGTGGCCGTTTCTGCATGAAGACCGCCTGATGGTCCGGCTGGCGTCATTGACAAACGGCGAAATTCAAGAGGTGCGCAGCATCACCGAAAACGGCTTGGACTGTCCAAGTGCCCCGATCAGCTAAAGAAACCGGTTGCGACTGCGGGATTTATCCCTAAAGATATCCACAAGGCCCGTCAGAGGCCCGGCGGCAGGACATTGAGCAGTTTTCCGCCCTACCAAAACCGGGATTTCCGTCCGTGTGCAAATCAATCGCCACGGCGCGGTTTTCGGCTGTCTTGTGGCATCTTTAGGCCACTCCGCAAGATTTGGCGGCTGGTGCGAAATACCGCCGTTTGATGCCTTATTTCCTCCATATTTTGTGGATTTGCGCGATTTTTGACGTGACCTTTGCGCATCACAAGGATAGAATCGAACAAGGATAGGTAAGAAAAACACCGCTTTGGCGGAACAAAAATACAGGCGGACAGAGCATGACATTGAATCTTTCGATGCCCGGGCACGACGAACTGAAGCCTCGGATTACAGTATTTGGCGTTGGCGGCGCAGGCGGCAACGCGGTCAACAACATGATTGAAAAACAGTTGGACGGCGTCGATTTTGTCGTCGCCAACACCGACGCGCAGGCGTTGCAGCAAAGCCAGTCTTCGGCGCGGGTGCAACTGGGTGTGAAGGTCACCGAAGGTCTGGGGGCAGGGGCCCGTCCGACGGTTGGGGCCGCCGCCGCCGAAGAAAGCATCGAACAGATCGTCGATCATCTGGCAGGTGCGCATATGTGTTTCATCACCGCCGGTATGGGCGGGGGTACCGGTACCGGGGCCGCGCCGATCATCGCGCAGGCCGCGCGGGAACTGGGTGTGCTGACCGTTGGCGTTGTCACCAAACCCTTCCAGTTCGAAGGTGCCAAGCGCATGCGTCAGGCCGAAGACGGCGTTGAAGCGCTGCAACAGGTCGTTGACACGCTGATCATCATCCCGAACCAGAACCTGTTCCGTCTGGCCAATGAAAAGACCACGTTCACCGAGGCGTTCTCGATGGCCGATGACGTTCTGTATCAGGGCGTCAAGGGCGTGACTGATCTGATGGTGCGTCCGGGTCTGATCAACCTCGACTTCGCGGACGTGCGCGCCGTGATGGACGAGATGGGCAAGGCGATGATGGGCACGGGCGAGGCGACCGGCGAAGATCGCGCCATTCAGGCCGCCGAAAAGGCCATCGCCAACCCGCTGCTGGACGAAATCAGCCTCAAAGGCGCGAAAGGCGTGTTGATCAACATCACAGGCTCGCACGACCTGACACTGTTCGAACTGGACGAGGCCGCCAACCGCATTCGCGAGGAAGTGGACCCCGAGGCCAATATCATCGTCGGTTCGACCCTCGACACCGCGATGGAAGGCGGAATGCGTGTTTCGGTCGTGGCGACCGGGATCGATGCCACGGAAAAAACCAGCGATGTGCCGGTTGCGCGCCGTTCGATGTCCGAGCCGCTGACCCGCACCGTATCGGCCGAAGAACCTGTGCGTGAAGAAGCACCTGCCGCGGCAGAAGTGGCAGAGGCCGCGCCTCAGATGCCGGAAAATCGCGAACCCTCGCTGTTCGAGGCAACCGAAGAGCCCGCGCAATTCCAGCCGCGTGACGAACAGGACGATGATGGCCTTCCGCCGCCCGCCTACCAACCGCGTGTCGCTGAGTTCGAACCGCAGCCGGAACCTGTTGAGCAGGCGCCGGACGCCTACGCCGCGCAACCGCATGCGGCGGGAACGCCTTCGCCCGAAGCGCTGCAGCGCTTGCAGGCGGCGGTGCAGAATGTCCCCTCGGCAGCACAGCGTCTGACCGCAACACGGTCGCCGGAACCCGCGCCGCAGCCGCAAGCTGAAGCCGAAGAACGCCCCCGCTTTGGCTTTAACCGTCTGATCGACCGCATGACCGGTCACGCCGCGGATACCCCCGCGCAGCCGGTCCGTCAGCAGCCCGCGATGCGGCAGGCTGACGCCACGGCACCTGCGCATGAAGAAGCGGATCCCGACCAGGAGCGGATCGAAATTCCGGCTTTCCTGCGCCGTCAAGCCAACTGATCGCGGTAACAAAATGAGCATCAGGGGTCGCCATCAGGCGGCCCTTTTTCTATATTTGTTAAGGATTTATGAGCAGATAAGCAGGGTTTTGCCGATCTGTTACAGTGATGTTTCATTCAGTTACAAAGAGTGAGTTGAGCCTGA
The DNA here is from genome assembly GCF_056537745.1 of Ruegeria sp. C12. Taxonomy (NCBI): domain Bacteria; kingdom Pseudomonadati; phylum Pseudomonadota; class Alphaproteobacteria; order Rhodobacterales; family Roseobacteraceae; genus Ruegeria; species Ruegeria sp. C12. The sequence continues at coordinate 525,362 of NZ_JBQFSA010000001.1, forward strand.
CCGCCCGCTTCCTTAACTGGGAGTCCAACACAGCCGTCCGAGGCTGGACACCACTCGCTGAGGCCCATTTTGCAACATACGCTCAAATCTCCGGTCACGTTCAAAGGCGTCGGACTGCATGGCGGTCAGCCTGTTGTCATGGTTCTGAAACCGGCAGCAGCAGGTCATGGCATCTGGTTCAAACGGACGGATATCGAGCTGGGCAACGCTTTGATCCCTGCCATCTATGACATTGTCGAACGTACGCCGCTGTGCACCCGGTTGATCAATGATGCAGGCGTGTCGGTGTCGACCGTCGAACATATCATGGCGGCGCTTGCAGGTTGCGGCGTGCACAACGCGCTGATCGAGATTGACGGGCCCGAAGTGCCGATCATGGACGGGTCGTCCATTGATTTTGTGCGGGGCATCATGGCCAAGGGCGTGCGCCGTCAGGCCAGCCCGGTTCTGGCTTATGAAGTGCTGAAACCCGTCACCGCATCGCGCGAGGGGGCCAGCGCATCTATCGCTCCGGCGGATGGGCTGATCATCGATTTCCATATCGACTTTGAAGATGCCGCTATCGGCAATCAGACCAAAACGCTGGATATGCGCAACGGATCCTTCGTGCGCGAGCTGAGCGATTGCCGCACCTTCTGCCGCCGTATCGACGTGGAAGCCATGCGCGAAAACGGTCTGGCCCTGGGCGGTACGCTGGAAAACGCTGTTGTGGTGCAGGGTGACGAGGTTCTGACCCCGGGTGGCCTGCGCTATACGGACGAAGCCGTTCGTCACAAGATGCTGGATGCGTTGGGTGACCTTTATCTGGCGGGTGGTCCGATCCTGGGTCATTTCACCGGTGACAAGTCCGGCCATTCGATGACCAACACCCTGCTGCGCAAGCTGTTCGAGACACCCGGCGCCGTGCGTCCGATCCTGTGCACACCTGAACAGGCAGCCCGCTTGCCGGGTCAGGGCCTTGTTCTGGATGAAATTCCGGCGGTCGCCTGATTCAATCAACTCTGACGACATTTGCGACAGAGCGCGTATAAGGCGTTTTGCACCGGAAATATCTATGCTAGACCATGGCTCAATTCGGGGCAAACCTCGTTGAGTATGATGACAAGGATGGGCGGTATGGTTGGCAGCAAAGCGGCAGTCAGGTTCGCGGGCGCGATTCTTCTGGCAGCAGTTTTGACAGCATGTGGTAACAGGGGCGCTGACCGCGAACAGAACCTTGAAGGCTTCACGCCCGAGCAGATTTATACGCGTGGCGAATATGAGCTGTCGCAGAATCGCTCGGACGATGCGGCGTGGTATTTCTCGGAAGTCGAACGGCTGTACCCCTATTCGGATTGGGCCAAACGCGCGCTGATCATGCAGGCGTTTTCATTCCATGCCGACAAGAACTACGAAGAAAGCCGCGCCGCCGCGCAGCGCTATATCGACTTTTACCCCACCGACGAAGATGCGGCCTATGCGCAGTATCTGTTGGCGCTCAGCTATTATGACCAGATCGACGAAGTTGGCCGCGACCAGGGCCTGACCTTTCAGGCCCTGCAAGCGCTGCGCACGGTGATCGAGGTTTATCCCGACAGCGAGTATGCCACCTCGGCAGTGTTGAAGTTCGATCTGGCCTTTGACCATCTGGCGGGCAAGGAAATGGAGATCGGGCGCTATTACCTGCGTCAGGATCACTATATCGCGGCCATCAACCGCTTCCGTGTCGTGGTCGAGGATTTCCAAACCACGTCGCACACAGCCGAAGCGCTGTATCGTTTGGTCGAGGCTTATCTGTCCTTGGGTCTGTTTGATGAGGCGCAGACCGCAGGCGCGATCCTTGGGTACAACTACCAGTCCTCGGAATGGTATGACGATGCCTACAAGCTGTTGACTTCGCGCGGGCTGGATCTGAAGAGCCGTGGCAACAACTGGCTCAGCCAGATCTATCGCCAGACGATCAAGGGTCAGTGGTTGTAAGCTGGTGACGGTCTGGGGATGCTAACACCCGATGCTGCGCGCCTTAGATATCCGTGACATGCTGATCATCGACCGGTTGGAACTGACGTTCCAGCCGGGTCTGAACGCGCTGACGGGTGAGACCGGGGCGGGTAAGTCGATCCTTTTGGATTCGCTGGGGTTCGTTCTGGGTTGGCGCGGTCGGGCCGAACTGGTCCGGCAGGGTGCGGCGCAGGGCGAGGTGGTGGCCGAGTTTGAGCTGCCCGACGGCCATCCGGCCCATGCGGTTCTGGCCGAGGCCGGTTTGCCGGGCGGAGAGGAATTGATCCTGCGCCGCGTCAACACCGCCGAGGGCCGCAAGACCGCCTGGGTCAATGACCGTCGTTGCTCGGGCGAGGTGCTGCGGGCGCTGTCCGAAACGCTGATCGAATTGCACGGCCAGCATGATGATCGCGGATTGCTGAACCCGCGCGGCCACCGGGTTTTGCTGGATGACTACGCTCAGGTCTCGGAACAGTTGGCATCGGTGCGCCGTGCGTGGTCCGAGATGTCGCGCAGCCGCAAGGCATTGGCCGAGACCGAGGCCGCGCTGGCCGCGATGCGCGCTGAAGAGGAATTTCTGCGTCATTCCGTGGCCGAGTTGGACAAGCTGGACCCGCAACCGGGTGAGGATGCCGATCTGGATGCGCGCCGCCGCATGATGCAGGGGGCCGAGCGGATCCGCGATGATGTCGCCCGGGCATTTGACCTGTTGGGCGGTGAGGGGGCCGAAGGCGCGATGTCGGACGCAATGCGCTGGCTCGAAGGTGTGTCCGACAATGCAGGCGGGCAGTTGGAAGACCCCATCGCTGCGCTGGGGCGTGCCCTGATCGAATTGGGTGAGGCGCAGGACGGTGTGAACGCCTGCCTTCAGGCGCTGGACTTCAATCCAGCGGAACTGGAAGCCGCCGAAGAACGCCTGTTCGCGATCCGCGCGCTGGCCCGCAAGCATAACGTGGCACCGGATGATCTGGGCCCGTTTGCAGATACTCTGCGGGATCGTTTGGGGCAGTTGGACGCCGGTGACGCCGATCTGGCCGAGTGTCGGGCCGCCGTCGAGGCTGCGCAGTCCACATATGATACGGCTGCGGCCAGGCTCAGCGCGACCCGCCAAAAGGCCGCCGGGCAGTTGGATGCGGCGGTCATGGCCGAGCTTGCGCCGCTGAAAATGGAACGGGCGGTGTTTCAGACAGAAATATCGCCAGCCGATCCCGGCCCCGAAGGCACCGATGCGGTGGCCTTCACGGTTGCCACCAACCCCGGCGCACCGTCGGGGCCGCTGAACAAGATCGCCTCGGGTGGTGAGCTCAGCCGGTTTCTGCTGGCGCTCAAGGTTTGCCTGTCCGGTGATGACAGTGCCCGAACGATGATCTTTGACGAGATTGACCGGGGCGTCGGCGGTGCCACTGCCGATGCGGTTGGGCGCCGACTGGCAGCCCTTGCGCAAGGCGGGCAGGTGCTGGTCGTCACACACTCACCCCAAGTGGCCGCGCGGGCTGCGCATCACTGGCGGGTGCAGAAGCAAGTAAGCGCGGGTCAGACCCTTTCGACCGTTGTGCCCTTGGCCGAAGGTGATCGCGTGGATGAGATCGCCCGAATGGTGTCGGGCGACACGATCACCGACGAAGCGCGCGCTGCCGCCCGCGCCTTGCTGGACGCCTGACGCCGTTTGTGGCGTTTCCTGGTGCCCCCACCGTCGCTATCGCACTTTTATATGGCCGCCCCGTGGCTTACTAAGGGGTATGTATTGATCCCCGAGGGCCAATGACCCAGTCAACCCGCACCGTTCTGCGCAACCAGCTCAATCAGGCCATGGCCGCGATCAAGGATGCGTGGCGGGTGATGCGGCGTCGTGGGCCCAGCCAGATTCAGTTCTGGTTCATCGCGCTGGCCATCGGAATCGCCGCCGGGTTCATGGCGCTGGGGTTCCGCAAGGCGATCCGCGCGCTGCAGGCGTATCTCTACGACACCGAGGATATTCTGCTGTTGCACAGCCATGCAGAGATGCTGCCGTGGTTCATGGTGTTGATCATCCCCATCATTGGCGGTCTGATCGTTGGTATCATCCTGAACAAGTTTACCGATGATGGCCGCGTGCGGTCTGTCGCGGACGTGATCGAAGGGGCCGCCGTCAGCGATGGCCGGGTAGAAACCAAGGCTGGTATCGCCTCGTTCTTCGCCTCGCTGATCACGCTGAGTTCGGGCGGCTCAACCGGTCGGGAGGGGCCGGTGGTGCATATGGCCGGTGTCATCTCAACCTGGGTCAGCAACCGCATCCACGCCGACGGGATCACCGGGCGGGATCTGCTGGGGTGCGCGGTCGCCGCCGCCGTTTCAGCCAGCTTCAACGCGCCCATCGCCGGGGCGCTGTTTGCGCTTGAGGTGGTGTTGCGCCACTTCGCCGTGCACGCCTTTGCGCCGATTGTCATCGCCTCGGTCGCGGGGACGGTGATCAACCGTCTGGAATATGGCGATGTCACCGAATTTACGCTGGATACGCCCGGATCGCTGCAATTCTACGTGGAACTGCCCGCCTTTCTGATCCTCGGGCTGATCTGCGGGTTCGTCGCCTTGCTGCTGATGCGCTCGATCTTCTTTGCCGAGGATATTGGCAACCACATCCAGAACCGCCTGTCTCTGCCCGGTTGGCTGCGCCCGGCTGTGTCCGGTGCGATGCTGGGCCTGCTGGCGATCTGGTTCCCGCATATCATCGGTGTGGGGTATGAGACGACGACCCGCGCCCTGACCGGCGATCTGGTTTTGACGACGGCCATCCTGTTTGCCGTGGTCAAGACCGTTGCGGTTGCTATCACCATGGGCGGGCGCATGGGGGGCGGGGTATTCTCACCCGCGTTGATGATCGGGGCGCTGACGGGGCTGGCCTTTGGTCTGATTGCCACCGGTTTGTTGCCCGACGTGTCGGGAACCCATACGCTCTATGCCTTTGCGGGGATGGGGGCGGTTGCGGCGGCTGTTCTGGGGGCGCCGATCTCGACCACACTGATCGTGTTTGAATTGACCGGAGACTGGCAGATCGGTCTGGCCGTGATGGTGTCGGTGTCGATGTCTACAGCGCTGGCCTCGCGTCTGGTGGATCGGTCGTTCTTCCTGACCCAGCTTGAGCGTCGCAATGTGCATCTGGCCGCCGGGCCGCAGGCTTATCTGCTGGCCATGCTGCGGGCCGGGGCGGTGATGCGGCCCATTGGCGACGCGCGTTCGATCACCGCTGACGAGGCGCGCGCGCTGATTGAGCAGGGCCTGTGTGTCAAGGCCAGCGCCACGCTGGAGGCTGCGATGCCCTATTTCGACCGGGACGACATTCCATGCATCCCGGTGATCATCCTGGAAGACGACGGGACCGAAACCCCGGTTGGTGCCTTGTATCACGTCGATGCGCTGAAGGCGTATAACCGCGCGCTGGCGGCCACAGCGGCCGAGGAGCATTCCTAGCCCCGATAGACGCTCGCGGCGTCGCCCAGATAGTTGTCCCAGGCAAACCAGTACGAGATATGCCCGGCCACCCGTGGCAATTGGGTGCCATCCGGGCCGATCAGCATTTCTTCGGTCAAGGTCCACTTTCGGCCTGCTTCATCCACCAGACCGCCATCCGCAGCCGTGAACCTGTGTACGGCACGCTCATAGGCGCGGACGGTGCGCCGATCCGGGTTGCCGATCAGGACCAAAGGCCGGTTCGCAATCGCATCGTTGATCACGCGGGTTCGGCTGAACGCATCCAATGGCCAGGCCCGTGCCGCGCCAAACTGACGGATCGCAAACACATAGTCCTTTTGCCGGTGCTGCGACTGATCCACCTGCGCCGGGAACATCAGTTCGGATGAGGCAAAATACTCGCGATACACCACGCCCGAGCCATAGTTCCGCCGATGCCCGGTGTTCAACGACAAGGCCCGCGTGTCAGGGTGCGAGGTTTTCCAGCTGTCCCAGGTGGTGATGACAACCGGTCGCTGCTTGAGTTCTATTCCGCTATCGACCAGCGGGCCGACGACAGGCTTGCCGGTATACTGGTTCCACAGCGAATGCGTCTCGCGGTCAAACATCAGCTTGTTCGAACGGTAGAGGAACCCAGACGAGCCAAACACAAAGGGCTTGCGCCGTCCCGCAACCTGCGTTTCGAACAGGATGCCGGACCCGCACAGGGTGCAATAGGCCAGGGCGACCGGGACACCGCCGATCACCTCGTTAAACATCTCGTGCCAGCCCATGATCCGCAGCGGATAGGCGCGCGTGTCGCCGTTGATCGAGACGCCAAAGACCAGATCATCGTCCCTGAGGTAACTGGCATCCGAGGCCGAGATCAGCGTCGGATTGTCCAATGAGGGAATGCCATCCTTGTAAACGCCGCCCCATGCGATCTCTTCCAGCCGGATTTTCATCCTGTCGCGCGTCAGGTATTCGGGCCGCAGGAACAGATCGAAATTCTGATCGATCCCCAACAGAACTTCGCGTTTGAACGGGATGAGCGACGGATGGGGGACCAGTTGCGGGTTCCGTTCCTGCCAGAGCATCCAGTCAAACCAGTCAGTGCCGTATTTCTGGCCCGAGAGGGTTTCAATCACTTCGGAAATCTCGTCCCGCCGCCGGTCAGAAAACCGCATCGCGGTGATCAGGGCCGGAACCACATCCGGGTTTCCTCGCCGTATCAGGTAAGCCATCTGTGCTTCAAAATCGGTACGACCGGAATACAGCGTGCTGCGTATGGCCTCCAGCACCGGATCGCTTTGCGCCCATACCGACCCCGGCACTAACGCTCCGACCCCGATCAACCCGGCAAATCTGCGACGTGAAACAGACATGGCACCCTCCTGTTCGCATCCACATTCAGTGTGCACGCCACACGCTTCACATGCACACCACAGTCGCGTGAGCAGGATACGCGAATTTGAAATTGGCTTTGCGTCGAAATTCGAATCTCGTCATGGTCGCGTCAGAATCCCGGAAACGGGACCAACACATGCGGTTGTTTCATCTGCCAGGAGCCAGCGATGTCGAACACAAATGGTGCGGTTGCTCTGAAAGATCAGGGGCTTGTTCTCCACACCGGTGGGCAGGACGTCTATTTCAACTATTACTGGCTGCGGGACAATTGCACCTCGTCTTTTGATCCCGAACTGCGTGAGCGCACGTTTGACATTACTTCGCTGACTCAAGCCCCGCAGGCCAGATCGGCCGAGGTTGAGGGCAATGATCTGATCATCGATTGGCTGGGTGAAGACCACCAAAGTCGATATTCAATCGACTGGCTGATGGGTTTTCAGACACGCGGCGGGCGGGATGATCCGGCGGTGCTTCCCAGAAAGCTCTGGCGGTCCGGGCACAGCGACAGCTTTCCACGGTTCAGCCAACATGACGTGATCCACGAAATGCCAACCCGCGCGGCCTGGGCCCGTGCCTTGCTTGAAGAAGGCGTCGCCGTCATCACGGATATGGAGGACAGCGACGAGTCCTTGACCAAGCTCGCCAATTGCCTCGGGCTGGTCCGGCCCTCGGTCGCTGGTGAGTATTTTGATGTGAAGGTCCACATAGACCCCGTCAATCTTGCGTTCACGGCCAATGCGCTGGAGATGCATACCGACACACCGTCAGAAGAAATGGCGCCCGGTGTTCAGTTTCTGCATTGCCGCAGAAACAGCGTGGATGGGGGCTACAGCCTGTTTGTCGACGGGGCCGCCGTGGCCGAAGACTTCCGCGCCGAACATCCCGAAGACTTTGATCTACTGGTCCAGCATCAAGTGCCGTTTTTCTATGACCACGAAGATTTCGACTGGCGCGCGCATCAGCACGTGATCGAACTGGATACCAATGGCACCGTGTCAGGCGTGACCATCTCGCAGCATATGGCGGATGTGTTTGATTTGCCCCAGGACGTTCTGGATGCCTATTACCCGGCTTTCAGCAAGTTCCTGCGGGCAATCAACAGCCCCAAATACCTCAACCGCTTTCGCATGCAGGCCGGAGAGTGCTTTGTCTTCGACAACCACCGGATCGTTCATGGCCGCGAGGCGTATTCTGCCACAAGCGGAGAACGCTATCTGCGGGGATGTTACATCGACCGGGGCGAGATGCGATCAAGCTACCGCACGCTGGTGCGCAAGGGTTATGCCTGATCCGCGCCGCAGCCCAGGGCAAATACAGGTGAGCCAAACAGGTTTAAATCTGTTCAACCTTCACTGACTCCGCCGGATAAAACGCCAGATAACCCTTGATCTCGGCCATGGCAGGGATCGGGTTTTCATAGCTCCAGGCGGCGTTTTCTGTCACCGATGACTTGTTCACGATCGAATAATGCGTCGCGTCGCCCTTATGCGGGCAATGCGTAACCTTGTCCGTCTGATCCAGAAACGCCATCGCGATATCCGCGCGAGGAAAATAGACCACTGGATCCAGATCGCCTTCCAGCAGTACCAGAGCATTGCTGCTTTCGCCCAGAACCGCACCGCCCGAGCGAACGCTCCACTTTCCGTCCGCCTTCTCGATTGTGATCTCAGTCATATTTCGTCTTTTCCTCGCCTTTTTCGGGCCTCTCCTCTGCCCGTTCCATGTAACAGTCCGATGTCAAATCGGCGCTGTTGCGGCATCCAACCACAGTTGAGCCTCAGGGCCCAGCCTTGGCCGGATCTTTTCTGCAACGGCCTGATGATAGCTGTTCAGCCAGGCGCGTTCGGTGGAGGTAAGCATATCTACCAAGATCAGGCGCCGGTCAATCGGCACGTAAGTCAGCGTACGCCATTGCAGCATGGCGCGTTCATCATCGCCGTCAGGCAGGTTGGGGGCTTCTTCGACCACGACAAGGTTTTCGATGCGAATACCAAACGCGCCTTCGCGGTAATATCCGGGCTCGTTCGACAGGATCATGCCGGGCTCCAACGGCACGTGGCTGATCCGCGACAGGCGCTGCGGGCCTTCGTGCACGCTTAGGTAAGCGCCGACACCGTGACCGACCCCGTGATTGAAATCCTGTCCCGCCTGCCACAGCGGCACCCGGGCGATGCATTCAATGTCGCGCCCGGCCAGCCCGACCGGCCAGCGCAGCATCGACAGATTGATCATGCCCTTCAGAACGCGGGTGAAGCAGGCTTTTTCGACCTCTCCGACCTCGCCGATTCCAATGGTTCGAGTAATATCGGTGGTCCCGTCCAGATATTGCCCGCCACTGTCCAGCACCAGCAGATGGCCGTTTTCCAACCTGCTATCGGTCGCCTCGGTCACCCGGTAGTGCATGATCGCACCATGGGGGCCGGTTCCCGCGATTGTGTCGAACGAAATGTCCTGCAACGCATTGTCTTTGCGCCGGCTCTCTTCCAGCCGTGTCACGACCTGGGTTTCAGAGACGGTACCGGGGCCTTGTCCATCCAACCAGCACAAGGTTTCGATCACCGCAACCGCATCACGCAAATGCGCCTCGGCGCTGCCTGCGATTTCAGCCGGGTTTTTACAGGCTTTCGGCACGGCGCAGGGATCGCCGCCATCAACCATCTTGTCCCCCAAAGCGTCTGCAACGATCTGAGGTACCGTGTTCGGATCCACCTGAACGCGCCCCTCCAACCGACCGACAGCATCCAGAAACTCCGCAGGGTCCCGGACCGAGACCTGATCCCCCAAATGCTCGCGTACACCGTCCAGCTTTCCGGCGGCCATGAACAGATCAACCTGCCCGACGGCGTGCAAAATCGCGAACCCGTGCGCCACAGGGTTATAGGCGATGTCCGAGCCGCGAATATTCAGCAGCCACATGATCGAATCCGGCAAGGTGATCAGCGCCGCCGCGCGCTCGGACGTATTCAAACCCTCCGCCAGTCGCGCGATCTTGCTTTCGGCGGTTTCCCCGGCAAATTCAATCGGATGGGCTGCCACAGGGTTCATTGGCGGGGCAGGCTGATCCGCCCAGATCCGGTCTACCAGATTGTCACTGCGCACCAGTTCAATACCGCTGCCCGCAAGCTCTTTCGCCACGGCCGAGACCTGACCGGCCGCGTGCAACCAGGGGTCAAACCCGACCTTGCCGCCCTGCGGCAACTGCTCTTTCAACCAGGTGCTCAGGCTGACATCCGGCCATGGGACCGGAGTGTAGACCTCGGCAACCTGCGCCTTGACTTGCGTCCGATACCGCCCATCGACAAACACACCGGCCACATCGCGCAGCGCAGCGCAGAACCCGGCCGAGCCGGTAAACCCGGTCAACCAGCCCAGCCGCTCATCCCGCGGGGCCACATATTCCCCCTGATGCGCATCCGCGCGCGGGATCAGAAACCCGTCCAGTCCCTCACGCTCCATCTCGGCCCGCAATGCAGCCAAGCGCGGCGGCCCCTGTTCCGGACGCGCCGTAACTTCAAAAGACTGAAACATCGTTCCCTCCCTCAAACCGAAGGACGGCTTGAAACGCCGCCTCTTCTTCTTGTCTAAAATACGGCCGCCGGAGGCAAGGCCAGCCTTAGCTGGCCTTTTTCATTCCCATCACACGGGCGCGGGCGCGTGGATCGCTGTCAAACAGCGCCGCCAGTTGTTCGGTCATCGCGCCAGCCAACTGCTCGACATCGGTGATCGTGACGGCCCGATCATAATACCGGGTCACGTCGTGGCCGATCCCGATTGCCAGCAATTCGACCATCTTGCGTTTTTCGACCATGGCGATCACATCGCGCAGGTGTTTTTCCAGATAATTTGCCGGGTTCACGCTGAGCGTTGAATCATCGACCGGAGCGCCATCCGAAATCACCATCAGGATCTTGCGCTGCTCCCGTCGTGCCAGCATGCGGCGATGGGCCCATTCCAGCGCCTCACCGTCGATATTTTCCTTCAGCAACCCCTCTTTCATCATCAGACCCAGATTGGCCCGCGCGCGCCGCCAGGGCGCATCGGCCCCTTTGTAGATGATATGGCGCAGATCGTTCAGACGCCCGGGCTGTTGCGGGCGGCCATCGTTCAGCCATGCCTCACGCGCCTGACCGCCTTTCCACGCGCGCGTGGTAAAGCCCAGAATCTCGACCTTCACATTGCAGCGCTCCAGCGTCCGCGCCAGAACATCGGCGCAAACCGCCGCGATCGAGATCGGACGCCCGCGCATCGATCCTGAGTTATCCAGCAGCAGAGTCACCACGGTATCGCGGAACTCGGTGTCTTTTTCGACCTTGAAGCTCAGCGGCGTGGTCGGGTTCGCCACGACACGCGCCAGACGTCCGGCATCCAGAATGCCTTCCTCGCGGTCAAACTCCCACGACCGGTTCTGTTGCGCTTGCAAACGGCGTTGCAGCTTGTTGGCCAAACGGCTGACAGCCCCTTTCAACTGATCCAGCTGCTGATCGAGATAGGCGCGCAGCCGTTCAAGCTCGGCCGGTTCGGCCAGATCTTCGGCGGCGATCTCTTCGTCATGCGTGTTCAGGTAGACCTTGTAATCCGGGTCAGCCTCGGACGCGGGCGGTGGGGCAGGCGGTTCCAGTGGAGCCTCGCCATCCGGCATTTCGGCCTCATCGCCCATCTCATCTTCGGCCATCTCATCCATCGAGACCTGGGCCTGAGACTGATCTTGCTGTTCTTCCTGCGTTTGCTCGGGCGTGGCGTCGGCGTCTTGCTCGTCCTGATCATCCTGCCCGGTGCTGTCGGGATCGGGCTGTTCGTCCGCGTCGTCCTCGGCCTGATCTTCCTGCTCGTCATCCAGCTCATCCGGGTCATCGCCCAGCTGGTCGCCATAGCCCAGATCCTTGATCACCTGACGGGTGAATTTGGCAAACTCGGCCTGATCCGAGAGAATATCGTCGAGGTTTTCCAGCGTGCCGCCCGCCTGTTCCTCGATAAACCCGCGCCACAGGTTCATGACGTTTTCCGCTGCAGGCGGCAGATCGCGCCCGGTGGCCAGATGCCGGATCAGATAGCCTGCCGCCACCGACAGGGGCGCTTCGGCCGGTTGCTTGCATTGATCATACCCGCGCCGCAGCGCTTCGTGGCCAATCTTTACGTCGATGTTCGACGCCGTGCCGGGCATATCCCGCGCACCCATCGCCTCGCACCGCGCGACCTCCATCGCTTCATAAAGATCCCGCGCCATGTCGCCCGGAGGCGCATAGCGCGCATGGGTCGCGTCATCATGGTATTTGCGTTGCAACGCCAAGGCATCCGCCGTGCCGCGCGCCAGCAACACCTCTTCTCGAGTCATCCGGCGCGACACCTGAGGCAGCCGCATCGACTCACCCGACATGCCCGAGGGATCGACTGTATAGGTCACCGACAGTTCGGGATCATCGGCCATGACCTTGGTGGCCTCGGCCAGGGCCTTCTTGAACGGATCAGCAGGGTTGTCGTTCTTCTGTGCCATGTCCTAAGCCCTCATCAAAGTGACCTGCCCAACGCGGAGAAGACTAACGGATCCGCCTTCATCTGGCCAAAAATATCCCCGCCGGAGGCATTGCGCCCGAAACGGGCGCAATTCGGGTGCTTACCCCAAGCTCGCGCTCGCCGCGCTTTCCGGCAGTTCCTCATCAAAGCAACGCTGATAGAACTCGGCCACGGTCTGACGCTCCAACTCGTCGCATTTGTTCAGGAAAGACAGACGGAAGGCATAGCCGACATTACGGAAAATCTCGGCGTTCTGGGCCCAGTTGATCACGGTCCGTGGGCTCATGACGGTGGACAGATCGCCATTCATGAACGCGGTCCGGGTCAGGTCGGCGACTGTGACCATCTGGCTGACGGTCTTGCGGCCCTTCTCGGTGTTGTAATGCGGGGCCTTCGACAGAACGATCATCGTTTCGGCGTCGTGGCTCAGGTAGTTCAGGGTCGAGACCAGTGACCAGCGGTCCATCTGCGCTTGGTTGATCTGCTGCGTGCCGTGATAAAGGCCCGTGGTGTCGCCAAGACCAACAGTGTTGGCGGTGGCGAACAGGCGGAAGTTCGGGTTCGGCGTAATGATCTCGTTCTGGTCCAGCAGGGTCAGCTTGCCGTCATGCTCCAGAACACGCTGGATCACGAACATCACGTCGGCGCGGCCTGCGTCGTATTCGTCGAAAACGATGGCAACGGGGTTGCGCAGCGCCCAGGGCAGGATGCCTTCGTGAAATTCAGTCACCTGCTTGCCGTCGCGCAGCTTGATCGCGTCTTTCCCGATCAGGTCGATCCGGCTGATGTGGCTGTCCAGGTTCACACGTACGGCGGGCCAATTCAGGCGGGCGGCGACCTGTTCGATATGGGTCGATTTCCCGGTGCCGTGATAGCCCTGGATCATCACCCGGCGGTTATGGGCAAAGCCTGCCAGAATCGCCAGCGTCGTCTCCGGGTCGAACTTGTAGGTGTGATCAATGGCAGGCACACGGTCGCTGGCCTCGGCGAAGCCCTTGACCGCCATGTCGCTGTCAATGCCAAACACTTCACGGACCGAGATCTCTTCGGTTGGTTTTGCGTTGATGTCGATCGATCCGTCAGCCATGCGCCTTGTCCTTATCCTTTGACCCGTATTGCCGGGTTTGAACCCGTGTGTGGTGCAACATATTGCAGGCAAGGGCAAGGGAAAGCCGCCACTTGAAGAAGCTGTCCGGATGTTTCTTTTCAACTGGCCTTATCGGTTGGTCTGAAACGATTACTGCAGGATCTCCTTACGCAATCTGATCAGGCTGCGCTCATCAACAAATCGTGGCGTTTGGCGCATGTAGTCCTGAAAGGAGCGGCCATAGCCCTGAAGCAGCCATCTTTCTTCGTTCAGAACGAACAGAAAGTAGATCAGGAACAGAATGGCGGCCAAGGCCAGGGTCAGCCACGATCCGCTGGAGATCCCCAGACCCACCGTTGCCAGCACCGAGGTAACATATTGCGGGTTGCGCGAATAGGCATACATGCCGCTTGTCACCAACCCGTCGCTTTCGCAGTAGGTATTGTCGAGCCCCAGAAAGCGGTACCCGCGCAGCGTGATGCCGAAGGAAAGCACCATGATCGGCACGCCGATAGCGTAGCGCACCCAATGGCCCCAGCCGTTCACCCAAACCTCGGACAAGGCGAACACGACGGTGGCGCCGCAAAACAGCCGAAACAGCCCGAATGCCGCGTGATGCCGCCATCCGCTGGCGCTGGGCCACAGACCCAAACGCGGCAAGCGCAGGTTCAGGGCAAGATACAGGCTCAACATCAGGGCCGAACCGAGGGCCAGCACCACTGAGACCTCGTGAACGGTGTAGATCAGGTTGTCCATATCACAGTCCAAACTCGCTGTTCGCGTCAAATCGGATATGGGCAGAGTACGCGGCCCACGGGACAGGCCGTAACAAGGGTTTGTAACAGGTTGAGGACGACGAGATGCTCTGAACGATCAGGTTCGTATTGGACGTCACGCTTGAGGGCTGTGGGGCCACCGCATGCAGGTGTCAGAGTTGCAATTTACTAGCGCCGGTGATCGGCCAGAACCGCTCAGTCCTGATGCGCTTTTTCATATTCCAGCCGCGCAGCCTTGACCTGCTCCTGTCGCGTGCTGGACCAGAAGACCAACGGTTTCAGATGCTCCAGAAGGCTACGACCCAGCGGGGTCAGTTCGTAAGACACAGCGACCGGAGGACCAGGATCAACGGTCCGTGTCAAATACCCATCGCGCTGAAGCCCCCGCAGGTTTTCGGTGAGAACCCGCTGTGTCACATCGCCGATGCAGCGCTTGATCTCTCCAAACCTTTTCGGTTCATCCTCAAGCGACAAGATGATGATCATGCGCCACTTGCCCGTAACATTCGACAGAACGGAGCGAATGGGGCAGTTCGATGCTTCGGCTTTGCTTTCAACGCCTATGGGTAGCATTTTCGCCTCGGTGCAAATTGAATACCAGCGTCGATTACCATACCGATGTTCGGCGATTCAAGCGCCCTTGGACCAGGCCAGGTATCCTAAAACATACCTTGTTTCATTTTAGTGCGTAATTGAAACGTAGTGCATTTTTGATACCAGCTATTGCCATAACGCGAATCGAAAGGACGCACGATGACACCTAAGGAACTGGTTATGGCTCTGTTTACAGCAGCCTTTGTTGAACATGACCCGCAAGCGGCCAAAGATCTGCTGGCCCCGGACTACATTCAACACAATCCTTCAATTCCAACCGGGGCCGACGCATTGCTGAGCGTTATTCCGGCAATCGAAGCCTCAGGCATGACCGTCACAACCCACCGCGTCATTGCCGAGGGGGATTATGTCGTCTTGCACAACACTTTTGAAAACGCCGATGCTTTTGGCGCCCCGACCCTTGTTGCCTTCGATGTGTTCAGGGTCGAAGACGGGCTGGTTGCTGAACACTGGGACAACTTGCAAGCCCCGCCTGAGACCACGGCGTCGGGACGCTCAATGACAGATGGGCCGGTCGAGTTGGCCGATCATGGGAAAACGGCTGAAAACAAACAGCTTGTCGTCGGCTTCGTGCGGGATGTCCTTGCCGGAAATGCCCCCGAGAAAGTCACCGATTATATGGACCCTGCCGTTTATCGTCAGCACAATCCGAACATCGCGGATGGCTTGGATGGCCTAATGGCAGCGGTCGAGGCATTTGCGGCGCAAGGGATGGTCATCACCAAGTTCGAACCGCAGATTGTTGTTGCCGAGGGGAACTTTGTCTTCGTGGCGTCGGATGCCATCATGGGTGGCGAGCCGTGGGCGTTTTTTGATCTTTGGCACGTCGAGAATGGCAAAATCGTCGAACACTGGGACGTCGTTTCGCCCATCCCAAACGAAATGGCCCACGACAACGGTAAATTCTGATTGTGCTTGGCAAGACCTATTGCATGGAGTGGGGGATTCCAGCCCGTGCAATTCGATCTTCAAATCAGGCGTATCTGATGATCCCACAACCCTATTAACAAGCGAGGCTTGGGCCAGACGTCACTTGAAGTTCCGGCTATCCTTGATCTGATCCCAGGCCCAGACGACCTCTTGCAGCTGTTCCTCTTGCGAGCGGTCGCCGCCGTTCATGTCCGGGTGCAGTACCTTGATCAGCTTCTTGTAGGCCTTGCGGACCTCGGCTTTGGACCAGCTGTCATTGGCTTCCAGAATCTCGATTGCACGACGCTCGGTGGGCGGCAGGCGACGGCCTCCTCCGCCTGAGGTGCGGCCCTTGTTCTGGGTGCTGTTCGAACCCAACACCTGATGCGGGTCTTCGATGCCCAGGCGGGCCCAGGCACGGGCTTCGGGATCGCCCATGGGTTTGGTTTCACGTTCCCAAACCTTGTCTTTCGAACGCTGCGCGTTCAGCTCGGCCTCGGTCGTGCCGTCGAAGAAGTTCCATTTCTGGTTATATTCGCGCACATGCTGCTGGCAGAACCAGTAGAAATCATCCAATACATCCGGTGCTTTGGGCGCGCGGTACTTGCCGGGTTCTTCACATCCCGGGTGGTCGCAGATCCGCACCGAGGTCTCAGACGCGCCCGACATACCCCGACGCCCGCGCGGGTTCTTTTTCTTGGCGCTGGAAACGGACATATCAAATCCGAAGGGGTCTGACTTCGCCATGCTGTGATCCTCACGAACGCATCTTTTCGACTCGGAGGCAGCAGTTTAGTCTAAGCAGCCGAAAGTAGAAGAGGGGCGCGGCAAAATTTTTGCCGCTGAGCAAAAAAATGAGCGTGACCGACGAAATCCGAACCCGCCTGCAAGCCGCATTCGATCCGCGCGAGCTTGAGGTTGTCGATGACAGCGAAAGCCATCGTGGGCATGCGGGGTATCAGGACGGAGGCGAGAGCCATTTCAACGTCCGCATCCGAGCCTCTGCATTCGAGGGGCAGTCCCGCGTCGCCCGCCATCGCGCGGTGCACAAGGCGTTGGGGGATATTGTGCCCCGGATCCATGCTTTGGCGCTGGATATCGACGTCTGACCCTGTTCCAAGCAAATCACAGAATCGCTTGGGCCGTTTTCCAGCGGTCGCCGTCAAAATTGCGTTTCTAATTCGCATGGGATTCCGGACTTGCAGAGCGATTGTTCAGGCTATGACTTTGGCGAGAGTTATAGAAACAGGCCAGGGACCAATTAGAGCGCCGTTTTTCGTCTTAATTTTAATTTAACAAACGATTTGTTGTATGAACATCTGGCGTGGTTTAGCGTCACGAAGCCTGCTGATTTGTTTTAGGGTGTTTTGGTGCGAGTACTATTTGTACAGGCCGGATTTGGGCCGGGTGGGGCGGAAAAAGTCATCTCAATGTTGTCGGGGCATTTCGCCCGGCGTGGGCTGAAGGTGCATGTGACGGCCTTCAGCATGCCCGAGCAGGGGCCGTACTTCGAAAATCACCCCGATGTTGAAATCAGCGCGCTGACCGGGAAGTCGGGGCAGCTCAGGCGCTTGATGCACATCCGAAAAACAGTGCGCCAATTCAAGCCAGATCTGGTGATCTCATTTCTGACCAAGGTCAACGTGCTGACCTTGCTGGCGACGCTGGACAAGCGCATTCCAGTCATCATTTGCGAGCGCAACAACCCAAAACGGCAAAATGCCCATCCCTTGTGGTTGAAGCTCAAGGCCGTGTTGGGGATGCGGGCTGCCAAAGTGGTCGCTTTGACACAGAAAGGTCTGGCGGATTTGCCACCGACACTGCGCAAGCGCGGCATTGTTATTCCGAACCCGATTACGCCCTTTGATGTCGTTGCCCCGACAAAGACCGGACCCGCGAGTCAATTGGTTTCGATCGGACGGCTGGTGCCCCAAAAGGGCTTCGATATGCTTTTGCAAGCCATGCAACGTATTCACGCGCACAGCCCCGAAACGACTCTGACAATATACGGAGAGGGCCCCGAACGCGGCGCATTGGAAACGCTGCGTCGGGATCTGGGGCTTGAGGGCGTTGTGAATTTGCCGGGCAATACGCCCGAGGTCGGTCTTTGGGCAAAAAACAGTGAGATCGTTTTGGCGACGTCCCGCTTTGAAGGGTTTCACAATGTTGTCGCCGAGGCGGCGGTCAGTGGTATCCCCATTGTGTCCTTC
Organism: Ruegeria sp. C12; assembly: GCF_056537745.1. Lineage (NCBI taxonomy): Bacteria > Pseudomonadati > Pseudomonadota > Alphaproteobacteria > Rhodobacterales > Roseobacteraceae > Ruegeria > Ruegeria sp. C12. The sequence goes on from NZ_JBQFSA010000001.1 coordinate 543,283, forward strand.
GATTGCGACTATGGCCCATCCGATCTTATTGATCACGGTCGAAATGGTTTTTTGGTGCCGACCGGAGATGTCGATGCGCTGGCCGCGTCTGCTTTGCAGCTGATACAGGATCCGCACATGCGCACGGAAATGGCGGCCAATCACACTGACATCCGCCACCGGCTGGCGCCGGACCTTGTGTTTTCGGTCTGGGATGACCTGATCGCGGAAGTCACGTCTTAGCGGTTGGGTACAGTCGGCAGGGCTTAGGCTTTGTCCGGCTCTTTTGCCGCATCATCGCTGTGTTTCAGCGTCAGGGGCGGTTCGTCTGCTTCTTCGGCGATGGGCTCGGGCGCTTGCACGGCCTCCGGCCCCGGAACAGGTTGCGCAAGCGGCACGCCTTCGGGTGTTTCGGTCGGGGACGGGGTGGGCACAACAGCCGCCGCGATCATCCGCCGGAACACCAGAACATTGCGCCAGTTCGTGGTCGATTTGGTCAGGCCCGAGCGTTCCTCGCTAGGCAGCAGTTCCGCCCGCTGGTATTCCCACCCGTCCTGCGCCATTTGGTTCAAAACCTGCTCAACCGAGGCCGCAAAGCGCCCCTCGACCGTTTTGACGCCCTTGGCCTTGGTGCCTTTTTGCGGGGCGGGGATCACCTTGTATTCGTAGCGCTGCATCAATTGTTTCCTAATGCCTGTTGCGGCCAACTTAGCACGCCAGTCCATGGGCGAAAGGGAGGTTGCGAAAATGGCGTCATTCAGCCGGTTTTCTGCGCCGCCTTGGCCACAACCGACAGGCACAGTTCGGTTGCCTGTGCCATGTCCTGTACCGAAATCCATTCCAGCGGTCCGTGAATGCATTGCATCCCGGTGAACAGGTTGGGGCAGGGGGTTCCGAACTCGGTTAGACGGGACCCATCCGTGCCGCCCCGAATGGGAACGGACAGTGGTTCGATGCCAAGCTCCTGACAGGCTTCGCGGGCCAGATCGACGGGCGTCATGTCGTTTTCCAGCCAATAGCGCATGTTGCGGTATTGATGGCTGATGTCGCAGGTGATGGTCGCACGCGGTTCGGTGGCCTGCACGGCGTCGCAGACCTGACGCACGATCTGCCGTTGCGCCTCAAGCCCCTCCATCTCGAAATCGCGCAGGATCAGTTTGAGCTCCATCTCGGATGAGCCGCCATTCATATCGGTGATATGGATGAAACCATCACGCCCATCAGTGGTTTCCGGAGTCATGGTCGCCTGCGGCAAGGTCTGCACGATCTTGGCGGCGAGGTGGGCGGCATTGACCATCTTGTCCTTCGCCAGTCCGGGATGGATCGAGACGCCGGTAATTTTAATCACCGCGCGGTCGGCCGAGAAGCTTTCGTATTCGATCTCGCCCACTTCCTGACCGTCCAGCGTATAGGCGAAATCGGCCCCCAGATCTTTGGGCAGTTGCGGGGTCACACCACGGCCGATTTCCTCGTCGGGGGTGAAGGCGATGCGGATCGGGCCGTGGGGGATGTCAGGGTTTTCAATAAGATGCCGCGCCATTGTCATCAGGATCGACACGCCCGCCTTGTCGTCGCCGCCCAGCAGCGTGGTGCCGGATGCGGTGATCAGGTCATGACCGATCTTTTCCGCCAGATAAGGATGTTCCGCAGGTGACAGCACCAGATCAGGATCATCGGGAAAGCTGATATCGCCGCCGTTATAGCCCTTGATCACACGCGGTTTGACACCGGTTGCGTTGAACTGTGGCGCGGTGTCCACATGGGCCAGAAAGCCGATGGTCGGGCCGGGGGCGGTACCGGGGATGGTCGCCACAACAACGCTGTCGCCGGTCAGTTCAACATCCTGCGCGCCGATAGCTGTCAACTCGTCACGCATCAGGTTCAGCATGTCGAACTGAATGTCGGTGCTGGGGGTGGTGGCCGAGGTCTCATCGCTTTGGCTGTCGATGGCCGCGTAGCGGACCAGACGGTCCTCGAGTTCCTGATCAAATCTGTTCTGCATGGCACCCTCCGTCATCTCTGCCGAAGAAAGGGCGCAAATGAAAACGGAGTCAAGCCGGTGGCCTGACTCCGTTCAATCCGGGTGAGCGGGGGCTTACGATCCCAGCTTTTTGGCAACCAGTTCGTTCACGGCCTTGGGGTTGGCCTTGCCGCCGGTGGCTTTCATCACCTGACCAACAAACCAGCCCGCCAGTTTCGGGTTTATTTTGGCTTTTTCGACCTGCGCCGGGTTGGCGGCGATGATCTCGTCCAAGGCGGCCTCGATGGCGCCCGTGTCCGTCACCTGTTTCATGCCGCGATCTTCAACGATCTGCGCCGGGTCGCCGCCTTCGGTATAGACGATTTCGAACAGGTCCTTGGCGATCTTGCCGGAAATGGCGTCCGAGGCGATCAGGTCGATGATCCCACCCAACTGCGCAGGCGAAACCGGCGAGTCGGTGATCTCGTGATCTTCTTTCTTCAACCGGCCGAACAGTTCGTTGATGACCCAGTTGGCGGCCAGTTTACCGTTGCGGCCTTTTGCGACCTCTTCGAAATAGGCGGCGCTTTCGACCTCGGCAGTCAGAACGGATGCGTCATAGTCGGTCAGGCCAAACTCGCTGATGAAGCGTGCCTTTTTGTCATCGGGCAGTTCCGGCAGCTTGGCTGCGATGTCATCCACCCAAGCCTGTTCGATCTCCAGTGGCAGCAGGTCGGGGTCGGGGAAATAGCGGTAATCATGCGCCTCTTCCTTGGACCGCATCGACCGCGTCTCGCCCTTGTCCGGGTCGTACAGGCGGGTTTCCTGATCGACCTTGCCACCCCCTTCGACAATGGCGATCTGGCGGCGGGCCTCGACCTCGATCGCCTGCTGGATGAAGCGCATCGAGTTCATGTTCTTGATCTCGCAGCGCGTGCCCAGATGCGAGAAATCCTGCGTTTCCTGATATTTCTCATACGCGCCCGGCAAGCAGATCGAGACGTTCACGTCCGCCCGCAGGTTGCCGTTCTGCATGTTACCGTCGCAGGTGCCCAGGTACCTCATGATCTGGCGCAGCTTGGCGATATAGGCGGCGGCCTCCTCGGGGCCGCGAATATCGGGGCGGCTGACGATCTCCATCAGGCAAACGCCGGTCCGGTTCAGGTCGACAAAGGACATATGCGGGTCCATGTCGTGGATCGATTTACCCGCGTCCTGCTCCATATGGATACGTTCGATGCGGACCATGCGCGCGGTGCCGTCGCCCATCTCGACCAGCACTTCACCTTCGCCCACGATAGGGTGGTACAGCTGAGAAATCTGATAGCCCTGCGGCAGGTCAGGATAGAAATAGTTCTTGCGGTCGAAAGCAGATTTCAGGTTGATATCTGCCTTCAGGCCCAGCCCGGTGCGCACAGCCTGTTCAACGCAATACTCGTTGATCACCGGCAGCATGCCCGGCATTGCCGCGTCCACGAAGGCCACGTTCGAGTTCGGCTCGGCCCCGAATTGGGTTGACGCGCCGGAAAACAGCTTGGCATTGGACGAGACCTGAGCGTGCACCTCCATCCCGATCACCAGTTCCCAATCGTGCTTGGCCCCGGCAATGGTTTTGACTTTGGGCATGTCGTAGGTCAGGTCGAGCATGGCGCGCCTCATATCCGCAGAAATCTAAGCCTGCGTATTAGGCCCGGCAGGGGCTAGGGGCAAGAGGGAAGGCGCGATTCAGTGCTGCGAAAACTGCAGGCCGGTCGGAGTGAAGGTCACATCCTTGCCGCTGCCCAACTCATCCCGGAAGAAATCGCCAATCGCTCGCAAAGCATCGCGCTGTCCGCGCGCGGCGAACCGCTCGGGTGAGTTGATGCGGACCGAGTTGTTAAATCCGGCCGCCGCATGGGCCCAGATCAGCGGGTGAAGCTCGGTCAGGTGATCGCGGATCAGCCAGTTTGCAGCCTCGCGCATCTGGCTGCGCACCAGATCGGCCTGTTCGTTCAGGCCCAGCCCGTTTTGCAGCGTGATCGCGCAATAGGCGGACAGCATGTTGACCATCTGCTGATCGGGTCGCCGTTGCAGGATATCCCGCAGACCTTCCAGGAAATACTCGACATCCAACCGCGCGCAGGCCTCTTCATCCAGCGCGATGGCGTCGAACTGAACCCAGGTATAACCACCTGCGCCCCATGTCTTATGGGTGCGGGCAGCGTTGCGCAGGGCCTGAATTTCCAGCTCCTCGTAACTTCCGAACCAACGGGGCAGCAGGTGGCTGCCCATCGCGCGCATGTGGCGCTGATTATTCGGGTCCAGGGTGATCAGGCGTTCATATTCATCTGCAACCCGCGCCGTCGCCTTGCGTTGACCGGCCAGCAAGGCACATGCCGCAGCCGCGATCAGCGGGCTGTTGGGGGCGGCGGCTTTGCAATCCGGCAAGATTTGCGCCGCCCGGTCGAAATGCGCCGCACAGCGCGATCGATGCAGCGGCGGTAGGGTCGCATCCGCCGCGTTTCCGCGCCACGCCCATGCGATGTCGATATGGGCCAGCGCCACGACCAGAGCGATCATCGGGTCGTCGGGATTGTCGCGCAATTCGGATTCCAGATCTGAAATGCCACCCAGAAGGTCGTAATCCGAAATCGGTTTGCCGTCGGACAGGGCATGTTCTGCCGCCAGCACCACATCGGAACGCGCGCCAAAGGCCAAAAGATCGGCGATTGGCATCCCGTCCGGGGCCGCCTTGCACGCGTCGTCAGCGGCACGCATTTCCTTGGACAGTTCAGCCCAGCGATCCTGACGCGCCAGATGGCGGCCACGCTCAATCGTTTCGCGCCCGACCATGTCCTCGGGGCCCAATTTGGCCACGGGAATATTCAGCTGACCCTGCTCGGGCAAGGCTGCGGCCAAGGCGGACGTTGCGCTGAAATCAGACGCGGTTTGGGGTTTGGAAGCTGTCAATCGGGCAGAAAGCGCCCGTGCAAACCGGAACATGGTGGAACTCGAAAACTTAAAAACTGGTAACGTACGACTCAAAATTGGCCGGAAACTGCGGCTATTTCAAGTTAAATGCTCGTTACCTTTTATGAATTCTGCGCAATCTTGCATTGTTGCACGGATCGTTTCAGAAAACGGTAAAATGGTGGCGTTTGACGCGAAAACCGGCCTGTTCCAGCACGGTTTCGAATGCGCGATGCGGTGGAATCGACTCATCCGGCAGGCGGACCTTTTTGTCCGAGTGCAGAACCAGTGAGACGCGGACCGAGAAATCCCAGCGCGTGTCAAAGCGGATGTATTGGATTTCATCCAAGGCCATTTCGCCCTGTCTTTTGCCTGAAAACCAGCGCAGGCGATGCTGATCCAGTTGAACGCCGGCGCTGCTGTCCTGAACGACGTCCCAGATGGCGGGCAAGGTCGCAAGGGACAGCAACCCGACGATCCACCACACCGCGTCGAACAGGATGATCAGCGACAGCAATGCGGCATAGACACCGATCAGAATCAGAATCGTGCGCGGATTCCGGTTGTGCCGCGTGAACGTGTAGGTCGTCATGCGCCCAGAATGCGCGACACCATCTCGGTCGTGTCGCGTGACAGGTCTGGTGTCTCGGAAATGCGGGTCAGATGCGCGCGGATCAGGTCCTGACGGTCTGCGTCGTATCGCCTCCAGGTCTGGAAGGCCGAACACATGCGCGCGGTGGTCTGTGGATTCACCGGGTCCAGGCGAATGAGCCAATCGGCCAGCAAGCGATACCCTGCGCCATCGGCCTGATGAAACCCGGCATGGTTCATCGCCAGCCCGCCCATCACAGCGCGGAAGCGGTTGGGGTTTTTCCAATTGAAATCAGCGTGCTGTGTTAGCGTTTGGGCGGTTTTTGGCGTTGCCTCGGGCGCGGCCATCGCAATCTGCAGCCCGAACCATTTGTCGATCACCAGACGGTCATGCTGCCACTGATCATAGAACGCGGCCAGTTCGGGCTCGCCCTTGCGGGCGCGCAACAGGCAGGACAGGGCCGAGAGTTGCAGGGTCATGTTGTCCGATTTGGAATAGGCCTCCGCCGCCATCGCGCCGCCGTCCAACCGCGTGGTTAGGGCCAAAGCCGCACCTCCCAGCGCGCGCTTGCCGGATTGTTCCGCATCCGGCTTGTAGGGCGCGTCCACCAAAGCCTCGCTGTGCAGGCGGGGCAGCAGGTCTTGCAGATGCTGTGCCGTGGCCTGCCGCAGGGTCTCGGTCGCTGTCCAGATTGCCATCGGGTCGGGCGTTTCGCCCCGTTCATACAAAGCCGCCGCCAGTTCGGATTGCGTGGGCAGGCCCAGCATCAACGCGCGGTAGGCCGGGTCCAGATCGCCATCGCGTAATACCGCCAGCAAACCATCCAGGTAATCGGCATCCGGCACCGCCTCATCCGAGATCATCCGCAGCAACGTATCCTCGGCCAGCGCGCGCCCCGCCTGCCAGCGGTTGAACGGGTCGGTATCATGGGCCAGCAGAAACGCCCGTTCGGCATTCGAGTGATCTTGTTCCAAGATCACCGGGGCCGAGAAATCGCGCAGGATCGAGGGCACGGGTTTGGCCGCCAGACCGGTGAAGGTAAAACTCTGCTCGGCCTCGGTCAGTTCTAGCACCTCGGTTGCGCGGACCTCATCGCCATTGGGGCCAAGCAGGCCCACGGCGACGGGGATCACCTTCGGTTCTTTGGTGTCCTGACCCGGCGTGGGTTCGGTGCGCTGGCGCAACGTCAGGGTATAGGCGCCATCTTCCCAATGTTCGGCAACCGATACCCGAGGCGTTCCGGATTGGCTGTACCAGCGCTTGAATTGGGTCAGATCGCGGCCTGTTGTGTCCTCGAACACCTTGATCCAATCCTCGATGGTGCAGGCCTGCCCGTCATGGCGGTCGAAATACAGGCCCAGCGCCTTTGCGTAGGCTTCATCCCCGACAAGTCGTTTCAGCATGCCGATCACCTCGGCCCCCTTTTCATAGACGGTCGCGGTGTAGAAGTTGTTGATTTCCTGAAAGCTTTCTGGTCTCACCGGATGCGACAGTGGCCCGTTATCCTCGGGGAATTGCCGTGCACGCAGATCGATGGCGTCATGGATGCGCTTTACCGGGGCCGAACGCATGTCGGACGTGAACTGTGCATCGCGGAAGACGGTCAGCCCCTCTTTCAGACACAGCTGGAACCAGTCGCGGCAGGTGATGCGGTTGCCGGTCCAGTTGTGGAAATACTCATGCGCGATGATCGCCTCGATCCGTTCGAAATTCACATCGGTCGAGGTTTCCGGGCTGGCCAGAACGGCCGAGGAGTTGAAGATGTTCAGTCCCTTGTTCTCCATCGCACCCATGTTGAAATCGTCCACGGCGACGATGTTGAACACATCCAGATCGTATTCGCGGCCATAGACGTCTTCGTCCCATTTCATCGACTTTTTCAGGGCTTCCATGCCAAAGGCGCATTTGCCCTCGTCTCCGGGGCGGACCCAGAGGTTCAGGTCCACGTCGCGGCCCGACATGGTGGTGAAGCGGTCGGAATGCGCGATCAGGTCACCTGCGACCAGCGCGAACAGGTATGCGGGCTTGGGCCATGGGTCGGTCCATTCGGCCCAACCTTCGCCCTTGCCGGACGGGTTGCCGTTGGACAGCAGTACGGGCAGGTCGCCATTGATGCGCACAGTGAATGTGGACATCACATCGGGCCGGTCGGGGTAATAGGTGATCTTGCGAAACCCTTCGGCCTCACATTGGGTGCAGTACATGCCGTTCGACATATACAGCCCTTCCAGCGCGGTGTTGTTGCCCGGGTCGATTTCGACCTCGGCCTCCCAGATGAACGGCGCATCCGGGGCGGCGGCGGTCAGGCCCTTGTCGGTGAGTTCGGGCGTGACATCGACACCGTCAATGGCGGCGCGGATCAGGGTCAGGTCTTCGCCATGCAGGAAAAACTTGCGGTCTGTGGCCTCGCGGTTTGGCCGGAATGCAATGCGCGAGGTGACGCGGGTTGCGTGATCAGCCAGATCAAAGGTCAGATGCACATTATCCACCAGATAGCCGAAGGGCGCGTAGTCTTTCAGGTAGATTGTGGGGGCGGCGTCGTGCATCGGGGGCCTCGCATCGGTTCGTGTCTGGCGCGACGTTAGGGGCTGCGCCGCCGGGCTGCAAGCAGGGTGGCGTCGGCCATCCAGGCCTCGGGTTTTGGTTTGATCTGGTGTGTGTGGCGGGTTTGGGGGATGAATTTCCCAACAAGAGTTGCCTATCGGAAACATCCGTCCTAATTGAGGACGGCATACAGTGGCGTACAAAAGCGGGAGAAATGGTAGATGAGCAGCAGAGAAACCCGGAGCGGCCTGCAGATCTCCGCAGAGTTGACAGGTTTTATCGAGGGTCAGGCGCTGCCGGGTACGGGTGTGTCGCCGGAAACATTCTGGTCCGGCCTGTCCCGAATGGTCGAAGAGTTGGGGCCGAAGAACAAGGCGCTGCTGGCCAAACGCAACGAGATTCAGGGCCGCATCGACGGCTGGCATCTGGCGAATATCGGTCAGGATCATGACGCCGCCGCCTATCAGGCCTTCCTGCGCGAGATCGGCTATCTGGTTGAAGACGGCGCGGCGTTTCAGATCGAAACCACCAATGTCGACCCCGAGATCGCGCTGACCCCCGGCCCGCAGCTGGTGGTGCCGATCACCAACGCCCGCTTTGCGCTGAACGCCGCCAATGCGCGCTGGGGCAGCCTGTATGATGCGCTGTACGGCACCGACGCGATGGGTGATCTGCCCGAAGGTGGCGGGTACGATACCGAACGCGGCGCCCGCGTGATCGCCTGGGCCAAGTCGTTTCTGGATGATGCCGTGCCACTGGCCGAGGGGTCGTGGGCAGATGTTACCGGCCTGCACGTCGCGGGCGGTGCGCTGGTGCCCTCTCTGGCCAACCCGGCGGGCTTTGTGGGCTTTGGTGGCGCCGCGGACGCGCCCGAATTTGTGCTGCTGAAAAACAACGGCCTGCACATTCAGATCATGATCGACCCAACAAGCAATATCGGCGCGACGGACCCTGCCGGGATCGCGGATATGCGTCTGGAATCTGCGCTGTCCACGATCATGGACTGCGAGGACTCGGTCGCCTGTGTCGATGCCGCGGACAAGGTGGTGGCCTATAGCAACTGGCTGGGTCTGATGAAGGGCGACCTGACCGAAGAGGTCACAAAGGGCGGCAAGACCTTTACCCGCAAACTGGCGGACGACTTGGGTTACACCACCGCTGGGGGAGAGCAGGCAACGCTGAAGGGCCGCTCGCTGATGCTGGTGCGCAATGTGGGCCACCTGATGACCAACCCCGCCGTACTGGACGGTGAAGGGAACGAGATCGGTGAAGGGCTGATGGATGCGCTTTGTACCACTCTGATCGCGATGCATGACCTCAAGCGCGAGGGCGGCAACTCGGTCGCCGGGTCGGTCTATGTGGTCAAACCCAAGATGCATGGCCCGGAAGAGGTGGCCTTCTCGGTCGAGATTTTCGACATGGTCGAAGACATTCTAGGCCTGCCGCGCAATACCGTGAAGCTGGGCATCATGGATGAGGAACGCCGCACGTCGGTGAACCTTGGCGAGTGTATTCGGGCTGCGAAATCGCGGGTGGCCTTCATCAATACCGGGTTCCTTGATCGGACGGGGGATGAGATCCACACCTCGATGGAGGCCGGCCCGATGCTGCCGAAAGGCGACATCAAGAACACGCCGTGGATTGCGTCCTATGAGGATCGCAATGTCGATATCGGCCTGGCCTGCGGCCTGAAAGGCAAGGCACAGATCGGTAAGGGCATGTGGGCGATGCCGGACCGGATGGGCGACATGCTGGAGGCCAAGATCGGCCATCCGCAATCCGGTGCCACCTGCGCCTGGGTGCCGTCACCAACTGCCGCGACCCTACACGCGACGCATTATCATAAAGTCAGTGTTCTGGACCGTCAGGACGAACTGGCCGCTGGTGGACCCCGTGGCACGCTGGAGGATCTGCTGACCATCCCGCTGCTGGGTGGGCGCAACCTGAGCACGGATGAGATTACCCGCGAGATCGAGAACAACGCGCAGGGCATTCTTGGCTATGTAGTACGCTGGGTCGATCAGGGTGTGGGCTGTTCGAAAGTGCCGGATATCAACGATATCGGCCTGATGGAGGACCGCGCGACCTGTCGGATTTCGTCTCAGGCACTGGCCAACTGGTTGCACCACGACGTGGTGAGCGAAGAACAGGTCATGGCGGCGATGCGGAAGATGGCTGCAGTGGTGGATCGCCAAAACGCGGATGATGCGGCCTATGTTCCCATGGCACCCGGCTTTGACGGTATCGCTTTCCAGGCCGCTTGCGATCTGGTTTTCAAGGGCCGCATTCAGCCTTCGGGCTATACCGAGCCGGTTCTGCATGCGCGGCGGTTGGAATTCAAAGCCAGCCGGGGCTAGGCGGCAATGGCGGGAACGAGGGGGCTGTCTGCCCCCTTGCGCTCCCCCAAGGATTTTTTTGGCCAGATGAAAGGGATCAGGTATGGGCATTTCCTTGCGCAAGGCGCGCACCATCATTCGTAAGGCGCTGGAAAAGGGGCATGAGATGGAGCTGAAGCCTCTGTCTGTTGTGGTTCTGGACGCGGGCGGCCATGTCATTGCGTTTGAGCGCGAGGACGGCGCGGCCCCCGGTCGGTTCGCGATTGCGCAGGGCAAGGCCTATGGTTCGGTCATGCTGGGCATGGCGGGGACGGCGCAGATGCAACGGGCCGAGGCGCAGGCCTATTTCATGGCCTCGGTGAACGGCGCCTATGGCGGTCAGGTCATTCCTGTGCCGGGCGGCATTCTGTTGCGGGACAAGAAGGGCGCTGTGATTGGCGCGGTTGGCGTGACCGGCGATACCTCGGACAACGACGCCGTGGCGGGCATGGCCGGGATCGAGGCCGCCGGGTTGACCGGGGAGATCTGATCAACCGGTCGCATGGTTACGCTTGTGCGCAGTTGAACATTGCGTTGCGCTGTCATGCAGGGCGTGTTCTGTTGCACGTTCCCAAGTCTGCCGTTAGCGTCCATTCCAATCAGTGCAACAGCAAGGACATTGGAATGGCGCGGCCCGTCGTAGGCATCATTGGCAACTCTTACCTGATGAATGATCAATACCCGACCCATGCGGGCGGGACGATGAATTCGGATGCCGTGGCCAATGTCTCGGACTGTTTGCCACTGCTGATCCCGGCGGATCCGCGGTTTGTCTCAGTCGATGAGCTGCTTGAGACATGTGACGGGTTTCTGCTGACCGGTGGTCGCCCCAACGTGCACCCCGAGGAATATGGCGAGCCCGCAACCGACGCCCATGGCGATTTCGACCGGGCGCGGGATGCGATCACCTTGCCGCTGGTGCGCGCCTGTGTAGAGCGTGGTCAGCCTTTCTTAGGCATTTGCCGCGGGTTTCAGGAGGTCAACGTGGCCATGGGCGGTACGCTGTATCCCGAGATCCGGGACCTGCCGGGCCGGATGAACCACCGGATGCCGCCGGATGGTACGCTGGAGGAGAAATTCGCCTTGCGCCATGTGGTGACGCTGACCGAACGTGGCGTTTTCCACGACCTGTTTGGTGCTTCCGAGGTGATGACCAATACGTTGCACGGGCAGGGGATCAAGACCGTCGGCCAGCGGGTTGTGATCGATGGTCACGCACCGGATGGCACGCCAGAAGCGATGTATATCAAGGATGCGCCGGGCTTTACGCTGTCCGTGCAGTGGCATCCGGAATGGGATGCGGTCAACGATCCGGTGTCGCGCCCGTTGTTCGAAGCCTTTGGGGCGGCTGTACACTTGTGGAGTTGCGGCCGCAAAACAGGTGCCTTTCAGAAATCGGCCTGATACGCATCGGGCGTTTGCATATCCGCCACATTCTCAAATTTAGATTTTATTGTAGCCAATTTGGCTTGCCTGGCCGTGTTTGCGCCTGAGAGGCTTGGGCCATCGTGCTTTGCCTTGGGCCGTTTGCCCGAAACGCAACTTTGGGGCCTGATATGCGACGACCTTTAAAGCGGATGCGGCGGTACTCTGGTCTTTTTATGGCCGCGTGTTTTGCGACTTTTGGAATTGCCGCTGATGTAGCGGCGCAGCAATGCGGTTCTTTGGGTGAGTTACTTTATATCGGTCGCACCCCGAACTCGGCGTCATCCGTTTGGCTATCCGCGACAGGGCAAGGAAATTTCCGTCTTGAAGCCGCGCAGCGCAACACAACGGTCGATACATGGAGCAGGTCACGCAGTGGCGTTCATCTGAGTTTTTCACCTTTTGTGTCGAACGGAAACGGCGGCGTGCATCGGCTGTTCGAGGTAGGCGGAGCCCCAAACGGTCGCGATTGTTTGATCGATACTCAAAACCAACAAAGAAATTGGAGCTTGCCCGGTGGTGGCGGTAGCTCTGGTGGCAGCAACGGCGGGTCCGGTGGAGGGAACGGTAGCGGCGGTTCCGGCGGCAGCAGTGGTGGAACCGGTGGCGGCAGTGGTGGCTTCGGTGGCGGAAGCAGCGGTGGCGGCTTTGGCGGCGGAAGCGGCGGCTTTGGCGGCGGCAGTAGTAGTGGTGGAACCGGTGGCAGCGGCGGCACCGGCAGCAGCAGCGGTGGCGGCACTGGTAGCAGCAGCGGTGGCACTGGCAGCAGCGGCGGAACGGGTGGTTTCGCGGGGAGTTCTGGCGGATCTGGCGGGTTTCCCGGAGGTGGGTCGACAGCGGTCGTTGTGCCGCGTACACAGCCCGGCTCATCTGGTGGTGGAACCGGCGTTGCCCGAGCGGAATGTGTAAACGCGGCGACAGGCAAGCTGGATTCCGCGCTATGTGACCCTCAAGTTGTTCCTATTGTTGCCGGGCCGCCATTGACGGAAGGCCGGGATCTTGCGCCGCCATCGCCATGGAACGTCTGGACGGATTTCTCCTACACGGAAATCGAGGATACGCGCGGCGTCAATGAGGTTGATGTCAATGACAGGTATTTCGCTGCTGGTATCGATCGGCTGGTACGAGAGGATCTGGTGATTGGCTTTCAGGTCGAGATGGAAAGTATTGATGTCGAAGGTTTTGAAGGCCAGTTCACGCAAGACACCCAAGGATTCGCGGCCGGTCCCTATTTCGCCTGGCGCATGTCAGACCGATGGGTCCTCAATGGCTTGGCAACGTTCGGCGAGTTTTCAACAGATGTCGGTGTGCTTGAGCTGAGCGGCGATTTCGACCGTACGCGATGGCGCGCCAATCTGGAAGCTATTGGCCAATACGAGGCCGGACCATATCTGATCAGGCCATCTATTGCCTTTGATTACTATAAATACAGTGCTGAAGATTACGATCTGACCGGCACGGTTCTGGGCCAGCCTACCAACATAATCGGCGAGGTTGCCAAAGTCAGATACAGTGCCCTGACGCCGGAGTTGGAGGTGAGCAGGCCGTTTGTCACGTCGCGGTCCGTTGTATCTCCGTTTGCGTCGCTCAGCGCAACCTACTGGTTCGAGCGGGACGAAATTGGGGTCAGCGCAACATCGCAGTCAGATGTGACATGGGCTACGCGTATCGGTGTACGGGGAAGAGCCAGCGAGGCCGTTTTCCTGGAAGCCACCCTGGGGTATCTGGGTCTGTTCGAGGATGATTTGGATGCGACCGAGGCATCCATCTTCCTGTCGGTCAATTTCTGACTGTGTCGAGGGCAGATTGATCCCCGGCCCAGTACGGACAGGACCGGGGTGTTCGCTCAGATCAGCAGATTGAACTGCTTCATCAACGGCAGGGTGCGGGCGCGTTCGCCGGTCAGGTCGAACAGTGCGTTGCCTAGTGCTGGCATTGAAGGCGGCGTGCCGGGCTCGCCCGCGCCGCCCATATGACGGTTGGTTTCCAGCACGCGCACCTCGACCTGCGGGGCTGTGTGCATGCGGATCGCGTCGTAGTCGGGGAAGTTGTACTGCTCGACCTCGCCTTCGGCAAAGGTGATCTCGCCGTAACAGGCCGCCGACAGGCCATACATCATGCCGCCAAACAACTGGGCCTTGACGTTTTCCGGGTCCAGCGCCAGCCCCATGTCGCAGGCGATCCACGCTTTGTTGATGCGGATGGTGCCGTCTTCGTCGACCACTTCGATGACCTGAGCCACAGGTGTTCCGAAGCTGTACGTAAAGGCCACGCCGCGCCCGACGCCGTTGGGTGTTTGACCCGTCCAGCCGGACATTTCTTTCACTGCTTCCAGGCAACCGGCCGAGGGTGCATGTTCGCCCTTCATCAACTCCAGCCGGAATTCCAGCGGATCGCGGCCAGCGGCGTGGGCCAGTTCGTCCATGAAGGTTTCATGAAAAAACCCGTTGTGGCTGTTCCCGACCGAGCGCCAGAAGCCAACGGGGACATTCAGATCGGCGATATGGCCGCTCATGCGATAGTTCGGAACGGCGTAGGGCTGGTTAAAGAACCCTTCGACCAGCACCTTGTCCGGACCCGCGCCGGGAAGGCCGGTGTAGCGCCCGACCGCCTGCTGCGTGCAGGATTGTGCCGCCACTTGACCGTCGATCAGAACTGCCTTGCCGTCCTGAACCGCGCCCCGCATCCGGGCGATGGCGCCGGGGCGGAAATAGTCGTGGCGCATGTCTTCTTCGCGGCTCCAGGTGGTTTGCACCGGGGTTCCGGGCATGGCCATGGCAACCTTGGTGGCGATCTCGCCAAAGTCCAGCTCTCCGCGCCGACCGAATCCGCCGCCCAGATAGGTGGTGTGAATCTGCACCTGCTCGGTCTCTAGTCCGGCGGTGTTGGCGACGCGGAACTGGATCAGGGTCGGGGCCTGATTGCCGCACCACAGCTCCAGCGCGTCTCCGGTGTAAAGCGCAGTGGCGTTCATCGGCTCCATCGTCGCGTGGGCGAGGTAGGGCAGCTGGTATTCCGCCGTGATCTCGGTTGCGCCTTCGGGCGTGACGCTGACATCGCCGTCGTCGCGCATGGTCGAGTTTGGCGAGTCGTCAAAGGCTTCGGCGATCTTGGCGAAAATGCCATCGGTGTCGGGTGGGTAAGGGGCGTCGCCCCAGTCGACCTCGATGGCCTCGACCGCCTGATTGGCGAGCCAGGTGTTGTTGGCAATGACCGCAACGCCGGTGCCCAGATCGACGATCTGTTCGACGCCGGGCATGGATTTTGCGGTGCTGTCATCAAAGCCGTTCATCGCTCCGCCCAGTTTGGGGTTCATACGAACGGCGGCGAATTTCATGCCGGGCAGGCGCACATCGACGCCGAATTCAGCGGTGCCGGTGGCCTTTTCCACCATATCCAGACGTGGCTGGGTCTGACCCAGATAACGCCATTCGGACGGATCGCGCAGGGACACCTCGACCGGTTCCAAACCAGCGGCGTCCATCGCAAGCTCGGTATAGGAAATCTTGTCGCCATTCGGCGCGATCACATGGCCCGAGGCGGTTTGCAGTTGCGAGGGATCAACGCCCAGACGATCCGCCGCAGCCCGTTTCAGCGTCTCACGCGCCGATGCCCCGGCCTGCCGCATCCGTTCGAACCCGTCCTTCATCGAGGTCGAACCGCCGGTGACCTGCAGGCTGAGTGTTCTGCCCAGAACGCCCAGAGCCTCGCCCAGATTGTGCTGGAAATTCGAGATATCGTAGCCCTTGTTGGGCAGACCTTCGCCAATCAGGGCCGAGTTGTAATAGGCCGCCGCTGCGGGGCCGTGCAGAACGGTGATCTGGTCCAGATCGACGTCCAGTTCCTCGGCAATCAACGCGGCCCAGGTGGTTTGTACGCCCTGTCCCATCTCGGCGCGGGGGGCAAACAGCGTCACGCCGTTCTGGTCGATCAGGATGAACGGGTTCAGCGCGGCCTCGCCGTCGCCGGGTTTCAGCGGGTTGGCGGCGGGCCGGGTGACGTAATAGGCCCCAAAGGCCACGCCGCCAACAATAGCGGCAGACCCGATCAGGAAGGTGCGGCGCAGGATTTTTCCAACTTTGCCCATAACTTACGCCTCCTTCAACTTGCCAGCAGCGTCGTGGATCGCTGCGCGGATGCGGGGGTAAGTGCCACAGCGGCACAGGTTGCCCTGCATCGCCTCGTCAATGTCAGTGTCCGTGGGCGAGGGGTTTTCGGCCAGCAAAGCCGCCGCCTGCATGATCTGCCCGGACTGGCAATAGCCGCATTGCGCCACCTGATGGTCAACCCAAGCCTGCTGGATCGCCGACATCGCCTCGGGCGCGCCAACGCCTTCGATCGTGGTCACATCGCCCCAGACATCCGACAGGGCGACCTGACAGGATCGAACAGCCTCGCCATCGATATGAACCGTGCAGGCCCCGCAGGCAGCGACGCCGCAGCCGAATTTGGTGCCGGTCAGGCCGACCTCGTCCCGCAAAACCCAAAGCAGGGGGACGTCATCAGGCAGGTCAACCTGATGCACTGTTCCGTTGATTTTCAGGGTGGTCGCCATGGCACACCTCTCGCTCGCTGTGGCAGTTTCTGACATAATTGGTGAAAAGTGTCAGTGTGTCAATTGACAAAATAGACGAAAACTGTCAGAGCTTCGGAAATGAAGGATTCAAGTGAAGACAGACGGCAAAAGGCCATCCTGGACTCGGCGTTTCAGGCGTTTTCCAGCTATGGCTTCCGCAAGACCTCGATGGATGACATAGCGCGCGGCGCTGGAATGTCCCGCCCTGCTGTCTATCTGCACTACAAGAACAAAGAGGCGATTGTTCGCGAGCTGACGCAACTGCATTACGCAGAAAAGATTGCCGCCGTGGCCAAGGCTCTGGCGGGCGAAGGATCGGTTTCGGATATTCTTGCGTCAGCGGTCAGGGCACAAATGGATGGTATGGCGGCTATTCTGGCCTCGCCCCATGGGGTCGAAATGCTGGATACGACCAAATCCATGTCGACCGACATAGTCGAACAGGGTGAAGCCGATCTGACCGATCTTTTCGCCGCGTGGCTGACCAGGATGCAAGCCGAAGGCCGTGCGCAAATCTTCGCCGCGCCGCATGAGACGGCCACGACCATTACAGCAAGCCTGAAGGGCATCAAGCTGACCTCATCCAGTGCCCAGGATTTTGAACAGCGCATTGCCCAGTTGGCGGCGTTGATCGGGGCCGGGTTGGAGGTCAGGTAACCCGCTGGCGGATCTTGTACTCGGGCCGGTCCCAAAGCCGATTGCTCATGATATCCGCCAGAATTTCGACGGCCCTATCCACATCCCCTTCATCGATATAAAGCGGAGTGAACCCAAAGCGCATGATGTCCGGGGCCCGGAAATCTCCGATCACGCCACGGGCAATAAGCGCCTGCATCGCGGCATAACCGTCGGAGAACCGGAATGAGATCTGGCTGCCGCGCTGGGCCGGATCACGGGGACTGGCAAGTTCCAGATCGGGGCAGGTGGCCTCGACGCGGGTAATAAAGCGCTGGGTCAGTTCAATGGACTTGGTGCGAACATCCGCCATCTCGGCCATGTCCCAGATGTCCATCGCTGCCGACAGGGCGGTCATCTGAATAACTGGCGGGGTCCCGACCCGCATCCGTTCGATCCCGGCGCCGGGGCGATAATCCAGATCAAAGGCAAACGGAGCCTCGTGGCCCAACCAGCCGGACAAGGCCGGGCGCACCTGGTCAGAAAGGCGCGGCGCGACGTAGATAAAGGCGGGAGCACCCGGTCCGCCGTTGAGATATTTATACGTACAGCCGACGGCGAAATCGGCATTGCACCCGGCCAGATCCACCGGGATCGCACCTGCCGAATGCGCCAGATCCCAAACCGTCACCACGCCTTTGGCATGGGCCTGGTCGGTCAGCGCTTTCATGTCATGCATCCGCCCGGTGCGGTAATCGACCTCGGTCAGCATCAGAACGGCGATCTCATCCGTGATCGCTTCGGCCACCTGTTCGGGCTCAACCACGCGCAGTTCGTAGTCCGCGCCGAGCGATCGCAACAGCCCGTCGGCCATATACAGATCGGACGGGAAGTTGCCATTGTCCGACAGCACAACCCGGCGGTCCGGGTTCAGTTCCAAAGCCGAGGCAACCGCCTGATAAACCTTGATCGATAACGTGTCGCCGACAACAACGCTGCCGGGTTCGGCCCCGATCAGCCGCCCGATCCGGTCGCCCAGACCTACCGGCATCCCCATCCAACCGGCCTTGTTCCAGCCCGTGATCAGCATCTGGCCCCATTCGTCGGACATCATGGCCTGAACCCGGTCGGCCGCCCCTTTGGGTACAGGCCCCAAAGAGTTCCCGTCCAGATACACCATGCCATCTGGCAGCGTGAACATGGCCTTGGTTGCGGCGAAATCAGTCATGGCAGCTCACTTTATCGTTTCAAAGTCGCGGGTTACCTTGGGCGTAAACGATCCCCGCCGCCCTGTCCATTGATGCGACATACTGAGGTTTTGCTATTTTGGCCTGAAAACGATAGGACAGCGCCCAGAAACGACACGTGCCCTTACGTGGCGTCAATCTTCGAGGATTGCGATGCGCTGGATCGATGTTCCCCCTGTTTGGCTTGCGGGTTTTGTCCTGTTGGCCTGGCTGCAGGCGCGGTTCCTCAGCTTTGGTCTGTCGCTTGACGGGGGGCTGACCGATCTGATCAGCGGAGTGCTGATCGGCGGCGGCATCCTTCTGGCGGTCCTGGCCGTTGTCGAGTTTCGGCGGCATCAGACCACCGTCATCCCCCATGGAACGCCCAGCGCGATGGTGCAGTCCGGCATCTACAAGCGCAGCCGCAACCCGATCTATCTGGGCGACGTTCTTATTTTGGCAGGGCTGATCCTGCGGTTCGACGCGGTCGTGTCGCTTGCCCTTGTCCCGATCTTTGTCTGGGTGTTGGAGCGGCGCTTCATTCTGCCCGAAGAAGACCGGCTGCGCCGCACCTTTCGCGCTGATTTCGCCCGCTACGAACGCAAGACACGGCGCTGGGTTTAGGAGGGGGCGGCAATGACACAACGTAACAAATGCTGCGCTTGCGAAATAAAATTGCGCGAGATACACGTTTTCTTAACAATCAATACCGAGGACCTGCTCGGCCTTGGAACCACGGGAGATTGCCAGTGAAAATAGGCACACCAAGAGAGATATATGAGGGTGAGAATCGGGTTGCGATGACGCCTGAGTCTGCGGTTCAGTTGCAGAAGCTGGGGTATGCGTGCCTGATTGAGACGGGTGCGGGGGCTGCGGCCGGGTTTTCGGATGCGGTTTATGAGGCGGCGGGTGTTGAGGTTGTGAAGACCGCGGCGGCGCTGTGGAAAGAGGCTGACATTGTTGCCAAGGTGCGCCAGCCGAATGCGACGGAACTCAAGCGTCTGACCAAGGGCAAGACCCTGATTTCCTTCTTCAATCCTGCGGGCAACGAAGAAGGCATGGAGCTGGCCAAATCCAAGGGCGCGAATGTGATCGCGATGGAGATGGTGCCTCGGATCAGCCGCGCGCAGAAGATGGACGCGCTGTCCTCGATGGCGAACATCGCGGGTTATCGCGCGGTAATCGAGGCGGGTAACAATTTTGGCCGGTTCTTCACCGGTCAGGTGACGGCGGCGGGTAAGGTGCCGCCTGCCAAGGTGCTGATCGTGGGGGCCGGTGTGGCCGGTCTGGCGGCGATCGGGACCTCGACCTCGCTGGGTGCGATCACCTATGCGTTCGACGTGCGCCCCGAAGTGGCCGAGCAGGTCGAATCGATGGGCGCCGAGTTCGTCTATCTGGATTTTGAGGAACAGCAGCAGGATGGCGCGGCCACCGGCGGCTATGCCAGCGTTCAGTCGGAAGAATTCCGCAACGCGCAGCTGGCCAAGTTCCGTGAGTTGGCGCCAGAAATGGATATCGTCATCACCACGGCGCTGATCCCGAACCGCGAAGCGCCTGAGCTTTGGACCAAGGACATGGTCGAAAGCATGAAGCCGGGCTCGGTCATCGTTGACCTTGCGGCGGAAAAGGGCGGCAACTGCAAGCTGACCGTGGCGGATGAGAAGATCGTGACCGACAATGGCGTGACCATCATCGGCTATACCGACTTCCCCAGTCGGATGGCGGCGCAGTCCTCGTCGCTTTATGCGACGAACATCCGTCACATGATGTCTGACCTGACCCCTGAGAAGGACGGCCAGATCAATCACGACATGGAAGATGACGTGATCCGCGGCGCAACCGTGACGCACGAAGGCGAGATCACCTTCCCGCCGCCACCGCCGAAAGTGCAGGCGATTGCGGCGCAGAAGAAACCCGAGGTCAAGGAACTGACCCCGGAAGAGAAAAAGGCGCAGGAAATTGCGGCCTTCAAAGCGCAGACCAAACAGCAGTTCACCCTGCTGGGGGTCGGCGGCGCGCTGATGCTGCTGGTGGGGCTGATCGCTCCGGCCAGCTTCATGCAGCACTTCATCGTCTTTGTGCTGGCCATCTTCGTGGGCTTCCAGGTGATCTGGGGCGTCGCGCACAGCCTGCACACACCGCTGATGGCGATCACCAACGCGATCTCGTCGATCATTATCGTTGGGGCGTTGATGCAGATCGGATCGGGCTCGTTCCTGGTCATTCTGCTGGCGGCGCTGTCTGTCTTCATGGCCGGGATCAACATCTTCGGCGGCTTCCTCGTAACCCGGCGCATGCTCGCCATGTTCCAGAAATCTTAAGGAGGCCGGGCACATGGAATTTGGCTTCACCACTGCCGCCTATGTTGTTGCGGCTGTTCTGTTCATCCTTTCGCTTGGCGGTCTGTCGAACCAGGAAAGCGCCAAGCGCGCGGTCTGGTATGGCATCGTCGGTATGGCGCTGGCGGTCTTTGCCACGCTGGTTGGCCCCGGTTCGGGTCTGTGGCTGCTGTCGCTGCTGCTGATCGCGGGCGGTGGTCTGATCGGTCAATATGTGGCGCAGCGCGTCCAGATGACCGAGATGCCGCAGCTGGTGGCCGCGATGCACTCGCTGGTGGGTCTGGCGGCTGTGTTTGTGGGCTTCAACGCGCATTTCGAGATCGGCAATGTGGCGCAGGTCATGGCGATTGCGGACAGCGCGTCTCAGGCGGATCTGAGCGATCTGGGCGCATTTGCCAAGCTGATCGCCAAGAAAACCTCGGCCGAGCTGGCAATCCTGCATGTGGAACTGTTCCTGGGCATCTTCATCGGTGCGATCACCTTTACCGGGTCGGTCGTGGCCTATGGCAAGCTGGCGGGCAAGGTGACCTCGGCGGCGACCAAGCTGCCCGGCGGTCATGCGCTGAATGCGGCGGCTGCTGGTCTGTCGCTGATCTGTCTGGTCTGGTACACTATGTCGGGCGGTCTGCTGCCGCTGATCCTGATGACACTGGCGGCGCTGTTCATCGGTTATCACCTGATCATGGGCATCGGCGGGGCCGACATGCCGGTGGTTGTGTCGATGCTGAACAGCTACTCGGGCTGGGCGGCTGCGGCGATCGGCTTCTCGCTGGGCAACGACCTGCTGATCGTTGTTGGTGCGCTGGTGGGCTCGTCCGGTGCGATCCTGTCCTACATCATGTGCAAGGCGATGAACCGTCACTTTGTCAGCGTGATCCTGGGCGGCTTTGGTGGCCCGCAGGGTGAGCAGATGGCCGTTGAAGGCGAACAAGTGGCCATTGACGCCGATGGTGTTGCAGCCGCGCTGAACGAGGCCGACAGCGTGATCATCATCCCGGGCTACGGCATGGCCGTGGCGCAGGCGCAGCAGTCGGTCAGCGAGCTGGTCCGCAAACTGCGCGCCAAGGGCAAAGAGGTGCGTTTTGCGATCCACCCCGTTGCCGGTCGTCTGCCGGGCCACATGAACGTGCTGCTGGCCGAGGCGAAGGTGCCCTATGACATCGTGCTTGAGATGGACGAGATCAATGACGACTTCCCGGAAACGGATGTGGCCATCGTCATCGGTTCGAACGACATCGTGAACCCTGCGGCACAGGAAGACCCCAACAGCCCCATCGCCGGAATGCCGGTTCTGGAATGCTGGAAAGCGAAACAGGTGTTCGTGTCGAAACGTGGTCAGGGCACCGGCTATTCGGGCATCGAAAACCCGCTGTTCTTCAAGGAAAACACCCGCATGTTCTATGGCGACGCCAAACAGTCGCTGGACAAGCTGCTGCCCATGATCGACTGATCAAACGGGTCGTAATCCAAACGCAAAGGGCGCCAAACCGGCGCCCTTTTTTGCGTTT
This sequence comes from Ruegeria sp. C12, assembly GCF_056537745.1. Taxonomy (NCBI): domain Bacteria; kingdom Pseudomonadati; phylum Pseudomonadota; class Alphaproteobacteria; order Rhodobacterales; family Roseobacteraceae; genus Ruegeria; species Ruegeria sp. C12. Next base: position 565,371 of record NZ_JBQFSA010000001.1, read on the forward strand.
GAACGGGGGCTTTGCCCCCAAAACCCCAAGGATATTTGTGGCCAGATGAAGCGGGCGGAATGTGGTAATCTGGGTCGGAACCAAACTGTGCAGGAGGTCGGATATGGAAAAGGTAAATGGCATCGGTGGCGTGTTCTTCCGCGCGCGCGACCCAAAAGCGCTGAGCGCCTGGTACGAGACACATCTGGGCGTCAACCACTATGACCCTGCCCCCTGGAAGCAGCGTGAAGGCTATACGGTATTTGCTCCGTTTGCTGAGGACACCGAGTATTTCGGCAGGGCCGAGCAGCAATGGATGATCAATTTTCGGGTCGATGATCTTGCAGCCCTGACGGAACAACTTCAGGCGGCGGGGATCGCTGTGGAAACCAACCCGGACTGGGACAGCGAGGTGGGCAAGTTCGCCCGAATTCACGACCCTGAAGGCAATCCGATTGAACTGTGGCAACCAAATCAATGAGATAGCGGATTTGTATGCCGTTGCATTCATGTAAGTATATGAAATAAAAAGAGAATTGATGTATTCGCTGGATCGCATATAGTCCGTGACACGGTACGGAGCGATCTATGACACCCATTCAGGACCACCCATTGCGCTATGCGCTGGCCAATGAGCTGCATGCGCGGCCCTTTCCGGTTGCTCAGGTGCCCTGCACGGTTGCCTTCCTTGCGATCAAAATGCCGGTTGATGCAGCCGGTCGGGACAAGAGCGACGATATCGCTCATTTGACGGATCTTCTGGATCGTCACGGGGCACCGCATCCGCAGCCCGCAGCAACGCATTACGCGGGCCAGATCGGTCGCCATTGGTTGAAATGGGAACAGCACACCGAGTTTGTCACCTACACGGCCATTACGCCAAACGTGAGCGACCGGGCGTTCAATCCCGCCGATTTTGAGGTCTTTCCGCCTGATTGGCTGATGTCCAGCCCGGGCCAAAGGGTGACCTCAATTCTGATGCGCGTTGTATCGCGCCCGGACGACGCGCAGATCAGGGCCCATCTGCTGGATTGGTTCGAACCCGAGAGTCTGGCCGTTGCCGGTGTTCTGGATGGCGCGGCCATCTGCGCCAGTGATTTTCGCATCGATCCGGCCGGGCATATGCGCTTTGCCCTGTTTGTCTCGGACGGAACCGGCAACAGGCGCACCGGGCGGGTCATCCAGCGCCTGTGCGAAATCGAGACCTACAAGGCCATGTCGATGCTTGGCTTTGCGCGGGTTAAAACCCTGATGCCGCGCATTGGTGAGTTGGACAAACGGTTGTCCGAGCTGATGGTCGAGATGACCGACGGCGGCAAACATCCCGACGATCTGCTGCCCGATCTTCTGACAACTTCAACCGAGTTGGAGACCTTGTCGGCCCGCTGTGCCTTTCGCTTTGGGGCCACCGGTGCCTATGAAGCCATCGTAAACCAGCGCATCGAGGTGTTGCGGGAAGAACGGTTTCAGGGTGGGCAGAGCTTTGCGGACTTCATGATGCGCCGATACGATCCGGCCATTCGAACCGTAAAATCCACCGAAAAGCGGCTGCAGACCTTGTCGGACAGGGCAATTCGGGCGGGTGATCTTCTGCGAACGCGGGTGGATGTAGAGCGCAGCGCGCAGAATCAGGCATTGCTGGAAAGCATGGATCGCCGCGCTGATCTGGCCCTGCGTTTGCAGCACACGGTCGAGGGGCTGTCGGTTGTTGCGATCAGCTATTATGCGGTCTCTCTGGTCAGTTACCTGTTGTACCCGCTGACGTCCGCGGGGTTGAGCAAGGGCACATTGACCGCGCTGATAACCTTGCCTGTCATTCTGGCAGTGTGGTTCGCGGTGCGCCGTATTCGCAAGCGGTTGGAGTGAACGACGCTTGCGCGAGCCCTTAGGCTTTGTAGTAGTGGCCGGGCAGAAAAGCCAATCGGAGCGTTCAAATGATCAGTGTTGTTTCGGCATGGCGGGCTGTGACCGCGATGTTCATTCTGAACGGTGCTCTGTTTGGCATTTGGGCGTCCCGTATTCCTGCCGTCCGTGACCATCTGCAACTCAGCCACGAAGACTTGGGCTATGGTCTGCTGTTCATGGCGGCGGGGGCAGTGTGTTCCTTTCCCATCACCGGGCGGCTGACCGACCGGTTCGGGGCGGTCGCGATCACTCGGATCATAGCCGTTCTTTATACCGGGTCCCTGATCCTGTTGGCGATGTCGGACAGTTTCACCATGTTGGCCGCCTTTCTGTTTCTGTTTGGAGCCTTCCACGGGTCGATGGACGTGGCCATGAATGCCTGGGCGGCTGAGGTCGAGCAGGCCTTTGACAAACCGCTCATGTCCTCATTCCACGCGATGTGGAGCCTTGGGGCAGGGCTGGGGGCCATCAGCGGATATGCCGCGGTTCAGTTGCAGATGAACGTGTTGCAGCACTTTCTTGCCGCAGGTGCTGTCGTCGTGGCTTTGGCCTTGGCGCTGTCCTGGGTGCAGTGGACGTCTCGCCGGGCAGAGCAATCGCATGGCGCGGTTTTTGCCTTCCCGTCCGGCGTGTTGATCCTTGTTGGCTTCACGGCGCTTTGCGGCGCATTGGGCGAAGGCGCAGTCGCCGATTGGAGCGCCTTGTTCCTGCGCGATGTCACCGGAGCGGCTGAGAGCGTTGCGGCGTTGGGCTATGCGGTCTTCTCGGTCGCGATGGTGGTGTGCAGGCTGGCCGGAGGCTTCCTAATTGCGCGGGTCGGGCCGGTTGCGGCGGCGCGCGGCGGTGGCGTCTTTGCGGCGGTGGGTGTGTTCTGCGTGGTCTCGGCAGGGGCAGCGCCTTTGGCGCTGGTGGGCTTTACTTTGATGGGTGTGGGCTATGCGGTGATCATGCCATTGGCGTTCAGCCGGGCGGCCAATGATCCGCAGATACCGCCGGGGCAGGCCATCGCCAGTGTTGCTACGCTTGGTTATGGGGGGCTGTTGATCGGGCCGCCGCTGATCGGGTTTCTGGCCGAGTTGCTGACGCTGCGGATGGCGTTTGCCGTATTGCTGCCGCTTGCCGTTCTGATCGTGGTGTGTGCCGGCGCGCTAAGGCGCGCCGACTGAGTTCGCTTAACGCCCGCGAATACGCGGATCCAGCGCGTCGCGCAGGCCGTCGCCCAGGTAGTTGACGCTGAGCACGGTGAGCGAGATCGCAAGGCCGGGCCAGAACACACGTTCGGGGTATTGCTGCAGGTAATCGACACCATCAAACAGCAGGCGGCCCCAGGTCGGGAAGTCGGGCGGGAAGCCCAGCCCAAGGAAGGACAACGCGCTTTCGGTGATGATCGCGGTTGCAATGCCCAAAGTGGCCGACACCATGATCGGGGACAGCACATTGGGCAGGATATGCCGCGTGATGATCTGCGTGTTGCTGGTGCCTATAGAACGCGCGGCCAGAACGAATTCACGTTCCTTGATCGCCAACACGTCGCCCCGCACGATCCGTGCGGTGGGCATCCATGAGGTGATGCCGATGGCGCAGACGATCAGGATGAAGATCCCACGCTCCAGCCCGAAGGCCGCCGACAAGGGCTCGCGGAACAGCAGCATCATGACCAGCAGCAGGGGCAGCAGGGGCAGGGCCAGGAACAGATCGGTCAGGCGCATCAGCGGTCCGTCGAGCCGTTTGAAGAACCCGGCGACCACGCCGATGAACGAGCCCAGGAACAGCGCCAGCAACATCGCGGTGATACCCACCGAGACCGAGGTCTGCCCGCCGGACATCATCCGCGCCAGAATATCTCGGCCCAGTTGGTCAGTGCCAAACGGGTGCGCCCAGCTTGGCCCCTGATTGCGCGCCCGAATGTCGATCTGCGTCGGATCGATGGTCCAGACATAGGGGCCAAGATAGACGGCAGCGACGATAAAGATGAACAGCATCGCCCCGATCATCGCGCCCTTGTGGGTCTTGAACTGATCCCACACGTCGCGCCACTGACTGCGCGGCGGGGTGGTCAGGTCGTCCATCACGCCTGCAGTTGGCAGGGCGGTGGACGCTGGCGCAATGCCTTCATCCGGGACCAGCGTATCGGTACGATCATGATCAGTCATAGCGAATCCTCGGGTCCAGAATGCCGTAGAGCACGTCTGCGATCAGGTTGAACAGAACGATCAGCACGGCAAAGATGAAGGTCAGGGTCTGCACCATCGGCAGGTCGTTGGCCTGAATGGCCCCGATCAGCAATTGGCCGATGCCGTTCACCTTGAACACCTGCTCGGTGATGATGGCGCCGCCGAAGATGGCCGGAATACCCAGCGCGATCACGGTGACCACGGGGATCATCGAGTTGCGCAGGACATGCACCATTACGACCGTATATTCACTGAGGCCCTTGGCACGGGCGGTGCGGACGTAATCCTGATTGAGGTTGTCCAGCATTGACGCACGCATGAAGCGGCTAAGCTGTGCCGTGATCTGTAGTGCCAGAACCATGACGGGCATGATCATCTGTTTCAGCTGCAGCATGAAGCTGTCCCAACTGTTGACCACAAGAGTTGTGTCATAGATCGACGGGAACCAGCCCAGTTGCACCGAGAAGATCACGATCACCAGAACGCCCGAGAAAAACGGCGGGACCGAGAAGCCGACCATCGACACGAAGGTGCCCATCTGGTCGAACCACGAATACTGGCGATAAGCGGAATAAATGCCGATGGGCAGGGCGATCAGGATGGCGACCACATAGGCGGTGCCGACAACCCACAGGGTCTGCGGGATACGCTGAACGACGATGTCCATGACGGGCGAGCGGGTCTGCCACGAAATCACTCGCAGATCACCTTCCGAGAAGGTGGTGCCGAACATATGGTCGACCAGCACCTGCGGTTCGATCCAGAAGAACTGCACGATCCATTTCCAGAACCTGATATGCATCGGCTGGCCAAGGCCAAGCGCCTCGCGCATCTTCTCTTTGACTTCGGGGGGGACGGTAAGCGGAACCTGCGCCATCGGGTCGCCGGGTGCGAGTTCGAGGAGCAGGAAGATGACGAGGCTGATGAACAGCAGCGTGGGTACGGCCAGCACCAGTCGTCTGATGGTAAAATTGAGCATTAAGAGGCGCCTTTATATGCGTCTTCTTGTTGGAGTGGTGTGCAAAGGGCCGCGCCCCGAAGATCGGGGCGCGGCTTTGCAAGGCTAACGCTTAGGAACCGGTCTTGCGGTACCAGTCAGCGATATTCCAAAGTTCGCTGTCCCAAACGTTCAGGACCACGCCACCCAGCGTGTTTGCATGTGCCGACAGACGACCACGGTGCACCAGCGGGATCATGCCGCCGTTCTGAACCATGATATCGTTCAGCTGCTTCGCGATCTCGGCACGAGCCTCCAGACCGGCGGTTTCGGCCAGCTGACCATGCAGCTTGTCGAACTCTTCGTTGCAGAAGCGGCTGATGTTCTCACCCTGCCACTGCGTGTCCGGACGCGGAGCTTTGTCGCACAGGCCGTTGCCCAGATAGGACTGCGGGTCGGTGCCGTTGAAGGTGTTGGCGTACATTTCAACGTCGGCGTAGAACTTCTGGAACGTGTCGGGCGAACCCGGATCACCACCGAAGAAGACCGATGCGTTGATGTTGCGCAGTTCGGTTTCAACACCGATCTGGCTCCACCATTCCTTGATCAGCGCCTGGAAGTCCTGACGGACGGCGTTGGTCGAGGTCTGATAGACGATTTTCAGCGGAACGCCGTCTTTTTCACGAACGCCATCGCCGTCGCTGTCCACGATACCGGCATCATCCAGCAGCTTCTTCGCGCCTTCAATGTCCTGCGTGTCGCAGCTCATCGAGGTCGAATTGAACGCAGCGGGGGCCGGAACCCAGTTACAGGTCACTTTACCCGCCTGACCGTAGCCGATCTCAACCAGCAGCGGCCGGTCGATTGCCATGGACAGCGCCTTGTAGACGGCCGGGTCCTGCAGGAACGGGTGCGGATGCGCAGCCGTCGAACGCTCACCTTCGGGCAGGTCGGGTGACGGGTTGGTCTGGTTCAGCATGATACGCTCGACCAGCGGGCCAAAGCCTGCGACCGGGGTGCCCTTGCCGCCTTCTTGCATCTGCGCGATCACTTCGGGCGCAAGCTGCAGGTTCCAGGCGTAATCGAACTCGCCGGTTTCCATGACCGCACGACCGGCAGCCGTTGCATCGCCGCCGCCCTTGAAGGTCACGGTCGCGAAGGCCGGTTTCGCCGGGTCACGATAGTTGTCATTGGCTGCGAATGTGATCACGTCGTTCGGCTTGAACTCGGTGACGACAAACGGGCCGGTTCCGATCGGGTTAAAGTTCTGGTCGGTGCATTCCGGGGCCTTCGCACCCAGGCAGTCTGCGAACTGAGCGGCCTGAATGATCGGGCTTTCACCGCCCACGAACGGGCCGTAAGGGAAGGGGGTCGGTTTGTCGAAAGTGACTTTGACGGTCAGATCATCCACCGCTTCGACCGAGGTGACGCCCTCGAACTTGGTGACCTGAGCACAACCGCCTTCCGGGTGCATGCAGTAGTCAGCAGTGAATTTCACGTCTGCCGAAGTGAACGGAGTGCCGTCCGACCAGGTGATTCCCGGTGCGATCTTCCATGTGATCGAGGTCAGATCCTCGCTGACACCACCATTTTCGACGGTCGGAATTTCCGATGCCAGGAAGGGCACCATGTTGCCGTCCTGGTCGTAGCGCGCCAGCGGTTCGATCACCAGCGAAGCTGATTCCACATCCTTGGTACCGCCCGACAGGAACGGGTTCAGGATCGAGGGTGCTTGCCAATAGATGATGCTTACATTGCCGTCCGAGCCGCGCTCGGCAAAGGCCATTGGGGCCATCGCCGTGCTTGCGATCGCACCAAGCAAAAGGGCTTTGATTTTCATCATACACTCCATGTTGGACACTTGCGTGTCTCGATTTTCTCCGCAAGGCCTGCGGATTAGGCGTTGCCGCAATGGGGGTAAGACGCTGATTTCATATCGCAAAATCAGTTCGCATTTTTGTGATGCCGTATTCTCCCCAACACGGTTACGCGAGGTATCGAAACAGAACTTTGGAAAAAAGCAAGGGTTGCCGTTGGGAAAAATTGCGACGGGTTTGACTTTTCCCGCCTCAGCGCCTTAGCGTCGGGCATTCGAACAAATCAGCCTGCCAAGGGGAGTGCGCACGTGCTGGACCAACCTATTGCCCAGATAAAAAAACTTCGGGTCGAGTTCCAAACCAAGGATGGCCCCGTGGTGGGCGTCGAGGATGTCTCGTTCGAGGTGAAGCCCGGCGAAACCGTTTGTATCGTTGGCGAATCCGGGTCCGGAAAGTCTGTTTCTTCACTGTCTTTGATGCGGCTGGTCGAGTTTGGCGGCGGCGAAATCGCGGGCGGAGAATTGCTGTTTGATCGCCGTGACGGGGACGAAATGGACCTGTCCAAAGCCGATCAGGATCTGATGAAACAGATTCGCGGCAACGAGATCGGAATGATCTTTCAGGAGCCGATGACAGCCCTGAATCCGGTTTTCACCGTGGGCCGACAACTGACCGAAGGTCTGCGCATCCACAAGAATATGTCCAAGACTCAGGCCGAAGAACGCGCCCTTGAACTGCTGCGTCAGGTGCGGATTCCCGAGCCGGAACGCCGTTTGAAGCAATATCCGCATGAACTGTCCGGCGGAATGCGGCAGCGCGTTGTGATTGCGATGGCAATGGCGTGTGAGCCCCGGCTTTTGATCGCGGACGAACCGACCACGGCGCTGGATGTGACGATTCAGGCCGAGATTCTGGCCCTGATGGACCGGTTGAAGCGGGAAACCGGCACGGCGGTGATGTTTATCACCCATGACATGGCTGTGGTGGCACAGATGGCCGACCGCGTGGTGGTTATGTTCCGTGGCAACAAGGTCGAGGAAGGCACCGTCAAGGAAATCTTCGAAAACCCGCAGCATGATTACACCAAGGCGCTGTTGGCTGCGGTGCCCAAGCTTGGGGAAATGCAAGGGAAATCCGCGCCCGAGCCGATGAAATTGCTGGGGGTAGAAGGCCAGACCATCGCCCCGATTCCCGGCACCGAAGAGGTGCTGCTGACGGTCAAGAACCTGACCACGCGGTTCCCGGTCAAAGGCGGGTTGCTGCGCCGCACGATTTCGAACGTTCACGCGGTCGAAGATGTGTCCTTTACGTTGAATCGCGGCCAAACGCTAAGTCTTGTGGGCGAATCAGGCTGCGGCAAGTCCTCGGCCGGGAGGTCGATCCTGCGTCTGGTTGAGCCGATGGCGGGCGAGATCGATCTGGATGGCGTCGATATCATGAAACTGGACCCCGGCGGCCTGCGCAAGGCGCGGCTGGACATGCAGATGATCTTTCAGGACCCGTTCGCCTCGCTGAACCCGCAGATGCAACTGGTCGATCAGGTGGCCGAACCGATGCGCAACTACGGTGTTGCTACCGGGTCGGAACTGCAGGACCGCGTGGCGCAATTGTTCGACAAGGTACAACTGCCGCGCAGCTTCATGCGCCGCTTCCCGCACGAGATGTCGGGGGGTCAGCGCCAGCGGATCGCGATTGCCCGCGCACTGGCCCTGAACCCCAAGCTGATCATCGCGGATGAGGCGGTCTCGGCGCTGGACGTGTCGGTGCAGGCGCAGGTGCTGAACCTGATGATGGAACTGCAATCCGAACTCAGCCTGTCATACCTGTTCATCAGCCACGACATGGCCGTGGTCGAGCGGGTCAGTCACCATGTCGGCGTCATGTATCTGGGCCGGATCGTCGAGCTTGGGCCGCGCGCGCGGGTGTTCGAGAACCCTCAGCACCCCTATACGCAGGCGCTGATGAAGGCGGTTCCGATTGCCGATCCAAACCAGCGGAAATCGGAAAAAGACCTGAATTTCAAACCGATCCCGTCGCCAATTCATCCAATCGACTACACGCCTGAACCCTCGGTCTATCATGAGGTCGAACCGGGCCATTTCATCCTGACGACGGATAGCGGGTACTAGGATCCATGGCACAGCGCCTGACGCCGCTTGAGATCATGACCAAGCTGATCTCGTTCCCGACTGTAAGCCGTGACACCAACCTGCCGCTGGTCGATTGGGTCGAAAGCTATCTGCGGGAACATGGGATTGAACCTCATCGCTGGCCCGATCCGGACCAGCCGCACAAGGCGGCCGTGTTTGCCCATGTCGGCCCGTGGGAAGAGGGGGCTGTGGTCCTGTCCGGCCACACGGATGTGGTGCCGGTGGATGGGCAACCCTGGGACACTGATCCTTTCACCGTTGTCGAAGAAGACGGCAAATATTTCGGGCGCGGCACCTGCGATATGAAGGGGTTTGATGCGCTGGCCATCTGGGCCTTGGTCGAAGGCCAATACGCAGACCTTAAACGCCCGCTGCAACTGGCGCTGAGTTTCGACGAAGAGATTGGCTGCACCGGCGCGCCGCCCATGATCGAGGCGATGCAGGGCGTTCTGCCGAAAGGCTCTGCCGTGATTGTGGGTGAGCCTTCGACAATGCAGGCAGTCACAGGCCACAAGGGCAGTTTTGGCTATGACACGCATATGGTAGGGTTCGAGGTCCACAGCTCGATCATGCACACAGGCGTCAATGCGATCATGCAGGCGGCGCCGCTGATCGATTGGGCAAATGATCAGAATGCACGTAATCAGGCGGCAAGGCCCAGCGATACCGCTGCGGTGTTCAACCCACCATGGTCGACCCTGCATGTGGGCATGATCGAAGGCGGTACGGCGCATAACATTACCGCCAAGGATTGCCGGTTCATGATGGACTTCCGCATTGTCCCGGACGAACGAAAAGCCGATTGGCGCGACGCGTATTTCCAGCAGGTGCGCGAGGTCGAGGCACGGATGCAGGCGGTCCACCCCGAGGCGCGGATCGACCTGTCCGAGAACTTCTCGATCCCCGGTCTGGTGCCGGAAGAGGATGGGGAGGCCGAGGTCCTGGTCCGCGCCCTGACCGGCGACAATGCCGGCCACGTGGTCAGCTATGGCACCGAGGCGGGTCAGTTTCAGGAAGCAGGCTATTCCGCTGTCATCTGCGGCCCCGGCGACATCGCGCAGGCGCATCAGCCGAACGAGTTTATCTCGGTCGCGCAGTTCGAAGCAGGCCACGCATTTATGAAACGGCTGCTGGAAAAGCTGACGGGCTAACCCGCCAAAGGAGGCACGACATGCCGGTGAAAAACAGACTTGCCGAGATGCATGGTGAAATCACCAAATGGCGTCGCCACCTGCATGCGCATCCCGAACTTATGTACGACGTCCACGAAACCGCAGCCTTTGTTGTTGAACGGTTGAAGGAATTTGGCGTCGATGAAATCACGCCCGGTATAGGCAAAACCGGCGTCGTGGCGGTGATCAAGGGCCGCACGGATACCAGGGGTCGCGTGATCGGGCTGCGCGCCGATATGGACGCCCTGCCGATCGAAGAAGCGACGGGGCTGGACTATGCCTCGACCGTTTCCGGCAAGATGCACGCCTGCGGGCATGACGGCCACACCTCGATGCTGTTGGGGGCTGCGCACTATCTGGCCGAGACGCGGAATTTCGATGGCACCGTGGTACTGATCTTTCAGCCTGCCGAAGAAGGCGGGGCCGGGGGCTTGGCCATGTGTCAGGACGGGCTGATGGACCGCTGGAACATTCAAGAGGTCTACGGGATGCACAACATGCCCGGCCTTCCGGTGGGCGAATTTGCCATCCGGCCCGGTGCTTTGCTGGCATCATCGGATGAGTTCGAAATCACCGTTACGGGCAAGGGCGGCCATGCAGCGGCCCCTCATGACGCGGTGGATACGACGCTTGTTGCGTCACATATTGTTGTGTCTTTGCAATCGGTTGTCTCGCGCACGGTGGACCCGATCAAATCGGTTGTTCTGACTGTCGGCACTTTTGAAACAGACAGTTCCGCGTCGAACGTGATTGCGCATACCGTCCGGCTGAAAGGCACCGTCAGAACGCTGGATCCGGAATATCGTACCATTGCCGAAGACCGCGTGCGCCGGATTGCCGAGGATACGGCCTCGGCCTTTGACGCATCGGCGCAGGTGAAGTGGAACCCCGGCTATCCGGTGACTGTGAATTCCGAGGCGGAAACCACCTATGCCGCAGAAGCCGCCGCAGCCGTTGCGGGTAAGGTGAATGACAGCACCGATCCCATCATGCCATCGGAAGATTTCGCCTACATGCTTGAAGAACGGCCCGGAGCCTACATCTTTGTTGGAAACGGGGACACGGCCATGTGCCACCACCCGGAATACAATTTCGATGACGACGCGATTCCCGCCGGCTGCAGCTGGTTTGCCGAGATTGTGGAACGACGATTGCCCATCGCCTGATAAGGGAGAATGACATGCCGATCAGAAACCGCCTTGCAGAACTGCACGATGAGATTACCGGCTGGCGGCGCGACATTCACGAACACCCCGAGATCCTGTACGACACCCACCGCACCAGCGCCCTGGTGGCCAAAAAGCTGAAAGAGTTCGGCTGTGATGAGGTTGTCACAGGCATCGGCCGTACCGGCGTGGTCGGGATCATCCGGGGCAAGACAGATACACAGGGCCGTGCGATTGGGTTGCGGGCGGATATGGATGCGCTGCCCATGCAAGAACAGACCGGGCTGGATTATGCCTCGAAAACCGCCGACGCGATGCATGCCTGCGGCCATGATGGTCATACGGCGATGGTTCTGGGCGCTGCAAAGTACCTAGCCGAGACGCGCAATTTCGACGGCACGGCAGTTGTGATCTTTCAGCCTGCGGAAGAGGGCGGCAACGGGGCCGAGGCCATGTGTCAGGACGGTTTGATGGACCGGTTTGGCATTCAGGAAGTCTATGCGATGCATAACGTGCCGGGCCTGCCCACGGGCCAATTCGCCATCCGCTCGGGGCCATTGCTGGCGGCGGCGGACGAGTTCGACATCCATCTGGAAGGTCATGGCGGGCATGCGGCCAAACCGCAGGAAACGGTGGACACCACAGTGATGCTGTCTCAGTTAATCGTGGCCCTGCAAACGGTTGTGTCGCGCAATGCCGACCCGATCCAGCAGGATGTGTTGTCTGTGACCTCGGTCGAGACGTCATCGAAGGCGTTCAACGTGATCCCGCAATCGGCCCGCGTTCGGGGCACGGTACGCACGCATTCCAACGAAATGCGCGAGATGATCGAAAAGCGGCTGAGCGAAGTTGCCACCGGCATCGCCGCCACGATGGGCGGCACCGCAAGCGTGACCTACAACAAAGGCGTTCCGGTCACGATCAACGCCGAAGAGCAAACCGGCTATGCAGAAGAAGCCGCGATTGCTGTTGGTGGAAGTTGCGGCGAGGCCCCAATGGTGATGGGGGGCGAGGATTTCTCATTCATGCTGGAAGAACGCCCCGGCGCTTTCATCATTCTGGGCAATGGCGACAGCGCCGGGCTGCACCACCCCGAATATAATTTCAACGACGAGATCATCCCAATCGGATGCTCGTGGTTTGCCGAAATGGTCGAGCGCCGGATGCCGGCGGCTTGAAGTAGGAGAGAGAAAGAATGCCAGTTAAGAACCGCTTTGCCGAATTGCAGAACGAAATCACCGAATGGCGACGCGATCTGCATGAGAACCCCGAGATTTTGTTCGAAACGCATCGCACCAGCGCAGTAGTGGCCGAGAAACTCAAGGAGTTCGGTTGCGACGAGGTCGTCACCGGTATCGGCCGCACTGGCGTTGTCGGCGTGATCAAGGGCAAGTCCGACAGCAACGGCAAGGTCATCGGTCTACGCGCCGACATGGACGCGCTGCCGATCCATGAGGCGACGGGATTGGACTATGCCTCAAAAACGCCCGGCGCGATGCATGCCTGTGGGCATGATGGCCACACGGCGATGTTGCTGGGGGCTGCGAAGTACTTGTCGGAAACGCGCAATTTCGACGGCACCGTTGTCGTAATCTTCCAGCCTGCCGAAGAAGGCGGCGGCGGTGGGCGCGAAATGTGCGAAGACGGCATGATGGATCGCTGGAACATTCAGGAGGTCTACGGGATGCACAACTGGCCCGGTAAGCCGGTTGGCAGTTTCTCGATTCGTCCGGGCTCGTTCTTTGCGGCGACCGATCAGTTCGATATCACCTTTGAAGGGCGCGGTGGTCATGCGGCGAAACCGCAGGAGACGGTGGATACGACTGTCATGACGGCGCAGGCGGTGCTGGCATTGCAGACCATTGCATCGCGCAATGCGGACCCGATTGATCAGGTGGTGGTGTCGGTGACCTCGTTCGAGACGTCATCCAAGGCGTTCAACGTGATCCCGCAGACGGTGCAGATCAAAGGCACTGTGCGCACGATGAGCAAGGAGATGCGCGATCTGGCCGAAAAGCGGATCAACGAGATTTGCAACGGCGTGGCGGCGACGTTCGGCGGCACTGCGGACGTGACGTATATCCGCGGCTACCCGGTCATGGTGAATAGTGACGAGCAGACCGCGTTTGCCGCAGACGTGGCCCGGTCTGTTTCCGGCGACTGCGAGGATGCGCCTTTGGTGATGGGCGGCGAGGATTTTGCGTTCATGCTCGAAGAACGTCCGGGGGCGTATATTCTGGTTGGCAATGGCGACACGGCCATGGTGCACCACCCGGAATATAATTTTAACGACGAGGCCATTCCCGCCGGGTGCAGCTGGTGGGCTGAGATTGTCGAGCAGCGGATGCCGGCGGCCTGATTGAAAGGGTGGGGGCTCTGCCCCCACACCCCCGAGATATTTTTAGCCAGATGAAGAGGGATCCTGCGCCTATTGGGCGAGGGTCAGATGGGTGCAGAGCGTTTCAACGACTGCATCCAGCGCGTCCTTTTGGGTAAAGACGCAGGTTTGGGCTGCCGCGCGCGCGCGGGTCAGGGCGGTGTCATCTGCCAGCCAGGTTTCGACGGCATCGGACAGGTCTTTGGCGGTCTGGACCTCGATTGCGCCTTTGGCCTCGACCAGTGGGGCGAAAGTTTCGGCGAAGTTGAAGTAGCGCGGTCCGGTGATGACTGCGGCCCCGGCCTGGGCGGGTTCGAAGGGGTTGTGGCCCCCGATCTCTTTGAGTGATCCGCCAAGAAAGACTATAGGGCCAATAGCGTACCAAGTTCCGGTTTCGCCGAGCGTGTCGGCGACGTAGACTTGGGTTTGGGCGGTGATCGGCTCGCCAGCGGCGCGGAAGGCGGCGGGTAGGTTGGATTGACGCAGAAGGGTGGCAACGTCGCCTCGGCGCTCGGGGTGACGGGGGATCAGCAGCAGCAGAAGGTTCGGCCAGCGTTCCAGCAAAGCCTTGTGCGCCGCAAGTACCGTTTCCTCTTCGCCGTCATGAGTGGAACTGGCGATCCAGACGGGGCGATCTGCAATTTGCGCGCGTATCTCGTTCAAGGTTGCGCTGTCCACGGGCAGCGGGTCGGACATGGCCTTGAGGTTGGTGCCGGGTTTCACCCGGTCGGCTTGCGCGCCCATGGCAATCAGGTTGTTGGCCGTCTTTTCGTTCTGGGTCAGAAACAGCCGGAATTTATCCAGAAGGAAGCCCGCCGTTTTGGGGCGCTTTTTCCAGCCTTTGACGGACTTCTCGGACAGGCGCGCGTTGAGCAGGGCCAGCGGCACGCCCCGCCGTGCGCTTTCGACGATCAGGCGCGGCCATATTTCGCTTTCGACAAAGATCCCGGCGTCGGGTGTCCAATGGTCCAGGAAGCGTTTAACCGGGCCGGCTGTGTCCAGCGGCGGGTATTGGTGGCGCGCGCGGGCCGGCAGGCGCTTTTCGATCAGAGCGGCAGAGGTCGGGGTGCCCGAGGTTATCAGGAACTCGGCATCGGGCAGGCGTTCGCCCAGCTTCTTTATTAGGCTCAGAACCGACAGGCTTTCACCGACGCTTGCGGCGTGAAACCAGATCAGGCGGCCTTGCGGGCGGGTCAGGCTGGCGTGGCCGAGCCGTTCCTGTTGACGCTGTGGGGGGACGTCAGCGGCCTGCAGTTTGCGGCGCACCGCGCGCCAGACCAGAGGTGCCGCAATCGTCGTCAGGCCGCAATACAGCCGGTACAGCAGCGTTGGGTGGCCGGGCATGTCAGCCGCCCGTGTGGCTCATGTGGCGGCTCATTTGGCCATCGACGGCCTGACGGGAATAGTCGAAATCATGCCCCTTGGGTTTAAGGGTGATGGCTGCGCGGATCGCGTCTTCAAGCTGTGCTCCGCTGTCGGGGTGATCGCGCAGCGGGGCGCGCAGATCGGCCATATCCTCTTGTCCGAGGCACATATACAGCTCACCTGTGCAGGTCAGGCGCACGCGGTTGCAGCTTTCGCAGAAATTGTGGGACAGGGGCGTGATGAAGCCGATCTTCTGGCCTGTTTCCTCCAGCCGGACATAGCGCGCCGGGCCGCCGGTGCGCTCGGCCAGATCGGTGACGGCATAGTGGTTTTCGTATTCCTTGCGCACGTCTTTCAGCGACCAGTACTGATCCAGACGATTCTCGTTGCCGATATCGCCCATTGGCATGACCTCGATCCAGGTCAAGTCCATGTCACGCTCTGCGCACCATTCGGTGATGCGGGGCAGTTCCGGCTCGTTGAAGCCTTTCAGGGCCACCGCGTTGATCTTGACCCGCAACCCGGCCTTTTGCGCCGCGTCGATGCCGTTCAGCACCTGTTTCAGACGCCCCCATCGGGTGACTTTGGCGAATTTGTCATCGTCCAGCGTATCAAGCGAGACATTCACCCGCTGCACACCCGCCGCGTAAAGATCGTCGGCAAAACGGTGAAGCTGTGAGCCATTGGTGGTCAGCGTCAGCTCTTTCAGCGCGCCGCTGTCCAGATGACGGGTCATGGCATTGAAAAACGTCATGATATTGCGCCGCACAAGGGGTTCCCCGCCGGTGATGCGCAGCTTTTCGACGCCCATCTTCACAAAGGTGGAACACATCCGGTCCAGTTCTTCCAGCGTCAGAAGGTCTTTCTTGGGCAGGAAGGTCATGTTCTCGGACATGCAGTACACGCAGCGGAAATCGCAGCGGTCGGTTACCGAGACGCGCAGATAGGTGATGGCACGGGCGAAGGGATCAATCAGCGGAGCAGTCATGCGCTATAGGTAGATGTGGAACCGGTCCACGACAAGAGCGAACTGCGCTTTGGGCTGGAACAGATGGGTGTGGGGCTGTAGGTAAGACGGATGAGGTATTTTCTTGTTTTCCTGTGCGTTCTGGTCACCGGTTGCGATGCGGTTCGGTCAACAACGGATCGCGTTTTTGGCCGGAACGAAGCAGCGCCAGAAGTGGAATCCGAAATTACGGAAGCCACACTCGAGCCTGAGCCGGTTGCCGCCCGCGCCGATTGGGCGGGCCCCAGAACGACCATTGCAGGATTGGGCGATCCGACGACGCCCGGCCGCTGGATGCAAACGCCGCTTGTGGACACCGAGGTAACCGCACGTGTGGTGGTGCCTAGAACCGGTGCGCAGGCTTACATCACCTTGGTGCCGTCGCGCGGGCCGGAAGGCGGCGGGAGCCAGCTGTCATTGGATGCGATGCGGGCATTGCTGGTGCCGCTGGATGCGCTGGTCGAGGTCGAAATCTACGCCAACTGATCTTTCAGGTATTTCCCGGCTTCACGCCGGGCAAAGGGTTTCATGGCATCCCCATGTTGGTCCAGAAAGGCCAGGACGCGCGGGGCGTCGTGTTTGGACAGCTCGCGCAGCCACCAAGCAATGGCTTTCTGGATGAACCAGTCGCGGTCCGGGACATAGGTGGCGGCCCAGCCAAGGATATGATCCCGGCGGGCCAGATCATCCGGTTTCGGGTGGTTCTGCTTGGTCCAGGGCAGGGTGGCAACCAGCGCCGCGCGGCGTGTCCACATATGGTCCGAGGTCGTCCAGCCCTCGACTTGATCCAGACGCGTCGGGTCGGCGGATAGCCGTTTTTGCATCGCCATACAGGCGTGATCGGCAACGGCCCAGGCATCGAAATCCGGCAGCCAGCTTTCCAGCAACGCCCAAACCGCGTCGTCCGGTCGGATGCGCGCCTGCGTCAGCAGTTTGGCAGCGGCCAGACGGGCTTCGTGCACATTGGTCTGCCACAGCGCATCCGCCAAATGGATGCGCCCGGGCACGTCCAGTTCTTGCCTCCACGCTTTGGTGAGGTCGTTCAGAACCGGGTTGGCGACGCCCAGATAGGGGCGGTCCGCCTTGTGGTACGCCGCCATCTGCACGGCCTTTTCTGCGTCGGCATGGGCCTTTATCGCGGCAAGGGCGTCGTCCAGTGTCATCGGTCCAGCTTGTGCAGAAGATGTGCGCGCACCGTAGGCCATTCCGGTGCGGTGATTGAATAGACGGCCGTGTCGCGCAGGGTTCCGTTGGCCATCACCATATTGGCCCGAAGGATGCCATCCAACTGCGCCCCCAGCCGCTCGATAGCCTGCCGGGACTGAGTGTTCAGCCGATGGGTGCGGAATTCGACCGCATGGCAGGACAGACCCTCGAAAGCGTGGCGCAGCAACAGAAATTTGGCTTCGGTGTTCAGCGGCGTGCGCTGAACCGCGCGCCCGATCCAGGTCGAGCCGATTTCGACCCGCCGGTTGACCTCATCAGTGTTCATGTAGGTGGTCATCCCAATAGGGGTGCCGTCTTGTGTCATGACCGTAAAGGGCTGCATATCGTGCAACCCCATGCGGCGGTCGATCTCGGCGTCCATCCCCTCGACCGTGGGGATGGAGGTATACCAAAGCTGCCCCAGATCCGCCGCCGCCGTTTTCAGAGCCTCTGAATGCGCGGGGTCAAGCGGTTCCAATCGGACGTGAGTGCCAACAAGCGTAGCAGGGGCAGGCCAGGTCATTCCACCGTCACCGATTTCGCCAGATTGCGCGGTTGGTCCACATCCGTGCCTTTGGCGACCGCCGTATGATAGGCCAGCAATTGGGCCGGGACCGAATACAGAATCGGGGCGAGGCTGGGGTGGATATGCGGCATGCGGATCGTGCTCCAGACGCCGTCCTCGGCCTCGGCAATGCCGTCGTCATCGGACACAAGGATGACCTTGCCTTTGCGGGCCATCACCTCTTGCATGTTCGAGACCGTCTTGTCGAAAACCGTATCCTTCGGGGCCATCACCACAACCGGCATATGCTTGTCGATCAGCGCGATGGGGCCGTGTTTCAATTCGCCCGAGGCATAGCCTTCGGCGTGGATATAGCTGATTTCCTTCAGCTTCAGCGCACCTTCCATTGCCAGCGGGTACATCAGACCGCGTCCCAGGAACAGCACGTCGCGCGCCTCGGACAGGCGCTGGGCGGATTTGCGAATGGCGCGGTTCTGATCCAGCGCTGCGTTCAGGACCGAGGGCAACCCGCGCAGGGCGGCGGCGTGATCGGCCAGATCCTCATCCGACATCGTGCCCCGGTCGGCTGCGGCTTTGAGGGCCAGCATCAGCAGCACGCTCAGTTGGCATGTGAACGCCTTGGTCGAGGCAACGCCGATCTCGACCCCTGCATGGATGGGCAGCGCCACATCGCTTTCCCGCGCAATCGAGCTTTCGGGGACATTGATGACCGACACAATCTTGTCCGCCTTGCCCTCGCAATAGCGCAGCGCGGCCAGTGTATCGGCGGTCTCGCCCGACTGGCTGACGAACAGCGCCATGGTACGGTCGGTGATGGGTGGTTCGCGATAGCGGAACTCGCTGGCGATATCGACCTCGACCGGCAGTTTCGCCAATTGCTCGAACCAGTATTTCGCGGTCAGGCAGGCATAAAAGGCCGTGCCGCACGCGACCATTGTCAGGCGGTCCAGCTTGGTGAAATCCAGATCGGTATTTGGCAACACGACCCGGTCGCCGCCGGTGGGCAGGTAGGATCGGATCGCCTCGGCCACGACAACGGGCTGTTCGGCGATTTCCTTGGCCATGAAATGCTTGTGCTCGCCCTTATCGGCGCGTGCATGATCCAGCTTGATCTTGCGCATCTCACGATTGGCCAGTTCACCGGCCTCGTTGCGGATTTCCAGCGAGGTGCGGGTCAGGACCGCCCGGTCGCCTTCTTCAAGATAGGTGATCTTGTTGGTCAGCGGCGCCAGCGCAATCGCGTCCGAGCCAACATACATCTCACCATCTCCGTGACCAATCGCCAGCGGCGAGCCCTTGCGCGCAGCCACGATTAGGTCATCCTGACCGTCGAACAGAAAGGCCAGCGCAAACGCGCCCTGCAACTGGTCGATGGTTTTGAACGCGGCCTCAACGGGCGACAGGCCCGAATTCAGCAGATGTTCAGCCATCAGTGCGACGGTTTCGGTGTCGGTTTCGGTCTCGAACCCGATCCCGTGCTCGGCCAGTTCGGCGCGCAGTTCACGGTAGTTTTCGACGATCCCGTTGTGGACCACGGCAACCGGCCCGGCCTTGTGCGGGTGGGCATTGTTGACCGAAGGCGCGCCATGGGTGGCCCAGCGGGTGTGCCCGATGCCGGATTTTCCGGGCAAAGGGTCATGCACCAGCAGATCGCTTAGGTTGACCAGCTTGCCCACCGCCCGCCTGCGTCCCAAAGCTCCGTCATTCACGGTTGCAATACCGGCGCTGTCATAGCCGCGATATTCCAGCCGTTTCAGGGCCTCAACCAGAATGGGGGCGGCTTCATGCTGTCCCAGAACACCAACAATTCCACACATAAAATCAGGCCTCTTTATCGCGGCGAGCCTTTTTCGCCTTTAACATATCAAACAATTTGCGCGCGTAGCCGGGTTTGTTTTCCTGCTTGGCACGGGCTACGGCCAGTGCGTCGGCTTCGACATCCTTGGTCACGACCGTACCTGTTGCCGTCATTGCGCCATCACCAAGGGTCACAGGGGCCACCAGCATCGTGTTCGAACCGATGAACACGTTTTCACCAATCGTGGTCTTGTGCTTCATCACGCCGTCATAGTTGCAGGTGATCGTACCCGCCCCGATATTTGTTGCCGCCCCAACCGAGGCGTCACCGATATAACTGAGGTGATTGACCTTCGCGCCCTCGGCAATCTCGGCATTCTTGATCTCGACAAAATTGCCGATCCGCGCGTTTTCGGCCAGTTCCGCCCCGGGGCGCAAGCGGGCATAGGGGCCGACAATTGCACCCTGGCTGACATGGCAGCCTTCCAGATGCGAAAACGCCCGGATCGTTGCGCCGCTTTCCACGGTAACGCCAGGGCCAAAAACCACGTTGGGTTCGATCACCGTATCCCGCCCGATCACCGTATCGGCCGCCAGGTAGACGGTGTCCGGGGCCATCAGCGTGACGCCCAACTCCAGCAGTTCAGCACGCGCTTGCGCCTGAAACACAGCGTCCGCAGCGGCCAGATCAGTGCGGGAATTCACACCCAGCGTCTGTGCCTCATCACAGGCAACCGCCGTCACGGTCAGGTCGCGATTGCGGGCGATTTCCACCACGTCCGTCAGATAATACTCGCCCGAGGCATTGTCGTTGCCCACCGCATCGATCAACGACATCAGCGTCTGCGCGTTGCACGCCAAAAGGCCCGAGTTGCAGAAGCTTATTGCGCGTTCTTCATCCGATGCGTCCTTGAATTCGACAATCCGCTCCAGCGTGTCACCGTTCATGACCAAACGGCCATAACGCGCCGGATCGGCCGCTTCGAACCCAAGGATCACCAAATCGTTCTTGGCCCGCGCTTCGATCATCCGCTCCAGCGTGTCGGGTTGCAAAAACGGTGTGTCCCCATACAGGACCACGACGTTACCCTCGAACCCCTGCAGCGCCTTACGCGCTTGCGCAACCGCATGGGCGGTGCCCAGTTGTTCCTCCTGCACCGCGATCTGGGCGGTCTCGTCCTCGGCTTGCGCCACCTTGGCGACGGCCCCGGCCCCGTGGCCTGTGACGATCACGGTGCGCTCGGGCGACAAGACCGATCCGGCGCGCATGGCGTGGATCAGCATCGGAACCTGAGCGATTGGGTGCAGGACTTTGGGGATGTCCGAATTCATCCTGGTGCCTTTCCCGGCGGCAAGGATGACAAGGGCAGTGGTCATGAAATCGTTTTCTCTTTGTGTTTTGTTGCCGTCCGTTTTATCCGCTGAGGGCAAAGGCGCAAGCCGTTCGGCCATCAAACTAGATTGCCGTTTGCAACACGACATGGCGGAAACCTGCCGAGCAAGGAGGCGCAATGCGCACGGTCATCTTCGATCTGGACGGGACTTTGGCGGATACGTCGGGCGATTTGCTGGCCGCGGCGAACCACTGTTTTCGCAAGATGGGGCATGGGGATGTGTTGGTTCACGGGCAGGATGCGGGTATCGCCGTGCGTGGCGGTCGGATGATGTTGACCCACGGTCTGAAACGGGTCGGGGCCTTTGATGAGGGCACAGTAGACGCCTACTATCCCGTGCTGCTTGAGGCCTATGCCAAAGACATCGACACCCATACACATTTCTATCCCGGCGCGTTGGACGCGGTCGAGGCGTTGAAAACCGCAGGTTATGGCGTTGGGATCTGCACCAACAAACCGGAACGGCTGGCGGATCAATTACTGAGCCAGATGGGCGTGCGGGATCAGTTTGCCTCATTAGTTGGTGCGGATACCTTGTCGGTGCGCAAACCAGACCCTGAACCCTTACGCGAAGCCGCGCGGCGCGCTGGCGGGCATCCCGATCTGTGCGTTCTGATCGGAGATTCGGATACCGACCGCAATACCGCACGGGCCGCCGGAGTCCCCTCGGTGCTGGTAACATTCGGCCCCTCAGGAGACGACATGGCAGCGTTGCAGCCCGAAGCGCTGCTGCATCATTTCGATGACCTGCCAGAAATGGTGGCTGATCTGATCGGTGCGGCTGCATGATCTCTTGACCCGAACCGGATGCGACCCCAGAACTGAGCCATGACAGAGACATTCACCGGTAGTTTCACCCAGCAAGAGCCAATCCCCGATGAGGCAATCGACGCGGCGATGGCCGTCCTGCGCCATGGGCGCTTGCATCGTTACAATGTCGCGCCCGGTGAATTGGGCGAGACCGCGTTGCTGGAACAGGAATTTGCCGCTCAGATGGGGGCTAAATACTGCCTCGCCGTGTCGTCCGGTGGCTATGCGCTGGCCACCGCGTTGCGTGCCGTAGGAGTGCAGCCCGGCGATCCGGTGCTGACAAACGCGTTCACGCTGGCTCCGGTGCCGGGATCGATTGCCTCGGTTGGGGCCAAACCCGTTTTCGTTGGGGTTACGGAAGACCTGACCATCGATCTGGACGATCTTGAGGCCAAGCTGGATCAGGCACGCGTTTTGATGCTGAGCCATATGCGCGGTCATCTGTGCGACATGGACCGGCTGATGCGGATGTGCGACGCGGCCGGTGTAACCGTGATCGAGGATTGCGCCCATACGATGGGGGCAGCCTGGCGCGGTCAATTGTCGGGTCGTCAGGGCGCGGTTGGGTGTTATTCGTGCCAGACCTACAAGCACGTCAATTCAGGTGAGGGCGGTTTGCTGATCACCGATGATGAAGAACTGGCGGCCAAGGCCACCATGCTGTCGGGGTCCTATATGCTGTATGAACGCCATCTGGCCGCACCGGGGCCTGAGGTGTTCGAGCGGATCAAGTACACCACCCCCAATGTCTCGGGTCGCATGGACAATCTGCGCGCGGCCATCCTGCGCCCGCAGTTGCGGGATCTGGACCGGCAGGTTGAGCGTTGGAACGAACGATACCGCGCCGTCGAGGCCGGTCTGCGTGGCACGCCGGGGCTGACCGTGGTCGAGCGCCCGAAGGCCGAGACCTATGTGGGCTCGTCGATTCAGTTTCTTCTGTTGGACTGGTTGCCCGAACGTATCGCAGAGGTGATCAGCCGCTGCGCCGCGCGCGGAGTCGAGTTGAAGTGGTTTGGCGGGGCCGAGCCAACCGGTTTTACCTCGCGCTATGACAGTTGGCGCTATGTGGACAGCGAGCGGATGCCAAAATCGGACCGCGTGCTGGCGGGTGTGATGGACATGCGGGTTCCACTGACCTTTTCGTTGGAGGATTGTCAGTTGATCGCGCGCATCATTCGGGCCGAGGTCGGGGCCGTCTACCAATCGTGATCCAGCGGAGTGCGCCTGCGGCGCACGCTTGATGTTTGCAAAACGCCGCCCCGCATGGGCGGCGTTTGTGCGTTTTGGGGCCGATATCCTTACGGTGATTGACCGGTTGCAGATTCGCTGCTATCCAGTTATTGAACACTTGTTCATTAATTCTCGGGAGGAGCCCGCCAATGTTCATGGCGACTATGAAATTCGATCTTGGCGAAGACGTGAACGCGCTGCGTGAAATGGTGCATCGCTGGGCGCAGGAACGGGTCAAGCCGATGGCCGCTGATATTGACGCGTCCAACGAATTTCCCAACGAGCTATGGGCTGAAATGGGTGAGCTTGGCCTGCTGGGCGTCACTGTGCCCGAGGAATATGGCGGTGCCGGAATGTCCTATCTGGCCCATACGATTGCTGTGGAAGAAGTGGCGCGGGCATCAGCCTCGGTTTCGCTGTCCTATGGCGCGCATTCAAACCTGTGCGTCAATCAGATCAAGCTGAACGGCAATGAAGAACAAAAGCGGAAATACCTGCCGCGCCTGATCTCGGGCCAGCATGTGGGGGCGTTGGCGATGTCCGAACCCTCGGCCGGGTCGGATGTGGTTTCGATGAAGCTACGGGCGGAAAAGCGCAACGACCATTACCGTCTGAACGGCAACAAATACTGGATCACCAACGGGCCGGATGCGGACACTCTGGTCGTTTATGCCAAGACCGACCCGGATGCCGGATCCAAGGGCATCACCGCGTTTCTGATCGAAAAAGAGATGAAGGGTTTCTCGACCTCGCCCCATTTCGACAAGCTGGGGATGCGCGGGTCGAACACGGCGGAACTGATCTTTGAAGATGTCGAGGTGCCGTTCGAAAACGTTCTGGGCGAAGAAGGCAACGGCGTTGCGGTTCTGATGTCGGGTCTCGACTATGAACGTGTCGTGTTGGCCGGGATCGGAACCGGCATCATGGCGGCCTGTCTGGATGAAATCATGCCCTATTTGTCCGAGCGCAAGCAGTTCGGCAAACCGATTGGCAGCTTCCAACTGATGCAGGGCAAGATCGCCGATATGTATACGGCGATGAACTCGGCCCGTGCCTATGTCTACGAGGTGGCCAAGGCCTGTGATCGTGGGGATGTGACCCGTCAGGATGCGGCTGCGTGCTGCTTGTATGCGTCCGAAGCGGCGATGACCCAGGCACATCAGGCGGTTCAGGCGATGGGCGGGGCGGGGTTCCTGTCGGACGCGCCGGTCAGCCGGATTTTCCGCGACGCCAAGCTGATGGAGATCGGCGCCGGCACCAGCGAGATTCGCCGGATGCTGATTGGCCGCGAGTTGATGAGCGAGATGCAGTGAACAGAATGCCTCGCCGGTTCCGGACCGGCGAGGCGTTTGCGGGATCAGAACTGATGGACGTAGGACACACCGACCAGCCATGGATCGATTTCGGCGGTACCAATGTCGGCACCGTCCAGTGTCACGTCCGAGTCGATGTCGAACCAGCGCACGTTCAGCCGGACGGCACCTTTTTCGGTGACCATATAGTCCAACCCGGCCTGCAGCGAGACTCCGAACGAGTTATCGACCTTGAGCTCGCCCAGATCGGACTGCTCGTCAAAGAAGATGGTATAGTTCAGACCAGCACCGACATAGGGTTTCCAGGCGCTGTTGGTCGGGAAGTGATAGTTCAGCGACAGGGTGGGGGGCAGGTGCTTGACGCTGCCCGCGTCGACACTGCCGCCAAGGGTGATGTCGTGGCTGAACGGCGTTGCGGCCAGCAGCTCGATCCCCAGATTGTCGCGAATGAAATACTCGGCGGTGAAGATCGGTCGGGTGTCGGCATCGATCTCGGCGTCAGAGTTTGCGATCGTTCCGTTGTCGGATTTCGGGTCCAGGTATCCGACACCGACACCAAGGGTCCAGTCGCCTTGCGATTGCGCAAACGCGGGTACGGCCAGTCCGGCCAATGCGGTAGAAAGGGTCAAAGCGACGAGCGTTTTGGTCATAATCTTGCCTTTGGTTTTGTTGACGCCTCGGATGTGGCAGGCTGGGCCGGGTCACACTCTGATCTGCATCAAGTTTCAGTGTGGGGGTGGAACGGAGCGGAAGCCGAAAACGACAATGAAACAAGGGGTTATCACTATGATTGACCCTGCGCGCATACCGGGTTTGCGCCCTGGGGATAGCTGGGACCTGCCGGACCGGTTGAACATGGCGAAACAATGCCTCGACCATCCTGCTGAGAAGGTGGCCCTGATCGACCTGACCGGGGCATCTGAACAGCGCGTCACCTACGGGCAATTGCGACAGATGACGGACGGGCTGGCCCGGACACTGCTGCCCAAAGTGCAGGCCGGGGATCGGGTGGGCGTCTTGCTGAGCCAGTCGCCCTGGTGTGCCGCTGCGCATCTGGCGATCTGGAAGATCGGGGCGATCTCGGTGCCTTTGTTCAACCTGTTCAAACAGGATGCGCTGCGGTCTCGGGTTGGGGATGCAGGCGCGCGGCTCGTCCTGACGGATGCCGAGGGCGCGGAACTCTTGGGCGACCTTGCTGAGCCTTTGATCGCGTCCGAGATCGGTCAGCCGGGCGGGCCGGTGCCGTTTGCGGAAACCGCGCCAAATGATCCGGCGGTACTGATCTACACATCCGGCACAACCGGCAGCCCCAAGGGCGCGCTGCATGGGCATCGGGTTCTGACTGGCCATATGCCGGGCGTGTCGATCAGCCATAACCATCTGCGCGACGGTGACTGCCTGTGGACCCCTGCCGACTGGGCCTGGATCGGCGGTTTGTTCGATGTGCTGATGCCCGGGCTTGCCTTGGGAATTCCGGTGGTCGCAGCGCGGCTTGAGAAATTCACGCCCGAAGCCTGCGCCGATATCATCGCGCGTGGGGGCGTGAAGAACGTGTTTTTCCCGCCCACGGCGCTGCGGATGCTCAAGGCGGCGGATCAATCGATCCCCGGCCTGCGCTCGGTCGCCTCGGGGGGCGAGCCTCTGGGGGCCGAGATGCTGGCCTGGGGGCAGCAGGCGTTTGGCCTGACGATCAACGAATTCTACGGCCAGACCGAATGCAACATGGTCGTGTCCTCCTGCGCCGAGGACTTCCCGGTGCAGCCCGGCTGCATCGGCAAGCCTGTGCCGGGGCATGACGTGGCGGTGATCGACGATGATGGCAAGCCGACCACCGAAGAAGGCGACGTCGCCATCCGGCGTGGCTCAGCCTCGATGCTGCTGGAATACTGGAACCGACCCGACGCGACGGCTGAGAAGTTCCGGGGCGATTGGCTGATCACCGGCGATCGCGGCGTGTGGGAGGGCGACTATCTGCGCTTTGTCGGTCGTGATGACGATGTGATTACGTCTGCCGGCTACCGCATCGGCCCGGCTGAGATCGAGGATTGCCTGCTGACCCACCCGGCGGTGGCGACGGTGGGTGTGGTCGGCAAGCCCGACCCGCTGCGGACCGAGATCGTGAAGGCCTATGTGGTGCTGAAACCGGGGGCTGAGGCGTCGGGCGTGGAATTGCAGGAGTGGGTCAAAGACCGTCTGGCGCATTATTCGTACCCGCGCGAAGTGGCGTTTCTGGACGAGTTGCCGATGACGGTGACCGGGAAGGTTATTCGGAAGGAATTGAAGGCGCTAGCTGCGGGGGAGATAGATTGAGCATGATCATTTCGACAAATAGCCTGTGCTGTCCAAAATGCGGAACAGAACAATCGAGAGCGTCTCTTTGGCCTACTTTCGATTTTGGGCTGGGTGTCCAAACAGTTCAACCGTATTCAGGCTGTGCCAATTGCGGTGCGAAACTGCGGGCAACGCTGGCGAATGGGAAGCCGAAGCGCCACTACATATCTCTCCTTTTCTTGTGCCCGATTGCAGTGATCGTTCTTGCGTTGGTTGGTATCGACTTTGCGTATTTAGTTTTAGTGACGATGCCAATCTTTATCGCAATTTCCTGCTACCTAACTAGAGCTTGGAGCGTCGTTGAAGTATGAAACTCACATCCAAAGCCATGCCCGCCTCTGAGGGCTTCAAGGCAAACCGCGCAGCGCATCTCGATGCACTGGCGCAAATCTCTGCCGCTGCCGAAGCGGCCCGCATGGGCGGGGGCGAGAAATCCCGCGCGCGGCATGAATCTCGGGGCAAGATGCTGCCGCGTCGCCGGGTGGCAAACTTGCTCGATCCGGGGTCTCCGTTCCTTGAGATTGGCGCGACGGCGGCGCATGGGATGTATGGCGATGCAGCCCCGGCGGCGGGGGTGATCGCGGGCATTGGCCGGGTGCAGGAGCGCGAGGTCATGGTGGTCTGCAACGACGCCACCGTGAAGGGCGGCACCTATTACCCGCTGTCGGTCAAGAAACACCTGCGCGCGCAGGAGATTGCCGAGGAAAACCACCTGCCCTGCATCTATCTGGTCGACAGCGGCGGTGCGAACCTGCCCAATCAGGATGAGGTCTTTCCCGACCGCGACCATTTTGGCCGCATCTTCTATAATCAGGCGCGGATGAGCGCGAAGGGTATCCCTCAGATCGCAGTGGTTATGGGCTCGTGCACAGCGGGCGGGGCTTATGTGCCCGCGATGTCGGATGTGACGATCATCGTGCGCGATCAGGGTACGATCTTTCTGGCCGGGCCGCCTCTGGTCAAGGCCGCGACGGGTGAGGTTGTCAGCGCCGAGGATCTGGGCGGCGGCGATGTGCACACGCGCCTGTCCGGCGTCGCGGATTATCTGGCCGAGGATGATGCCCACGCGCTGGCCTTGGCGCGGCGGGCCGTTGGGTCTTTGGGCGGTGCCGGGCTGAAGCCCGGCCTACAGCTTGAGGCACCCGAAGACCCGGCCTATGACCCCGAGGAAATTCTGGGCGTCGTGCCTGCTGATCTGCGCACGCCTTATGATATTCGCGAGGTGATTGCGCGCCTAGTCGATGGATCCCGGTTCGATGAGTTCAAGCCACGGTTTGGTGAGACGCTGGTGACGGGGTTTGCGCATGTCAAAGGCTGCCCGGTGGGGATCATTGCCAATAACGGCGTGCTGTTTTCCGAGGCCGCGCAGAAGGGTGCGCATTTCGTGGAACTGTGTTCGCAGCGCAAAACGCCTTTGGTGTTCTTGCAGAACATCACCGGGTTCATGGTGGGGCGGAAATACGAAAACGAAGGCATCGCGCGGCATGGGGCCAAGATGGTGACCGCCGTGGCGACGACCAATGTGCCCAAGATCACGATGCTGGTGGGCGGATCGTTCGGTGCCGGGAATTACGGCATGTCGGGGCGGGCATATCAGCCGCGGTTCCTGTGGACCTGGCCGAACTCGAGGATTTCCGTGATGGGCGGCGAGCAGGCGGCGGGCGTGCTGGCCACCGTCAAACGCGACGGGATCGAGCGGCAGGGCGGCACATGGTCGGCTGAGGAAGAGGCCGAGTTCAAACGCCCGACGCTGGAGATGTTCGAGGAACAATCGCACCCGCTTTATGCCTCGGCGCGGTTGTGGGACGACGGCATCATCGACCCGCGCAAAAGCCGCGACGTGCTGGCCTTGTCGCTGAGCGCGGCGCTGAACGCGCCGATTGAGGAGACACGTTTTGGCGTGTTCAGAATGTAAACCCAATGGATCTGAAAAAGAAAATCTTCGAAAGCCTGCCAGACTTCAGAGCTCCAGATCTGGCTAGAAAAGCAGAGATCTCTGTCTTTATGATCCACAATTCCCGAGACCCGGAAGATTATTTCTTTCTGTTCGACTTTGAGGAATTCGTCGATCGTTCGAATGGCGGGTATTTTGTTCGGCCAGTCTTGCGTGTTTTTGCTGGGCGTGATGATTTCAGTCGCACCAGCTTCGCGCGGGAATTCCGTGAAGTCTTTGCCCGCGAATTCGACCGGATGCGGGCAGAATTGGCCGAAAAGAAGGGTAAACGCGGCTGGTTGACGTGGAGTTTTGGATTGAACTCGGCGCTGGACGTGATTGGTGGGCTGGTTGGTAATCTTGTGTTGGCCATCGCGTTGTCCGTGGGAAGGAAGGTGATCGCAGACATCTCTCTTCCGCGCCTCCTGGCTGGCAAAAGCGACGAAGCAAAGCTTGCTGACGAGATCGACCGAACCAAAGGCAAGGTTGAAAATGCACTGACCGAGATCGAAATCACAATTCACCCCGAGCTTTATTACCATGCCTATCGTGACGGGCATCTGGGCAAAATCAGCGGGATGGATAGGGATGCCTGGCCTTTGCCGAGCTATGTCCGAGCCCATTTGCAAGACGAAAAAAGCGGATCCTGGTGGTAGGAGATTGCCAATGTTCAATAAAATCCTGATTGCCAACCGGGGCGAGATTGCCTGCCGGGTGATGGAAACCGCTCAGAAGATGGGCGTGTCCTGCGTTGCGGTGTATTCCGACGCCGATGCCTCGGCCAAGCATTTGCAGATGGCGGATGAGGCAGTGCGTATCGGCGCTGCGGCCCCGGCTGAGAGTTACCTCAAGGGCGACGTGATTATTCAGGCTGCGCTCGGTACCGGCGCGCAAGCGATCCATCCGGG
Source organism: Ruegeria sp. C12 (assembly GCF_056537745.1). Lineage (NCBI taxonomy): Bacteria > Pseudomonadati > Pseudomonadota > Alphaproteobacteria > Rhodobacterales > Roseobacteraceae > Ruegeria > Ruegeria sp. C12. The sequence goes on from NZ_JBQFSA010000001.1 coordinate 594,867, forward strand.
CTATGGGTTTCTGTCCGAAAACCCCGATTTTGTGGATGCTGTTGAGGCCGCGGGGCTGACATTCATCGGCCCGTCGGCGGATGCGATCCGCAAGATGGGCCTCAAGGACGCGGCCAAGGTGCTGATGGAGCAGGCGGGCGTACCCGTGGTGCCGGGCTATCACGGTGACAACCAAGACCCCGAGCATCTGGCGGGGGCTGCCGACACCATCGGCTATCCGGTTCTGATCAAGGCCGTTGCGGGCGGAGGTGGCAAGGGGATGCGCCTTGTTGAACGGCCTCAGGATTTCGCAACCGCGCTCGACAGCGCGCGGGGTGAGGCAAAGACCGCCTTTGGCAATGACGCCGTGCTGGTCGAAAAACTCGTCGCCAAACCGCGCCATATCGAGGTGCAGGTGTTTGGCGATGGCACCCATGCGGTGCATCTGTTCGAACGCGATTGTTCGTTGCAGCGGCGGCATCAGAAGGTGATCGAAGAAGCTCCGGCCCCCGGCATGACCGCTGAAATGCGCGAGGCGATGGGGCAGGCGGGCGTGCGCGCGGCTGAGGCCATCGGCTATAAGGGTGCGGGGACGGTTGAGTTCATCGTTGATGCCTCGGACGGGCTGCGACCGGATCGGTTCTGGTTCATGGAGATGAACACGCGCCTGCAGGTGGAACACCCGGTGACCGAGGCGATCACTGGTGTTGATCTGGTAGAATGGCAGCTGCGCGTCGCGGCGGGTGAGAACCTGCCGAAACGGCAGTCGGACCTGTCGATCACCGGTCATGCGTTCGAGGCGCGACTTTATGCCGAGGATGTGCCAAAGGGCTTTCTGCCCGCGACCGGCACGCTGACCCATCTGCACTTCCCGCAGGATTGCAGGGCCGACAGCGGCGTGCGTGCGGGGGATACGATCAGCCCTTGGTATGATCCGATGATCGCGAAGGTGATCGTGCACGGCCCGACCCGCGCTGTTGCGCTGGAAGCGCTGCATCGGGCCCTACGCGGGACCGAGGTTGGGGGCACGGTCACAAACCTGTCCTTTCTGGGCGCATTGACCCGCCATGCGGGCTTTGCCTCGGGCGATGTGGATACAGGGCTAATCGGGCGCGATATTGATACGCTGGTGCAGGAGGATGAGCCAAAGCCGGAAACGCTGGTTGCAGCGGCTATGCATGCGTTTGGGTTGCTGGAGGCATCAGATTCTACGGGGTTCACTTTGTGGGCTCCGCTGCATCGTGCGACGCAGTTGAGGCGCGATGGCGACATCGTGGACCTTGATGTTCAGGTCGAAGGCCCGGACACACAGATCTGGCAGGTCGCGGATCGGACAGTCACGGCGACCCGGCGCAATGGGCGCTGGCTGATTGAAGGGTCGAGGATGCCCAATGTCTCGGTCGCAGGGTCCCGGATCACCGTGTTCGAGGACTATGGTCAGGTGTTTGATATCGTTGACCCTCTGGACCGCGACACCAGCGCGGCGGGCGATACCAATGTCATCGAAGCGCCCATGCCGGGTCTGGTCAAAGCAGTGTTCGCGACGGCAGGCCAATCGGTCAAGGAAGGCGACCGCCTTGCCATTCTCGAAGCCATGAAAATGGAGCATTCTCTGCTGGCAGCGCGTGACGGAGTGGTGGCCGAGGTGCTGGCCGAAGACGGTGCGCAGGTCGAGGCCGGGGCGGCTCTGGTCCGGTTGGAGGACGCGTAAGCTGTTCGTCGGGCGCGCGGCGTGGCACAGTCGAGCCATCCGTATTTGAAACGAGAAGAAGCCAGAGAGGGCGAAGAAATGGGCGAGCGCGTCGAAATCTTTGAAGTGGGGCCACGGGACGGGCTGCAGAACGAAAAGCGCGACATCCCGGTCGCCGAGAAAATCGCCTTGGTCGATTGCCTGTCCGATGCCGGGTTCAACAGGATCGAGGTAGCGAGCTTTGTGTCGCCCAAATGGGTGCCGCAAATGGCAGGCAGCGCCGAGGTTCTGGCCGGTATCCGCCGGGCCGATGGCCTGCGTTATGCCGCGCTGACGCCGAACATGCGGGGATACGAGGATGCTCTGGCCGCCGGTGCGGATGAGATCGCGGTTTTTGCCTCGGCGTCCGAGGGATTTTCGAAGGCCAATATCAACGCCACGATTGCCGAGTCGATTGAGCGTTTCGCGCCGATTCTGGACGCCGCACGCCATATCGACCTGCCAGTGCGTGGCTATGTCTCATGCGTGACCGACTGCCCGTATGACGGACCGACCCCGCCGGAAAAAGTGGCCGAGGTTGCGGATCTTCTGTTCTCGCATGGCTGTTACGAGGTGTCTTTGGGGGACACAATCGGGCAGGGAACCCCGGACAAGATCGCGAGGATGCTGATGGCCGTGCGCGAACGTGTGCCGGTGACCCGTCTGGCCGGGCATTTTCACGACACGAACGGACGGGCGATTGACAATATCGACGCCTCGCTTTCGTTGGGGGTGCGGGTGTTTGACGCGGCCGTTGGCGGCCTTGGCGGGTGCCCCTATGCGCCCGGCGCCGCAGGCAATGTCGCGACCGAGGCCGTGGCAGCGCATCTGGAGCGATTGGGCTACGAAACCGGGTTGGATGCCGGAATTTTGGAAAAAGCGGCGCAGATGGCGCGCGCAATGAGGGGCTGAAATGTTCGACACCATAACCGTCACAACGGATGCGCGCGGCGTTGCGACTTTGAAATTGGATCGTGCCGAAAAACACAACGCCATGTCGGCGCAGATGATTGCGGAACTGACTCAGGCGGCTTCTGATTTGGGGCAGGACGCGTCCGTTCGGGTGGTGGTTCTGACCGGTGAGGGCAAATCGTTCTGCGCTGGAGGGGATTTGGGGTGGATGCAGGATCAGATGGCTGCGGATCCTGAAACGCGATTTGCCGAGGCGCGCAAGCTGGCTGAGATGTTGCAGGCGCTCAACACGTTGCCGAAACCTCTGATCGGTGCGTTGCAGGGTAACGCGTTCGGGGGCGGGGTCGGTTTGGCTGCTGTCTGTGACGTGGCGCTTGGCGTTGAGACGCTGAAAATGGGGCTGACGGAAACCAAGCTGGGCCTGATCCCGGCCACCATCGGCCCTTACGTGATCGCCCGCATGGGCGAGGCAAGGGCTCGGCGAGTCTTCATGTCTGCGCGCCTGTTTGACGCGACCGAGGCGGTGACGCTTGGCCTGTTGGCCAAGGTTGTACCTGCGGACGAGCTGGCGGACGCTGTTGAGGCTGAAGTACGCCCCTATCTGGCCTGCGCACCGGGGGCTGTCGCCTCGGCCAAGGCGCTTGTCAGGGATCTGGGGCCGAAAATCGACGAGCAGGTCATTGACCACACCATCAACGCGCTTGTCGCTCGCTGGGAAACCGATGAAGCGCTTGAAGGCATCGGCGCGTTTTTCGACAAACGCAAGCCTGCGTGGATCAACGAAGTTTGACTCTGAAACTCGAAACGCACCAACAGGGGGGTGGCGAGGGTTTTCTTAGACCTGTCAAGCCCCTGAATGCCCCCCTGCGCGCTTGTGGTCGGTTGACCCTCTGATCCCGCAGGGATACAGAATATCCAGTCAACACGCCAATTGACGGCGCGCCTTGTCGGGGCCGCGCAAGAAAGGAGCCACTCGTGGAAGAGTTGTTGCGGGAATATCTCCCGATCCTGGTGTTTCTGGCCGTGGCCGTGGGCCTTGGAATCGTGCTGATTCTGGCGGCCGTCGTCCTTGCTGTCCGCAATCCCGATCCGGAAAAAGTCAGCGCATATGAATGTGGTTTCAACGCGTTCGACGACGCCCGGATGAAATTTGACGTTCGCTTCTATCTGGTCTCGATTCTCTTCATCATCTTCGACCTGGAAATCGCCTTTCTGTTTCCGTGGGCCGTTGGCTTCAAGGACATCAGTGATGTGGGGTTCTGGTCCATGATGGTGTTCCTGGCGGTGCTGACCATCGGCTTTGCCTATGAATGGAAGAAAGGGGCCCTGGAATGGGAGTGATGACGGGTGCAAACACCGCCGGCGTCGACAAAGAAGTCGCCACCCAGGCCCTGAATGCCGAATTGCAGGACAAAGGGTTCCTGCTGACCTCGACCGAAGACATCATCAACTGGGCCCGCACCGGTTCCTTGCACTGGATGACCTTTGGTCTGGCCTGCTGCGCGGTCGAGATGATGCACACCTCGATGCCGCGCTATGACGCCGAACGGTTCGGTATCGCCCCGCGCGCGTCGCCACGTCAGTCGGACGTGATGATCGTTGCAGGCACCCTGACCAACAAAATGGCCCCGGCGCTGCGCAAGGTTTACGACCAGATGCCCGAGCCGCGCTATGTGATCTCGATGGGCTCCTGCGCCAATGGCGGGGGGTACTATCACTATTCGTACTCGGTGGTGCGCGGCTGTGACCGTATCGTCCCGGTGGACATTTACGTCCCCGGCTGCCCGCCAACTGCCGAGGCGCTGCTATACGGTCTGATGCAGTTGCAACGCAAAATCCGCCGCACCGGCACGATTGTACGCTGAGGGAGAGGGCAGATGAGCGAAGCACTCAAGGAACTTGGCGCGCAACTTGAACTGAAGCGGTCCGACTGCGTGCTGTCGTGGGACGTCACCCATGGTGAGTTGAACGTCGATGTCGCTCCGTCGAGCCTTGTTGAGTTCATCGAGTTTCTGCGCAGCGACCGCAACTGTCAGTTCTCGACCCTTGTGGATATTACCGGCGTTGATTACCCCGAACGGGCCAAGCGCTTTGATGTTGTCTATCACTTCCTGTCGATGTACCAGAACCAGCGCATTCGCCTGCGGGTCTCGATCCGCGAGGAGGACATGGTACCCTCGATTGTCGACGTGCACCCCTCGGCCAACTGGTTCGAGCGTGAGGTGTTCGACATGTTCGGGATCCTGTTCTCGGGCCACCCCGACCTGCGGCGTATCCTGACCGACTATGGGTTCCGAGGTTATCCGCTGCGCAAGGATTTCCCGACAACCGGCTATACCGAGGTGCGCTATGACGAGGCGCAAAAGCGCGTGGTCTACGAACCCGTGTCGCTGGTGCAGGAATACCGTCAGTTTGATTTCATGTCCCCGTGGGAAGGTGCGAATTACATCTTGCCGGGGGATGAGAAACAGGAGGCCGAGTGATGGGTGGTATCTGGTGGTTGATCCTTTCCGCGCTGACCATCATCCCGATGGTCAAGATACTGCCGTTCTTCGGGATCAACAAAGTCTGGTGCCTGCTCTGTCTCGTCCCATTTGGCACGATTGCCCTGCTCTGGTGGGTCGGGATCAAGCTACAGGAATTGGAGCGCCGCTGAGATGATGCTGGGGGAACTGATCGCATTAGGGGCGCTGGGCGTTCTTCTGGCCGGGGCCGCCGCCAAGGCCGCCGAGGCGGAAAAGGTCCGGGTCCGGGCTGAGGCGAAAAAGAAGAAACGGGGGCGTTGATGGACGGCTCAAGATACGATGACGGCAGCACGGACGCGCTGAGCGGAGAACAGAAGATCCGCAACTTCAACATTAACTTCGGCCCGCAACACCCTGCGGCGCACGGGGTTCTGCGTTTGGTGCTTGAGCTGGACGGAGAGATCGTCGAACGCTGCGATCCGCATATCGGCCTGCTGCACCGTGGTACCGAAAAGCTGATGGAAAGCCGGACCTATCTGCAGAACCTGCCGTATTTCGACCGTCTGGATTATGTCGCGCCAATGAATCAGGAACATGCCTGGTGTCTGGCGATTGAAAAGCTGACCGGGGTCGAAGTGCCGCGCCGTGGGTCCCTGATCCGGGTTCTGTATTCCGAGATCGGACGCATCCTGAACCACCTGTTGAACGTGACCACGCAGGCGATGGACGTGGGTGCGCTGACCCCGCCTCTGTGGGGGTTCGAGGAACGCGAAAAGCTGATGGTGTTTTATGAGCGTGCCTGCGGTGCCCGCCTGCACGCCGCCTATTTCCGCCCCGGTGGTGTGCATCAGGACCTGCCGCCCGAGTTGCTTGATGATATCGAGGCATGGAGCCATGAGTTCCCCTCAGTTCTCGACGACATTGACGGTCTGCTGACCGAGAACCGCATCTTCAAGCAACGCAACGCCGACATTGGTGTCGTGACCGAGGATGACATCCAGAAATACGGCTTCTCGGGCGTGATGGTGCGCGGGTCGGGTCTGGCATGGGACCTGCGCCGCGCGCAGCCCTATGAATGCTATGACGAGTTCGAGTTCCAGATCCCTGTCGGCAAGAACGGCGACTGCTATGACCGCTATCTGGTGCGGATGGAAGAGATGCGCCAGTCGCTGCTGATCATCCGTCAGGCCATCGCCAAAATCCGCGAATGCCCCGGCGACGTTCTGGCCCGCGGTAAGATCACGCCGCCGAAACGCTCGGACATGAAGACCTCGATGGAGAGCCTGATCCATCACTTCAAGCTGTATACCGAAGGCTTCCACGTCCCTGCAGGCGAGGTTTACGCCGCGGTCGAAGCCCCCAAGGGCGAGTTTGGCGTCTATCTGGTCGCCGATGGCACCAACAAGCCTTACAGGGCCAAACTGCGCGCGCCCGGCTTCCTGCACCTGCAAGCCATGGACCACGTCGCCGGAGGGCACCAACTGGCCGACGTCGCCGCGATTATCGGGACGATGGACGTTGTGTTTGGGGAGATTGATCGGTGAATGCCCACGCTGTCACAGTAGGTTCGTGTTTTTTTGCCCTGACCGCGTGTACTACGCAGTCGAACTCGGGGGGGCCAAATGTCTATCGTATTGCAGGGCCTGAAATCACGCGGCAGGACATGACGGAGGCGGTCAACTACATTGTGCAAGCTTTTGAGGCGTCAGATTGCGAAATGTCCTACAATGAATTTCATGGCCAATTACAAAAAGACGGTTCATTCAACGCTTCGGAAAAGGCGAAGAAGAACGGTAGTTTTGTAGAACTAGAACAGTTGCACGCTCGTTCGATTGCAGACGAAGCCGCCAAAGCAATGGTGAAGAAAAAGGCTTTTATTGTTGAAGCGAAAAACCCGGTTGTGTATCGCCTAACTGTTGGAAAGTGTGCTTAATGCTCCGCCGTCTTCACCCCGAACAACCCGAAAGTTTCGCCTTCACCACTGCCAACCAGCAATGGGCCGAAGCGCAGATTACCAAATACCCCGAGGGGCGTCAGGCCAGCGCGGTGATCCCTCTGCTATGGCGCGCGCAGGAGCAGGAGGGGTGGCTGTCCCGTCCGGCGATTGAATCCGTCGCTGACATGCTGGGCATGGCCTACATCCGCGTGCTTGAGGTCGCCTCATTCTATTTCATGTTCCAACTTCAACCGGTTGGGTCAGTGGCGCATATTCAGGTTTGCGGCACGACCTCCTGCATGATCTGCGGGGCCGAGGATCTGATCGCGGTCTGCAAGGAAAAGATTGCCACCAAGCCGCATGAACTATCCGCCGATGGCAAGCTGAGCTGGGAAGAGGTCGAATGCCTCGGGTCCTGCGCGAATGCTCCGATGGCGCAGATTGGCAAGGACTATTACGAAGATCTGACGACTGAAAGCTTTGGCAAGATCATCGACGATCTGGCCGCTGGCAAAGTACCAACGCCGGGCCCGCAGAACGGGCGCTATGCGGCCGAACCGCTGAGCGGTTTGACCAGCCTGACCGAACATGACGCCGGAAAACCTGCGCAGAATGCCTCGGTCGCTTTGGCAACCGGTCTGGGCGATACCGTCAAGCGCATCGACGGGACCGAGGTTCCGATCCTGACGCCGTGGCTGGACAAGGATGGCAAACAGGCCGGTGCCTCGGCTGCGGCGAAACCGCCCAAGGCGCCTGAACCGGCGAAACCTGCGGTGAAACAGGCGGAAGAAGCCAAGGCCAAGCCAGCGCCCGAAGAGGCAAAGGAAGATCAGCCCAGAACACTGCCCGAGGCGCGCGGGGGCTTGCCCGACGACCTCAAACTGCTGAAGGGCGTAGGGCCGAAACTGGAAGAGAAACTGAACGATCTGGGCTTTTTCCACTATGATCAGATCGCCTCGTGGACGCCCGAGCATGTGGCCTGGGTCGATGCGCGCCTGAAGTTCAAGGGCCGGATCGAGCGGGATGGCTGGATTGAACAGGCGGCCAAGCTTGCGGTGGGTGATGAAACCGAATTCGCCAAACGTGCCAAAGAAGAAGGCACGTATGATGAGCAGACAGACGAAGACTAAATGACGGGTGCCCATTCGGGGCATCGAGGTGAGATGGACAAGGACAAGGAACTGGCCATAGCCCGTAAGGGCCGTCACATCGGCATCGTCATCGCGGTGACGATGGCGTTCTGGCTTGCCATGAACCTGTTCATCGGCCCTGCCATGGAACTGACCGCGCGCCATGCGCTGCTGTTCGACCTCGCCGCGCTGGCCGGATTTATCTATGCGGGCGTCAACATTTTTCAACTCTGGCGCATGCGTCAGGATAGCCAAGGGTAACACGCGATGCTGAAGGATCAGGACCGGATCTTTACCAACATCTACGGGATGCACGAGCGTACGCTGCGCGGCGCGCAGGCGCGTGGGCATTGGGACGGCACCGCTGGCCTGATCGAGAAGGGCCGCGACTGGATCATCCAAACGATGAAGGACTCTGGTCTGCGCGGTCGCGGTGGCGCGGGCTTCCCGACCGGGCTGAAATGGTCTTTCATGCCCAAGGAAAGCGATGGCCGCCCGTCTTATCTGGTGGTGAACGCAGATGAATCCGAGCCGGGCACCTGCAAGGACCGCGAGATCATGCGTCACGATCCGCACACGCTGATCGAAGGCTGCCTGATCGCCTCATTCGCGATGAACGCGCATACCTGCTATATCTATTTGCGCGGCGAATACATTCGCGAGCGTGAGGCGTTGCAGGCCGCGATTGACGAAGCCTATGACGCCGGTCTGCTGGGCAAGAACGCGGCAGGCTCGGGTTGGGATTTCGATTTGTTCCTGCATCACGGGGCAGGGGCCTATATCTGCGGTGAAGAGACCGCCCTAATCGAAAGCCTTGAGGGCAAGAAGGGCATGCCTCGTATGAAACCTCCGTTCCCGGCGGGGGCGGGGCTTTATGGCTGCCCGACGACGGTGAACAACGTGGAATCGATTGCCGTTGTGCCGACCATTCTGCGCCGGGGTGCCGACTGGTTCGCGGGTTTTGGCCGCCAGAACAATGCGGGCACCAAGCTGTTTGCGATCTCGGGCCATGTGAACAACCCCTGCGTCGTCGAAGAGGCGATGTCGATTTCCTTCGAAGAACTGATCGAAACCCATTGCGGCGGCATTCGCGGCGGTTGGGACAATCTGCTGGCGGTGATCCCCGGCGGCTCGTCCGTGCCATGCGTGCGCGGTGAGAACATGCGCGATGCGATCATGGATTTCGACTATTTGCGGGGTGAGTTGGGTTCGGGTCTGGGTACTGCTGCGGTGATCGTGATGGACAAGTCCACCGACATCGTAAAGGCGATCTGGCGGCTGTCGAAATTCTACAAGCACGAAAGCTGTGGTCAGTGTACGCCCTGCCGCGAAGGCACCGGCTGGATGATGCGGGTGATGGACCGTCTGGTGCGCGGCGAGGCCGAACTGGAAGAGATCGACATGCTGTTTGACGTGACCAAACAGGTCGAAGGGCACACGATCTGCGCCCTTGGCGACGCGGCGGCCTGGCCGATCCAGGGCCTGATCCGCAACTTCCGCGATGAGATCGAAGACCGCATCAAGGCCCAGAAATCGGGTCGCGCCAGTGCGATAGCTGCGGAGTAAATCGAATGGAAGGTTTTGCCGAATACGCTCATGCCCTGGCCTCGCTGGTGATATTCACGCTGGTTGTGTTGTTGCTTGCACCGTTCAGCGCCATGGCCAAGCAGAACAAGGGTTTGGCACCGGGCGCCACGCCCGAACAAGACTATGCGGACCGGGCCTATCGTCTGAACCGGGCCTATTTGAACGGCACGGAAACACTGCCCGCTTTTGTCATCGTTGTCGTGACGGCGATTTTGCTGGGGGTCAGCCCGTTTTGGGTCAACCTGCTGGCGTCGATTGCGCTGGTCGCCCGGCTTGTGATGCTGGGGGTTCACATTCGGGGCGTTGGTAAACCGCATTCGGGTGTGCGCTCGGTTCTGTATGTGCTGGCCTGGGCCTGCATGTTTGTTATTGGGGTTATGGCTTTGGTGGCTGCACTGTGATGGGAATGAGTTATAGAAATCAAAGGTTTGCGAAGGCAAGCCGGGCCACGACATGCCTGACCATCGCGACTTTGGCGTTGCTGACGGCTTGCAGCACGATCACGACATCCCGAAGTGACCGGGTTTTGTTCGAAGGCAATTACTTCAGAACCAAGGCCAAAGCCGTCGATAAGAAAAGGGCACCGACCGAGTTCACCATCGTCGTCAACGGTGTATCAGCTTCCCTGAACGGCGCGCGTGAGGCCGGGCGGTATGAAGGGATCAAATACTGCGTGCAGAATTTCGGCTCATCCCGCATCGCGTGGAAGGTGGGGCCGGATACGGATCCGCAGCAGCTGCGGATTGACAACGACAAGCTGGCCTTTGCAGGAACCTGCCAAAGACCATGACGCGCGTTCTTGCATATCACGGCATGTTGTCGCGTCTGTTATCGCATAGCAGATCGGCCGACCTTTGTTTTGGGGAACCCAAAACAAAAGGAACGATCATGTCTGTTGCAAAAACTCTGGCAGTTGCCGCGCTGATGACCGTGCCGGGCGCGGTTCAGGCCAAACCTCCGCTAAGCGACGTCGCTGAGATCGACAACGAGCTTTATTATATCGCCATCGCAAACGAGATCTCCGAATACTGCCCCTCGATCAGCGGGCGGCGTCTGAAGGCGATTGGCGTGATGTGGGGGCTGCGGTCCAAAGCCAATGAACTGGGATATTCGGACACGGAAATCCGGGCTTACGTCGAATCGGATGCCGAAAAGGACCGGATGCGCGCCAAGGGCGAGGCGTATCTGGCGCAGAACGGTGTCTCGTATGACAAACCAAATTCATTCTGCACGCTGGGGCGGGCGGAAATCGAAAGAAACAGCGCCATTGGCGTGTATTTGAGGGCGAACTAGACCATGTCTGACCTTCGGAAAGTGAATATCGACGGACAGGAGATTGAAGTCGATGGTTCGATGACCCTGATCCAGGCCTGTGAAGAGGCCGGGATCGAGATTCCACGGTTTTGCTATCACGAACGCCTCTCGATCGCCGGGAATTGCCGCATGTGTCTGGTCGAGGTCGTGGGCGGCCCGCCGAAGCCTGCCGCATCCTGTGCCATGCAGGTGCGTGACCTGCGTCCGGGGCCGGAAGGGCAGGCACCGCAAGTCAAGACGAACTCTCCCATGGTCAAGAAGGCCCGCGAGGGGGTGATGGAGTTTCTGCTGATCAACCACCCGCTGGATTGCCCGATTTGCGATCAGGGCGGCGAATGTGACCTGCAGGATCAGGCGATGGCCTATGGCGTTTCCGGCTCGCGCTTTAAAGAGGCCAAGCGGGCCGTGGACGATCTGGATTTGGGTCCTTTGGTCGGCACCGCGATGACCCGCTGCATCAGTTGCACCCGCTGCGTGCGCTTCACGACCGAGGTTGCGGGGATCACTCAGATGGGTCAAACGGGGCGCGGTGAGGATGCCGAGATCACCTCGTATCTGAACCAGACGCTCGACTCGAACATGCAGGGCAATATCATCGACCTGTGCCCGGTGGGCGCACTGACGTCCAAACCCTACGCCTTTACCGCCCGCCCTTGGGAACTGACGAAGACCGAAAGCATCGATGTGATGGATGCTCTGGGTTCGAACATCCGGGTGGACACCAAAGGGCGCGAAGTGATGCGCTTCCTGCCACGCAACCATGATGGCGTGAATGAGGAGTGGATCAGCGACAAGACCCGTTTCGTCTGGGACGGTCTGCGCCGCCAGCGCCTGGACAAGCCCTATGTGCGTGAAAACGGCAAGCTGCGCCCGGCTTCATGGCCTGAGGCGTTGACCAAAGCGGCCGGGGCGATGAAGGGCAAGAAGGTTGCGGCGCTGGTCGGTGATCTTGTTCCGGTCGAGGCGGCTTTTGCGTTGAAGCAACTGGTCGAAGGCCTGGATGGCAATATTGAATGCCGTGTGGACAATGCGCGCCTGCCTGCTGGCAACCGGTCGGGTTATGTCGGGACAGCGGCGATCGAAGATGTTGATGATGCGAAATATATCCTGCTGATCGGGGCCAACCCGCGTGACGAAGCACCGGTTTTGAATGCACGCATCCGAAAGGCGTGGCTGAACGGGGCCAAGATTGCCAATATCGGACCGCAGGCTGATCTGACCTATGACGTTTTCCAGATGGGCGAGGGGCGGGATGCGCTGGCCGATCTGCAAAAGCACGAATTCGACGACATTCTGGAAAAGCCCTCGGTGATCATCGTCGGCATGGGTGCGCTGCGCGAAGCGGACGGCGCTGCGGTGCTTGGGCACGCCATGCAGGCAGCCGCGCGGACCAATGGTAAGCTGATGATCCTGCACACCGCTGCGGCCCGTATTGGTGCAATGGATGTTGGTGCCGTGACGGAAGGTGGGCTTGAGGCTGCATTCGACGGGGCCGAGGTGATCTATGACCTCGGCGCGGATGAGGTCGAGATCGATGATGGGGCCTTTGTGATCTACCAAGGCAGCCACGGCGACCGGGGCGCGCATCGTGCCGACGTGATCCTGCCGGGCGCGGCCTATACCGAGGAAAACGGGCTGTTCGTGAACACCGAAGGCCGCCCGCAACTGGCGATGCGCGCCGGGTTCGCGCCGGGTGACGCCAAAGAGAACTGGGCCATCCTGCGCGCCTTGTCGGCAGAGTTGGGGGCGACACTGCCCTACGACTCGCTGGCGCAACTGCGCACCGCACTGATCGAGGCGGTTCCGCATCTGGCCCACATCGACAAGGTGATCGAGAACGAATTTCAACCGCTCGAGGCAGGCCCTCTGGGCCAAGCCAGCTTCCGCCACGCGATTCAGGATTTCTACCTGACCAACCCAATCGCCCGCGCCTCGCAACTGATGGCCGAGCTGTCGGCGCAAGCGCAGGCGCGCAAGGCCGAAAAGATCGCTGCGGAATGAACCAGAGCTGTTTCATATCGCCAACCAGCGCGGCTGCCTTTCGGCAGGTCACCGCGCGGGACGTGAATGTGAAACCAAAGAAAAAGGGTAGCGCGAGGGCGGCGGATGCTGTTTACACCTACGCGCCGACCCAGCCGCTGCCTCGCGACTATCGTGACGCAGGCGGAAAACGGAATACCCACGGTGTGAGGACCAATGGCTGAATTCTTTAACACCCCCGGCGGAATAGCCATCATCATACTGGCGCAAGTGCTTGCCGTTGTTGCCTTTGTGATGATTTCGCTGTTGTTCCTTGTTTATGGCGACCGCAAGATCTGGGCTGCTGTCCAGATGCGTCGCGGCCCGAACGTTGTCGGTGCATACGGCTTGCTGCAATCGGTGGCGGACGCGCTGAAATATGTGGTGAAAGAGGTCGTGATCCCGGCGGGGGCCGACCGAACGGTTTTCATCCTCGCGCCGCTGACATCCTTCGTGCTGGCGATGATCGCCTGGGCGGTGATCCCGTTCAACGACGGTTGGGTTCTGTCGGATATCAACGTCGCCATTCTGTACGTCTTCGCCGTCTCCTCACTTGAGGTTTATGGCGTGATCATGGGCGGTTGGGCGTCGAACTCAAAGTACCCGTTCCTGGGCTCGCTACGCTCTGCCGCGCAGATGATTTCCTATGAAGTGTCTATCGGCCTGATTATCATCGGCATCATCATCTCGACCGGTTCGATGAATTTCGGCGACATCGTGCGCGCGCAGGACGGCTCGTTCGGGTTCTTTAGCTGGTACTGGCTGCCGCATTTCCCGATGGTTTTCCTGTTCTTCATCTCGGCACTGGCCGAAACCAACCGCCCACCGTTTGACCTGCCCGAGGCGGAATCGGAACTGGTCGCGGGTTATCAGGTCGAATACTCGGCCACGCCCTTCCTGCTGTTCATGGCCGGTGAATACATCGCCATCTTCCTGATGTGCGCCCTGACATCGCTGCTGTTCTTCGGCGGCTGGCTGTCGCCCATCCCGGGCCTGCCCGATGGCGTGCTGTGGATGGTGGCCAAGATGGCGTTCTTCTTCTTCATCTTCGCAATGGTCAAGGCGATCACGCCCCGCTACCGCTATGACCAACTGATGCGGTTGGGCTGGAAAGTCTTCCTGCCGTTCTCACTGGTCTGGGTGGTCTTCGTGGCCTTTGCGGCAAAATTCGACTGGTTCTGGGGCGCGTTCGCCCGTTGGAGCGTAGGAGGCTGATATGGCAAACATCGACTACACCCGCGCTGCCAAGTATTTCCTGCTGCAGGACTTCTGGGTCGGCATGAAGCTTGGGCTAAAGTATTTTTTCGCCCCCAAGGCCACCGTGAACTATCCGCACGAAAAGGGCCCTCTGTCCCCGCGCTTCCGGGGCGAACACGCGCTGCGCCGCTATCCGAACGGCGAAGAACGCTGCATTGCTTGCAAACTGTGCGAAGCGATCTGCCCGGCGCAGGCCATCACCATCGACGCCGAACCGCGCGAGGACGGCTCCCGCCGCACCACGCGCTATGACATCGACATGACCAAGTGCATCTATTGCGGCTTCTGTCAGGAGGCCTGCCCGGTCGATGCAATCGTCGAAGGCCCGAACTTCGAATTCGCCACGGAAACCCGCGAAGAGCTGTTCTATAACAAGGAAAAACTCCTGTCGAACGGCGAACGCTGGGAGGCCGAGATCGCCCGCAATCTGGAACTGGACGCGCCGTACCGATGACTGACAGCCCGACAAATCCGTTCGAGCTGATGATGAAGCAGGCTCAGGACATGGCCAAGGCGATGAACCCGGCGATGGAGAAATTCTCGCCCAAGGGGTTCGAGGCGCTGTGGCCGACCATGCCGAAAGAGGTCATGGAGATGATGTTCGGCAACACCGTCAACAAGGACGGGCTGGATGCCAAGACCCGCCTGCTGCTGACGCTGGCCGGGCTGACCTGTCAGGGCGCACAGGCGGATTCAGCGGTGCGTCAGACCGTGCGCCATGCACTGGAGGCGGGTGCTAAGAAACAAGAGATCGTGGAAACGATCGGTCAGATGTCGGTCTTTGCCGGCATCCCGGCCATGACCCGCGCGCTGGATCTGGCGCAAGAAGTCATGGGCGACAACGAGGATGAGGATCAATGACCGTCTTTGCCTTCTACCTGTTTGCCATCAGCGCCATAACCGGCGGGCTGTTCACTGTGATCAGCCGTCAGCCGGTGCATTCGGTGCTGTGGCTGATCCTGTCCTTCCTGTCGGCGGCGGGGCTGTTCGTGCTGCTGGGGGCCGAGTTCGTGGCGATGCTGCTGATCATCGTCTATGTGGGCGCGGTCGCGGTTCTGTTTCTGTTCGTGGTGATGATGCTGGACGTGGATTTTGCCGAGCTGAAGGCCGAGATGGCCCGCTATATGCCGCTGGCCCTACTGATCGGTCTGGTCATTCTGATGCAGTTCGTCATGGCCTTCGGCGCATGGGAAAGCGCGCAGGGTGCCGCCGCCAATCTGGCGCAGCCGGTCCCGGCGGACCGCCACAATACCGAGGCACTGGGTGTCATCCTGTATGATCAATATTTCCTTCTGTTCCAGCTTGCGGGCCTGATCCTGCTGGTGGCCATGATCGGTGCCATCGTTCTGACACTGCGCCACCGTCAGGACATCAAGCGTCAAGACATCATCGGCCAGATGATGCGCGACCCGGCCAAGGCGATGGAGTTGAAGGACGTGAAACCGGGGCAGGGGTTGTGATGCGTGAAGTATTCATAGCATTTGCTTTTGTTGTGTCTGCTGGAAGCGCCTTTGCTTGCAGCCTTGAAGAAGACCCTACTTGGAGAGATCAACCAGTTTCGGTGGCACCTGATGGGAGCTTTCAGCACGCTGAAGACTATAAGCACCATAAGTTATACGGTGGAAAGATCGTTGATTTAGGCGGCAAGCGAGTTGCTCAACGAGTCACCCTTACGACCTCATGCGGTGGTATTTTCGAAAGGCTTTTGTTTGCGGACTGCCATCGAGCAGAAGTTGTGTCGATCTTGGGAGCTGAAAACCTTGATCAGCCCAACGGATGGCGTGATGAACTCGTGGATCTGATACAAGTCCCCATTGGAGCTATAGACGTGCGAGAAATTACATCTGCGGCTGAACTGGTATCGATAGCTTACGAGAACGACTACAAAGTTTCTCTTAGTGTTGAGCAACAAATCGCAAACATGAAGCGCCGCAACCGTTATGACCCATTCAACGGCTGCAAAATCTACTACCCAGAGTCCCGAGGAGCAGGTCTATGATCGGACTTGAACACTATCTTACGGTCGCGGCGACGCTGTTCGTCATCGGCATCTTCGGTCTCTTCCTGAACCGCAAGAACGTCATCATCCTGCTGATGAGCATCGAGTTGATGCTGCTGGCGGTGAATATCAACCTTGTGGCGTTTTCCAGCTTCCTCGGCGATCTGGTCGGGCAAGTGTTCACGCTGTTCGTGCTGACTGTTGCGGCGGCCGAGGCGGCGATTGGTCTGGCCATTCTGGTCTGTTTCTTCCGCAACCGTGGCACTATCGCGGTTGAAGACGTCAATATGATGAAGGGCTAAGAGAACTATGGAAACCACCATCCTCTTTGCCCCGTTGGTGGGCGCGCTGCTCTGCGGGTTTGGCTGGCGCTTTATTGGCGAAAAGGCCGCCATGTGGACCGCCACGGGCCTCCTGTTCCTCGCCTGTCTGCTGTCGTGGATCGTCTTCCTGACCTTCGATGGCCAGACCCAGCAGATCGAAATCCTGCGCTGGATCGAGAGCGGCTCGCTGTCGACAAGCTGGGCGATCCGTCTGGACCGGCTGACCGCGATCATGCTGATTGTGGTGACGACGGTCTCGGCCCTCGTGCACCTTTACTCCTTCGGCTACATGGACCACGACCCGCAATGGCGTGAGGGTGAAAGCTATAAGCCGCGTTTCTTTGCCTATCTGTCCTTCTTCACCTTCGCGATGCTGATGCTGGTGACGGCGGACAATCTGGTGCAGATGTTCTTTGGCTGGGAGGGCGTGGGCGTCGCGTCCTACCTGCTGATCGGATTTTATTACCGCAAATCCAGCGCCAATGCGGCGGCGATGAAGGCGTTTATCGTCAACCGCGTCGGCGATTTCGGCTTTGCTTTGGGGATCTTCGCGATTTTCTTCCTGACCGACAGCATCAATTTCTCGGACGTTTTCGCCTCGGCCCCGACGCTGGCCGAAACGCAACTGACCTTCCTTTGGGGGGAGTGGACCGCGATTGAGGTGATCTGCGTCCTGCTGTTCATCGGCGCGATGGGGAAATCTGCGCAGTTGATCCTGCACACCTGGTTGCCGGACGCGATGGAGGGCCCGACGCCGGTGTCGGCGCTGATCCACGCTGCGACCATGGTGACGGCGGGTGTGTTCCTGGTCTGCCGCATGTCGCCGTTGATGGAGTTCGCGCCGGGCGCCACCGCGTTCATCACCTTCCTTGGGGCCTCGACCGCCTTCTTTGCGGCGACCGTGGGTCTGGTGCAAACCGATATCAAACGCGTCATCGCCTATTCGACCTGTTCGCAACTGGGCTATATGTTCGTGGCGGCGGGCGTCGGCATGTACTCGGCGGCGATGTTCCACCTGCTGACGCACGCCTTCTTCAAGGCGCTGTTGTTTCTTGGTGCGGGTTCGGTGATTCATGCCATGCATCACGAGCAGGAGATGACCGAATACGGCGGGCTGCGGAAGAAGATCCCCTATACCTTCTGGGCGATGATGATCGGCACGCTGGCGATCACCGGTGTGGGGATCCCGCTGACCGCGTTCGGCTTTGCCGGGTTCCTGTCCAAGGACGCCATCATCGAAAGCGCCTTTGCCGGTGGAACGGGCTATGCCTTCTGGATGCTGGTGATTGCCGCTGTCTTTACCTCGTTCTACAGCTGGCGTCTGATCTTTCTGACCTTCTATGGTGAGCCGCGCGGTGACAAGCACACGCATGACCACGCCCATGAAAGCCCGTTGACCATGCTGATCCCGCTTGGCGCGCTGTCTATCGGGGCCGTTTTTGCCGGGATGATCTGGTATAGCAACTTCTTTGGCCATACCGATAAGGTTGGCAAGTTCTATGGCATCCCCGTAGCCGAAGCATCCGAACACGCCGAAGGGCATGATGATGCGACTCATGCCGAGCACGTCGCCGACGGCACCGCTGATGCGCATCATGGGGACGAAGGCCACGCGGATGACGCACATGCAGATGAGAGTCATGCGGATGGCAGCCATGGAGAGAAAGACGCCCATGGCGGCGACCATCACTACGTGTTTGCGGGTGAGCCGGGCGAGGGCGCGCTGTATATCGCACCCGACAATACCGTGCTGGACGATGCCCATGCGGTTCCGAAATGGGTCAAGGTCTCGCCCTTCGTGGCGATGCTGTTGGGCTTTGTCGTGGCCTATTGGTTCTACATCGTGAACACCACGTTGCCCGCACGCTTGGCCGCAAACCAGCGTCCGTTGTATCTGTTCCTGCTGAACAAATGGTACTTTGACGAGATCTATGATGCGGTCTTTGTCAAACCCACCGTGGCCCTTGGCCGGTTCCTTTGGAAACGCGGCGACGGCAATACAATCGACGGTTTCCTGAACGGAGTAGCCATGGGCGTTGTTCCCTTCTTCACCCGCCTCGCAGGCAAGGCGCAGACCGGGTACATCTTCACCTATGCCTTCTGGATGGTGCTGGGCATCGCCGCCCTTGTGACCTGGATGTCGATCGGCGGAGGGGCGCTGTAATGGACAATATCCTTTCCATCGTCACCTTCATCCCGGCCATCGCAGCGGGCATTCTGGCTCTGTTCCTGCACGGCAACGACGCGGCGGCGCAACGCAATGCCAAATGGGTCGCGCTGCTGGCGACCACGGTGACCTTCCTTGTCTCGATCGGCATCTACACCGGCTTTGACCCCAACGACACCGGCTTTCAGATGGTGGAAGAGGGTGAATGGCTGCTGGGCCTGAAATACAAGATGGGCGTTGATGGGATCAGCGTTCTGTTCGTGCTGCTGACCACATTCATCATGCCGCTGACCATTCTGGCCAGCTGGCAGGTGACGGATCGCGTCAAGGAATACATGGTCGCCTTCCTGCTGCTGGAAACGCTGATGCTGGGCGTGTTCATGGCGCTGGATCTGGTGCTGTTCTACCTGTTCTTCGAGGCAGGCCTGATCCCGATGTTCCTGATCATCGGCATCTGGGGCGGCAAGGACCGTATCTATGCCAGCTTCAAATTCTTCCTCTATACCTTCCTCGGCTCGGTGCTGATGCTGGTGGCGATGGTGGCGATGTATGCCGATGCGGGCACCACGGATATCGAGGCGCTGATGACCCATCAGTTCTCCTCCGAAGGGTTCAGCGTGTTGGGCGTCTATATCGTCGGCGGCATGCAGACGCTGATGTTCCTTGCTTTCTTTGCCTCGTTCGCGGTGAAGATGCCGATGTGGCCGGTCCACACCTGGCTGCCGGATGCGCACGTGCAGGCCCCGACGGCGGGTTCCGTGGTGCTGGCGGCGATCCTGTTGAAGATGGGCGGCTATGGCTTTCTGCGGTTCAGCCTGCCGATGTTTCCGGTTGGCTCGGCCGTGATGACCGATCTGGTGCTGTGGATGTCGGCGATTGCAGTGGTCTACACCTCGCTGGTCGCGCTGGTGCAGGAGGATATGAAGAAGCTGATTGCCTATTCCTCGGTCGCGCATATGGGCTTTGTCACCATGGGGATTTTTGCGGCGAACCAGCAGGGTATTGACGGCGCGATCTTCCAGATGCTGAGCCACGGGTTCATCTCCGCCGCGCTCTTCCTGTGCGTCGGCGTGATCTATGATCGGATGCACACCCGTGACATCGAGGCCTATGGCGGTCTCGTGATCCGGATGCCCGCCTATGCATTGGTCTTCATGCTGTTCACCATGGCCAATGTCGGCCTGCCGGGAACGTCGGGCTTCATCGGAGAGTTCCTGACCCTGATGGGCGCCTTCCAGGTCAACACGTGGGTGACGGCCGTGGCCGCGACCGGTGTGATCTTCTCGGCTGGCTATGCGCTGTGGCTGTACCGCCGGGTGGTGTTTGGCGATCTGATCAAGGAAAGCCTCAAGGCGATGACGGACATGAGCTCGCGCGAGCGGCTGATCTTTGCGCCGCTGATCGTGATGACCATCTTGCTGGGCGTCTACCCATCGCTGGTCACGGATGTGATCGGCAACTCGACCGCCGCGCTGATTTCGAACTATGACACGGCTCTGGCCGCGGCTGAGGCTGCGACCCAGACGGCCGCCTCGCATTAAGGAGGCTTTGGAGACATGATCCAGGCTGATCTGACAATAATCCTGCCGGAAATCGTTCTGGCCGTATATGCGATGGTGGCCCTGATCGGGGCCGTCTATACGACGAAAGACGGGCTGGCCCCGGTTCTGGTCTGGACCACCGCTGGCCTGATGGCGCTGCTGGCGATCTGGATTGCCACCAATGGTGACGGCACCAACGTGGCCTTCAACGGCATGTTTGTCGATGACGGCTTTGCCCGCTTTGCCAAGGTCGCGATCCTGCTATCCGCCGCCGCCGTTCTGGTCATGAGCCAGGAATACATGGCCCGCCGGGGCCTGCTGCGCTTTGAATATCCGTTGCTGGTGGCTTTGGCCGCCGTGGGCATGATGATGATGGTCAGCGCAGGCGATCTGATGTCGCTGTATATGGGGCTGGAGCTGCAGTCTCTGGCCCTTTACGTCGTGGCCGCGCTGCGCCGCGACAGTGCGAAATCGACCGAGGCCGGTTTGAAGTATTTCGTGCTGGGCGCGCTCAGCTCGGGCCTTCTGCTATATGGCGCATCGCTGGTTTATGGCTTCACCGGAACCACCCTTTTCTCGGGCATCATCGCGACTGTACAGGCCGGAGATGTCTCGGTTGGCCTGCTGTTTGGTCTGATCTTCCTGATCTCGGGTCTGGCCTTCAAAGTGTCGGCCGTGCCGTTCCATATGTGGACGCCGGACGTGTACGAGGGCTCACCGACCCCGATTACCGCGTTCTTTGCAACCGCGCCGAAAGTGGCGGCGATGGCCCTGTTCGCGCGGCTGCTGCATGACGCATTCGGCGGCATCGTGAAAGACTGGCAACAAGTGATCGTGCTGCTGTCTGTGCTGTCGATGCTGCTGGGTGCGGTCGCCGCCATTGGGCAGCGGGACATCAAGCGCCTGATGGCGTTCTCGTCGATTGCGCATATGGGCTATGCGCTGATCGGTCTGGCCGCAGGGACCGAGTTGGGCATCAAGGCGATGCTGATGTATCTGGCCATTTACGTGACCATGAATATCGGCACCTTCGCCTTCATCCTGATGATGGAGCGTGATGGCAAACCCGTTACCGATATCGACGCCTTGCGCCAGTATTCCAGGCATGATCCGGGCAAGGCGCTGGCGGTTCTGATCCTGATGTTCAGCCTTGCGGGCGTGCCGCCGATGCTTGGGTTCTTTGCCAAATTCGGGGTCTGGCAAGCGGGCGTCAGCGCGGGTCTGACGGGTCTGGTCATCGTCTCGGCCATCGCCTCGGTCATCGGTGCGTTCTATTACCTTCGGATCGTGTTCTACATGTATTTCGGGGCCGAGAACGAGGAACCGATTGAAACGCGGTCATCGCCCGTTTTGTGGGTCGCCCTGATGGGATCGGCAGCCCTGATGCTGGTCGGCGTGTTTTATCAGTTCGGTGTCGAGGGCGCAGCGGCAGCTGCGGCAGCCACGCTTGTCAACTGATCGTTTTGAACACTGTGAAGGAGGGGCTCGGTCGCGCGACCGGGCCTTTTTGATATGACCAAATGGCCCCAAGGCTACGGCCTGCACGAGGTGCAGGAAGTTGATAGCACCCTGAACGAGGCGGCGCGCATCGCCCCAAACGCCAGTGGTCCAGTGTGGATCATGGCGCATCACCAAACCGCAGCGCGCGGACGGCGCGGGCGGGCGTGGGCGAACCCCATGGGCAATCTGGCCGCGACCTTGCTGATGCGTCCGCAAGGTGCGCCGGAACAATCGGCTTTGCGCAGTTTCGTGGCCGCGCTGGCCCTGTTTGACGCCTGTGTGGCTGTCACCGGGCGGGCGGACGGTCTGTCGCTGAAATGGCCCAACGATGTGCTGCTGAATGGCGGCAAGCTGGCGGGAATCCTGCTGGAAAGCACCGGGCAGGGGCGCGGCGTGGCCCATCTGGCCATCGGCATTGGCGTAAATCTGGCCTCGGCCCCAGACCCCGAGGCGGTGGAGCC
Organism: Ruegeria sp. C12; assembly: GCF_056537745.1. NCBI lineage: Bacteria > Pseudomonadati > Pseudomonadota > Alphaproteobacteria > Rhodobacterales > Roseobacteraceae > Ruegeria > Ruegeria sp. C12. Next base: position 617,186 of record NZ_JBQFSA010000001.1, read on the forward strand.
CGGTGCAATGCGCCCCGTCTCATTGCTGTCCGAAACCGGGGCCCATGTCACGCCCGAGGATTTCCTGACCGAACTCGCCGCCGCCTATGCCCGTTACGAGACCCAGTTTGTCACCTATGGGTTCGAGCCGATCCGCACCGCCTGGCTGGCCCGCGCGGCGCGTCTGGGTGAGGTAATCACCGCCCGTACCGGAACGTCAGAGACGGTAGGCACCTTCGAAACGGTGGACGCGGGGGGCAACCTTGTCCTAAACACCGCGAAAGGCCGCGTGAGCATTCCCGCGGCGGATGTATATTTCTGAAAGGGGCGCAGATGCTTCTGGCCATCGATTGCGGCAACACGAACACCGTATTCTCGATCTGGGATGGCGAAACCTTCCTGTGCACCCTGCGCACGTCGACCCATCATTCGCGCACGGCGGACGCCTATTTCACATGGTATTCGACGCTGGTGAAACATTACGGCATCGAGGCCGAGATCACGGATGTGATTATCGCCTCGACCGTGCCGCGCGTGGTGTTCAACCTTCGTATATTTGCGGATCGGTTCTTTGGCTGCCGGCCATGGGTGGTGGGTAAACCCGATTGCCTGTTGCCTGTGACGCCCCGCGTGGATGAAGGCACCGTGCCTGGCCCGGATCGTCTGGCCAACGCGGTCGGGGCGTTTGACCGGCATGGCGGCAATGTGGTGGTGGTGGATTTCGGCACCGCAACCAATTTCGACGTCGTGGCCGCCGACGGCGCTTATGTCGGCGGCATCATTGCGCCGGGGGTGAACCTCAGCCTGGAGGCTTTGCATCAGGGCGCTGCGGCGTTGCCGCATATCGACATTACGCGGCCGGACAAAGTGATTGGCACGAATACGGTTGGCTGTATCCAGTCGGGCGTGTATTGGGGCTATTCCGGTCTGATCGAGGGGCTGATTGCCCGCATCAAGACCGAATACGGAATGCCGATGAAAGTCGTTGGAACCGGAGGGCTCGCACCCTTGTTCGATCAGGCCGACGTGGGGTTCGACGCAATCGAAGATGATCTGACGATGCACGGCCTGACCGTGATCCATCGCTATAACAAGGAAAATGGCTCGACATGAGCAGCGAAAGACTGATCTACCTGCCGCTGGGCGGGGCCGGTGAAATCGGCATGAATGCCTATGTGTATGGCTATGGTGAACCGGGCAAGGAACGCCTGATCCTCGTCGATCTGGGCGTGACGTTTCCCGATATGGATACCACGCCAGGGGTTGATCTGATCCACGCCGATATTTCATGGCTGCAGGACCGCGCCGACCGGCTTGAGGCGATCTTTGTCACCCACGCGCACGAAGATCACGTGGGCGCCGTGGCCCATTGTTACGAAGCACTTGGCGCGCCGGTCTATGCACGTGCTTTCACCGCCAATATCGCCCGCCGCAAGATGGACGAACATGGCCATCCCGAAGACGCCGTGCGCACCGCCTCGGCCTGGCCCGAGCAGGTCTCGGCTGGCCCGTTCACCGTGGGTTTCCTGCCGGTCTCGCATTCGATCCCCGAAAGCGCGGCCTTGGTGATCGACACGCCTGCGGGCCGGATCGTGCATTCGGGCGATTTCAAACTGGACGCAAACCCGGTTGTGGGGGAAGCGTTTGACCCGGACCTGTGGACCGAGGTTGCCAAATCGGGTGTCAAGGCGCTGGTCTGTGACAGCACCAATGTGTTTTCAGCCCATCCCGGACGATCGGAATCCGAAGTTGGGCCTGAGATCACAAAACTGGTCGAAAGCGCCGAAGGTATGGTTGTGGCCACCACTTTTGCCTCGAACGTTGCGCGGGTGAAGACATTGGCAGAGGCCGGGCAGCGGGCCGGGCGTTCGGTTGTTTTGCTGGGCCGCGCCATGCGCCGGATGATCGAGGCGGCGACGGAAACCGGTATCCTGTCGGACTTCCCCAAGGTGATCAGCGCCGAAGAGGCGGTGGACCTGCCGCGCCAGAACCTGATGCTGATCGTGACCGGCAGTCAGGGCGAACGCCGCGCCGCCAGTGCACAACTGGCACGTGGCAAGTATCGCGGGATCGAACTGAAAGAGGGCGATCTGTTCCTGTTCTCTTCCAAGACCATCCCCGGAAACGAGCGCGGCGTGATCTTCATCATGAACCAGCTTAGCGAAAAGGGCGTGGATGTGGTGGATGACAGCTCGGGGCTGTATCACGTCTCGGGCCACGCCAACCGACCGGATCTTGAGAAGGTCCACGCGCTGACCGACCCTCAAATGGTGATCCCGATGCACGGCGAACACCGCCACCTGCGCGAACATGCCAAGCTGGCCGAGGCTGGCGGGCGGACCGGTATCCTTGCCGTCAACGGCACCATGCTGGACCTGACCGGCAATGCGCCGAAGGTCGTGGACTACATCGAAACCGGACGCACCTATCTGGACGGTACGGTCAAAATCGGCGCACTGGACGGCATTGTCCGCGACCGTATTCGCATGGCGCTGAACGGGCATGTCACCGTCACCGTCATTCTGGATGAAGAGGACGAGCCGCTGGGCGAACCCTGGTGCGATACGATGGGTTTGCCGGAAACCGGAACCTCTCGTGCGGCCTTGGTCGAAGTGTTGGAAGAAGACCTGAACCAGTTTCTGATGCGGGCCGAGGCCAAGACCCTGCGCGACGATGACAAGCTGGAAGAGGCGATGCGCCGGATCGTGCGTCAGACCGCCAAGACCGAGATCGGCAAGAAGCCCGAGGTCACCGTTGTGATCAGCCGGATGAAGTAAGTCCGGCGTCAGTCGGCATCCGGCATCGGGTACCCGCGCAGGCGCAGAAACAGGCTGGCCTCATCCTGGTTCTGGTAGAAGGGAACCGATGCCGGTGGCGTCGGATCGGTCACGCGCGCTGCGATTTCGGCCAAAACAACTTCGGTGATGAAGGGCAGGTCCAGATCACGGGCGCGGTCCAGCTGGACCCATTGCAGATGCGACAGCTCGTCCGAGGCGCGGCTGAAATCGTCCAGATCGCCCTGAATCTCATCCGCATCGACCAGAAAGAACCGCGCATCAAACCGGCGTGGGCGGCCGGGCGGCGTGACCGCGCGAAAAACGAACTGTAAGCCTTTGGCGGATGGCAGAAATCCCATGTCGGCAAATTCCGCCCAATCCTCGGGCACGGTCGCGGACCAAGTGCCGGGCTGCCCCAGAACCAGTCCGGTTTCTTCCCACAATTCGCGTATCGCAGCGGCGGCCAGCGCGGTTTGCAGATCGGGCGCGGATTGTTCGGCAAGCCGGTCTTGACACAAACCGGGCAGCGGCGTGGCCAAAGGAACACTCCCGTCCGACGGGTCAACCGCGCCGCCGGGGAAAACAAACTTGTTGGGCATGAACACGGCATTGGTGCCGCGTTGCCCCATCAGAATCGACGGATCCGTCAGGCGATTGCGCAAGACAATGACTGTCGCCGCGTCCCGTATTGCTGTTTTGTCGATGCTCATGCGTGGCCGGTTCCGATGGATGACCTCATGAGGCTTTCTCGAACCCGTTCATCCGGCGTGCCCATTGATAGGCCACCATGGCCCCCTTCAGGCGGGGCAGCAGGTACAGCGACAGCGCCACACAGGCAATGGAAAAGCCGATTGCCATGGTCCACGGATCCGGCCGCCAATGCACGTACGAGACGTGCAGCGCGGGGGCCAGCAGGTGCCCGACCACCAGAATCGTCAGGTATGCCGGGCCATCATCGGCGCGGTGATGAAACAGCTCCTGCCCGCAGTTCGGGCAGTGGTCGTTCACCTTCAGATAGCTGTGCAGCAGCTTGCCCTCACCACATTTGGGGCACCGGCCACGAAAGCCTTTGACCAAAGCAGGCCATGTCGGGCGCTCATCTTCGGTCGGGGTCTCGATCGTCTGGTCCATAATATAACTCATGCGCTCATCTTTGCCGGATATTGCGCCTTGTGTTCGCGAGTTTAAAGGGGGGTGCGTCGCTTTGTGCCGATGCGGGCAATGACACGCCCAAGCCAAATTTCAAAAAATGTTTGACCATTGCGACGGAAACCCCGGCATGCCCCGTTTGAATGGATATGAGCAGCGGTGATGAGGCCGCGTCAAACAAGGGAAACCAACCATGAAAAACTCGACTTTCATTGCGGGTATCGTACTTGCAGCAGTCGCCATCACAGGCACATCGGTTCTGGCGGCGGGGCCCAAAGATCGTGAGCCCGTTTCGTTTCAGGAACTGGACGCAAACGGAGATGGGCAGATCACCAAGGACGAGATGACCGCCCATCGCAATGCGCGGTTCACGACGGCAGATACCGATGGCGACGGCCAATTGAGCGTCGAAGAAATGCAGGCGGCGGCCCAGAAACGGTCGGACGAGCGTATCACCAAGATGTTCGAAGAGCATGACGCCAACGCCGATGGCTTTCTGAGCCAGGATGAGTTGCCGAAACCACGCCGGGCTGACAAGATGTTTGACCGGATCGATGCGGATGACAGCGGCAGCATCTCGGAACAGGAATTTGCCGATGCAAAAGACAAAATGGGCCGGCATCACAAAAAGCGTCACAAGGCGGGCGCCGACAATAACTGATGCGGGATGGAGGATCTGACCTCCCATCCAGATACAGGTTGCGGCGGTGATGCCGCTGCAACCGACCTTGGCGACGATGTGTTGCTGAGGCAGTTTGCCGACGGCGATGCCGGGGCCGCGCGGCTTTTGACCGACCGTCTGGGGCCGCGCAGCTATTCGGTGGCTTTGCGTATGTTGGGAAACCGGGCCGAGGCGGAAGACATCACGCAAGAGGCGATGATGCGGCTGTGGCAGATGGCACCGGATTGGGTGCCGGGGCAGGCCAAGGTCTCAACTTGGCTATACCGGGTGACGCTGAACCTGTGTGTGGATCTGCGGCGCAAGAAACGGCCCGAGGCCTTGTCGGATGTACCCGAACCCGAGGACGATGGTGTCAGCGTGGTTGAACGCATGCAGCAAGAGGCGCGCAAGGATGCATTGCAGGCGGCCTTGTCACAATTGCCGGATCGGCAAAGACAGGCGGTTATCCTGCGCCATATCGAGGAATTGCCCAACCCCGAGATTGCCGGGATCATGGGGATATCGGTAGAAGCGGTCGAAAGTCTGACCGCGCGGGGAAAACGCAGCCTGGCTGCCAATCTGGCCAGACGACGGGATGAACTGGGGTATGAAAATGGCTGATGACGACATGGAACTGGATGATCTGTTTGCCCAGGCAAGGGCGCAGCGCGACGACCTGCCGGATGGTCTGGCCGTGCGCATTCAGACCGATGCCGAGGCGGTTCGCCTGCAACGTCTGAAAGCCCGGAAGCCGGTCGACCCCCGACCATGGGGCCGTTTTCTTGAACAGATCGGCGGCTGGCAGGGGTTTGGCGGCCTGATCGCGGCCAGTGCCGCTGGTGTCTGGATCGGGTTTTCCGCACCTGCTTTTCTGCCCGACCCGGCCAGTTTGGTGACGTCGCAGGACACGTCCTATCTGATAGCGGATTTGGGCTTTGACACTAGTTTTCTGGAGGCCACGGAATGAGCGCGGAAACCAAACCAAAACGGCGTTGGATGCCGATTGTTCTGGCCCTCTCACTGGCCCTGAACCTGTTGATTGTCGGGATTGCTGCGGGGACGGTTCTTCGGTTGAAAGGCGGTGACCACGCCAAGGGCCCACCGGGTTTTGGCCCCGCCTTGTATCGCGCTTTGCCCAAAGACGACCGCAAATCCCTGCGCGGGGAATTGTCGGGGTTGCACCGGGAACGTTCAGGTAACCGGGCGCGGGATTTTGCAGCGATCAGCCAGGCATTGCGCGCGGTGCCGTTCGATCCGGCGGCTGTTGAGGTTCTGTTGCAGCAACAGGCACAGGAAACGGCCCAATTGCAAGCTGCGTTACAAACTCAATGGTTGGCGCGTGTCTCGGCGATGTCGGATGCAGAACGTCAGGGTTATGCCGAGCGGCTGGAAGAGGTTGTTCAGCGTGGCCACCGCAAGCACCAGAAGCACGATTGATTCATGCCGCGCTTTGGCGGATCCGAACCTGATTGCGGCCTGCTCTTTTCGCGGCGTACAGCGCCTCGTCCGCTGATTTCATCAGCCTATCCACAGGCTCGGGCCGTGTATCTTGCGACGCATATCCGGGCGAGGCGTGTTTGAGGCCGATGCTGATCGTAACCGGGATCGGGTCCTGTGTGTCGGACAGGTGAAAGGGTTGTTGGCAAATACTGTCACACAGCGCCTCTGCCAGTTTGACGGCCCGTGCACGGGTCATGTTTGAGGCCCCGATCATGAACTCTTCACCGCCGATGCGGGCGACAAACCCGGTGTCCCCCAGAACCCGCTGCATCCGGGTCGCGGCCTGCGTCAGCACCATGTCGCCGCTGGCATGCCCAAAGCGGTCATTGATCGTTTTGAAATGGTCCAGATCGGCCAGCATGATCGCAAAGCCGCGCCCGGACCTCAGCGATTGGCGGGCGATCTGTTCCATCGCGTGCATACCGTAGCGCCGGTTGTGCAACCCGGTCAGCGGGTCGATCCACGAGTCGGCGATCCCGCGTTTCAGCGAGGCGCGCATCTGATCGATACGTGTTTTTCGGGCAAGCTGGTTTGCCAGTCGCAACTGGATTTCCTGCGGGCAGAAGCCGCCAAGGCAAACGGCATCCGCGCCGCGATCCAAAGCCTCGGACGCCATAGCGGCATTGGTGTCGTCCAGTACCCCGATCAGAACTGTGTGGCGCGTCGCGCTGCGAGATCTGAGGTCGGCGAGAATATTCAATCCGCTCGGGCTGGCATCCAATTCGATCACGACGGCGTCCGGGGTCGGGCCCGACAACAGCGCCTGCAGATTGGATTGCGTGTGCCAGCCGACAATGTGCCGTGTCTGATGGGACAGGGCCTTGTTCCATATCGCGCCGGTTCGGGGTGTCAGCGACAGAATATCGACGCGCGCTGGCTTGTGTGGGGTGAGAAATGCCGTGGCTTGTTCTGCGAATCCAATGGTCTGAGGCGTGTCGTTGACGTGAAGGTCCTGCGTGTCGGCCCGCGCCCGCAACAGGCTGCGAATGCGGGCCAGCAGCAGTGTATCCTTGAATGGATGGGTCATCACATCGTCCAGCCCATCCTCCAACGCGCGCAGGCGGGCGGCCTTGTCATTCTGAGGCGCAAGCGCCACCACGGGCACATCGCCCAGCTCGGGCTCGTTCAGGATAAGCTTTTTGACATCTGCGGCCGTCCCGTCCGGCAGGGTCTGCGCGGTCAGAACAAGATCGGGCCGTACCCGCCGCAGCAAGGCTCGCAGCCCCTTTAGCTTTTCCCCCTGCACCACGTGATACCATGCCGCCGTCAGCTGAACCTTCAGCATAATGCGGTTGGTTGATACCCCGTCGAGGACAAGGATGGTTCCCTGCACGGACATAGTCGCTCACCGTTGATTGCATGCGTCAACAAAGTGTTTATGAGTCTGGTTAACAAACCCTTTCCAAGACCGAATCCAGGGCCGGTTTATGTCACTTTCTGCCGATTCTGCCGAAACGCTTGCGCTGACCGCCCTTGGCTGGCTGGTCGGAAATGATGAGCTTTTGCCTGTATTTCTTGGCTCAACCGGCGCTGCGTCTCAGGATTTGCGGACCAATGCGGGCGACCCTGCCTTTTTGGCATCCGTTCTGGATTTCCTTCTGATGGATGATTCGTGGATCATCGCGTTTTGCGACGCGCATTCGGTCCCATATGCCCAACCCGCACAGGCCCGCGCGGTGCTGGCGGGCGGTGAAATGCACTGGACCTAACCCTATCTCAGCAGGAGCCTGCGATGCCCATTGATGCAATCGTCTTCGACAAGGACGGCACTCTGTTCGATTTCGCCAATACGTGGGGGGCATTCGGGCGGTCGCTGCTGACGCGTCTCGCCGGTTCCGATCAGACACGGGCGGCAGGGCTGGGCGCCGTCATCGGCTATGATCTTGAGCAGGATCGATATGCCGAAGACAGTATCGTCATCGCAGCCACGGTTGAAGAAATTGCCGAGCTTATGCTGCCTCATCTGGATGGGTACACGCTGGCCGAACTTATCGACCTGATCAACACCGAGGCTGCGGCGGCTACTCAGGCCCCCGCAGTGCCGTTGGAATCGTTTCTGGATGGTCTGCGGAAATCCGGCCTCAAACTTGGCGTTGCGACAAATGACAGCGAACACCCCGCGCTTCAGCATCTGGAGTCGGTGGGTATTCGTGACCATTTCGACTTTATCGCGGGGTATGACAGCGGCCATGGATATAAGCCCGGGCCGGGGCAGTTGCTGGCCTTTGCCGCGCATGTCGGCGTCGATCCGTCGCGTATTGCCATGGTGGGTGACAGCCTGCATGACCTGCAGGCCGGGCGCGCTGCCGGTATGGTGACTATTGGCGTTCTGACAGGCCTGGCCAAGGCCGAGGTACTGGCCCCTATGGCCGATGTGGTTCTGCCGGATATCGGGCATATTCCGGTCTGGCTGGCGCAGAACTGACCTCACCGACCCGAAATTCGGCATATCGGGATAAGAAACCGACATTTTCTGTCGCAGACAGAGCGGCTGTTGGACGGTCTTCAAGGCTTGCTTGGTATAAGCAAAGCAGGAGGGGACGATGGCCGACACCAGTACTCGCAAACGGCGCGGCGGCGGCCGCGCCGGGGCCGCCGCCCGACGCGGAAGCGCCGTCATCGATCAGATGCCATGGAACCCGCCGGTCAACACCGACCGACCGACCGAACCGCTGGGCCCCGAAGGGATCGAGGCGATCCATGATGGCGCGATGCGTATTCTGGAAGAGATCGGTATCGAGTTCTACAATGACGAAGCCGTTGAGATCCTGCGCGAGGCCGGGTGCACGATAGAAGGCGACAACGTTCGGATGGGCCGCGATTTCGTGATGGAGATGGTGGCCAAGGCCCCCAGCAGTTTCACGATCACCCCGCGAAATCCTGAACGCACGATTGAAATCGGCGGCAAGAATATGGTGTTCGGGAACGTCTCGTCTCCACCAAATTACTGGGACATGGAGATCGGCAAGAAGGTTCCCGGCAACCGCCAGATGTGTCGCAACCTTCTGAAACTGACGCAATATTTCAACTGCATTCACTTTGCCGGGGGCTATCCGGTCGAACCCGTGGATCTGCATGCCAGCGTCCGGCATCTGGATGTGCTGTATGACAAGTTGACACTGACGGATAAGGCCATGCACGCCTATTCGCTAGGCAAAGAGCGGGTCGAAGACGTAATGGAGATGGTGCGGATCGCAAGCGGGCTGAGCCACGACGAATTCGACGCCAGCCCTCGGATGTATACCAATATCAACTCGACCTCGCCCCTGAAACACGACTATCCGATGATCGATGGTTGCCTGCGTCTGGCCCGGCGGGGGCAGGCGATTGTAGTGACGCCATTCACGCTTGCAGGCGCGATGGCACCGGTGACGATGGCGGGGGCGGTGGCGCAGTCGCTGGCCGAGGCGCTTTGTGCAATCGCGCTGTTCCAATATGTCCGCCCCGGCACGCCCTGCGCAATCGGGACGTTTACCTCGAATGTCGACATGAAAACCGGCGCTCCGGCCTTTGGAACGCCGGAATACATGCGCTCGACCCAGATGACCGGGCAGATGGCGCGGTTTTATAATCTGCCGATGCGATCCTCGGGCGTTTGCGCGGCGAATGTACCGGACGGGCAATCGGTTTGGGAGACGTCAAACTCGCTTTGGGCGGCGGTACAGTCGGGCACGAACATGGTGTATCATGCGGCTGGCTGGCTTGAGGGTGGTCTGATCGCAAGCCCCGAGAAATTCATCATGGATTGTGAGGTTCTTCAGCAAATTCAACGCTATATGGATCCTGAAATTGTCGCGACCGGCCCGGATGAGATCGCCGTGGACGCCATACGTTCGGTCGGGAATGACGGCCATTTCTTTGGCATCCAGCACACGCAGGACCGGTACACCACGGCGTTTTATCAACCCTTCCTGAGCGATTGGAAAAACTATGAAGGTTGGGAGGTCGCAGGCGGTATCTGGACAGCCGAACGGGCGCATCACATGTTCAAAGAGATCATCACCAGCTTTGAGCCTCCGGCGATGGATGACGGAATTCGCGAGGAGCTGGCCGAATTTGTTGATCGTCGCAAAGCGGAAGGCGGGGCACCCACGGATTTCTGACCTCAGACCGTCTTGCTTGACCGGATTCTCGGCAATTCGGACAGATTTTGGCTATTTGTTAAGGATTGTCAGACCACAGTAGGGTGAAACCAATCTGGGGCACCTTATGCATGGTCTGATCAATCGGGCGATCCAATCCTTTGTCTGTGCGACTTACGGTCAATCGTGCTGGCTGCGCGTGACCGAGGCCGCAGGGCTGGGGTTTCACGAGTTCGAGCCCATGTTGATCTATGGCGAAGACGTGCTGGCGCAAGTTCTTGATGCGTTGAGCCACGATCTGGGGCGTCCACAGCCCGAAATACTCGAAGACGTCGGCACCTATCTGGTCTCGCATCCCAATATGGAAGGCTTGCGACGACTGCTGAGGTTTGGCGGCGTCAGCTATGTCGAGTTTCTGCATTCGCTGGACGACCTTGCGGATCGCGTCCGTCTGGCCGTGTCGGACCTGACCTTGCCAGCCTTGGAGTTGCGGGAACGTTCTACGACCGAATATCAGCTGCTCTGTTATTCGGGTTTGCCGGGTTATTCGAGCGTAATGGTCGGGGTCCTGCGGGCCATGGCCGACGATTATGGCGCGCTGGTGATGCTGTCGCATGACGGACAACAGGATACGGCCGAGATTATCTCAATCATGTTGGTGGAAAGCGCCTTCGCGGAAGGGCGGCATTTCGATTTGGGGGCGCGAAACGGATGACAGAACCCGAGGATCTGGCGCATCTGCTGGAAACCCTGTGCCCGATGTTTCTGCTGCTGGATGAAGGCGGGAAAATCGAACGGGCCGGGCCTACGCTGCAAAAGCTGCGCCCGGACATGCCTTTGATCGGGAAAGGTTTTTTGGATGTGTTCCAACTGATCCGCCCGCGCACCGTCACCACCATTCCGGCGCTGATGTCCATGGCCGGGGCGAAGCTGCATCTGAAGTTTCTTGATGAACCCCGAACCGCCCTGAAAGGGCTTGTTGCGCCGTTACCGAATGGGCGCGGGGCGGTGATCAACCTGTCATTTGGCATCTCGATCCTGGACGCGGTGCGGGATTACGCCCTGACCAGTGCCGATTTTTCGGGCACCGATCTGGCCATCGAACTTCTGTATCTGGTCGAGGCGAAATCCGCCGCGATGGAGGCATCGCGGTCCCTGAACCTGCGGTTGCAGGGCGCGATGCTGGCGGCTGAGGAGCAAGCCTATACCGACACCTTGACCGGCCTGAAAAACCGCCGCGCGATGGATCATATGCTGCGGCATCTGGTATCGGCCAACGCTTCATTTGCGCTGATGCATCTGGATCTGGATTATTTCAAAGCCGTGAATGACCGATTGGGTCACGCCGCCGGGGACTATGTATTGCAGCAAGCCGCCCAGATCATGGTCGAGGAAACGCGGGGCGATGACACTGTTGCGCGTGTCGGCGGCGATGAGTTTGTGATTATTTTCAAGGGCCTGACCCGAGAGGATGTGTTGACCTCCATCGCCGCACGCCTGATCGCGCGATTGAATGAGCCGATGATGTTTCAACAACAGCCCTGCCGTATTTCCGCAAGCATCGGAACGGCGATCTCCACCCAGTTCGATGCGCCCAAAGCGGCCGAGATTCTTCATGCCGCCGATCTGGCGCTGTATCAGGCCAAGCGGGAAGGGCGATCCTGCCATCGACTGTACTCAACGCTGTCGCAAGCGCAGTCGTGAGTCGATCCTTGTCAGGCGGTTTCGAAGGCGGCGCTCAGCTTCCGGGCGATCTGGAGTTGTATGGGCGGAAGCTCTCCGACCACGGGCAATAGCTGCCCTTGAAACCCGGCGCGGTCCAGTTCTTGCGGGACGTCTTCCAACACGTGCCCGCCTGTGCAGGCAAAGAAGGGCAGGCATATGGATTTCTGACCCACGCTGCTCGCTGCATCGGCAATTGAAGGGGGTTCTTCAACAAAGCCCACGTGAATTGATTTGAACGCAAGAATCTCACCCAGTGTCTTGGCAAAATCCCGCGTCACAGTCGCAGGATTGCGGCTGCGCCCCGATCCGTGGGCGGCGATCACCAGATCTGTTTCTGACGCCAGCCATTGGTTCGCGACCAACGCATCCTGCAGGGCCGAGGCGGCCAGATTGGCCAATTCCGGGTCAACGCCCAACGGGTCCAGAATCTGCAGGCCACGATTTCCGACACGTTTCGGCAGGGCGCTGGTGACGAACCAGCCCTTGGCCATGAACAAAGGGTAAATCACCGTGTCGCTGGGCAGGCTATCCATCATGGCCTCAAGCGATCCGGGGGCGGCGAGGGTGGCAGAATGCACCGATACACCGGCCGCCACGGCATCAACCTGCGCGGCAAACCGCGACAAAGAGGCCTCGGCCGGATCGGGATCCGAGGGTTGACCATGGGCGACAATAATGGCGTGCGGCATATACGGCTCCTGTTCTTGGGCGATAGCTGTGTCGCCGGGCCTGCAAGTCAAGACAGGTGTTAGCCCAAAACGGCCAGCCAAAGCCAGACGGTCAGAATCGAAACGCCTGTTCCGATCAGAACGGATGAGGCGGCGACCCGTTTGGCGCGGCCATACATATTGGCAAAGATATAGGCATTGAAACCCGGTGCCATGGCCGCGTTCAAAACGCCCGAGCGGAACAGGTCCTGCGGCAGTCCGGTGGATTTGCCGAAGATCCAGACAAGGCTTGGGTGCAGCATCAGTGAGATGCAGCACACATAGGCAATCGTGCGCAGATCACCCTCGGGCTTGTATTTGACCAGCACGCCGCCCAGTGCGAACAGGGCTCCGGGCAAGGCCGCGCGGGTCACAAGGCCAAGCGCTTCATCGACCACGCGGGGAATGACAAGGCCCGAGAGGTTGACGACAAACCCAAGCGCAATGCCCAGGATCAAAGCGTTCTTGAACATCGCAGACAGGACCGAGCGTGCCATCCGCGCGCCGCCATGGCCGCGATTTCGGACGATCTCCATCACCGTGATGCCGACGCCATAGCAGAAGGGCGAATGGAACGCGATGATCGCGTAGTTTCCGGTCAGGTTTTCAGGCCCATAGGCACGCTCGGTTATCGGCAGGCCCAGCAGGACTGAGTTCGAAAACAGGCAGCAAAAGCCGATGGCGACGCAGTCTTCCCACTCGCGCCCAAAGATCAGCCGCGCGCCGAACAGTCCGGCGGTGAAACACAGCGCAGCGGCAGAATAGAAGCTGGCCAACAGGCGCGGATCGAAACTGGCGCTGAGGTCCAGATGCGCGATGGCCAGAAACAGCAGGCAGGGGATGGCGAAGCCCTGCGTGAATTTCATCAGACCATCGACATGCACTTCTTTGAAATAGCCCGACCGCGTCGCGGCATAGCCCGCACCGATGACCAGAAAGACCGGCAGGATGACGTCAATCAGGCTTTGAAGCATATCGCCCCCCGGCCTGGCGGTATCCGGATTGCGCGGGGCAGGGCCTTACAGCGCCTGATGGATCACCATCCCGTCATAGGCGGGGGTGATGTGGTCGGCGGTCTCGGCCTCGACGGTCGCATAGTCAAGATCGATATGCATATTGGTCAGTACCGCCTGTTTCGGTTGCAGCTTTTCAATCCAGCCCAGCGTCTTTTCCAGATGCGCATGGGTCGGGTGCGGCGTGCGGCGCAGGGCGTCGATGACAAGGCAATCCAGCCCCTCCATCGCAGGCCACGCGTCGTCGTAGACCTCGGCCACGTCGGGAAGGTAGGCAAGGTTGCCCATGCGAAATCCCAGCGCGTCGATCGAGCCGTGATTGACCTTGAACGGTTGAAAGGGGATCGGGCCACCGGGTCCGTCAACTTCGAAAGCGCCGTCAATGGATTTCAGATCCAGAATCGGAGGGTAGGGTGAGCCTTCGGGTTGGATAAACGCATATCCAAACCGCCCAAGCAGTGCGTTCTGCGTATCGCCATCAGCCCAGACCGGCACGCGGGATTTCATGTTGAAGACAATCATCCTCAGATCGTCGATGCCATGCACGTGGTCAGCGTGAGAGTGGGTATAGACCACCCCGTCCAACCGACCGGTGCCGGTATCCAGCAACTGGCTGCGCATGTCCGGCGTTGTGTCGATCAGGACCGATGTGGTGCCATCTGGCCCGTCCCGCTCCACCAGCATCGAGCAGCGGCGGCGGATATTGCGCGGGTTCGTTGGGTCGCAGTCACCCCATTGCCCGCCAAGGCGCGGCACGCCGCCAGAGGACCCGCAGCCCAGAATGGTGCACCGCAGCTGGTTCATGCAGCGGCCTTGTACAAAGCGGCCTTCGAGAACAGGCGGTCGAAATTGGCCTGCGTTTGCGCGGCGAATACGGCGTAATCCATGCCGAACACCTCGGCCCCTTTGCGGGCGGTGTGCGCAGTATAGGCAGGCTCATTGCGTTTGCCGCGATAGGGCGGCGGGGCCAGATAGGGCGCATCGGTTTCGACCAGAATGCGGTCCACGGGCGCGGCGGCGAAGATGTCGCGCAACCCCTGACTTTTGGGGAAGGCAGCTATGCCGGACATGGACAGGTAGAACCCCAAATCCAGAGCAGCCTTGGCCAGCTCGGCGGAGGACGAGAAGCAATGCATGACGCAGGAATAGGGCGCGTTGCGGTATTCCTCGGCCAGAATGCGGGCCATGTCGTCATCGGCGGCGCGGGCGTGGATGATCAGGGGCAGGCCGGTGCGCTGGGCGGCTTCGATATGGATGCGCAGCGATTGTTTCTGCACCTCGGCGCTGTCGGCGGTGTAATGGTAATCCAGTCCGGATTCACCGATGCCCACGAATTTCGGGTGTTGCGCCAAAGCGACCAGCTCATCGACCGTTGCCATTGGCTCGTCTGCGGCACTCATCGGGTGGTTGCCCGCGGCGTAGAAAACCGGAGCGTGGGCCTCGGCGATGGCGCGGACGGAAGGCTCGTTGCGCAAACGGGTGCAGATCGTGACCATGCGGGTCACGCCTGCCTCGGCGGCGTTGGCGATGATCTGGTCCAGTTGCCCCTCGAAATCGGGGAAGTCCAGATGGCAATGGCTGTCGGTGATTTGGGGGGTGTCGCTCATCTGCTCTGACCGGCGGTTTCCTGTATCTTGAACACCGTATCTAGAACCAAAGCGGCAGGGTCAAGGTTCACCGCCTGACCATGGCGTGCACGGGCTGTGATTGTAGCGGCAACCTCGGCCCAGCGCCGCGCCTGATCGGGCGAGGCCGACAGGCGCGCGAGCGTTGCGGCCTCGTTCGGGGCGGCTTCGGGCGCGGGTGGGGTGCCGGTGGCGCCGGTCAAGGCAAGGCGGGACAGGGCGACGTCAATCAAAGTCAGCAGCAATTCGAACCGCTCTTCTGCGCCGCGCTGGGCGGCGGCTTCGGCAAGTGCCAGCGCGCGTTGGCGATCCATGCGGGGCAGGGTGCCAAGAATGGCGATCAGTTCGGCGTAAATCTCCAACCCGCCCAGATTGATCAGGCGCACCGCATCACCGACCGACCCGGCAGCCAGCGCGGCCAGATGATCCGGCTGCGCAGGCAGTTCTGCCCCGGTCTGCGCCAATGCGGCCTGCATGTCCTCGGGCCCCAGCGGCGACAAGCGCAGGGTCCGACAGCGCGACCGTATCGTCGGCAACAGGCGCGAGGGTTGGTGCGAGATCAGAAGCAGCGTGGTTCGCGCGGGCGGTTCCTCAAGCATTTTCAACAGCGCATTTGCGGCGCTGACATTCATCTCATCTGCTGAATCCACGATGACCACACGCCGACCGCCATCCGCCGAGGACAGGCCGAAGAACTTGCCCAGCTTACGAATGTCATCCACCACAATCTCACCGCGCAACCGCCCCTGATCGTTTAGCGAGCGTGTGATGGCCGCCAAACCGGGCTCTGCCCCCGCCATGATACGGTGCGAGACCGGGTGATCCGGATCAATATCCAGTGTTTCAGGGGGCGGAGGCGCGCCAAAAAGCCCACCGTCATCAGCAGGGGGCGTTGCCAGCAGGAACCGCGCGATCCGCCAGGCCAACGTCGCCTTCCCAACCCCGCGGGGGCCGGTCAGAAGCCAGCCGTGATGCAGCCGGTCCGAGGTGTAGGCGGTCAGAAACGCCTGTTCCGCCGCGTCCTGCCCGAACAGGCGGGCGGTTTCACGCGGATGCGGCGCGCCGGGCGCCTGATCTGGGGTTGGGGTGTCGTCGCTCATCGTCTATCGCAGGGCTGCCTCGACGATATCTCTCACATCCTGTGCGACGCTGTCCATGTCGCGATTGCCATCGACGACGCGGAACCGGTCAGAGAATTCATCCGCCAAAGCCAGAAACCCGGCGCGCATCTGTTTTTGCAGGGCCGGGCCGAAATCTTCGAACCGTTCCTCGGTGCCTTGACGGCCTTTGGCACGCGACAGGCCGGTGTCCGGGTCCATGTCGATTAACAGGGTCATGTCCGGTTCGCGCCCGATCATCAGATCATGCAACTGATCCACCAGCCCGCGCAGATTGCCGCGCGACAGGCCCTGATACATGCGTGTGCTGTCGGCAAAACGGTCGCAGATCACCACCATGCCATCGGCCAGAGCCGGTTCGATGGTCCGCTCCAGATGGTCGCGGCGGGCGGCGGTGAACAGCAACAACTCGGTTTCCGCCGACCAGCGATCGGGGTCGCCTTCCAGCACCAGCCGACGGATTTCCTCGGCCCCCGGCGAGCCGCCGGGTTCACGCGTCAACACCACCTGATGGCCATCGTCGCGCAGATACTCGGCCAGCATCCGGGCCTGAGTTGATTTGCCTGATCCGTCTATGCCTTCAAAGGTCAGGAATAACCCGCGTTGCGTCACATCGACTCCAGCGGGTTATTGATCACGTCTTTCAGGACAATGCCGCCCACTGTCATCATGCGCACCACGAACCCGCCCAGCGGTACATCTTCGGCCGCGACCAGAGGGCGGCGGATTTCGGGCAGACCTTCGGGTTTGATCACCAGTTCGGCCAGTTGCTGGCCCTTGGTGACGGGCGCATTGATCGGGCCCTCATAGACCACCTCGGCCTCGACATCTTGCGCACCCAGAACGGGGAACAACACGTTCAGATCACCCTCGGGCACCAGACCCACGGTCTTTTTTTCGCCCATCCACAGCTTGGCTTCGGCTATCGGCGCTTCTTCGGTGGCAACTGTCCTCTCGACAAAATTTCGAAACGACCAGTTAACCACGGCCTCAGCCTCCTCTGCCCGCTGCGCGGTACTGTCGAGACCCGATAGCACGAAAATCACCCGGCGGTCGCCCTGTTTGGCCGAGCCGACAAGGCCATAGCCCGCCTCTTGCGTGTGGCCGGTTTTCAGCCCGTCGGCCCCGATGTCCAGCCGCAGCAGGGGGTTCCGGTTGCGTTTGTTGGACGGTGCGCGCCCGTCAAATTCAAACTCTTCTTCGGCGAACAGGGGGTAGTATTCCGGGAAATCCGTGATCAGCCTGTCGGCCAGAACCGCCAGATCATGCACCGACATCATATGCCCGGCAGCGGGCCAGCCGTTCGAGTTGGCAAAGTTCGAATTGTCCATACCGATTTGCTTGGCGCGCTGGGTCATGTAGCGGGCAAACCCCGCCTCGGTGCCATCGGGGCTGAGCGCTTCGGCGATCACCACACAGGCGTCATTGCCCGAAAGCACGATGATCCCGCGCAGCAGGTCCTCGACCGTTACGCGATCCTGCGTATTCAGGAACATGGTCGAGCCGCCATAGCTCATTGCATGTTGGGAAACCGGCAGGGTTTCCTGCAGGGTCAACCGCCCGTCGCGCAGCGCTTCGAACGCGACATACAGCGTCATCAATTTTGACATCGACGCCGGAGGCAAGGGTTGATCGGCGTCTTTCGACAGCAGAACCGTCCCGGTCGTCTGGTCCATCACATAAGCCGCGCGCGCCGAGGTATCGAACGCGTGCGCGGGCAGGGCCAGAACGGCCAGCCCAAGGGTGAATACGGATGTTCGCAATGCGGATAGCACGGGGGCGCCTCCTGTTATCAGTTGGACACGGTGAACGCGTCGGTAAAGCCCAAGGCCTTCACGTCGCTCTGGATAGCCTTGCGTTCCGCGCGGGTCGCGGCGGGGCCGACCAGAACCCGCCAGACCGTTTTGTCTTCGGTTTTCAGTTCGCGCACGTCGGCGGTCATGCCGTTCTTGCGAACCTTGTCCGCTGCGGACTTGGCATTGGCCTCGACGCTGAACGTGCCGACCTGAACGAAGGGTTTCGACAGGTTCGAGGGGGCCGCCGCCGTGGCCGCCGCAGCGGCTGCCGGTGTAGGTTCGGCTGCTTCAATCGCGGCGGCTGCGCCTTCGATCGGGTCCAGCGGCGTCTGGGTGATTTCGTCTGGCTGCTTCTTTTGCCACCACTTGCGCTTGGCTGGCTTTTCGGGCGGCGGCGCGACCGGAGCATCGGACAGGCCCGGCGCGGCGGCTGCACTGGCTTCCGGTGCAGCGGCATCGACCGCCGTCTCTGCCGCGTCCTCAGCTGCGGACCCTGCTGCTGCGGCGGCGGCACCGGCTGCGCCTGCCGCGGCTGCGGGTTCCTTACGTTGCCACCATTTCCGCTTGGCGGGCTTTTCCTCGGCCGCGGTATCCGGCGCGGTTTCGGCTGCCGCGACCTCGGCCTCGTCACTGGTTGTTTCCGCTTCGGGGGCGGGTTCCTCGGCAGGTGGCTTCTGTTCGACCTCTTCGCGGCGCAGGGCAACGACACTGACGCGGGTTGGGGCACCGGCCAGCATTCCCAATTCCTCTGCTGCCGCCGAGGATACCTGCAGCGCCGGACCCGGCAAATTGCGTTCCCGCCGGAACAGCGCGCCGGTGATGGTTTTGTTGTTGGCGGTGTTCTTGATCAGCACGCGTTCGGGCTGCTTGACGTCAGGATGTGCGACCCAGATACCGCCCAGCGATGGACGCCCGTCCCACAAACCTGCCTCGGTGACGGAAAACACATCCGGCGCCTCGACATCACGTTGCGAGGCGCTGGTGACCTGAGGCAGCAACTCGATCTTCGAGTCGTCCCCGGATTTTGCGCCATCTTCAGACGCGTTCTGTGATTGTAAAACTTCCTCACACCCGGACAAAACGGTCAAAGTCACAGCCAAAACAGCCAGTCCTCGCGATCTTGCGCGTGTCTGTGTTGCTCGCTTCATCTTTTCATCCCTTGCCTGAAAGGGCCTCGTTTTTCCGAGCCCCGCCGCAGGGCCGGTTCTGCGCGCCAGCCTGCTACGGTCTTACCGCCAGAGCATAACGCGGGCGAGGTGTCATGGAAAGACTGCTGCGCAGGCTTCGGCAAGATTTCCCGATTTCGACTTGCCTCTGATTTCAGTTGGCCTTAGACCCTGCCTTCGACGGGGAGGTGGCAGAGTGGTCGAATGCGGCGGTCTTGAAAACCGTTGAACGTGAGAGCGTTCCCAGGGTTCGAATCCCTGTCTCCCCGCCACTCCAAAATCCGTATCGTACTGTTTGGGCATTCCGCCCTACGGCCCCCCACGTCAGCACAGCACCTTTCGGGTATTTTTGATAATCCCTCGCGCTTTTCTGCACTAACCTAACTCCACTTTGTGGAGGTCAAGGCACAGAGAAGGCCAATAGGTCCAAAGCCGCTGAGTCGAACGCAGGTCACAGCGTGCGCGCCAACACCCCGGCAAAGTCTGCAACAGGGGCGCAACGCGAGGGACTCCATGACTGCTTCATCTATCGGAACGCCAGAGCAACTTCGTGATCCGAACTATTTTCCTGCCATATATCGTGCCGTGCCGTTGGGCATTCAGCATGTGCTGGCCATGTTTGTCTCGAACGTCACGCCAGCGATTATCGTTGCCGGGGCCGCCGGTTTTGGCTTTGGCTCGAACAGTCCGGATTTCCCGGAACTGCTGTACCTGATCCAGATGTCGATGCTGTTCGCAGGCGTTGCTACGCTGTTGCAGACGGTCACCATCGGCCCGGTCGGGGCGGCCTTGCCCATCGTGCAGGGGACGTCCTTTGCCTTTATCCCGATCATGATACCGCTGGTCGCCGGAAAGGGCGTCGACGGTCTGGCCGCCTTGTTCGGAGGCGTCATAATCGGCGGCCTTTTCCATGCCTTGCTGGGTACTGTGATCGGCAGAATCCGCTTTGCCCTGCCGCCTTTGGTCACAGGTCTTGTCGTGACAATGATCGGGCTTGCATTGGTGAAAGTCGGCATCGAATACGCCGCCGGTGGTGTTCCGGCCAAGGCTTCGGGGTCTGAAACCTACGGTTCATTGTCCAGCTGGGCCCCGGCGTTGATCGTTGTGTTTGTCACATTGGGGCTGAAATTCTTTGCCCGCGGGATGCTGTCTGTCTCGGCTGTGCTGATCGGCATTCTTGTCGGATATGTCTATTGCATACTCGTCGGGAAACTGCCGCTCGAGGCGATTTCGGGTTCGTGGGAACGTTCTGAGGCTTTCGCGCTGCCACAGCCATTCAAGTATGGGTTCGAGTTCTCTCTGGCCGCTGTGATCGGCTTTTGCCTTATGGCCTTCGTTTCAGCCGTAGAAACCGTCGGCGACGTATCAGGGATCACGAAAGGTGGCGCGGGGCGCGAAGCGACGGATAAGGAGATTCAGGGCGCGACTTTTGCCGACGGTTTCGGCACCGCCATTGCCGGTATCTTTGGCGGGTTTCCCAACACCTCGTTCAGCCAGAATGTGGGCCTTATCGCAATGACCGGGTTGATGAGCCGACATGTCGTGACCATCGGAGCCATATTCCTGATCATCTGCGGATTGGTCCCGAAAGTCGGTGGCATCATTCGCACCGTTCCGATCGAAGTACTGGGCGGCGGGGTCATCGTCATGTTCGGGATGGTTGTTGCAGCGGGTGTTTCGATGCTGTCCGACGTGGTCTGGAACCGCCGAAACATGGTGATCTTCGCGGTCTCGCTGTCGATAGGTCTGGGGCTTCAGCTAGAGGTCATGAACGTCGCGCCGGGGTCGGTCAACGCGTTGCAACACCTGCCGGATACGCTGCGAATTCTGGGTGCGTCGGGGATCTTACCTGCGGCCCTGATCGCCATTGTCCTGAACCTGATCCTGCCAGAGACATTGGCGGATGAAGCGACCGAGGAGGTTTCTGGCGGTATGTCAGGACATGGTCGGGGCGAGTTGGTGAAGGACGATCACGCCTGACATTTGACCGGCGGGCGATGGCTTTGTTCCTGTTAGGGAGCCGGCTGTCGCCCAATCCCTCTCAGTCAAGGCGCGGGGACTGCGACGATTGGGTGTTAGGAACCCTGCAAGAATTCGGTGTCAAAGCTGATGCGTTTGCGTGTTCCGCAATCCCCCAAAACCTCCAGCCCGTCACCATGCAGGTTTATGGAGTGAAGCGGAGAACCCGCAGGCCAGGCAATCGCGCCGATTACGTGTTTGACAACGGCAGAGCGGGCCGGAGACAGCTGCAAAGCACCGGGCCCGGACAGTGCCTTTTTGCGATCAGGTCCCAAAACATGCCCGGCCGTGCCTTCCTCGATGCCCAGGCAGCCAAAATGACGGCCCGACCACGGCGGATAATCCCGCCCTCCGTTCGAGTGCCACAGCATCGTCATGGGCAGGTGTTCAGATCGCTTGAGCGAAAGGAACAGATCACCCTCGACCGGTCTGGTGACGGCTGTCCAGCCCAACCCGCCACCGGGTGCATCGAGACCGGCAACAAAATCCTCATGTCTTTGGAACCAGGGATAGCGCGTCAAATCTGTGGTGCCGTCCTGCGACGGGAAACGCGTTGGATCGTCACTGGACACAGGGTAGACCAACCCCGACCTGCCGCGTTTCGGGTCTGTTTCCTGTGGTGTTGCAGGCGTCATCCAGCAGGATTTGGCAGAGGTCCGGATAAAGCCACCATTTGGCAGAGAGATATTCGCATGGTTGGCCACCGGAACCGACCCGGACCCGCCTACAAACGTATGTTTTTGATAAACAAAGGGGTGATCCGGGCGCAGTGAAAGCGCTTTGATGACTTCCGCATCGTTGACGCGGTGATCCAACCGGGCTGACAATTGGTCCGGCGACAGATCAATGATCGACCAGCATGCGTTTGCAGGCCAACCATGCAGGGGTGCCCCGTCTTTTTCTTGCCCAAACGGTGCGCAGAAAAAATCTCCTCCCAGCTTGTATAGATGGGGCGCTAGCCCATCGGGAAGGGCCTCGTTCATTCCGACCCAAGGCGCGCGGTGCAACGGGGATATCCCAGCGTCGCCGTCCATCACCGTGAAGCTTTTGATCATGCCGATACTGGCGTCGAACGACAGGCGGATGCCGTCTGCATTCAGGTTGATCGTGTCTTCGGACATGGGACCGCCTTGTGGTTTTTGGACGCTGTTCGTCTGAGGGCTGCGTGCCCGGTGAGATTATTCTTCAAACCAAAACGAAAACTCTGCCACCTTCAATCTTCGTCTCATAAGTTCCAAGTTTTGCACAGGCAGGGGCGCGCAAGGCTTGGCCCGAACGGTAATCGAAAATCCCGTTATGTTTGGGGCACTCGATCTCGTAATCCATCACCAGGCCATCGGCCAGATGAACCTGTTCATGAGTGCATAAACCGTCTGTGCAAAAGAAATCTCCGTCCGGGCCACGGACAATTGCAAAAGTTCGACCGACGTGGTCCCAGCGAATGACGTCCTCTTCTTCAACGTCATCAATGGCGATTGCTTCGACCCAGGGCATGTTGGGCTCCTACCTTTTTAATCGTCACTGCTCCGGTCTGGCACATGGGAATGCAGATGTTCCTTGTAGGGCTGCGCCGTTTGCGGCAGCGTTTTCCTTAACGCATAGCCGGGGTCAGAGCGTTGACGCATCACGGCCCCCATCATCTCTTTGTAGGCGTCCCGGATTGAGGTGTTGGGCGCGGGAAGGTCATCTTTGATTTCCTCGTGCAGGGCAGGAAGCGCATAATAGGGCACCATCGGGAACATGTGGTGTTCTACATGATAGTTCATGTTCCAATACAGCCAGCGGCTGATCGGGTTCATGTAGACCGTGCGGGAATTCAGCCGGTGGTCAATGACGTCCTCGGGCAAGCCGCCATGTTGCAACAGGCCGGTCATAACGAAATGCCAGCACCCGTAAACGCGGGGTCCGCCGATCAGCAGGATGGGGATTGTCGATTTCCAGCCCATGCCGTTTGCCAGCATGAACGCGGATACCAGCAACACGACCGCGTAGATGAGCATATGGATCCGCGCCCAGAACACGGCCTTTGGCCATTCGGATTGCGGGATGTAGTCCTTCTCGTCCGGCGACAAATACCCCAGCGCATTGCGGCACAGGACCTTGAGTGACAGCCAGGTGTCGTAGATGCCGACAAACGCTAGTGCCTTTAGCATCAGGTTGATCGGATGCATCCAGGCGATTTCCGGGTCGCGGCCCACGATTAGCGTGTCGGTATGGTGACGCGCGTGGCTCCACCGCCAGTTCACAGGGTTCCTCATGATCTGAAAGGATGCGATGTGATACACAACATCGTTCATCCAGCGCGTTCGAAAGGCCGTCCCATGGCCGCATTCGTGCCAACGGCTGTCGCAGGCCGAGCCATAGACCACGCCATAGGCCAGCCAGAACGGGACCGAAAGCCAGCTCCCCCAGAAGAAGATGCCCCCGGCCGCGAGCAAAATGTGAAGCCCAACCCACAATGCCGTGTCGCGCAGGGCAGGGCCGTCGCGGCGTTTCATCAGGGATTTCATCGTCTTGCGGGGGACGGCGCTGTGATACCACTCTGCTGCCGCAAGCCCGATCTCTTGCGCTTTTTTGCCGGTCTCGCCGGTCAGGGAATAATCCCGAACTGTTTCGGGCAAGGGCCCATGTTGAAGCGTGTCGGTCATCGGTTTACGCCGCTGTTATGGTTCTACCAAGTGCAGGCCGTGTTGAGCGATCAGACGGCCTGTCCGGTCCACTGATAGCTTTGGCACATCACCCTGTCGCATCAAGTGCAATGCCCATCAGATTACATCAGCTATTTTCGGGTCATATCGCGCTAGGGCACAGCAGAGGCGTAATTTAGAAAAACAACACCGCCAAATTGATGTAATTTGATGCCTCAAAACAAGACGAGCGGCTTTTATCGTGCCAGTATGGTCCGCGACAAAGCAATCGATTGAGGTCTTTAAGGGCATGACGCGCGCCACAATTGCCGACATATCCAAACGGGCCGGGGTCTCGACGGCGACCGTGGACCGGGCGCTGAACGGGCGCAAGGGCGTCAGCGCCGCCAACCGGCAGCGTGTGATGCGGGCGGCCCGGCTTTTGGGGTATCTCCCGTCCGAGGGTATTCTGGCGCTGCCCTCGCGACCTGCGCGTCTCAGCTTTCTCATCCCGACCGGCGGCAATACGTTCCTGCAGGATATGGCCGGGGCCATCACGCGGTTCTCGGACGCTCAGCCCTTGGTCGAAAGTTGCAGAATACAGGTGCTGGACGGCATAGGCCCGGACCCGCTGATCGAGGCTTTGGACAACCTGCCGCCAGATACCGACGGGATCGGTGTCGTGGCAACAGACGACCCGCGCAGCCGGGATGCCCTGCGGCGGATGTGCGAATCCGGTATTCGTGTGGTCACTTTAGCGTCGGATGTGCTGGCAACGCCGCGCTCGGGGTATGTCGGTGTTAACAACATGGTCGCCGGGCGCACGGCGGCTCAGATACTGGGTATGTCTGCCAGCGATGGCGCCGGAGATGTCGCGGTTTTCTTTGGAACGCATGCGTATCACGGACACAGCGAGCGGGAATTGGGGTTTCGGTCCTGTCTGTCCGCGTATTACCCGACGCTTACCGCTTTGCCATCAGTCGAGACCGGTGAGAATGGAGAGCGTTTGTACCGCGAATTGACGCGGCTTTATCGTTCGGGCGCGCGTCTGGTTGGGGTCTATTGCGTAGGGGCGGGGCGGAAGGGTCTGGTGCAGGCGCTTGAAACCATCCCGCAATCCGAACGGCCCCTTGTCGTCATGCACGACCTGACAGAGGACACGCGGCGCTGGTTGGCCGAAGGTTTGATCCATGCGGTGATCGACCAGAACGCTCATCTTATCGGGGAACAAGCTGTCATTCGTCTGCTTGGGGCAATTGCGTCGGGGCCTGTCCAATTGCCGATGGAGCATATCGAGCCGAGGATTATTCTAAGGGAAAATATTCCAGCCGGTCGGGTGTCGGCATGAGTATCCGGCTGCAAGATATGGCGCTTGTCGTCACCGGAGCCGCCAAAGGCATCGGCCGTGCGATCGCATGCCGGGCCGCTGCGCAGGGCGTTCGTCGGATTTTGGCGACGGACAGAGACCAGGCCGGTCTGCTAAGCCTTGCAGCGGAATTGTCGGGCGTTGCCCGGACCAAGACCATTGTCGCCGATCTGGCCGAAGCTGGCGCTTGCGCGGATGTCGCGGCGGCAGCGCGGGCCGCTTTTGGTCGGATTGATGGCCTTGTGAACGCTGCGGGACTAACGAACCGCGCCAGTTTTCTTGACGGAAAAGCGCAGGATTTCGACAAGATTTTTTCGGTCAACGCCCGCGCGCCTTTTCTGCTGATGGGGGAAGCGATCCGGGACATGCAAGCGCGTGGGTCTGGCGGAGGGATCATGAACATTCAATCCATGAATGCCCATTGCGGCGCGGCGGATCTGGCAATCTATGCGGCGTCGAAAGGGGCGTTGCAGACATTGACCAAGAATGCGGCCAACGCGCATCTGCACGATGGTATTCGCGTAAACGGGATCAATCTGGGTTGGGCGCTGACTGAGTCCGAGCATGAAACGCAAACCGGTGCTTTGGGCCAAGCGCAGGATTGGGCAGAGCAGGCAGGGCAGGGGCTTCCGCTGGGCCGGTTGCTGATGCCCGACGAAGCGGCTCGGTTGGCCGTATTCCTTCTAAGCCCTGACTCTTTCCCGATGACCGGGGTATGCGTCGATCTGGAACAGTCGGTTCTGGGCGCGCCGCGCTAGGTTACCTACCGCCTGTTTTGGGCGGCGCGGTGCTGGCCCGTTCGATCAGTTCAACAGGAACCGGGGCTTCCGGTTCATTTGCGCCAAGCCCCGACGAGAGCCGACCAAGCAGCAGTTTTGCGGCCCGTTGACCCAAAAAGTGCCGGTTCTGACGGATCGTGGTCAGTGCGGGCACATAGTATTCCGACATCTCAATATCGTCGAAACCCACAACAGACATGTCCTCGGGCACCCGAACACCACCAGCCTGAAGCCCGGCGATCAGCCCAAATGCCACCATATCGGCCGAGCAGAATACAGCTGTGGGCCTGTCCTCCATCGCCAGAATGCGCGCGGCGGCCTCGTGTCCGGATTCGAGCGAGAAATCACCGCGGATGATCCACTCGGTCGGGGCAGGTAGGCCAAGACGTGCGCGCTCAGACACCATACCCTCCCGACGTGCGCTTGTCAGAACATTGCCCTGCGGCCCGGTGACATGAGCGATTTTTTCGTGGCCGAGGCCGTGCAGATGGCGGATTGCCAGCCGGGCCCCCTCGACATTGTCGCTTTTGACCACCGGAAAAGATTGATCCTCGACCCATTCGCACAGGAACACGATTTTGTCTCGGGCTCCGGCCTGAATGCACCTGTTCAGCACTGTATCCGACAACTGACCATCCAGCGAAATCGCGCCGTCGATACGCCCGTCCAGGAAATACTCGGCCAGAGTAGAATCGTGGATCGGATTGCTTTCCGTATCCGTAATCAGAACTGCATAACCGGTGCCGGAAAACGCCTCGCTGATGCCCGCCAGAATGCCGGAATAGAAGGGTTTGCCCAAATTCGGGACAAGGACCAGAACCGCATTCGCGCGCTGCATCCTGAGGTTTCTGGCCGCCTGGTTTGCCCTGTAGCCCGTGCTCTGGATCGCCTGCATGACCGCATCTTTGGTGGATTTCTTGACGACATCAGGGTTGGACAGAACCCGGCTGACGGTGGCCGTGGACACCCTTGCTGCGCGGGCGACATCTTGAATGGTTGCGGGTTTCTGGATCATGGGTCCTGATTGCAAAGTGAGATTTCGGTTGACTCGAATCCCTGACGCTGTCGATTATGTAATCGATTTCAAGGATTGAAAAGGGCGAATTTCTGCAAATGTAATCGTTTGCAGGCGCATAATTCGCAATCGGGGGAATGTAATGATCCGTGCCGCCAAAGCTGGCAACAACGACCTGTGGACCGGGGTGGCGGTTTGACTGCCGCGGCCCGGTTCGACTTCTCCGGCGCGCAGGTCGCCGTGATCGGTGCCAGCCGGGGTGGCATTGGGGCAGCCATTGCCCGCGCGTTCAAAGACGCCGGTGCCGAGGTCGAAATCACAGGGGCCGAGCCAGAGTGCCTGCCCGAAGACGCCGCCCGGTTCCCCTATACCCAGCTCGACGTCGTGGACACTGACGCGGTCGAAGCATTTGGTCGCGACCGCCTTGAATTGGATGTGCTGGTGAATTGCGCAGCGATCACGCGGCGAGGCGAGGAAATGGAGCCCGGATTCTTCAGCCATGTGCTGGATGTGAATCTGGTCGGAACCATGCGATGCGCGCGGGCGTTGCATACCGCGCTTCTGGCCCGAAAGGGTCGGGTGATCAATATCGCGTCGATGTATGCCCGCTTTGGATCACCGCAAAACCCGGCCTATGGCTCGTCCAAAGCGGGGGTCGAGCAATTGACCAAATCCCTGGCGGTCGCATGGGCCGCAGACGGTATTCGCGTGAACGCCATCGCGCCAGGGTTCATCGTGACCGAACAATCCGCAAGGGCCAGACAGGATCCGAAATTCGTCGACGCAGTCGAGGTGCGAACGCCGATGTCCCGATGGGGAATGCCCGCCGACATCGTCGGCGCGGCGCTGTTCCTGGCCTCGGACGCAGCCGCGTTTGTAACCGGCATCTGCATGCCCGTGGACGGAGGATACTCGGTTGTCTGAAGGAGGTGATAATGTCTGATGTCTCGGCCATCGGCGCGGCAGTGATTGGAACCGGCTTTATAGGAACGGTTCATGTGCAGGCCCTGCATCGTCTTGGAGTGCAGGTTGTTGGCGTGCTCGGGTCGTCAGCGGAACGGGGATCGGCGCGGGCTGCTGAGATTGGGGTCCATCAAGCGTATCCTTCGTTGGAGGCCTTGCTGGCAGATGACAGTGTTGATGTGGTCCACGTCACGTCCCCGAACCACGCCCATTTCCCGCAGGTCATGGCGATCCTGAAGGCCGGGAAACACGTGATCTGTGAAAAGCCACTGGCAATGACCAGTCATCAATCGGCTGAGATGGTCGAGATGGCCGCCGCGTCGGGGAAGGTTTGCGCGGTATGCTACAACATCCGCTTTTACCCCCTGAACCAGCAAGCCCATGGAATGGTCGCTCAGGGGGAACTGGGGCGCATCCGCTTTGTGACCGGCCACTATCATCAGGACTGGCTGGCAAAGCCAACGGACTGGAACTGGCGGTTGCAGGCCGACAAAGGGGGCGCGTTGCGCTCGGTCGGGGATATCGGCACGCATTGGGTTGATCTGACGAGTTTTGTCACAGGGCTGAAAGCCAAATCCGTCTTTGCCGACCTGACGACCTTTCTGCCCGAACGGCAGCGGCCGACCGGCCCGGTTGAGACATTTTCCAGCGCCGAAGGGACAACCGAAACTGTGGCCGTCGATACCGACGATGCCTCGGCGATCATGATCCGGTACGAGGGCGGCGCGAAGGGAGTGATGACCACCTCTCAGATCAATATCGGGCGCAAGAACTTATTGGTTTGGGATGTTGCAGGCAGCGCGGCCAGTGCGGCGTGGAACAGCGAAACGCCGGATCACCTGTTCATCGGGCATCGCGACGACGCCAATCAGATATTGATGCGGGATTTTACGCTGATGAATGCCACGGGCACCCGCGCCGCGACCTTGCCGCCAGGTCATGTCGAAGGATTTGCGGACAGTTTCTTCAACTTCTTCCGTGCGGTCTACACGGACGTCTGCGCAGGCAAACGCGGGCCGGACAGCACCTGGGCGACGTTTGAGGACGGCCATTATGAAATGCGGTTCTGCGATGCCGTGGTGAAATCGGCTCGCGAAGATCGCTGGGTCGATCTGGACGAGGTTTAAGGGGGACGCCATGAAACTTGGACTGCTGACCGCGCCATTTGAAGATACCGACCTGATGGACGTTGCCACATGGGCGTCTGGCAACGGGTTTTCAGCGCTCGAGATCGCATGCTGGCCGTCCTCCGGCGGTGAAAAGCGGCGCTATGCGGGCACGAGCCACATCAATGTCGATGGGCTGACGGCCGCGCAGGGCAAGGAGATCGTGGATGCGCTGACCGGAATGGGTATCGAAATCTCGGGCCTTGGATATTACCCCAACCCACTGCACGCCGATGCGTCGCACCGGGATGAGGTTATCGAGCACCTGAAAAAGGTAATAACAGCCGCAGGCACGATGGGCCTGTCGGTGGTCAACACCTTTGTCGGCGGCGACAGAACCCTGAATGTGGACCAGAACTGGGCGCGGGCGCAGCAGATCATCTCACCCATCGTCGATCATGCCCGTGGGCAGGGTGTTCGCCTGTGCTTTGAAAACTGCCCGATGATCTTCAGTTATGATGAATGGCCCGGCGGTCATAACATCGCCTATTCGCCGAAGATCTGGCGCAGGATTTTCGAGGAATGGGGCGAGGATGTCGGGATGAATTTCGACCCGTCCCACCTGATCTGGCAGTTCATCGATCAGACCCGGTTCATCAAGGAATTCGGCCCCAATATCGCGCATGTCCACGCCAAAGACCTGATGGTGGATCACGACGGGCTTTATGAACACGGGATCATGTCGGCGGGCATGGGGTGGCAGGTGCCACGCCTTTGCGGTCTGGGCGATGTCGACTGGTCCGACTTTTTCTCGGGCCTATACCGGGTTGGATACGATGGCCCTGTCATCATCGAGCATGAGGACAGGCTGTTTGAGGGGACCGACGAAAAGATAAAGCGCGGGTTCTTGCTGGCACGCGACGTGCTGCAACCGTTCATCAAATAGAAGGGCGAAAAGCCCCGGACATATCACTGAGTGTTCAAATGGGAGGTACTACAATGAAAAAGCTACTCACAGGTGCGGCGGCCATAGCTGTTGCTGCGGCGTTCACACCGGCGGCGTTTGCTGCCGATTACACGATCGGTGTGTCCAACACCGTGCAGGGCAATGGCTGGCGCGAACAGATGATCTGCGCCATGCGGGCTCAGGCTCTGGTCGAAGAGGATGTGTCCAACCTGATCGTGGCGCATCGCAATACGGATTCAGCCGGACAGTTGGAGGACATCAACAACCTGATCGAAGCGGGTGTGGATGCGATTGTTCTGAACCCGTCAAACCCGGACGCTTTGAATTCGGCGCTGGATGCGGCGATGGAGAAGGGCATTGTCGTGGTCGCCGTGGATGCTGGCGTGACGGCGGATGGCGCGTATATCCTGTCGAACAATCAAGAAGAATACGCCTATCTGGGTGCGAAATGGCTGTTCGAGCAATTGGGCGGCTCGGGTGACGTGGTCTATATGCGCGGCATCGCGGGGGTGTCTGCCGATACCGACCGCGACAATGGATTCAAGCGCGCCTTGGCCGAATATGACGGCATCAATGTGGTGCACGAGGTGTTCACCGGCTGGCAGCAGGACCAGGGCAAGCAGCAGATGTTTGACTTTCTGGCCACGGGCATTCCGTTCAACGGTGTGTGGACCAGCGGAATTGACAACGTGATCGTGGATGCCTTTGTGGAATCCGGCGCGCCGTTGGTGCCCATCGTCGGCGCGGACAATGCCGGGTTCGTGCAGTACCTGACCGAAGTTGACGGCCTGCAAGGGGCCGCGGTGACCAATCCCGGATCTGTTGGCGGGGCAGGGATCGCTCTGGCCGTCGACATTCTGAACGGCAACGCGCCTGACGACAAAACCGTTCTGGTGGACCCGGTGCTCTGGGAAAACGCTACGGATGACGGCGTTGCAACCATCACTGCGGCGCAAAACCCCAACCTTGATCCCGAATGGCCCGTCTCGGTCACGGTTCCCGGTTGGACGGACTACTCGATGGAACAGATCATCGAATGCAAAGGGCCGGGCGACAGCTAAAAGCGGTCTGGCCTTGTGTGAATTCCCCCTGCCCGGATCGGGCGGGGGGCAACCAAGTTGGAATAGTGGGCACCGATGACCGAAACACACCTTCTCGACGCGTCCGGGATTGCCAAGAACTTTGGTGCTGTCCGTGCTTTGACCGATGCCAATCTGAGCGTCTCCAAGGGCGAGGTGATCGCCCTGATGGGTGCAAACGGCGCCGGGAAATCCACCTTCGTGAAAATCATCACCGGCGCCTTGAAGCCGGATAGCGGCAAGGTGCTGATCCGGGGACAGGTGGCCCGCGTTGGCAGCCCGGCCGAGGCGCGCAAATCGGGCCTTGTTCCGGTTTATCAGGAACCCTCACTAATCCCTGATCTGGATGTGGCCGATAACCTTCGGCTGACCGATACACCGCTTGCGCCGTTCAGGCATTGGGTCAGTGAGCTTGGGATTGAAAAGCTGAACCTCTCGGACCTGATCGCAGACCTGCCGCTTGCCACGTTGCGCATTCTGGACCTCGCGCGCGCTTTAGCGTCCGAGCCGGATGTGGTTTTGCTGGATGAGATGACAGCCGCGCTGCCAACCGATCTGGTTGAGCGGGTACTGACGGTTGTGCGCGAGCAGGCAAATCAGGGCATGGGTGTCATTTACGTGTCGCACCGGTTCAGCGAAATCTCTGAGCTGTGCGACCGGGCCTCGGTTCTGCGTGACGGTATGACCGTTGGTGATCTGAGGATTGAGCCGGGCGTCGAAGAACGGGCCGTTGAACTGATGCTGGGTCAGAAACTGGACCTTGGGGATCGCGAAAACAACGGCGCGAGTTCTGTCGCGCAAGGCAATCCGCGCCTGTCTGTTCGAAATCTGGCGATTGCGCCGAAGGTGTCGAATATCTCGTTCGACCTTCATCCGGGCGAGGTGCTTGGCGTTGTCGCGCTTGAAGGGCAGGGGCAGGATGAGATGTTCGACTGTTTGGCTGGCTTTCTGCCTCCGACCGCCGGGGTGATCGAGGTGAACGCATCGCAGGTTGCGTTCAGGCACCCTGCCGATGCGATCTCGGCCGGGTTGACCTTTGTGCCGGGTGACCGGGCCGACGCGCTGTTGGCGCAACGATCGGTCAAAGAGAACATCGCCCTGCCGTTCTCGGCGCGCCTGCGGGATTGGGGCCAACTGAACCTGCGGCAAGAGCGTGAGCGGGTCGATTACGCCATCGAGAAGCTACAGATCGATACACGCGCGCAGGGTGAGGTGCAGCGCCTGTCGGGCGGGAACCAGCAGAAAGTGACCATTGGCAGATGGCTTGCCACGGGGGTCGAGACGCTGTTGCTGTTTGATCCGACGCGGGGGATCGATGTGCGGACCAAACGCCAGATTTACCCTCTGGTGCGGGAACTTGCACAAAACGGGGCCTCGGTCCTGTTCTATACGTCGGAACTGGAGGAGGTGCCGCTGGCCTGCGACCGCGCGCTGGTCATTTTCAATGGCCGTGTTGTGGACGTGATCGACGCCAAAAACGCGGACGAGCAAACCCTGCTGCGCGCGGCTTATGGGCTAACTGAAAACGAGAGTGCAGCGTGACCAAGACCCTGCGCAAACACTCCTGGCTTCTGGGTCTTGTCGCGTTGCTGCTGGTTTTGCTGGCTGTCACAAAACTCATACAGCCCTCTTTCGGTGCGTCTGGGTTGGAAAGCGTTGCCCGCGCCGCATTGCCCTTTGCTTTCGCAACGGCGGGCATGGCGGTGGTGGTGATCGTCGGCGGGATCGATCTGTCGGTTGCATCGATGATGGCTGTATGTGCCGTCTCTGCCGCTGTGCTGATGGAGCGGATGTCCGGACTACCGGCCATCGTGATCGTGCTTGGCATCGGATTGGCGATGGGACTAATCAACGGCGCCCTCATCGTTCTGACCCGAGTGCCTGATATCGTGGTCACGCTGGCGATGCTTTTTGTCTGGGAAGGCGTAGCGCTTTTGATCCTGGAAACGCCGGGCGGGTCAACCACCGATTGGGTCCAGCAGAGCATTCGCGGCAGTGTCATTCCTGGGGTACCTAGCGCCTTGGCCATCATGGTCGGATGTATTGCGGTGGTATGGCTGCCCCTTCGGCGATCCAAGCTTGGTATCTCGATCTATGCAACCGGATCAGACGAACGCGCGGCCTTTCGATCGGGGGTGTCCGTCGGGCGCGTCAAAATCGCAGCCTACGGAATTTGTGGGCTTTTCTGTGCCTTCGGCGGGCTCAGCCTTGCGGCACTGACCGGCATTGGTGAGCCGGTGCCCGGACCCTATCTGTTGGCCTCGGTCGCCGCCGTTGTTCTGGGCGGCGTGGTTCTGGGGGGCGGGCGCGGCGGGCTGCTTGGGCCGATTGTCGCTGTGTTCATCCTGCGCATCGTGCGCACGATTCTGACATTTCTGGCCGTGGACCCCAATGTCACGACAATCATCGAAGGGACGATCATGGTGGCCGTCGTATTGCTTGGCACCGCAGCCACCGCGCGAGGAGCAAGACGATGAGCATGGCCGTGAATGACCCACCCGTCGTCCGCTTTGGACGGTATCTGCGGGATAATCCTGTGATACCGCTTTTGATCTTTCTGGTCTTGCTGATCGCTGTGCTGGAGTTCATGCGGCCCGGTATTGTCACGCCGTTCAGGGCGGGGCGCGATGGGCTGGTCTCGACCTTCTGGGTTGGCAACTTGATCAAGTTTGCAATACCGCTTGCGATGCTGGCCGCTTGTCAGGTGCTGACGATGCTGACCGCCGGGATCGACCTGTCGGCGGGCATTGTCGCAACCGTCGCGGCCTTTGTCTGCGCCACCCTGACCTCGATCTGGGGCGTGACGCCTGCGGTGCTGGTCGCCTTGACCTCCGGTCTGGTTGTCGGGGTCGTCAACGGCCTTGGGGTTGGGTTGGTGCGGGTGCATCCGTTGATCATGACCCTTGGCACCGGCCTGATCGCCACGGGCTGTCTGCAGGTCTATCAGCGGATGGTGATCAATGCCGGGTCCGAGATCCCGGCCTTTTTGGCGTGGCTTGGAACCGGGCGCACCTTGTCCATGCCCAACGGGTTGTTTCTGTTTGTGCCCTTCGCCTTGTTCATCTTCTGGCTGATGCGATTCACCGGCTTTGGCAGGTTGCTGTTCGCGCTGGGCTCGAACGAAAACGCGGCCAAGCTTTCGGGCGTCAAATCCTGGCAGGTCTATCTGGCGCTCTACGCGCTGTCGGGGGTGATCGCGGCGGTCGCGGGGTTGCTATATCTTGGTATGATCCGGCAAACCTCGCTGAGCCTTGCCAATCCGCTGCTGCTGCCCTCGGTCGCGGCTGCGGTGATCGGCGGAACCTCGATCTTTGGCGGGCGTGGCAGTTTTGCGGGTGCCATTGTGGGCGCCTTGATCATCAGGGTTCTGGATACAATGCTGACCCTGATGCAGATGCCCGAAGGCGCAAGAACGGCGCTGTTTGGTCTGATCATCCTGGCGGTGACGGCCATCTATGTCAGGATCACGGGAAACCGTTAGAACGGAGGACGCCCATGTTTCGGATTGTTGGAATAAGCTTTGACCACATGCATATGGGCGATCTGCTCCGCATGGTGCATGAACACCCTGAAGCGGAAATTGCCGGTATCTATGATCCCGACAGGCAGAAAATGGCTTCGGCGGTCCAGAATTTCGATATTCCGCCAGACCGGGTTTTTACCGATTTCGATGCCTGCATGGCCGCGGGAACCTATGACATGGCCGTTTTATGCGTCGCCACGGCAGACCACGCCGATTACACTGAAAAACTGGCAGCGCATGGCGTGCATGTCTTCGTCGAAAAACCATTCGCTGCGTCCTCGGATGACGCGCGCCGCATGATCGCGGCCATGGACGGGACCGGGAAACAACTGATCATCAACTGGCCTTTGCGGTGGGTGGAAAGCCACGTTACCGCCAAGCGCCTGATCGATGAAGGACTGATCGGCGAGTTGCGAGAGGTGCATTTCTACGACGGCAATCGCGGCCCGCTTTTTCACCTTGCCGACAAGGTCGAGGTCAGCCCGGAAGAGGTTGAACAGGAAAAGCCAACCTCTTGGTGGTACAAGAAATCCTCGGGCGGCGGGTCGTTGCTGGACTACCTCGGATACGGCGCGACACTGGGGACGTGGTACATGGACGGGGAAGCCCCGATTGAGGTGACATGCACCGTCGACGAAACACCCGGTATCGAAGTCGATCAACATGCCATTGCTGTCTGCCGCTATGCGTGCGGTTTGTCCAAGATGGAAACCCGTTGGGGAACGTTTACTGATCCGTGGACCACTCAGCCGCAGCCTACCTGTGGGTTTGTCTTTGTCGGCACGGATGGAACGATCTCTTCGCCCGACTATGCCGACCACGTGACCGTCCAAACCCGCGCCCGGCCAGAGCGGCATGAAATCCCTGCTGATCCGCTGCCCAAAGGCCAGACAAACGCAATCGAGTACGTTCTGGGCTGCATCAGCCGCGGCGAAGCGGTGGCCGGTCCGCTGAATCCGCAATTGTGCCTGACGGCGCAGAGGATCGTGGACACAGCCGTTCAATCCGCCGCCGAAAAACGCACATTGGAACTGCTGCCATGAGCGACGATGCCGCCGACACAGACACCTACGCGCTGAAATCCAAGGACTTGCCGCAGATCAACGCGCCCGAGGTCGATTACCTTCCACCAAACCCCCGAACCTATCGCCCTCGGATCGGCATGATCGGAACGGGAGGTATTTCGAACAGCCATCTGGATGCATACCGCACTGCGGGTTGGGATGTCGTGGCGCTATGGAACCGAAGCCGTGCAAAAGCGGAAGGCAAAGCGGCAGAGTTCTTTCCTGATGCCCGCATTGTTGAACGCTATCAAGACCTTTTGGAAGACCGCGAAATAGACATCATCGACATAACTCTGCCCACCGACATACGTGCGCCAGTAATCGAGGCTGCTCTGAAAGCGGGAAAGCATGTTCTAAGCCAGAAACCCTTTGTATCCGATCTGACAACCGGAAAAACGCTGGTAGAACTGGCCGACAAACAAGGCGTGAAGCTTGCGGTTAACCAGAATGGACGATGGTCGCCGCACATGGCCTGGATGCGCGAAGCGTGTCGCGCTGGGCATATCGGAGATGTCCAGTCCGTCCACACCTCCATTCACTGGAACCATGGTTGGACCGCAGGCACGCCGTTCGACGAAATCGAGGATTTGATCCTGTATGACTTCGGGATTCACTGGTTCGATTTCGTGTCTTCTATTGTTGGCAACCGGGCGAAATCGGTGTTCGCCAGCGCCTCTCACGCGCGGGGGCAGGATAACAAGGTGCCGTTATTGGCGCAGGCCGTGGTCAGTCTGGAACAGGGGCAGGCCAGTCTGGTTTTCGACGGCAGCACGCAACACGGGCCACTGGACACGACCTATATCTCCGGCACCAAGGGAAGCATATCCTCAACCGGAGCAGACCTAGGGCAGCAAACGATCACCCTGACGACTGCAGATGGGTATAGCCGGCCCGCGTTGCAGGGCGCCTGGTTCAATGACGGGTTTCAAGGCGCAATGGGCGAGTTGCTTTGCGCCATCGAAGAAGATCGCTCACCGGACAATTCCGCCCGGAGCAATCTGAAATCTCTGGCGCTGACATTTGCTGCAATCCAATCGCAGCGCAGCGGCCAACCTGTCGAGATTGAACCGCCGATGTAACCATCAGGGCGCACCTATCCCTCGATTTGAGGGGAAATCGACGGGACTATGTGACACCATCGTTCGAAGTGCGGCCCAGCGAGGATGCCAGTTCGCTCCGGTACCGGTCCAGAACGCTGTCGCGCAACGTGACAAGAACCAGTTTGCGCTGCATCGTGGCTTTGGCATCCAGCACAACCAGGTCCGGCGCGCGGTAGCGTTCGACGTCAGGGACAGGCAGCAGCGTAAAGCCTAACCCGGCCGAGACGCATTCCATGATGGCCTCAAGATTATCCAGTACGACAGTCTTGGACTGGGCCGGGCGTTCATGGCTGACCATCACCCGCGCGATCAGCTTCCCGATCCCGGTATCCGGCATGAAGTGGAAGAACACGCCGTCGGACAACAACTTGGGCAAACCTTGATCAAGAAGGTCTTTGCGGGCTGCAAATACAAATGGCTCCTGCCGCAAAACCTCGGATGCCAGTTGGCTGGGCAGGCCATCCGCGTCGGTGATGATTGCTGCATCCAACAGCCCGGAGACCACCTTTTGCTGCAAGCTGGCAGACAGACCGGTTTCGAACTCGAACGAGGCCTGCGGCAATTCCCGACTGGCGGTTTGAAGAAATCCGGGCAGCAGGCGCACCGCCGCTGTGGTGACAAACCCCAAGCGAAACTTGCCTGCCAGCCCTCCGCCTTGTCGGCATATCTCGATCAGATTGTCTTCGTGCCGCAGCAAAGGAACCGCCTCTTCGACGATTGCGCGCGCAACTGGCGTAAGGCGCGGTGGTCTGACCGAGCGGTCGAACAGCTCGGTGCCCAAGGCTTCTTCCAATGATTTCATCTGCATAGACAGCGCAGGTAACGTCATTCCAAGCTGTTCAGCCGCGTCGCTGAAAGACAGAACGTGAGAGATCTTAACAAGACTTTTTAGTGAACGGGTCTGCATAAATTCAGTGTATCTGAATTAGATGTCAAATTTAAGTTCGTTTTGCTGAATTACTGCATCTGTTACCCTTGCATTATCACGCATTCGTGAAGTGCCACGCAGGAGTCCCAGCGATGACTCATCGATTTGTCGAAACAGCCAAAGACCTATCGCCTGTGTTCGACGCGCGGGCCGCCCATTGGGACAAAACCCGCAGCTATTGCTGGAGCAATGTCACCGCCCTGACAGAGACCGGGATCATGGGAATGACGATCCCAACGGCGTTTGGCGGTCAGGGGGCAAGTTTCCTCGACGTTGTGGAAGTGGTCGAAGAGATCGCAAAAGTGTGCACGTTGACGGCTCGTATTGTGGTCGAGGCGAATATGGGTGGCATCAGCGCGGTCATGGCCTATGGCACCGAACAGCAAAAGGCGTTCTGTGCCTCTCATGTTCTGGCGGGGGATAAACCGGCGATATGCATTACCGAGCCGGACGCAGGCAGTGCGGCGACCGATATGCAGACGACGGCCCGGAAGGTAGGCGACACCTACGTCATAAATGGCCGGAAGCACTGGATCACCGGCGGCGGTGTTTCAAAGCTGCACCTGATTTTTGCCCGTGTGATTGATGAAGCGGGCGATGAGATGGGAATTGGTGGCTTTATTGTATTTGCCGATCCGATGAACGCGGACCTGCCGGAGGGGCTTGAGATCACCGGCCGCGAAAACACACTTGGTCTTTGTGGCATGCCCGAGGCGGAATTGAAGTTCACCAACCTCAAGGTGCATGAGGATTGGCTTTTGAAGCCCCCTTCCGGGTTAAGGCGCGGGTTCGCCGACTTGATGCAGGCGTATAATTCGCAAAGGGTTGGTGCAGGCACGATTGCGATGGGCGTGGCCGCCGGAGCGTTGGAACGGGCGAAACGTTATCTGCTGGACCGCCAGCAATTCGGACGACCCCTGGCAGAGTTTCAGGGGCTGCAATGGATGGTGGCTGACATGGACACGCAGGTCCACGCGGCGCGTCTGATGTTGCAAGACGCTGCAAGATCACGAACCGGTGCCCAAGGCCAGTTTCCAGATTTGGTCAAAGCGGCGCGGGCAAAACTCTTCGCGTCGGAAATGGCGATCAAGGTCGTGAACGACGCGCTACAGATGTTCGGAGCGCGCGGCTATAGCGACCGTGAGCCACTGGAGCGCATGTACCGGGATGTCCGGATGTTCACGATCGGCGGCGGAACCGCGCAGATTTTGCGCAATCAGATCGCCAGTTCCGCTTTGGGCATAAAATGCCCGCAAACGCGGGATGGGTATCTGGAACAGGACCTCTCGATGCAAAACCTCGCCGCTGAATAAAGCTTGTGATGTATTAAACCACGCGATGCGGAATCATATGGCCGTGTCAGTCGTGTGCGGGGCCGAGTTCATTCTGATAACCGAATAGGGCGGGCAGCCCTCCGGTATGGATCATCACCACCTTTTGCCCGGGCTTGATCTGTTTTTGCTCAACCAGATCAATCAGTCCTGCAAAAGTCTTGGCCGTATAGACGGGGTCGAGGAACACCCCCTCGGTCCGTGCCATCAGTTCCAGTGCGGCACGGGATTTTGGCCCCAGCCTGCCATAGCCGGGGGCCAGCGCGGTGTCCGATGTTCGGACGTCATTCACCACACTTGCCGGATCAATGCCCAGAAGGTCCGACAGCAGTTCAAGGACCGTCACCATCCGCTCCTGTTGCAGCGCGCTGTTTCGGCGAACGCAGATGCCATAAACCGGCGCGGACACGCCGCTGGTTCTGATACCCGTCAGCAACCCGCCATGGGTCGCACCGCTGCCCGAAGGGACTACAACAGCGTCAAAATTCCGCATCTGCTGGCACAGTTCTTGCCCGGCGGCAACATAGCCTAGCGCGCCTAATGGCGGGTGGTGCAGACCCAGATGGATGACATAGGGTTTGCGCCGCTGCGCCCGCAGCTCCTCGGCCCGGGCGTGCAGGGCGGCGTCTGCCCCGGCTTCGTCTTCACCAACGGGATAGCGCATGTGTTCGGCCCCAAGGATCTGGGCCAGCAACACGTTTCCGGATTGATAATAGTCCGGACCCATATCCGGAACACGCTCTTCCAATTGCAGGACGGATGTCATGCCAAGCCGCGCCGCCGCAGCCGCGGCCGAGCGGACATAGTTGGACTGAACCGCCCCGGTAATCAGAACAGTATCCGCGCCCTGTGCCTGAGCGTCGCCAAAGTAGAACTCAAGCTGCCGGGTTTTGTTGCCGCCAAAACCTAGCCCGGTCAGGTCATCGCGTTTCAGCCAGAGGTCGATCCCCAGCTTTTCCGACATCCGGCCCAGACGCTCAACCGGTGTTGCACCGGTCATGAAGCGGGCCCTTGGGAATTTTGAGAGAAGATCCTGTGTCATCGGGTTCGACCTGTAAAGTTCATGCGACAAGATACGCGCGTTGGAAAAGAACATAGCAGGCCACTAGCGAGATGGCCCGGATCGCGGTTCTGACAAGGGGTTGGGGCAGGCGCGATCTGACCGCGCGTCCGACCAGACTACCGAAAATTGCGATGGCCACGAAAGTCCACAGTCGGGGGCCGAGTGGAATCGATTGCCAATCGGAAAGGCCATGCAGCAGAAACGCCGCGCCATAGGCGACCAGCGCGATGGGTTGAACCAGCAGGGCCACCGCACGGGCCTCAAAACCCCGCGCGATCAGCCCGAACACCATCAATGGCCCGGGTGTCGCCGCCCAGACGGTTGCCAAACCCGACAGCCCGGACACGGCGGTAAAGCCGGTCGCACCAATCGCGTTCCGCATCGGAAGCAGGGTCGTGACAACGCCGATCAGCAACAGCAATCCGGTCAGGGCCAGCACGAAGGCTTCGCTGAGCCATGGATAGACCATCAGCCCCGCAACCACGCCAATCAGGCAGCCCAAAATCGCCGTTGTGATTGTGCGTCGTTCGACCGTGACGATGCGCCAGTCCGTGGCGACCACCGAAACGATTGTGTTCAGCAGCAAAAGCGCCGGAACCGCTGTCGCCGTCCCCAGCAGGATCATCATGGGCGGACCGGCCAGAATGCTGAACCCGATGCCGATGCCAACCTGAAGCAAGGCGCCCAGAAAAACGGCGATCATCAACAAGGACAGTTCCAGAGAAACTTCAAACACCTTTTGCCACGCTCATCGCCTCATCGATCCACGTTAACGTCTAGTTTGGAGGCGGCCCAAAAGCGAGCGTCGAGGCAACGAATGATCAAGCCCAAGGCATAATGCCAGAATACGCAGACCGCACCGAAACCGCGTGCGCCATCTGCGCCAGCGTCGTCAGGTCAAAGACCGGCAGCTTCAGCGCGTCCTGTATTTGCGCGGCGTAGGGCGGCAAGTCGGTGCACTCCAGCACCACAGACCGGATGTCCGGCGTTTCGCGTTGCAGATCACGGGCGGCTTGCAGAACTTCGGCCTCGATCAGGTCGGTGTCCATGCGTGTCCGCGTGTTCCGCAGGATCACCTCGGCAAATTCTTCGGTGTCTTGCAGCCCTCTTACGGCGACGGGGATGTTTGCGGCTCCGACGCCTTCGAAATGCCGGGGCGTCAGGGCCCGGGCATCTGCGGTCAACACGCCAACAGGCGCTTTGGCCCCGGTCATGTGGAACGCCAGCGGCACTTGTATCAGGCTTGAGGCAAACACCGGGACCGAGACGCAGGCGGCCAGTTCCTTTTGAAACAAGGCAAGGAAACCGCAACTGCCGGTGATTGCGCGCACGCCTTCGGCCTCGAGCCGTTGTGCGCCTTTGATGAACGGGTCCAGCAATTCGGGCTTGGGGTCGTTCAACAGGTCCGGCACGGTGATGCCGTCGATCATTTCATAAAGCACAGGAAAGGGCAGGCTGGACGGGTTCTTGATATGGCCGGGCGGCTTGGGGAAATAGCTTTCCAGACACAGCACGCCAATGGACGCGCCGCAGATATTTTGTCCGCCATTGAAAACCGGCATGGGTGTTCCTTTCTTTAGCCAAGCTGCGGCGCGGGCAGGGTGCCTAGAACCGCCCCAGTGAAAACGGATCGAGATCGATGTTGAGCCGCCGACCGGACAGAAGATCGGCCACCAGCTCTCCGGTCTTTGGGGCCATCATCAATCCGTAATGCGAATGCCCGAAGGCGGCGTAGAGGCCCGATTTTCCGTTCACCTGACCAATGGCCGGTAGGCTGTCGGGAAAGGACGGACGCCGCCCCATCCAAAAGCGCGCGCCCTGCAGGTTCAGATCGGGCATCATCGCCTGCGCCTGTTGGGTTAGCAGCGCCTTTTTGCGCGGGTCCGGGGGGGCGTCGATCTCGGCAAACTCGGCCGTTCCCGCAACCCTCAGGCCGTCCTGCATGGAACTGGCGACAATCTTTGCGTCCACGTCCATCACCGAATGGCTGAGCGTGCTGTGGGCGTCCGGAAACTCGATATGATACCCGCGCTCGGCCACCAGCGGTAGCTTGATGCCCAACGGTTTCAGCAGGTCTGCCGACCACACCCCGGCGGCCATGACGACGTGGCAGGCCTGTATCGTCTTGTCCGAGGTCGTCAGGTCCCAGCGCCCATCAGGGGCTTGCGAGATTGCCTTGATTTCGGTTCTTACAAACTCGGCACCCTGAGTGCGGGCTTTCTCGGCCAGCACTGCGCCAATGCGGCCCGGAGACAGCGCCCGCGCCTGTCCCTTGATCAACACGGCGGCTTTGAAATCCCGGGACAAAGCCGGTTCAATACGCCGAAGCTCGGCCCCGTCGACCCGTTCGATCTGCCCGCCTTTTTCCTTGCGGATTTGATAATCCAGACCGTTCAGGTTGGCATCTTCCGCGCGGCGAAACGCGTGCACATAATAGCTGTCGGTGATCAGGCCTTCGTGCCCCGTTCCATTCAGGTGCTTGCGGTAGAGGTCGATCGAAGGGCGGCACAGCAGTTCCATCGCCTCTGACGTGCTGCGCACTTTGCTCTCGCTCGAATTGCCAAGAAACCGCAGGCCCCATGGGATCATCTTTGGCCAGAAACTCGGGCGCACTGACAAGGCGCTTTGGGGGTTCAGCAGCATCCGGGGCAGTTGCTTCCACACCCCGGGCATGGCCTGCGGGATGATCGACCAGGGCGAGATCACGCCCGCATTCCCGAACGAGGTCTCCTGTCCCGGTTCCCCCCGGTCGATCAGGCGCACCTGAATGCCGCGTTCCTGAAGCGAAAGGGCGCAACAAATGCCGACGATCCCTGCGCCGATGATGGTCACCTGTTCTGTCATAGCATCAGGCCGGGGAATGACTGCGGTTGCGCGCGATCAGTTGGGTGACGATGACCGGAGCGGCCACGGCCAGCGCGATCAGATCGGCGGTCAGGCTTGGCGCGACAAAGATCACCCCGGCGATGGCCATCAGGATGCGTGACACCATGTTCAACGGCTTCAGCCA
This sequence comes from Ruegeria sp. C12, assembly GCF_056537745.1. Lineage (NCBI taxonomy): Bacteria > Pseudomonadati > Pseudomonadota > Alphaproteobacteria > Rhodobacterales > Roseobacteraceae > Ruegeria > Ruegeria sp. C12. The sequence goes on from NZ_JBQFSA010000001.1 coordinate 660,424, forward strand.
ATAGCCCACCACCGCCGCCGACAGGGCCACGACCCCGGCGATACAACTGGTGGCAGTATAGGTGAACTCCCACAGATTGAACCCGGTCGAGGACACGAACAGCAGGACCGGCGCATAGACGAATGCCATGGGCGCGATGACCTTGCCCAGCCCAAGGGTGAAAGCCGACAATCCGGTTCGGAACGGGTTCGAGTTGGCAATCGCCGCCGCCGCATAGGCGGATGTGCAGACAGGCGGCGTGATCTCGGACACTACGCCGTAATACAGCACGAACAGGTGGCTGGCGATCGGCGGGACGCCAAGCTGGGCCAGCGCGGGCTGCGCGACCGAGACCAGCATGATGTAAAGCGCGGTGGTCGGGATGCCTGCGCCCATCAGGATGCAAACGATGGCAATGAATACCAGCGAGATGAACAATTGCAGGTCTTCCATGGCAAACAGCTGGAAACTGCCGAACGAGATCATGTTGTAGAGATCCGCCGCCAAATTGCCCGCGCCCTGCGTCACCATGAAACCAATGCGGAAACCGATGCCGGTGGTGTTGATCACACCCACCACGATGCCGACAGCGGCAGCGGCGGCCCCCACGGCCAGCGAGTATTTCACACCCAGTTCAACCGCGGCCAGCATCTCGGGCACTTCGATCCGTTTCTGGGGGTTAAGGGTCGCGATCAGCGACAGGCCACACAGAATGGCCGTCATGGTCAGGTCGAACCCGCCATCCGAGAATTTCCACAGCACAAAGGCCAGGAACGCCGCCGCGTAGATCAGTGTCGGAGGGTGTCTCAGCCGCGACATGCCCGCAATCACCGCCAGTGATATGCCGCAGAAGGCGGACATGAACGGCGTGTAGCCTGTAAACAGTACGACCAGTAGGCCGATCAACGGCACGATATTGGCCCAGCCCTCGGCCCAAACGGCCTTGAGCTGGGGCAGTTGCTCTTTCGCCAAGCCTTTCAGGTTCAGCTTGCGCGCCATCAGGTGCACCACGGCAAAGACGCCGACATAGTGCAGGATCGCCGGGAAGATCGCGGCGATAACGATGGTGGTATAGGGGACCTCGAGGAACTCGGCCATGATGAAGGCAGCGGCCCCCATGATCGGCGGGGTGATCTGACCCCCGGCCGAGGACGCGGCCTCGACCCCGCCTGCAAAATGGCCGGGGTATCCAAGGCGCTTCATGTTGGGAATGGTCAGCGCGCCGGTTGACACGGTGTTGGCCACCGAAGACCCCGAGATCGTGCCGAAAAACGCCGAGGATACCACCGACACCTTGGCAGGACCGCCGGTATAACGGCCCGCCAAAATCGTTGCGTTGTCGATGAAAAGCTGCCCCAACCCCGTGCGCTGTGCGATGACGCCGAACAGGACGAAGTGGAAGACGATGGTCGAAACCACCCACAGCGTGACGCCATAGATGCCTTCCTGCGGGAAATACATCGACGACACGAAGGTTTTGAAATTTACTCCGGGATGTTGCAGCAAGCCGGGGAAATACGGCCCCAACAGCGCGTATGAGATGAAGACACAGATGATCAGCGGCAGCACCCAGCCCAGCGTGCGGCGGGCGATGTCCAGCACCAGCAGGATGATGACGACGCCAAGGAACACGTCATAGCCGTTCGGGTTGCCCATGCGGAATGTCTGTTCCTCGATCCCCAGAGCCGGGATGCCGCGCCAGGCAACGCCCACATACAGCGCGGCGACGATGCCGAACCCCATGAAAACCAGATCATAAAGGGGGATGTTTCCGATCCGAAAGCGGCTGATCTTGAGGGCATAGAGGCTTTTGGCCCCGACAATCGGAATGGTGGCGTAGACCAGAATGAACAGCAGGGCCAGATAGATACCCATATGCCAGTGATCGGCAGGCAGGCCGAAGCCTGCGGTGAAAAATTCATAAAACGCAAAGATCAGGGCAACGACGCGCAGCACCTTGCCCATTGCGGGCGTGACCTGGCGGACGGCGGCACCTTCGTCGAACTGTTCCTCGATGGCCGCCAGTTCCTCGGCTGTCAGTTCGTGGTCATCAAGTTTCTGGGTCTCGGACATGATGGCCCCCTGATTTCGCATAATTCCAGAATGCGGTGCCCCGCATAAGGGGCACCGGCGACAGGTTTCAGTCGGTTGCGATTACTGAAGCAGACCGGCTTCTTTATAGAACTTCTCGGCCCCCGGATGCAGCGGAACACCCAAAGCCTCGACACCGTCCAGCGCGGTTTCAGCCGTGATCTGCTTGCCCTTGGCGTGGCCATTGTCCAGCAGCTTGCGGGTGTTGTCGTTCCACAGCGCCTTGGTCAGGCCATAGACCAGTTCGTCGGACAATTCCGAGGACACAACCAGCATCGCGCTGACCGCAGGGGTCTTGGTCTCACCGTCGATGCCTTCATAAACGCCACCCGGAATGGTCGAGGGGATATAGGCCGGGATGATCTCATTGATCTTGGCCATATCCTCGTCGGTGAAGGAATGCAGGTTCATCCCCTTGGTCGAGGACAGCTGCACCATCGCGGCAACCGGCCAGCCTGCGGCGTAGAAATAGGCGTCAAGCTGACCGTCAGCCAGACGCTCGGCGCTTTGGCTGTTGTTCAGCTCGGCCTCGTCCATGTTGTCGCGATTGACGCCCCAGGCGTCCAGCATCTGCAACACGGCAACCTGCGTGCCGGAACCGGCCTGCGCGATACCCACGCGCTTGCCTTCCAGATCGCTCAGATCATTGATCGTCTGACCGGCTGGCAGCACCAGATGCAGGTCCTCGGGGAACAGATTCGCGACGATGCGCAGGTTGGGGTGGGGTTTGCCTTCGAACTTACCCTCGCCCAGATACATCGAGCGGGTCACGTCGGCTGCGGCCAGACCGGCCTCAAGCTCACCATTCTGGACGGCGGCGTTGTTGAACACCGACGCTGTGGTGGATTGCGCAATGGCGATCAGACCGGGCACGCCGCACTGGCCGCCTTCCTCGCAGGGGCGCGAGCCCGGAGGGGCAGAGATACCGTTTGCAATGGTGCCGCCAATGGGGAAATAGGTCCCACCGGCCCCGCCGGTGCCGATGCGGAAAAAGGTCGGATCCTGCGCCAGCGCCGGGGCGGCCAGCGCGCCAGCCAAAGCCAGACCTGTCAGGCATTTCACGAGTTTCATCGTCGTCTCCGTTGTTGGTTCGTGGGATTCGGTTTGACCGAACCTCGATCCCAAAAGCGTAAAGACAAACGGCATAAATACAAATTTGTTATATTTCACAAAACTAAAGTTTGGCTTATACGACAGGAATGAACCTGACGCAGCTCACAGTCTTTCGCGAGGTGATGGAAACCGGCTCCATCTCTCAGACCGCCAGAAAACTGAACCGCACCCAACCCGCGATCAGCCTGGCCCTGAAGAACCTGGAACAAACCCTTGGCCTGACCTTGTTCGAGCGTAAGGGCAGGCGGCTGGTTCCGGTTCCCGAGGCGCATTACCTGCTGGCCGAAACGACGGGCATTCTGGACCGTCTCGCCGCAATCTCCAGCACGATGGAGGGGTTGATCAAGGGCCATTCCGGCAGCCTGAACATCGCCACGATGCCGGGACCTTCGGCCTTTCTGTTCCCGCGTTTCATCAGCCAATCGGTCGGAGAGAACCCGGATATCCGCATCACGCTGTCCACCCGCAGTTCTCCCCAAATCATGGAGCTTGCCGGAACGCAGAATATCGACTTTGGCTTTGCCGATTTCGAACACGCGACCGGGAAAGAGCCGCAATATTCTGCCGAACTGATCCGGGCCGATTGTTTCTGCGCCATTGACCGGGACAACCCGCTGGCTGCGCGCGGCAGTATCTCGATCTCGGACCTGGATGGGGTTCCGATGGGCGGGTTGCACGCAACGCACCCGTTCCAGCACAAAATCCGCAGCAAGTTTCAGGAGGTATCGGCCCGCTACAACTCGACAGTGACCTGCCAGTATTTTCTGCCTCTTATTCCGTTTGTAAGCTCGGGCCAATGCTGCACAATCGTGGACCCTTTGACCGTCGCGACGGAACAGGAACTGGGCCTGTCTGCCGGAAAGGTCGTGTTCCTGCCGTTCGCAAACCCCCTTCGGTATGAATACGCAATTCTGGAACCGGAACACCGCCCGCCGTCGCAACTGGCGCTGAAGATCAAGGCAGGTTGGAAAGCCGAAGTTATCAGAATGCTTGACGACGTGGGGGCCAACCCAACTGCCAAAATGATTTCTGAGCAGAGTGGCGAATGAAGTCGCCAGCTTTTCAAGCTTAGTAAATCAAGTTCAGCATCAACATCGAAACCACCAAAAACAGTATCGTCATCACGCCGCCGGATCGCACAAAGTCCATGACCTTGTAGCCGGCAGGCCCCATGATCAGGGCGTTCACTTGGTGCGTCGGAATGATGAAGCTGTTTGAGGTGGAAATGGCCACCGTAAGGGCGAAAACAGCCGGGTTTCCTCCGGCGGCAACTGCAATGGACACGGCCAGCGGCACAAGCAATACAGTGGCCCCGACATTTGACATCACAAGCGAAAACGCTGTGGCCAGTATCGCGACACCGGCCTGCAGCGCCCAGATCGGCCAGCCATTCAAAAGAACCATGATCTGTTGGGCGATCCACGCCGCCGTGCCGGTATTTTGCACCGCCTGACCCAAGGGGATCAGACAGGCCAGCAGGAAAACGGTGTTCCATCCCACGGCGCGATACGCCTCATCCACGCTCAGCACGCGGGTCAGCATCATTCCGGCGGCACCGGTCAGCAGGCACAGCGACAGCCGCACGTCGGTGAACAAAATCAACGACAGGGAAATCGCAAAGAAGGCCAGCGCCCAGCCAACCTTTTGCGGGCGCAACTCTTCCTGAGGGAAATCGGATGTGACCACGACAAAGTCAGGATCCTGCGTGATCCGCATCAGGTTGTCCCATCTGGTATGTGCCACCAGCATGTCACCTGCTTTGAAGGTTTCGAGACCGATCTGCGTGGACTCGTGCGTGTCCGTTTCGACATGGCTGAGTGTCTCTTCGCCCCGGTGGATGGCCAGCAGGGACATTCCGTAGGTCTTGCGGAACAACAACTCGCGTGGGCATTTCCCGATCAGTTTGCTGTCGGGTGTCACGACCACTTCGGCAATACCGGCATTTGTGGGTGCGAATTCTTCGACGAAAATGTCCAACTCGGGCAGGACCTTCAGTCCAAACTTCTGGGCAAATTCCTCTACCACCCAGCGGCGCCCGATGATGGCCAACCGACATGGCGCGGCAATTTCGGCCGTCAGAACCTGCACCATCGATGTTTTGCCGCGATAGAAGGTCGAGATGATATACAGGTGGTTTTCGTGGTTGATGTCAGCCAACACCTGACCGACTAAGGGGCTGTCTGCGGGGACCACAACCTCGAAAACATCTGCTTTCAGGCCGTAGACCCGTTGCAGATATTCCTGCGTGCCTTGGCTGGTGCCGGTATTGTCGGATCCGGTGTCGCCGGGCAGTACCCATCGGCCAAGCAGTAGAAAATACGCGATCCCGGTCAGGATCAGCGCCGCGCCAATCGGAGTGACCGAGAACAGGCCAAACGGCTGAATTTTCTGATCGTCCGGCAGCCCCTCATTCGCGGTCACAACCAGATCGTTCAGCAAAATCAGCGGCGATGACCCGACCATTGTCATCGTGCCGCCAAGGATGGCGCAAAAGCCCATCGGCATCAGCAGACGCGAAAGCGGAATACCGGACCGTGAGGATATGCGGCTGACAACCGGCAGGAACAGCGCCGCCGCGCCCACATTTTGCATGAAAGATGAGATAACGCCAACCGTTCCCGAAACGATAGGCAATACCCGGTTTTCAGCCGTACCGCCGTATTTCAGAATGACAGCCGCGACCTTGTTCATGATGCCGGTCTTGTCCAACCCGGCACCCACGATCATGACCGCGATGATCGAGATTACGGCGTTTGACGCAAACCCATCGAAAAGGTGAGAGACATCCGCCAGGTTCTCAAGACCCGGCGCATAGCTCAGCAGGCCGACCAGAACGAGCACCAATATGGCCGAAAGATCAATCCTGACGATTTCTGAAACAAACAGGAACACGGTAAACGCCAACAGCGCGCAAACGACTCCCATCTCGAACGTAAAAACAACCTGTTCCACAGAGTTCTCGGTAACTTTGTCTTCTTTTCGTTTTAAGTGAACACCTAAACGATCATGATGGCCTTGTCATGTTGTTTCGATTTCACGGGCGATAACGTAATTTAATTTCAAGCCGGGTTGGGTCGCTGGTTCTGCAAGTTAACCGGTCATGAGATAGTCCAACAAAACGCCGTTAAAAAGCGCGGGCTTCTCCATATGCACCGCATGCGCGCATCCGGGGATCACGGACAGGCTGGCGTTGGGAATACTGGACCAAAGCAGATGCGTCTGGTCCCACGAATAGGTTCGGTCCCGGTCGCCACAGATTACCAGCGTCTCCTGTTGCAGGTCTTGCAGGTGTTCTGCTCCGGACCAATTTTGCATTGCATCCAGACCGGCGAGAATGGCGTCTTTCGTGGCCATTCGGGCCACGGTTTCGCAATCCTTGAAATGGGGCGCGGCCTCGGTTTCCCAAAACCACGTTGCCGCGATCCGGCTTGCGGTGGCTGCGACGCCGTCCTGTTCAACGCGAGCTTTGCTTTCGTCGATGGTTTCAAACCGTCCGGGCAGGACGCCAATTGCACCGGTCGCGTACAGGATCAGCTTTTGCACGCCGCTTGGATCAGCGCGAGCGATCTCTTGCACCACCATACCGCCCATCGAGTGGCCCAGAAGGTGGTACCTGTCTGTACCAAGCGCACGCAGATGCGCGATCACCCAGTCGGCCAGACCATCGATGCGGTCTATGGCGGGAAGATGTGCGTTCTTGCCAAAGCCGGGCAGGTCAAAGGCGACGACCTCGAAATGATCTGAAAGGGCCTTGTATTGCAAGTTCCACTGCGGGCTGCCGCCCATCAGGCCGTGCACCAGAACAAGGGGCGTCACTTGCGCTGGCCCTGAACAATGCGATCCAGGATCATGGCGCAGAACAGGATGGCGAACCCTGCAAGGATACCTTGTCCGACATTGGCGTATTGCAGGGCCTCCAGAACATCCTCACCCAACCCCTTGGCACCGATCAGCGAGGCGACAACCACCATCGCCAGCGACAGCATAATGGTCTGGTTGATCCCCGCCCGGATCGACGGGCTGGCCAATGGCAGATCGACCTTGGTCAGCAGATACCATTTGTTGGCCCCAAAGCTGATCGCCGCCTCGCGCACGCTTTCGGGGACGCCACGCAGACCAAGAACGGTCAGGCGTACCACCGGGGTGCCGCCGAAAATCATCGTTGTGACGACGGCAGCGGGTTTGCCTGTTCCGAAGAACGCAATCACCGGAATCATGAACACAAAGGCGGGCATGGTTTGCATGAAATCCATGATCGGTTGAATGAACGCATAGAACCGGGGACGGCGTGCCGCGAACATGCCCAGTGGGATTCCGATGACGATGGACAGACATGCCGCCGTTCCAAGCAAAGCAAGCGTTGTCATGGCTTTTTCCCAAAACCCAAGCAGGCCCATATAGGCCAGAAACGCTCCGGAATAGATCGCCATTCGCACACCGGCCGTCAGCCAGGTCAGCAAGATGATAAGCGACGCAATCACGATCCACGGGGTGCTGACAAAAACCAGCTCCAGCGCGTCCAGCACCAAACGGATGGCATAGGTGATCCCGTCGAACAGCGCCTCGCCATTCAGAACGGCCCAATTGAAGAACGCCTCGACCCCGTCGATGCTGAGCAGTCGGAATTCCGGGTCCGTCGGAAAATCGCTGAGGATCGTGAAACGCCCCGGAAAGCTGTAGTTGATCATGGCGACCGTCACGATCAGAACCATGAACACCGCGCTGAACACGATCTGGGATACAGGCATCCCGGACCGGATCGACCGGTCCGACAGCCATTCGGAAAACCGAGCTTCGAGCGCCCAGTTGGCCATCACCGACTGCGCCGACTTGGCGATGATCAGGATAACAAGGCCGGTCAGGGCGATGGTTGGACCTTGCTCTGCCAGCGCCTCGGCCTCGGCGCGAATGCCGCCGATATTCGCCTCTAGCCCGTCCACCGCGCGTTGGAACGCGTCCACCCGGTCCGAGCCCGCCTCGATTGCCGCCGCAAGCTGTTGTTTGCGTAACTCTAAGGTGCCCTCGATAGACGCGATCCGGGCCATGGCGTCCGAGGCGAGATCTCCGAACAGGCCACGGGCGATCTGGACAAATCCTATCGCCTCGATGATCAGAAAGCACAGCGCCCAGGACCACAAGCCGCGCGCACCAAACCAGATCGGCCCGAAGAGGCCCGCGAAAAAGTTGAAGGTCGGCGTAAACCGCGCCGAAGCACCGACCTTGTCGAAATTGGCGATGTAGTAGTCGGGATGCGTGCGAACAAAGGTGCGAATGTTCTCTTTGCGCTCTTCCGCATAGGCCAGCGCGGCCTCGCTTTCGGTGTCTTCCAGCGGATTGATATTTTCGTCCCTCATGACACCTCGGTCCCTTCGATAACGGTACGCAGCAGGTCGGCGCGGGTGATGACGCCAACATCGGCACCCGCGTCGGCCACGACGATGGGATTGTCATCATCAATGGCCAGATTGATCAGATTGCTAAGCGTCTCATCGCTGCTGACGCGGTGCAGATCGGCGGGCAGGGGGCCGTTCCGGGACGTCCAGTCTTCAATCGGGCGCATGACGACCTTGGCATGCACCACTTTCAGACGCGATATCCCGGCGACAAAGTCGGCGACATAGTCATCCTGGGGATGCATGACGATATCTTCGGCCGTGCCCATCTGCACAACCTTGCCGTCGCGCATGATGGCGATGCGATCCCCGATCCGAACGGCTTCATCCAGATCGTGGGTGATGAACACCGTTGTCTTTTTGAGGATTTTCGACAGTCGGATGAATTCATCCTGCAATTGCCGCCGGATCAGCGGGTCAAGGGCCGAAAACGGTTCGTCCATCAGCAAAACATCCGGATTGGCCGCCAGCGCCCGTGCAAGGCCGACACGCTGCTGCATCCCGCCGGACAGTTCATGGGCGAACTTGGACCCCCAGGCCCCCAGCTCGACGATGTCCAGAATGGCCGCCGCCTGACGCATCCGTTCATTCTTGGCAACCTGCCTGATCTCCAGCGGCATCGCCACGTTGTCCAGAACGGAGCGGTGCGGCATCAGCGCGAAGTTCTGGAACACCATACCGATCTTCTGGTTGCGAAAGTGCTGCAGGTCTTTCGTGCCCAACGCCATCACATCGGTGCCTTCGATCTCGATCTTGCCCGCGGTGGGTTCCAGCAAACGGTTGAAATGGCGCACAAGGGTCGACTTGCCGCTGCCCGACAGGCCCATGATGCAAAAGATTTCACCCCGGTTCACCGACAGGCTGACATCCGCAACACCGACAACGCAGTTATACTCGGCCAGTACCTCGGCCTTGCTCAGGTTGCGCTCGCGAACAGCTTGCAGTGCGGCCTGTGGTTTAGCCCCGAAAATCTTCCAGACATTCGAAATCTCGATGACGGTTTCTGCGTTCATTTTTGCGCCACTGTTTGAAGAGATCAGGTCCGGGACCGGCCGAAACCGGTACCGGCAGTTCAGTTGGGCGCTTACAGCCCCAGCATCGAGTCGACGCGGTCCGAGTTCTCATTGACCCAGTCCTTCGCAACATCAGCCGGTTCGCGACCATTGGCGCTGATTTCAAAGGCCAGACCGCTGACATCATCGGCGGTCAGGGCAAAGTTGGCAAAAAACTCGGCAATGGCGGGCGAGCGGTCGGCCAGCGAGTTCGACCAAGCAATCTGAACCTGCTTCAGGGCGTCCTTCGTTGCCACATTGGATTTTTCGTACCAATCGGCATCGTCGGACGGTTGGATCATCACGTATTTTGCAGGGTCATAGGTGGGTTCCGTCAGCATCTCGACATCAAACATGAACCACACCGCATGCGGCTTGTAGCAATAGAACGCATATCCTTCGCCCTTGGCGATCGAGTCCTTGATGCGCGCGGTCTTGACACTTTCTTCGGCTCGGATCGGTTCGATGAAGTCCAATAGGCCATAGTCGCGCACCTTGACCTCGTTGACATTTGCCGAGGCCCAGCCGGGCGCGCCAATCCACATCTCGCCCTTGCCATTGCCATCACTGTCCATCAGCGCGGCCACATCCGGGCGACCCAGATCTGCGATGTCGGTAATGTTGTTGGCCTGACCGAAATCCTTGGACACGCAGAACCCCTGGTTCCCTTCGTATGGATTGGAGGACAGCGTCACTGTGCCCGCCTCATCCACATATTTCTTGGTAAAGCTCTCCTGGTTCGGCAGCCAGACGTCCGGATGAACATCGATGTCACCCTTGCCCTGATCCATCGCCTGAAAGATCGTGGCGTTATTGCCGGGAACATATTCGACCGTCCCGCCAATGCGGGTGGCGACGATCTCGCCCAGCACATAGGCGATGGCCTGAGCACCAGTCCAGGACGGCACGCCGATCTTGACGTCTTCGGCATAAGCGGTCGCCCCAAACGTGGTCAGCAGCGCCGCGCCGATGAGGGTTTTTTTCAGTGACATAGTGATCTCTCCTTGTTGGTCGCTTTTTGTTTTGTTCTTGTTTTTATGGTGTGTAACCGGGCAGTCCGAAGGCATCGGAATACCCAAACAGGGCCGCGCTTCCACCAGTGTGCAGAAACACGACATTGCTCATGCCGTCGAAATAACCCTTGCGGATCTGATCGATCAGCCCGTCGAGGCCCTTGCCTGAATATACCGGATCGAACAGCAGCCCTTCGGTGTGGGCCAACAGCTTGACCGCCCGGATCATCCCGTCGGTCGGCAGCCCATAGCCGGGCCCCACATAATCGCAATTCGCTCGCACTTCTGAGCGGGCGATCTGCGCGTCCAGTTCCAGATGCGCTGCGGTTTTGGTCGCCAGTTCAAACACCATCTGTTCCTGCTTGTCTTGCGGAGCCCGAACGCCAATACCCAGAAGATGCGTGGTGCTTTTGATCGCCGCCAGCCCGGCCACAAGCCCGGCCTGAGTCCCGGAACTGCCGGTCGCATGAACCAGCGCTTCAATCGACAATCCCATTCTGGCTGCCTGTTCGGTCAATTCGCGGGCGCAGTTGACATAACCTAGCGCACCAATGGCGTTCGAGCCCCCTCCGGGAATGATGTAAGGCTTCTTGCCCTCGCTCCGCAGGTGATCGGCCAACCTGTCCATTTCGGAATTCATGTCCGCACCGCCGTCGCGCTTGGACACCGAGGCCCCGTGCAGGCGGTCCAACAGAACGTTTCCGTTCATGATGTAGTTGGGGTCATCCGATCCGGTGCGATCTTCCAACAGTATGTGACACTCCAACCCCAGTTTGGCCGCCGCAGCAGCAGTCTGGCGGGCGTGATTGGATTGCGTAGCGCCCTGGGTAATGATCGTGTCCGCGCCCTTTTCAACGGCGTCCGCCATCAAAAATTCAAGCTTCCGGGTCTTGTTCCCACCGGTCGACAGGCCGGTACAATCGTCCCGCTTGACCCAAAGGCGCGGGCCGCCCAGCACCTCGCTGAGTCTGTCCATCGGTTCCAGAGGTGTCGGAAGATGCCCGAAGGAAATCCGCGGGAACCGGGCCAGACTGATCGACAGTTCCTTGCACAGGCTAAAGGTTAGGTCTGCGGTTTCGCCCGCAGTATTCTCCGAGATTTCTGCCGACTCTGCCATGCTCTGAGGTCCTTACCGTTGGGATCTCTCAAAGCGTTTCCTATCAAATCAAAGAAAAACAGTGCTTTTTTGTACGGCTACTCATACTTTTGCTTTGGCTGGGGGTGCGCTTTTCATGGATACACAATGGTTAGAGGACATTCTTGTTCTGCTGGAAGAGGGCAATCTAAGCCGGGCCGCCGCGCGCCGACATATCACCCAGCCCGCGTTTTCCAGGCGTATCCGGTCCTTCGAAGACTGGCTGGGCGTCACCATACTGGACCGCAAAACCAACCGGGTCGAGATCAGCGCCGCGCTGATCTCAAACGAACCCGAGATACGTGCGCTTCTGGTCCAGCTTCGCGAGCTACGCACAAAAATTGCCCATCATGACCCCAAGGCGACCACCGTCAGGATCGCGGCACAACATGCGCAGGTGTTTTCCCGGTTCCCGGACATGGCGCTGAAGGCCCGGTCGCACCTGCCGGGCGTCAGGTTCCGTCTGCATGCCGCTAACCTAAGCGACTGCGTCAGCATGTTCCTGCGCAAAGATGCCAGCATGCTGCTGTGCTACGAATCCGATCTGGCCGAACCGTTGGAGTTCGGGTCGGGCGTATTGCGCGGAACCTGGGGGCGGGATTATCTGATCCCTGTGGTGGGCGGGGCCCTTCGGTTTGCGGTGAAAGACGTGGGCGACATTTCCGACACTGCGCCGGCAGTCGTCTATCCGGATAACAGCTATTTCGGGCAGGTTCTGCGCCGAAAGGAGCGCCGGTTCGGGACGGCTGGGTACAGCACCAACCCGATTTGCGAGACGGCGTTTTCGACCGGTATTCTCGAGATGGTCCGCAAGGGCCTTGGGGTCGGTTGGCTGCCCTTCAGCATGGTGCACAGCGAATTGCAAAGCGGCGAGGTGATCTCGCTGGCGAATGCGTTGGGGCGTGAGCCCATGGACATCGCGATCTACGCGGACCGCACGGAATCAGCTGCTGCCGAATTGTTCGGGATCTGGAGCAACCAGGGGTCGAAGGCGCGACACCGCTGACCGCCAATCAAGGTGCGGAATCCCCCAACTGTCAAAGTCACGGATTTTGTGATATGCACAAACAATAGTTTGATTATTGTTATCCCACTGTCTTTAAGGACATTTTCGATGTTCGAAAGAATTCTGGACTCTCTGCTCGGCAGATTTGCCTCTATTTCTCAAAGATTTAGAGTTTGGCACGCTTGGCCGTTTTTGCCTGCGTTGGCGATTATTCTGGGCCACCGTGTCAACCTGCGGCACAACAACCTGATCGATACCGAAACCGCGCCGTTGGATGGCGAACGGCCCGAGGATTTTGACATTATCGGATGGCGCACCGCGGACGGGCAATTCAACGACCTTTCGCAGCCCCGCATGGGCGCGACGGGCACCCGGTTCGGACGCAATGTCGCGCTGAGGGACACCTATCCGCCCAGCGACGCGGATCTGATGGATCCAAGCCCCAGACTGGTCAGCGAAAAGCTTCTCAAGCGGCATGAATTTGTACCCGTTCCACATCTGAACGTGCTGGCGGCTGCCTGGATTCAGTTCATGGTGCATGACTGGCTCAGCCACGGTCCCAACGATCCGGATGCCGAGCCGTTGGACGTGCCGCTACCCGAAGGTGACGACTGGCCGGGCGGCAAGATGACCGTACGGCGCACGATGCCCGACAAACAGGTGACGGATGCTGATGCCAACCGTCCACCTACCTTCCGCAATGTCGAAACCAGTTGGTGGGATGGATCGCAAATCTATGGCTCGACCGAGGAACGTCTGCGTTACGTCCGCACCGCCAAACTGAAGGGCCGGCCCAAATCGGCCGAAATTGCTTTGGACGATGGTCTTTTACCCGTCGACAAAAAGGCCAAGCGCGAAGGTCAGGAACTGGCAGGTGTCAACGGCAACTGGTGGACCGGGCTGTCGGTGCTGCACACTCTGTTCGCGCGCGAGCATAATTCCATCGTGGCGCGGTTGCGCATTGATCATCCGGATGAAAGCGAAGACTGGCTGTTTCACAAGGCGCGGTTGGTGAACTCGGCGCTGATGGCCAAGATCCACACCGTAGAATGGACGCCCGCGCTGATGGACAGCCCCGAAGGCCGCATGGCGATGCGTGGCAACTATTGGGGCCTGATGGGCGAAACCGTGTTCAACGCGGTGGGTCGGGTCTCGGACAGCGAGGTGATGTCGGGCATTCCCGGCTCTCCGCGGGATCATCATGGCAGCCCCTATGCGATGACCGAGGAGTTCGGCTCGGTCTACCGGCTGCACTCGCTGATGCCGGACGCATATGAATTCCGCAGCCATTCCGACAACGCGCATCTGCACAGCGCCGGGCTGACCGAAGTGTCAGGTCCGGGCGCACGCAAGCTGTATGACAATCTGAGTTTCGACGACGTGCTGTATTCTCTGGCGACCGAAAATCCGGGTGCCTTGGTGCTGAACAACTTCCCCGAAACCCTGCGCCGTCTGGACAAGAAGGTTGAGGCGAATGTGTTCCTCGACCTCGCCGCCGTTGATGTCCTGCGTGACCGCGAGCGGGGCGTGCCGCGCTATGCCGATTTCCGGGCCGCCATCGGCGCGACGCGGCCTGAAACCTTTGAAGACATCACCGATGATCCCAACTGGCAGTCCACACTGCAAGAGGTCTATGGCACCGTCGAAAAGGTCGATCTGCTGGTCGGGACACTGGCCGAAGCGAAGTCGAAAAACCAGCCGCCGCGCTTTGGGTTCTCGGACACGGCGTTTCGTATCTTCATCCTCATGGCCTCACGCAGGCTGAAAAGCGATCGCTTCTATACCGATGATTTCCGACCGGAAATCTACACAGAGGCCGGGTTCCGATGGGTTGCCGAAAACGGATTTTCCGACGTGGTGCGTCGCCATTGCCCGGACCTTGCCGAAGCTCTGGTCGATGCCCGCAACCCATTCTTCCCCTGGCGGATCGCGGGGGGCTGAGGCATGGCCCGTCACATTCGCATCCCGCTGCTTGCCGATCTGATCCTGACCGATGACGCGGATGAGATCGGACAGCTTGCCGACCACGCCGCGCTGGATCGCGGGTTTCGCCCGCGGGGGCCGCTGATCAACCGGATACTGGCGCACCGCGTCAGATCGGCGTTGTCGCTTGGTGGCAATCCGCTGCCCAGCGCGATGATGCGGGACGACCCCGAAAGGCGTCGGATGTCTCAGGACATTGCCGATAAGTTCGCGCCGGGCAATTGGGATACCGACACGCTTAATCAGATGGTGGGCTATGTGAGGGGCGATCTGAGCAGGCCCGTGGGTGAGCTTGCGCAGCAGATCACGGGCCGCGTGTTTGATCCGACCTATGCGGCAAGCGCCGAAACCTGGGATGCAGCCAAAGCGATCGAGACACATCTGCAATCGTTTAACCCCCTTCGGCGCCTCATCGCCTTTCTGTCCGGCGCATTGCGGGACGCTCAAGGCGTGTTGGGTCAGGCCGCTAAGGGCGACAAGGGCGCTGTCCACGGCACCGGGATCGCGGTGCATAATCTGGCGCTCAGCCTGGAACGGTTGCAAGCGGCATGGGCCGATCAGCGGCTGCGCGCCCATCTTACCCCGGAACAGGCGGCTTTGCGCGTGATTGCCGCGCCACGCACCGTGATGCGTGCCGGAAAGCGCCATAGCGACACAATCGGCGGGCGCGTGCGGCCAGTCACTTTGGTCGCCATGAACACGCGCAGGGCGGCGGGCGCAGGCATGGATGCCGATCTGGCCTTTCTGGGATCAAGCTGGAGCCGCTGCCCGGCCCAGCACTGGGTCATGGCGTTGCTGGCAGAGATCTGGAAACAGGCGGGAGAAACCGGATGAGCGACGATATCATCTTCACTCCGCTCAAGTTCCGCAACCTTGAGGTCAAGAACCGGGTCTTCCGGTCGAATATCTCGGGTCGCTTCGACGCCGAAAATGGGGCGCTGACGCAGACGCGGATCAACTGGGAATGCAAGTTTGCGCGGGGCGGGGTGGGGGCCGTGATCTCATCTTATGTGCCCGTGCGCATGGATGGCCGCATCATCGCCGGCTACGCCACCATTCATACGGATGAGTTCATTCCCCTGTGGCAAAAGCTGGGTGAGGCGGTCCGCGCCAACGGATCGAAATACATCCTTCAACTGTCACATTCCGGTCGCCAGATGGATTTGCCCGGCATCCACAATCAGCACCGCCCGACCCCAAGCCCCACCAACGCATACGAAACCCTGCACGGCTTCCCAACCCGCGCCATGAGCACGCATGAAGTGGGCGAAATGGTCGAAGATTTCGCCCAGGCCGCATGGCGCGCGCGTGAGGCCGGGTTGGATGGGATCGAATTGCACGCCGCCAATGGCTATCTGTTCACCCAGTTCCTGAGTTCCGCGATCAACGACCGGACCGACCATTACGGCGGCTCCCTACGCAACCGCGCGCGGTTCCTGCTTGAGGTGATCGACGCCATTCGCGCCAAGGTCGGGCGCGAATTCCATCTGCAAGTCAAACTCTCTGCCGTGGACCACAACAACGTCCTGCCGTGGGAAGGTAAGGGCAACACCCTGTCCGACACGGTGCAGGTCGCGCAATGGTGCGAGGCCGCGGGCGTGGATGCCCTGCACGTCTCGACCGGCTCGCTGTTTCCGCATCCAATGAACCCGCCGGGGGACCTGCCGCTTGAGGTTCTGGCCGTTACTTACGACGCGATGATTGCATCGGGCGTCAACGGGTTCAGAAACTACCTGTTCTTCCGCTTCCCCTTGCTGCGCCCGCTATTCCTGCGGCTTTGGTTCCGGCTGAAAAAAGGCCGCGAGGATGAAGGCATCAGCCTGGAAGAATGCCGTGCGATAAAACAGGCGGTGACCATTCCTGTGATCAACACCGGCGGCTATCAGAACGCGCGGGTTGTGCGTGATGCCATCACCTCGGGCGGCTGCGATGGGGTGTCCATCGCGCGGGCTCTGGTAGCCAATAATGATCTGGTCAAGCATTGGGCCGCAGGTGAAGATGAGCCGCCAAAACCTTGCACACGCTGCAATAAATGCCTGTGCAATGCGCCGAAACATCCGATGGGTTGTTATGAGGAGGACAGGTTCGAAAGCCGTGATGCGATGATCGAAGAACTGATGTCGATCTATGAAACCAAGCCGATCCTTCAAATCCCGACCCCTGACAGGGAGGCGGCAGAATGAGGAACCAGCCTGTCACCTTTGTTGAAGAGGCTCTGGTAAAACGCCGCCGCCGACGGTTGCCGCTGACCATTCTTGTGGGCCTGATGGCTTTGGTCGGGTTGCTTGCTTTGGTCGTCGCGCTTTGGTTGCTGTTGGCCTTGCTGCGCGGCGGGCCCGAGCATTTCAAGACTGATGAGCAGCATTTCCTGCACGGCTCTATCGGTTCGGAAACCTCCAGCGGATTGCCGTATGAGGTCTGGCAGGCGCTGCCCTATCTCTTCCCCGACGCGTTTGAGGGCAAGACGACCTACGAGGCGTTTGGGTTCCTGTATCAGGAGGATGAGAAAGGCCGCACTGACTTGCCAATTGGCATTTCCCGCCGCGATCAGTTGGGCATCACCTTGGTCTGGTTCAACTGCGCCGTCTGCCATGCCGGGACCTATCGCGAAACGGCTGAGGCCGAGGCGGTGATCGTGCCCGGAATGCCGTCGAACAACCTGCAATTTCATGCGTTTATCGAGTTTCTGCTGGACGCCTCGACCAGTCCGAAACTGGCCGCCGAACCGCTGTTCGACGCCATCGAACAAAGCGGCAATGGCCTTGGACCCGTCAAGCGGCTGTTCTGGCGCATTGCAGTTGTCCCCCGCATTCGCGAGGAATTGCTGGCGACCCGCGCCGCTTTGCAGCCCCTATTGGCGCGCCAGCCGGATTGGGGCACCGGTCGCGTGGACACGTTCAACCCCTACAAGGTGCTGGAATTCGACATGAACGGGGATGCACTGACCCCGCAAGAGGTCATCGGCGCATCTGATTTTCCCTCCATCTTCCTGCAAGGCCCGCGCGAAGGCATGCGGTTGCACTGGGATGGCAACAACCCTTCGCTGGCCGAACGCAACCTGTCGGCGGCGCTTGGGGCCGGGGTGACAGCGGAAACTGCGGATCATGGCGGGATTGAGCGCGTTGCAGCATGGCTCAGCGATCTGCCGCCGCCTGCGAACCCGGTACAGGTGGATGCCGAGGCCGCCGAACGGGGGGCCAACCTGTACGCGACCTTCTGTCTGGAGTGCCACGGGCGTTGGACCGGGACAGAGTACGAGTTCTCGGGCGACAAGTTGGGAACCGTTCAGCCAATCGCGTCCATTGGGACGGATCGCGCGCGGCTGGATAGCTACACAAACGAGTTCCAGCAGCGGCAGGTGACTGAACTGTTTGCGGACACGCCTTACGCGTTCCGGCAGTTCCGCAAAACCGACGGCTACGCAAATATGCCGCTGGATGGGCTTTGGGTGCGCGGCCCGTATCTGCATAACGGATCGGTGCCGACGCTGGCGGATTTACTTAACGCCCCGGAAGATCGCCCCAAAAAATTCCAGCGCAATTCGGATGTGATCGACCCGGTGAATGGCGGGTTCCTGTCACCCCCGTGCGAGGATGAAGGTGTCTATTGCTTCGATACATCCCAGCCGGGCAATTCCAACGCAGGCCACGTTTACGGCACGCATCTAAGCCCGACCCAAAAAGCCGATTTACTTGAATACCTTAAAACCTTCTGAACAAGGAGATGAGTAACATGACCGATACGTTATCCATCGGCTGGACCCGCGCCCAGGCCGACAACCGGATCAAATCTCATCGCCGTCTGTTCGGATTTGTGCTGGCGCTTCAAATCGTCATCGGCGGGCTTTTCCTGTTTTGCCCGGCGTTTTCGCTGGGTGTTGTGGGCCTGCCCGCTGGGGCCGAGAACCCCTGGCCCTCGGTCTGGGGGGCGACGCTGATCTTTGTGACCGTCATGCAAATCCCCGGCGCGCTTGATCCGGTGCGTCAGCGTTATCCCAATGTCATTGCCGTGCTGGGGCGGGCGCTGATGGTGGCAACCTTCGTTGCGCATGGGGGGCCGTTCCTATGGTTCGCTGCCTTCGACGCCGTGTTTGGCGTGCTTATTTTCCTTAGTTTTCGCCGACTGGTGATTGCCGAACTGATGACCAGACCGTGACCGTTTTCTGTCTCTGAGGTGGGCGATTGGGTAAATCTTATGTTTGCTTGGTTTCATACCCTGACACCTGCCGGTCAGGCGACGGTCGTGTCTGCCCTGGTCAGCGCACTGGTCGCTGTTTTTGTCGCCTTTCTAAGCCCATTCAGCGCGCGTCGGTTGGAAAAACTCAAGGCGATGCTGGCCAAGGACGCGGCGCTTAATGACGCGCGAACCTCATATGAATTCGAAGCACGCAAGAGACTGTATGCTGAGATCGAGCCGCTGTTCTTCCAACTGTTTGAGGCCGCAGAAGGCGGGTATTACCGCGTCGCCAGCTTGGTACGCACGCAGCGGCAGGGCCATCTGGGCGAAGCAGACGGACGTTGGCTGGCAACCGAGGGTTATTACCTTCGTTCAACCATCTACCAACTCTTCCTGCCGCTTGCGATATTCAGACTGATTCAAAGGTCCGCGACCTTCGTCGATATCGAACTGGATCAGAATATCCGCGCCCGATATTTCCTGTTGAAGCTGTCCTATTATGCGTTCACCGACGACTTTGAGCTTGCCGGGCTTGAACCATCTTTGGCGTACTCTCCCAACGTTCCGGACTGGAAGGAAAAAACCCTTGAAAACCCAGCGCAATACCGGCGGCAAGGGTTGGTTATCGGGCATCTGGATCGCTTGATAGACGCCATGATCGTTGGTGATGATCAGTCGCAACGAACAGTTGATTATGGTGAGTTTGAAGAGCTTTGTCGTAACGATCAGGAGCTCAAGAAAGTGATGGCTGAGCCTGCACGACTGTTCCTTGGATTTGGTTTCACCAACCGACCTGTTCTGGCCCGGGCCTTGCTGGCGCATGCCTATACCATGCGGTTGCTGCTCTACACCTATTCTCGCGCGTCGGATTGCGGTGATCTTGCCGCTGTGTTGCAGACCTTTTGTACTTCGGATGAAGCGTCCGAAGACCTGGACTGGGGCGAAGGCTTTGGACAGGTTTCCTCTTCTGTCGCAGGTTATGTGAAAGAGCGTTTGTCCTGGAGCGGGGCGGACGAGTACGACATCGGCTGATCGCCTGAACCCGAAGGCCGGCTTGCGTGTCACCGTTCATCCTCTGTCGGATCGCATGAGCCCAGACGGCTGAACCTCAGGGGCTTGGGTCGAACCGATTGAAGGCGCGGGCGGCCAGATAGGCCGAACGGCGCATCACCTGATCCAGCGTCACAGTGGTTTCCCCCGAGCGGGGCGAAATCTCTGCAACGTCAAAGGGCCGATTTGCAGGATCAAGTACGGCGATAAGGGCAACCCTGTCCTGTGCTGCCTCGCCAGCGGCGCGCGTTAGATCGACCGTGTCGAAATGGGCTATACCGGTTTTGCGGCTGAACAGTGGGTCTTCGGGGTTCGCCCTGCGCAGGAAGCGAAGGTGAAGACCGGGATCTGGTATCGCAAAATCGCGCTGGGCGTTCGTTCCGGTCACGCCCGCAGAAATTGCGTTGCGTAGATTGTCGCTGACCTCAATGTCGTCAAGCCCAAGGCCGCGCGCGAAACTCAGGTAGAACAAGTTTATCTGAATATCTGCTGCGGGTAAGGGGGTTACGTGCCGATGATGGACCTGCACAAAAGCGCTGAAGCCATTTGATGCGGTTGCCAGGTTAAGGCTGCGCGCGGCTGCGAAATTGACTTCGTTTGCGTTCAGAAGCACCTCGATCGGCGGGGTGTCGACGAACAGAATATCCGGGCTGTTGTGCGTGACCAGTGGGCGGTTGCTGGGATTGGACGGGTCCGTTCGCGGGGCCCAGGCCGGGTCTGGCAGATCGCCGCGCCCGGTGTCGAACTCAAAGGTCCGGATATAGCTGCGCCCGACCGAGTGCGGGGTGTCTGACACGTCGCGCTCCCAAACGCCCAAAGACACAAGCGCGGCGCGCAGATACCGCCGGTCGCCGGACCGGAACAGAGACAGGTCTTCGACCAGCGTCTGGGGCAAGCCGTCCATGATAGGCCGCCAGGTCCAGCTCGGATGCGCCCCGGACTGGTCGATCTGTCCTTCGAAAACACCAACCCGCGTGCCGACCCAGACCACATCCGGGTTGTCTGGGTCCACAAGCACCGCATGGGCCGAGGCAGGGGTGCCGCTGGTGCCGGTTGCCACGTCCGGCTCGGTTAAATGCAGCCCGGTTGGATACCATCGCCCGTCGCCGTTATACCACCACAGCGTATCGAAGTTCGGATCCGTGATCAGTTCGCCATCCCCGTCGCGGCGCGTCCGACCCGAGGTTGTGACATACAGCGTTGTATCTGTGTGTCTTGCGATGGCAGTCCATGAGGTTCCGGAAAAGTAGGGAAGGTAGTCCAGAAACGGATCAGGCTCATCGCCTTCGGCCTTTTTGTTGCTGGGCCGGTTGCCGCTGATGATGGCGGCCCTGCGTCCGGTCCAGCTGGGGTTGTTTCCCTCGAACGTGAATATCCGAACCGTGCGTTCGCACAGCACCGCGATGCTGGTGCCTTCAAAATCGGGCGGTTCGCCCTCGACCAGTGCATCCAATGCGACGACCTTGTCGCTTAGGGTTTCAAAACGGAGCTGGTCGCGAAAGACGCGGTTCCGCGAATCCCGACCTGGCTCGGTGGTGCTGCGGGCCGAATGGGGATCGGTGGCAGATGGAAGTGTCACCCAACTCATCCAATCCGTTCTCAGGCGATGCCCGTACCAGTCGTTGGTCATCCATATCCGGTCGGTCCCTATGAACACCCGTGCTGTGTCGTCTGTTTCCCCCGGCAGGACCAGCGGGTTGGAGTAGAAACTGGCCCGGCCGTTTTCTGCCTTTTCGGAATCCCATTTTCGATTCCATGCATGCCGGACAGCGGGTCCGCGTGGCTGGCGGGCGGGGATGAAATCCCAGTCTGCGTTGAAGGTCTGCTTGACCACCATATGCGGTCGCGTTGGGTGATAGGCGCATCCACCCCCGTCGCTGCCATAAATCTGGTCCCAGAAACTGCCGCCAATGCGTTCGATAAACCCATTGTCTTGCAAACCCGCAATCAGGTGGCCGTCAAGCGTTGGGTGGGATTGTACGTAGCCCGGTTCCAACGTCGGCAGACCGACATTGCGCGACGTCCCCGAGCCGCCCGCCGTGAGTGGCCGGGTAAAGACACCGCCATCGCACGAGACCCAAAGCGTGTTATTCGCCGGACGCAGGGCGTGAACATCTGCGTGGATACCGCGGCCGGCAAAGGTCGGGTCGGTATCGGCTGTCGTCTGGTTGGCGGCGGTGAACCCGGCGGACAGATCGTTTGCCGCAGCGGTGCCCGTGATTGGCAGACGGAAAATCAGCGCGTTGCTGTTCATTCCCTGACCGCCGATGAAGACGACATCGTCGCCCGAACCATTGTCCACAACCGTGATGCACTGGTCATAATGTGATTGGTCACTTTCGATCACATAATCGGTCCCGTCCTGAGTGACCGAGGACGTATAGACACCCACGGGCCAGTCATCGATCGACACCGCTGCGACGGGCGTTCCGGACACTCCGGCAGGGGTGTGTGACAGATCGATCAGCCACCCCTGGCCAAGGCCTCTCTTGTCCGCCACGTTGGATTCTTTCAGCCCGGCAACGTAAATTCGCCTTGCTTCATTAGGGGAGGCCGCAAGGCTAAGGCGTGTGCCGGTATCATGGTCCGGCAGCGCGATGCGTTGGAACGTGCCGGTCGGCCCTCCGGTCGAAAGCCAGATGCCATCCAGATCCTCGTCCGCCCCCATCAGCGCGACAAACAGGCCCTGATCGGTCCAAAGCAGATCGGTACAGGCCCCATCGTCATCTTCGGTGAACTCACCATCCGTGAAGTCGACAAATGTCCAGCTTTGGTCTTCGACAAAACGGCCTTGGCGCATGAACAGACCACGGGACGTTGCGGCCAGAAGGGTCGCCTCATTTGCCGGGTCAGGGGCGAGAGGGGTTCCGGGGTCACGGGCCAGACGGTAGATTCCTGCGCCGATTAGTTCTTCACCACCTTCGCGCTGCCACGGGTTGACCCCGACCAGCGAAATCGCCTGCTCGACCGTTCCATTCAGGCGAAGTACCCCGATCCCTGCATGTTTGCCCCCGGGACCGAGTGAGAAATATGGTTTAAGCTCGCCGGTTCCCACATAGACCGCGTCCAAGGCGGGGTCGTCGGCACCTCCGCCGTCTTCTCCCCACTCGACCAGCAATGCGCCGACAGTCAGTACAAGATCGTCCCGGCTTGTGGCCGCGGCCAGGGCCCAACTGCCCAGCGGTGCCCAGCTTTCCCCGGCATCGTCGGTGTACCAGACACCGCCGTTGGCCGCCCCGGCATAGGCACGCTGGCCGTTTGGATGCACCTGAATATCGCGAATGCGCCCTGCAACCACTGGGTCGCCGTCCGCCTGACCGTTGCGCAGAATGAAGGGGCCCAGCGGCATCCATTGGCGTTCTTCGTCAAAGGCCCCCTCGATCACTTCGCCCAAGGCCGCAAGATTACCCAGATTCCCTCCGATAGCCGTTCCATTGGCGCGCGCTGCGTTGGCCTCGGCCCGACCAGCAAGGGATTCGGGCGGTTTCCTCAGATCGCGTGGCCAGTCATAGCGTGCCATCAGGTGCCTCCTTCCTCGCTGTTGTCGCTGGCCCCGATCCGTATCCAGCCTTCTTCAACCGAAACCGGGCCGTCCGGCAGGATGGCAGCCTGCGTTGCCGCCAGAATAGGATCGTCGCGCCAGGTGATTGGGCTGTTGCGGCGGGTCCACCGCTGGTCTTTGCCAAAGGCCGCGATCTTCGGCAGGCGCACCTTGTCGGGATCGATCAGAACCGGACCGATCCGCGCTGACGGGGCAATCTTTTCCAACCCCGGAGCCACCCAATCGCGCAGCAATTCCAAAGACTTTCTCGGCAAAATCCCGGATGTCGCATGCACCCGCGCGGCGGGGTTCATCAACAACGTCAACTGCACCTTCTGCCCCGAATGGGTGAAGATACGCCCGCCGGGTTCGATGTAGGGTGAGGTCAGCGGCGACGGTTCCGCCAACGTGGCCGAGCCCAGAATGGCGCGGAACCCAAACCCCAACCCGGCAGCGGGCGCAGCCTTGCTGACGGATTTCTCGATCAGGCGGAAGCGGCGGAAATCGTCGCCGACGAAATAGCCGTAAAGCCCGTCATAGCCCTTGGCGACCTCACCCAGCGCAACCTCGAAAGCGCGCGCCTTGACGGCTTCGAATACGCCTTCGTCGTCAAGCAGTTGGGACAATGCTTCGGCTGTTTCACCAAAGGCATCAATCTGCGAAAGGTCGGTTGGGATATCCAGCCACAGCGTCGCCCGCACCACGGCGACCGGGCGTCCGACCAGTCCTGCAATCGTGGCTCCGGCCTGAACCTGCGCCTCGTCCACGCCCCACATTGTTGTATCAACCGCGCGCAGGAAGGCCGACAGCGCGCTTTCGTCTTCTGCGGTCTCAGGATCCTGCGTGCGCAGCGCGTCCGCGTCGATCATCCCGCGCGCGATCCGGCCCAGCACCTGCGCCGCCGGGGGCAGGCCTACTTCGGGGTCGTTAACAGCCGGTCCGGGACGGCCAACCGCGCCTTCCCAGACCAGACCACCGGCGACCGGGTCTTGCAGAATCTCGCCCAGCGGGTTGCCTTGCGCATCGAACATCTCAAGCGACTCGTCGATGAAATCCGGCAGGATATAGCCCGCGATGGGGCTGATGCCCTGCGACGGGTTCGCCTGATTCAGACGGGCTTCGGCGGGTTCATCAGATGTGTCTGCCGGATCGACAAAGCGGAACATCAGCCGACCGGGCAGCGACAGGCGTGGCGGCAGTTCAAGGGCCGGGCGATCCTCGTCATCCGTGCTGGACAGTGCATGAGGGCGCACCAACCGCTGCGTGTTGAGGTCTCGGAACCGCCCGAAACAATCGACGATCCGCGCCCGGACAAGGCTCAGGCGGCCACTTGCGATCAGACGGGGAAGCCCGACCGCCCGAATGTTATCGGCGACTGCTTCGGGCACGTCACGCTCTTGCCCGTCGGGTTGGGGTTCGAGGCCCAGCCACAGGTCACCCACTTGATCCAGCGTGACCGACCCCAGATCCGCAAGGTCCAGATAAGTCCTGAGCTGCGCAAGGCGCGCCTCATGCGCCTCGGAAATCTCGCCTACCTCATCCTCGTCGCGCTGGTTTTCGGCGTCCAGATAGTCGGCAATCAGGCTCGTCCACGCATCGTGCAGACCATCGGTAATGGGCGAACGGCCGAGGATGTTAAGGGATTGCCCGCCAACGTCAGAGGCCCCTTCGAATTCAATCCGGCCCAGTTTCCAGCCGTCAAAATCCTGGCCGGTTTCCAGACGCGCCTCCCATTCCAGCCAGACCGGCACCCAGGGTTGGGACCACATGGTTATTCCGACCGGGCTGGGCTCGCGCCCTTCGGCAAGCGAGAACCTAAGCAACTCGTCGCTCAGCGTCGCCCGCGCCATTGGTGTGGTATTCGCGGCCAGTGGCGGCGTGCCGTCATAGCTGCCCTCGGGCGAGAACCGCAGCGCCATTTCGGCCCGCACGCGGGTTTGCACCGCCGGGGCCTCTGCCGGTTCCGAGGTTTGCTCGATGGCTTGCAGCATCCAGGCCAGCATGTAGATGTCGAACAGGAAGCTGTGTTCCAATATCCGGCGGGTCTGGCCCGGCAAGTTGGACAGGTTGGGCAGCGCAGGTACGTAATCGCGCGCTTCAAAGCGGCGACCGAAGGCAATTGGCAACTCACGCGCCCAGTGGCAGCGTAAACGTCTGTCTTCGGTGAAACGCCAGTCGTCAAACCGGTTCGAGCGTCCAAAGTCGCGCAACCCAACAACCGGAGGCACCGCGCGATGATAGCGGGGCGCTGGTCGGCGAATGCGCCGGACGGTCGGGCCTTCGTCGTCGGGCTGGGTGCGGAACCGTTTGTCGGTTTCCAGCTTTGCCGTGCGGCGCAACTCGTTCAGATTGGCCTTTTTGGACCCGGATTTGGTGCCAAGCCACATTACGTCCGCCTTTGGCGGCGGCTTCGAGGCGAGCGTGGCGATCTTCGTGCGCACGGGCCGCCCGGCCTTGATGTCGGTCTGCCGCCGCTCGACAATCACGTCCTCATAGACTTCGCGACCACGGAAGGATTCAAATCCGTCGCCATGTTCGGCTTCGTCCAGCGCGATGATGCCGTCTTGTTCGCCCAAGCGGCGAATGGCCCCATTGGCGACGGCGGTCAGCAGGCTTTCGGTGTATTCCCGTTCCTCGCCGTCGGTCAGGCCTAAGCTGTCGGCCACCTGCGCGGCGATCAATCGTTCAAGGGTCGGCCCCAACGCAATTCCGATGGCAGGCGGGCGGGGGGCCAAATCGCGCCCGACCGGCCCGGTGATCCGAACCCCCATGACCCGGCCATGCAGAACAGTATCGTAGTGCATGGTCACCAGCGACATTGCCACCGCGTCGAAGACAAGCGGTTCGTACCCGCTGGCCAATGCGGCCTGCGCGCTGGACAGTGACAATGCGGTGCGCGTATCGGTGACCCGCAGGCCACGGGCCGAGACGGCCTCGACCGGTGTGTCGAAACTGTCGGTCACCGTAGAGGAGGATGCGCGGAACTGGGTCTGCGCAAAGCCCGCCAAACCGGATTGAACCGGTTGTGAGATTGCACCTTCATAGGGGGCCGGGGACGCGGTCCAGCCAAGCTCGTCCAGCGTGCGCGAAACAGCAAAGGGCCAGAAGCTTTTGGCCAGCGGGTCCGACGCCCGTTCGGACCACCAGCCAATGATCACGTATGAGGCAAGGCGTGTGGTGATCTGGTTCGGGTTCAGGTCCGTCAGCGGATCGTGAAACCCGAACCGGTTGCGTGTCGAGTCATACCCCGCCGTCCAGCTTGGTGAGCCGCCCACGACCCCGTCCAACTCGTCGGGTTCCAACTGATCACCGTCGCCTGCGCTGTCGCCATCGGGGTAATCTTCCAGATCGTAGACCCGGCCCGTCTCTGACGCGACGACCCAGGCGCGCAGATCAACGGTGCGTGTGTTTTCGGGGCCGGTCATCCGCACCACCAGCCAACGGTTCGGCAGTGGACGCAGGGAAAGCGGGCTATCCTCGTCATCCTCAAGATCACCGCGCAACAACCCATCGGGCAGCGCCCAGTGAATGTGAATGCCCGGGTCCCGGGGTTGCGGATCCGAGAAGGGCGGGGCGGGTTCATCCGTATCGCTGGCCGGTCCGCCAAGCTCCATCGGAAGCCTTACATAGTCTTCATCATGATTGACCGGCACGTAAAGCGCGCGGACATCCACCGGAACGACCAGTGCAGGCGGCGGCGGTGGCGGCGTTGCGAACCGGTCGAGGCGGGACACCGCCGTGTCGCCCAGTTCAACGGCCATCGACCAGCCCGGACGGGCGAGGATGGCTTGCATCAGCTGCGGATCAATCGGGTTGGCCATGGCTCAGCTCTCGTCCAGGCGGTGGCGAAGGATTTCGGCGTAATCGGGCGTGACGGCCAGGTTCGGCGTGAATGCCGCATCCTGAATGACAACGGTCGTGGTGGTCTGTGCAAAGACCTGACGGTAGGGGAAGCGGATCATCTGCATCGCAAACTCGGCCCCGTCGATTTCCGTGCCGGGATTGGGGTCTGTCATACCGGTGCCCTCGGCATCGGCAAAAGCGCGGGCGGTGTTCGACAGATCAAGCACCCCGGCGGACCCGGGGCGAAAGCGGACCGGGATTTGGGCTGCCAGGGCCGACAGGGCGGTGGGGTCATCGTCATCCGGTTCAACTGCAACGCCATCATCATCCACATATCCGGCGGTCCGCACGTCCCGTGCGGGCACAAAGGCCCGCCAGCGCCCGCTGGATTGTTCATCCAGCCGGACGCCAAACTGAAGACCCTGCCGGGGTTCTTCGATATGGATGACATTGGGAATGCCGTCGAACAGCGCCAACAGCACCGACGGGGCCAGTCGTTCGAGCCGCAGCAGCTTGATCCGGTCGGGATGAGACTCCGGCACGATGTCTTCATCATTGTCCACCGGTTCCGCGTCATAGGCGCGGATGTGCATCCCCGGCCAGCCCGCCACGGCGGCCGAGCGCATCAGGAACCCGGTCACGATCCCGGCGGATCCGGTCAGGTTCGGCTCGGACCCGGGTGAGCGGACACGGCGTTCCGCTTCGTCTATTTCTTCCTCGATCTGCGGATACAGCCGTTCCAATTGCGCACGTTCCAGCGAATTCGCGGTTCCGACGCTTAGTGCGCCCTGCACCAGCGCGTCCGTCCAGGCCCTGTCGAGATAGAAGAACCGTATCGACTCGACCGGCAGAAGATCGGAATCCGGTACCAGAGTGTTAAAGGGCACGCCTTCCAACATGCGAAGCCGCGCCAGAAAGGTCAGCACACTGTCCGTCGCCACGGTTTCCCCATCAGGGGCCGCAAGGAACAGGTCGAGGTTCAGGGCCGCGTGCAGTTGTTCATACCCAAGCTTGTCTGACAGCTTCATCTGCGGGTCCTTTCGATACGGTCGGCGAGAAAATCGCCAAGATTGTCAAAGTCCTGCACCTGATCCAGATCGCCTGTCTCAAGCGCGTCGGGACCAACGGCAAAGCGGGCAAGCTGCCGCACGCCGGAATCCAGCGTGTCGACAAGCCGCGCCGCGATCTCTGCATCCGGCTGAACGGTGGCCCCTGCAACCGTTGGCGATTGCTCCATAAGTTGGGCCAGCGCGCCCTCGTCATCGGGTTGCCGTAGCAAGGCACCGACGACGGCCCGATCCAGCTGCAGACCTTCGGCCAAAATGCGGGTGGGGTCGTCGTCCAACTCGGGGACCGGGTTGCCGATATCCACGCGCGGGCGCAGGGCGGCGACGCTGGTTTCGGGGTTGATGCTGACGGTTTGGATCAGGCTGGCCTCAAGCTCTCGGGCAAAGCGGGCTTTCAACAGCGTGTCGAAGACATTTGGATTTGGCACCGCGACCGCGGCAAGCCCTAGTTGGTCATTGATCGCGAAATCGATCCCGGCCTTGGCCCGTGCCGCACCAAACCGTTCCGCCCGCCACCGTTTGAGCGCGGCGATGAACGACGGCTGCGACAGGGCCAGAAGACGCCCGGTTTCAAAGGCCACGGCAAGCGAGACATCCTCTTCACCCCCCGGGGTCATCGTTCGCAGATGGTCGCTGACATGTGCCAGTGTTCGACCCGACGTACCGGGCAGGTCGCGTTGCAGCCGAACGGGCGAGAACGGCCCCCGGTACCACGCGCTTTCACCATCGCCGACGCGGGTTCTGTAGGGCAGGGACAGGTGGCCACTTTTCGCCACCTCCAGCGGCAAACGGGACGCCGGGGCGGGGCCAGAGCTGTCGCCCCCGGTGTCCGGCGTACAATCGGCCAGCGGGCGGGCGAACCCGCTGCCAGTCCGACGGCCCAGCAACCCCACATCGAGATTTTTCATCAACTGTTCGAAACTGCCCGCACCGCTGCAGGTGAACCGCCACGAGGTCAAAACAGGAAAGCGCAAGATCTGGTCCTGAAACACCTTGTCGACGGGGATCGAAAACCCGTCAAACACGCCTTGCAGTTTGAAGGTTGTGCTTTGGTTGGAGGACAGGGTTGCGAAGTCTCCGTCCAGTAACGCAGCGCCAGAGATCGGCCCAAGATTGGCCAGGCCACCATTGGTTGTCCCCGCCCGGTCGATCATGGCTCCGTCATGAAACACCACCTCACCCCGACGGATGGCTTCGGCCATCGCGTTGCCGTCCGTGGTGTCGAGATCCCTGATTTCACCATCGATCTGAGGCGTGATTGCCGCCCCGGTCTCGATGGCGTTGTTGACCACGGCAAGTTCGTCGCTGAACACCAGATCGGAGATATCGAAAAACGGTCTGGGCGGCAGCGGGGCGGGGAGGACACCCAGTTGCCCCTCAAGGTTCACAAGACAGGCGGTATAGGCCTTGGGTCGGCAATTCACCCGATCGAACTGCGGTATCCTGTTGGCAATGACCACCGCAAGGAAGCCGTCATCATCGCCCATTGCGGCCTCGGTATCGTCTATATTCACCTCTCGGACATGGGTCAGCAGCGGCAGATCTTCGACGGTTGGGAACACGCGCCTGACCACGGATGCGGCAACCGAAAGCCGGGTGGCGGTCGGTACATCCTTGTCACCGGGCAGATCGACCCCTTCGGTCACGCAGTCCTGCCATGGAATGTCATGCTCGATCTGGCCTTCGCCCTCGGCGATGATGACAAGGGCGAGCCATGGCGTGCGCTCAGTCACCTCCTGATCGCCGAACATGGTGCCATCCTGTGCCGCCTTTCGATCCCACGGCAGGGTTTTCTTTTTCAGAACGATCTGCGGCAGGCGGGATTCATAGGCTCCTTCGGAATTCGCAGGCGGAAACGTCATAAGCGCCTGATCCGGCGGCAGTTTCAGCCGTGGCGCGGTGACGTTGATATGGGTCTCCAACGGGCGCACCCCGAGGTTCGAGGCCGCATCGCCGTCTTCCGTCGCCGCAATATCCAGATCGCCGCGCAGCCGGTACCGTCCCGCTTCAAGGGCGGGAACGATGCTGTCGTAGAGGAAGAAACGACCACGTGCGACCATTGCTAGAACTCCTGGTATTCGTCCTGCCGCGGCGTGACATCTGCCGGGGGACTCCATTTGAACGTAAGCCGCGCACCCTTGCCGCGCAGCAGACCGACCGAAAGCGATACGCTTTCGTTCAGCAGTCGGGTAACAAGACGATCTGGCTGCAACTGCGCCGCGATGACCCCATCCAGACGACCGGGGACCAGCCCGGCGACCCGAACCGCAAAGCCTGCGTCGTCCTGCGGTTTCAGCGCGTACACGACCAGGGTTTTGCCATCGAACGGGGCGAGGATAGGCTTGTCGTCCAGCACCTCGGCCCCGCGCACGGAAATTGCGAGGGATTCCAGATATTCTGCGACCACTTCACCTTCCAGCAACAGGGCGACAGATGTGGCGGGCCAGTCAAAGCGGGTTTCGACAAGGGCAGACTGATCGGTCAGGTGCGATGCCCGGAACCAGCCGGTGCCACCAGCCCGTCCGCCGCGCACGCGGCTTGCGCCTTCGGCATAGAGGAAGCCGCCCCGGCACAGGGCCAGCGACCGCCCGAAATAGGCAACCGACTCGGATTCGGTCCACCCGGCGAATTCCGGGGTGGCGGCCCCGTCATCACCTGCCACGACGGCATAGGCGGCTGTTCCCTTGGGCAGCTTGACCCGCCGCGCGTCACCGGCGCTGTCCGACAGGACGCGTCCGTCCAGACCGATGGCGACAATACGGGCAGGACCGTTCAGCGCGACCACACCGCTTGTTTCAAACCGGGGCGAGCGGGCCGCACCCGGCAGATCAAAGACAGCGATTTCCCCGGGGGCCAGCCCTGTGGGCTTTATTTTGTCCGTACGCGCGCCCCGAGGCGGTTTGGCCCCGGCCATCAGGGCGGTGGCCGCCAACCGGTCCCGGGTCGGGCCGGATGCGCGTGTCGCGCTGGAGGACGCCTGAACGCCAGCCGCCAGCGTCAGGGGAACGCGTTGCTCGGCAACAACCGTGCGTCCGACCCGCGCATCGGCTGAGGCGGCCCGCAACAAGAGGGCCGGAGCCCGATCGACCCGTGCGGCCAGAACCTCATCCAGCACAGGCGGGCGGACACGTTTCGCACGGCGCGCCCGGTCGGCCGGAACGCGGGTGACACGTGCTGCCAGTGCGCCACCAGCCTCGCCCAGTGACACGTTGGGCAGCGCCAACTGCCCGCGCAGCCGGGGCGTGCCAAAGCGGATGGGGCGGCGTTCGGGCGGCGTCCGCAGCACTTCGCGTTTGGCACCGGGTGCCGCGTCACTGACGATGCGTTCAGTCAGCAGACCAACCCGCATCGGTGTCCGGCGGCTGCGGTCAAAGGCACGGGCACCGGTTGCGCCGACGCGAAGGCGTTGATCCTGCTGGAACTCCGCTGACAACTGCGCCATCTGAAGGTCGTTGATTGAACTCAGCAAAGTGCGATGTTCGGTGGCCAGTATCGCCACCGCGACGAAGAACTGCCCCACATCGCGAAATGGCAGAGGTTTGCGCAGATCGGATTCGACCTGATTGAACGCCACACCGCCGGTTGAGGCATCCGGGCGGCGGTTGAAGAACTCGGGCACAAAACGCAGGTCCACGCCTTCGGTCGCGCCGATCACCTTGCCTTTTGGCACTTTCTTGTCATCCAACCCCTGTGGCGGCCCCCAGACGCCGACCGGGAATGCACCGGTGTTGCGGGTGGTCATCTTGATCTTGTCCAGATCATCCAGCCGCTCGTCATTCGGGCGGTCAAGGCGGCGCAGTTGCAGCGACAAAGTGATCTCGGAAACGATCAGGTTGACCGGGGCCACCCCCAGCGTGGACGTGGGATCACGCTCGATCGGAGCGCGCCCCGGCCGGATGATCCGGGTCAGCGGAATGGTACTGGTCAGCGACAACTCAAACTCGCTCATGACGTCGAACGGATTGGCCTCGGACCCGTCGGCGGTACCGGGCGGCTCGCCGTCATTGCTGGCGGGCGGCAGCGCACCGCGCCCGGCGATGCCGGACAGCGCCTCGGCCAAATTGCCGCTTGCCAGCTCCAGATACTTGGCCGAGAAATCCACCCACGAGATGTACTGGATCGGCGGATCGCCCTGTTTGCCGAATTTGACCGTGACGTCGATGGGCCCGATCTTGATCCGTGCCTTGCCGTGGAACTCTGGCCCGGCGACCTGAATTTCAGCGCTGAGCGTGAAGGACAGTTTGATCGTTCCGAACCACGTCTTGATCCGGATACCCGCCGAAATCCGTGCGTAAGCGTCGGCCTCGTAGCGGAAGGGATCGAAATATACGATGGCGTTGCCGCCCCAGCCCAGAGACGCGAACACCGGCCCGAATTTGGCGGACGCTTCGAACAATCCGCCGCCCATGATCGCCTCGGAGGTCAGAGCAAAGTAGTTCTCGGCCTTGATGACGATGTTCGAGGAAACCGACCAGTTATATCCAAGCCGGGGAACAACCGGATAGCCTTCGGCGTCGAAATTCGGGTGATACCCGCCCAGCGTCAGGACAAACTGCCCCCGGTTCGGCCCCTTGAACCAACTGACATAGGCAAAGCCGCCGGTCAGGCGCGCGCTGGGGTGCAGCAGCCAGGAATTGTCGGTCAGCTGCGCCTGAATCCAGATAACACCCTCTTCGGTCGAGAACCGCGCCAGCAGGCCGAGCTCGATAGAAACAAGCGCGAATTGCGGTCTGGGAAGGGCCATCCGGGCCAGGCCAAAGATCGACAACTCGAACCCGTTACCGAATTCGACGGCCACAACGGCGATCCCGTCGACCAGCGCAAATGAGGTAAAGCTGATCCCCGCAGCGAACCAGAACTTGCCGCGAATGGCGGGGAAGGTGTTGCGCACTTCCTCAAGGTAGGCAATGACGTCCGTGGGCAGGTCTGCCGCAGGGTCAAGTGCCTGAATCAGAACGAAATCACCAAAATCGCCCAGATCCGTGGGTGGCACCAGATCGCGGTTGATGCCAAAGCCGCCGCCAATCCCGGTCAGGAAGAAGGCCGGCGCCCCGCCGATTGGACCAAGGAAAGACCCAACCGCGAAGAAGGCGGTATAGCGCCCCTGATCGTCCGAGGTGGAGGCGTAGCCGCCATAGATCGACAGGCCGTAAACCGCGAACCGCGCGGCGATCATGCCGACATATTCGATATCCGGCGTTTCACCGAATTTGCGCAATCCACCGGCAAGGCTGATCCCGGACAGATCGGCTGAGATACCCAGCCCGGCCAGATCGACGCCCCAGGATGCGCTGTCCAGCAGGCCACCCCGATCCGTTCTGTAAATCAGTTTCAGATCATCAACACTGGCTGCCAGCCCGGCAATCGTGACCGAACCATCGAAGAGCAGCGAAATGGATTGCAGCCCGTCGGTTTCATCCGATTGCGCACCCAGACCGATCTGATCGACATAAAGCGGGCCAAAGCCCTTGCGAATCGGCAGCCACCACGGCCCCGATCCTTCGCCTGCGCGGAACCCGAACCTGAAACCGCCGCCGGACAAGGTTTGGACCGACAGGGCCGGGCTGAACGCAGGGGCAAGAGCAGCGTCGCCGTCATTGGTTTCGCTCAGCAGGCCAGAGGCCACCGCATTGTCGCCGGACCCGCCGCCGACGGCTGCGCCCACTTCGGCAAGTTCGACCTGAGCACCGCCCAGAACCTCGCCAGTCTCAACGCGTGCAAAGGCGTGTATCGCAATTGATCCCAGCGCGATGGGGGATTTCACAAGCGGAGCGTTGCTGCGCCCGATCCTGATCCCGATGCCGTTGACGGCCAGCGTCGGGGCGAAATCCAGCCCGCCGCTTGTGCTCAGCAATCCGATCTGAAGGCCGGGATCCACATCCCCGTTGATCCAGCGGCTGTCATTCTCCAGCCAGATCGCAATGTCCCCGCCGACAATCTCGAACCTGTTGGCGATGCCAAGTGACAGGCCGATGGAGTTTCCGACGCGGGCAATGCCGATATCCACCTCGCCACCGACGCGCACGCTGGGCCCGGCATCGGCGATGTTTTCGATGAGGGTCAGCAGCCGGTCCAGCTTGGTCAGCAGCAGCGCTTCGATGTCTTCGCCGTCACCCGGCAGAACGCGGAAGAAGTCCGAGTCCAACGCACCGCCGGGCGTCAGGACAACACCGCCCAAAATGCCGCGCACATCGCTTGATCCGACTGGCAGATCGAGCAGTGCGTCAACCTCTTCAAGGCCAAGGACAAACCCACCGACAAGTTCCACCGCCAGATGCATCAGTGCGGCGGCGATTTCGGCCGGGGTGTCCGCGCCGACGCCCAGTCGGAATTGCTGTGTCTGGAAGTCGTAGGTCAGACGCAGCACCTGATTTGCTGCCGGATCGAAGGACAGGCCTGTGCTGATCTCGGGGGTCGCAACGCTGCTGCCGACGTCCATTTCAACAATCGGGCGCAGGACAAATCCATCGGCGACCGGAATAGCAGCGGGGCCTATGGTGGTATTCAGACGGGCCAGACCGCCAGCATCGACGCGGACAAGCACGTCGATGTCTTCTACAAAAGGAATGGCCGTCAGATCGGCGGCAAACTCGACCGCCAAAGGTGCCGTGAACAGTTCCACCGATACCGATGAACCGGGTGTGCCTGCATTGGCGACGGTCACGCGCAGCCCGCTTGCCGTGCCAGCAACCGAAACCCCGGCTGGCAGAACCGGACCCAGTTGGGCCAACCCGCTGGACAAAAGCGTCGGCCATCGGGCGGCCAGACTGCCTTGCGGATCAGCGGCCCAGTCAGCCAGCTCACCCGCGTCAAAGCTGCCCGCGACGCGCAGCGCGAGGGCGTCGCCAATATCGGCCACCACATCCCCGACATCGGTGCCGGTATCCACAATGGCGTCCAAAGCCTGCGGCAACGCCGCCACAAGGGCCGTTGTCAACAGGCTGGTCAGGTCGGGTGGGCCGGGATAAATTTCGATGTCGGCACTGGTATCGGGACGCAGCAACAAGCGCACGATGTCGCCGGATACCGACAGGTGGACCGCGCGTGTACCGGGGGTTCCGCCCGGCAAACCGGCAAAGAACGAAACCTCTGGCCGCGTCTGCCCGCCTGAGGTTGGAAAGCGCAGACCGAAGGCTCCGCCAAAGGCAATGTCGCCGTCGGGAAGGAATGCGCTGGGGTCGATCTGGAATTCCAGCACCAGGCCGCCGGCGTCTCGTGCAACCAGATCGACGCCCTGCGACAGCGTCCAGACACCGGATCCGCCGCCCACGCCAATCAATGGCCGCAGCGCATCCATGACGGCAATCACCCGCGCCGCGCGTACTCCACCGCCCGGGCCGCCCAGCACATCCGCCTGGCTAAACCAAACGCCGGGATTGGTGAACAGGATCGGAGGCACCCGAACCGGCTCGGCGTTCAGGCCAAAGGCTGCAAGCCCTGCATCGACAATAGGCGTCACGGCGGGATCGAAACTGCGCAAGCCTTCCAGCAGTCGGGAAAGCGCAAGTGCGGACAGGATCGGAGGCACGGCCCGCAGATGGGACACGAAATTCGGATCGGGCCACAGCGGCATTGATGCGGGAATGTCAGGTAGCCCGCCGGGCAGGGTGATCTGCGCCGAGAAGGGCGCGAAGCCCACCTGTAGACCAAGGCCATCGGGAACCCCGAACTCCAGCGCGCCTGACAGAAGGCCGGACGCGCCAAGGCTGGCCTCAAGCGACCACTGACCAAAGATCAGGTCATCGGCGCTGCCGCTGAGCGAGACGTTTAGTCGGTTCTGAGCGCTGTCGAATGAAATTCCGCTGCCGTTGCCCGCCACGAAGGACTGCACCAGCGCCAACAGGTCCGTGCCGAGGCCGGGATCACCCAACGCGACCTGAAGCTGTGCGGTTGGGTCGTCGATCCAATGCGACAGGGACAGCGGGTCAAAGGCATCGTCTGCGCCTAGAATGCCGGTCGCTCGTAGCAGGTCGAGCAATTCGGACATGCCTGCCGCAGGTGCGATTGAGGCTTCGGCAACGATTTCAGCCAGCAACTCGCGTATGCCGGGGGCTGTCGGGGCCGCGCTGGCGAGGCCCGGATCGCTGAGACTGTCGGGGGTGATCGCCAGCCGGGCATGGCTTTCGCCCAGTATCCGAACACCGTGGAAGATAAGTTCTATGCCATCCGTTTCCGGCTCGGATGTGCCGTCCGTACCGACGCAGGCCGATACTTCGATGGACCGAAGCGCGAGGGGGGCAGCGGCATCGTCGCTGTCCGGACCGCCGATCAACCAGCCATCTCCTCGGGTGATCCGGCCCGAAACCACAACCTTGCTGGCAAGGCGGGCGGTGATTTGAGGTACCGAGAGGCCATCGCGGTCAAGACCGGTCGATAACAGCTCGGCCATGGCCCGGCCTTCGAAGCCAATGGTGCCGTTTGCCGGGGCTTCACCGACGGGCAGATAGACGCCAAGCCCTGCCGCCTCGATACGTTTGGCGCTGGATCGTGCGGCACGGCCCACGGCGTAGGCGCTGAGCCCGGCCGCCGTAACGGCCGTCATCGCGCGCTGGATCACATCGCGCTGGATCACGCCATGCAAAAGATGGATTTCAAGGCCCGCACGCACCGCGCCGGTCCAACCGGCGGGCGGCGCAAGTTCGGACAGGGGGCGGCCATTGCGCCGTTGACCGATCAACTGCCTGCCCAGTGCCAGATCAGGATCGTCAGGCTCTGCCGGATCGATGGGGGGCAACAGCTCGTCCAAACGGCTCAGCGCCTCGGATGCTTCGGACGAAAGGGGATCGATACTCGCCCCCGCAAGACCGGCAATCAGCAACCGGTCTGGCCCAGCCGCCATATCGTTCAGCGCAAGCCACGCCGCGTGACCCGCCGACCGGTCCGCCAAGACGGCGGCATCGGCAATATTCGATGCCGGTGCCAGAGCGTGAGCAAGGCGCGCGGCTTGCCCGGCTGCCCCGCCTTCCGGGGTGTCCGGGCGCGGAGCCAGCAATATCGTCCAGGTGCCGCTGGCATCTGCCGGAACCTGCGGAAAGGCCGTTGGTTCACGGTCGCTGATGCGCAGATCGATGCGCCGAGCAGCCGTTGTATCCGCAGGTGGCGGGGCATTCTCGGACAGCGTTCTGACGACGAAGAGAACGGGCGGTGCGGCACCCAGATAG
Organism: Ruegeria sp. C12; assembly: GCF_056537745.1. Lineage (NCBI taxonomy): Bacteria > Pseudomonadati > Pseudomonadota > Alphaproteobacteria > Rhodobacterales > Roseobacteraceae > Ruegeria > Ruegeria sp. C12. The sequence continues at coordinate 698,027 of NZ_JBQFSA010000001.1, forward strand.
GGCTCGGCATCGGCAAGCGAGATCAGGCTGTCCGCGTCCGCGTTTTCAATGATGTGCAGAACCGTCTCGGTGGGGGCGCTGGCCGGTGGCCGCACCATGCCATCACTTAGGGTCCATTCGGTCGTCAGGGCGTCCAGCCCGACTTGAAATTCTGCGGTGCCCAACCCGTTCAGCGCGGCGGGCAATTCACTTTGCAAGGCCAAAGCCAGCGCGCCTGCCTCAAGCCCTGTGTTACCCGGACGCCATCTGCGCAGAGGCAGGGAATCAAACCGGTCCGGCGCTGGTTCCGAGCGTTCGGGCATCCGCCATGCGGCCAGGCCGGGGCCGTTTTCAATACCGGGCAGCTCGATGCGCCATGGATCCCCAAGCGTACCGGCACCGGACACGCGGCCGCTGGGTGTTTCCAGTGTGGCGGCGAAAACCTCCAATCTGGGGGCGATGCGCGAAATCGGGTCGGACAGCAACTTGCCCAACCAGCCCCGCAGCGCGTCAGCGGGTTCCGAGACAAGGGCGGCAAGTTGCAGGCGGTTGGGATCGGGCTCGCCGAACACCCGCCGCTCGCGACGCCAGCCGAGGCAGTCGACAATAGCCAGCAGGAAGGCGTTTCCGCTGCGCTCTGCCAGCAGGCCAAGCAGCCGTTCGATGCCATCCCATTGCCCGGGCGTGATCAGATCGACGTGGATGTCGCTGGTCAGATCGGGCAGGTCCAGCGGGATCTCGATTCCCTCGACTGAAATCGTGGGGTTGGGTGCGTCAAACCTGAACGAAAGCCCCGGCTGAGCGGCCCATGACGCCACAAATCCAAGGTGATCGACCTGAGCCGACAGCCCGCCAGCCCCGGTTTGCATCCGGCCACCACCGCGCGGACGCCCGGTCGCGGCAATATCGACAGACGGCACAAAGGCCGTCGCGCCCGAGGACAGGTTGATCGACACCAAAGCCAGACGCCCGCGCATCTCGAGCACGGTGCAGCGGTCGCCCAGATCGTCCACTCGCGTCATCCAGCCCAGACCAAGCGCCAGCGCACCGGTATCGGTTCGCCAGATCGCCACATGGATGCCGGGCCGGATCGACAGCCGCCATGGATCGACCTCGGTGCCCGTGCCGGTGACGTCGGCCGCTCCGGTCAACAGCGTCCGCAGGCTTTGCAGCACCGCTGTGACGTCGCTTGTGTGGTCTTCCAGGATTGTCAGCCAATGGTCGCGCAGGCGGGCGATTGGATCGCCCAGGAAGGTGATCGGATCCAGCGTCGGGAACCCGGCCCCTGCACCGGTGGGGGCCCGCCAGCCCAATGCAACGCCGATGAGTTCCGCGCCGGGGCCGAGATTGGACAACAGCTCGGTCAGGATGTCGGTCACGGCCTGTGCTGCCGCCGCCGCCAAAGCATCCGGGTTGGTCAGATCCAAGCGGGGGTGCGTGGTTTGGGAAATCACGGCGTTTTCGACCGCAACCACAACATCGGGACGCCGGTCTTCGTTCAGCGTCAGGCCAAGGATCAGGCGTTCAATCGATACGTCGGGCATGGCCAGACCCGACAGATCGAAGCGCAGCGATGCTTCAAGCGCAGGTACAGCAATTGCATCTGCAGTGCCCAGATCCAATTGCAGGATATCGGCGGTAAAACGCGCCTCGGCGGTGCCGCTGGTCAAGCCGAAGCCCAGAGAAACAGTGACCTTGTGCCGCGCCGTGGCACCGGGCTCGGCGATGAAGCCGATGCGAACGGTTCCGCCGCCCAGCGGCAGGTCGATGCCGGTTTGGTCCGCCGCGGCCCCGGACCCCAGAATATCGGCCAATGCCTCAAGCCAGCGGGCGCGCGATGGTGCATTGCCCAGGACGTCAGCGATCCAGTCCGCGACGGCGTCCAGACCCCGGTCCAGCAAGTCCGAGGCGGGAAAGGCCGGGATCTCGGGCGCGCCGCCAAGGCCCAGTGCCGTTGCAAGGGCGCGAACCTCGTCCCCGCCGCCGCCTCGCAGTTGCGCTTCGAGAAGCGACAGGATCAGTTCTGTGGCCGTATCCTGCAACGCGTCGGGATCGGTAAGCGACAGAACCAGATCCCGCGGGGCCTGTTCGCCGGGCAATTGCAGACCGCCCAGGGACAGGGCCACATCCGGCGCGCCATCACCCGCCGCTGTTGGCAAGGCGATCCGAACGCCAACTCGTGCCAGCCCGGCCTCGCCCGGTTGTGGTGGCGGCCCGACAGTAATCTCGGACGACAGCGCAATATGGCCGCCTTCCTGACCGGCCAGAAACGCGTCGGCAGGGGCAGGGCCGTTGGTTTTGGCCGCGCGAAACAGCGGGAACATCAGCGATGACGTGCTGTCCGCCAGCGCGCCGCTTGTGATCATGCGGATGCCCAGAAACAGGTTGACCTGACCCGCTGGCTGGTCATCGAAGACCACGAAAAACGCTACATCCAAACCGGCCTGAACCTGTTCCGAGAACAGTTCGATCCATTGCCGCCCATCTGCGTCCGTCTCAATCTCGCCTTCGCGAACCGTCGCGACAAAGTCCAGCAGCGCGGCGCGCTGGTCATCATCGGCAAGGATGCTGGCCAGATAATCCTCGGGCCCCGTGATCCAATCGGCGTTGAACTCACCTTCGGCGTTCGACAGACCCAACGCCTGAAGCAGAGAGGACAGTTCGCCAAAATCACCGGGTGAGAACGCGTTCACGGCTTGTCCCTCCGATAACGGAATGCGGCTTGCGATTGCACGACCAAGGCACCATCCCGAACTGCCAAACCTTGCGCGATAAGCCGGTCATTAAAGACGTCTCGACCCGACGCGCCCGCGATGTTGTCAGCGACCTCCAGCAGGGCCTTGTAGGCAAAAGCGATCAACGCCTCGCCCCAGATTTCGGCGATCAGGGGATCGCCCAAAGGGCGGTCGGGGGCCGCCGCAATCAACCCCGTCACGCGCTTTTCGCTGCCCACGGCGAAGGGCACGACCATCTTGGCGCTGCCCGCATCGGTTTCGACAGGCACCGTGACCCGCACAATGCCATCGTCCAATTCGGTTTCGACGTTGTCGGGGTAGACCAACAACTCATTTGTGCCGTCATCCCAGATCACAGGCTCCGCAGCCGTATCGGGGTCAGGTTCAGATGTCGGATCGGCAAAGTTTTGTGCCGCAGCCAGCCGAACCAGATTTCCCAGCGCAGGCGCGGCCAGTGGCAGCGTGGCTCCGGGGCGGCCGACCTTTAATGGCCGATTTGGCAGCAGGTTGGGCGAGGTGTCGCGGATATTGGCCAGCGCGCCGTCAATTACGGAACTTAGTCCCTGCCCACGGGTTTCTGGCCGGTAAAGCTCGGCCTCGACGAACTTGTCCAGAACGCCGACATCGATCTTCAGGTCTCCAGTGGGAATATCAACCTTTCCGCCGCCGGGTGGACGGATATCGTCTATGTCGAGGATGAAATCGCCGATGGTACGGCCATCCCCCAGATCGATCTGGGCGATCTGATCGGTCGCATTCCTCAGGCGATCACGGTCCAGATCGGACAGCACGGTATCCCCCAGTGCGCGCCCGATGGCCCGTTGCAAGCGCGCTGACTGAACGGCGCTTACATCGCTTTGCTTTTCTTCATCGGTGTCATTGTCCACATCATCACGCGACAGGATCAGATCGCCCAGATTTCGACCGCCCAGTTCCACGCGTTCCAGATCTTGCAGCGCGGTGGTGACACGTTTGCGGATCTGGTCCGGAACCGACCGTTCGGTGACAAGCCGTTCGATACGGCGGCGCAGCCCGCCCGGGCGGCCATTGTCATTGTCGTCGTCGAACGGGTCCCTGCCGGACCCCCTTGGCGGTCTCATGGGCGTACCTTCAAGGCGCACCGATCACGCGCGTAAGAGCGATGCACCGCAATTGAGTTCGCAAAAATCCCGCAAAGCGGGGCGAACCGGATTTATCTTTTGAGTTTTCTCAGGAGGGGAACGACGATGAGGCCGAGCACAAACCAAAGTGCGAGAAAACCAAGAAGCTCCAGACCGAAGCTTCCCCATTTGAAGAACACCTGCGCGATAACCAGTGACACTGAGAACGGTATTAATTCCTGCTCGAGAACGGTGCGCAGGCCGTTGGCATTGAAAAGAGAAAACATGAAATGACTGCCCCAAATTTGAATTCAGGATGCCTTGATTTTTACATCGAAGTTGACGTTGGGTCAATGATTCCGGGCGGCGGGAAACAGCCGATGGCGGCGAAACAGGTCCGTCGTTTGCGTGGCTGACCGAGGAGTTTTCAGCCCACCAGTTTCACGCCGTACGCCCTGTGGGCCGACGTCAAAACGCGATGAAAAAAGTCCAAGTGGCCCCGGTCCGAGGCCACTTGGAAACGTCTTATTCGAAGTTATACGGTGCACCCGCCTGATTGATCACACTGTTGTATTCGCGGAAGATTCCCACGATCTTCTCGTGAACTTCGCCTTCCTGCGCGATCTCATCCCAGAACTCTTTGGCGGCGTTTTCAACCTCGGCCCATTCAGAGGCTGGTACTGACCGCAGTTCAAGCTTGTCGCCATTGGCCCGCAGCGCGGCCTCGCCACCCCAATACCATTGGTTGCGGTAAGTATGGCCTGCTTCGATGCCCGCCATTACGATGGACTTGAGGTGGTCGGGAAGCTCGTTCCAGCGTTCCTGATTGGCAAACCACGATCCGATCCACGCGCCTGAGATGTTGTTGGTCAGGAAGTAATCGGTCACATCGGCCCAACCCACGGTGTAATCCTCGGTGATGCCGGACCAGGCCATGCCATCAAGCTCACCGGTTTGAACCGCCACCTCGGCATCTTCGTAGGGAATGTTCACCGGCACGACACCGAACTTAGCCAGGAAGCGGCCAGCGGTCGGGAAGGTGTAAAGCTTCAGCCCATCCAGATCAGCAACCGAGGTGATTTCCTTTTTGGTGTTGAAGTTGCACGGGTCCTGACCGGCGGCAGACAGCCACTGAACGCCGACCTTGGCGTATTCGTCACGCCAGATATCCGCCAGCCCGTATTGGTTGAACAGCACCGGCACGTCGAGAATGTGCTTGGTGGCGAACGGGAAATACCCGCCGAACACGCGCAGCGGCGTGGGTGACGCCATCGAGTCGTCATCGGAATGCACGCCGTCAATCGTACCGCGCTGCAATGCCTGGAACAGCTCGCCCGTGGGGACGATCTGATCTGCAAAGAACAGCTCAATCTCCAACTCGCCATTGGCGTTCGCGTTGATGTAGTCGATTGCAGGCTTGGTCACATGCTCGCCCAACGCGCCGCCAGCATAGGTCTGAAACCGCCACTTGATCGGGGCCTGCGCCTTGACGATGGCCGGTGCGGCAAGCGTTGCGGGCGCGGCCAGGGCGGCGGTCCGTAAAAATCTGCGTCTTGTAGTCATGGTCGTCCTCTCCTGTGCTTTTCATTGAACTTGATCCGGTTGACCCGGTTTCTCGTTCTTTACGTGCTCAGTTTCCGTAGACGATGCCCGGAAGCCACAATGCGATCTCTGGGACGGCCATCACCAATCCCAAAGCCAAGGCCATCACCGCGACAAACGGTATGATGGACCTGTAAATATCTCCAATCGTTACCTCTGGCGGGGCCATGGCCCGCATGAGGAACAGGTTGTACCCGAAAGGCGGGGTCATATAGGCGATCTGACAGGTGATCGTATAAAGGACCCCGTACCAGATCAGATCGAACCCCAGCGCGCCGACCAATGGCACGTATAGCGGGGCGACGATGACCAGCATGGCTGTGTCATCCAGAAACGTGCCCATCACCAGAAAGCTAAGCTGCATCAGGATCAGGATGATCCAGGGGTTCAGACCCAGCTGCACGGTGAACAGGTTCTCAATCGCCTTAACCGCACCCAAGCCGTCAAACACAGCGCCAAATGCAAGGGCGGCCAGGATGATCCACATGAACATGCAGGTGATACCAAGCGTCTGCTTGATCGAGGTTTCAAAGACCTGCCACGTCATGCGGCGTTTCAGAACCGCAGCCAAGAATGCAGCGATTGCCCCTAGGGCCGAGCTTTCGACCAGCGAGGTCCAACCGTTCACGAAAGGCACCATCATCACGGCAAAGATGCCTATGGGCAGCAGACCGGCCCCCAAAAGGCGCAGTTTCTCGCCCCATGTGACCTGCGCACGTTCTTCTGCGCTCATCACCGGACCCAGCGATGGGTTCAGACGGCAGCGGATCGCAATGTAGATGACGAAGAGGGTCGCCATCATCAAACCGGGAACAACGCCTGCCAGCCAAAGTTGCCCGACCGGTTGCCGTGCGATCATGGCGTAAAGAACCAGCACCACCGATGGTGGCACAAGAATACCCAGTGATGACCCGGCCTGTATTACCCCCGTCACCATGCGTTTGTCATAGTTTCGGCGCAGCAGCTCGGGCAGGGCGATGGTGGCCCCGATCGCCATGCCCGCCACGGACAACCCATTCATGGCCGAGATCAGAACCATCAGGCCAATCGTGCCGATGGCCAGCCCGCCGGACAGGCCGCCCATCCAGACATGGAACATGCGATAAAGGTCATCGGCGATCCGGGATTCGGACAGGACATAGCCCATGAAGATGAACATCGGCAGCGTCAGCAGGGGATACCAGCGCATCACCTTGATCGCGGCCGCAAAGCCCAGATCATATCCGCCCCGGTCGCCCCACAGGAAAAACGCAGCGATCACCGCGACGAACCCGATGGCCCCAAAGACCCGCTGCCCGGTCAGCAGCATCAGCATCATGGTCGAGAACATGAGCGCGGCGATCAGTTCGTAACTCACCCGCGGTGTCCTCCGTCAAGGTCCTCGGGCGCCATGTGCACGGGCTCGTCATCCTTTGGGCCCATGTCATGGCCTTGCAGCCGCAAGATGTCTTTGAACAGTTCCGAGATCGCCTGAAGCAGCATCAGAAAGATGCCAATCACCATGATGGTCTTGATGGGCCAGATATAAGGGCGCCACGCGGACGAGGACCGCTCGCCTCCGTATTGGAACGAGTACATCAGACTGTCCCAGCCGCCCCACAGCAGAAAGGCCAGGTAGACTATCAGAAACAGCACCGTCATCACATCGATCTGACTTTTGCGCCGGTCCGACCACTCTCCGTACAGCAGGTCCATGCGGACATTCGCGCCCATCTGCATCGCGTATGGCCCGCCAAGGATGTAATAGGCCACCATCGCGAACTGCGCCATTTCAAGCGTCCACAGCGACGGGACAAAGAAGGTTTTGGACACGGACGAATACAGCAGGATCGCCATCATGACGAAGATGCCATACATGATGATCCGACCAAGCATACGGTTGGCGCGGTCCACTTGCCGGACATAAGCCTTCATCACACCCGTCACGAAGCCGCCTTTGCAAGTTCTGAGTTGTCAGGCAAATGGGACACGCGTTCCTCGGGGCAGGTTCGACCTAACAGCCCGCATGCGCATGAAAAAACGCCGTTAGTGTCGCGCATGATCAGCTTTGCCCCCAATTCTCTCCGTCTTTATCAGAGCGGCATGTTGGTAAGCTGTCAAGTTGACACTAGCGCATCAACAGATGCGGCACCTTTTCGGGACCGAGTTTGAGGACAGAAGACGTATGCACCTTGACGTACTTCTAAAAAAGTCGCCGTACCGCGCCGGACTTTTTCTATCCCGCGACATCGCAATGTCGCGGGTTTGGTATACTTGGGGCAGCAAGCCGATTTAGCCGTAGCCTATGCTACGTGCTTTGAACGAAAACTGGGCCCTGTTCCTTGGCATGCTGATGCTGATGGTCGCAAACGGTCTTTTGGCGACATTGCTGACCATTCGGGGGGCCAGCCTGGGGTTCAGCGATTTCACGATCTCGATCATGCAGGCCAGCTATCCGCTTGGCGCGCTGGCGGGCACGGCGCTGGCCCCAAGGCTGGTCGAAAACGTGGGACACATCCGGGCGTTTTCCGCGCTTGCGTCGCTGGTCTCAATCGCTGCGATTGTTCACCTTCTGACCAGCGATGCGGTCAGTTGGAGTGTGATGCGCTTTCTGGGCGGGTTCTGCTATCCCGGTCTTTACGTGATCACCGAAAGCTGGCTGAACGCAAAGTCCGACAACAGCATACGCGCGCAAGTCCTGTCGCTGTATTTCATCATTCAGCTTGCTGGACCCGCGTTGGGAACGGCGCTGGTCGGATTTCCCGACCCGACCGGGAACCTGCTGTTCGGAGTCGTCTCGATCCTGATCTCACTGTCAATCGTGCCGCTTTTGTTGTCCGGCAACAAAGCGCCGGATTACACCGCGCCCGAGCGTATGCCTGTGACCCGGCTTTACAAGGTCTCACCCGTTGCAGTGATCGGAATTGTTATCGTCAGCATCGGGGTCTCTGCCTCGTATATCACGCTGCCCCTTTACGCATTGCAGCAAGGGTTCACGGCTGCGCAGGCGTCGGGCGCGTTGGTTGCGGCGTTAATTGCCGGGGCCGTCGTGCAATACCCGGTTGGCTGGATTTCTGATCATACCGACAGACGCTATGTGATCATCGGCCTGGGCGTTGTCGCGGCGTTGGCCAGTCTGTGGATGGCCATCGATACGTCACCGTCGAATATTGTCATCGGCTTTGTTCTGGTCGCAATCGGGCTCTATCCGGCATATTCGATCCTGACAGCGCATGCGAATGACCAGTTGAAACTGTCTCAGATCGTGCCCGCCAGCGGTACTATGGTGCTGTTGCTGAACATCGGCTTGTTGGTCGGAACGATACTGGGGCCAAACTCGATCACCTTGCTGGGGGGCAGGGGGCTGCAGTTCCTGCTTGCAGCTATCGGCATTTCCGTGGCCGTGGTCGCGCTGATCCGGCGCTATCAGGTCGAGGCCCCGGCAGAAACCGGCGAAGTGCAGGTTGTCGGCGTGATCGGCACCGGCCAGCCCGGCGTTCTGCAGGCCGAAAGCTGGGTTCAGGAGGAGGATGCAAATCAACAAGAAAACGCGTCCTAAACCGAAATTCACTTAACAGGGAAGGCGAGGATGAAGAAAGTCAGTTTCACCCAGATGAAAGACGGCAGCAAAGAGGAATATGAGTTCCTGACCGCGCAGGCCGTGGATGATGCCCGTCACACCGCCGGACGGCTGGTCAGGGCGCTGGTCGAACTTGATGATGAGATGGCCGGTTATCAGATCACGCGATTGGGGCATTCGGTACAATCTGCAACACGGGCCTGGCGCGACGGGGCCGATATCGATTGGGTCGTCTCGGCGCTGTTGCATGATATCGGGGACATTTTCGCGCCCTACAATCATGACGAATACGCCGCCACGATCCTGCGTCCGTTCGTGCGGGAACAATGCGCCTGGGTGGTTCAGACCCATGGCGATTTCCAGATGCTCTATTACGGTCACCATCTGGACGGGTTCGATCAACACAAGCGCGAGCGCCATCGCGGGCATCCCTACTTTGATGACAATGCCGAATTCTGCGAACGGTGGGATCAGGCCAGCTTTGATCCCGACTATGACACCCTGCCGTTAGAGTTTTTCGCCCCCATGGTTGAAGAGGTTTTCGCCCGCACCCCCTATGCCGAGGACGTCGTGCGCGCAGGCGAACGTGAACCCCTTGTCGTGCCAAAGATCGCCAAAGCACGCGCCGCCGCCTGAGTGCAGATCCTGAGGAGGATAAGATGACCCCAACAGATGAAAACCTGCGCGCCCTCGCCGCCGACTACTACATCAGCCCCGAGGTTTTTGCCGAAGAGCGTGAGAAACTGTTTTTCAGATCCTGGCAATATGCCTGCCACATCAGTGAACTGGCCGAGCCCGGCGATTACGTCGCCACCAGTATTCTGGGCCAGAACGTGTTTGTCGTGCGCGATCAGGACCATGAAATCCGCGCCTTCAACAATATCTGCCCCCATCGCGGTCACAAGCTGGTGGAAGGGTCCGGGCAGACCCGCGCCATCGTTTGCCCTTATCACCATTGGAGCTTTTCTCTGGACGGGTCGCTGCGGCACATGCGCAAACGGGACACCAGTTCGGTGCCCGAGCAGAAAGAGGTTTGCCTGAACACGGTGCGGGTGGATCGCCTGTTGGATTTCATCTTCGTCAATCTCGACCCCGACGCCCTGCCGATTGCCGAGTTCTGGCCGGGCATCGAAGCGCAGGTGCGCGAGAAATGTCCCAAAGTGGACAGCTACGTCTTAGGCGAGACCGCCGCCGCCATTCACGAGGTCGACGTGGCCGCCAATTGGAAGATTCAGATCGACAACTATCTGGAATGCCAGCATTGCCGCCACGGGCACATCTCGTTCTCGGACATGCTGGACATCAACAATCAGACCTATGAACTGAGCAGAAATGCGGCCTATAACTTCATTCCCGGCAACAAGAAGGCGGACAATCTGGCCTATCCGCTGGATCTGGACCATGATGAAACCGATCTGCATTTCTGGTTTCTGTTCCCCAATATCGGCATCTCGCAATTTGCCGGTCCGGGCAATCTGACCCTGTTCCAATGGAACCCGATCGGCACCGATCGCGGGTTGAGGTGGAGCATCAATCTGGAACCGCCCGAACCCACTGATCCGGGTATGCGCGAACGTCAGGAAAAGCGGGCGATCTGGGGGCGGGACGTGTTGCAGCCCGAAGATATCTCGTTCCTGCTGTCAGTGCAGGAAGGCATGAGCCAGCGGTGCTTTGATCAGGGTTGGTACATCGTTGATTGGGAAAACATCGAGTTTTCCGAGGCCATGATGCGCCATTTCCACAATACCTATTTGGAGCATATGGGGCGCACATCCCCAGCCACCGCGCAGGCCGCGGAATGAGCAGGGCAAGACCGCTGACCGGGGTGCGGGTTCTGGATTTCGGGCAGTATCTGGCCGGGCCGCTGGTCGGCATGATGCTGGCCGATATGGGCGCGGATGTGCTGCGCATCGATCCGCCCGGCGGGCCGCGTTGGACCGATCCGGCCTTTGATATGCTGTCGCGAGGCAAGCATGTTCTGGAACACGACCTGAAATCAGATGCTGGCCGGGCGCAGGCGATTGAATTGGCCAAACGATCGGATATCGTGATCGAGAATTTTCGGCCCGGCGTCATGGATCGCCTGGGCGTTGGCGCGGAGGTTTTGCGAAAAGCCAATCCGGGGCTGATCTATCTGGCTATGCCCGGCTTTGCCTCGACCGATCCGGAACTGGCCGATCTGGCCGCGTGGGAGGCGATTGTTGCAGCTCGCACCGGGCAATTCACCGATATGGGGCTGAACCGGCGTCTGATGGGGATCAAGGCGTCGTTTTCGCCGCTCAACCTCGCATCGGCCTATGCGGCCAGTTACGGGGCAATGTCGGTTCTGTTTGCCCTGCAGTCGCGGGCCAAAACCGGTGGAGACTATATCGAAGTGCCGCTGGCCTCATCCCTGTTCGAAGGTCTGGCTTATAACCACGAACAGATCGAAGGCTATCCCGACCGCTACAAATCCCCGCGCGAACTGGAACTGGATCGCCGGGCAAGAACGGGTGAGCCCTGCGATCTGGACTTTGCTGAGTTGTCCGAATTTCTTGATCCGTTCTACCGCACCTATACCTGTCAGGATGGGCGCGGGTTTTATGTGGTGGCAGGCAGTGTTGCCACCCATCCGGCCCGCGTTCTGAGGACGCTTGGTCTGGGCGATCTGCTGGATGATCTTCCGTTGTTCGACCCTTATCTGGACACACAGGATTGGCCGGATGAATGGACGCTCAGCAACTACCCGGTCGGTGCGCGGGATCGCGCGCGGGTGTCCTCGGCCATGAAGGCCGCGTTTCTGACCAAGCCCGCACATGAATGGGACGCCCTGTTTGGTGCGGCCAAGGCCCCGGCAACGGCGCAGCGTACAACCCGAGAGTGGCTGCACGATCCGCACGCCACCACGTCAGGCCTGATCCTGAGCGTGGATGACCCGAAACATGGCGCGATGCAGCAGATGGGCAACGTGGCGTGGCTGGCCGGGGATCATGCGGTGGTCGAGAAAAAACCGGCTGTAACCGGGGAAGCGGCCAGAAAACACGTGGCGCAAATACTGGCTGAACCCACCCGTCCGCATGTTGAACCCTCGCAGCAGTCAGGCTGGCTGGACGGGGTCAGGGTGCTGGACCTGACCAATGTGATCGCCGGACCGACCATCGCCTCGACTTTGGCACGGTTTGGGGCCGAAGTGACCCATGTCCAACCCGTTACACCTTCGGTCGATCCGTGGAATACGGTGGTGTTCGGCTTGCAGGCCAATCGCGGCAAGGAAAGCGTTCTGCTGAACCTGCGTGACGAGGCCGGGCGTGATGCGCTGAACCGATTGATCCGGCAAGCGGATGTGATCACCCTAAACGCCACAAACGAACAGCGTGACGGGCTGGGCCTGTCGTCAGAGGAAATCTCTCACATCAACCCCGATGCCATTCTGGTGCAACTGGATGCCTTTGGCGGGCCGATGCGTGGGCCGAAATCGGATCATCTTGGCTATGATGATCTGGCGCAGGCGGCCACGGGGATCATGATCCGCTTTGGGGGAGGTATGGACACGCCTGAAGAACACGCCCATGCAGGTACGATTGACGTCCTGGCCGGGCTGACGGCCTGCGTGTCGTTGGGCGGTGCGCTGCTCTGGAAACAGGCCACCGGCAAGGCTGACATCGCGCGGTCGTCTTTGGCCGCGGCGGGGGGCATGATACAGGCGCAATTCATGTATGACTTTGCCGGACGCGCACCTTTTGATGAGCCTTCGGGTCGCGATGCGCTGGGGCAAGGGCCGTTTTATCACTGCTACGAAGCGTCGGACGGGTGGTTCTTTTGGGCTGCGCCGGCCGATGGTCGCGACGTGCTTGGCAAGGTGGCAGAGCTTTCCGATCTGGTTTCGCTACCCGACAACTCAGTACAGAAAGAGTTAATCGCGCGTTTCAAATCCCGCCCCCTTGCTCATTGGTCTCAATGCCTGACGCAGGGCGCGAGCGCTGTTGTGCCTTTGGCATCCATGCTGGAAACACGTGATCAGGCGCTGCAGATTGAAAGCGACGGTTCGGTGGACATTCGCATAGCCACCTATCGCGCGGTGCGTCACGATACGCACCCAATGGGCCGTTGGTGCGATCTGGCCGCCCCGAATGCGGTGCGGGCCTTGAATGCAAGCATCACCATCCCCGGTCCTGCGCCCAAATTTGGCGACAGCACTCTGCAAATCCTTGGAAGGCTTGGGTACTCGGATGACGAGGTGCAAGAGATGCTGGCGCAGCAATCTGCTGCAACAAGCTGGGCGGCGCGCTACCTGCCCGAGTAAGACAGGCGGATGCAGGCGGGGCCTTCAAAGGCCTCGCCAAAGTGTCTAAGAAGGCAAGTGTCCCGTTTGCCTGAAAAAGGGATTAATCCAGCCCCTCATATCGGGCATTGGCATCGGCCAGCGTTGCCTTCAGGCCCTTTTCAAGGGTCGATTTTGAAAACGCCTCATATTCCGGAACCGGTTGCGCGCCCATGATCGCGACCTGTTCCAGATAATAATCCGTTGCGGTACGCAGGCCCTGCATCTCGTAGACCCGGTTCAGGTACATCTTGTGCATCCGCTGCATTTCACGCGGCATGCGTGCCATCAGCAGTGCCTTTTTGTGGGTTGCCTCTTTCAGCCTTTCCAGCGGCACAACCTCGGTAATCAGGCCCATTTCCTTTGCCTCTGTCGCCGTCAACTCACGCCCGGTCAGCAGCAGATCCTTGGCGGTTTTCATATTGACCAGCCAGGGCAGGAACATGCAGTGGCCCGAAATGCCATAGCGCACCTCGTTATACCCGATGCGGGTATCATCGCTGGCGATGGTGATGTCGCAGAAAAGGGACAGTTCGAACCCCTTGCCGATGGCGATGGAGTTGACCGATGCGATCACCGGCTTGGTGATCCGCCAGGGGGTCGTGAACTCATCGAACTGTTTGAAATAATGCGCGCGGTATTCGTAGATCGAGGTCCGATCCTCCTCGGCATCCTCATCCAGATCGTGCCCGGCGCAAAACCCGCGACCCGCACCCTGAATGACGATCACGTTCACATCATCATCCGCATCTGCGCGTTCCAGTCCCGCCTGCAGTTCGGCGATCAGTTTCAGGTTCATCGCGTTCAGCTTTTCGGGCCGGTTCAGTGTCAGCCAGCAGATGTGGTCGGCGTCCACGTCGTAGATCAGATGAGTGTATTCGGTCATGTCTCAGCCTTTCAGGGTCAGAACCGCATCGGCAACCACCGCGCGGGTTTGGGTCAGCAGCAGAGGGTTCACTTCCATCTCTGCGATGCCGGGGGTGGCGGCGGCAAAGGCGCACAGCGCCTCGATAGCCTTCAACGTGACGGTCATGTCTGCCGCCGGACGACCGCGATAGCCAAGGACCAGCGGGGCCAGTTTCAACCCCTTTAGCGCGGCCTCTATGTCGCGGCGCGGTGCGGGCAGGATCACGGTGGCGGTGTCTTGCATCAGTTCCACCGCAACACCGCCGATGGCCAGGGTCAGAACCAAACCGATCTCTGGTACGTGGCGGATGCCGACCAGTAGCTCGCTAACCTGATTTTGGATCATCTCTTCGATCAGGTACGCGTCAGCCTTCAGGCCGTGTTCCGCAAGGCGATCTGACATGGCGCGGATCGCAGTCGAAAGATCCGGCGGCGCGAGATTTAGCGTCACAGCGCCCATTTCCGTCTTGTGCAGCAATCCCGGAACAATGGCCTTTAGCGCGCAGGTGCAGCGGATGTCCGGCAGGTCATGCGCGCCCGAAACGACCCATTGGTGGGGAATGTCCAAACCGTGCCCTTGCAGTTGCAGTTTTGCTTCGGCTTCGCTGAGGGTTCGGCCCGCTGTCACCAGCTCACCACCGTCGGTGTTCAAAACCATAGCGTCGGCATCAAGGCCGCTTCGGCTCGCGCCGTATCGCGCCGCGTGGGCGACCGCGTGCAGGCCGTCTTCGAGCCCTTGCAACGGGACCATTCCATTGGAGATCATCTGGTCCCGCGCCTCTTTCGGCAGGGACTCGGCCAGAGTGTTGACAAAGGCCGCCGGACGATCCCCCTTGGCCTGTGCCAGCGCCCCGGTGGTTGCGTCCCATGTCGTCATGTCCCAACCGCCTTCGGGCGGGTAGCACATAACTTGGGCAAAAAGGTCGTACTCATCCCGCGCGAAGGCTTGGTAAATTGGCAGTTGATCCGCCTGCGGCCAACCATGCGCGTCCGAGATGTCCAGCGGATTGGCAGGGCCGACATAAGGCGGCAGCGCGGCATCAATGGCAGGCGCGGAGTCGGTTGAGGGTGGCTCCATCCGAAGGCCTGCTTTTTCGGCAATATCGCCTCCCAACACGGCATAAGACCCAGAGGATGTGATGAAGCCGGTTTTCAAGCCTTTTGGGACAGGCGTGAAGCTTAACATCTTGACGGTTTCAATGGCCTCGGACGGTGTTGTCACTTCGATCCAGCCAAAGCGGCGGAACAGGGCCGAGGCGACGGCCGCATCCCCCGACAAGGACGCCGTGTGTGACTGTGCGGCTCGGGTGCCTGCCTGACTGCGACCGCCTTTGATTGCCACAACGGGAATGCCCTTGCGGGCGGCTTTGGTGGCGGCCCGGCTTAGCTTTGCCACATCGGTAATGCCTTCGAAATAGATATTCACCGCCGTCACACGTGGGTCGTCCAATACTACATCCAGCATGTCGGCAACCGTGACCATCGCCTGATTGCCCAACCCGATCAAATAGGCGATGGGTTGCGAGCGGTCGGCACAGCCAAGGTCGCTGAGGTATGCGCCACCGTTCGAGATCACGGCTACGCCCTTGCCGGGTGCATGAGTGCCGAAGTGATCCATCATAAAGGCACTGCCATCCAGGAAATTGGCGATCCCTGGACAGTTGGGGCCGATCACCGGCATGTCACCGGCGGCGTCGATCAGATCCGCCTGCCGGGTTGCGCCATCGGCGCTTTCGGAAAAGCCCGAAGTAATGCAGACAACGCCACCACATCCTTGCGCCGACAGCGCGCACACGGTTTCGATCACCGCGTCCTTGGGGATCACCAGAATTGCGACATCCGGCACCCATGGCAGTTCAGAAACCGACGCCACACAGGGAACGCCCGCGATCGTGGCCCGTCTCGGGTTCACGGCTACGGCGTCACCGGAAAATCCGCCCGCCTGCATGTACTCAATCGCGGGCGCAATACCACCGCCGCCAATCCACGCGACGCGCGCAGGCGACAGCATTCGTTTCAGACGATCCGCCTTTGTCACAGGCTGCACTCCGTGACCTGATTGCCAAAATTTGGGGTGCTGATGACTTTCCGGGTCCGCTCGGTCAGTTGTATCGCAGCCATTCGTTTGAAGATCATGACTGCGCCTCAGCCCGGAACTGGCGTTGCAGCGTGCGGATGCGGGAATGCAGTTCGTCGCGGTCGGAATAGATACCTTCGATGAACCGTGTGCCGCCTTTGGCCTCGTACCCGGCGCGGCCATGCAGGGCGCGACGGTTGTCAAAGGCTAGCAGATCGCCCGGCTCGTACCGGAACACCATCATATAGCGCGGGTCCTGGGCCCGTTCGCAGAACGCCCGGTACGCCTGATAGGCGCGGCGCTGGATATGGACCGGAGCCCGCAGCGGCGCGCGCAGGAATGTATTGTACCGAACGCCGGTGATGCCTCCGATCTCATCGGTCTCAACCACAGGCCCCCAACCGCGATAATCCGAGCCGCGCGCCCGGTTGCTGTATTCCCAGATATCCGTGGTCAGCGAGTGGAAATGCGCGGGCTCGTCGATCCGCAGGTCTTCGGCAATGCGGTATGCATCGACGTAAATCCCTTCGCCACCCGTCGTCGTGTTGTCGCGGGTATACAGAAACTGAAGGCCAAACGGCGTTTCTCGCGTTGGCAGGTCGATATGCTGCAACAGCATGTCCGAGGTGAAGGCCTGACTGTCAGGATCATCCTTGATCTCTAACGTATACTGCCGCCCGAAATTGCTTTCGCGGACCGGACCGATGCGGGTGACGATCTGTTCCAGCAGGCCGTCCTGCTGGGGCAATCCGCGCAGGCGGGCCACGCCGTAGTCGCGCAAGGCCTCAAGCCATTGCAGAAACACCCGCGGATTGCTCAGCGCTTCGGGACCGTCAAAGCTGGGCGGTTCTGGCTGATCCTCGCCTCGCCAAAGGATGGGTCGCGGCGTGTCATCCGCGCCGAACCACGCGATCCCGCGCATCCAGCCGGGATGGAACAGGCTGGTTTTGTTGTCTGTAAAATCGATGGCGACCGCGCCGCCTGCGTCGACCCGTGCACTTCGTATACCCAGATCGCCATCTATCGCGCTGGGCGACACGCACATTTCGCGCGCCTTGGGATGGATTGTCTCGGGGTCGGGGCTGTTTTCCCGCAAAAGCAGCGCGTGGTACTGGCTGGTGGCCCCGTCCGACCAGGTGATGCTGAGAACGTCCTTGTTATGCGTCACAGCCATCACGGTATGGAGAATGGGCCAGGTGTCGAAATCCGGTGTCCAGGGCAATTCGGTCATGGGGTGTCCTCCGTTACTCAAACGGTACTGCCTGTCCCGCAATTTCTCTTGATCTGAATTGGCAATTTCTTGATGATTTCTTGCAAATTGAGAAGGCCCAACCTTGCCCAGTGTCGACATCGTACTGACCGAGAACTTTCCGATCCTGTCGCTGACACTGGTGACGGAACCCCTGCGCGTGGCAAACCGGGAAAGCACCGAGCCTTTGTGGCGTTGGCGCTTCTTGTCCATCGAAGGGGGCGTGATGCTCAGCTCCAGCGGGATGCAGGTGAACACCGAGCCGTTGGACGACAAGGTTGCCGACGTTGTTCTGCTGCTGTCCTCTTATCACCCCGAGGCGTCGCTGGTGCCGAGGCTGTTGGCTTGGTTGAAACGCCGCGCCCGTGCCGGGGCGGTGATGGGCTGCGTCGATACAGGTGCCCTGATCTTTGCCGAAGCCGGGCTGTTGTCACTTGCACCGGCAGCGGTGCATTTCGAAGCCCTGCGCGGGTATCGCGAACAGTTTGCCGATGAGATGTTCGTGGACCGGCTGTTCACCATCACCGGCAATCGCTGTTCCAGCGCAGGCGGGGTGGCGACGTTCGACATGACGCTGGGACTGATCGAGCGGTTCAACGGACAGGGTCTGGCGAAACGAGTGGCGGAGATTCTGACCTATCGCCCGACAGTGCATGAGGGGCCGCAGCAGAAACTGCTGACGGATACTTCGCTTGCCCGACTTGACCGAACCCTTGCGCGGGCGGTGGACCTGATGCTGGCGACTTTGGATCAACCCTTGCCAATCTCGGAAATTGCCGACCGGGTTGGGGTGCCGATCTGGACCCTTGGACGGTTGTTCAAGCACTATCTGAAATGCTCGCCCGCCTCCTATTATCGTGGTTTGCGCCTTGTTGAGGCCCGCAACCTTATTCGCAACTCCAGTTTGCGTGTCAGTGACATCTCGGCCTTGTGCGGCTTTGAAAACCCAGAAAGCTTTGCCCGAGCCTACAGGCGACAATTCGGTCTGACCGCATCCGAAGACAGGGCAGGGCTAGTATATAATGTCGATGCGACTTGACACATCGAGGATTGATGAATACTTCCGATCACGCCTGAGGCAGTCAGCCTCGTGCAACGGAGATTTTATGAAAGAGACCCGGGCCTAACGCCCGTTCCTGGCGACCCAAATTCAGGAACACCAACACTGATAGGCACACTCACGCGCGATGCTGAGTGAACCTGTTTCTGTGCTTTCGTAAAATCGAGACATCCCAATGAATATCTCAAAGCACGAACAACGTGTTTTGCACGAACTCGCCCTTGGCGGGTCGATCCATCATCAACGTCTGGAGAACGGTAAAATCCATGACGTCACCTGTTACACGCGCGACGGGTTCATTCTGACCGACTGCACCATGGGCGTCTTCAAACGCCTGCTGAAACGTCGTTTCATACGGTCAAAGAATGGCAGCCCCTACCGCGCCTCTGCGTTGGGCATCAAATCCGTGCGCGCGCAAATGAACCAAAGATAGGAAAAAGCAATGAACCATACAGACATCGAAGCCATAACACGCGTTCACCTTGATGCGTTCGGCAAAGACGAAGGCCCCGAGATTGTGCAGCTTGCCAAGGGCTTTCTGGCGCTTGCGGACACAATTTCGATCAGCGCGACACGCGATGGAAAGATTGCGGGGAATGTGCTGTTCACTCCGTTCCTGTTCCAGGATCACCTGCAGGCCAAGTGTTTCCTCTTGGCCCCGTGCGGGGTGGTGCCCGACTATCAGGGGCAGGGTGTCGGCAAGGAACTGATGGAGACGAGCATCGCGCATCTTACCTCGGTCAATGCTGACGCTGTGTATGTCTTGGGCGTGCCCAGCTTCTATCCGAAATACGGATTTGTTCCGACGGACAAACAAACGCCCTATCCGGACCTTTTGACCATGCCGGAATCCTGGATGGAGCTTGAGCTGAAACCCGGGTCCGCCAAGGCGCTGGGCGGCAAAACCACTGCCGTCGCGCCGATCATGCGGCCCGAGTATTGGGACACGTCTGCATATGGTTGAAACCACACGCGCCCCGCAAGAACCTGTCCTGAAACGCGACACTGAATGAGAATACCCGATGAAAACACCAATAGTTAAACAAACCACCAAGGGTGATATTCCAGCGTTGCAAACCGTGCTGGATCAAACGCAGTTGTTTCCCAGTGAAATGCTGCCCGAGATGCTGCAACCCGCGCTGGATCATAAGGCCGAGGCGATCTGGCTGACCTGCCATCTGGACGGCGCAGCCGTCGGACTGTGTTATTCTGTCCCCGAGGAACTGGCGCAGGGCACGTGGAATATGCTTGCGCTTGCCGTGCGACCTGATCTTCAGGGGCAGAAACTGGGAACCGCTCTGGTCGAAGCTGCGGAGCAACGTCTGAAAGCCGAAGGTCAGCGGTTGCTGATCGTTGATACATCCGGGACCGAGGACTTTGCACTGACGCGCAGATTTTACGCGCGCAACGGCTATGAGGAAGAAGCGCGTATTCGCGATTTCTGGGCGGCTGGGGATGACAAGGTGATCTTCCGGAAGGCTCTCTAACCGACCTTTGCCCTTCGCCAGTGACTTGGCGAGGGGCGCACTTGTTGATGGGAAAAGCCGGACCTGTGCGCGGACCAAATCCGCGCGTTGTGCCTTGAAACGTCAGCCTTGTCGCAAACGGGCCTGCGGGCCTGATGTCGCGCACCTACACTGTCCCGAGATTTGAAGGACAGCGCCATCACGACGACAGCCAACATACCCAGTTCACAAGACGCCCACAGATACGGCGTTTTCTTTGTATTTGCGGCTGGCGTTCTGTGGTCAACGGTCGGGCTTGGCATCCGGCTGATAGAAGAGGCGGGCGTTTGGCAAATACTGCTGTACCGGTCGGTTGCGATGTCGCTTTTTCTGTACGCGGTCATACGAATTCGGTCGCGGGAAAACCCGTTTGTACAGCTGCGCCGCTCTGGCTTTCCTGCCGTTGTCGCCGCGCTGTCGCTGTTGGCGGCGTATTCCGGTGCGATCTACGCGATCCAGAACACGTCGGTCGCGAATGCCATGCTGCTGTTTGCGACGGCTCCGTTTTTGACCGCTGTTCTGGGTTGGGTCGTCCTGCGCGAGCCTGTGCGCCGGGCCACCTGGGTTGCCATCGGGATCGCCCTGATCGGCATTGCTGTCATGGTTGCGGACAAGTCCGGGGGCGTGGCGCTGAAGGGCAGTCTGGCCGCGCTTGGATCGGCATTGGGCTTTGCGGTCTTTACCGTTGCACTGCGCTGGGGGCGCACGTCCGAGATGTTGCCCTCGGTCTTTCTGTCCGGGCTGTTTGGCGTCGCAATCACCTTTACGATCTGCCAGCTACAGGGCCTATCCCTCGTCCTGAGCCTGAATGACGGTGGTGTGGCGATGGGCATGGGTGTCTTTCAGGTGGGGGCCGGGTTGATCCTTTATACAATTGGATCAAGAAGCCTGCCCGCCGCTGAATTGACGTTGCTTTCACTGGCCGAGGTTCTGCTTGGCCCGGTCTGGGTATGGCTGTTTCTGGGTGAAACAGCGACCGTCAATACTCTGATCGGCGGGGCGATCCTGCTTGCCGCAATTGCCGGAAATGCCCTGACCGGGCAGCGTCGTAAGCCACCGCCGATTACCGCCCCGTAAGGAGTACAGCGATGAACTCAGCCTATGACCCCGCTCTGGCCGATTGCGCCCGTCCAGTCGAGGCGGCCTTTTCCATTCCGCCGGTCTGTTACACCTCGGGCAGTCACGCCCTGGCCGAAATGGATCTGGTGTTCCGCCAAGGCTGGATCGGCGTTGGTCGGGCCGATGTCGTTGCCAATCCGGGTGATTTCATCACGATGGATGTGGCCGGGCAGAACATCATCCTTCTGCGCGATAGGACGGGTCAGTTGCGCGCATACGCAAACACCTGCCGTCATCGCGGGGCCCGCTTGGTAGACGGGCAGGGCAGGTGCAAGGGACTGCGTTGTCCGTTTCATTCGTGGTTCTACGGTCTGGACGGCAAGCTTGTCGCCGCACCGCATATGGAGCGGGCGCAGGGCTTCGACAAGGCGGACTATGGCCTTGTGTCCTATCAGGTGGCCGAGCGGTTGGGCTTTTCCTTTGTCTGTCTGTCTCGGGACGCGCCCGATATTGATGCCTATCTGGGGGATATTGCCGAACTCCATAGCCCTTGGCCCATGGACCGCCTTGTGTCGGTCCGCAGGCAAGAGGTCGAAGTGAATTGCAACTGGAAGATCTTCCTCGAAGTGTTCAACGAATACTACCATCTGCCGTTTGTGCATGCGGAATCGATCGACAGTGTCTATGACAGACCGGATGCAGCCGATGCCGTAAAGGGCGCCTTTGCTAGCCAATTCGGCGCGACCGAAGGGACCGGAGGACTGCTGGAAAGCGATCAGGACAAATCTCTTCCCGAAATTCCCGGCCTGAAAGGCAAGGCGCGCGAGGGTGCGCGTTATACATGGATCTTCCCAAATATGACTTTCGCCGCGAACCGCGACGCGCTTTGGTGTTACGAGGCTTATCCGGTTGGCGCATCCAGATGTCGGGTGGTTCAAACCTCGTGCTTTCCGTCAGAGACCATCGCATTGCCGGATTTCGCCGAAAAATCTCAGGCGTATCTCCGGCGCATGGATGCGGCACTGGATGAGGATATCGAGGCGCTGGAAAATCAACAACGCGGGCTGGCTTGTCCGGACGCGCGGCCCGGCCGGTTTCAACCGGATCTGGAACCCAACGTGGCCGCCTTTGCACGCTGGTACAGCAGCAAGTGGACGGGTTTGTCAGGCTAGCTCAGCTGGTCGACCTTTTGGGCCTTTAGTTCGGACAGCGGGCCGAGGGTAAATACACGCCGTTCACTGGGCAGATACCGTTCCATCCTGAACCCAGGCATCAAACTGTGCCAAAACCGCGTCGCAAAAAGCGGGGTCGTTGATATGGGCGTCCAACTCGGTCATCGGGATGCGACCGGACATGGTGGTGCGCGCTTCGTCCACCATTTCGGCCAACGCTTCGGGGTCGTATGCTTCTTCGCCTTCCTTGTCCCAGGCCTCGACCCCCTGAACAGGAAGGAAAAAGTGAACCGGTCCGGTTGCAGCTTCCAGCCGGTTGGCAAGCTCTCGCACCCAGGCGCGGCGTTCTTCACCCGTGAAGACCGAACTTTTGATGAGGCGGTTGTGTTCATGAAACGGGCGGTCCGCGTATTGGTCCGGAATGTCCTGCCAGCCTGCAAAGTCCAGCAGGTCCAACGCGCCGGGGGCCACCATCTGCGGGGTGCCCGCGCGGCCTGCATTGGTCACGCGATCCTCCCCGCTGGAGACCACTGAGCCCGCCATCAGGTTCCCGAACTCCTGCATGCAGAAATCCATCACGCATACAAATGCGCCTTCGCCTGCCAGCTTCTCGAACGCCATGCCGCCCATACCGGTCGAGTGGAACACGGCCACTTCGAAGCCACGGCTTTCCAGCGCAGGTTTTAGCGTCTTCATATAGCGCAGACAGGATGAGCCGAGGCTGGTCATCCCGATCAAGGGCTTGCTGCGATCAACCTCGATGGCCGCGTTGGTTGCCCCAACCACCGCCCCCGCAGCCTGGCTAAGCGAGGACCGACAGATCGAGTTCATGCCATACAGACCGCCCGCCCACAGGATCATCTGAATATCCGGGGCCAGCCGGTGCGGCGGGATCAGGGGTGAAAAGCTGACGGTTGAAACGATGTATTTCGGAACGCCCATCGGCAACGCCTGTGCGCAGTCCAGCGCAAGATCAGTGCCCATCGTGCCGCCAATTGCGAGCATCCCGTGAAAGCGCCCCCTGGCATGTGCTTCGGCGACGACGTTTGCGGCCCCCGCAGACATCACGCGGAAGGCCTTGTTTTCGTCGCCTTGCGCGATGACCTGATCAACGGTCATGCCCCCGGCGGCTGCAATCTCGTGCTTGCTGATATCGGTCGCGTTTTCCGGATCACCCAGTACCGAGACATCCATGGTCAGCACGTCGGCCCCCTGCGCCCGGACCACGCCTTCGATAAAGCGCATCTCGGGCTCTTTTGTGTCGTATGTGCCAATCAACAGGATCGTTTTTCGGGTCATTGGCATCCTCCTGTCGGTTCAGAGCTTGATCCACGCGGTCTTCAGGTCAAGGTATTTGTCGAACGCATGCAGTGACTTGTCATGCCCGTTTCCGGATTGTTTTACGCCACCCAAGGGCACAGTGATGTCCGCCCCGCCATACGTGTTGACATGCACGACTCCGGCCTGAATTTTCGCGATCATCCGATGCGCGCGCGACAGGTCTGCAGTCCACACGCCAGCGGCCAATCCGAACTCGGTGGAGTTGGCAAGGGCGATGGCTTCCTCTTCGGTATCAAAGGACTGAAGGGTCAGAACCGGGCCAAACACCTCTTCGCAGACAACGCGGTCGTTGGGTTGCACGCCGGTTATGATTGTTGGCGCCATATAGGTGCCGCCGGTATCCTGAAGTATCCGCTTGCCCCCGGTGGCAATGGTGCGCCCGGCGGCGCGGGCCTCGTCCACAAAGGCAAGGTTCTGCGCCAGTTGGCGTTCCGAATTCACCGCACCGGCATCGGTATCAGGGTCCAGCGGGTCGCCGACACGCATGGCTTCGGCGTTTTTCACCAGCATTGCGACGAAGTCGTCATGGATTTCGCGTTGCACCAGCAGTCGCGATCCGGCAACGCAAACCTGACCCGAGTTTCGGAAAATCCCCGCAGCCGAGACTTTGGCGGCCTCTGCCAGATCGGGGGCGTCTGCAAACACGATATTTGGGGATTTGCCACCAAGTTCCAGATAAACACGTTTGAGGTTGGACCGCGCCGATGCCTCCATCAGCCGACGCCCCGTTGCCCCAGATCCGGTGAATACCAGTACGTCCACGTCGTGAGACTCGGCAATCTCAGTCCCGACAACCGCGCCTTCGCCGGTCACGACGTTGAAAACGCCGGGGGGAAGACCAGCGTCCAGCGCCAGTTCGGCAAGGCGGATCAGGGTTAACGAGGCGGTCTCGGCCGGTTTCAAAACCACGGTGCAACCGGCGGCAAGGGCCGGGCCCAGCTTCCAACTGCCGATCATCAGGGGGAAGTTCCACGGCACGATTGCACCCACAACACCTGCGGGCTGTTTATGCACCAGCCCCAGCGCGCTGGGGGCGGTTGGGGCGATCTCGCCATATATCTTGTCGATGGCTTCGGCAAAATACCGGATCGTCCCGGCAGCGCTGAGTGGTTCGGCTTTGTAGGCCATTCCGATCTCGGTTCCGTTGTTTTGCACGCCCAATACGGCAAGTTCTGCCGCCTGCGCTTCGATAATATCCGCCCATTTCAGCATGATTTTCTTGCGTGCAGCAGGCGCGAGGCCAGACCATCGTCCGTCGTCAAAAGCTGCGCGCGCCGAACGGATTGCCAATCGGGCATCATCCCGCGTGCCTTTTGGCATGGTCGTCAGGGTCGATCCGTCGATGGGTGACACAACATCAAGCGTGCCGCCGTCCGAGGCATCACACCGCGCGCCGTCGATCACATGGCGGGCGGGCGGTACGCTTTGGGACCGGAGTTGGTCAATTATCGCTCTGTCCAAATCACGCCTCATCGGTTTAAATAGTGAACCATGGGTATCAAAAAAGTGTCTGATCAAATGCCGACATTTGTCAATATTGATTTTCTATTGACTGAGGAGGAAACCAGATCAAAATATCTGATACCAGTGGTTCAAATATTAAACCTATCAAAAGGTATCAGATGGGAACGATCACAAAAGCTTTGGACTTGCTGTCCCTGTACGCGCGCGACCGCGCAGAAATCGGGCTGGGTGAGTTTGTGCGCCTTACCGGGCGCGACAAGGCGACGGTTCATCGCCACCTGACCGAGCTTGCGGAAAACGGCTATCTGGAGCAACACCCTGACACGCGCGCCTATCGGCTTGGTCCGGCGCTGTTGCGCCTGTCGGCCTTGCGTGAGGCGGCGTTCCCCGTGCGAAAGCTGTTGCAGCCCATCGTGTCCGAATTGTCCGAAGCTGTTGGCGAACTGGCCCATGCCAGTCTGCTGCAGGGCGAGGCGCTGTCGCCGGTCGCCCACGCGGATCCTGCCCTGCACGGCATTCAGGTGAACTTTGACATTGCCGAGATGTTGCCCCTGCACGCGACATCGTCCGGCATCGCTGCCCTGGCTTTTTGCCCCGAGGATTGGCAAGCCCGCGTCATGGCACGGCCCTTGTCGAAATATACCGACCAAACGATCTCGGACCCGGCGGACCTGAAAGGCATGATCGACCGCGTCCGGCGGTTCGGCGTGGCGTCAGTCACCGGTGGGTTTGATGAAGGGGTCACGTCGGTCGGATGCCCCGTCTTCGGCGAAGGTGGGCGCGTTCTGGGCGCTTTGGCCGTTGCCGTCCCAAGCGTGCGGGCCAGGCCGGAGAAACTGCGCGACATTGCCCAAATGCTTTTGAATGAGGCCGACCGCGCCTCGACTGCGCTGGGCGGTGCGTTTCCACAAGGGTTCGAAGCCCTGCCGCCGGACTGGGGCGATGAAACCAAGACACAACAGGTGATGTGATGAAGGACAGCAATTTCCTGAAAGAAAACAACGCGCGCCACCTGTGGCACCCGATGGCGCATCCGGCGGACAGCCTTGCAAACCCGCCTGACATTATCGTCGGCGGTGACGGTGTGCGCATCACAGATGTGGATGGGAATACGGTTGTCGATGGGGTCGGGGGGCTATGGAACGTAAACCTTGGGTATTCGTGCCAGCCGGTGAAGGATGCAATTTCCCAACAGCTGGACAGGCTGCCCTATTATTCGATTTTCCGGGGCACTACCAATGATCTGGTCATAGAACTCAGCTGGATGCTGCGCGAATTCTTTGCCCCGGACGGGCTGTCGCGCGCCTTCTTTACATCCGGCGGGTCGGATGGCGTTGAAATCGCGCTGCGCCTTGCACGGCAATATCATAAGGTGCGTGGCGAGGCCGGGCGCGTCAAATTCCTGAGCCTCAAGAAAGGCTATCATGGCACCCATACGTTGGGCGCATCGGTGAACGGTAACCCGAATTTCCGAACGCAGTACGAACCGCTGATGCCCGGCTGCCATCACATTCCATCGCCCTATACCTATCGCAATCCGTTTGGCGAAACCGATCCGGAAAACCTGGCGCAACTGTGCCTTGCGGCGCTTGAGGATGAGATCAGGTTTCAGGACCCTTCGACCATAGCCGCAATGATCATTGAGCCGGTTCTTGGGGCGGGCGGTGTGATCCCGCCGCATGAAACCTTTATGCCCGGCGTGCGCGAGATTTGCTCGAAACATGGCATTCTGCTGATCGCGGATGAAGTGATCACAGCCTATGGCCGGACGGGGGCGTGGAGCGGATCGCGCCGCTTTGGCGTCAAGCCTGACATGGCGGTCACGGCGAAGGCCATCACAAACGGGTATTTTCCGTTCGGTGCCGTGATGATCAGCGATGCGGTGGCTGATGTGTTCGAAGGTGACCGCTCGGGCAAGGCGGCAATCGGGTCGGGGTATACCTATTCCGGCCATCCCGTGGGCGCCGCTGCCGCGATTGCGTGCCTGAAGGAAACCGAACGCCTGAACGTCAAGGACAACGCCGCGCAGCGTGGGGCGCAATTGCATGCGGGCCTTCAGGCGCTGGGCGAGACATACGACCTGATCGGCGATGTGCGTGGGGGGTATGGCCTGATGTGCGCGTTAGAGCTGGTTGCGGACAGAACCACAAAAACGCCCATCGACAAGGCCACTATCGGCAAGGTGCAAAAAACGGCCTATGAGGCCGGGGCCATGGTGCGCGTGTCGGGAAACAACATCATTCTGTCCCCGCCGCTGGTGCTGGGCGAAGAGGACGTGAACACTTTGATTTCGGCGCTGGACAAAGGGCTAGCGTCGGTGTGATTTCGTGACCTTTCAAGGGGTTGAATCCTGATCTTCAATCGCCAGGGCAAGCTTTCGCAGCAGCGCCAACAGGGTGTCGTGATCGTTATCCCCAAGGATGCTTCGGTAATGGGCGGCGATGTCCGAGGCCTCGGCCATGTGATCATCAATGATCGCTTGCCCTGCAGCCGTGATCGCAATGTGCTGGCGACGGCGGTCTGTCGCGTCGGCCTCGCGGGACACGAGCCCGGCTTTCTCCATCGAATGTACAATCCGGCTGAGGCTTGGCGACATCAGCGCCGCGCGATTGGCCAACATGCCGGCGTCCATCTTTCCGCCCTCGCTGAGCACGCGCAGAACGCGCCATTGCTGTTCGGTGATGCCCGCCTTGGCCAACATCTTGCGGATCGGGGCCATTACGGCCTCACGCGCGCGGATCAGCGACACAGGAAGTGACTGCGCCGTTGGGGGCAGGGCGTTGGGTTTTTTGGTTCGCGATGTTTCTGGCAATGGTCCGATCCCAAAATTACATCACATGTTAAATAAATTGTTTGACTCGAGGCCGCAACGTTCGATAGGTATAATATTACTTAACATAGCAAATAAAATGGATTGAGACGTGCCGCATATCCACATCGAATATTCCGCAAACCTGGAACAGGTCGTGGATATGGCCGGGCTGTGTGATGCGTTAAGGCAATCTGCGGCCCGGATCGACGCCTTGCCCATGCCCGGGCTGCGTGTGCGGGCGATCCGCGTCGATCATTATTCCATCGCGGATGGCGATCCCAAACACGGGTTTGTCGACATATCGGTCCGCCTGCGCGAAGGACGGGCGGATGCCGTCAAGCAGGACGTCATCAAGCAGATTTTCGACACCGCGCGGGCCTTTCTGAAACCCGCAATGGACACGCATTCGATCGCTTTGTCGTCTGAATTGCGGGAAATCGACGCCCGTCTTTCCCCAAAATGCGGCACGATCCGCGACCATCTGGAGGACCCGAAATGAGCAGTTTGGAGCAGAACCTGGAAAAGCTGAACGGGTTGCTGGCGCGGTTCCGGAAGGATGGGATCAAAAACCGGATTGCGGGTAAGGACCGGGACGGGTCCGCAGGCAGGTTCCAAACCACGTCTCCGGTCGACAAAAGCGTGATTTGTGAGGTTGCCCAGGGCAATGCGGACGATATCGACGCTGCGGCCAATGCTGCGGCAGGTGCATTTCCCGAATGGCGTGACATGCCCGCAACCGAGCGGCGCAAGATCTTGATCCGTGTGGCTGAAGGCATCGAAGCGCGCGCTGAGGAGATCGCCTTGTGCGAATGCTGGGACACTGGGCAGGCGTTGAAATTCATGTCGAAGGCCGCACTGCGCGGGGCCGAGAACTTTCGCTATTTCGCCGATCAGGTTGTGCAGGCGCGGGATGGTCAGCATCTGAAATCACCGACCCTGATGAACATCACCACGCGCGTCCCGATTGGCCCGGTCGGTGTGATCACGCCCTGGAACACGCCCTTCATGCTGTCCACGTGGAAAATTGCACCTGCGCTGGCGGCCGGGTGCACAGTGGTCCACAAACCGGCCGAGGCCAGCCCGCTGACGGCAAAGCTGTTGGTCGAAATCGCGGAAGAGGCCGGTCTGCCAAAAGGCGTTTTGAACACGGTGAACGGTTTTGGCGAAGAGGCGGGAAAGGCGCTGTGCGAACATCCTAAAATCCGCGCCATTGCCTTTGTGGGCGAAAGCCGCACAGGCAGCCTGATCACCAAGCAGGGGGCAGATACGCTCAAACGCAACCATCTTGAGTTGGGCGGCAAAAACCCCGTTATCGTGTTCGACGATGCCGATCTGGACCGCGCTCTGGATGCGGTGATCTTCATGATCTATTCGATCAATGGCGAGCGCTGCACATCTTCGTCGCGTTTGCTGGTGCAGGACACGATTAAGGACGCGTTCGAGGCCAAGCTTGTCGAGCGCGTGAACACGATCAAGGTCGGCCATCCGCTGGACCCGGCGACCGAGATCGGACCGCTGGTGAGCGAGGAACATTACAACAAGGTCACCAGCTACTTTGAGGTCGCGAAAGAGGACGGGGCCACCATCGCCGCGGGCGGGACGACGGTCGGGGAGACCGGCTATTTTGTACGACCGACCCTTTTCACCAACGCAAACAACCAGATGCGCATCGCGCGCGAGGAAATCTTTGGCCCCGTTCTGACCGCCATTCCATTCTCGACCGAGGATGAGGCGCTGCAAATCGCCAACGACACACCCTACGGTCTGACCGGCTACGTCTGGACCAACGACCTGACCCGCGCCTTGCGTTTCACCGACAAGCTTGAGGCCGGGATGATCTGGGTGAACTCGGAAAACGTCCGCCATCTGCCGACGCCGTTCGGTGGTGTCAAAGCCTCGGGCATCGGTCGGGACGGCGGCGATTGGAGCTTTGAGTTCTACATGGAACAAAAGCACATCGGCTTTGCCACCGGTCAGCACAAGATCACTCGCCTCGGAACCTGACGCGCGTCGCCCTGACAATCCAATGTACTTAGGAGTTTGAAATGCCTGTACCCGCTCCGAACCTCTACCCGGATTTCAACACGATCCGCCTGAGCCATGTTTGCCTGAACGTAAGGGATCTGGCGGTGTCCAGGGCGTTTTACGTTGACATGTTCGGCCTGCAGGTGACGCATGAGACCGACACCCACATCTACCTGCGCGCGTTGGAGGAGCGTGGGCATCATAGCGTGGTTTTGCAGAAATCCGATGCGCCCGGCACGGTCGATGTCATGGGGTTCAAAGTCTTTGATGAGGCTGATCTTGATCGCGCCGAAGCCTGGTTTCAGGCCAAAGGCCGCCCGACCCAGTGGATCCAACGCCCGTTTCAGGGGCGCACGTTGCTGACCTCGGACAATTTCGGTATCCCGTTGGAATTCTATAACAAGATGGACAGGCTGCCGACGATCCATCAGGACTATGCCCGATACCATGGCGTGCGTCCCTTGCGGATAGACCATTTCAACTGTTTCAGTCCAAACGTCGATCACAGCGTCGCCTTCTACAGCGACATGGGATTTCGGGTTACGGAATATACCGAAGACGAAGACAGCAAGCGGTTGTGGGCGGCGTGGCTGCATCGCAAAGGCGGTGTGCATGACATGGCCTTTACCAACGGCACCGGGCCTCGTATGCACCATGTGGCGTTCTGGGTCGCCAACCCGATGCACATCATCGATCTTCTGGATGTCATGTCGACCACGGGTTACGTCGAAAACATCGAACGCGGGCCGGGGCGGCACGGTATTTCCAACGCGTTCTTTCTGTATATCCTTGACCCGGATGGTCACCGGATCGAAATCTACAGCTCGGATTATCAGACACTGGATCCTGATCATGAACCGCTGAAATGGGATCTGAAAGATCCCCAGCGGCAAACCCTATGGGGTGCGCCCGCACCGCGCAGCTGGTTTGAACATGGGTCACGGTTCACAGGCGTTGACGTGGCCGAGGCGGATCTGAACGCCACCCCGATCATCGCACCCTGAGGAGGCGGGAATGGACTGGGACGAGTTTGGCCACTGGGGCAAACGCATATCCGACTGGGCCGCGGATTATCACAAGGCTCTGCCCGACCTGCCGGTGCGCGCGCAAACCGCCCCGGGTGAGATTGCCGCGCAGCTTCCCCAGCAGCCGCCCGAGCATGCTCAGGCCATGGACACCATCATGGCCGATTTCGAACGGATCGTGATGCCGGGGATGACCCATTGGCAGCACCCGCGTTTCTTTGCCTATTTCCCGGCCAATGCCGCGCCGCCGTCGATGCTGGCCGAGATGCTGGTCACTACAATCGCGGCGCAGTGCATGTTGTGGCAGACCTCTCCGGCCGCGACCGAGGTCGAAGGGGTTATGGTTGACTGGCTCCGGCAGGCGCTGGGCTTGCCCGAAGGCATGACCGGGGTCATTCAGGACAGCGCGTCCTCGGCCACCTTGTCGGCGGTGCTGACCATGCGCGAACGGGCCACGGGCTTTACCGGCAATCGTGAAGGGTTGAACACCAAAGGGGCGCTGCGGATTTATTGCTCGGATCAGGTTCATTCGTCGATTGACCGGGCCTGCTGGGTCGCGGGCATCGGTCAGGACAATCTGGTCAAACTGCCCGCCTATGGCCCGACCTTTGCGATTGACCCGGATGCGCTGGAGGCCGCAATCCAGCGCGACATCGCCGCCGGTCATGTGCCCGCCGGGATCATCGCCATCACCGGGGGCACCGGGGTGGGGGCATGCGATGATCTCAATGCGGTTGCCGATGTGGCGCAGAAACACGACCTATATACGCATCTTGATGCGGCATGGGCCGGGTCGGCCATGATCTGCCCGGAATTCCGCGCGGGGCTTTGGGCCGGGGCCGACCGCTATGACAGTATCGTCTTCAACCCGCACAAGTGGCTGGGCGCGCAGTTCGATTGCGCCATTCAATTCCTCAGGGACGCCACACCGCAGTTGAACACGCTGAAGATCGAGCCCGAATACCTCAAGACAACCGGGGCAGAGGTCACGAATTACTCGGAATGGACGATCCCCTTGGGGCGCAGGTTCCGGGCGCTGAAAATCTGGTTCCTGTTGCGCTCATACGGGTTGGAGGGGTTGCGGACCCGCATCCGCAACCACGTTACTTGGGCCGCTGAGCTTGCTGAGACAATTGGCGCGATGGAGGGGTTTGAGGTGACGACGGGCCCGATTCTCAGCCTGTTTTCCTTCCGTTGTCCTGGTGATGATGAGATGCAGCAGCGATTGGTGGATGCGCTGAACGATGATGGCCGGATTTACCTGACCCAAGGCCTGTTCGACGGTCGCAAGATCATCCGCTTTCAGGTCGGCCAATTCGATACAACGCGCGAAGACGTGCTGATGGCGGCAGAGGTCATCCGTGACGTCTGGGGAAAGATCACATGAAGTTTGCCACCTACACAACAGATAACAGGACGTTTTTCGGAGCCATCACCGACAACGGCGCTATCGCTCTGAATGATGCGTTCCCGGACTGCGCCAGCCTGTATGAGGTGATCGCCTCGGGTGCATTCGGGCAGTTGGCCAAAGCTGCCGAAGGCAGGCCCGTCACCCATACCGAGTTCACCTATGAGATGGTGATGCCGGATGCGCGCCGTATCCTATGTGTTGGGGTGAACTTTCCGGACCGAAATGCGGAATACAAGGACGGCAGCGCGCAGCCCAAATACATGTCGCTGTTTCCACGTTTTCCCAGCGGCTTTACCGGCCATGACCGCCCATTGATCCGACCGCCCGAAAACCACACGCTGGATTACGAAGGCGAGGTTGCCATTGTGATCGGCAAGGGAGGCCGCAGGATCGCTCAGCAAGACGCGTATGACCATATCGCGGCCTTGACCTTATGCAATGAAGGCACGATCCGGGATTGGGTGCGGCACGCCAAGTTTAACGTCACGCAAGGAAAGAACTGGGACAAATCGGGGTCAATCGGCCCGTGGCTGGTGCCGTTCACCGATGCGGCGCAACTGGATGACGCCCGCATCCAGACCCGCGTGAATGGCGAGCTACGGCAGGATGACACGCTGAACCGCATGATGTTCCCGATTCGGCGCGAGATCGAGTATATCTCGACCTTCATGACCTTGCAGCCCGGCGATATCATCGTCACCGGCACCCCCACCGGCGCGGGCGCGCGGTTCGATCCGCCAAGATACCTGGTGCCCGGCGACGTTGTAGAGGTGTCGGTCGACGGCATCGGCACCCTGCGCAACACGGTCGAGGATGAACAGGTATGACCCCCGAAGATCACGACCGCGCCGCTGCTGATCTGTTGCGGGCCGAACGGACGCGCGAACAGATCGGGTTGCTGAGCCTGCGCCACCCCGAAATGGGCATGGACGACGCTTATGCGGTGCAAAAGGCCATCTACCGTCAGAAACTGGCCGAAGGACGCAAGGTGATTGGCTGGAAGATCGGGCTGACCTCGAAAGCGATGCAATATGCGTTGAATATCGACATCCCCGACAGCGGGATTTTGTTCGATGATATGGTGTTCGCGAATGGCAGCACTGTCCCGGCAGGGCGTTTCATCCAACCCCGGATCGAGGCCGAGATTGCCTTTGTCATGCACTCCGCCGTGGGGGGCGAGGACGTCCGTCGTGAGGATGTCATCGCCGCAACGGATTACGTCGTACCGTCCATCGAAATCCTCGACACCCGTATTCAGCGCATGGACCCCGAGACCGGCAAGGCGCGCACTGTGTTTGACACGATCAGCGACAATGCGGCAAATGCGGGCGTCGTGTTGGGCGATGAACGCCATGCAATTGATGCGTTTGATCTGCGTTGGGTGGGCGCACTGACCTTCCGTAATGGCGAGATTGAGGAAACAGGGCTGGGGGCCGGTGTATTGAACGATCCTATCGAAAGCGTTGTCTGGCTGGCCCGCCGCATGGTGCAGTACGGCCAAAGCATCGAACCGGGTCAGGTCATCTTGTCCGGCAGCTTCATCCGACCTGTCGAATGCCCGTCAGGCGCTGACATCCACGCCGATTTCGGCGCGTTTGGCTCGGTCGATATTTCTTTCGCCTGAACGGAGCGTAACAGATGCCCGATCCGATCTACGCAATAGGCGACATTCACGGTCAATTTGGGATGCTGGAGGACGCCCTGGCGCGGATCGAACGCGACGGCGGCCCCGATGCCAAAGTGGTGTTCATTGGTGACTACACCGACCGGGGGCCACAAAGCCGCGAGGTTCTGGGTTTTCTGATCAAAGGGCAGGCCGAGGGCAGGAACTGGACGTTCCTGCGCGGCAATCACGACCAGATGTACGCGATGTTCCTTGAGGCGTATCCGCGCAATGATGCCCGACTTCTGATCGGTTATCACTGGCTGCATCCCCGGATTGGCGGCGTCGAGACGTTGCAGTCTTACGGGGTAGGGGTAGAGGACGGAGATCGCATCTATCAGGTTCACGCCAAGGCGAAACAGGCGGTGCCACAGGCGCATATCGACTTTATGACCCGGTTGCAGCCTTATCACCTGACCACCGATGTGCTGTTTGTCCACGCAGGCATTCGACCCGGTGTGCCATTAGAGCAGCAAGACCCCGACGACCTGATCTGGATCCGCGATGAGTTTCTGAACCACGAAGGCCAGCATCCGTGGCTGGTGGTACATGGCCACAGCCACGTATCTGCGCCGGATCACCGGGGCAATCGGATCAATATCGACACCGGTGCAGGCTATTGCCACCCGCTGACTGCGGTGGTGTTCGAAGGCACGGACTGTTGGGTGCTGGAGGCTCAGGGCCGCAATCGACTGGTGCCCTAAGCTGTATTTCGGATCTGTCGCCGGGTCTGAAGCTTTTCAAGCAGCGGCTTGCAGGGCCTGCCTGAGCGTTTCGTGATCCCCAATATGATTGGCCAGCACAAGGATCAGTCGGGCGTTCAGCGCTTCGCTATCCTCATCCGACAGCCCGTCATGGGCGGCGATCAGATCGGCGTAGAAATCATCCGGTGATGGCAGGTTTGGCTCGGTAATCAACGGCATGTGCTATTCCTTTCCGCAGGCTTTGCGAACCGCCGCGCGCGTCGCCGCCTCATCAAACGCCACCCAGCGGGCCGCTACATGCTGATCCGGG
This sequence comes from Ruegeria sp. C12, assembly GCF_056537745.1. NCBI lineage: Bacteria > Pseudomonadati > Pseudomonadota > Alphaproteobacteria > Rhodobacterales > Roseobacteraceae > Ruegeria > Ruegeria sp. C12. Next base: position 733,085 of record NZ_JBQFSA010000001.1, read on the forward strand.
CGGATCAGATAAACGGCCTGTTTGTTCGCCCCAAGATAGCGGGCAGCTAAGGCATCGGTCGTCTGGACAGAGACGGTGCGCAGGGTGATCCCATCCACGTCCAGATGTGCCGGTGCATCCGTGTTGATCGCCAGAAGAACAAACTCATCCCCAAGCCGGTCGAGCAGGAAGCCATCGCCCAAAGGCGCATCTGCACATGTCGCACCGACGCGCGTTCCGCTTGGGCCGTCGGGCAGGGCATCCTCGCCGTTCAGGGATGAATGATCATAGGTGCAGGGCACGGACAACCGCCCCGAATTGACCAGAGGCCGGGCAAAGCTGTGCGTTTCGGCCAGCTTCAAGACTGCATCGCGAAACCTCTTGCTGGTTTTGGACTTCGGGGTGATGAAATCGGTCGAACGGGTCGAGTTGAGGATATTCTCATCCGCCGCAAACACCCGTTCCTGATCATAGCCGTCCAGCAGGCTGTCCGGTGCCTTTCCCGCAATCACAAGGCCAAGCTTCCAGCCCAGATTGTCCACATCCTGCATCCCCGAATTGGCCCCGCGCGCGCCAAACGGGGACACCTGATGCGCTGAATCTCCTGCAAAGATCACCCGGCCATGGCGGAAGTTCTGCATGCGGCGGCACTGGAAGGTGTAGATTGAGGACCAGACAAGTTCATATTCGACGTCGTCGCCCAGCATCGCATCCAGCCGTCTGCGGATGTTTTCCTCTCTCAGTTCTTCCTTGCGGTCCACATCCCAGCCGATCTGAAAATCCACGCGCCAGACGTTATCAGGCTGTTTGTGCAGCAAAGTCGAGGCCCCGGATTTGAAGTAAGGCTCGAACCAGAACCAGCGTTCTGTCGGGAATTCGCTGGTTTTCATCCTGATATCAGCGATCAGGAAGCTGTCCTGAAACACGCGCCCCTCGAACCCCAGATCAAGCATGTCCCGCGTCGGGGACCCCGCGCCGTCGCAGGCGATCAGCCAGTCCGCCTCGATCTGGTAAGGGCCATCCGGAGTTTCGACCGACACGGTCACGTGGTCGTCTTTGACATCAATCGCTTCAACCCGGTTCTTGCCACGGATTTCGATGGGCGCTCCGCGCTCCTGTTCGGCACAGATAGCCTCGAAGATGAACTTCTCGAAATAGGGCTGTTGCAGGTTGATGAACGCCGGGTTGCGATGGCCGGTTTCGGGCAGAAGGTTGAATTCATAGACCTGACGGTCGTCCTGAAACACCTTGCCGACATTCCAGACCACGCCCTTGTCCAGCATCGGTGCGCCGCACCCGTAGCGGTCTGCGATCTCCAGTGTTCGCTTGGCAAAGCAGATCGCGCGGCTGCCCATGCCGATCCCTTCGTGATCGTCCAGAACCAGCGCGGGAATGCCTTGCCGTCCCAGATCCAGCGCCATGGCCAGCCCGATCGGGCCGCCGCCGACGATAACAACCGGATGGCGCCTGGCATGTGGTGCGTCCTGATCAGCGGATTTCCGATAGGGATAAAGCCGAAACGCGAGCGAATATCTGTCCTGAAGCATCTGAATACCTGACGTGCCGAATTGGGTGTAATCGGATCAGCCTTGCAACTGCTCCCACATCTCCAGATCGCGTTTGTCGGTCCAGATGCGGGGGTGGGTGATTCCGCGTGCTTCGTCATAAGCGCGACTGACGTTGAAGGGCAGGCAGTGTTCGTAGATGGCGTAGTCCTTGAACTTGGGGTCGCAGGCCTCACGCACCGCGTCCCACGCATCCTTGAGCGTTCCGCCCTTCATCGCCACGCGCTGGGCAGGGGTGTAGGTCGAGTTCACGAAGTCCCGCGTGCTTTCGATGGCGCGGTCCACCGCGTCCTTGCCCACCAATGCCGCACCACGACCCGGCGCGATTGCGTCCACGTCATAGGCCTTGATCGCGTCGAGCGTTCCGCCCCAATCCGCGAAATGCCCGTCGCCGCAATAGCAGGCCGAGTGATCCTCGACGATATCGCCCGTGAACATCACGTTTTGGTCGGGCACATGGATCACCGCGTCACCTGCCGTATGGGCGCGGCCGATCTGTTTGATATCCACGCGGCGATTGCCCAGATAGACCGTCATACTCTCGCTGAAGGTCGTCGTGGGCCATGTCAGGCCGGGGATGCTTTCGTGTCCTTCGAACAGGCGCGGGAAGCGCTGGAATTCGCTATCCCAATCCTCTTGCCCGCGTTCGACAACCATCGAGCGGGCGACATCGGACATGATGATTTGCTGCGCATTAAAGGCCGACGCGCCCAGCACCCGAACGGCATGATAGTGAGTCAGCACAACGTGGGTGATTGGTTTGTCGGTCACGGTCCGGACGCATTCGATCACTTTGTTGGCCAGTCGTGGGGTGGCCTGCGCCTCGACAATCATGACGCTGTCGTCGCCGATGATGACGCCAGAATTCGGGTCGCCCTCGGCGGTAAACGCGTACAGCCCTTCGCCAATCTCATCAAAAGTGATTGTCTTTTCGGTCAGATCGCCTTGCGATGCAAATGCCTTGGCCACGAGGATCGGTCCTTTTGCTGTTTTGACGAAGAAGGCCCCGGGGCGCTTCTGGTCCGAGTGTATAGGAAATCGACTCGATAATCGTTGCATTTGCAACGGTGTCAATATTTTTGTTGCATTTGCAATGAATATTTGGCCTCCATACGGAAAAAAGGACGTTGCCGGATGACGCCAAACACTTTGCCCGAGTTCGATCTGGAGAAATACCTGCCGTACCGCCTGACAGTTCTGGCTGCGCGTCTGAGTATGGACATGGCGCAGCAGTATAAAAGTGAGTTTGGCATTTCGATTCCCGAGTGGCGGGTTCTTGTAAACATTGGATACGCAAAGAACTTATCGGTGCGGGACATCGAAAAACGGGTCAGTTTGGAAAAATCGATGGTCAGCCGGGCAGCGGCGCGGCTAGAGGCGCGCGGGCTTGTTTCCAAGACGGTCGACCCCAAGGACCGGCGTCTGGTGAAGCTTGAACTGACCGAAGAGGGGGCCTTGGTCCTTGGTCAACTGATCCCGATCGCCTCGGCCTTTCAGGCAGATCTGGAGCGCAAGCTTGGGGCGGAAAAAGACGCGCTCTATTCCGCGCTGGATAGGTTGGCGGATTGAAGACCGTTGGCCTTTTTGGCGCAACGCGGCAGGAAGGGCGTGGTCGCGCCCCGGGAAAAACGCAACGGAACTGTGGCCAGTTGCGTGAGCTTATACTCTAGTCAGGGCAGGTATCGGGTTGAGAGGAGGGCCGGGCACACCGGCTGATAGGGGCGATGTTGGTAAAAGCGGCAAAGATCTTCGCGGGCGCGGCAGTCGCCGGCGCACTCGGTCTGACAGGGTATCTGTTGATTGCACCGCCCGATTTGCTGAAGGTCGGCACGAACTACTCGGCCAAGATCGTCTGTTCCAACGTGTTCATCGCGGGGCGCGACCCGGATGAGGTTCTGTCGGTTGACGTGCAAGCCCCCGGGCATCCATTGCTGCGGCAAATCTCGATCAAAGTGGACCGCGAAGCGCAAAACGTCGAGGCACGGATTTTCCGGTTCTTTGCGCCTGCAACTTCTCAATACCGCGAGGGGTTGGGATGTGCGAACCTGTACACATCCGAACTCAGCGACAAGACCCTTGCTGCGTCGCCGTCATTGCCGGACGGCATCTGGCCGAAGGGAAACCGCGTCAATCCGTCTCAAGATGCTGAAATAGAACGCATTCTGTCCGACGAGACCTTGCTTGGCGAAGGGTATCGCGCTGTCGTTGTCGTGCGAGATGGTCGCATCGTTGGGGAAAGCTATGCGCCGGGTTTCGACGAAAACACCCCACTGTTGGGATGGTCCATGACCAAGACCGTGACGGCGGGCCTAATTGGTACGTTGATACAGTCCGGCCAGATGGCGTTGGATGATAAACTGATCGACAGCTTCCCCGAATGGGCCGATGACAGCCGCAGGGACATCACTGTCGCCGATATGTTGTCGATGGCAAGCGGGCTGGAGTGGAACGAAGAGTACGGGGATGTTTCTGACGTCACCAGAATGCTCTATCTGCGTGATGACATGGCCGGATTTGCGGCAGGTCGTCCAGCAGAGAGCGAAATTGGCACCGACTTCAACTATTCGTCCGGAACATCCACTGCACTGTCCCGCGTGTGGCAAGACGCGGTTGGCGACGGGGGGCTAAGCTATCCGAAGGAGGCATTGTTCGAGCCGTTGGGCATGACCTCGGTCGTGCTGGAAACAGATGCTGCGGATACGTTTGTCGGGTCCAGCTATATGTACGCTACGGCGCGGGACTGGGCGCGGTTTGGGCAGTTTTTGCTGCAAAAGGGCGTCTGGGATGGGCAGCAGATACTGCCCGAAGGATTTACGGATTGGATGTTTGAGCCGGTGGCCGCGTCGAATGGTGCCTATGCCAAAGGGCACCTTTGGATCGAGGCCCCGGGTGGCGTGCCGTCCTTCGAAGATTCGGTCTGGTTACAGGGCCACGACGGACAGACCATCGGCATTTTCCCGTCCCATGACATGGTCGTCGTCCGGCTGGGTCTGACGCCTTCGAAACTGGGGTATTCCTCGCTGCCGTTGGCGCAGGAACTGATCGCGGCCTTTGCTGAAAACTAACTTTGTAGCGGGAGGTTCTGATCCACGCTGCTAAGAATGCCAGCCTCGCAGAAACACAGCAGGTTTTGGATCATGTCGTCAGACTGCGGTTCGTCACCCGTTCCGCCGAGCGCGGCAATCCGCCAGTCAGAGGTACAGAGCGCCAGCATGGACGACACCGCAAACACCAGCGCGCCAGCGACGCGCGCCGGGTCCGCGCCGGGGAAACGCGCGCACAGCATCTGTACAACACGCGTGGCCACCGGATCGAAATGCGTATTGGCCAGCGCGCGCCAGCGGGTGTCGGCCGAAACGATGGCCACGATACGCGCATAGGCCAGCCACTGAGGGTCGCCGCCAAAAGCGCGGGTCACAAGGGGCAGCATGAAAGCTGATATCAGATCGCCGACGCTCCAGTTGTCATGAGCCTCAAGCAACCTGATGGACGTAAGGCGTTCTTCGGACAGCTCGGCGGCACGGCGCGCCACGATACGCTCGAACAATTCCTCTTTCGGGCCGCCGTGAAAGTTCACGCTGGCCTTTTGAACCTGCGCCCGTTCGGCGATGTCCCGGATCGAGGCTCCTTCGAATCCCCTTTCGGCAAAGACCTGTTCTGCGGCGTCCAGAATGCGCTCTCGCGCCGCGACGGATCGCTGCGAGGGTGCTCTTTTACGTTCTTTTACAGCATGTTGGGCCATCTCAAAAACCAGTTTGCCTTATTTAGAACGTTCGTTCAAGATAAGAGATGTCGCAGGAGGAGGCGCGGATGGAACAGGGGCAGGTAAAGGCGGGTCAACCGGTTGAGGTAAAAGCCCGCCCCCAAGAGTGTTTTGCACTGATCGGAGCCGGGCCCATGGGTCTTGCAATGGCCAAGACACTGATCGAGCAGGGGGTGCCGTTTCAGGGATTTGAACTGGCAGATGATGTGGGTGGTCTTTGGAATATCGATGCACCCCGGTCCACGATGTACGAGACCGCCCACCTCATATCCTCCAAGCGGATGACGGAATTCACTGACTTCCCCATGCAGGAGGACACGGCAGAATACCCGTCGCATCGCGAGATGAAGCGTTATTTTCAGGAATTCGCGAACGCCTTCGATCTGTATCGGCACTTTCACTTCGGTGCAGAAGTTCTAAGCGCCAAGCCTTTGCAGGATGGCGGATGGGATGTGACCTGGCGCGATAGGGCCGGGGTCGAACAGACCCAGACCTTTGCCGGTATTCTGATTGCAAATGGCACCTTGTCGGAACCCAACATGCCCAAGTTCAAGGGCGAGTTCACAGGTGAACTGATCCACGCGTCCGAATACCGGTATCCAACCCAATTCGCCGGTAAGCGTGTTCTGGTCATCGGCGCGGGGAATTCCGGGTGCGACATTGCGGTGGATGCCATCCACCACGGGCTGTCCTGCGATCTGTCGATGCGCCGTGGGTATTACTTTGTGCCGAAATACGTATTTGGCGTTCCGGCGGATACGATGGGCGGCAAGATCCGCCTGCCCATGTGGCTGAAGCGCAAGGTTGACGGGGCAATCCTGAAATGGTTCGTCGGTGATCCGCAGAAATACGGGTTTCCGAAACCGGATTATGCGCTTTATGAATCCCATCCTGTTGTGAACTCGCTGATCCTGTTCCATGCCGGGCACGGGGACCTGAAGGTGCGCCCGGATGTGGAACGGTTCGAGGGTAAGACGGTTCATTTCCGTGATGGCAGTTCATCCGACTATGACATGATCCTGACAGCCACCGGGTATTCGCTGCACTATCCCTTCATCGAAAAGGACTTGCTGAACTGGAAGGGCGACGCCCCGGACCTGTACCTCAATTGCATGCACCCGGACCGGGATGACCTGTTCGTCCTCGGCATGGTCGAGGCGTCTGGGTTGGGCTGGCAGGGCCGTCATGAGCAGGCCGAGATGGTTGCGCGCTATATCGCTGGTTTGCGCTCGGGCAACGCGGCAGCCAAGGCGATCCGTGCCACCAAATCCGACGGGTATGAGCGGGCGACGGGGGGCATGAACTATATCGACCTGCCGCGCATGGCGTATTACGTCGACAAGGCAACCTATCGCAAAGAAGTCACCGGTCAGATCGCGGCGCTGCGGGCGGCTGAGCGATGAACGGGATCGATCAGGTTGCGCTGAACTTTGATGCCGGAAACCTCAGGGTTCTGAATGCGGTTCTGGCGATCATTATGTTCTCGATTGCGCTGGATTTGCGGATTGACGATTTTCGCCGCGTTATGCGCGGACCCAAGCCACTGATTGTCGGGCTGGCGTCGCAGTTTCTGATCCTGCCTGCGCTGACATTTCTGATGATCCTTGTGCTTCGGCCCATGCCATCTGTTGCGATGGGCCTTATTCTGGTTGCGGCCTGTCCCGGCGGGAATATCTCGAACTTCATGACCCATCGGGCGCAGGGCAATGTCGCGCTGTCCGTTTCCATGACGGCCTTTGCGACGGTCGGGGCGATTGTCATCACACCGATAAACATTGCGTTCTGGGGCAATCTTTATGGCCCGACGCGCGAGATTTTGCAGCGTACGGAAATCGATCCGGTCTCGGTCGCGATAACGGTTGGGTTCATGCTGATCCTGCCGCTGATCCTGGGAATGGTCGTGAACGCGCGGTTCACTGCATTTGCCGACCGTATTCGCCGACCAATGCAGTGGGTGTCGATGGGCATTTTCGTGGCCTTCATCGCATTGGCGCTGGCCGCGAACTGGGCCCATTTCCTAAGCTTTGCCGGGGCGATCATCGGCCTTGTCATAATCCACAACGCGCTGGCCTTTTTAGGCGGGTATGTCACCGCGACCGTGGCGGGGCTGTCCGAACGGGATCGCCGGTCCGTGACCATCGAGACCGGCATTCAGAACTCGGGCCTTGGGCTGATCCTGATCTTTGCCTTCTTTGGGGGGCTGGGCGGGATGGCCGTTGCAGCGGCCCTTTGGGGCATATGGCACGCGATCTCGGGGATCGCACTGGCGCGCTATTTCGCACGGCGAGCGGTTCCGGCATGACCCGGATATTGATCACTGGCGCAGCCGGGGCGGTGGGGGCCGCGCTTTTGCGGCGCCTTGGTGAACGCCCGGAACTGGATGTGGTTGCGACCGACATTCGCAAGCCTGAGGACTTGCCGCCCAACGCGCGTTTTCTGACGATGGACGTGACAGGCGACGACCCGCAGAACATCATCCTTGCAGAACGCCCCGATACCGTTGTGCATCTGGCATCGATTGTAACTCCGGGCCCCGAGTCAACGCGAGAGATCGAATATCAGGTCGATGTCGAAGGCACCCGGAATGTGCTGAACGCGGCCATTGCAGCCGGGGTGCGGCGTTTGGTGGTCACGTCCTCGGGCGCGGCTTATGGCTATCACGCCGACAACCCTGTACCGCTGTGTGAAACGGACGCGATCCGGGGCAATCGGGAGTTTGCCTATTCCTGGCACAAGCGCTTGGTCGAAGAGATGTTGGCCGAGGCCAGAGAAAACGCCCCCGATCTGCAACAGGTCGTTCTGCGCGTGGGTACGGTGCTGGGCGAAGGTGTCGAGAACCAGATCACGTCCCTGTTCCATAAACCGCGATTGCTCGGGTTAAGGGGGTCGGACAGCCCCTTTGTTTTCATCTGGGATCAGGACCTTGCCGAGATTTTGCTGCGGGCTGCAACCGACGGGCCAGCGGGTGTTTTTAACGTTTCGGGTGATGGCGCTTTGACACTGTCCGAAATCGCCAATGCAATGGGTAAAACCGTGCGATGGCTGCCGCCGAGGCTGATCAAACTGGCCTTGACCGTGGCCCGGCCCTTGGGTCTGAGCCGTTACGGACCCGAGCAGGTCAGGTTCTTGCAGTATCGGCCCGTGCTGGACAACGCATCCCTGAAATCCGACTTTGGCTATCAACCCAGCCTTTCCAGCGCCGAAACGTTCCAGCGCTGGTGGGAGAGCAGGACATGACAAAGACCGCCGTCATAACCGGAGGGGCAGGCGGGCTAGGGCAGGCCCTTGCCAAGGCGCTGCGGGATCAGGGTTGGCATACGGCCTTGATCGACCTTCCCGGCCCTGAACTTGATGCACTGGCGGCTTTGGAAAATGTCAGCGTCTACGCCTGCGATCTGACCAAGCCAGATCATTGTGCGGCGACCTGCGCCGAGATCATTGGTGACAGACCCTCGGTCGATCTGGTCATCTACAACGCGGGCGTTTCGCAAATAGCGGCCTTTGTCGACAGCGACATGCAGGCACACAGGAAACTGTTCGAAATCAACTATTTTGCAGCCGTCGAGTGTGCAAAACACTTTCTAGAACCCGTCCGCTTGGCCAAAGGAACCCATCTGGCAATATCCTCGGTCGCCGGGTTTGCGCCGTTGCTGCACCGCACCGCCTACGCCGCCAGCAAACACGCGATGGAGGGGTTTTTCAAATCGCTACGGGCCGAGGAATTGCCTCATGGGGTAAACGTGGTCATCGCGGCCCCGTCTTTTGTCGCGACCAATATCGGGCGACCGCATGCCCACCAATCGGATTTTGTGCGTCCGGGCTCTGCGGCTGATGGTATCGAGTACATTGCGCCTCAGGACGCAGCACGGATCATTCTTCGCGGTGTGCAAAAGCAGCAGGATTTTGTTCCCGTTGGGCGTGTGGCCACGCTTTCGAACATTTTGAACCGCGTGTCCCCAACGCTTTACCTGCGCCAGATGATACGAAGGATTGGAAAGGGTTGAAGCGCCCATAGGCTGGTGCAGGGTCAACTCAGCATTCTTTGCGAGACGTCTTCCAGAAGATCGTGCAAATCGAAATCCTGGCCTTTCTCTGCAAGCGCATGGTCTTTCAGGATGAAGGACAACCCGTGAACGAAACTCCACAACAGAAAGCCTCGGCGGCGGACCTCTTCTGTGATTTCCGATTCACCCAGACATTTCGCCACTTCGGCCAAGAGAATCCCAAAGCTCTGCTGCCCACCTTCTTCAAGGCGCTGGTCGGCGATGCGGTCCGTGAATCCGCCGAATTTCAGCCGGAAAATCCCCGGCTCGTTCAGCGCGAAGGCAATGTATTCCATGCCGATTGCGGTGATGCGTTCGGGCGAGCCTTCGGGGATGCCCTCGAGCGCCGCCAGCATGTTTTCGCGATGCCGGACCATCCCTTCGAGAACGGTGGCGACAAGCATTTCCGTCTTGTCCTTGAAGTGTTTGTAAGGCGCAGCGGTGGATACTCCGGCCAGCCTGCAGGCTTCGGATACGGAAAAACTGTCGGGGCCTTTTTCTTCCACCAATTGCCGGGTCGCTTCGATCAGGGCGGCCCGTAAATCACCGTGATGATAGGCTTTCTTGCCCACGGCCTGGCGGTCAGCGCCCCTGGTTGGCGCGAGGATTTTTTCTGTGCTCGTCATGATCCAACATTTGCCAGATCGCGTACCCCTTGTCAAAGTAAGAAGTTCTAACATATGTTAGAGGGGCTAACTTGATGAGGTCCCCAAATGCCGAATCCTGCGACATCCCCCTCTGAACCTGCCAAGCAAGGTCTGTTTTCGCGCGTGTTGCGCGGCACGGTGCGGCTTGGATTGACCGTCAGCGTGATCGCCGTTGCAGCCGCCGCTGTTTACGTCGGAACCGCGGAACTGACGCGCAGGGCGGATGCTGTGCCTGCACCAGACGCCGCCGCAGTGACCCCGGTATCCGTCACTCCGATCATCTCTGAAAACGCCTATACGGTGGATCGGGTCTTCATCGGGCAGGTCGAACCTCAACGCTCGGCTGATGTTTCGTTCGAACTGAATGGCAGGCTGGATCAGATTCTTGTGGATGAGGGCGATGCAGTGGCCAAGGGGCAGCTTCTTGCGACCTTGGACATTGCGCTGCTGGAGGTGGAACGCGATCGCCTGACCGCGTCACGAGATGCCATTGCCGCGCAGCTTGCCTTTGCAAAGAAAACAGTCGAGCGAAACGCAAAACTCATCGGGCAGGGCTTTACCAGCCAGGCCCGTCTGGACGAGGCCGTCGCGCAGCAGGATGAACTGTTGTCCCGGATTGGTGAGCTTGACGCTGGTTTGCGGGATGTGACGGTGCGAATCGAGAAATCCAGCATCGAGGCCCCGTTTGCGGGTCAAATCACCTCGCGGCACGTGGATGGCGGGGAAACGCTCCGGTCCGGTGAGTTGGTGTTGGGCATGGTCGAGCTTGTCTCGCCTCAGGTTCGGATCGGAATCCCGCTGGATGTCGATCCGGCGCTGCTGGCGGATGTTGAGATCGAAATCGCGGGTCAGAGCTACCTGGCAGAACTTGCAACCCTGCGTCCCGATATTGATCCGGTGACCCGTACGCGGACGGCACTGTTCGATCTGAAAAACGGGCCGGATGTTGCGTTCGGGCAGACTGCACGCGTGCATGTCCTTGATCCGGTGGAAAGTGCCGGGACATGGGTGCCCACGACATCCCTAAAGGAAGGGACGCGGGGGCAGTGGACGCTGCTGGTTGCCGATGCGCAAAAGACCGTGCGGCTTGCGACTGTCGAAGTACTGCATGCCGAGGATGACCGGGTCTTTGTGCGCGGGCAGTTTCCGGACGGGACCGTCCTGATCGATCAGGGGCCACAACGTGTCACTGTTGGTCAGCGTGTCGCCTTCGGCGCCGGCGAGTAACGGAGCGGTCCCATGGAAACCCTGACCTTTCGCCACCCCCGCCTTGTCGCCCTGATTATTCTGGTTCTGGTCTCAGCGGGCCTGTCATCCTTCCTGTCGCTGGGACGTCAGGAAGACCCTACGATCACCAACCTTTTTGCAACAGTGACCACACAGTTTCCGGGTGCTGACCCCGAGCGGGTCGAAGCGCTGGTTACGGCAGAGATCGAGGAAGAACTGCGAAAAATCGCCGAGGTGGATGAGATCAGTTCCGTGTCCCGCTCGGGCGTTTCGGTGGTCTCGGTCGAATTGCTGGAAACACTGGACGAAGCCACCATAGAACAGGTTTGGGCCGAGGCGCGCGATGCCGTCGAAGATGCCCGTCAGACCTTCCCGGCAGGTGTGCTGCCCCCGGATTTCGATGCCGAGGGCATTTCGGCCTATTCAGCGGTTATCGCAGTCGCTGCGGATAGCCCGGATTTCCCGGTCACATTGTTGTCGCGCCATGCCGAGGCCTTGGGGGATCGTTTGCGCGCGATCCCTGCAACGCGCGCCGTTGAGTATTTTGGTCAGCCAGATGAGGAAGTGCTGGTCAGTGTGGATATGGACAGGGCAGCGGCCTTGGGGCTAAGCGCTGCCGAGATCTCTCAGCGCATTGCCGAGGCGGATGGCAAGGTCCAGTCGGGTCGTTTGCAATCCGACGTGGATTTGACCATCAACATCAGCGGTGAAATCGAAACGCTGGACCGCATTCGCAGCATCGTCCTGCGGGAAAGTGAAGAAGGGGCGGTGGTGCAACTGGGCGATATCGCCAGCGTGGATCGCGGTGCGCGCAATCCGCAATCCTCAATCGCCTTTGCCAGTGGCAAGCCCGCCGTGCTGGTGGGCGTGCTTGCACAAGACGGCGTGCAGATCGACCGTTGGACCGGTTTCCTTCGGGAAGAACTTGCGGCAGGTGCGCCGTCGGTGCCGTTGGGCGTTCAGGAAGTGCTGCTGTTCGATCAAAGCCAGTATACAACGGACCGTCTGACCGAGGTCGGGATCAACATGGCCATTGGCGTCGCACTGGTAGTGGCCGTTTTGTTCATCACGCTGGGCGTTCGGGCGGCGGCCATCGTGGCCTTGGTGCTGCCTGTCGTCTCACTGGCGACCTTGGCCACGATGAACATGATCGGCCTGCCGATCCACCAGATGTCTGTCACCGGCCTGATTGTGGCCTTGGGTCTGCTGGTGGACGCGGCCATTGTCATGACCGACGAAATCCGACGTCGCTTGCAAGACGGGATGGCCCGTATTGCCGCCGTGCAGGACGCCGTTCGCCGGTTGGCCGCGCCGTTGCTGGCATCGACTGTCACCACGGCGCTGGCCTTCACACCTATGATCCTGCTGCCCGGGCCCGCCGGGGATTTTGTCGGCGCTATCGCTATCGCCGTTGTTTTGATGCTGGTGTGGTCTCTGGTCGTTGCCCTGACCGTGACGCCAGCGATTGCGGGCTGGGTTCTGTCCGACCGTCCGGATGCCGGAATGCTGAGCCGGGGGATCAGCGTCCCGCCGCTTGCCCGCCTATTCGAAGCCTCGATCCGCCTGTCGGTGGCCAACCCGGTCCGGTCCATCGCGCTGGCGCTGGTTCTGCCCGTGCTTGGTTTCGCGGCCTTCCCGACGCTGACCGCTCAGTTCTTTCCGGGTGTCGACCGCAACCAGTTCTATATCGAGGTCGACATGCCGGGCGGCACATCCATTGCCACCACTGAGGCAACAGCGCGGCAGATCGACGCCATGCTGCTGGCCGACGAAGGCGTCAAAAGCGTCTACTGGACCGTGGGCGAATCCGGCCCGGCCTTTTACTACAACATTGTCGGCAACCGTTCCCGCGAACCGGGGTTTGCGCAGGCCATGATCACGACCGACACCGCCGATGACGCAGCCCGCCTTGTCGGCGCGTTGCAAAGCCGTCTGGATACCGATTTCCCCGATGCCCAGATCATCGTGCGCAATCTGGTGCAAGGCCCGCCGGTTGACGCCCCAGTCGAGGTCAAAATTCAGGGGCAGGACATCACTGTTCTGCGCAATCTGGGCGACGAAGTTCGCTCGATCATGGCGAACTTGGATCTGGTGACGCAGGCACGGGCCAGCGTCAACGGTGGCAACCCTCAGATCCGGTTCGAGATTGATGAGGTCAAGGCCCGCCTGCTGGGGCTGGACGTAGCAGATATTGCCGGTCAGTTGGATACTGCATTGGTAGGCATTACCGGCGGGTCGCTGATCGAAGGCACCGAACAATTGCCCGTGCGCGTACGGCTGGGCGACGAAGTCCGCTCGGACCTGAGCGCGATTGTCAGCATGCCGATCCTGCTGCCGAATGCCCCTGCGGTTTCGGCCACCGGAGTGTTCCCGGCGGTGCCGTTGTCAGAACTGGCGCGGCCCGTTCTGGAACCTGCCGAAAGCACCATCACCCGGACAGATGGCGTGCGCGAAAACACCATTCAGGCGTTCATCGTGCCGGGCGTATTGCCGGAAGAGGCGTTGCAAGACGTGCTAGAGGCGCTGGACGCATCCGGATTTGTCCTGCCGCAAGGCTATTCGATGTCTTTGGGAGGGGACAGCGACGCGCGATCAAACACGGTGGGCAATCTGCTGGCGTCTGTCGGCCTGATTGTCACCTTGTCGATTGCCACCATTGTGCTGACCTTCAATTCCTTCCGCCTGACCGTGGTGACGTTGGTCGTCTGTGTGCTGTCCGCCGGGCTTTCGATGCTGTCACTGGCCGTTATGCAATTCCCATTCGGGATCACCGCGATCATTGGCGTGATCGGGTCAATCGGTGTGTCGATCAATGCGGCGATCATCATTCTGACCGGGTTGCAAAAGGACCCGGAGGCCAGCCGGGGCGACCTGAGTGCCATGGCGCGGGTTGTGTCGGGATCAAGCCGCCACATCATCTCGACAACCATCACCACGTTCGGCGGGTTTCTTCCCCTGATCCTTGGCGGGGGCGCATTTTGGCCGCCCTTTGCCGTTGCAATCGCCGGTGGTGTTTTGCTGTCGACCGTGGTGTCCTTTTATTTCACGCCGCCCGTCTTTGCGATGTTGTACCGAAGACGGTCTGGCGCGGTATGCTTACCTGCCAGCCGGACATCCGAGCCTGGCACTGCGATAGTCCCGCTTGCCGCCGAATAAGAGTTCTGACGCCTGAGGGCAGGATGCTTTTCGGTTTCGCCAACCTATTTTGAGACGATCAGGAACAGATCGTCTCAATACGCGCCAATAAAAGCAGAGACCTACTCGGCCACCATTTGCGCAGACGGCGTGGACATCGAGATTGCCTGTTCCTCATCCGTCATCTCTTCTTCGATCCCTTCAAACAAAGGTGTCGAGAGATAGCGTTCGCCCGTATCCGGCAGCATGACCAAAATCACCGAACCTTCGGGGGCATCTTCGGCCACCTTCATCGCCACTGCAAAAGTCGAACCACCAGAGATCCCGGTAAAGATACCTTCCTCGGCGGCAAGACGGCGCGACCATGCGATGCCTTCGCTGCCCGGAACGGGGATCAACTGGTCATAGTAGGATTGATCGATTGCTTCCTGCAGAACCCACGGGATGAAATCGGGCGTCCAGCCCTGAATCGGATTCGGCTCAAACTCGGGGTGGCTTTCGGTTGGCTGATGATCCGCATTGCGGGTGTTCACATAGCCCGACCCGACAAGGGCCGCATTCGCAGGCTCGGTCAGGATGATCTTGGTGTCAGGGCGTTCCTTGCGCAGCACGCGTGCAACGCCGGACACCGTTCCGCCCGTTCCATACCCCGTGATCCAGTAATCCAGCCGTCCGCTACCGAAATCGCCAAGGATTTCCTGCGCGGTTGTGTTTTCGTGGATATCCGCGTTGGCGGCGGTCTCGAACTGGCTGGCCAGGAACCACCCGTTTTGCTCGGCCAGTTCCTTGGCCTTGGTATACATCCCAAAACCTTTCTGCGCCCGTGGCGTCAGAACAACCTTCGCACCCAGAAACCGCATCAGCTTGCGCCGTTCGACCGAGAAGCTGTCTGCCATGGTCACGACAAGCGGGTATCCTTTGGCCGCACAAACCATCGCCAGACCGATCCCGGTATTGCCCGAGGTCGCCTCGACAACCGTTTGACCCGGCTTCAGGCGACCGTCGCGCTCGGCTGCTTCGATGATGTTGAGGGCCAGACGATCCTTGACAGATCCGGTAGGATTGAACGCTTCGAACTTGACATAGACGGACACATGCGCCGGTGCGATCCTGCCGATGCGGATGCAGGGCGTGTCACCTACCGTGTCCAAAACACTGTCGAACAGGCGTCCACTCCCCTTAGTCTTGCGAATTGTCATGAGGTCCTCCCAGTTTTCTTTGTTTGCGAACCGTGCCACAGGTCGGCTCAGATTGATACGTCACTTGGTTGTTCTGCGGGGTCAGACGCTGATCGGAGAGATGCCGCCCGCAAAAGCCGCCAAAATGGGGGCGGCCAGCGCAAAACCCGCGCGCATGAAATCGCCGGGCCCATCTGACAGCCCGTGTTCCTTGCGCCAGTCCTGAACGTCAAAATCGTCCTCACCGCCTTCGTTCTGGCGCGCGGCGATTGCCAGATTTGTGACGCGGCCGTCCAGAATTACAGCCACAGGCAGGAAAAAGCTGAGCATCAGCAGGCAGAAATAGGTGCCGGTCAGCAAGGCCGATGCGGTGACCAAGGATGTGAATGCGGACTTTTCCGACTCGGCGATCACGGGCAAGGGCCAGTACATCCAGCTTGAGGCGAAGAACATGCCGAAAGTCAGGATCAGACTGGACAGGTAAAGCTGTTGCTTCATCTGGCGTATGTTGCGGGCCAATCGGACAGCGGTGTCTTCGATATCGCCGTTTTCGCCGGTTGCCAGGCACAGGATCATTCCCGCAATCAAAGCCCCGACTGCAAGACCCGCCAGCCCTGTGATAATGTCCATCACACGCCGGAACAGCGAAAACACCGGAATTTCCCCGCATGTGCCCATCAGCCAGCGATCGCCGACGCTCTGGCAGCCGGGCAGGGTTCCTTTGGACAGGGTCATCTCGAACACTTCTTTTCCCACCTGCCGGTAAATTTGCGGCGGCGTTCCCGTCAGGTGCTGTTGGATCACCGGGATCATGGCCAGCAAAAATACGACCACAACGGTCAGAACCGCCGCAACCCTTGTGTTCCGTTCGGTCGGGCGCATCAGGTTGCGGGCCAGCACTGCGACGGGCAGAATGGCCAGCGCGGCAAAGAACCAGGCGGCGGCAAGAAACCTGTATCTGCCGACCGTCTCCAACCAGTCCTTGTCCTGCACCAGAATGTCAGGGGAAAGGTCCAGATCCTTGGACAGCATATGGGTCTGGATCAGTTCATGGACGGCAAAGACGCAAATGGGCAGCGCGACAATGGAAAAGTAAACCAGTTCAACTCGACGTTTGCGCACGCCAGACCCCCTGCGTGAAAAATCATGACAAAACAAAGCATATCACGGATTTGAAGCAGCTTCATCGTTTCTGAGGTTCTGCCCACGGGTCACGCATGTCGGCAGTTTTCGGCCATGGCTTGGCCACGGTGTGTTATGATCAAGCCCGAGCAAGTTTTGGTGGGGCCATGATCAACCCGATTCAGAACTATCACTACAATCAACAGCGCCGCGCCGGACCCCGGCCCATCCTGTGTTACAGCCCGTCGACCAGCCTGTATTTCGGCACGGACGGCAATGTCTCAAGCTGTTGCTACAATCGCGAGCCGCTGGGCCGGTACCCGGATCAGTCCATCCACGAAATCTGGCAGGGGCGTCCGCGTCAGACATTGTGCCAGCGCGTGGCAAAAGGCGAACTTGGCGGAGGGTGCAACGGATGCGGATCGCAGATTGAATTCGGGAACTACGGCGCGGTCGTCGCGCAGCATTTTGATCGTTGGAGCGTTGATCCGGATCACCCAACCTCGTTTTCCTTCGAGTTGCACAATGCCTGCAATCTTGAATGCATCATGTGCAATGGCGAGCTGTCCTCGCGCATTCGCCGCTACAGGGAACTGCGTGCGCCCATGCAGCAAGCTTATGGCGATGGTTTTGTCGAGGAGTTGGAGGATTTTATCCCGTACCTCGAAGGCACGACCTTCTATGGTGGTGAGCCGTTCCTGATGCGGCTTTACTACCGGATTTGGGAGAAGATGATCACTCTGAACCCGGATTGCGAGATTACCATTCAGACCAACGCAACCCTGCTGCCGGATCAGGCCTTGTCCGTGCTGGAGCGGGGTAACGTACATATCGGTATCTCCCTCGATACGGTCCGGCGTGACACCTATGGCTCGATCCGGCGCAACGCGGATTTTGATGAGGTGATCCAAAACACCCGCTGGCTGGCTGACTATTCGCACCATCACAACCGGCCCATCGGTATCTCAGCCTGTATCATGACGGTGAACTGGCAGGAGCTTTCCGAACTGATGGATTTCACCGACGATCTGGGCGCGGTTTTGTATTTCAACACGGTGTGGGAGCCCGAGCATCTGTCGCTGGCCTATGCCGAACCCACCATGATCCTGCGCGTCATCGAGTATTACAGCCAACTGGCAGTCGAACGGGGGCTGCGCGGGCCGCATGATACCGCCGGAACCGTGACATCGACCAATCTGACGGGATATATCGCCCTGCTTGGAACCTGGTATCAGGCCGCTATCCGCCGGGCGGGTGAGGCGAAATTGGCGAATTTCAACAGTTTGGTGTAAGCTGGCCGCATTGGCGAGTGCAGCAGACAGAGGGCTGAGATGGCTAAAGCAACCGGCAAGCAACCCGCAAAACGCCCGCGTCCCAAAGCAAAGCAAACGGCGCCCAAGCCCAAACCCAAGCCGGAACCGGTTGAGGTTAAGCCGGAGGTCGAGGTTGCGCATGCCGCTGAACCGCCCACGCATCACGGATTGGGCAAACAGGCGGAATTGCAGGCAGCGATGGAGGAAAGCTATCGCCAGCTTCAATCGATCTATACCGCCTTCACGCAGCAATACACCGACGCAGGTACGCAATATCAGCGATTGTCGGAACAGGGCTATGACCCTGACATGGCCGATCTCTACAAGGAATTCACCGAAACGCGCGGGGCCGAGATTGCGCAAGAGGGGTTGCAGCTTGCCATCCGTTATGCGG
The DNA here is from genome assembly GCF_056537745.1 of Ruegeria sp. C12. NCBI lineage: Bacteria > Pseudomonadati > Pseudomonadota > Alphaproteobacteria > Rhodobacterales > Roseobacteraceae > Ruegeria > Ruegeria sp. C12. The sequence goes on from NZ_JBQFSA010000001.1 coordinate 751,451, forward strand.
CCTCGGCTCAGGTCCTGTCCAAGCGTTATACGGACGAACTGTTCCAGTTTCTGAACAATCGGGGAAGAAACGGGCTTGCTGCCGAGCAGCCCGCGCAACCCCAGACGGCCACGATCTCATTGAGCGGCGCGGCTGGCAGCACCCTGTCGGCCAGTTTCGAGGTGGAGAACAGCACCGCGACAAGTGTCAGCCCCCGGATTTCGACCACCCCGGTTCTGGACGAGGACGGCGTTGCAGTTGAAGGCGCGATGATCGACGTGATCCCCGATCTGATCAATCTGGCACCGGGTCAAAAGCAACTGGTCAAGGTCATGGTTCCCGTCGACGCCGAACTGTACCGCGCAGGGCATAGCTACTCTACAGCGTTGGTCATCGTAGGGTTAGGACAGGCGCGCAATCAGTTGATTTCCATGGAAATCGACGTCAGTTAGAGGGCTTCCTGAGCCGCCAGATGCGATAGCTCCATTCCCCGGATTTCATCGACTCGTAAACCGCCGATCCGGGCGCGGCGAGGAAGTTGCTCATCTCCTGATCGCCGCCGAAGGCACCAAGACGCGACGCGGCAATCTCATCGCAGGACAGCAGAACATTCGGCGTGATGTCGCGTTCATCTTCGATGTCAAAGCCAAGGTCTTTCAGACGTTCAAGACATTGGTTCAGTTTCCCGACGGGCAGCAGATCAGTGTAAAGAAACGCGCCTCCGGGTTTCAGGACGCGCAGGACCGAGGCATAGAATTTCTGGATCGCCGGATAGGTGTGTGAGCTTTCGATATTTGTAATCGCGTCGAATTGGCCATCCTCGAAAGGCAGGTTCTCGGCGTCGCCTTGCACAAAGGTCAGGCGGGGATCGGTATGCGTTTTCCGGCAAAACGCGATGGCGGCCCCGGATAAATCCAGCCCGGTGACAGAGGCGGGCTCAAAGAACTCCACCAAAGTCCGCGCGGTACCGCCGCGACCGCATCCCACATCCAGAACGGATGTGCCGTCAATTGGGTGCGCTCCAATCACCTCCAACGCAAGTTTGACCGAGTTTCGGTTCATCATAGTGTCGCTGAGCCGGACATCCGACGCCTCGGGCGCACCGTTGGGCGCATAGCCGTAGTTCAGGAAATGCGCAAAAGCCCCGAAGGCCGAGCTATCAAGCTGGTTGGTCACGCCGTCATACATGTCCTGAAAGCTTTTCTTGGTCCCTTCCAGGTCCAGATCAGGCTCGGGCTGTGGGGCTGCAATGTCCGGCTGGATTGGTTTGTCAGTGGTCTTGCCGATATTCGCTTCGATGATCGGGGCCAGACCCGCGATTGTGGGCGTATCAAAGATCTGGCCGACCTCGGGGTTAAAGCCAAAGCGCTCCTCGATCCGCATGGTCATTTCGATGGCCAGCAGCGAATGCCCGCCCAACTCAAAAAACTTGTCATGGATGCCGACGGGGCTGAGACCCAGCAGATCTTCCCAAATGCCGGCAAGGATGGTCTCCATATCCGTTTTTGGTGCTTCGAACGGGTTGCTGAGGTTGGGGCGGCTATGACCTGTGGCAGTGGTTTCGGTGGCTTTGGGCGTGGCCGTGAACTCGACCCATTCCGCCAGACGTGCCTGCAGTGGGGTGGCTGAGATCACAATCTGATTGGTATTCAATGCAGACAAACGGTGCAGCGCCTCGACCCCATCTGCGGGCGAGATCGCGTCCTCTCCATGCGTCTGATCGGCAAAGGCCCATTGATCCCAGTTGACCGAAATCCAGCGGGTATCGGAGGGGCGCGAGGCGGCGAACGCGTCCAGCATCTGGTTCGCGACGGCGTAATATCCAAGGTTCAATCCGCCAAGAACAGCGGACAGGGACGAGCCCAGCATGACGAAATCCGGGCTGTGATCTTGCAAAACCTTTGCAACTGCGCGGGCCCCGCCGATCTTTGGGTCAGTCTGGCTGTGCAGATCGTCTGCTGTCAGATCGCTGAGTTTGCCAAACCCGCTGCCAACATTTCCGGCCATGTGGAAGACGCCATTGATAGGGCCAAGCTTTCGGGCGGCTTCGGACAAGGCGCTGCGCATCGTCTTTTCGTCCGACACATCTGCTTTCAAAACCATAACTTCGGTTTTGCGCGACAAGTCCAGCAGCCTGCGCGCCAGCATCGCGGTTTTGTCGAACTCGTTGGGGCCGTTGGCTAGCGCCTCCCATTCGGATTCCGCAGGTCCGCCGGAACGGGACAAAAGGACCAACTTGGCCTTGTAGCGTTCGGCCAGCATCTCGGCCATTGCCAGCCCGATATTGCCCAAGCCGCCGGTGATGACATAGACACCTTTGCGTTTGAACAGCGGTGACGCTTCGACGGGTTCCAACTGCTGCGCCTGATAGCTGAGGCGGCACCGTTTTCCGTCGATATAGGCAACCGAAGGGGCGAACTCTGGCGCTTGCAATTCGTTCAAAAGCCAGCCTGCGAGGCGATCTGCGGCAGGTTTGCTCCGGTCGTTTTCCGCAATGTCGACCGAGGTAACGCGCAGCGAGGGGACCTCCTGTCCCAGCACCTTCGCCAATGCGAGTGTTGCCGAGGTCTCGACCCCCGTCGTCTTGTCCGCTCGGGCAGGCTGCGCCTGCGCTGTGACCGAGATCATCCGAACCTTGGCCAGTCCGTTGGCTTTGGCGATGGCCAGAGCCGCGCTCTGCATCGCCATGACATTGGCCGAGGCGTCCAATAGCGCGAGAGGCCAGAGGTAAACGATATGTGTGATCGGCTTGTCGTTGTCCCGCAGTTCGCTTGCAAGCCGGGTGAAGTGTGTTGGATTGCTCGGATCAACCGAGAACGCCCTGTCCTTGCGGTGCATGAACCGCAAAGATGCGGTGACAATGGTAGCGTCGACCCCCTTGGATCGTAACGTTTTTTGCAAAACTCTGGCTGCTTGACCCTTGTCGCTGAAGATCAGGACACGCGCATCATCGGGCAAAGCTTCGGTGTCCGTGATCGGAGCGTCCATCCACTGGGGCACATACCCCCAATCGACCATCGCCTTGCGCGTTGCCGCCGCGTCCACGCTGGGATCTTCCGCACCGCCGACCCAATAGCTGTCCCGTTCGAACGGATACATCGGAACGGGTACTTTGCATCGCGCCTCGTCCGCATAATAGCGATGCCAGTCGATTTCAGCCCCATGCGCCCAAAGCTGCCCGAGCGTGTCGGTGGCCATGTCAGCCTCGAACTGCGGACCGGATTTGCTGTTCATCGAGGGCAGGGCAACCGAGCCGGTCCCGCTCAGTTGCAGCCCGGCGAGGTTGGTCAGGGATCGGCCGGGGCCGACCTCAAGGAAAATGGCATCGGGCAGGTCCAGCCCGGCTTTGACGCAGTCAGCAAACCGCACCGCGCTGCGCAGGTGCATGGCCCAGTAGGCCGGGTCGGTTGCGGCGGTTTTGGTCAGGACGGTGCCGGTGAGGTTCGAATAAATGTCGATCTGAGGCGCACGCAGGCGAATGCCCCGAAATGCGTCGATGAAGTCGTCCAGAATCGGGTCCATCATCGCTGAATGGAACGCGTGTGAGGTTCGCAGAATAGTGGCTTTGATCTTCTGGTTCTCAAGCCGCTTCGCCAGTCGCTTGATTGCCGGGCTCGGTCCGGCCACAACGGTCATTCCGGGAGCGTTCACAGCGGCAACCGCGATGTCGTCGGGAAGCAACGGGCGCAGATAGGCTTCCTCTTTCGGAACTGCCAGCATCGAGCCGGGCTTGCATGACGCCATCAGAGCTCCACGTCGGGCCACCAGTTTTGCCGCGTCCTTTAATGTCATTACCCCGGCCAATGTTGCCGCAACATATTCGCCGATGCTGTGCCCGATCATCGCGCGCGGTCGAACGCCCCACGACATCCAAAGCTGCGCCAGCGCATATTCTACGGCAAACAGCGCAGGCTGCGTGAATTGCGTCTGCTTCAATTGCTCAGCCGCGCGTTCACGGTCCGCTTTTTTGGCGAAAACGATGGGCTTCAGGTCCAGACCGCTGCTGTCCCGAAAGGCGCGGCAACAACGGTCGAAGGCTTTGCGAAACACCGCTTCCGACCGATAGAGGCCCTTGCCCATGTCAGGGTATTGCGCGCCTTGGCCCGAGAACATGAAAACGACAGGGCGATCCTCGCCGCTGGATTCAATCGTGCGGACCTTGTCGCTGTTATTCGCCAACAGGGCCAAAGCGCTGCCCGCAGGGTTTTTGGCATCAACGCGCACATAGCGCCGAAGGGCAAACCGCGCGCGGCTTGTTTGGGTTGTGTAGGCAATATCCGCCAGGTCCGAGGGCGCGGCGCTCATGATGCGGCGTGCATGTGACAGCGCCAACCGATCCAGCGCGGCTTTGTTGCGTGCGGACATGACGATCAATTGCTGCGGGCGCCCCGGCCCGGATGGGGCCTGTTTCGGAGGCTCCTCGAGCAGGATATGCGCGTTGGTTCCGCCAACCCCAAACGAACTGACACCGGCCCGGCGCGGACCGTCGCTTGCCGCCACCTTGGTCGCGTCGCGGTTGACGTAGAACGGGCTGGTCGGAAAATCGATGCCCGGGGCAGGGATGTTGAAATGGGGGTTGGGGGGGATCGTGCCGGTCTCGGCCACCAAAGCGGCCTTGATCAGCCCGGTTACCCCGGCAGCGCAGCTTAGATGGCCGACATTGGCTTTGACCGATCCGATCGCGCAGAACTGCTTGTCCTCGGTCGATTTGCGGAACACGCGCGACAGGGCCGCGACCTCGATAGGGTCGCCGAGCATGGTCGCGGTTCCGTGCGCCTCGATATAGCCGACCGAGCGGGGCGGGATGCCCGCCATCTGAAACGCGGTTTCAATCGCACGGGCCTGACCTTCGGCGCTGGGCGCAGCATAGCTGACCTTGTTCGATCCGTCGTTGTTATGCCCAAACCCCCGGATCACGGCGCGTATGCGATCACCGTCGCGAAGGGCATTGTCGAGCCGTTTGAGCACCACAAGACCCACGCCGCTGCCCACTATTGTCCCTTGCGCAGCCGCATCGAAAGGGCGGCACTGGCCGTCCGGCGACAGAATACCCCCGGCGGCAAACAGGTAGCCGCGCCGCTGCGGGACCTTGACCGTAACGCCCCCGGCCAGCGCAATGTCGCAGCTTTCTTCCAGCAGGTTCTGACAGGCCAGACAGGTCGCAACAAGGGATGTGGAACAGGACGTCTGAACCGTGATCGCAGGCCCGGTCAGGTTCAGCTTATAGGCCACCTGTGTGGCCATGTAGTCCTTGTCGTTGGTGATCATCAACTGCATGCCGTCCAGAAAGCCCAGACGGTCAAGATTGCGGTTGATCAGGTACAGGTAGCCCGACAACTCACAGCCGCCAAAGACACCTATGTCTCCCTTGTAGCGGTCGGGCACATAGCCCGCATCCTCAAGCGCGTGCCAGGCGCATTCCAGAAACAGGCGGTGCTGCGGGTCGGTCAGTTCCGCATCACGCGGGCTGAAGCCGAAGAACTCGGCGTCGAACTTATCCACGTCATTCAGCAGGGTGGCTTTGTTGACGTAGTTCGGCAACTCGTACAGCTCTTTCGGGACCTGCGCGCCTTCCATTTGTTCGGGGCTCAGCGTCGTGACGGCCTCGCGCCCCGCCAGCAAGTTCTGCCACAACTCATCCACACTGGCCGCGCCGGGAAAGCGCCCCTGCATGCCGATAATGGCAATCGACGCCTCATCCGGCGCGATGGAGGTCCTTTGAGTGTTCATTCAGGGCATCATCAACGTAGTCGAAAAGTGTGTCGGCGAAATCCAGGTTGGAAAAGGGAAAGAAGTGATCGCCTGCAAACAGGCGGCATTCAAAACGGCTGCGCGTGCGGTGCCGCCAGCCGAGAATGCTGTGGAACGGAACCTGCGGGTCATTGTCCGAGCCGACCGCAAGGATTGGGCAGCTTAATGGGGGGTGCTTGCTGGCGCGGTCCGCGTCATAGGTTTCGAGCAGGGCAAAATCTGAGCGCAAGGCAGGCAGAAACCGATCCATCAAGTCTGCGTTGGACAGAACATCGGGCGGCGTGCCGTTGATGGCCTCAATCTCGGACAGAAACCTCGACCTTGGCAGCCCGGATATTGCGCGATCACGCCGGGTCATCTGCGGTGCAGACCCGGCGACGACCAGCAAGTCGGGCGGCTTGCCCTGATGATCAAGCGCGCGGGTGATTTCATAGGCCAGCAAGGCCCCGAAACTGTGACCGAAAACGGCAAAGGGTCGATCTGTCAGTGGCTGAATACCGGCCAGAACCGACTCGATCATATCCGGCCAGTGATCCATCGGCGGTTGGTCCAAAAGCCGTCCGCGTCCGGGCAGGGTGACGGCCCTGACATCCAGAACCGGCGCAAATCCGCTCATCCAGTCGTGAAAGCGCTCTGCCGCGCCGCCTGCATGCGGAAAACAGACCAGCCGACCCGACAGCCCGGCATGGGTAGGGTTCTGCGGAGTCAATGCGATTTCTACACTCACAGCGTCTGTCACCTTTGGTGATACCCTCGTTCGCGTCGCGCAGACGTCGTTTTGGTCAGCGCCTATCATACCACGAATTCAGGGGTTTGACGCCGTCCAAGCCGCCGGACCACAGTTTCACCCGTGAAACAGAGGCCAAAATATGCTACCTTGGCGGTACTTTTTGCACAGTTTTCGTGCCAAGCGCTTACTCAGGTGCGGCGAGCACCGGAATGGATTTGGAGGTGACTATGCCAGGGGGCGGAGGCAAAGGTGGCGGTGGCCGCAGCACCGTAAACGTCAATAACGGACCCATCACAATCGACTCGGACACAGATGCCGATGTCACCATCAACGGCCTCGACGATATCGGTGTCACGCTGAACGGGGGTCAAACACCGATCAAGACCGAGACCAAGCTGGAAGGCGGCGATCCGATCAAGACCGAGAGCGTTCAGGACCTGAAAATCTCGGAACCCATCGTCAGCGAAAACACCACCGACCTGACGCTTGAGATCAAGCCGCTGTCGATTGATCTGAAACCTGTGGCGCTGGATCTGTGCACGACCGTCAATTACGGCAAGCTTCCGACCGGTATCATCCGCCAGCCCTATCACCACCATATCGGCGTGACTTATATGGGCGTCGAATATTACGGCGTAACCTATAGCGGCGAAAGCAAGCAGGTCTACGAAGAATTGCCCTTCCGCCCCTCGGTCCAATTGCCTGCGCAAAGCTCGGCCCCGTCCGGTGGGTCGAAAACGGCCAAGCCCAGCCCATCCTCGGGCGGCGTCAAAATTCACATCAAATAGGGGTGCGATATGGCCAGGGCTGCAAAGACCAAGACGCCGGATGTCACACTTCTTGAGCCACTTGTTCTGGTGGGCGCACCCGGCGCGGTGCACGGCACCTTGAACCTGGGCAACGCAAGTGCGGAACGCAAAGCCCTGCGTGATTTGAAACTGACAGAGGTCAAACCCACATCGGGCCGGGGGTCGCGGGCTGCGGCAGCGAAACCCACACTATCCGTGGACCTGCCGCGTGTGAAACTGCGGGCCGGGGCCAGCAAGTCCGTGCCGGTTACAGTATCGCTCAGCCCGACGACCCCGCCGGGTATCTATGCGATGACGCTGCCCGTTGATGGCACCGACCACCCGGCCGAGGTTATCGTGACCGAGGTAGTGGATTTCGAGGTCAACCCGGATGAGGTGTTTCTAGTCGGCGCCGCCGGAACCAAGGTCAAGAAACTGATGGCGTTCCGAAACCACGGCAATGTGCCGGTCGATGTTCCCGCCATTGGGGCCGTGCAACTGGATCTGGACCTGTTGCATTGCCGGGCGCAGCGCGAGACCCTGAAGAAACTGCGCGATACGGATCGGACTCTGGACGACGTCATGAAGGCCATGTCGCTGAGCTATGATGCCGAGTTGGAAAGCTTCACACCACTCAAGGTCAAGAACGATCCGGTAACGGTGGCTGCGGGGCAGACGGTCTCGCAAATGTGGGAATTCACGATACCGGGCACGATCCCCAAGGGGGTCGAGGCCAACGCGGCCATCCGGATTTTGTCTGAAACAGTGACAGTGCACATTCTGGCGGTTTGAACGCTCTGTCCGTGATGAGGAGGCAAGAAAATGCAAAGAACCATGACACGGCGCAGCAGCGGGAAGGGCAGAAACCCCGAGGTGTTTTACGGCTACTGCTACCGGACGCAAGGCATGCGGATGATGACGGTCGACGACTATCTCTGTAACCTGCGCGAAGGGTATACGCAGATCCAAGCCTACACCCAAAGCCTGTACGGTGTCCCGGATGCGCGGCGGTCCTGTTACGACGATTGTGGCTGCGATTGTGAGCCTTGCGGGCATGACAGTTGCTGCGACTGCTGTATCTGCGATGGCGATGTGCTGATTGAAGCGCGCTGTTCTGAACGACGCGTTATCTCGCTGACCTTCTCAAATGACTCGCGCCGCACCCGTGACGTCACCGTTTCGCTGAGCAGCTTTTCAACCGCCAGCGGGCGCGATCTCGGTTGGGCGGCGGCCCTGTCTGACACAAAGTTCACGCTTGGTCCTTGCGAGGAAAAGGTGGTTCAACTTGTCGTAAATATCGATTGTTCGGTTTTCCACAAAGACGATCCCGCAAGCACGGCAGGCACGGCAAGTACAGCCGCCAAGGCCCGCAAGGATGACAATAATCAACGCCTTGTGGACGTGGACAGGTGCGAGGTCGCCTATGCCCGCGTCAGCGCCGATGGCTGCATTTCGCGCCCGGTTCTGGTTGCGGTCGCCGTATTGCCGAACCATTGCGACAGCTACGTCGCGACGTGCAAATGCGATTGCTGCTGATCAGGTCGCGCCGCAATCAGACAAGTGCATGATGTAAGCTGTGCCTTGCGTGCATGGCGCGTTGCGCTTTACCAGCAGAAATTGTGGAAAGCGTTGCCTTTGCCCTGAGGTTTTCGCCGAAGACTTACGCAATTCGGCAAGTGATTCCGAAAATCTCGAATATTGGTTTTCGTAATTTCGAACAAACTTCGTTTCTGCTGTGTCGCGCTTGATGCGCAATACATTCGCATGTTTCACTTTTCCAACACGTGTATCGCCAATGGGTGCAGGCTAACAAGCTGCAAACACACGTGTTGTCAAAAAAGAACAGGCGCGGGTGGGTAGGACCTGCTGAAACACCGTGCCCCATAAAGTTCAACATGGAGAGATCTTATGAAAAAACTATCGTTGCTACTGGGTGGTGCTTCTTCAGTCGTCGCCCTGCCGGCTTTTGCGGCCGACATCGTGATTGGCGTACCAAACTGGGCCTCGGTCAACGCAACGGCGCATATCCTTGAGGTTGTCATCGAAGAGAATCTGGGCCTGGATGTCGAACTGCAAAACGGCACCAACCCCATCGTGTTCGAGGCGATGGACAGCGGTTCAATGCATGTCCACCCCGAAGTGTGGATGCCGAACCAGCAGAACCTGCATGACACCTATGTCAAGGATAACGGCACCGTCGTGATGAACGAAAACCCGGTTCAGGCCGAACAGGGCATGTGTATCCCGACCTACATCGCGGAACAGCACGGCATCACATCGATTGATGACCTGAGCGATCCGGACAAGATGGCCATTTTCGACACAGACGGTAACGGCACGCCTGAGGTATGGATCGGCGCGCCCGGATGGGCCTCGACCGTGGTCGAGAAGATACGCGCGAAATCATATGGTTATGATCAGATCTTCGACCTGACCGAATACGAAGAGACCATCGCCTACGCCAATCTGGCCAACGCGACCAAGGCAGGCGATCCGTGGATCGGATTCTGCTATAGCCCGCACTACATCTTCGTGACGCAGGACCTGACTGTGCTGGAAGAACCCGCCCATGATCCGGCGACCTGGACGATTGTCCAGCCGACCGATGATCCGGACTGGCTGGCCAAGTCCGAAGCATCAACAGCCTGGAACGGTGCGACCTTGCACCTGCACTATGCGAAAGAACTGGAAGAGGCCTATCCCGAAGTGGCCGCATTGTTCCGCAACTATCAGATGCAGGGCGACGACCTGAGCGCGATGGGCAAGGCGCTGGCCGTGGATAATATTGAAGCATCGGATTTCGCTCAGCAATGGGTGGCCGACAACGAAGACACGGTGATTGGCTGGCTGACCAACTAAGCCGATGAAACCCGGGCCGTTGCGACAGATCGCGACGGCCCTTTTCCTATCTGCCTGGCGAAACCGCGCCTTATGGGGGGCAAATGGACGAATCTGTCGTTAAACTTGAACATGTCTGGAAAATCTTCGGCAACCGCGCGCCCGAAGCCATGGAAGCCGTCCTGAAAGAGGGTCTGACCAAAGCACAGGTACTTGAGCGTTTTGGCTGTGTGGTCGGCGTGCAGGACGCCAGTTTCGAAGTCTCGCGCGGCGAGATTTTCTGCATCATGGGGCTGTCGGGATCGGGTAAATCCACTCTGGTCCGGCACGTGAACCGCCTGATCGAACCCACGGCGGGCAAGATCGAGATACTGGGCAAGGATGTATCAGCCATTTCCGAAACAGAACTGCGCCGCATTCGCGCGCAACAGATCGGAATGGTGTTTCAGCATATGGCGCTGATGCCGCATCGCTCTGTCCGCGATAATGTGGCCTATCCGCTGGAAATTCGCAAAGTGTCGAAGTCCAAACGCTGGGCGGTGTCAGACCACGCGCTGGGCCTTGTGGACCTGACCGGTTATGAAGACCGCCTGCCCAAAGAGCTGTCAGGCGGGATGCAGCAACGCGTGGGGATTGCGCGGGCACTGGCTTCGGACCCTGAGATTTTGTTGATGGACGAACCGTTCTCGGCGCTGGACCCGCTGATCCGCCTGCAATTGCAGGATCAGTTCAAGGCGCTTGTGGCGCAGTTGAAGAAAACGACCCTGTTCATCACCCATGATCTGGATGAGGCCATTCGCATCGGCCACCGGATCGCCATCATGAAGGATGGCGTGATCGTTCAGATCGGCACGCCCGAAGATATCGTGATGAACCCGACAGACGACTATGTGCGCGAGTTCGTGCAGGGCATCTCGAAACTGAAACTGGTCAAGGCGCATTCGATCATGGAGCCGGTCGCCAGCTATTCCGGTCCGCTGGATGGCGCGCCGCGAGCGGATGAAGGGGCCGATTTGGATCAGCTGATCGATCTGGCCGTGAATACGGATATGCCGGTGGTCATCACCGATGCTGGCTCGGATGTGGGTGTCGTTACCAAGCCACGATTGCTGCGCGGAATTCAGGGGGGCAAAAATGACTGATGCAGCCATGGAAATGAAGGTCACCGCCGCCTCGGATATCGAAGTCGACCGCGAGACTCTGGATCGCTCGATCCACGAATTCGCTGGGCCAAACGGCGACTATTACGTCAACGCGTTTCACAAGATCCACGACGCGACCAGTGCGATCCCGAACACGTTCAACTTGTGGGCCGCCGTGCTGGGGCCGTTCTGGTCGGCGTCGCGCGCCATTTGGGGCATGTTCTGGACCTTCCTGATCCTCGAGATCATCGCCTGGGTCCAGATCGGGCGCGGAGCCTGGGGCAATCCGGGTGCGGAATTTGCCGACCGGGCGGCGCGTCAGCAGGAACGCGCGGACGAGTTGCTGGGTCGGGCTGCCGAGGCGACCGAGCAGGCTGATATCGACCGCTTCACCAAACTGGCCGAGAATATCCAGAAAGCGGCGGACACGAGCCTGGAACGCGCGCTGGCGGCACAGTCCGAGGCGACGGGTATCCTGATCACCGGTTTGTTGATGCTGTTGATTTTCAAGGTGGTTCAGGGCTTCTACGCCGACCGCGTGTACGAGAAACAGTATTCGAACTGGCGGATCAATCCAGACAAGACGGAAAGCGGGCGGTCCACGCGGAATATCGTGATGGGCGCGATCCTGATCGCTGCCATCGGGCCTCTGATCGTCTACAAGTTCACCGTGAACGCATCGCTGCCCTTGCTGGACGCCTTCCCGGAACAAGAGGTCTCGGCTGTCTTTTTGGGCGAGGATGGTGGGACGCTGTTCTCAGCGCTTGCCAGTTGGATGGAGGCGCAGATTGATGCCGCCGCCGCCGCCGGGGGCGATGTCTTTGACGGGATCGTGGCGGGTGTCCGATCCGTTCTGGATGCTCTGACCATTGCCCTGATCGGGTCGCCCTGGCCGGTGGTCATGCTGGTCATCTGCGTCACCGCATGGCGGGCCGCTGGCCCTCGGGTCGCAATCTTCACGGCGGCGTCCTTGGCCTATATAGCGCTGCTGGGATACTGGGACGTGGCGATGGAGACGGTTGCGCTGGTGGGTGCGGCAGTGATCCTGTGTGTGGTCTTCGGCATTCCGCTGGGCATCTGGTTCGGTAAATCTCAGCGCGCCTACCGTGCGGCGGAACCGGTGCTGGACTTGATGCAGACACTGCCCGCTTTCGTCTACCTGATCCCGATCATCGCCTTCTTTGGCACCGGCAACCCGCCGGGTATTCTGGCCACGATCATCTTTGGCATGCCCCCCGTGATCCGCCTGACGGCGCTGGGGATGCGCGGGGTGCCTGACAGCATCAAAGAGGCTGCGGTCGCCTTTGGTGCCTCGAAATGGCAATTGCTGAAGGATGTGGAGATTCCGCTGGCCTTGCCCTCGATCATGACCGGGGTAAACCAGACCATCCTGATGTGCCTGTCGATGGTGGTGATCATCTCACTGATCGGTGGCGGGGGCCTGGGCAAGGAAATCCTTGAAGCGCTGCAATACGCGGCCAAGGGGCCGGGCCTGCTGGGCGGCTTTGCCATCCTGTTCTGCGCCATGGTCATCGACCGCATCGTGCAGGGTGCCTTCCGGCGAGAAGACGAAAAAATCTGAATGCAAACGCCCTCGGTTCCCGCCCGGGGCGTTTTTCATTGAAGGAGAGCGGGATGGTAGATCGCTACGAACAATCCATGATGGATAGTCTGTACTGGTGGGGTGTGCCGACGCTGTTTCGCTGCCCCAACACAGGACCCGAGGGGCAGGATATCGCCTTGGTCGGTGTACCCCATTCCACGGGTAACGGCACGACCGAGCGCGATCAGCATCTGGGTCCGCGCGCTTTGCGCCACGTCTCGGCCGTGCAGCGCAGGGTTCATTCCCTATTTCAGATCGACCCGTGGACCAGTGCGAAAATCGCGGATGTGGGCGACGTGCCCTTACCCCGCGCCAATGACAACGAAGCGTGTATCGAGCAGATCACCAAGTTCTACAAAGACATTGACGCCGCCGGTGCGCGCCCGGTTTCCATTGGCGGCGATCACTCGATCACCGGTGGTATTGTTCAGGCGCTGGGCTGTGGCAAGCTGGCGGGGGGCGAGCCCGTAAGTTTCCTGCATCTCGACGCCCACACGGATGTGTTTACCAAGGTGGATCACTTTCTGGGTGCCAAGAAATCGGCGGCGCATTGGGGGGCGTATCTGGCCGATCAGGGGCAAGTCGACCCAAGCCGCTCCATGCAGATCGGTCTGCGGGGGCATCCGCGCAGTCTGGACTGGCTCCAGCCATCTTATGACTACGGCTATAACATCGTGACAATGCGCGAGTTTCGGCAGCGCGGTCTTGCCGAAGTGGTGGCGCAATCGCGCGAGGTGCTGGGCGACCGTCCTGTCTATATCACCTTCGATCTGGATTGCCTTGACCCGACCGTTGCGCCTGCCGTGTCCAATCTGGAACCCGGCGAGAAGGGTTTCGATATTGATGAGGCAGTGGGCCTTCTGCATGCCGCGCGTGGGCTGAACATCATCGGAGGAGACGTGGTCTGCATGATGCCCACCAAGGACAGCCCGAACAATATCACCGCGCTGACGGCTGCGGCGGTGATGTTCGAGATGATCTCGATGATTGCCGAAAACGTCAGCTAGCGCCGCGCATCCACGGCCTGCGCCAGCACACAGAGCAGTTCGAACATCAGTGAAATACCAAGCCACGCTGTGCCCCCGTTTGGATCGAACGGGGGTGCGACCTCGACCAGATCGGCGCCGACAAGGTTCACGCCGGACATCTGGCGAATGACCTGCTGCGCCTGAAAGCTGTTGGGTCCGCCGATTTCAGGCGTACCTGTGCCGGGGGCGTAGGTCGGGTCGACAAAGTCTATGTCATAGGTGCAATAGGTCGGGGCTGTGCCGACAATCTGTCGGACCTCGGCCATGACATCGTCGATGCCGCGGTCGAACAGTTCCTCGATGCGGATAACACGAATGCCTTGCGCCTCGCCCCACTCGATATCCTCGGTATTGTAGGCGGTGCCGCGAATGCCGACCTGCACAAAGCGTTTCGGATCGACCAGACCTTCTTCGACGGCGCGGCGGAACGGGGTGCCGTGGGTGAATTTGTGGCCGCCAAAATAGGTGTCGAACAGGTCGGTATGGCTATCGAATTGGATCAGACCCAGCGGACCGGACGCAGCAAGCGCGCGCAGCACGGGCAGGGTGGTCAGATGATCCCCGCCAGCGGTAAGCGGCGTAATGCCACCCGACACAAGACGACCGTAGAAGCTGGTCACGCGATCCAGAGTGTCGTCAATGTCGACCGGATTGGGCGCAACATCGCCCAGATCGGCGCAGTTCACCAAGGAAAATGGGCTGACGCCGGTCACCGGGTTCATGGCGCGGATCATGGTGGAATAGTCGCGCAATTGCCGGGGACCATGCCGCGCGCCGGGTCGGTTTGTGGTGCCACCGTCCCATGGGATGCCGACGAGTGCCAGATCGACGTCTTTGTATCGCTCATGCTCGGGTGTCAGGTTCGGCAGGCGCATGAAGGTTGGAACACCCGCAAAGCGGGCAAGGTCCATCGCCGATACCGGTTGAAAAAATGCGTCTGCCATGGTGCCCCCTGATCCGTGTCGGTGTGACCCTAACCGGCTGGCGGTGTGTCGCCAATCCATAGTTTGCGGTCAGTAGAGAATACGAAACCGCTTGCGAATCTCTGCATCCTGCTCGGGCGTCAGATAGGTGGGGTGATGTGTTTGCAAGGTCTCGATGGCTTGTTCGCGGGCGTTGGTCCAGGCGTCCTTTGCACCGTCCTCTTGCCACGTGCGCGGCTCGGTTCGATCTGCAAGGGCAGGGTAGAAATAGTCCCGCTCCATCGCTTCATAGGTGTGAGAGCTGCCGAGAAAGTGACCATCACCCAGAACCGACTGGCAGATCGCCTCGAAGCCCAGATTTTCCTCGGTCACTTCGATCCCCCTTAGCGCGCGATATGTGTGAGAGTGCATTTCGTTGTCCAGCACAAAGGCTTCAAAACTCGCACCCAATAGCGACGCGGTCATGCCCGAGCTTTCATAGATCAGGTTGCCGCCCGCCAAAGCCGCCGCCAGCGAGGTCATGCCCTTCTCAACCCCATATTGCGCGTCAATGGCCTTGGCGTCCGTCATCGAGGCCGCAACGCCCGAGGGCAGGCCCAGCCAGTTGATGATCTGGGCCGAGGCCGCGTTCAGGATGGCGGTCTCGCCACTGCCGCCCGCAAATGCCCCGGTCCGCAGATCCACGATGAAGGGCCAGTTGGAAAACACCATGGGAAAGCCGGGCTGGATCGTATTGACCATCACCAGACTGGCCAGTGTCTCGGCCAGCGATTGCGCCAGAAACCCGGCCAGCGTCGCAGGGGCTGTTGCGCCGGCCTGCGCGGCGGTGATGCAGGACATCGGGATGTTGTGCCGGACGCATTCATAAACCACGTCCACCGCATCTTCACCGTATCGCAACGGAGAAATTACGGGACTGATATGCGCCTTCAGAAACGGCCGTTCGGAAAATGCGCCGGGGCCACCTGCGGCAATGTCCAAAAGCGAGACAATAGGTGCGACATGCTCGGCCAGAGTGAACGATGTCGCGACGGGTTTCGTGGTGTTTTTGACCAGCGCGTAAGCGGTGTTCACGTCCAGATCCAAAACATCGGGTACATCTGTCGCGACGCAGCAACGGGTGAACCAACTTACATTGGCCAGCGTGTCCTGCAGCCGGGTGAAATCATGCAAATCTGCAAGGGTTGAAGGGCGATAAACACCGCTTTCAAGGTCCAGCGTCTGAACCGCTGCCCCTCCGGTTCCGAAAAACACCCGATCGCCACCGACTTGGATCGAGCGGGCCTCGTCCCGCCCATGCAGGGTGAAAGTTTTTGCCGCCGTGTTGATTGCACGTTCGACCATCGCGCGCGGGAACAAAACGCGGTCATGTTCAGCCTCCAACGCGCCTGCTGCCAGCAGGTCCTTGCGCAAACGATCCGGGACTTCGCCCATGCCAAGCGTTTCCAGCAGACGAAGCGCGGTGTCGAAGATCCGGGAAATCTCACCCTCGGTCAGCGGCTTGTAGAAACCACCAACCTGACCGGGCGCGCAGGGATCAACCTCGGGCTTGGCCGCGCGTTGGGCATGACGGGCCTTGCGACCGCTTCTTCTGTTTCCGTCCGATGCCATGCGCGGGGCGCTCCTCCGTCGTGTCTGGTCCCACCGTAAAACTCACATATCGCGGCCCGCAAAACCAGAAATCAGCCTTTCGAAATCTAAAACCACAGTTTCGATTTTTTCAAAGCAACAAAAGGCGCGTTGCTGAGAAGTCCTGTTTGTCCCCACCATCTGACCGACGCAGGAAGGAGCGCGCGATGAAGTCACGCACAAAGGTCGTTGTGATCGGAGGGGGGATCGCCGGGTGTTCCACCCTGTACCATCTGACGCAAGAGGGGTGGAGTGATGTGGTTCTGGTTGAACGGAACGAACTGACATCGGGCACCACATGGCACTCGGCCGCGCAAGTGACGAATTTCGGCATGAACCAGACGATGGTCGGGCTGAAATCCCACTCGATCCGGCTGTATAAAGAGCTGGCAGAAGACCCCGATTACCCGATCAACTACCACCACGGTGATGGCGGCATTCGGCTGGCCAATACCGAGGCGCAGATGCAGGGCTATCGCCATTTTGCCTCGATGGCGCGGGGGATGGATGTGCAGTTTGAGGTGATCGATGCCGAGGAATGCGCCCGCAGGCACCCTTTGATTTCCACGGATAACCTGATCGGCGGGCTATGGGACCCTTTGGATGGTGATATTGACCCGGCGCAACTGTGTCAGGCTTTGGCGCGACGCGCCCGGAAAGCAGGGGCCGAGGTTTATCGCAACACGCCCGTGATCGGATTGATCCAGCACAGCGACGACACCTGGACCGTTAAGACAGAACATGGTGATATCGACTGCGATATCGTCGTGAATGCCTGTGGCTATCGTGTGAACGAGGTTGGCGCGATGATAGGGGTGCATCATCCGGTTTCCTCGATGGAGCATCAGTATTTCCTGACCGAAGAGATCGCGGCCATTCGCGATGCCGGGCACCGAATGCCGCTGCTCAGATGTCCGATCAGCGACTATTATTGCCGTCAGGAAAAGAACGGATTGCTGGTGGGGTTTTACGAACAGGATTGCAAAACCTGGGGCATGGACGGGATCGACCCCAATTTCGTCAATGCTCTGTGCCCAAATGATCTGGACCGGGTGACGGACGTTCTGGAAGGGGCCTTTGCGCGGATGCCCGCCTTGATGGAGGTCGGTATTCATACGGTCGTCAATGGCCCGATCACCTACACCATAGACGGCGCGCCCTTAGTCGGGCCGATACCCGGCAAGCGCAACGCGTTCTGCATCATCGGGCTACGCGCCGGGTTGGGCGAGGGTGGTGGGCACGGTTGGCTGCTGGCCCAGCAGATCGTGCATGGTGAGGCGTGTTATGACACATGGTGCCTCGATCCGCGCCGGTTTACCGGGCACGCGAATGTCGAACTCACGGCGCTGAAGGCGATTGAGGACTATCAAAACGAATTCAGGTTTCATTTTCCGCATGAACACCGTCCTGCCGGTCGTCCAGCTAAGACCACGCCTCTGACCCCGGTTCTGGCTGCGGCTGGTGCCGAATTCACGGTGGTGAATGGGTGGGAACGTGTCGATTACATAAAACCCAGTTCTGAGTTTGAGCCGACGCTTGGCTTCGATTTTGACGAAACGTTCGACGTTGTCGCCGCAGAAGTGCAGAACATCCAGACAAATGTCGGACTGGCCGAGGTAAACGGGTTCAACCGGATCGAGATCACCGGCGCGGATCGCCATGCCTTTCTGGATCGCATGTTCTGCGGCACGGTGACGAAACGCGAGGGGCGGGTCGGGCTGGGTTATCTGCTGAACCATCACGGAATGATCAAAGGCGAAGCGACGGTTGCGAACCTGCCCGCCAGCGATCGCGGCCCTGCGCGGGTCTGGTACGGCTCGGCGGCGGCTAGCGAGTTTCATGATATGGACTGGCTGATCCGACATCTGCGCACGGACGAGGATGTGCATCTGAAAAGCCTGACCAATGACCAGACGATCCTTGTGCTGGCGGGCCCGAACGCGCGCGCGGTTCTGTCTGCCTGCGCGCGGGGCGATTGGTCGGCGGACGCCTTCCCCTGGCTTAGCGTGCGAGAGTGTTTCGTGGGCATCGCACCCGCGATGGTGATGAATATCAGTTTCTCGGGTGAACTGGCCTATGAGATTCACGTGCCCAACGCTTCGCTTTATGCCGCATACCTTGCCTTGCAACAGGCAGGTGCCGCGTTTGACATGCGCCTGTTCGGGGCGCGCGCGGTTGACTCGATGCGGATGGAGAAGGGATTTCTGCACTGGAAAGCCGACCTGATCACCGAATTTGATCCCTATGAGACGGGATTGGCCCGTTTTGTGAAACCGCACAAGGGTGAATTCATCGGGCGGGAGGCATTGGCCCAGCGACACGCCAAGGGGCCGTCGCGATGCCTTGTGCCCCTCGCGGTCAACGCCACCCACGCCCCGGCGCATGGAGGCGCGTCGGTAATGCAAGGGGACCGTGTGGTCGGGACGGTGACGTCGGGCGATTGGGGGCATCGGACGGGATTGAACCTGGCCTATGCCTTCGTCGATGCGCCCTTGGCCAGCGTCGATACCACGTTTGACATCGACATGTGCGGAACGCGGGCCGAGGCAAAGATCATCGCCCCGTCCCCCTATGATCCACAGTTCGAGCGGATGCGCAGCTAGGCGAAAACGGCCCGGTTTTTGGCCAACCGTGCTGCATTAGGTGGCCGAACTCCGAATTGAACATTGCCGATCCGACGATTCTCTGTTTCGATTTTACCGAAAGAAAGGGGCGGGAGGAGGCGCGCCTATGTCGAAATCGCTGAGCCTGCGCTGGCTGGAGGTGTTCCAGCTGATTGCCAAATCCGGGTCCATCCAACAGACGGCTTCGGAAACCGGGTTATCGATCAGCACTGTCTCGAACCATTTGCGTAGTCTGGAAACCGCGTTGGGGATTGATCTGGTCGACCACACCCGACGCCCCATGAGCCTGACCCCCGCCGGAGAGGTGTTCGCTCGATACGTACGCGAAGGTCTGACCGTGTTGAAACGGGGAGAGGCGGAAATCCGATCCGGCAACTGGCTGCATGCCACATCCCTGCGGTTGGCGCTGATCGACGATTTCGACAATCAGGTCGCGCCCGAGCTGTTTCGCTATCTCGCCCAAACCCTGCCGCGATGCAATTTCCGCCATTTCACCCGCCCCAGCCACGAAATCATCGCGAAACTGCAGGAACATAAGCTGGATGCAGGCGTCGCGACCCGGCCACCGGGCAAGACCGATGGGCTGGTCGAATACCCGCTGCTGCGGGATCCGTTCATTGTCATTCTGCCTAAATCCTTCGGTGGGTCGATTGAGGATGTGCTGAAACCCGACTCGGACCTGCCTTTCCTGCGCTATTCCCGCGATTATACCATCGGGAAACAGATCGAGATTCAGTTGACGCGCAGCAAGTACAACCTGCCCAACCGGTTTGAGCTGGAATGCAATCAATCCATCGTCGGGCTTGTGGCCGAAGGTAGCGGTTGGGCGGTGACCACGGCGGCCAGTTTTCGGCGCGCGCGGCGGTTTCATGACAGCATTAATGCACAGCCCTTCCCGGGCCGGAACTTTGTGCGCACCGTGTCCCTGTTCACCACGGATGTGTATCCCAGATCGACCTCTCTGCTGATCCACCGTGTTCTCGGTAAACTGATCCAAACCAATTATTGCGACCCTATCGGGGCAAAACACCGCTGGATGGAGAACGAGTTCAGAACCCTGCCCAGCGGGGCCGACGGCTAGCGCGGGCGCATGAAGACTAGTCCTTGGTGCAGAGCGTCGCTTCGTGCCACATTGGTCGGGTCATCGCACCGGGATCGCGCTTATGTCTGACGCAAAGCTTAAAGGCTGGAACCACATGCCCGAGGTTCCGATACAGGTCTCGCCCTTTTTCACCTGGCCGCTCAGGCCGGTTCGGATGCTGCGCTGGGTCTGGGACTCTTGGCTGCTGATCTCGGAAAAGCTGATTATCCTGCTGATTTCCTGCGCCTGTTACCTGTGGCTCAGCCCATCCTTGGCAGAGACGACGCAGTTGCAGTTCGGTTGGATCGCGCAAATCTACGTTCGCAATCTGGTGCTGATCTTTTGCATCGCCGGGCTGCTGCACCTGTGGTTTTATAGGTATTCGGCCCAAGGCGATCGGCTGAAATACGACCCCCGGCCCCTGATGCTGAAGGGTAAACAGTTCACTCTGGGCGGTCAGGTGCGGGATAATATGTTCTGGACGCTCGGTTCCGGTGTATTCTTCTGGACCGCTTACGAAGTGCTGATGTTCTGGTCGATGGCAAACGGCTTTGTCCCGTATGTCAGTTGGGCTGCAAACCCGATCTGGTTTGTTGCTATCTTCCTGCTGATCCCACTATGGGAGAGCTTTTATTTCTACTGGATCCACCGGCTGATCCACATTCCGTTTCTGTATAAACACATCCATTCTGTCCATCACAGGAACGTCAATGTGGGGCCGTGGTCCGGCCTGTCGATGCACCCGGCAGAGCATGCGATTTATCTGGGGTCCGTCCTGATCCATTTCGTCATCGGCGCGCATCCGCTGCATATTATCTTCCACCTGCAATATTACACGCTGACAGCGGTCACGACGCATACCGGGTTTCAGGGGCTGGTGATCAAAGACAAAAACCGGCTGGCGCTGGGCACGTTCCACCATCAAATGCATCACCGGTATTTCGAATGTAACTACGGCTCGCTCGAGATGCCGTGGGACAAATGGTTCGGCTCGTTCCACGATGGCACCGTCGAGGCGAACGAGCGGATGCAGGACAGGCGCAAGTCGATTACGGGGAAGTAGCTTGCGCTGGCCCCAGCGATTGGCGGGTGATTACGGTGGTGTCCAGACGCAGCGAAGTCCCGGCCGAGCGTGTCTCGATCATATCAATAAGCTCGGCGGCGGCCTTGCGGCCCATCTCTCGGTGGGGGACGTGCACGGTTGTCAGCGATGGGGTAATGATTCGCGCAAGCTCGATATCGTCAAACCCTGTAATGGAAACTTCATCCGGGATTGAGATACCCATTTTCTGCGCTTGCCGCACCGCACCAACGGCCAGCACGTCATTGCCGCACAACACGGCGGTCGGACGCTGGGGCAGGGACATCAGCCGCCCGAAGGCGTCGGCGCCGTTTTCGATTTCATAGGTCGTCTCGATCACCGACAGAGAGGTCTCGGGCAGGCCATTTGCCCGCATCGCATCCCGAATGCCCTCGATCCTGAACCGCGCCCGGTCATTGCCTTTGGTAAGCGCGGATATGGCGGCAAGGCGCGTGTGACCCAGTTTTATCACCTGTTCCGCCAGGGCCTGCATCGCCTGACGGTTGTCAAACCCGACCGACGGGGCGCTTTGGTTCGGGGCAAATGACCAGGCTACGACCACCGGAACTTTCTGCGTTTCCAGATAGTCGAAAATGCGCGGATCGCGGTCATGTCCGATCAGCAACAGCCCGTCCGCGCCGCGCGCGACAAGGGTGCGGATCTGTTCTTCCTCGGCTTCTGGCTGATAGGCGGAACTAGAGACCAGCAGGGTGTAGCCCTGGCTGTGAATTTCCTCCTGAAAGGCCTGTAACCCTCTGGCAAAGATCGCGTTTTCCATTGTTGGGATGATCGCGCCTATTGTGAATGAACGCTTGGCTGCCATGACACGCGCTGCGAAGTTCGGCGTATATCCAAGGTCTGAAACCGCCGTCATCACCCGGGCGCGGGTCGCTTCGACCACACGCTGCGGATTGTTCAGGCATCGCGACACCGTTGCCGTGGACACACCCGCCTTTTTGGCGACGTCATCCAGGGTTGGCGCGGAATGGGGTTTTGGCATCTTCAAACTCAGGTTTCGATTTCTCTTAACTCTACCCCGTTCCAAGCGCATGTGAAAGCATCAATGTAAGCGCTTGCATTTGTGATGTAAGCGCTTACAAATGGAGTTGGACCGATTCTATAAGGAGTCCCGGAAATGTTTCTTGCAGCCTCGATTGTCGTATTCGTCATCTACTTTGCGAATGTTGCGTTGGGTGCTTTCTCGAACGCAGCGTTTCTTGGGGATGTCGGAGAGATGTTGGTCCTGTTCGCGGCGTCGATCCTGTTCGTTGTCGCAATTCTGAAAAAGGAGGCCGACCGGGACACCGAAAACGGCGGCTGAATTTTTTGCTTGGGAGGGCAATTTATGAACAACGACAAGAACGAGCTGGCGTCCGCAGAACGTCGCAATTTTCTGAAACTCAGCGCCAGTGGGGCATTCACGGCTGCTTTGGTCGCAGGCGCAGGCGGGGTGCTTTGGTCGTCCGAGGCCGCAGCACAGACCGCCAAAGAAGAAAGCGAGCGGGAAAAGGCAGCCGATCATGTGATGACCATCGCAACGGCCTATGTGTTGGGCGCATCGCGCAGCTATCCGATCATGCAGCTGGACCTGAAGGAAAACATCCAGAACGCCACCAATGGTAAGGTTTATGTGAAACTGGCGCCGGGTGGTCAGTTGGGTGCAGGCGGCTCGCTGGTGCAGAAGGTGCAGGGCGGAACCATTCAGGCCGCGCAGCACTCGCTGTCGAACTTTGCGCCGTTTGCATCGACCGTCGACCTGATCAACATGCCGTATCTGTGTGGCTCGAACCAGCGGTTCACCAACCTGGTGCATTCCGACACCTGGAAAAACGAAGTGCATCCCAAGGTCGAGGCTGCGGGCTTCAAGGCGCTGTTCTATGTTGTCATCGACCCGCGCGTTGTTGCGGTCCGTCAAGGCGGCGATGCCGTTCTCACCCCGGGCGATATGAGCGGTATCAAGTTCCGCGTGCCGGGCTCGAAAATGCTGCAGCAGTATTACCGCATGGTCGGTGCCAACCCGACGCCGGTGGCATGGGGTGAGACCCCCTCGGCCATCAAGCAGGGCGTGGCGGATGCGCTTGACCCGTCCGTGGGCGCGCTGTTTGTCTTTGGCTTCAAGGACATCCTCAGCCATGTGACCTTTACCCAGGCGGTGCCGGACAGTCAGGTCTATTCCTGTAACCTGGAATGGTTCAACTCGATGCCCGCCGATGTGCAGGAAGGCATCATGTGGGGCTCGGAAATGACCAGCCACCAGAATCTGTCCAAGGTGCCTTCTGCGCGCGCCTATGCCATGGCGGAACTGAACAAGGCGGGCGTGCAGTTCCACTCGCTCAGCGACGATCAACTGGCCGAATGGCAGGACGCAGGCGGCTATCAGAACGCCGACTGGGATCCGTTCAAGACCGAGCTGGCCGGGTCGATGGACAACTTCGAGAAGCTTGTCGAAGCGGCCGGTACGCAGGGCAAATACTACGTCCACGACGCATAATGCGATCTAGGCGGGTGCGCTGCGGCGCGCCCGTTTGCTCCACAATAAGCAGCATATTTAAGCGGTTAGCGTGACTGCCTTCTGAAGTGCTGCCAAGAATTGGGACCGGACATGACTGTACTTCAGAAAATAGACCGGGATGCCGAGCGCTGGCTGCTGCTGGTGTTCTACGTGATGCTGGTCATCACCATGGCAATCGAGGTGCTGCGGCGCGAGATTTTCGCCTATTCCTCGATCTGGGGCGAAGAGATCGTCCGGTATTCCTTTATCTACCTCGCCTGGATCGGGGCCGCGGCCGCGGTCAAAGAACGCGCGCACATCCGCATCGATGTGGTCATGCATTACCTGCCGCAGCGGCCCAAGGCACTGCTGTATATCTTCGGTGATCTGGTGATGTTCGTTGTGGCGGTTATCGCGCTCTACTGGTCCTACGAGGCGGTGCATGTCTCGGCCAAGTTCGGATCGGTAACGGATGGTTTGCGGGTCTCGAAGGTCTGGTTCCTGATGGCCGTTCCAACTGGATTTGCGCTGATGATCTGGCGCTTGATCCAATCCCTGATGCGCGATCTGAAATCCCTTCGCGACGGTACCCCCGTCTTCGAAGGCGACAAGCTGTTTGACTGAGGAGACCCGCAATGCTTTGGAATTCCCTCAATCAAACCGTTGAACTTGGCTGGGATTTTTACCTGCCCGTCATTCTGTTCGTTGGCCTGATCGCCATGGCCGTGCCCGTTTGGGCCGCCATTGGCACCGCCGCGATCGTCATGCTGGTCATGTCCGGCGACCTGCCGCTGAGCCTTGTGGGCGAAAGCCTGTTCACCGGCATCGACGCCTTCGCCCTGACCGCCGTGCCGCTGTTCATTCTGACCGGCGACGTGCTGGTCCGCACCGGGTTGTCGCGCAAGTTTCTTGACGTGGCCGAGGCGCTGACCTGTTTCGCCAAGGGCGGCTTCGGCTCGGCCACCGTGCTGGTCTGCGGCATGTTCGCGGCGATCTCGGGCTCGGACGCAGCGGGTGCTGCCGCCGTGGGCCGGATGACGATCAACCGTCTGGTCGAAAGCGGCTACCCGCGCCCCTATGCCTGTGCACTGGTTGCGGCGGGGGCCTGTACCGGCATCCTGATCCCGCCGTCGATCGCCTATATCATCATCGGGCTTGTGCTGGGCATATCCGCCTCGACCCTGTTTTTGGCCGCACTTATCCCCGGTCTGGCCATTCTGGTCTCGATCCTCATCACCAACATCATCATGAACCGTCTCTATGCCTATGAGGGCGGCGGCATGATGACGATGGGTGAGTGGCTGGCCAATCTGGGCAAGGCCCTGAAATCCGGCTGGTATGCTTTCATCGTGCCGGGCATCATCTTCTACGGAATCTTCTCGGGCCGTTTGACGCCGACCGAGGCAGGGGCGACCGCAGTTGTCGTCACCATTATCATGGGCTTCATCCTACGCACGCTGACGCTGGCTGATTTCCCATCGATGCTGGTCAGCTCAGCCAAGGTGAACGGGGTGATCCTGCCGATCATCGCCTTCTCGGCCCCGCTGGCCGAGGCGCTGGCGATCATGGGCGTGCCGCAGGGCTTTGTGACATCCGTGACCAACCTGACCGACGATCCCTACCTGCTGATCCTGCTGATGATCGGCATCCTGATCGCCGCAGGCTGTGTGATGGAGACGACACCGAACATCGTGATCCTTGCGCCGATCCTGAAGCCGCTGGCAGACAATATCGGCATGAACGAGATTCAGTTCTGCATCATGATGATTACTGCGCTTGGCGTGGGTTTCATCACCCCGCCGCTGGGTCTGAACCTGTTCGTCGTTTCGGGCATTACCGGAGAGTCGATCCTGAAAATCGCCGCTCGCGCTGTGCCCTTTGTACTGACCATGCTGATCGTGGTGATCCTGATCGCCTATGTACCAGCCGTTTCAACCACTTTGCTTCCTGCAATCTACCAATAGGATCTGCTGAATATGCCGCGTGACTATTTGAAAAAGGCAACCCTGACGGCGCAATCGCATGCGTCCGAGGTTCACGATACGGTCAAGACCATTCTGTCCGATATCGAGGTGGGTGGCGATGCCAAGGCGCTGGAATACGCCGCGAAGTTCGACAAGTTCGAGGGTAACGTTCTGATGACTCAGGACGAGATCGACGCCGCCATCGCGCTGGTGCCGGAGAAGCTGAAGGCCGATATCCGCTTTGCCCATGACAACGTGCGCCGCTTTGCCGAAACGCAAAAGGCCACTGTGTCGGATGTGCAGACCGAGATCGTGCCGGGCGTTGTCGCGGGGCAAAAAGCCATCCCCGTGGATGCGGCAGGGTGCTATGTGCCCGGCGGGCGCTACAGCCACATCGCCAGCGCGATCATGACGGTGACGACCGCCAAGGTAGCCGGGTGCCGCCACATCACGGCCTGTTCGCCTCCGCGTCCGGGTGAGGGTGTGGCCCCTGCGATTGTCTATGCCGCGCATATCTGCGGGGCCGACAGTATTCTTGCAATGGGCGGTGTGCAGGGCGTGGCCGCGATGACCTATGGTCTGTTCGGCTTGCCACGCGCGAATATCCTTGTGGGGCCGGGCAATCAGTTCGTGGCCGAGGCAAAGCGTATTCTCTATGGCAAGGTCGGCATCGACATGATCGCGGGACCGACGGACAGCCTGATCCTTGCCGATAGCAGCGCAGATGCGCATGTGGTCGCGACCGATTTGGTCAGTCAGGCCGAGCATGGCTATAACTCGCCCGTCTGGCTGGTGACCGATGATCGTGCGTTGGCGCAAAAGGTGATGGAGCTTGTGCCCGCGCTGATCGAAGACCTGCCGGAACTGAACCGCGAAAACGCATCCGCCGCGTGGCGCGACTATGCTGAGGTGATCGTCTGTGCAGATCGCGAGGAAATGGCCGCATGTTCCGACGACTATGCGCCTGAACACCTGACCGTCCAGGCCGAGGATCTGGATTGGTGGCTGAACCGTTTGACCTGCTATGGTTCGCTGTTTCTGGGTGAGGAAACCACCGTGTCCTATGGCGACAAGGCCACCGGCACCAACCACGTTCTGCCCACCTCGGGCGCGGCCAGCTACACCGGGGGCCTCAGCGTCCATAAGTATATGAAGATCGTGACATGGCAGCGGGCAACGCGCGAAGGGTCCAAGCCTATCGCAGTCGCAACTGCGCGCATCTCACGACTGGAAGGGATGGAAGGCCACGCCCGTGCCGCTGATGTGCGGCTGGCCAAGTATTTCCCGGATGAGCAATTCGACCTGACCGCAGATGGATGACCCACGTTCGCTCTTTGACCTGACAGGGCGCGTGACCTGCGTCACCGGCGCAAGCTCGGGGCTGGGGCGACGGGTGGCTTTGGTACTGGCGCAGGCCGGGGCCAAGGTGGTCGGCGTCGCGCGGCGGGCCGATGCGTTGTCTCAACTATGCGATGAGATCGGGGCAAATGCTGCCGCAGTAACTGGCGATGTTGCGGATCGAGGGAATATGGGGGCTTTGGTCGCCGAAATCTCTTCCCCCTTCGGCCCGCCTGACATCATCGTCCACGCCGCCGGGGTGAACACGCGCGAGGCGGCGGATGATGTGACGGGGCAGGGATGGGATGCGACTCTGGCCCTGAACCTGAGCGCACCGTTTTTCCTCAGCCAGGCCATGGTGCCCGCGATGAAGGAAAAAGGCTGGGGCCGGATCGTGAACTTTGCCTCGCTGCAAACAACACGGGCCTTTCCGGGTGGCATCGCCTATGGCGCGACCAAGGCCGGGATCGGGCAGTTGACCCGCGCCATGGCCGAGGCATGGTCGCCGCACGGCATCACCGCCAACGCCATCGGGCCGGGGTTCTTCCCGACCGAACTGACGCAGGCCGTGTTCGACGACCCGGAGCGCGCCGCGCGAAACGCCGCACAGACTTGCATCCAACGCAATGGGCGGATGGAGGATATGGACGGGCCGATCCTGTTTCTGTGCTCGAAGGCCTCGGATTATGTCACCGGGCAAATCCTCATGGTGGACGGGGGGTTCACAGCGAAATGAAAGCGCTTGTCTATGAAGGTGTCGAACAGGTTGTGCATCGTGAGGTGCCGGATGCCGTGCCGGAATTTGGCGAGCATCTGATCCGGGTTGAGGCGGTTGGCATCTGTGGCTCGGACATGCATGCCTATCTGGGGCATGACGCTCGACGCCCCGCGCCGTTGATCCTGGGCCACGAAGCCGCAGGCGTGATTGTCGGCGGTCAGCGCGATGGCGCGCGCGTGACGGTCAACCCTCTGGTCACCTGCGGGGGCTGTCCCGCCTGCAGGTCGGGTCGGGAAAACCTGTGCCCAAACCGCCAGATCATTTCGATGCCCCCGCGCGAAGGGGCTTTTGCGCAATATGTCACCATGCCAGACCGCAATCTGGTCGAGGTGCCCGAGGATGTGCCGCTAGGCAAGGCCGCTTTGGCCGAACCTCTGGCGGTTAGCTGGCATGCGGTTCGGCTGGCCATCGCAGCGCTGCATCCGGCAAGCGAAAAGCGCGCCCTGGTGCTGGGCGGCGGCGCAATTGGGCTGGCCGCTGCGCTGGCGTTAACCGCGATGGGCGTCGAAGAGGTCACTCTGGCCGAACCGAATCCGGGGCGGCAGGACTTTCTGCTGAGGCTTGGCCTGCGCGTTGTCGACGGCGTCATAGGAACCTATCCGATCGTGATCGACGCGGTCGGCTTTGCAGCGACCCGTGCGACCGCCTCGGCCTGCGCCGAACCCGGTGGCGTTATAGCTCATGTCGGTTTGGGTGAGGATACGGGTGGCTTGGACATTCGCCGCATGACCCTGCAAGAGGTCACGTTCATCGGAACCTACACCTACACCGCCGAAGATTTCCGCCAAACGGCGCAGGCCATTTTCGACGGCCGTCTTGGCCAGCTGGACTGGACCGAAGCGCGACCCTTGTCCCAAGGCGCTCAGGCGTTTCGCGATCTGCGCTCTGGCGCGGTTGCCGCGCCAAAGATTATCCTGGACCCGTGGCAATAGACCGGGCTGAAAAGGAGTTTGATATGTATAAGAAAGTTCTTGTCCCGATGGCGCTGGATCACGGCATTTCGCAGCACACGCTCGAGGTTGCCCGCGCGCTGTCCGAAGAGGGGGCCGAGATCGTCGCCCTGCATGTCTACGAGATGCCGCAGGGCTCGGTCAGCGCATATCTCGACAAGGCGGCGGTCGCCGAAGGATTTCAGCGCGCCCGTCTGGAGTTGCTGAAAAAGGTCGAAGGGCTGGACGGTGTGACCGCTGAGATCGTGAAGGGCCACACCGCGCGGACAATCATCGACTATGCCGGCAGCAACGATGTGGATTGCATTGTCATCGGTTCTCACAAGCCCGACCTCAGCGACTATTTCCTGGGATCGACCGCGTCGCGCGTCGTTCGCCATGCCCCCTGCGCCGTGCATGTGCATCGCGGGGGCTGAATTCCTCAAACGCGCCTATCGCGCCCCAATCAGGACCAAAAGCCGGACCATGAACATAGACAAGAAGATCACTGACGATCTGGTGGCGAACGATATCTCGTTCGTGACCACCGTCCCCTGCAAGCAACTGGCCGGGGTGATAGAAGAGATCGACCAACGCGACGGCATCTTCCACATCCCGTCAAACAAGGAAGACGAGGGGATGGGCCTGTGCGCCGGTGCCTGGATGGGCGGCAAACGCCCGTCCATCATCATGCAGAACACCGCCATCGGCGTGACGATCAACACGCTGGCGACGCTGATCCAGTATTACCGGATGCCGCTGCCCATGCTGATCTCGTATCGCGGAGAGCTGCGCGAGCCTGTGGCCTGCCAGGTCGAGATGGCTGTGCACACCAAAGCGCTGTTGGCGCAGATGAACATCCCGACCTACCATTTCCACAAACAATCGGATGTCGAAGAGCTCGACATGATCCTGAAATACACCTTCATGTGCAACAAGCCGGTCGCCATCCTGACCGATGCCAATTTCTGGGGAGGCTATGGCGACCAATGATCCGTTCCGAGATTCTGAAAGAAATCGCCCCGATCCTGCGTGACCAACTGGTGGTCTGCAATATCGGTATTCCCAGCCAGGAACTGCACGCCATCGACGATCAGCCGACCAACTTTTACATGCTTGGCACGATGGGGCTGGCTTCGTCCATTGGTTTGGGGCTTGCGCTGTCGCAACCGAAACCGGTGATCGTGATCGATGGGGATGGCTCGATCCTGACCAATCTGGGCACGTTGCCGACCATCGCCAACAACGTGGCCGATAACTATGTCCTGCTGATTGTCGACAATGGCTCGTACGGGTCGACCGGGGATCAGCCGACCTACGCAGGCCAGAAGACCTCGTTGACGAAAATGGCACAGGCCGCCGGGTGCGAACGTGTGATTGAATGCGCCGCCGAAGACACGGGCCGCGTGCTGCAAGAGGCGCTGGATGCCAAGCAGATGACCATCATCGTCGCCAAGTGTGAAAGCGGCAATGCCAAGATGCCGGTTATCACCATGGATCCGGTGGTGATCCGCGACCGCTTTATGAAGGCCGTTCAGGCCTGATGGGCGCAAGCGCCATTCACTGCGCCGAAGACGCCCGCCGCCTTGCGCGGCGGCGTTTGCCTTGGATGGTGTTCGACTATATCGACGGTGCAGCGGGATCCGAGGTTGGGGCTGCGCGCAACCGCGCCGCAATGGATGCGATGACCCTGCGCCCGCGCATCCTGCGGGATGTGAGTGACCGTTCGCTTGAAAGCTTGGTTTTCGGCAAACCCTCGCAACGTCCCTTTGGCATTGCGCCCATGGGCATGTGTAACCTGTCCGGTCCGGGGGCCGACCTGATGTTGGCGCGGCTGTCTGCGCGTTATTCGGTGCCTTTGGGGGTCTCGACTGTGGCCTCAACGCCCATGGAAGAGATGCTGGACGTGTCCGAAGGCAACGCCTGGTTTCAGCTGTATTTCAGTGGCGATGGATCGGGGACAGCCAAGCTAGTGGATCGGGCCAAGGCGGCAGGTTACGAGACACTGGTCCTGACCGTTGACGTGCCCGAGGTCGGGCGCAGACCGCGCGAATTGCGGCATGGGTTCCGTATGCCGTTCCGGCTGGGCCCGCGTCAGTTTCTGGACTTTGCCCTGCATCCGCGCTGGTCCCTGTCGACCCTCGCGCATGGCAAGCCTCAGATGGCGAATTTCCTGATGGAGGGCTACACGTTCGACCGAACCGAAAGCCGCGCCAAAGCCGATTGGGACACTCTGGCAAGGCTCAGGGATCAATGGCCGGGGCATCTGGTCGTCAAAGGCGTTCTGGATGCCGAGGATGCAGTTGCTTTGAAAACAGCTGGTGTGGACGCAATTCAGGTCTCAAGCCATGGGGCCAGGCAATTGGAAAGCGCACCGGCCCCGTTCTCGGTTCTGCCCGACATCCGCGCGGCGGTCGGTGAAGACTATCCGTTGTTCTACGACAGCGGGCTGCGATCCGGCGAAGATGCGCTGAAGGCAATCCGGAACGGCGCTGATTTCACCTTTTTCGGGCGCATTCTGCAATTCGCCATAGCCGCCGGAGGCGAGGCGGGGCTGAACCAGCTTTGGCAGGTGCTGAGCGATGAGATGAGCATCGCCATGGCTCAGATCGGGGCGACACGGGTCGCGCGATCAGCCGAATAGGGCACCATGTATCAGACCAAGGACCGGTCGTTTTTGAGGTGCCGTTGCACCATGTTGCGGACCTGTCGGCCTTTCGACGGGATGCGCCGCGCAGAGTGTGCCACGTAGCCCGGCAGCCGTAGGAACGGGAACAATTCTAAGATTTCGGCGCGGGCGGCGGACGGCAGGCTGCGCATGGCTTGCGGACCGGTGAACAGGCTTTCTGACGGTGCACCTTCGGCAAAGACGACCTCATGCCGGTCAAACAGCATGTGGTAATAGGTGACCTTCCTTGCGGTGTCTTCGCAATCAATGCCCGGCAGTTCGGTCAGCATATGCGCAGGCACCAACACCTCGGCCGCGTCGAACATCCGCGTGGCGATGGGGGAGCGGACAAGCATCCGGTGCTGCGGCGATACAAGCAGATCGCGACGGGGCAAACCGCTGCCCAAAGCGCCAGCTTCAATCCGTATCGGCCTTAGCTTGGGTTTGGCGGCCAAAGCCGCCTGATCCAACTGGCACGCGCCAATCCAGCGGATGGGCTGATCACTGTGATCGGCAGTGCAGACCAGATCACCGGCGGACAGAGATTCAATCGGTTTTGGTCCCTCAGGGGTCGTGATCAGGGTGCCAGCGACAAAACAGGGCACGTCGATGATCGCGGTTGGATCTGACGTGTCAGGCGCGTTGGTTGGCGTGACATTGACCACCTGGATGTCATAAGTGACCCCCGGATCCAACGGTTCGGACGTGATGTAGCCAACCAGCGTGCCTTCGATTTCAACGGCATAAACCGTGATGTTGTCGCCACCGGGTACCGTCAGGATATAGGATTCCTCAAGATAGATGTCACCGCTGCCAAAAGTGGTCGAACCGTCCAGACTGGTCACAATACCTGTCTGTGTTGCGTCATCTCCGTTTTCGTTATTGAAGCGGTCCCCGTTGAAGATGGTGCCGTCATCCGGCAAAGGATTCGCGCCGTTCAGAATGGTGCCGCCTGCGTCGT
The DNA here is from genome assembly GCF_056537745.1 of Ruegeria sp. C12. Classification (NCBI taxonomy): domain Bacteria; kingdom Pseudomonadati; phylum Pseudomonadota; class Alphaproteobacteria; order Rhodobacterales; family Roseobacteraceae; genus Ruegeria; species Ruegeria sp. C12. Next base: position 783,777 of record NZ_JBQFSA010000001.1, read on the forward strand.
CCTGAACATCAAAGACCCTGCGATCCGTGCCGGGGCTGTAGCTGGCCGCCAGTGTGATCGTATCCTGCCCGACAAAGTTCACTGAAATAACGTCCGGCGCGTAGCCGATATACGAGTAGTTCGCCATGACCTAACCCAAACCTCATCCCCTAACAAACCGCCCTGTCTCAATTCATTGATTAAGCCAGGGAGGTTGGCGTTCCCTTAACGGCACCAACCTGCGGCTGAGCTAGTGCGCCTTTGAGGCAATTTGTGGGCGCAGGCGATCAAAACTGGGTGAGGTGGCCAGAGTTTTGAAACGATCTGAAGCAGGTGCGCCAGTCCCCAAGTGATCAGACCCCTTTGGCGCAAAAACCTCACACAGCGGTTTCAGTTTGGATAAGGTGTTTCACATTGGGACCGTTTCGGAACACGATTGCAAAACCACAATAATGGGACAGAACCTTGGCCGATACTTCCCCGCGTGAGGCGGTGTTTCTGAACGGAAGCCTGATGCGGCATGTGACACGGATGTCACTGACAACCAGCATTGGTTTGATGGCGATTTTTGCCGTCGATTTCGTCGATATGGTTTTTATCTCGATGCTGGGCAATGACGCGTTGGCCGCAGCCGTCGGATATGCCGGGACGCTGCTGTTTTTCACCAACGCGATCAATATCGGCTTGTCTATCGCGGCCGGGGCGCTTGTCGCGCGCGAGCTTGGGGCAGGAAGGCCCGAACAAGCACGGCACTACGCATCCAGCGTGGCGACACTGGGCCTGATCGTCGGTTCAATTACCTCAGGTTTGGTATTGTTAAATATCAGCTTTTTGCTGTCATTGCTTGGCGCGGAAGGCGAGGTTTTGCGGCTGGCGACCCGCTATGTCTCGATCATTCTGCCAACCATGTGGGTTATGTCGATTGCCATGGCGGCAATGGCCGTTCTGCGCGCGCACGGGGATGCCAGACGGTCGATGATGGCCACGATCTATGGCGGGCTTGTCAACGCGGTGCTCGACCCGATCCTGATCTTTGGGGTTGGGCTGGGGCTGGACGGCGCGGCCATTGCCTCGGTCGTAGCGCGGGTGTGCATGTTGGCGGCGGCGTTGTGGCCCGCATTGCGCGTGCATCAGGGCTTTGCGCGCCCCTCGTTGAAACAGGTCGGGCGCGACCTTCGGCCCGTGCGTGCCATCGCGATCCCCGCTGTTCTGACCAATGTGGCAACGCCGATTGGCAACGCGATTGTCGTGCGTGAGATTGCGCAGTACGGGACAGATGCGGTCGCGGGTATGGCGGTGATCGGGCGGTTGTTGCCGGTGGCGTTTTCAGTGATCTTCGCGCTTTCTGGCGCGATCGGGCCCATCATCGGCCAGAATTTCGGGGCCGAGAAGTTCGACCGGGTTCGCGCGGCCTATCTGGCAGGGATCAAATTCACGGCGATTTATGTCCTGGGCATGGCCGCAATCCTGTTTTTGCTGCGTGCCCCCATTGCGGATCTGTTTGTGGCGCAGGGCGAGACCCGCGTGCTGATCTACCTGTTCTGCGGGCCGCTGGCCCTGGCGTCGTTCTTCAACGGGGTGATCTTTGTTGCCAACGCCAGCTTCAACAATCTGGGCCACCCGGTCTATTCCACATGGATCAACTGGGGCCGCCACACGGTTGGAACCTGGGTATTTGCGACCTTGGGCTCATACCTGGCAGGCGCGCCCGGAGTTTTGCTGGGTCAGGCGTTTGGCGGCGTCATTTTCGCCGTCATCAGTTGGGTGATGGTGATGCGCGTTGTCTCGGGCCTGCAAAGATCGCAAGCGATTGAGCCTTTTGCGGATCAAAACCGCCTCCACTCGCTGTTCGGGCGGCGAGGGTGGTAACGGCGTCAGTTGCCCTGATTGCGGGCTTCCAGCCGCTCCAAATTCACGACCGTTGACAGCATGATGCGATCATGGCTCCAGTCTCCGGTCTGTTGGATCGAAGCGGATCCCAAGGCCAACAAGGCCGCGAAGATCAGCGTCAGTCCCAGAAAGGCCACCGGCAAGGGCGCGGAAACGGTCGGAGTGTCGGTCAACGCGATGACCCGCTGTCGCAGCACGCGCTTGGCGTTTCCGCTTGTGACCATTGCGACATGCAACACACGGGGGCTGCCTTTGGCGACCGAACGTGCGCAGTAATCCAGCAAACACGTCGTGTAGTCCCTTGTATCAATCCGCTTGCGCGCGACAACCGACTGGTCGCAGGCCAGTTCACGCAGGCGGTCGAACTGGTATTTCAGGATTAGGTAGGCCGGGTTCCAGAACAGCAGGGGGCGCAGAAGTTCGAATCCCAACTCCCACTCGACGTCGCCTGCGCGGATGTGCTGAAACTCATGCGCCAGTGCAAATCGCAGCTCGCGCGGGGTGTCCAGAAGGTGACTGGGCAAGACCACGTGGCGGCGGCGCAGGCCGCGGACGGCGAAAGGAACGGTGATACGGTCGGACAGGCGGATATCGACCTTGTTGGATCGCCGCCAGAGAAAGCTGGACGTGACCGTGTCGCGGATCGCAAGCGCGTCGCGTGTGACACGCAAAGCCAGCAGGACAGCGACACACGCCAACAGGGCCAACAGCACGGTAACGGCAGAGGATTGACCGGACAGCACCAGATCGACCCAACGCTCGCGCGTGTTCAGCAACGCTTCGAACTGGGTCGCAGGCATCGCAATGTCGCCACGCAGATAGGCGGCCACCGCGATATCGCCAAGGGCAAACCCCCGATCAGGCCATGCCAGACTGGACAGTGCCGAAACGCCAAGTGCAAGGATCGGGCTGACCAGAACGCAAATACACAGCGCCTTGAACGCGCGCAGCTGCGAGATAAACCCGGTGCGCAGTGATGTGCGGGCCAGCGCCGCGCGGGCGATCAGCCAGATAAGGGCCGACAGGCCCAGCACGATGTTCATTTCCAGAAATGCGTCGAGTACCGGTTTAACCGCGGTCATTTTGCAGTCTCCTCTCTACCAGTGCTCGAATTTCCTCCAGATCGGTTTCGCTCAGACCTTCATCGTCGACCAGCCGGGCGACCAGTGAAGCGGGCGTGTTGTCAAACAGCGTCCGCGACAGGTTCTGAAGTGAGCGTGCCTGATACCTGTCCTTGTCCAGAAGCGGTCTGTAGATCAGGGTCTTGCCGTCCTTGCGGCTTTCGACAAATCCCTTTTCATCGAGAATACGCAGGATCGTGGCCCCTGATGTATAGGCCAGATTCCGTTCCGGGGGCAGGCGGTCCAATACATCCCGCACCGAGCCGTGACCAAGCGCCCAAAGCTCGTTCATGAACTCCAGTTCAACTTCGGTCAGCAGATTTGTTGTCTTTTTCTTACGCATCGATCTCGGTGTCGTCATGATTGGTCTGCCTGTCAGACAAGCATCCTTTCGCCGTTTCGCAAAGTCTAAACTTTCCAGAAGACGAAGATGCCCCAGCCGATGGACAGGAAAAGCGGGGTCCAGACCGGTTGGCCGACCAGCCCAAGCCAGGCGAGGAAGATATAGGCCGAGCCGAGAAGCGTGATGAACAGCCGGTCGCCCAGTGTGGTCGTCAGGCCCAAAACCCCGCGCCGCTCGACCCCGTCGCGGTATTTGAAGCCTTCCAGAATACCGATCAGGGCGATGGCCGAGAAGATGCCGACAAACAGGGCCAAGGTCGCCGGGGTCCAGGCCATCCAGAAATCGGGCCACAGGGGATCGGTCCACGAGAAGCCTTTTTCCTCTTGCTGGCCGACGCTGCCCCATCCGGATTGCTGGGCGAATGCCATGGTGGGCAAAAAGGGCAGGGTGAGAAGAAGTTTACGCATATCGAACCTCACACACGTCCCATCGCGAAACCGCGCGCGATGTAGTTGCGGACAAACCAGATGACGATGGCGCCGGGGATGATGGTCAGGGTTCCGGCGGCGGCCAGCAGACCTAACTCATACCCCGCGCTGGAGGCGGTGCGGGTCATCACGGCAGCGATGGGTTTGGCCTCGACCGCCGTCAGGGTTTTGGCCAGCAGCATCTCGACCCATGAGAACATGAAGCAGAAGAAGGCAGCGACGCCGACGCCCGCTTTGATATTGGGCAGGAAGATCGTCACGAAGAAGCGCGGGAAGGAATAGCCGTCGACATAAGCCGTTTCATCCAGTTCCTTGGGGATGCCGCGCATGAAGCCTTCCAAAATCCACACCGCCAGCGGCACGTTGAACAGCGTATGTGCCAGCGCCACAGCCAGATAGGTGTCGAACAGGTGGATCGACGAATAAAGCTGGAAGAAGGGCAGCGCGAAAACCGCCGCCGGGGCCATCCGGTTGGTCAGCAGCCAGAAGAACAACTGCTTGTCGCCCAGGAACCGATAGCGCGAGAACGCATAGGCCGCAGGCAGGGCCACACAGACCGACAACACCGTATTGATCGTCACGTAGATGATCGAGTTGATGTAGCCCCAGTACCATGTCGGATCGGTGAAGATGGTGATATAGTTCTCCAGCGTAAAGGTCTGGGGAAACAGGGAAAAGCCCGACAGGATCTCGTTTGTCGTTTTGAAGGACATCGCCACCAGCCAATAGATCGGCAGCATCAGGAACGCGATATAGAGGATCGGGATAAGGGACCGCTTCTTCATTGCGCGTCATCCTTTGTCATCAGAGTGTAGAAGACCCAGCTGACCAGCAGCGTGATGGCGAAATAGATCAGGCTCATCGCCGCAGCCGGGCCAAGGTCGAACTGTCCCAGCGCGATCTTCACAAGGTCGATCGAGAGCAGGGTGGTCGAGTTTCCGGGGCCGCCGCCGGTCAGAACGAAGGGCTCGGTATAGATGTTGAAACTGTCCATGAACCGCAGCAGCACGGCGATGGTCAGGACGGTTTTCATCTTCGGTAACTGAATGTAACGGAACACCGACCACGGGCTGGCGCCATCGATCTTGGCGGCTTGGTAATACGCATCAGGGATCGAGACGAGCCCTGCGTAACACAGCAGCACAACCAGCGAGGTCCAGTGCCAGACATCCATCACAATGACTGTGATCCAGGCCGAGATCGGCTGTTGCGTCATGTCATAGTTGATGCCCAGAACGTCGTTCAGGAAGTATCCCAGCAGGCCGATCTTGGGCAGGGTGAAGATGTTCCACATCGAACCGACCACGTTCCACGGGATCAGCATCGGCAGCGCCATCAGCACCAGACAAACCGGCACCCAGAAGCCTTTGCGCGGCATGGAAAGGGCGACGATGATGCCCAGCGGCACCTCGATCAGCAGGATCAGGAAGGTGAACAGGAACTGTCGCCCCAGCGCGGCCTGAAACCGGTCGGACCGCAGAATTTGCTCGAACCAGCCAAGCCCTTCCCAGAAGAACTGGTTGTTGCCGAAGGTTTCCTGCACCGAGTAGTTGACCACCGTCATCATCGGCACCAGCGCGTTGAACGCGACCAGTGCCAGCACCGGCAGGACAAAGAACCATGCCTTTTGGTTTTCCGTTCTCATTGCGCCCGCTCCTGAGTTGCGATCCAGCCGTCGCGGTAGACGCGGGATTGTTCGGGTTTGAATTGCAGAAAGACCTGTGATCCCGGTTCGGGAACCTCATGTTCCGTCACGGCCTTCAGCGCGGTGTTCCCGACCATCGCGCTGACCACATAGTGGCGGCCAATGTCGGAAACTTTGGTCACATGCGCCGGGATGCCGGTATCGCCAAAGCCTACATATTCTGGGCGAATACCCAGATCGGTGCGGCCACCGTCGCCGTGGGTCGGGCCTTCCAGTATGACCTCATGACCCTCGAACAGAGCGCGGTCGCCTTTCGCCTCGCAGGGCAGAACGTTCATGCCGGGCGAGCCGATGAAGTGGCCGACGAAGGTGTGCTGAGGGCGCTCGAACAGTTCAACCGGTGTGCCGATCTGCACCACCTCGCCGTCTTGCATCACCACGACTTCATCAGCGAAGGTCAACGCCTCGGTCTGGTCGTGGGTCACATAGATCATCGTGGCCTGCACGCGCTGGTGCAGTTCTTTCAGCTTCGACCGCAGCTTCCATTTCAGGTGCGGATCGATCACGGTCAACGGTTCATCGAACATCACCGCGTTCACGTCGTCGCGCACCAGCCCGCGACCCATCGAGATCTTCTGTTTGTTGTCCGGGCTCAGACCCGAGGCGCGGGTGTTCAGCATATCCGTAACGTCCAGCATCTCGGCGATCTCATCGACGCGGCGTTTGATGGTCGCCGGGTCAACACCCCGGTTTTTCAACGGGAAAGCAAGGTTTTCGCCAACCGTCATCGTGTCGTAGATCACCGGAAACTGGAACACCTGCGCGATGTTGCGCTGATCGGGCGGCAGGGCGGTTACGTCCTGACCATCGAACAGAATCTGCCCCTCAGACGGCGTCAGCAGGCCCGAGATGATGTTCAGCAATGTGGACTTGCCGCAGCCCGACGGGCCAAGCAGCGCATAAGCCCCACCGTCCCGCCATGTGACGTCGATTTCCTTCAACGCATAATCTTCCGGGCCTTTCGGCGCGGGCATATAGCTGTGTCGCAGGTTTGAAAGCTTGATCTGAGCCATGTCACGCGACCCTTTGGCCGTCTTGGCCGAAATACCGGCAATGCGCCGGGTTCATGTAGAAACTGTGATCTTCGCCCACCTGATAAGGGTGAACACCGGCCGCAAGCGACACCCAGGCATCCTCGCCATGCTGGAAATGTGCGCTGGAATCCGAACCCGACAGTTCGGTCACGATCACCCGGCCCGTCAGCTCAACATCCGCGTCAGAGGTGCGGAACGGCGTGACGCGATGCGGGCGCACGGCGACGGCGTAGTCTCCATCCGCCATGCCCGAGACATTCCAGCGTCCGCCGCCTTCCAATTGCGCCATAGCGCCTGTCACTGTGACCCGACCTACATTGATTGGCGGGTCTGAAAACACGCGCGCTGCGGCGATGTTTTCGGGGTTGCGGTAAATGTCGGCGGTGGGGCCGAACTGAGTGACCCGGCCATCCTCCATCAGCGCGGTGTAACCGCCTAGCAGCAACGCCTCTTCGGGTTCCGAGGTGGCATAGACCACCACGGCACCGCGACCGGCGAACAAGTCGGGCAATTGCTCGCGCAGTTCTTCGCGCAGCTTGTAGTCGAGGTTCGCCAGTGGCTCGTCCAGAAACACCGCGCGGCTTTCCTTAGCAATCGCGCGCGCTAAGGCGGTACGCTGTTGTTGCCCGCCCGACAGCTCATGCGGGCGGCGGTGCAGCATGGGGCGCAGTTGCAGCAGGTCGGCAGCCTCTTCGACGCGGCCCTCGATCTCGGACTTTGCCATGCCCGCCACGCGCAGGGGCGAGGCGATGTTGTCAAACACGCTCATATGCGGGTAATTGACGAAAAACTGGTGCACCAGACTGATCTGCCGCTTCTGCGTGTTCAGCCGGGTCACATCCTGCCCATCCATCAAAACCTTGCCCGAGGCGATCGGGTCCAGCCCGGCCATCATCTTGATAAGCGAGGTCTTTCCCGAGCCGGTCGCGCCCAGCAGCACGTTGAAATGGCCGGTTTGCAGCGTCAGGTTGGTAGGCTTGATATGGATGACGTTGCCGACCCGTTTGGTCGCGTCTTGTAGTTCGATCATCGGGGAAACTCGTGGGGAATTCTGGTGGGTATTCCGGGGGTAGGCCGGGCTGAAGCCCGGCCTACGATGTTGCGTTTACTGGGACTGCCAGCGCTGAACCAGTTCGTCATAGTTGACGGTCTGACCCTGCGGCTTTTCGTTCTCCAGCTTCGCCTTGGGCGAACCGGCCTTTTCCAGCCAGAAGGACGGATCCTGCGGCTCGTTCAGGCGGGGGCCACAGCCGCCGTAGACATTGGCTGCTTCGTCCGCCGCCTGCATCCGGGACATGGTGATGTCCATCTCTTCGGCCAGACGATCCATCGCCTCTTGCGGAGTGAAGGCGCCCGAGTTCACGTCACCAATCTGCTGCCACCAGATCTGGGCCAGCTTCGGATAATCCGGCACGTTGATGCCGGTCGGCGACCAGGCCACACGGTCAGGCGAGCGATAGAACTCGACCAGACCACCCAGCTTGGGTGCGCGTTCGGTGAACGACTCGTGATTGACCGAGCTGTCGCGGGTGAAGGTCAGACCCACGTGGGATTTCTTCACATCGACAGTTTTCGACGTCACGAACTGAGCGTACAGCCATGCCGCCTGAGCCCGATCCGACGGGGTCGATTTCAGGAAGGTCCATGACCCCACGTCCTGATAGCCAACCTTCTGGCCTTCTTCCCAATAGGGGCCATGCGGGCTGGGCGCCATCCGCCATAGCGGCGTGCCTTCGTCGTCGACAGTATTGTTGCCTTCGGACTTCGGCTTGACCATGTCGGCGGTAAAGGCGGTGTACCAGAAGATCTGCTGCGCCACGTTGCCTTGGCTAAGCGCAGGCAGCGACTGGTAGAAGTCATAAGACGCCGCACCCGGAGGGGCGTAAGCCCGCAGCCACTCATCCCATTTGCGGATCGCATAGACCGCAGCCGGACCGTTGGCCGCACCACCGCGCGACACCGAAGCGCCGACCGGATTACAAGTGCCCGCTTCCATGCGGATGCCCCATTCGTCGACGGGAACGCCGTTCGGCTCGCCCACGTCACCGGCACCGGCCATCGACAGCCATGCGTCGGTCATACGCCAGCCCAAGTCAGGCGCGCGCTTGCCGTAGTCCATGTGGCCATAGATCGCCACACCGTCGACTTCCTTCACGTCGTTGGTGAAGAACTCGGCGATGTCTTCATAGGCCGACCAGTTGACCGGAACGCCCAGATCATAGCCGTATTTCTCTTTGAACGCGGCTTTGTTGGCTTCGTCATCGAACCAGTCCTTGCGGAACCAGTAGAGGTTCGCAAACTGCTGATCCGGCAGCTGATACAGGTTGCCATCCGGGCCAGTGGTGAACTGAATGCCCATGAAGTCATCCAGATCCAGCGTCGGTGAGGTTGTCGCCGCCCAGTCGCCGCCCATCTGTTCGGTGAGGTTATAAGCCAGTTGCAGGCGCGAGTGGGTGCCGATCAGGTCGCTGTCATTGACATAGCCGTCATACAGGTTTCGGCCGGTCTGCATCTGGGTTTGAACGGCCTGAACCACTTCGCCCTCACCAAGTATCTGATGATTGACCTTGATACCGGTGATTTCCTCGAACGCTTTGGCCAGAACCTCGGATTCATAGGAATGCGTGGGGATGCTTTCCGACAGAACGTTCAGTTCCATTCCGGCATAGGGTTCGGCAGCTTTGATGAACCACTGCATTTCCGCCATCTGTTCGTCTTTCGACAAGCTGGACGGCTGGAACTCATCATCGATCCAACGCTGTGCTGCGGCTTCGTCGGCCCAAACGGGACCGTGCCCCGCAATGACGGCAGCCGCCGCCACTGCGGAAAGTAGATGTCTCCGCATCTGTCTCCTCCCAAAGATTATGGTTGTCCGGCGCTAACCGGATGGCGCTCAGCATCAGCGATTTTTTGCATATGTGTCAAACTAAATTTTTAGTAAATGAGGATCGGAGAGGAATTCGGATGCGAACCCCGCGCCGTTTCTTGGTTCGCATCTTGTATCTAAGTAATTGTAAAGTAATATTTAAAAAGCGCAATCAACCTTGGGATACGTGACGCGTTCGCGTGAGAATAATCGATGCCTTGAACCCATATGCTCTGAAATTCTGTTCCGAAGACCGACGGCGATACACCTTATATGCGGCTGTTTTTGGCTCATTTGGCGGACACTGTTTTTAGGGGCCAATTACACGCTCGCAGCCCTACGGCGCAGCCAGAATCGCGATTCGCCCCCAATGCCAAGGCAATGGCCCCCTCATAGTACCGATCCACGCTGTTGCCCGAATAACCAACCCTGCCAGAGATCGCAGTGCGAATTGTAAATCTGCTGGATTTGCCGGCTCGGCTTCGTAGTTTGTACGCCAGTTTGATTTTTCGGAGCCGACCTTGAAAAAGCCCGTCCTCAATACCCATCGCGAGCTTGAACTGCTGGACGCCCTGAAACGTCTTGGCGGGACGGCCCGGAACTCGGAACTGGCCACGATGTTGAATGTCTCCGAAGAGACGGTGCGTCGTACGATCAAAGCCTTGTCCAGCGCCGGCACAGTCGAACGCGTTCATGGCGGTGTTTATCTGGCGGGGGCACAGGGCGATCCCGGATTTTTCCGCCGTATTTCGCAACATGCTGACGAAAAACGCCTCATAGCGCAGCATGTCGCGCGGATGGTCAGGGACCGGATGACAATCTTTCTGGACGTCGGATCGACGACCGCTTTTGTGGCAGAGGAACTGCGCCATGCCGAGAACCTGACCATCGTGACAAACTCAATCGTGGTGGGGCTGACCCTGGTGGGCGTCAATGGCAACCGGGTGCATTTGTTGGGGGGCGAGATGCAAAGCGACGAACGGGGAACATTCGGCCACGTGGCGCACCGGCAGCTGCAGCGTTATGCCTTTGACCTTGCGATCCTCAGCACCGACGCGATTTCGGACAGCAAAGGGTTTTTGTATCAAAGCCTTGGCGAGGCGGATCTTGCATCCGTCGTGGTGCAGAATGCGGATCAGGTTGTGATGGCGGCAGCGCATTACAAATACGACGTATCGGCACCCTATGTGGGCCCGGATCCGCGTCGGGTTCACACATTGGTAACGGACAAAGCCCCGGACGGAGCGCTGGCCGATCAGATCGCAGAATGGGGCATAGACATGCAAATCGCGTCTGCCTGAGCCATCGCAGCTGTTTTCGTTCGCGATATAGGAAGGAAATGGCAGCCCGTAGGGGAATCGAACCCCTCTTTCCAGGTTGAAAACCTGGCGTCCTAACCGATAGACGAACGGGCCACTGGGTATTGGCGCGCAAGCAAAAATGGCAGCCCGTAGGGGAATCGAACCCCTCTTTCCAGGTTGAAAACCTGGCGTCCTAACCGATAGACGAACGGGCCACGCTGGCTTGTGGAGGGCCTTTTACGGTTTCACCCCGACCCCCGCAAGCCGAAAAATGCAGGGATGCGAAAGTTTTTTGGTGGCTTGAAACAGACCGGAAATCCGTTCAATTGGCCTCCGCCGCATCCTCAAGCCGAAGCTGTACGTTTTGACGACCACCCCAGGAATTTACTTCGAGCCGACCGGCAAAATGAAACCGCGCGCCGCCGTGGTTCGAAAGCCTCTCGCCCAAGGGGCCGTCGAATGCCCCAAAGGCGATGGCGTCCAACCCGCTGCTCAGCCCGTCGGACAGGGAAAGTTTCAGATGCGACTCGCCCACGCGCTTGGCAAACCGTACCTGCAGATCGGGCATGGCATAGCGTGGGGCAGGGGCGCTGGCCCCGAAAGGTCCAGCCTTTTCAATCTGTTCGATCAGGTCTACGGTGGCTGCGCCGGGCATCAGGGCTCCGTCCAGTTTCAGGTCCGCCGGGCCGCCTTGCCCGGCACCCTGTTTCGCCAGCAATTCCGACAGACGCGCCATCGCCGGTTCCAGTTGGTCCCGCATCACGGTCAGCCCCGCCGCCATTTTGTGGCCGCCGCCTTTGACCAGCAGCCCCTCGGCCGCCAGCCGTTGGATCGAGGCCCCCAGATCAACGCCCGACACCGACCGACCCGAGCCCTTACCCTCATCGCCGTCAAAGCCGATCACGATGGCTGGGCGGTTCGCGGCTTCTTTTAGGCGCGAGGCGACAATGCCGACCACACCAGGATGCCAGCCCTCGCCAGCGGCCCAAACCAGCGGCGCGTCCAGTCCGCGTTCCTCAGCCTGTTCCAGCGCTGCAGCACGCACGGCATTTTCAATGTCACGTCGTTCGGAATTCAACGCATCCAGTCGCTGTGACAGGGCCTCGGCCTCGGTCATCGAGTCGGTGCTGAGCAACCGCGCACCCAGATCGGCCTGACCGATGCGCCCGCCCGCATTGACCCGAGGCCCCAGCAGAAATCCTAGGTGATAGCTGTTGGGGGCGGAATCCATCCGCGCGACATCCGACAGGGCAACAAGACCGGGCCGTTGTCGCCCGGCCATGACCTTCAACCCCTGCCGTACCAAAGCCCGATTGGCCCCGATCAAAGGGGCCACATCGGCGACGGTGGCCAGAGCGACGAGATCCAGCAAAGACACCAGATCCGGTCCCTGCGCCCCAGCTTCGCGCATTTGCCGCCCGGCCTCAACCAGCATCAGGAATACGACACCAGCCGCGCAGAGATAGCCCAGATCGCCGCTTTCGTCCTGACGGTTCGGGTTCACCACAGCGACACAGTCAGGCAGGGTCTCACCGCCCAAATGGTGATCCAGAACGATGACATCCGCGCCTTGGGCCGCCGCGATCGGCTCATGACTCAAAGTGCCGCAATCAACGCAAATGATCAGATCATGCCGCGCCGCCAATTCCTGCATGGCGGGAACATTCGGCCCATACCCCTCATCAATCCGGTCGGGCACATAAAGCGTCGCCTGCAACCCCATCTGACGTAACCAAACCAGCAGCAAAGCTGCCGAACTGCCGCCATCTACGTCATAGTCCGCGAAAACCGCGATCCGCTGTTTGTCCCGAACAGCTTTCAGAAACCGCGCCGCCGCAACTTCCATATCCTTCAAGCTGCGCGGATCCGGCAACAGCTCTTTCAGTTTCGGCTCCAGAAACCCAGCCGCCTCCATCGGGGGAACACCGCGCCGCGCCAGAACCTGACAAACCGCGCGCGGCAGGTCGGCTTGTTGGGCCAGCATCTCGGTCGCGCGCTCAACTTCGGGTGAGGGGCCCACCCAACGCCGCCCCGTCAAAGATTGCTCCACCCCAAGAAAACCCATCGCGCCCCTCATGTGCCAAGGCCGGACCCTTACGGACCCGGCCTCTTCATCTTTTCACAAATACTCTCGCCGAAGGCAGCGGCGCAAGCCGCTATCAAGTGTCGTGCGACCACATCGGCGTTCGGTAGGACATACGCCGAACCGAGCCAGTTTTCGAGCGCATCAGCAGCGTCGTGGTCTCAACCCAACCCGGCTCACGCTTGATGCGCGGCAGCAGCGAGCCTCCGGTCACGCCGGTCGCGGCAAAGATCACATCTGCGGTCACCATTTCATCGCGCGCATAGACGCGGTCCAGATCGGTGATGCCCGCTTTGGCCGCACGGCCACGTTCGTCATCATTGCGGAACAGCAAGCGGCCAAAAATCTGACCCCCCATGCATTTCAGCGCGGCTGCGGCCAAAACGCCCTCGGGCGCGCCGCCTTGACCCATATACATGTCGATGCCGGTCACTTCGCTTTCGGCGCAATGCATCACGCCCGCCACGTCACCATCGGTGATCAGGCGGATCGAGGCTCCGGTTTCACGCACTTCGGCAATCATCGCCTCGTGGCGCGGGCGTTCCAGAATGCAGACGGTGATATCGGCAGGCTCGCAGCCTTTGGCCTTGGCCAGGGCCTCAACACGCTCACGCGGGCTCATGTCCAGATTAACGACCCCTTCAGCGTAGCCCGGACCCACGGCCAGCTTGTCCATATAAACATCCGGCGCGTGCAGCATCGACCCGCGCGGACCCATGGCGATCACGGTCAGCGCATTGGGCATGTCCTTGGCCGTCAGCGTGGTGCCTTCCAGCGGGTCCAGCGCGATGTCCACTCCGGGGCCGTTCCCGGTGCCGACCTCTTCGCCGATATAGAGCATCGGAGCTTCGTCCCGTTCACCTTCGCCGATGACGACCACGCCCGCGATATCCAGCAGGTTCAACTGCTCGCGCATCGCGTTGACCGCGGCCTGGTCGGCAGCTTTCTCGTCACCGCGCCCCACCAGCGAGGCCGAGGCAAGCGCCGCCTGTTCTGCAACCCGCGCAAGTCCCAATGACAACAGGCGGTCGTTAAAATCGATCTTGGCAGCACTCATGCGATGTATTCCTTTGGTCGGCAATGACGGTACGTCTGGCATAGCCTGCACGAGGCGCAGGCCGCAAGGGGTCAGACGTGTTCGATCCGCAAGGCAACAGGCTCACCGGCGACAACATCCGTGTCGCGGAACCCGTCCAGCGCCACGTCAAGGGTCGCGCGGGTGGTCTTATGCGTCACGATCAGAACAGGCGCGGTATCTTCGCTGTGCCCGTATTGGCGCATCCGGTCGATCGAGACACCCGCATCGCCCAGAATGGCGGCGATTTTGGCCAGTGCGCCCGGTTTGTCGAACAGGGCCAGCCGCAGATAGTAAGGGGCGGGCAGGCCGGTACGGGCCGGGGTGGCGTCTTCCAGCGAATTCGCCGGGCGGCCGAAGGTCGAGATTTGCAGCCCACGCGCCAGATCGCAGACATCGCCCATCACCGCACTTGCGGTCGGGCCTTCCCCTGCACCGGGGCCACGCAGAACAACCTGTTCCACCGCGTCGCCTTCGATCACGACCATATTGGTGCCGCCTTCCAACTGACCCAGAGGCGAGTCGCTGGGCACAAGACATGGCTGCATCCGCTGTTCCAGACCGCGTGCCGTCCGCTGGGCTACGCCCAGCAGTTTGATGCGAAAGCCCATGTCATGGGCCTGATCGATATCTTCCAGGCTGATTTGTTGAATGCCTTCGATCTCGATCCCGTCGAAATTTGGTTTGGTGCCAAACGCGATCGACGACAACAGCGCAAGTTTATGCGCCGCGTCGATGCCGCCGACGTCGAGGTTCGGGTCCGCCTCAAGATAGCCAAGCTCGGCACATTCATCGAACAGCGCGTTATAGCCCTGGCGCTGCGATTGCATCCGGGTCAGGATATAGTTGCAGGTGCCGTTCATGACGCCCATGACGCGGGTAATTTCGTTCCCGGCCAGACCTTCGGTCAGGGATTTGATCACCGGGATACCGCCCGCCACGGCGGCCTCGAACCGGATGACGCGCCCTGCGGCCTCGGCCTGTTCCGCAAGGTCCTGACCGTGGATCGCCAGCAGCGCCTTGTTGGCGGTGACCACATCCTTGCCGCTGGCCAGCGCCGCCTCGACCGAGGCTTTGGCCGGACCGTTCTCGCCGCCCATCAGTTCCACATAGACGTCAATGTCGTCGCGCTTGGCCAAAGCGACCGGATCAACCTCCCACGCATAGTCAGAGAGGTTCACGCCGCGATCCTTGTTGGGGTCGCGGGCCGACACGGCCACAATTTCGATCCGACGCCCCGTGCGGGCCTGCAACAGATCCGCATGACGGCGGATGATCTTGACGACACCCACACCAACCGTTCCCAAGCCCGCAATTCCAAGCCGCAGCGCCTGTGTCATTCCGTGGGTTCCTTTCCGCTCGACATGTTCTGAAACCGGACGCTTTTGTCCGTTCAGCGCTGCCTTAGCGGGTTCAGGCCGGGGGTGCAATCCGTCACTAGGCCCTGACCGGTTTAAGCTAGTTGGTTTCAGCGTTCTGAAGCGCTTCGGCCTTTTTCTTCAGCGCCTCGCTGCGGGTGGTCAGGTCTTCTTCGACCTCTTCCGCCTCGCTGACAGGATCCACCGGTGCGCCCAGCGTGTCCTGCAGCGGGATCAGACGTGGATAGGCGGCTTTTTGGATCCCGCGCGGTTCGACCCCGTCCAACTCCGGAATATCGGCACAGCTTGCCAGAACAACCGTCAGGATCAAAAAGGGCAAAGCTTTCATCGACAAAGGCTCTCTCTGGCGCAGGTCCCCCCGTGATGCACCTTTTGCCGGATCGGATCAAGCGGGCTTCTATCTGAACGTTTGTTCAGATACGGTGTTTTCATGGCACGCACACAGGGATCACATTCGGACATCACCGGACCGCGCATTCGCAGCGCTGCGTTAAGGCTTTTTGCCCGTCACGGCTATGCGGCGGTGTCGATGCGCCAGATCGCAAAAGAGGTCGGGGTACAGGCCGGGGCGCTTTACAACTACACCCCGGACAAACAAAGCCTGCTGTTCCGCCTGATGCGCGAACACATGCAGGATCTGTTGCAGGCCTATGCCGATTTGAACACCGCATCCGATCCGCAGGAGGCGTTGCGCCGCTTTGTTGGTTTCCATATCCGCTTCCATCTGGAACGCCCGGACGAGGTCTTTATCGCCTATATGGAGTTGCGAAATCTGACGCCCGAGAACTTTACCGAGATCGAAGACCTGCGCCGCCGATACGAAGACGCGCTGGAAACGATCCTGCACAAGGGCCAGCAAGCGGGTGAATTTGCGATTTCGGACACCAAGATCGCGACCCTTGCGGTGATCGCAATGCTGAACGGCGTCATGACATGGTATCGGACCGGAGGGCGGCTGTCGCTGGACGAGGTCGAGCAGATTTACTGGGACATGGTCCGCAGCGCGGTCGCGGCCTGACCGAAGCCAGGCCGCTTTGACGGCTAATGCGCCGGGCGGATGAAGGTGCCGTTGCGCAATTCGCGAAACGCCTGTTCCAGTTCGGCCCGCGTGTTCATCACAATTGGGCCGTGCCAGGCCACGGGCTCATCAATCGGCGCGCCCGAGATCAGCAGAAAGCGCACGCCCTCGGGCCCGGCCTGAACGGTGACCTCATCGCCTGTTCCAAAGCGCACCAGAGTACGGTCGCCGGACATATCGCGGATGTTCACCTCTTCCCCGGCAACCTCTTTTTCCAGCAACACGCCGGTCGGCTGCGAGGCATCGGCAAACGCGGCCTGCCCCTGAAAGACATAGGCAAAGGCGCGGCGGTAGGTATCGATGCGAAAGGTCTTTTTCACACCCGCCGGGATCTGAACATCCAGATACTGAGGGTCCGCTGCAATGCCATCCACCGGGCCGGTCTTGCCCCAGAACTCACCCACAATCACGCGCACGATTGTGCCGTCATCGTCGATGACCTCGGGGATGTCCTTGCTTTGCACATCCTGATAGAGCGGCGCAGTCATCTTCTGGGCCGAGGGCAGGTTGCCCCAAAGTTGAAAGCCATGCATCTGACCGCTGGTATTCCCGTGCGGCATCTCCTGATGCAGAATGCCCGACCCGGCGGTCATCCATTGCACATCGCCTGCGCCCAGCGTGCCGCTGTTGCCAAGCGAATCCGAATGCTCGACCGTTCCGGCCAGCACATAGGTGATGGTTTCGATCCCGCGATGGGGGTGCCATGGAAATCCGGCCTGATAGTCCTGCGGACGCTCGTTGCGGAAATCATCGAACAGCAGAAACGGGTCCAGTTCCGACGGATCCTGAAATCCGAACGCGCGATGTAATTTGACGCCAGCCCCTTCCATCGTGGGCATGGCTTTGCGGGTTTCCAAAGTGGGTCTCAGGGACATGAGTGCCTCCTATTCCTTTGCACAGCATGTAACCCCTGCATTGCTGCGGTCAATTTGCATAAACCCACTGGACTTGTGCGAATTTGTGCAGATATCGGTGGCCCTGTTTTTCCGTGGAAAAAGCGGATAGACGGGTCCCGTACAAAGCGGAGGCATCCATGCAAGATGAAGTGCTGGCAACAATAGAGGCCTCAGCGCCCAGACGCTGGGCGGGGGTTGTCATGTTGTCAACTGTTGGCCTTCTTGTCCTGTATGTCGCCTTTGCCACCCCACCCGCGCTGATGTGGCAGATTTTCCTGCTGATCGTTGGCGCGGCGGCTATGTGGCTGGCCTATCGCGTCTGGCACGCAACGCAGGACCGGATCGAACTGACCCGAACCGAACTGCGCACCGGAACGGGGCAGGTGATCGCAATCGTGGACGAGATCGAAGCCGTGGACCGGGGCGTGTTCGCCTTCAAGCCGTCAAACGGGTTTCTGGTCCGCATGCGGTCGAAACCGGGTAACACCTGGGCACCAGGATTGTGGTGGCGGCTTGGACGACGTGTTGGCGTCGGCGGCATGACCGCCGCCTCCGAGGCCAAGTTCATGTCAGAAATGCTCTCGGCCATGCTGATGGAGAGGGAAGGGGTTTAGCAGTCGTCAGCTGCGACAATCTGCGTATATCCACGCGGTTGAGTGAAAATAAACTTGTCGATGGCGAACGAATGATCCCCGTACCCGATTCTGAAGGGTCGAGTATACCAGTCTTTTGTTTCGACCAGGATCATTGTGGCCCTGTCCGCCATTACAGGAATACGCCCTTTGAATTCTTCGTTAAGAGTTTGGTTATCCAATTCGTCAAAGCTGTCGCCTCGGACGCAAGACCAGAGCTTTTCGTAGCTTCCTCCGTCCGCCTCGTTTTCGCCCGCGTTAAAGCGGACGAAAGAAATTCGCATAGACACAGTTGACCGGTCTGCGACCATGAATTTTTGCAGGTCATACATGTTCGAAATGTAATTGGCCGTAACCAAGTTCTTTTCGCGAGAAAGAATGTCAGCGACTGCATAGGCCGCCTTCAGGTTTCGAGCGCTTTGACGATAGCCGTCAAAGAATGTGTAGGAGGCCCAGATTGACCAGAACAGAAGCGGAAAAATCATGACCGCCTCGATGCTCACGATCCCGTCCTCCTTGCGGAAGAAACGTGCGAGCCGATTGGCTGTTGGTTGAACGATGTACTTCTTAAAACGGTTCATGGACAAACACCGTTGTTGAATGCAGTTCGTACTGGCCGTCTGGGTCTTGTTGGGCCAATCGTCCCAGCGTTGTGCCAAAAAACAGCGGATCGACTTCAATGCAAGCCCGAACGACCATCAATTGATTGGACGTACCGGGCGTGAACAACTGGTCTTCTTTTCCGCGCACTTCTTCAGGCGTATCAACGCAATAAGGGTTGCTGAATACGCTGCCGAGATCTGACTCGGGATTGTCGCTGAAGATACTGTCTTCTGCGTAAGGATTGATCGAGAGCATTTCCAATGCCAGATTGTCGAAACAATCCGGGATGACGCCAGCCTTGTCGCAAATGATCTGTTTCAGCAAGGTATGCGTCCACACTGCGCCGATGCTAGAATCGTATTCTTCAATGCGGTTCATGCGAACGTCCTGAATGGTTTCGTCCAGTGCCCGCTCCAGGTTGGTGTGGTTCCAGGCCACGATTCCCATCTCAACGCCGGAATAGGTTGTCATCATGAAGACCGGGAACCAGAACACGAATTCAATAGTGGCCATTCCGTCTTCTTTGCCGCGAAATCGGCGCAGATTATTTAAAAGGCGTGTGATCATTGTGTGAGCCTCAGGTTTCGAATGCTCGATGTAATCGAAGCAAACACGTTTGGCAGATCTTCTGGTGTGGCTTCATAATATGTTCCGACGTCCGTGCGGCAATGCTGCATGATCGCGCGGCCCGCGCTCGGGGCTTCCAATGAGATAGTAAAGATTACGACACCCATTTGGTCTTTCGCGTAGGTGCACATCGAGCGCACACGAGGATCTTTCGTACCCTGGCCGCTTGACGAAACGGCGTCATAGTAAAAGTCGTAGGCCCAGCTAGAACCGTAGTAGTCATAGAAGCGCTGGTACAGGTTGTATCGCGTTGCTCGTTCCCACAACTCTGGCCACGTCAGATTGTCCGAAGGCTGTACGTCTAAGTCGAGGTAGGTTTTTACGCGCGGATTGTCCCTATCAAGGCTTACGCATTCACCCGTGGTACCGGAGAAGGCCAGGCAGCGGTACTGAATAAACCCCCTTACGTACTCACCGGTTGGGTCTACTTCTTCAGCTGTCGCGACGCTGTCCGCGTTTACGTAAGTGAGGGTATCGGTGTTTACAATCGTGTTGCCAAAACAAGTGGGCTGGAGCTCGTCTCTAACCCAATACGCGCCGCCATTTGACGAGTCCCATTCGATCATGTCGACATCTGGCCAGATGTAGTCTGTACCGAATTCAATGGTGATTTCGTCATTTTCATCCAACTCTGCGTATGAAACGTATTCGTTCAGCCCATCGTTCCAGCAAACGCCGGACTTACCATCGCGGTAGGGATCGTTCGTCCAGTATTGGGTCGTATTCGCACCGTCCGTCATAAGTATCATAACTTTGAGTGTATCACCGCTTCGCGGGTTGTCCGGGCGAGATGCGAACTCGGATGGAACATCACCTGCGGCCGCCATCTGCGCAACTACGGGTTGGAAGCTGTCGTCAAGCAGGGTCAGGCCCCATTTAACGCCAAGGTCGATCGACGTATTCCCATCCGCGACAAACGATTCAATTTTATCTTTTAGAAGGTCTGCATCCTTCTGAAAAATCATTGCTTCACGGTTCTCGTCGGTCTCACAAATTTCGCTGTAGACCAGATTGTTATTCACCGGGCGCTGGTCGTAATTGTTCCAAGGAGTGAAATGCAGTGTGCGATCATACACCAGGTTCAGATCGAAATCGCTGGTCTGAAACTGCGCAGTTTCAAAGTTGATGCAGTTAGCATGCGGATTAACACCGTCGGTGTTCAGGTATCCCATCACAGAATCCGGCAGCGCAACTTGCGTCGCGTAAGGAATGATCGAAATCGACATTTTGCCGTCTTCGGATTTATCGACCATTTCCTGCACAAATTCCTGTGCCGCCAGTTTCAGCGTCGTAAGGCGGCTGTTCCGGTTCATCGAGCCAGAAACATCCAGAACCATCGAAATCTCGACATTCCCCAGCGCTTCTTCCGCGGCGCTTACAACCGAAGTCGTGATCGTATCAACGTCCCACCACTGCATGAAGTGCATTTTGACGGGCATAACTGCGGTCGCCTCGACGCGACGGAAACCTTCGATGGTCACAGCGTCGGAACCGCAAAGGTTTGCAGGTTCGATGACAATTTCATCGGTCAGAAGAAACTCTTTGAGACCTTCTTTATCCAAGTAATCTTCTATGACTTCAGTGGGGCAAAGGTCCTGCGCCAGATCGGTTGCCGCCAGAACTGCACGATCCAGCGAGTATTGCAGCCGCGCGCGCTCGTGGTCGAAGCGCATGATGTCAACAGCAAATCCTCCGACGGCAAAAACGATCATGATGAGGACCAGCGTAAAGATCGTCATGGTTCCGTCTTCTGACCGGACAAACGAATGCGGCGCAGATCCATGCCGGTCTGCGCGCTTTGGTTTGTCGATAATCCGCTTCCAGTCAAATTTCTTCATAACGAGTCCCTCTGCCGGTCAGGCACACTGATCTCAGTCCGTCGCAACTTTAATAAATTAGCCGTGGAACGTGGCGAGATTTGGGCGCCTTTGCCACTATGATGCTATTATTGAATGAAAATCGGCCGCAGTTTGGGGTTGCTTGTCAGCTTTGTTTCGTCAGGGCGAACAATTCCCAGGGGAGTCTTAACCGGACGACTCAGGCCCTTAGCCGATAACCAATCCTTCAGGAAGTGATGAAAAAAAGTGCAAGAGAAGATTGCAGCATCGAGTAAGTGGTGCGACAAAACGTCATGACGTTTGTCAGTTACCGGTACGGAGGATTTTATGACCGGCATCAAAGAACCCAGCTTTCGTGAGAGTGTTGACCTGATGTTCAACAGGGCAGCGTCCCTGATGGATATGCCCCCGGGGTTGGAGGAAAAGATACGGGTCTGCAACGCCACCTACACGGTGCGGTTCGGTGTTCGATTGCGCGGCGAAATTCACACGTTCACCGGTTATCGCTCGGTTCATTCCGAACATATGGAGCCTGTAAAAGGCGGTATTCGTTACGCCACGGCGGTCAACCAGGACGAAGTCGAGGCGCTGGCCGCGCTGATGACCTACAAGTGTGCGCTGGTTGAAACGCCCTTTGGCGGCTCGAAAGGCGGGCTATGCATCGATCCGCGCCAGTATGAGGAACATGAGCTGGAACAGATCACGCGGCGCTTTGCCTATGAGCTTGCCAAGCGTGACCTGATCAATCCGTCGCAAAACGTTCCAGCCCCAGACATGGGGACCGGTGAACGTGAAATGGCCTGGATGGCCGACCAATACGCGCGGATGAACACGACCGATATCAACGCTCGGGCCTGTGTGACCGGCAAGCCGCTGAACGCGGGCGGCATCGCCGGGCGGGTCGAGGCAACGGGGCGCGGCATTCAGTATGCTCTGCGCGAGTTTTTCCGCCACCCGGAAGACATCGCCAAAGCCGGGTTGTCCGGCAAATTGGACGGGAAACGCATTGTGGTGCAGGGGCTCGGCAATGTGGGCTATCACGCTGCGAAATTCCTCAGCGAAGAAGATGGCTCGCGCATTGTGGGGATCATTGAATGGGATGGAGCGCTGTATAACCCTGACGGTATCGACGTCGAAGCCGTGCGCCAGTGGATCGTCAAGCATGGCGGCGTCAAGAATTACCCGGACGCGACCCACTCTGCCGAAGGCGGGGCCGTGCTGGAGGCCGAATGCGACATCCTGATTCCGGCTGCTTTAGAAGGTGTGATCAATCTCAGCAACGCTGAGCGCATTCAGGCGTCGCTGATCATCGAAGCCGCGAATGGTCCGGTGACGGCCGGGGCAGATGAAATCCTGCGCAAAAAGGGCACGGTGATCATCCCTGATATGTATGCCAATGCGGGCGGTGTGACGGTGTCCTATTTCGAGTGGGTCAAGAACCTCAGCCATATTCGCTTTGGCCGGATGCAGCGCCGTCAGGAAGAGGCGCGGCATGAGCTGATTGTCAGCGAATTGGAGCGGCTCGATCGCTATCTCGGTGATGCCTGGTCGATGTCGCCGGACTTCAAGGCCAAGTACCTGAAGGGCGCGGACGAGCTGGAGCTTGTGCGGTCGGGCCTGGATGACACCATGCGCATTGCCTACCAGTCGATGCGCGAGGTCTGGCACAGCCGCGACGATGTCGAGGATTTGCGGACCGCGGCCTATATTGTCGCAATCGACCGCGTGGCCAGCAGCTATCGGGCCAAGGGACTCTGATCTCGGCCGGAAGGGGGGCGGTTGGTCCGCCCCCTCATGAAACACCAACAACCTTTCCGAAATGGGCAATGGCAGGTCTGGCTGCGGGCGGGTAAGCTGCCGTCGAACAAACGATTCCGGGAGACCTAAATGTTGCGTATCGCTATCGCCGCCGCTTTGCTTGCCACGCCCTTGGCCGCTGCTGAAACCAAGGAAGAAAGCTGCAAGTATCAGGCCGATGTGGTTGCCGCGATTCAGCAGGCGCGTTTGGACAGGGTGAAGGAACGCGATGTCCCGCAGGCCGTTGCCGACAGCAGTCCGACCTGGCCCGAGAACTACAATGCCGCGATCCCGCTGATCACGCCCTGGGTCTACGAACAGAAGATGCGCGACGTGCGTAAAAAGGACCTCGGTGCCGCCTGGTTGGAGCTGTGTTTGCAGCAGTAATCCACAATCCCGCATTTCCTTGTGGATAAGCCCGTGCCTTCCCCTTGGCGCGGGTTTTCATTTCTGGCAGGTTTGATCCATGTCTTTGCCCCCCGGATTTCTGGATGAGTTGCGCACCCGGCTGAGCCTGTCTCAGGTCGTTGGCCGCAAGGTCATGTGGGACCCGCGCAAATCCAATCAGGGCAAGGGAGATATGTGGGCGCCGTGCCCGTTTCACCACGAAAAAACCGCGTCATTTCATGTAGATGATCAAAAAGGATTTTATTACTGCTTTGGCTGCCACGCGAAAGGCGATGCCATCAGTTTCGTGAAAGAGACCGAGAATGTCTCGTTCATCGAAGCGGTCGAGATTCTGGCGCGCGAGGCCGGGATGCCGATGCCTGCCCGTGACCCCAAAGCGCAGGAAAAGCAGGACCGCCGCTCTCAATTGGCCGAGGTGATGGAGCAGGCGGTACAGTTTTTCCGGCTGCAACTGAAGACCGGGGCAGGGGCCGCCGCGCGCGACTACCTGACCCGGCGCGGGCTGGACGCGCAGGCGTTGGATCGGTGGGAGATCGGCTTTGCCCCCGATGGCTGGCAGGCGCTGTGGGATCATTTGACCAATAAGAACGTGGCCGAGGATCTGATCCTGGGCGCAGGGCTGGCCAAGCCCTCGAACAAGGGCAAAAAGCCCTATGACACCTTCCGCAACCGGATCATGTATCCGATCCGCGATCCGCGCGGGCGCTGCATTGCGTTTGGTGGTCGCGCGATGGACCCGAATGACAACGCCAAATACCTGAACTCACCCGAGACGGACCTGTTCGACAAAGGCCGCAATCTTTACAACCATGGCCCCGCGCGTCAGGCGGCGGGCAAGGGGCAGCCGCTGATCGTGGCCGAGGGCTACATGGACGTGATCGCGCTGGCCGAGGCCGGATTTGGTGCGTCGGTGGCCCCTTTGGGGACGGCGATTACCGAACATCAACTGCAACTGCTGTGGCGTGTTTCGGACGAGCCGATCATCGCGCTGGATGGTGACACGGCGGGTCTGCGCGCGGCGATGCGGGCGGTTGATCTGGCGCTGCCGTTGCTGGAGGCCGGTAAGTCCCTGCGCTTTGCCATCATGCCCGAAGGGCAGGACCCTGACGACCTGCTGCGCGCCGAAGGGCCGGGGGCCGTACAGGCGGTTCTCGATGGTGCGATCCCGATGGTCAAGCTGCTGTGGCAGCGCGAAACCGAAGGCAAGGTTTTCGACAGCCCCGAACGCAAGGCGGCGTTGGACAAGGTGCTGCGCGATAAGATCAAGCTGATCCGCGACCCATCGATCCGCTCCCATTACGGGCAAGAGATCAAGGATTTGCGCTGGCAACTGTTTCGCCCGCAGAGACAGTCACAAAACCGTGCGTGGCAACCGCGTGGCAAATGGCAGCCGCCGAAACAACCGGCAACGCCGGGCGCGCGGTCGTCATTCCTGGCCTCTTCGGAGAATGCGGATATCCATCTGCGCGAAGCGGCCATTCTGGCCATCGCCATTCTGAACCCGCAGGTGGTTGTTCAGTTCGAACACCAGCTTGAGGATATGGAATGCCGTGATCCGGATCACGCGGCCCTGCGTGATGCCATTCTGCGCCACGCGATCGACGATCCGGACAATCTGAAAGACCACATCGCTGAAACTTTGGGGCCCGAGCCCCTTGAAAACCTGCTGGGCCTTCGCCATGTCGCAGTGATCCCCTGTGTGTTCAAACCGGGCGACGTTGAAAAGGCCGAGATGACGCTGGCCGAGGAACTCGCGAAAATCAAAGCGCTCCGGGGGTTGGATGCTGAGATTGCCGAAGCAACTGAGGAACTGTCCGACTTGGCTGACGAGTCACTGACGTATCGGGTGGGTCAGGCCGCCGAAGAGCGCAACCGCGCAAGCCGCAGCCAGAACGAGGACAGGGCCATTTTCGACATCGCCGACAACGGTGCGCGAATCAACCGCGACGAGAAGGATGCGTTTGAGGCGATCATGTCCGGTATCAATTTCGAGCGGAAACGCCGGTAAAGTGGTGTTTTCATAAGGCACTGGAAAAGAAAAACGGGTAAACGGGTGGCCGAATCAGTTTCACGCGCTAATGATTCGGTTCCAACGAATCACCCATCCCTGCAGGAGCATTGAATGGCCGCCAAGGATACGAACGAAGACCGCAAATCCGACGAGCAGGAACAGGAAATCTCGCTGGACATGAGCCAGGCCCAGGTCAAGAAGATGATCGCCGAGGCCCGCGAGAAAGGTTACATCACCTACGATCAACTCAATCAGGTCCTGCCGCCTGATCAGGTCAGCTCGGAACAGATCGAAGACGTCATGTCGATGCTGTCCGAAATGGGCATCAACATCATCGAAGATGAAGAGGCCGAAGAGGAAGAGAACAAGGGCTCGACCGAACTGACCACCACCGAAAGCAACCGTGAGGTTGCGCTGGCTGGTGCCGCCACCGAAAAACTGGACCGTACCGACGATCCCGTCCGTATGTATCTGCGCGAGATGGGTTCGGTCGAACTGCTCAGCCGCGAGGGCGAGATTGCCATCGCCAAGCGGATTGAGGCTGGCCGGAACACCATGATCGCCGGTCTGTGCGAAAGCCCGCTGACCTTCCAGGCGATCACCATCTGGCATGACGAATTGCTGTCCGAAGACATCCTCTTGCGCGATGTCATCGATCTGGAGACCACTTTTGGCAACCAGATGGACGAGGACGGCGATGTTCAGGAGCCTGTGGTGGATACTTCCGCCGTTCAGGCCACCAAACCCGCCAAGGACACCGGCCCCGAACTGGATGCCGACGGTAACCCGCTGAACAATGACGACGATGACGACGACGACGATCAGGCCAACATGTCGCTGGCCGCGATGGAAGCCGCGCTGAAAGATCAGGTTCTGACCACGCTGGAACGGATCTCGACCGACTTTTCGATGCTGTCGGAAATGCAGGACAGCCGGATTTCAGCGACTCTGAACGAGGATGGCTCGTTCAGCGAAAAAGACGAAGAGACCTATCAGAAACTGCGCGCTGAAATCGTCGAGCTGGTGAATGGCCTTCACCTGCACAACAACCGGATCGAAGCGCTGATCGACCAGCTTTACGGCATCAACCGCCGGGTCATGTCGCTGGACAGCTCGATGGTGAAACTGGCCGACCAGGCCCGTATCAACCGTCGTGAGTTCATCGATGCCTATCGCGGGCGCGAACTGGACCCGAACTGGCTGGCCGAGATGGCCGAAAAGCCGGGCCGGGGCTGGCAGATGTTCATTGAACGCTCGACTGACAAGGTTGAAGAACTGCGCAACGACATGGCTCAGGTCGGTCAGTATGTCGGTCTGGATATTTCTGAATTCCGCCGCATCGTGCAGCAGGTTCAAAAGGGCGAGAAAGAGGCGCGTCAGGCCAAGAAGGAAATGGTCGAAGCCAACCTGCGTCTGGTGATCTCGATTGCCAAAAAATACACGAACCGTGGCCTGCAATTCCTTGATCTTATTCAGGAAGGTAACATCGGACTCATGAAGGCGGTGGACAAGTTCGAATACCGCCGCGGGTACAAGTTCTCGACCTATGCGACATGGTGGATCCGTCAGGCGATCACGCGGTCCATCGCGGATCAGGCGCGGACGATCCGTATTCCGGTTCACATGATCGAAACGATCAACAAGCTGGTCCGGACTGGCCGCCAGATGCTGCACGAGATTGGCCGCGAGCCGACGCCGGAAGAACTGGCCGAAAAGCTGCAGATGCCGCTGGAAAAGGTTCGCAAGGTGATGAAAATCGCCAAGGAACCGATCAGCCTGGAAACACCCATCGGCGACGAGGAAGACAGCCAGCTTGGCGATTTCATCGAGGACAAGAATGCCGTTCTGCCGCTGGACAGCGCCATTCAGGAAAACCTCAAGGAAACCACGACTCGCGTTCTGGCCTCGCTGACCCCGCGCGAAGAACGGGTTTTGCGGATGCGCTTCGGCATCGGCATGAATACCGACCACACGCTGGAAGAGGTCGGCCAGCAGTTCAGCGTGACCCGCGAACGTATTCGCCAGATCGAGGCGAAGGCGCTGCGCAAGCTGAAACATCCCAGCCGGTCGCGCAAACTGCGATCTTTCCTGGATCAATAGAAATCAAAGGCGCCCCGGATCCGAGGCGCCTTTTTTCTTTGCCATCACGGTTGGCTAGCACGCCAAACACATTGGCGCGAACTCACAAGGATCGGGTTCAGCACATCCTTATATCGGCCCTGCCCACTCATGGGACGGGCCGGGGCGAGGCGCAATCGCTGATGACCCCCGGTTCTAGTTGCGGATCGGATGTTCGACACGGGTTTTGAAGGCGCTGGGGGCCTGACCCGTCCACCGCTTGAACGCGGTCGAAAATGCCGCCTGATCCGCATATCCCAGCGAATAGGCGATCTCGGCCAGCGGCATCCGGTTGGTGATGAAGGTCTGCGCAAGATCGCATCTCAGGTCTTCGACAATCTCGCGGAAGCTTGTGCCTTCATCCTTTAACCTGCGCGCAAGAGTTCTGGGACTCATGCCCAGATTGGCGGCGGCCTCTTCGGCCTGAATGATATGGCCGGGCAGCGAGCGGGTGATCAGCCCTTCGACCTTGGCGCGGGTCTTTTGCTGGGGGGACCGGCGCTCGGCCAGGATACGCTCGCCATATTCCAGCAGATGCGCGCGCAGCTTTGGGTCATAGGTTGGGACGGGCAGGTCCAATGAGGACAAGGACAGAATGATCTCCATCCGCTCTGCACCAAAAACAACCGGAAAGCCTGCAAGTTTCTGAAAGGCCTTCGCGTTTTCGCCGATCTCGTGCTGAAACCGCATTTCGATGGGATAGAACTGTGTCTGGGTCAGGTTCCGCATTCGCGCCAGCGCGGCGAACAACAGAAACTCGGTTCTGCGATGATAGCGGGCAAAGCTGGGGTCTTTCCAATCCGCCTCGAACGCTGCGAAATTCCCGGCCATGCGCAGACTGAACGCTATGGAGGGATCAATTATGCCGTGAAACCGGGACGTGTTTTCGGTCACTTGCTTCAAATCGCGGGAATACTTGCTGATATATCCTGTCAGGGTTGAAACCGAGGTCACGTCCAACCCGGCCCGTGCGGCAAAGGTGATGTCGCGAAGCGCGTCGCAGGCATAGCGGACAAACAGCGCTTCTTTATGCGCGTCATAGGTGGTGGCGGCGGGATCCATATGGTCGGGTGCCAACCCGCTTTGCGCAAGAACACGTTGCGAGGTCGAGGCATTGCCGCTGTGCCGGTCCAGCGATTGGGTCAGGATATGAAGACGGCCGATATCAACATCCATTGCGGTGCCCTAATGCAACTAACCAAAACCGCCCTAGGTGGTGTGAAACCTGTTAGGCGCATTGGGATCATAGGCTGAAATGTCCGGAAATCGAATGGAATTGTCCGATGCGATCAAGAGATTGCCCCGAACGTATCCTACATCGTCAGTGCTGTCGGGTCGCGACCTTTATGGGGATGAGGTCAGAGCCACCATGCGATCGCCGCGATCGCGCGGAGGCTCCCCGGCACGCGCGCCGTCCCGCCATTCTTGTCGCATTGCCTGATCGAACGCTGCGTGACACCGTATTTTTGCGCAGATCGCGGAAAGGCGGTGATGTCATGCAAAAGTCTGATGTTTCGCGGAAAACTCACGATGGCAGCCTCATCGTCTTTGATGGGGTCTGTGTCCTGTGTTCCGGGTTTTTCCGCTTTATGCTGCGGCATGACAAGGCGCAGGTGTTTCAGTTTGCTACAGCTCAGTCACCATTGGGGCAGCGCCTTTACCGGGAACTCGATCTGCCAACGCAGGATTTTGAAACCAATCTTGTGATTGTGAATGGCGTGGTTCATCAGCGCCTCGATGCCTTCGCAGTGGCGATGGGGCAGTTGCGCGGGCCATGGCGTATTCTGTCGCTGTGCCGGATCCTGCCTAGGTTTGTGAAGGATCCGCTTTATCACGCGATTGCACGCAACCGATATGCCATCTTCGGAAGGTCGGAAACCTGCCTTGTGCCGGATGCGGCGACCCGCTCGCGCTTTGCTGTGCAAGGGTTTTAGATGGATCCATTTTTGCAGGCTGCGGCGGAACCGACAGGGCTTCCCGAGGCGTTACATGACTTGCACAGCAAGGAAGGCACATACGTCGGTCGCTGCGATATTCAGCGGGGACAAGGGTGGCTGGCCGGTTTGTCTTTGTGGTTAGGGGGGTTCCCCCACTCCGGGCGCGACGTTTCGGTCAGGGTCACGGTGTCTCGGCGCGGGCCGGGATGGGAATGGAGGCGCGATTTCGGAGGGCATATCACCCAGTCCCGCTTGTCTTTTGATCGACAGTCCAACTGCGTGCGAGAGGATTTTGGTGCCTTGTCCATCTGGTTGAAACCGGTTGTGGCCGGGGCGCGCTTGCAGATCAATATCCGGCGTTTGACCCTGTGGGGCATTGCCGTTCCAAACGCACTGCTTCCGCAGTCGTCAACGGTCGAATGGCAGGACGATCAGGGCCGGTTCCGGTTTGACGTGTCCGCGCGCGCGCCGCTGGTCGGGCAGTTGATCCGCTATCATGGCTGGCTCACGCCCGATCACAGTCACCCGCCAGTGGTCTGAACAGGTTGTGAGGGGGCCTGTTCAGCGCCGGACCCGATCCTAATATTTTGATCACACACAATCAGGGAAGAGATTAACAATGAAACAGATTTTAGCCTGCGTAACGCTCGCCGCCTTTGCCCTTGGCATTCCCGTCACCGCTGACGCCGCCCGCAATGGATACCGAACCGAGCCGATCAACGGCACCGATTTCGAAGTCATCCCGCGCGCCCAGCAATTCACCGACGGGTATTGGTGTGCGGCCGCCGATTTTGCCCGGCGCAAATTGGGGGCCGGCTGGCAGCAGCAAATTTACGTCCTGCGCGGATATGGGCCCAGCGTGACCACCGGGCGCAAGACGGCCGTTCAGTTTACGCTGAAAAAACCGGCCGAGGTTCCCGCGCAACCCAGCTTTGTCTTGACGCCCTTCGTTCCTGGGTCCAGCGTATCTGTGCAAGGGGCCGAGGCACGGTGTAGGACGCGCCCGTTCATAAACTGACGCAGTGGTGAAACAGCGCGGATGCAGACAGAATTCTCGATCCAGACGCAAGGCCCCGGACTCTATAAATTCACCAAGGATGTGCATCGCTGGCTGAACCCGGTGGCGAAGGATGGCGTATTGACGCTGTTCGTTCGCCACACCTCATGTTCTTTGCTGATTCAGGAAAACGCTGACCCCGAGGTTCAAATCGATCTGCACGCGTTTTTTGAACGGCTTGTACCGCCCTCGAACCATCCCTCGATGGCTTATCTGCGCCACACATATGAGGGGCCGGACGATATGCCAGCGCATATCAAGGCGGCGCTTATGCCGGTCTCGCTTTCGATCCCGGTCTCTGGGGGTCGTATGGCACTTGGGACATGGCAGGGGATTTACCTGTTCGAACACCGGACCGCACCGCATCGCCGTTTGGTCGCTGCGCATCTGGGGTAACCCTTTATCTAGGGGTTGAAAATTCCGACTACCCAAATCCTAGCGGCTGCCCTATAGTTGTGGATAAGTAAGCCGTAGCGCTTACAAAAAGAGGCCGAACATGGGACGAGGAGACGGCGGATGCGCTGCCCGTTTTGCGGAAATATCGACACTCAGGTGAAAGATTCACGCCCGGCAGAGGATCACGTCGCGATCCGCCGACGCCGCTTTTGTCCGGCCTGTGGGGGTCGGTTCACCACCTATGAACGCGTGCAACTGCGCGATCTGGTGGTGATCAAAACCAACGGCAAACGTGAGGATTTCGACCGCGACAAGCTGGAACGGTCAATCCGCATCTCGATGCAGAAACGCCCTGTTGATCCCGAGCGGATCGATCAGATGATCTCGGGGATTGTCCGGCGTCTGGAAAGCATGGGAGAGACCGACATACCCTCCGAAAAGATCGGTGAGATTGTCATGGAAGCTCTGGCGCGGATCGACACCGTAGCCTATGTTCGCTTTGCGAGTGTCTACAGAAACTTTCAGGCGGCCGATGATTTCGAGGAGTTTGTCCACGAACTGCGCCCGCCGCAGCCTCCGACGGACGAGTGAGCGAAACAGATAAGCGATTTATGGCGCTGGCCTTGTCATTGGGTCAGCGCGGCCAAGGGTCATGTTGGCCTAACCCGGCAGTCGGGTGCGTTGTCGTGCAGGGTGGCAGGATTGTCGGGCGAGGCTGGACCCAGCCCGGCGGGCGACCCCATGCGGAAACCGAGGCTTTGGCTCAGGCAGGAGACGCGGCCAGGGGCGCGACGGCCTATGTGACGCTGGAACCCTGTTCGCATCACGGTAAGACACCGCCTTGCGCTGCAGCCCTGATCGAGGCTGGGGTCGGGCGTGTTGTTGCAGCCGTGGAAGACAGTGATCCCCGCGTGGCGGGGCAGGGCTTTGCCATGTTGCGCGAAGCCGGGATCGAGGTTGAAACCGGCGTTCTGGCCGAGCAGGCCGAACGGGATCTGGCAGGCTTTTTCCTGAAGACCGAGCAAGGCCGCCCCTTTGTTACCCTGAAACTGGCCAGCAGCTTTGACGGGCGCATTGCAACCCAGACCGGGCATAGCCAGTGGATCACGGGCCCCGAGGCGCGCCGCGCCGTTCACGCGATGCGCGCGCGTCATGATGCGGTGATGGTGGGGGCAGGCACGGCGCGGGCGGATGATCCGTCGCTGACCGTGCGTGAATTGGGCGTCGCGCAGCAGCCTGTGCGCGTTGTCGTGTCCCGCCATCTCGACCTGCCGCTTATGGGGCAGCTTGCCCGCACAGCAGCCGAGGTTCCGGTCTGGCTGTGCCACGGCCCCCATCCCGATGCCGAACGTGCGCGCGCTTGGGACGGGCTGGGCGCGCGCCTGATCCCCTGTGCCTTGCAGGATCATCACATCGACGCGGCGGACCTGTTGCAGCAACTGGGTCAGGCCGGATTGACTCGTGTGTTCTGCGAGGGTGGCGCCGCGCTTGCCGCCTCGCTGCTGGAAAAGGACCTGGTGGATGAGCTGGTCGGCTTCACGGCAGGCCTGACCATCGGGGCCGAGGGTTTGGCCGCAGTTGGTCGGTTGGGGCTGGAAAAGCTGGACGCGGCCCCCCGGTTTGAACTGATCGAAACCCGCGCTATCGGTCCCGACATTCTGCATCGTTGGCGACGTCCAACGCAGTGACGTTCCGATCAGCGCCACAAATGCGCATGTGTGGCAAACGCCCCCTGAAGCTTGGACAGCAACCGGTTCAAAGGCCCCGTTGGCGCGGCCGTGTCGCTGGCCAGCCGATCAACGGCGACTTCGACCGGGCAGGGCTGTCCGGTCAACGGATCCATGTAGCGCGGGTAATCAATCAGCGTCGCATGAACCAGCCCCATCAAAGACGGGCGCGCGCCGCGCCGGACAGGCACCGCACCCAGATCGTTTGTCAGCCCCCAACCGGCATAAAAGGGCGCGCCCAGCGTCGTGACCTGAACTCCGCGCAAAAGCGCCTCGAAACCCATTAGCGAGGTCATAGTCCAGACTTCGTTCACATGAGGCAGCAAAGACGCCGGATCGCAATTGTCGAGGATCAGATCCGCCAGTTCCTCCGCTTCAATGCGCCCCTCACGCAGCCCGGCTTCGACATCGGGATGAGGTTTGTAGATCAAAACGGCGTCCGGATTCGCCTCCCGCGCGGTTTGCAGCAGCTCAAAATTGGTGTGCACGCCGCTGGTGCCCAACAGGATCGAGGCATCATCCTCAACTTGTCCCGGCACAAGAATGCGGTGCCCATCTGGCAGGGTCGGAGCGGGCTGGCCGGTGTTGTATTTGCTCAGACCGTCCGAGAGCAGCCTGCTGACCAGCCGTTCGGCCCGCCGTTCCTGATCGGGGCGCAGGGTTTCGCGCTGGGCGATCAATTCCTCCAACCGGCTAGGCCGTGTGGGGTCGTAGTAAATCCCCAGATCGTCCGACACCAGTGACAGAGGCGGAACCAGCTCGGCCCCCAATCCGCGCGAGCGCAAAAAGCCATCCTCGACCCGAATGGCCCCTTCGGCATCCCGGGCCTGATTGGCCCAGACCATGTGGGGGCGATCGGACGTTGTCGGCGGGGCCGAGGTGAATTGCATCTTTTTGTGACGCCCAAACATCTGTTGCAGATGCTTGCGCTTCCACAGCCGCATGCCCGACGCGGTCCAGCCAAACCGATCCTGCCGCCACGCGCGGCTCAGCGCTTCGAGCGTGTCCAGAACGGTTTCCAACTCGCACAATTGGTCCTGATATGGGTCGTACCAGACTGGGTAAAGCAGCATGGATGCCGCGAATAACTGCGGTCGGGTCAGATTGCGGGTGCGGCGCGGGATTGGGTTTTCATCCTGCGTCAGCCCCCAACCCGCATAGAAAGGCTGCCCAAAGACGCGGGGCTTGTGACCGGCCAGAATAGCCTCGAATCCCAGTTGCGACGACAGTGTGTAAACAGCAACCGCGCCTTCCAGCAGGGACCACGGGCTGATCGGGTCGCTTAGAAAGGACACCCGGTCAGACAGGTCCTGATCGCTGAAATGCCCCGCGCGATGGCCGGTCTGCGTTTCCGGGTGCGTTTTGATGATGATCCTTGCGCCCGGGTTTTCCTCTTGCGCGATCACCAGCATTTCGCGGAAGCGGGCATAGTCGCCGCCACTGGCCGTTACTGCCGCATCACCTAGGGTCTGATCGATGACAAGCACATATCCGGGGTCGGGTGGTGCAATATCCAGATCAAAGGCCGAGTATTTGCTGAGATGCAGGTCTTTCAGTCGCGCGATTGCCCCCCGAGCCCGGTCCAGCAGCGCAGTGTCATCCAGCGGGTGCGTGGCCAACAGGGTCTCAAGATCAGATGGCGCAGACGGGTCGAAATGCAGACCTGTTCGATCCAACAGCAGGCCCAGCGGCGCTTCGCCCTGACGACCGGGGTGAAGCGAGCGCAGAAACGCGTCTTCGACCCGCAGGACCGGGGCATCGTACTTACCCGCAACGCGCAGGCCGCGATGGGCGGTCGGACTATTGCCCCAAACCCCAACCATGTCGCCGGGTTTCAGCAGGCCCAGACGAATGTCATAGCCAGCCAAGGACAGGATGC
Source organism: Ruegeria sp. C12 (assembly GCF_056537745.1). NCBI lineage: Bacteria > Pseudomonadati > Pseudomonadota > Alphaproteobacteria > Rhodobacterales > Roseobacteraceae > Ruegeria > Ruegeria sp. C12. Next base: position 818,045 of record NZ_JBQFSA010000001.1, read on the forward strand.
GCCGAATGCGCCGATTGGTCAGAAATCCCCCATTATACACAAACAGCCGAGAGCGCTCCGCCCCGGCTGCGGTGTCCATTTCGGGGGTCACGGATCAGTTGCCGGTCAGGGTCGCGACGTTTGCAACCGGAGTCAGCCCGCCCGCGATAAGCGAGATCGATTTGCTCCACTGCGCATAAGGCGCTTCGGTCACGTAGATCGTGTCGTCGTCGCGGATGACAAAGTCACGGGCGATGAACAGGCCATTCGGCGCGGTGAGGTTGAGCAGGTAGATCATCCGCTGATCGCCTTGCAACTCGGCCCGGCCCGTCACGCTGCGGGCGATGTCCTGACGTTCTTTCCGCAGGATGAAAATCCCAGTCGGATCCGATGACAGGCCTTGCAGGCCGCCGACCTGCGCCAGGGCTTCCAAAGCTGACAGGTCCTGAGTGTCAAAGGCGATACGAGATTGCCCGCCGGTTGCGCCAAGCGCGATGTAGGACCGGCTGTCCGCCTCGACCAGGATACGGTCGCCGCCACGCAGCGCCACATCCAGCCTTGGATTGGTGAACAGGTCTTCATACCAGACCGTACCCTTTTGGTCGCCCCGGATCAGGGTGACCAGCGCAATGTCCGATCCGACGGCCACGCCGCCCGCCTGAGACAACATGCCCAGCAATGTGCGGGTGGGGCGTTCAATCGGGTAAATACCGGGGGCTCCAATTGTGCCTGTCAGCGACACGGTCGAGCCATCGCCGGCAACGCGGCGCACCTCGACCTGCGGGTCAGGGGTTTGTTCCTGCAAGCGGTTGGTGATCAGGATGCGCAACTGCTCGGGCGTGTTCCCGGCGGCGCGCAGGCGTCCGGCATAGGGTACAAAGATGAAACCTTCGCTGTCGACTTGCACTTCGTCCAGCGCAGTGGCCGAGCCGGTTTCGCCAGCCAGCAATCCGTCATCCACGTTTTCCCAGATGGTCAGGCCCAGAACATCGCCGGGGCGCACCGTATCGGCCGCCACGCTTTGCGCACTGCTGAACGACGACGAAAAGCCAAACTGCGGAACGCTGGAGGTTGCCCGTGTGACGCGATCATCAACTTCAACCACGAAGGCATTGCCGCCATTTTCGACCGAGCCTGCCAGAATCTCTGATTTGTTCGGTCCGGATTTGGGAAGCTGACACGCGGCCAAAAGGCCGCAAAGGCCGACAAGGGTAATCCCCCGCATCCATCGGATTGGAAAGCTCTGCACTGCCGATGATCCTCAGTATTCTTAGTTTTGGGAAACTTACCCGCTTCGGGATACAACATCCAGCAGAGGATGCCCCATTTCACTCAACGAGCCGCAACTGTGGCGTCAGTGCCTCGTTGTTTCTGAGGACACTCTGATAAGGATCGTTGGCGCGCAACATCATATCTGCGGCGCGGCGCAGCAGTTGCCGGCGCCCCCGGCGCGAATAGAACCCGCCCGGAACCTGACTGGTTTCCAACAGGAACTGACGATAGATGCGGTAGGCCTTGGCGTCCGGCATCTCGGGATTTGCATAGAAGTCTTCGATGGCTTGATGCGACACGAATTCTGGTTTGTCATAGACCGATTTGCCGAAGATCCGCAGCGGAATGCCTCGCCACAGCACCTGTTGACCGGCCGTTGAGTTGATCGTGACGGCCGAGTTCGCCTCATCCAGCAGTTTGGCCAGCTTGCCGCCCGGCACATAGTGAACGCGATCTTCGATCCCAAGCGCGCGTGCCATCTGACGTACGCGGCGACGCAGCGGTTCGCGGTGGTTTTCCAACGGGTGTTCCTTGATCACCAGCCGATGATGTCCCGGCGCGCCCTTGGCAAAACCCGTGATCATCTGTTCGAGAAACGCGCTCATCCCTGAGTAATCGGAATGCGCCTGAACCGAGCTGTCGTGACCCAGTTGCAAAAGAACAAGGTGATAGGGGTGGGGGCTTTTGCGGACCAATCCCGTGGACCAACCCCTTTGAATGCGATGGAACGGCATCAGCGCCAGCCGCTTGAAATATAGCCGGAATTCTTTTGACACCGGCAATTCCCGGTGCGGGCGGAAGTTCCGGTAACGGCGGTTCAGGAACAACACGAACCAATGGTAAAGCGCGCCGTAGAAGATGTGCTGGCGCATATCCCCCCAATGCGACGGTGGCGGCGGGGACTGCGTGTCCGAATGCTCCAGCGCCTGTTGCATATCCTCGACATTCAGCGACATGAGGCGCGAGTTTCCGTTCGAGCCGCCACGCTCATACGTGACCCACCAGGGCCTCAGATACCCTTCTTCGAATACATGCACGGTGATGCCGCGCGACCGCGCGATTTCAACGGCGCGCGTATGCACCGGGCGGGTGTCGCCATACAACACAATGTCGGTCACGCCTTTTCCGACGATCAGGTCAATCAGGGTTTCGGACCAACGATCCGGCGTGTCGCGAAAAGGGATATAGCTGGATTTGTCGAACCAGAACGCCCGATCACCTGCGTTGAACCCCACGCGCCAGACTTGCGCGCCCGATGCCTGCAACATCCGCCCAAGGGCGCTGAAAAACGGCCCATGGGGCCCCTGAAGAAACAGGAAGACGCGGTTATTTCGGGCGGTGGTTGAGTGGTTCATCTTGGTGACAATATCCAAACTTCTGGGCGAATCTATGCCGTATCTCGCCAGTTTTTTGTTCAATCCGGCCTTTTTTACCGTGTCGGGTCCTTGCCCGCGCAAGGGGATGGGCGTACCTCAGCTTGTGAAAACACGCTCAGGTTAGGGAACGAGGGTTAACAGGATGTTTACAGGGATCGTCACCGATGTCGGCACTGTCACCGAGTTGGAGCAGCAAGGCGACCTGCGCGCCCGCATCCAGACTGCCTATGACACGTCCGGCATCGATATCGGGGCGTCGATTGCCAGCGATGGCGTGTGCCTGACCGTGATCGCGCTGGGCGACGATTGGTATGACGTTCAAATCAGCGCCGAGACGGTGTCTAAAACCAACCTGAACAGCTGGACCACCGGATCGCGGGTGAACTTGGAACGCGCCTTGAAGGTGGGTGACGAACTGGGCGGTCATATCGTCTCGGGCCATGTCGATGGCGTTGCCGAGGTTGTTGCGGTTGAGGATGAGGGCGACAGCACAAGGGTCACGTTGCGCGCGCCTGCGGATCTGGCGCGGTTCATTGCGCCGAAAGGGTCGGTTGCGCTGAACGGAACCTCGCTGACCGTCAATGACGTGGACGGTCGTGATTTTGGTATCAACTTTATCCCGCATACCAAAGAGGTCACGACCTGGGGTGATGTTGCTGTCGGGGATCACGTTAACCTCGAAATCGACACGCTGGCCCGGTACGTCGCCCGCCTGGCCGAGATGTCCTGACCGCGAAATACGTCGCGTCCTGACAGGCCAGCGCCGTTTGCGCTCTGGCCTTTGGGCGCAGTGTGGTCTATCCCGCCTTGCAGAAATGCTCTTGTGAAAGGCTGCCCCATGAGCTTTGAAACCCCCGGTCCGGTCGAGGCCCAACTGCGTGACGCGATCAGCCCGATCGAAGAGATCATCGACGAGGCGCGCAAGGGCCGGATGTATATCCTGGTCGATCACGAGGATCGCGAGAACGAAGGCGATCTGGTGATCCCGGCTGAATTTGCCGATGCCGAGGCGATCAACTTCATGGCCACCCATGGGCGCGGGCTGATCTGTCTGCCGATGACCGCCGAACGCGTGGATGCTCTGGGCCTGCCGATGATGGCCGTGAACAACTCGTCGCGTCACGAGACGGCCTTCACCGTGTCGATTGAAGCGCGCGAGGGTGTATCCACCGGGATTTCCGCCGCCGACCGCGCGCTGACGGTGGCAACTGCGATCAACGAGCAGAACACGATGGCCCATATCGCAACCCCCGGCCATATCTTCCCACTGCGTGCCAAGCGGGGTGGGGTACTGGTGCGTGCAGGCCATACCGAGGCCGCCGTAGATATCTCGCGTCTGGCGGGGCTGAATCCGTCGGGTGTCATCTGTGAGATCATGAAGGCTGACGGCACCATGGCGCGTCTGCCCGATCTGGTGGAATTCGCGCAAGAGCATGACATGAAGATCGGTACGATCAGCGATCTAATCACCTACCGGTCGCGCAATGACAATCTGGTAGTCGAAACCTCGCGTGAAACCGTCAACTCGGAATATGGCGGCGAATGGGAGATGCGGATTTTCACCGATCAGACGCACGGCATCGAGCATGTGGTGATGGTCAAAGGCGATGTGACTACACCAGAGCCGGTTCTGACCCGCACCCACGCCCTGCACGAAGCGCCGGATATTCTGGGCCTCGGCCCCAAATCCTCGCGCGAGTTGCCGCGCGCGATGGAGAAGATCGCAGAAGAGGGGCGCGGCGTGGTCTGCCTGTTCCGGCAGCCGCGTAACTCGCTGTATGCGGCCGAAGATGAAGGCCCGCGCACGATCAAGCAAACCGGTCTGGGCGCGCAAATCCTGTCCAAGATGGGCATTCAGGAACTGGTGCTGCTGACGGACTCGCCTGAAACCGTATATCTGGGGCTCGACGCGTTTGGCCTGTCCATCGTCGGTACCCGTTCGATCCTGAAGGAAGACTGATCATGGCTGCTCAAGACGAACATGGCGTTTTGCCGACACCCAAATTCGACAAGCCGGTGAAGCTGTTGATCGTGGCGGCCCCTTTCTATCGCGCGATTGCAGACAACCTGATCGCCGGTGCGAAGGCCGAGATCGAAGCAGCTGGCGGCGCCTGTGAGGTTGTCGAGGTGCCCGGCGCGCTGGAGATCCCCACCGCCATCGCTATGGCGGACCGCCAGTGCAATTTCGACGGCTATGTCGCACTGGGCTGCGTCATTCGCGGTGAGACCACGCACTATGAGACTGTCTGCAACGACTCCAGCCGCGCCATTCAGTTGCTGGGCCTGCAGGGCCTGTGCATCGGCAACGGCATCCTGACTGTGGAAAATGACGATCAGGCCGAAGTTCGCGCCAACCTCGAAAAGATGAATAAAGGCGGCGGCGCGGCTGCTGCGGCCTTGCATCTGATCGCGCTCAGCCGTAAGTGGGGCTCTTCCAAAAAGGGCGTCGGATTCAAGCCGCCGTCCGAGTCCATCCTTGTGGCGGGCGACAGCAACGGACCCTCGACAGCATGACCAAGACAGACGCGCCGAAACCGGCCAACCAGAAACGCCTGATGAAATCCGCCGCCCGGCTTTATGCCGTGCAGGCGCTGTTCCAGATGGAGCAGTCGGGCCAGACGACCGAAGCCGTCGTGAATGAGTTTCTGGATCACCGGTTTGGCGCTGTCTATGAAGGGGACGAGATGCTGGATGGCGATATCAGCGTCTTCCGCTCGCTGGTGGACAATGCTGTGAACTATCAGGCTCCGATTGACCAGATGACCGACCGTGCGCTGGTCGCCAAATGGCCGATCTCGCGCATCGATCCGACCCTGCGGGCGCTGTTCCGCGCCGCCGGGGCCGAACTGACCCAAAGCGACACGCCGCCCAAGGTGGTTATCACCGAATTCGTCGACGTCGCGCGCGCCTTCTTCCCTGAAGGCAAAGAGCCGAAATTCGTCAACGCCGTGCTGGACCACATGGCGCGTGAGGCCCAGCCCGAGGCGTTCTGAGCCACATCACCGGACGACAAGAATAAGGCGCAGACTCGAAACCGAGCTGCGCCTGAACGTTTGCAATACACTTGTTAAAACAAGCCTCCGGTGTCCACCACTCACAGTTTTATCCAAAGACACCAGCACTTTAACGGAAATCCTCTGACGCGCCACCTATCGATTCCGATAGCGCTGCGGATCGATCAGGCCCAGCTGCATCGCGCGGACCAAGGCGGATTCGCGGGTTGGGGCCTGCAGTTTGTCACGCGCGTTTTTCAGATGGGTGCGTATCGTGATCTCGGACAGGCCCAATTGTTCAGCGATCCTGTCGTTGCGGTGGCCAAGCGCCAGCAGGTTCAGAACCTGCAATTCCCGCAGTGTCATGTCCGGCGCGGTCGGTGCGATGCTGGCGATGTCGTAGACACGGCCATGATTGCTGGGGATGTCCGACCCCAGATTGGTGGCCAGCACGGTGGCCAAGACGCGCATGTCCCGCTGCTGTTCGGTCATCATCAACTGGACGTCCTGTTGGTCCGAGGCCAGCACGACCAGTTTGGCCTCGTTGTCGGGGCAGGGCACGACCAGAGAATACAGGTGGATATATCCGGCCTTTTCCAGATCGTGGTTCAGATCCAGCGCCTTGTCGGAATGGCCATCCGACGGTTTCAGGCTTGCGGCCTGCACGTAAAGGCTTTCCTTGCCGTTCTGAACCTGCGCCAGCATGGGGTCCGCTTCGGCATAGCCTTGCGTGTCGTAGCGGTTCAGCCAGCCCTTGGACATCGAACTGCGCACCCAATGGATCGCGCCGGTCTCGGGCGTGAAGCACACCATGTTCAGCGCGTTGAATCCGATCTCGGCCAGCCGGTCTAACGTGAACTCCCACCGCTCCTGATCGTCGTGACGCAAAGACAGCGCTTCGAGTAGGTCAAGCGCGAACAGGCTGAGGGCATTCATTGAAACTCCGCATACAGTGTCGCACCCCGGCGGGGCGCGGTTTACTCTGCCCGACCATGCGCTATCCTCGTGGCATCAGACAAGGAGCTTTGTGATGCCCAAACTGATCCGCCTTTACATTACGCAAGTTGCATGGGGATTTGTGATCTCGGCCGTGTTTGTCGGGGTGCTGCTGGCGCTGAATGTTGCGAATCTGCGGGGGCTGATTTTCGGGTCCGAGGTCGGGTTGATCGCGCTTGCGATGATCTGGTTCATGAACGGGATCGTCTTTGCCGGGGTGCAGTTCGCCTACAAGATCATGAGCATGGCCGAAAAGCCCGGTGGCCCGCGTCGCGGATCGCCCGTTGTGCACAGCTTCGAACCTGCTCTGGTCAAGCAGGACGCCCGCGCAGAGCGCTGAATTTCAGGGAAAAAGTGGCGGGACCGCCAAGCAACCGTGCGGTGTGATTCCCGAGGACCTGTATGTACAGGTGGGCGCCGGGTAATCAGGCCAGGACCTGAACAGAGCCAGCCCCCTCGGAATTGCTTAAGGCCACCAGAATGCTACCTGTCACAAGAAGGGCAGAACCCGCCAAGCGGTTAGTTAGGGCGTCTGACGGGTTCGCACAAGGGGTCAGGCGTCAACAGTTTCGTGCAATGCTGTGCGCATCTTGCCGAAATGCTCGTCCCAGCCGTTGTCCAGCGCCAGGATAAGGCCGAAGGCGTCGGCATTCTGCGGCAGGCCTTCGTGCAACAGGCTCAGACGCGTTCCGCCCGCAACCGGAGTAAGCGTCCATTTGACCACGCTGACGGCGTCGCCCATGGGTTTCACGGTGAAGGTGTATTCCAGATATTCCGGCGCGCGCGCCTCGCGGACGTCGCCCCAGATCAAAAGGTCGCCGCTGGTGGTTCCGTACATCTCAAGCTTTTGACCCTTGGCCAATGGGCGCTGGGGTTTGTGGAACCATTCCGCCAGCCTATCGGGCTCGGTCAAATAGGCCCATACGGTTTCCGGTTCGGCCCGCAGAAAAATCGTTTTTTGTAATACAGATTTGGTCATTTGTCTTTCCTTTCAATAGCTTCCTTGAGAGAGTTGAGGCGGTCATCCCAGAACTGGTCAAAGTAGCTGAGCCAGTCCAGAACCGGGGCCATACCGCGGGGTTCTATGCGATTGATGCGTTCACGACCGCGCGCCTCAACCGTGATCAACCCGCCATCAGACAGGACCGTCAGGTGTTTCTTGACGGCGGCGCGGGTCATGTCGAAGCGGTCCGTCAGTTGGCCGATTGTCATATCCTCGGACGCCAGCAGTTTGACGATGTCACGCCGGGTAGGGTCGGCCAGCGCACGAAACGCGTTTTGGGTTAGGGTCTGCATTTGTCACCTCGGTAAAGATACCATTTGGTATCATATTAATGCAGTACCATACGGTATCATGTCAAGTCCCGTGCGGAGGCTTTACATTTGTTCACGAATTGTTCACATTTCTCACATGACACTGGATCTGCAACCCGGACAGAAACTTGCGCGTGGCGTGGCGCGTCACCTGACCGCGCATGGTTTTGTTTCCGTTGAGGAATTCGTTCCGGCGCGTGGCCTGCGCGTCGATGTGATGGGGCTGGGCCCGAAGGGTGAGCTTTGGGTGATCGAGTGTAAATCCAGTCGCGCCGATTATCAGTCGGATTCGAAATGGCAGGGCTATCTGGAGTGGTGCGACCGATTCTTTTGGGCCGTGGATACCGAGTTCCCGACCGAGCTGTTGCCCGAGGAAACCGGCCTGATCATCGCCGACGCTTATGATGCAGAGATCATCAGAATGGCACCCGAAGACAAGCTGGCCCCGGCGCGGCGCAAGAAGATGATCCAGAAATTTGCAACCGACGCGGCCCGCCGTCTGCAGGCGCTGCGTGATCCGCGAATTTGAAGCTGGTCAGTCTTTGACGGCACGCGCCGCCTGTGCTGCTGCGCGCAGTTCGTCGGCGATTTCTTCGGCCTCTTCGGGGTCGAAATCCATCGGAATTTCGATGCCATCGGCCTCGATGAACAAACGCACCATCCCCTGATCGGTAGGCCCGATCTGAAGGTTGGCCTGAATGTCTCGTTCGGTGTTGATACCCATACGCGCCTCCGGGACTGAGCACTCGTGCTAGCGCGCGCGGGGTTGAGAATCAAGCCGCCAATGCGCTCAGATATGGCATGGCAAATGTGGATCTCAGACAATTCCGGGCCGAAGATGCCCCGTGGCTGGTTGAACGGCACGGAACGCTTTATGCGCGGGACGAGGGCTTTGATGAGACATTCGCCCCGCTGGTGGCGCGTATTCTCGACGACTTCATCGCGGATCATGATCCGACCTGCGAGCGCGGCTGGATCGCCGAGCGGGACGGAGAGCGGTTGGGCAGTATCTTTTGCGTCAGGCTGGATGACCAGACGGCAAAACTCCGTCTGTTCCTCTTGGTGCCCGAGGCGCGCGGTTTGGGGCTGGGCAAGCGGCTTTTGGCAACCTGTATGGGTTTTGCTCGGGCTGCCGAATACAGACAGATGCAGCTATGGACCCATGAAAGCCACAAGGCCGCCTGCGCGCTGTACAAGGCCACCGGTTGGCAGTTGGTGGACAGCAAACCGGTGCGGTCTTTCGGGGTCGATCTTGTCGAACAAAGCTGGAAAATTCAGCTTTAATCCTCTTGCATTCCCCGGGCGCGTTCGGTAAATCGCCCCTCACGAGTGCCGCCTTAGCTCAGTTGGTTAGAGCGCTGGATTGTGGATCCAGAGGTCCCCTGTTCAAGCCAGGGAGGCGGTACCACTTCCCCAATATGAGATGTCGAAATCGCCCTTTGGGCAGGGTTCGTCAATGTGCAATTGGCGCGCCTGAATTCAGCGCGCCAGGTTTAGTTTGAATTTCATCTTGCTCTGTTTCGCGGCGGGCAAATGTCGGTTCAGGCGTTTGTTGACCAGTCCAAAGCCCCAGATGATCACCAGCGTCAGCAGGATGAAATAGAAGGCCAGAATCGGGTAAGGCACAAACGGGTTGAACGTCTTGTCCGCGAAATAGCTGGCGTAATAGAGGGCATCTCCGCGCTGTTGCCAGGCGGGGAAGGCCGAGAAGAAAACCAGCGTTGTGGCGTGGAACAGAAAGATCGCCTCATTCGTGTATGCAGGCCATGCCAGTCGCAGCATAGTGGGCCATACAATCCGGCGGAAGCGGGCCCAGCCGGTCATGCCATAGGCATCCGCCGCCTCGATATCGCCTTTGGGGATCGAGCGCAGGGCGCCATAGAAGATCTCACCCGTATAGGCGGCGGTGTTGAGGAACAGAACGATCAGCGCCCCCAGCCAGGCCGAGGTGAAGGCGTCGAACATCGGATAGGGTTTCTTCAGCGACAGGAAGAAGAAATAGGCAAAGAAGAACTGGATGAACAAAGGCGAGCCGCGGAACAGGAAGATGAACCATTCCGCAGGCTTGCGCAGCCATTTGTTCGGGGACGCCTTGCCAACGGCCAGCGCGGTGGCCAGAAAGAACCCGGTCGCAAGGGCCATGATCCCGAAATAGACATTCCAGATCATGCCCGAACCGATCAGGGTGAACTGTTCGCACAGGGTGAAGTCGGATTTGGGCAACAAGCGCTCGCCAATGCCGACAGAGCGGAGGGCGTAGTCCTGTATGGTTTGCAAGCAGCTCATGCCGTCGTCTCCTTGCGCAGCAACTCTCCGCCCGCGGTGGCCTGACCGTGGGACAGGCGGCGCATCAGCCTTTCAAGCACAATTTCCGAGATGCGGGTCATGCCGAGATAGAAGATCAGCAGGAACAGGAAATACCACATGCGCCAGTCGCCATGGGGGTAATCGGTGAAGCGTGAGGTTTTGGTGCCACCCAACTCGCGCGCCCAATAGACGATGTCCTCGATGCCCAGCAGGAACAGCAGTGGGGTGGCCTTAATCAGCACCATCCACAGGTTCGACAGGCCGGGCAGGGCGTAGACCCACATTTGCGGCACGAGGATACGCCAGAAGGTCTGGCGGCGGGTCATGCCATAGGCTTCGGCGGTCTCAAGCTGGGCATGCGGAACCGCCCGCATCCCGCCGAACAGGACGTTGGCTGCAAACGCACCGAAGACGATCGAGAAGGTGATGACGGCCAGCACGAACCCATAGGTTTCGTGCACCCATTCCGGTGCGCTGCCCAAGGGCAGTTTTGCGGCCTGACAGACGATGAAGTCATTGCCCTGACGCACCGGGTCGGTCCATTCCGGGCACATAACTTGGTGGCGTGTCCATTCGAACGCCTGATCCAGAGCAATCACAAAGAACAGAAAGAACGCGATGTCGGGCACGCCGCGTACGACGGCGATGTATCCTTTACCTAACCAACTGAGCGGAGCGAAATGCGACCGGGCTGCCATTGCACCTGCAAACCCGAAACTCAGCGCGACCGGGGCGGTCACGGCCAGCAACCCAAGGACCTTCAGAAACGACAGGTAGAACGACCAGTGCACACCATTGGTCAGGTAGCACGAGAACCAGCGGAACGTGCCCAGCGTGTCGGGATCAGCGCAATAGGAAAACATACGGCGTCTTTCGAACGTCAGCCCCGGCGCAGGGCCGGGACAGGTTCGGCGCTATGAGGGGCGCCGAACCCATGTGTGCAGATCAGTTGGTGACGACCGAACCGTCAGAGTTATAGGTCGGCACGCCTTCGCCGAACCACTTGACGATCAGCTCGTTCAGCGAGCCATCAGCCTTCATCGAGGTGATCGCCTCGTCGAACTTGCCGCGCAGCTCGCCATCGGATTCGCGGATGCCCAAGCCGATGCCGCCGCCCAGTGGGACGTCATCACCGACAAAGACCAGCTCACCACCGGATTCCTCGACGATCGGGACCAGGAAGTCCTTGTCGGCAAAGACCGCATCAGCCTCACCGTTGCGCACGGCTGCGATGGTTTCTTCCGGTGTTGCGAACTCGACCAGAGTCGCGCCGGATTCCGCGACGTGACCGGCCTGAATGGTTGCAGTTTGCGCCGCAACGATGCCGCTGCTCACGTCGACGCCGTCCGACGCACCGACATAGGCAGAGGCTGCAGGCGGGAAGTAGTTCTGAGTGAAATCAATAACTTCATCGCGTTCGTCGGTGATCGACATGCCCGCGATAATGGTGTCGTAGTTGCCCGAAACCAGGTTCGGAATGATCGAATCCCAGTCGTTCTTGACCCATTCGCAGTCCAGATTAGCGCGTTTGCACAGCTCGTCGCCCACTTCACGCTCGAACCCGTCGATCTCGCCGGCGTCGTTGATGAAGTTATACGGAGGGTAGGCGCCCTCGGTCCCCATGCGGACCGTGTCGGCCATGGCGATACCGGCGGTTAGGGCCAGCGCTGCGGTGGACAGAATCAGGTTTTTCATTGGTTACTCCCCAGTTTGGTTCTGTTTTTGAAACTATGCCGCCTGAGTGGCAGAGAGAAAGCCCCGAAGCCGTTCGGATTCGGGAGAGGTAAAGATATCTTCGGCCGTGCCCTCTTCTTCGATCCGGCCTTGGTGCAGGAACACGACATGGCTGGAGATATCCGCTGCCATCTTCATGTCATGGGTCACGATGATCATCGTCCGCCCTTCGGCGGCCAGGTCCTTGATGACCTTGATGACTTCCTGCTCCAACTCGGGGTCCAGCGCCGAAGTCGGCTCGTCAAACAACAGCGCCTCGGGCTCCATGCACAGGCCGCGCGCGATGGCCGCGCGTTGCTGTTGGCCGCCGGACAGTTGCGCGGGGTAGACGTCGCATTTGTCACCGATGCCAACCTTTTCAAGGTACTTACGCGCGCTGTCTTCCACTTCGGCCCTGTCACGGCCCAAAACGGTTACCGGAGCTTCCATGACATTTTGCAAAATGGTCATGTGCGCCCACAGGTTGAACTGTTGAAACACCATCGACAGGTTGGTGCGAATGCGCAGGACCTGCTTGGGATCGGCAGGGCGACGTCCGTTTCCTGACCCGTTCCACTTCACCGGCTCGCCCTTGAACATGATCTCGCCCTGCTGGCTGTCCTCCAACAGGTTGCAGCAACGCAGAAGGGTGGATTTGCCAGAGCCGGATGAGCCAATCAGGGACACGACGTCGCCGCGTTTTGCGGTGATGTCCACGCCCTTGAGCACCTCGAGATTACCGAAGCTTTTGTGAAGGTTCCTGATCTCGATTACGGCAGATGCGTCTGACACGGAAGGTCCAGTTGTTGTTGGTATTGGTGCGGTAATAGGGCGGAAAAACGGGCGCAATGCAATGCGCAAATCACAGATTCGTGCGGTTAATCAACCAAAATGGCCAGAGGGTATGACCAAATCGGTCAGCTTCTGCGCGCAAATGCTTCGGGCGTGGGCGGAGTTGGGACCGCAAGGTATTGATCCGCCGGAATATCGATCAACCCGCAGATGTGAAGCCGCCGCCTGTCATCATCCGAAAGGTCCACAATGGCGGACCGAACAGCCTTGGCGATCTGGTCCGCATCTTGGCCGAGCGAGGTTATGAACGGCAAGGCAGGGGACGGGGTCGTGCGGGCGATTTCGCGTAAACGGCTGCCCAGATCTGTATGCTCTTTCAGCAACTCCCATGTCAGCGCATCCAACGAGGCAAAGTCTGCGCGACCCTCCGCCACGGCCTGAGCGGACAGCGCGTGGCCGCCTGTTTCCAAAAGCTGGGTCGGAGCCAGACCCAGCGCGGTCAGATGCGTGATCGGGGCAGCCCAACCGGATTGAGACAGCGCCTCATTATACGCAAAAATTCCGTTGGTCAGATCGCCCAGATCGCGCGGATCATTCGCACGGGCGACAAGGACCGAGCAATAATGGCCAGCGGGGCATCCGGGCAGGTCGTAATCCGGGGTGCCAACCAACTGCACCTGACCATGCAGCCGGGTGCGGTAGGGCATCCCGCAGGTCTGGGCAAAAATCAGAGCGGAATCCTGCCAGACGTCCCAGACATCTCGGGATCGGTCCAGATGCTGCGGGCCATAGCCCAGATTCGCATGGATCAAAGACCAGAATCGGTCATTGGCGGCGCGCAGGGCGGGCATGTCATACATGCCCAGCATCGCTGTCACGCTTTTGCAGCCTTCTGACGGGCGCGCGCCGAATCCACGTCGCTGACGCCCAACAGGCTGACAACCAGACGCAGCAGCGAATCCTCTTCGCCGGTGCGCTGACCATCGGCCAGCGCGACTGACCACATAGCCTGAACCACGGCCAGACGATCCTCGTAGGCGACGGCCTCTTTTATGGCGCGGGTAAAGCGGACGGTGTCGGGGGCTTCGGCCTCAAGGTCTTCGGCCTGGGCGCGCAGGGCTGCGGCCTCGAACGGTGACAGGCCATAGCGCTCGGCCGAGACCTTGTCGATCCCGGCCATTTCAGTGTCGGCATAGTCATTGTCGGATCGCGCGATGCGGACCAACAGGGCCGTCAGGGCCAGCCGGGCATCGTTTTCGACCAACGGGTCGGGATCGGGCTGGGTCAGCCGGGACAGAAAATCACTAAACATGACACAGATATAGACGCGGCTTAGCTGGCTTCCAAGCGGCTTTGCACACGTTCGCGCGCGGCCTTGCTGTCGTTAAAGCTGAGCCCCATGGCAGCGCGGGCTTCCTCGACGATCTTGATCTCACCCTCATCCGAGTCGCCATCGGCCAGCACCACCTCCCACAGGGCGTCCAGCGCGGCCATGCGCTCCTCAAGACCCGTGGTCTCGCGGATCAGCTTGCCGAACGTGTCGGTTTCGGGGGCGGCTGCATGCAGTTTCTCGCAGGTTGCGCGCACCTTGGCGGCTTCGATTGCGTTATGCTGATAAAGGCGCGCCAGAATCCGGTCGATCAGGCTGATTTCTTCCAGCTTGTAATCGCGATCCGCCTGCGCCACCCGCACCATCAACGCCCCCAACGCCAGTTCGGCATCAGGGTCAGGCAGTTGCTGGGTCTGAGGCGGTCTGAACGCCTGAAAGAACTTTTTCAACATGAGGTCAGGTTAGTCCATATTTTGTGGCGCGCCAAGCTGGGACTACCCGTCATAGGCATGAATATTCACAAGATCGCCGAGAGCGACCGAATCCCGCCCAGCCTTGGCGAATTGGTATCCGCATTTTTGTGACACGTCGGGATACTGAGATTGTCCGGTCCCTGAATCTAGGTCACCAGACGCCTACTTGGCGTAGTCGATGGCGCCACGTGCCTGTTCCGTCAGCCATGCCACCATCTGGCGATAGGGCACTGGGCCATAGCTGACACGCGCCACGCCCAACGTTGCCAATCGCGGTGTGTCCGGGGTGCCGGGCAGGGCGATGATGTTGACCGGCAGCTCCGTTGCTGCGCAGAGCTGCTCAATCATCGCTTCGTCCTTCAGGCCGGGGGCAAAGAACCCGCTGGCCCCGGCGGACTGGAACGCCGCCGCACGGGCAACCGCGTCGTCCAGCATGGCTGCGTTATGCGTGTCGGCGTGCGCTTTCAGGAAGATATCGGTCCGGGCGTTGATATAGGCCGGAACCCCTGCCGCATCACACGCCTTGCGCATCGCTTCAATCCGTGTGGCCTGCTCGGCAATGGGGTAAAGGCCATCACCGCCGACGATCTGATCCTCGAAGTTGAAGCCCACCACCCCGCAGTCCAGGGCCCGCAATACGTTTTCCGCAATCCCGTCAGGATCAGCGGCATAAGCCCCCTCAAAATCCAGAGAAACAGGCAGATCGACCGCGGCCACAATGCGTTTTGCATTGTCCAAGGCGGCCTGCAGCGGGATATTCTCGCCGTCCTTGAACCCCTGCGCCATCGCGACCGGGGCACTGCCGGTCGCGATCGCCTGCGCACCTGCGTCGCGCACGGCCGCGGCGCTGCCTGCGTCCCAGATGTTGAACAGGATGACCGGATCACCTTTCTTGTGCAGGCGGGTGAAGGTTTCGGCGTGTTGGGCTTGGGTGGTCATGGGGTATCTCCTGTCGAAGCTTGTTCAACAGTTAACCCCATGCCGGGCATTCGCTAAGCGCTTAATTGTGTCGGTACATCACTTTGCAGCGACCGGATCAGACCAGACGCGACGTGTCCTTGGCCGCGCGCACAAAGTCGCGGAACAAAGGGTGCGGATCGAACGGTTTGGATTTCAATTCGGGGTGGTATTGCACACCGATGAACCACGGATGATCCGACCATTCGACGATTTCCGGCAACCGGCCATCGGGGGACATGCCCGAGAAATTCAGGCCCGCCTTTTCCAGCTTGTCGCGATACTTGATGTCCACCTCATAGCGGTGGCGGTGACGTTCCTCAATCTGAGTGCCGCCATAGACCTCTGCCACTTTGGAGCCGTCGGCCAGAACCGCGTTATAGGCCCCCAGCCGCATTGTGCCGCCTTTGTCATCGCCGACCTTGCGCTCGACCTTGTGGTTGCCCTGCACCCATTCTTTCAGGTGGTAAACCACGGGTTCAAACCGCCGCTTGCCCGCTTCGTGGTCAAATTCCTCGGACCCTGCCTCGGCGATGCCCGCCGCATTGCGCGCCGCTTCGATCACGGCCATCTGCATCCCCAGACAGATACCCAGATAGGGCACCTTGTGCTCACGTGCATATTGCGCCGCTTTGATTTTGCCTTCGGTTCCACGCTCGCCAAACCCGCCGGGCACGAGGATCGCGTGGAAGCCTTCCAGATGCGGGGCGGCGTCTTCGGTGTCGAAAATCTCGGCATCCACCCACTCGACCTTGACCTTGACGCGGTTGGCCATGCCGCCATGGGTTAGCGCCTCGGCAATCGATTTATAGGCGTCTTCCAGCTGGGTGTATTTGCCAACGATGGCCACCTTCACCTCGCCCTCGGCGTTGTGGATGCGGTCACTGACGTCTTCCCATTTGGCCAGATCGGGCTTGGGTGCAGGGCTGATCTGGAACGCATCCAGAACCGCCTGATCCAGACCCTCGCGGTGATAGGCCAGCGGGGCGTCGTAGATGGTCGAAAGATCCTGCGCCGCGATCACGCTGTCCGGGCGCACGTTGCAGAACAGTGCCAGCTTCTCGCGTTCCTTGGTCGGAATCGGTCCTTCCGAGCGGCAAACCAGAATATCGGGGGCCAGACCGATGGACCGCAGTTCCTTGACCGAGTGCTGGGTCGGCTTGGTTTTCAACTCACCCGACGCCTTGATATAGGGCAGCAGCGTCAGGTGCATGAACAGGCACTGACCGCGCGGCTTGTCCTGGCTGAACTGACGGATGGCTTCGAAAAAGGGCAGGCCTTCGATATCGCCGACAGTGCCGCCGATCTCGCACAGCATGAAATCAACCTCATCCTCGCCGATGGCGATGAAATCCTTGATCTCGTTGGTGACGTGCGGGATCACCTGAATGGTTTTGCCGAGGTAATCCCCGCGGCGTTCCTTTTCCAACACGTTGGAGTAAATCCGCCCCGAACTGACCGAGTCGGTCTTGCGGGCCGCCACGCCGGTGAAACGTTCATAGTGGCCAAGGTCCAGATCGGTCTCGGCCCCGTCATCGGTGACGAAAACCTCGCCATGTTCAAACGGCGACATGGTGCCGGGATCGACGTTCAGATAGGGGTCCAGCTTGCGCAGGCGCACCGAATATCCCCGGGCCTGTAACAGCGCGCCCAAGGCCGCCGAGGCCAGTCCTTTGCCCAAGGACGAAACCACACCACCAGTGATGAAAATAAATCGCGCCATAGTTTTTCGGCTGCTCCCGTGAGACGTCAAAATCAGCTGCCCGACGGTTCCGAAAAACCGCTGCATCACGGGACTTCACGTATAAAGGATTCGCGCGCATAGCGCAAGAGAACCGCAAGATGCTGTTGCAGTTCTCTTTCAGGTTTCTAGGTCTAGTGGATCAGTCGGCCTGCGGGATCAGCGGCGCGTTGTCGCCTTCTGCCGGAGGCAGCAGATCATCTGCCGACGGAACCGCAGGTGTGCTTTCTTCGGTTGCCGCAGGGGCCGGAACGCCCAGACGGTCGATCACCGAACTGCCCGAGGATTTCTGCGCCGCCAGAATGGTCAGCGTGATCGAGGTCACGATGAAGCAGGCCGCCAGAATCCAGGTCACTTTGCCCAATGCCGTCGCCGCTGCGCGGCCGGTCATGGCACCGCCGCCGCCGCCACCCATGCCAAGGCCACCGCCTTCGGACCGCTGCATCAGCACAACGGCAATCAGGCCCAAAGCCAAAAGAAGGTGGATGATGAGAACAACGTTTTCCATGGTGGTCCCGTGCAGCGTGACGTGTATCGCGTGGTACTTATGCAAGTTTCAACTTGGGGGCAAGACACGAGTTCACATCACCCCGCGTGATGTATCATATCACAGCAAAGGGACTGGACAGAGCGATAAATCCTGACGCAGGCTTCGGGCTATGCCTCATGACGATCCCGACCACCCGCACGCCCTTTTGCCACCCGAACCCGCGCTGCGCGTCAAGGCGCTGGAGACGATTCTGATCCGCAAGGGGCTGATCGATCCGGCAGCATTAGATGAGATCATCGACACCTACCAGAACAAGATCGGCCCGCAAAACGGCGCGCGCGTCGTGGCAAAGGCTTGGAGCGACCCTGATTTCAAAGCGGCACTGTTGGAAGATGCCACGCCGGTCGTTGCCGAGCTGGGGTACTACGGCCGTCAGGGTGAACACATGGTCGCCGTCGAAAACACGCCCCGGCAGCACAACATGGTCGTCTGCACCCTGTGCAGTTGCTACCCGTGGCCGCTGCTGGGTATCCCGCCCGGATGGTACAAATCCGATGCCTATCGCGCCCGTGCCGTGCGGGAGCCACGCAAAGTACTGGCCGAGTTCGGCGTTACCTTACCCGAAAGCACCGCAGTGCGTGTCTGGGATTCGACCGCCGAGATTCGGTACCTTGTGTTGCCGATGCGTCCCGAAGGCACAGAAGGTATGGGCGAGGATGAGCTGACCGCTTTGGTGACACGCGACAGCATGATCGGGACAGGCTTGCCCAAGGTGCCCTCATGACACGTGTCCATGACATGGGCGGACGCTTTGGCGATGGCGAAATCCGGCCCGAGGCTGAGGGCGCGCCGGTCTTTGCCGAAGACTGGCACGGGCGGGCTTTGGCCGTGACGCTGGCTGCCGGTTTTCTGGGGCAGTGGAACATCGACATATCTCGCCACGCGCGAGAGCGGTTGTCGCCCAAGGATTACACCCGGTTTTCCTACTATGAGAAATGGATCTCGGGCCTTGCCGATCTGTTGGTTGAACAAGGCGTACTGACCCTGGATGATCTGCGAGGGGCCGGAGATGATGCGCCGCATCCCTTGACGGACAAGACGCTGAAGGCCGAGGCTGTCGCCGCTGCACTTGCAAAAGGCGGACCAGCAGATCGGCCTTCAAACGTTGCCGCGCATTTTACGATCGGTCAGCAGGTGGTGACAGCGCGACCAACCGCCAATCGCCTTGTCGATGGTGGTCACACGCGCTTGCCTGTCTATGCTGCCGGCGCGCGAGGTCGTATCCTGCGATTGCATGGCACCCATGTCCTGCCGGATTCCAACGCGCATCGTTTGGGAGAGGCGCCGGAACCGCTATATGCCGTTGTCTTCCCGGCATCCGAGCTTTGGGCCTCCCCTGAACACCCGGATGATGAGGTCGTGGTGGACCTCTGGCAAAGCTATCTGGAGCCCGCATGAGTGACTGCACCACACATTCCGCGCCGGAACCGGTGTTTGCCGAGCCCTGGCACGCGCAGGTCTTTGCCGTAACGGTTGCCCTGAATGAAGCCGGACGTTTCGGCTGGCCCGATTGGGCGGCCCGGTTTTCGGACACGTTGAAGCGCAACGGTCTGGACCGTGAACTGGACGGCGGAGACGACTATTTCCACGCCTGGCTGGAAACGCTTGAAGGGTTGTTGGTCGAACAGGGCGCGGCGGTGTCGGAAGACGTGCAGATGCTTCACCGCGCGTGGGAGCAGGCGTATCTGATCACACCCCATGGCCAGCCGGTCCACTTGCGACCAGGCGGGTAGGGGGCGCTGCCCCCGCCGCCCGTTCCGGGCGACTCCCCCGAGATATTTTTGGCCAGATGAAGCAGGGGATCCGATCTTCATCTGGCTATAAATATCCCCGCCGGAGGCATCGCGCGCCAGCGCGATTTCCATCTGCGGCGAAATAGCGGTTTCCCTGTCCTCTGTGCCCCGTTATACGAGCCGAGTTTGATTACTCAGCACGAAAAGGACCGGATATGGCCAACGTGGTTGTTGTCGGCGCCCAGTGGGGTGACGAAGGAAAAGGCAAGATCGTCGACTGGCTCAGCGAGCGGGCGGACGTCATCGCGCGTTTTCAGGGCGGACATAACGCCGGGCATACTCTGGTTATTGATGGCGAGGTTTACAAGCTGAACGCGTTGCCCTCGGGCGTGGTGCGTGGCGGAAAGCTGAGCGTGATCGGGAACGGCGTCGTTCTGGACCCGTGGCATCTGGTCACTGAGATCGCGTCAATCCGTAAGCAGGGCGTCGAGATCACGCCCGAGACTCTGATGATTGCTGAGAATACGCCGCTTATCCTGCCGATCCATGGCGAGCTGGATCGTGCGCGGGAAGAGGCGGCCAGCAAGGGCACGAAGATTGGCACCACCGGTCGCGGAATTGGTCCGGCCTATGAGGACAAGGTCGGGCGACGCTCTGTCCGTGTTGCCGATCTGGCCGATGACGCGACGCTTGAGGCGCGTGTAGACCGCGCGTTGCAGCACCATGATCCGTTGCGCAAGGGCCTGGGCATTGATCCGGTCGATCGCGACGCGCTGGTAGCGCAGTTGAAGGAGATCGCTCAGCAAATCCTGCCGTTCGCCGCCCCGGTCTGGAAGGTGCTGAACGAAAAGCGCAAGGCGGGCAAGCGGATCCTGTTCGAAGGCGCGCAGGGCGCGTTGCTGGATATTGATTTCGGAACCTACCCGTTTGTGACCTCTTCCAACGTGATTGCCGGTCAGGCGGCGACGGGTGTGGGTATCGGCCCGGGGTCTGTTGATTTTGTGCTGGGCATCGTCAAAGCCTATACCACTCGTGTGGGAGAGGGGCCTTTCCCGACCGAGTTGGACGATGATGACGGGATGCGCCTGGGGACCCGTGGCCACGAATTTGGCACGGTAACAGGCCGCAAACGCCGGTGTGGCTGGTTCGATGCCTGCCTTGTGCGCCAGACCTGCGCGACCAGCGGTGTGAACGGCATATCGCTGACCAAGCTGGATGTTCTGGACGGGTTCGAGACGCTGAAAATCTGCACGGGTTATGATTTGGACGGAGAGCGTCTGGACTATCTGCCGACGGCTGCCGACCAACAGGCGCGCTGCACCCCGATCTACGAAGAGATGCCGGGTTGGAGCGAATCCACCGAAGGCGCGCGCAGCTGGGCCGACCTGCCCGCCAACGCGATCAAATATGTGCGCCGGGTCGAAGAACTGATCGAATGCCCCGTGGCGCTTTTGTCCACCAGCCCGGAGCGGGACGACACCATTCTGGTGACCGACCCGTTCGCAGATTGATGGGCAAGGACAAAAAGCCGGGCCTGAGTTACAAGGCCCGCCGCCGCTGGTCGCTGGTGATTTTGCTGGTCGGCCTGCCGCTTTACATTGTTGCGGTGGTGACCGTTGTGAACTGGCTGGATCGCCCGTCGATCCTGGTTGAGCTGTTGGTTTACATTGCCCTTGGCATTGTCTGGGCCTTGCCCTTCAAGTTCGTCTTCCGGGGAGTTGGCAAAGAGGATCCGGACGAGTCTTGACTCGATACTGAGACATCGCCGCCTAAACTGCTGGCAAAAGAAAAGGGCCGAGAGGTATCTCTCGGCCTTTCGTCTTTCTGATTGAGTGATCAGCCCGCCGCGCGTTCATCATCCGGGCGGAAACCGATCAGGTTCGAGGCTGCGAACCGGCCACCGCCTGCTTTCTGGATCTTGCCGTCGCGCAGCAATTGACCAAAGGAGCGCAGGCTTTCTTCGCGGTTGAATTCGTTCTGCTTCAACGAGCGGACCTTGTTCATCAGCTGCGGGCGCGAGAACTGTTCCTGACCTTCGATGAAGGACAGATAGGCCGCCGCCGCTTCCAGAAGATCGGGCAGGGACTGCGCGCCCTGATCCTGCGCGAATTGCGCAAAGCCGCCTTCATCCGCTGCGCTGTCGTCCTGCTGCGTGGTTACGCGGCGGGGCATGACCGGGCCGGCTTCGACGGCTTCGTCGTCTACACGCTGTTCTGCAACCAGTTTCAGCGGCGCGGCGTCATCGGATTCCGGACGCATGCTGGTGACCTGAATTTCCGGGCGGCGCGGGCTGACAACCGAGGCAAGATCGCCACGGTATTGCTGGTCAGGTGATGCCTTGTCGATTTCACCTTCGGCTTCGGTGGCCGCTACAGCAGTGCGCAGGTGCGAATATGTCTCACGCGCGTCGCTGGTGGCCGGGTCGCCCATCTGTTCATCAGCTTTGGCCATCAGGCGTAGAACGTCCTGATCCGATGCGCTCTCATCCGGCTGTTTCTGGTCCACGCGGTCGGACATATCTGCCTCGACGCTCGAGATTTTGTTCAGCAGGTTGACCTCGTCGTCCAGCGTCAGAACACCGGGCGCAACGTCTTCCTGAGGTTCTTCTTCGGCTTCCGCCTTCGCTTCGTGATCGCTCAGGATGTTCAGAATGCCATCATCACCCGCATCGTCTTCAGCGATATCTTCGAAATCCGAGAACAAGACATCGGCGGGCTGATCGTCTTCCGCCTCATCTTCGAAGAACGCGGCCGGAGCAGGCGCCGGTTCTTTCATGGCCACGGGCTGCGGTTCGAACGTTGGCTTCTGCGGCTCGAGGTCTTCGGCGCTCAGCGCACCGGCCTCGAACGCGGCGGTTACGGCGTCAACCGGAGCCGGGGCGGCGCTGAGCAGGGCCGAGTCATCATCTTCGGAATAGGCGACAGGGGTGGCGTCCGAATGCGAGACCACGGCGCGGATGCGCTGGAGTTTTGCGGCGATGCTGTCGGCAGCAGGGGCAGGTACGGCATCAGCTTGTTCAAACGACGTCTGCGGCGCGGGCTGGTGCACCGGCATCGGGGCCGGAGTTCGGGCCACGTTCACCTCAGATGGTACGGGGGCAGGGGCAGGCGCGGCCAACGGTGCGGGGGAGGCTTCGGTGGCGCGCAGCAACAGGCCGCTTTCGCTTTGCCGGGCTTCCACGTGCTGCGAGGCGTCGCGCTGCGCAATACGGGTCAGCATCTCGGCGTCGGGCTGGGGGGGTTCCGAACCGAAATACCGGTCATCTGCTGCGAGGTCGCGAAAATACTCGGCAATGGACTTCATCGTTTCGAACGAGTCGTCAAACCCTTCCAAAGTGCAGGAGAAAGTCCCATAAGAAACGGTCAATACCTTGTTATTCTGTACCATCAGACGCACGTCCTCTACAAACTACGAGAGCCAACCTACCCGGAATCGGGCACACACATCGGCTCAGAACTTTCTGCATGAACCTATCATTTTGTGGTCTGAATGTGTCCAAATCCGGGAAAAATGATCAATCTTAGAAAAAATGAGCCGATTGTGCGTTCAAACGGTCCAATTGGCCTGTTTGGAGGGGGATTTGTCGGGTTTGATGACCTGGATTTGGTGCTGAATCGCGTCAGATCGGTTGTCGCGGCGGATGGCGGAGCGGCCATTTTGGTCGATTCGGACATAATTCCCGAGGCCGTGATCGGCGATTTCGATTCGATGAGTGAGCCTGTGAAGGCGCAGCTGCCAGCGGATCGGTTGTTTCAAATCTCAGAGCAGAACAGTACGGATTTCGACAAGGCGCTGAGGCACATAGGGGCCCCGCTGGTGCTGGGCGCCGGGTTTCTGGGCGGGCGGTTGGATCATCAATTGGCGGTTCTGAACACTCTGGTCGCGCGCTTGGATCGTCCCTGCATCCTGCTGGGTGAACATGAGGTGGTGTTCCACGCACCGCCCCGGATCACCCTGCACCTGACACCCGGCGATATCGTGTCCTTGTTTCCGATGCGGCGTGTCACGGGTCGCAGCCAGGGTTTGGAATGGCCGATCGAAGGGTTGGTGTTCGAACCGGATGGTCGGGTCGGAACCTCGAACCGCGCGGTGTCGGATGTCGAACTGCATATGGACGGGCCGGGCATGTTGCTGATGGTGCCGCGCGCGGCGCTGGATCAGGTTATGCAGGCGTTTCTGTCGGACCAGATCGGGCGGTGGCCCTCTCACGCAGAATGACGTAGAGCCCGGCACCGATTGTGATCAGAATGCCAAACGCCGCGATCCCGTCGGGCAAGTCGTGAAAGATCAGCCAGCCGATCAGGGTCGCAACCGGGATTTCCAGATATTGCATCGGTGCCAGCGTGGCCGACGGCGCATAGCGCAGCGACCAGGTCATCAGCAGATGCGCGACCGTTCCCAGCACGCCGATGGCCAGCAACAGCCAGTGGGTGTTGCCAGCGGGGATGATCAAGGACAATTCCCAAATCCCCGCATTGGTGCCCCAAAGGACCACCGGCAGCAGCAGGACCGTGGCAAACACCCCGGACACGGCCTGCAGGGAGACCGGATCGGTTTCCTTGGCGATCTGACGCGTCACCAGCATGAACAAGGCAAAAACCACGGCCACGATCAGGGGCAGCAGGGCGGGCAATCCGACCTCGGCAAAGCTGGGCTGGATCACCAGCAAGGTCCCGATGAAACCGACGATACAGGCGATCAGGCGGCGCGGGCCGACCTCTTCCTGCAAGACGTATCTCCCAAGCAGCAGCATGATGAAGGGCATGACAAAGGCGATGGCAATTGCATCCGCCAGCGGCAGAAACTGCAACGCACTGAACATGGCGGTTATGCCGATGATGTGCAGAACCGTGCGGATCAGGGTCAGCCGCAGAACGCGCCCCCGCATGCGCCATGGCCGTCCCGTGACTGCAATCAGCGGGATCAGAATCGCCGCCTGTATGGCAAAGCGCACCAGCACCAGCAGGCCCAGAGGCGTTGTTTCCCCCAATAGCTTGGCCATCGAGTCGCCAAGCGGCGCAAGCACGCAAAAGCCGAGCATCAGAACGATGCCGAATACGGGACGATCCTGGGTCATGGTCGCGACGCTAGCGGTTTCGCGGCGCGGGGGAAAGCTCTGTTCTCAGGCGTCCGGAAGGGGTTGGACTTTGGTGTAATCCGGGCCGGTGCAGGTCGGCAGACCATCATCCAGATGCAGCCAGTCCAGTTTCTCTTCATGCGACACATGCAGGGTCGGTTGCAGCGCTTCGGGGGTTTCCAGCGTGGCAACATACAAGTGCAGCACATCCGACATCTTAGCCGAGCGGAAAGAGATCGGCGTTCCGCAATGCGGGCAGAATGTGCGCTCGACACCGGGAGAGGAATTGAAACTCTTCGGTTCCTCTTTGGTCCAGCGCCATTGGGTGTCGCGGACCGCGAAATAGGTGGTCATGGGCGCGGCGCATTGGCGGCGGCAGCTGTCGCAATGACACGAGACGCAGGACAGGATCGGAGGATCAACCTCAAACGCGATCCTGCCGCACAGGCAATGTCCACGCATGATGCCGCCTCCTGTCTGACCTCAGCAGTTGGGGATGTTCACAGCCAAACCGCCAAGCGATGTCTCTTTGTACTTCTCATGCATATCATGCCCGGTCTGGCGCATGGTTTCTATGACGGAATCCAAGGGTACGAAATGCTTGCCGTCCCCGCGCAATGCAAGCGACGCAGCCGAGACGGCCTTGATCGCGCCCAGGCCGTTGCGCTCGATACAGGGCACCTGCACCAGACCCGCGACCGGATCGCAGGTCATGCCCAAATGATGTTCCAAGGCGATCTCGGCGGCGTTTTCCACCTGCTCGGGCGTGCCGCCCATCACGGCGCACAAACCGGCGGCGGCCATGGCCGAGGCGCTGCCGACCTCGGCCTGACATCCCGCTTCAGCCCCCGAAATCGAGGCGTTGAATTTCACCAAACCCCCAATAGCGGCGGCGGTCAGCAGGAAATCCTCGATATGGCTTTCCGATGCGCCGGGCACGTGGTCCAGGTAATAGCGCAGCACCGCTGGCAGAACGCCCGCCGCACCGTTGGTGGGGGCGGTTACAACCTGGCCTCCGGCTGCGTTTTCCTCGTTCACTGCCATGGCGTAAACGCTCATCCAGTCGTTGATCGTGTGCGGCGCAGTCAGGTTCATGCCGCGTTCAGCCATCAGCGCGTCATAGATGCCCTTGGCGCGGCGACGCACGCTCAGACCGCCGGGCAGAATGCCATCGGTGTGCAGACCGCGTTCGATGCAATCGTTCATCACTTGCCACAGTCGCGCGCTTCCTTTGGCGAAACTCTCCGCGCATCCGCGCGCGATTTCGTTTTCGCGCTTCATCTGGGCGATGGACTTACCGCTGGAGGCGGCCATCTCCAGCATCTCGACCGCTGACTTGAAGGGGAAGGGAACGGGTGCGCCTTCATCTGTCGCTTTGCCTTCGGCCAGTTCCTCTTCGGTCAGAACAAAGCCGCCGCCGATGGAATAGAACACCTGCCGCAGGATCACATCGCCCTGCGCATCGGTGGCCATCAGGATCATGCCATTGGCGTGGCCGGGCAGGTTGTGGTCATAGTCAAAGACCAGATCGGCCTTGGGGTCGAACTTCAGGGTCGGCAGCCCCTCGGGCGTGACCGTATGCGTCTCGGCAATCGCGGCCAAAGCGGCCTCGGCCTTGTCGTTGTCATAGGTGTCGGGCACGAACCCGGCCAGGCCAAGAATTGTCGCCCGGTCGGTGGCATGTCCCACGCCTGTAAACGCCAGTGACCCATGCAGCGACCCGCGCAGCCCGGCGAACTCAAACGGTGAGGCGCGCATCATGTCAAGGAAACGCGCCGCAGCGACCATCGGGCCCATCGTGTGTGATGAGGACGGGCCGATGCCGACTTTGAACATATCAAAAACGGAAAGGAACATGTCAGATAGCTGAGCCTTCTGGAGGGTTGGCGTGGATCGGAGAGGTGAACGGGGTGACCCCAAGACCTTCGGCTGCAACGGCCGCACGGGTCGCGGGGCGGGATTCAAGCTGCATCAGGATAGCCTGCAGATACGGGGTGTCGGCCAACTGATACCAACTGCGATCCGCGCTTGCCGGGTACAGCGCCATCCAGCGCATCATGCAGGCGAGGTAGTAGGTCAGGACCGAGGGTTTGTCAGCGCTCAGCCAGTCAGGGGCCTTTGCGGCCTCGGTATCCAGATGTTTCAGATGGGTGCGCAGCCTTGGGCGGATACCTTGGCGCAAAGGCTCGGCCTGCGCGGCATCGATGTATTTCTCGGCATAAAACAGAATGCGCAGATCGGCATGCAGCGTGTTTGATGCAAAAAACAGCCATTTCAGGAACGATGCCCGATCCGGGCTGTCCGGTGCAGGGGCAAGTTGCCCATGTGTGTCAGCCAACCACAACAGAATGGCCGCTGTTTCAAATATTGGTCCGTTGGGCGTTTCCAGAACCGGGATCAGCCCGTTTGGGTTCAGCGCGCGATAGGCCGCGCTATCCTGTTCGTTCTGCCGTCGGTCGACCAGAACGGTGTCATAGGGTTGGCCCATCTCTTCCAACACCAGCCGGATCACCAGCGAGGCGTTGTCGGGGGCATAGTGCAGGCGGTAGGACGTCGTCATGAGGTCTATTTATACCGCACCGCGAATCCAAAAAGACATGATTGCGACGTTTCCTATCGGAAACGCGTAGTCTTGCGACATCTTTCGCAGGGATGCCGGGTGAATTGGGTCTCGAAGTCGCGATGTGCATTCCGTATAAGTCTGGCAGACCAATCAGGGAATGCTGCCAATGACCGGAGAATTGTCGCCAATCGATACCGCAAAATACGTCGCGGCCCGACGCGCGGCAGAGATGGTCGAAGACGGGATGCGTGTCGGATTGGGAACCGGCTCGACCGCGGCCTGGCTGGTGCGACGTTTGGGTGAGCGCACGCAGCAAGAAGGGTTGCGGTTCAAGGGCGTCCCGACCTCGACCCGTACTGCGCAATTGGCGCGTGAAGTGGGGATCGAGGTCGTCTCGCTGGACCAGGCCGGGTGGCTGGACCTTACAATTGACGGCGCGGATGAGTTCGACGGTGATCTGAACCTGATCAAGGGCGGCGGTGGCGCGCATCTGCAGGAGAAGATCGTCGCTACGGCCAGCGATCAGATGGTGGTCATCGCCGATGCAGGCAAAGAGGTCGAAACGCTGGGTGCGTTCCCTCTGCCGGTCGAGGTGATCCCGTTCGGCTGGCAAACCACGCGCACCCTGATCGAAGAGGCGCTGGATACGATGGATGTGCTGGGCACAACCTCGGCCCTGCGCATGAATGGCGAGGCACCCTTTGTCACCGATGAAGGCAACCACATTCTGGACCTACATCTGCAACGGATCGGCAACGCGCGCCAGATGGCACTGGTGCTGAACCAGGTGCCCGGTGTGGTCGAGAATGGCCTGTTCATCGACATCTGCGACAAGGTTGTGGTCGGCCATGGCGATGGCCGGGTCGAATTGCGCGATATCAATGCAGGCACGATCGAGATGGACCAATTGATCGGCGGCGCGCGCGAAAACCTGTTTTCGGACCTTGCGGATTGATCCCGGCGCGACCTTTGATGCAAGCATCCGTGAAAAAACCGAAATATGTGCATCAAGGGGTTGGCAGTCTGGTTTTTGCGCCCAGATACCCAGAGACTTTTTGAAAGCTGAACGAAGGAACCCAGCATGAGCTTTGACTATGATCTGTTCGTCATCGGAGGCGGCTCGGGCGGGGTTCGCGCGGCGCGCGTCGCCGCTGGCGAAAACGGGGCCAAAGTGGCACTGGCGGAAGAGGATCGCTATGGCGGCACCTGTGTGATCCGGGGCTGTGTGCCGAAGAAACTGATGGTGTTTGCCAGCGAGTTTTCGGGCATGGTCGGCGATGCGCAAGCCTATGGCTGGGACATTCAGCCCGGCGCGCTGAACTGGAACACGTTCCACGACAAGCTGGTGACCGAACTGGATCGTTTGGAAGGCATCTACCGCAATATCCTGAAGAACAACGGCGTTGAAAGCTTTGATCAGCGCGCCAAAGTTGTTGATCCTCATACGGTCGAACTGGCCGACGGGACGCGCAAGACGGCCAAGCACATCCTGATTGCCACTGGCGGACGCCCGGTTGTACCGGACTTTCCGGGCTCGGATCTGGCCATCACCTCGAACGAGATTTTCCACCTGGAGAAGCTGCCCGAAAGTATCCTGATCGTCGGGGGCGGCTATATCGCCAGCGAGTTTGCGGGGATCATGAACGGGATGGGTGTAAAGACCACTCAGTTCTATCGCGGGGCGCAGATTCTGCGCGGCTTCGATGAAGAGGCGCGCGGCCTGATCTGTGAAGAGATGCGCCAGAACGGCATTGATGTGCGTCTGGGCACCAACGTGCTTGAGATGACCCAAGAAGGCGACAAGATCCGCGTCAAGGCCACGGATGGCACCGAGGATCAGTTTGACGTGGTCATGTATGCCACGGGCCGTGCGCCCAATGCCGACAATCTGGGTCTTGAAGAGGTCGGGGTCGAGCGTGGCCGCAAGGGCGAGATCATCGTGGATGAATACAGCCAGACTGGTGTACCTTCGATCTACGCCATTGGCGACGTCACCGACCGTGTGAACCTGACCCCGGTTGCGATCCGCGAAGGCATGGCCTTTGTCGAAACCGTGTTCAAAGGCAACCCAACGCCTGTGGATCACGAGTTGATCCCGACCGCGATCTTCACCCAGCCGGAATTCGGCACCGTGGGCCTCAGCGAAGAAGATGCGGCAGCGCAGGAGCCGATTGAGGTCTATGCGACCTCGTTCAAACCGATGCAAAAGGCGTTTGCCGGAGGAACGCAGCGGGTTCTGATGAAGCTGCTCGTCAGTCAGGCGACGCGAAAGGTGCTGGGATGTCATATCGTTGCGCCGGGCGCGGGTGAGATGATCCAGCTGGCAGGCATTGCCGTAAAGATGGGCGCAACCAAGGAAGATTTCGACCGTACAGTCGCGGTTCATCCCGTGATGGCCGAAGAACTGGTGACAATGCGGCAACCTGTGCGCACTGCTTGATTTGCAAGCGCGCGCACACAAGTTACAAGAGACCCCGTGATCACACGGGCCTAAACGAAGGAATTGATACATATGGCGGGCAACAGCGGTGGCCCCTGGGGGGGCGGAGGCTCCTCGGGCGGCGGAGGAAATCGGGGAAATAACGGGGACGGGCGCAAGCCCCCCGAAGGCGACGGCCCGCAGATCCCCGAGATCGATGAGCTGATGAAAAAAGGCCAGGAGCAGCTGCGCGTCCTGATGGGCGGTCGCGGCGGCGGTGGCCGTGGTGGCAATGGTTCAGGCGGCGGCGGTGGCCCGATCTTTACCAAAGGCACTGTAATAATCGGTGGCTTGGTGGCGATTGGCCTTTGGGCGGCTGCAAGTTTCTACACGGTTAAGCCGGAAGAACAGTCTGTTGAGCTGTTTCTGGGCGAGTTCTCAGCCGTCGGTAATCCCGGTCTGAACTTTGCGCCTTGGCCCGTGGTGACCGCCGAGGTTATCCCGGTGACCCGTGAACAAACCGAAGATATGGGCGGTACACGCGGCAGCGACGACGGTCTGATGCTGACCGGCGACGAAAACGTGGTCGACATAGATTATCAGGTCGTCTGGAACATCAACGACCCGGCCAAGTTCCTGTTCAACCTGCGCGACCCGCGCCAGACAATTCGCGCCGTGTCGGAGTCGGCGATGCGTGAGATCATTGCGCAAAGCGAGCTGGCTCCGATTCTGAACCGGGATCGTGGCGTCATTGCCGAGCGTCTTCAGGAACTGATCCAATCGACCATGGACAGCTATGATTCGGGTGTGAACATCATCCGTGTGAACTTTGACAAGGCCGACCCGCCGCAGGACGTGATCGCCGCTTTCCGCGACGTACAGGCCGCTGCGCAGGAACGTGACCGGCTGCAGAACGTCGCCGACGCCTATGCCAACCGTGTTCTGGCGGAAGCCCGTGGTGAAGCCGCGCAGGTTCTGGAAGAAGCCGAAGCCTATCGCGCCCAGCAGATCAACAGCGCGCAAGGTGAGGCAAGCCGTTTCAGCGCGGTTCTCGAAGAATACACCAAAGCGCCTGATGTGACCCGCAAACGCCTGTATCTGGAACGGATGGAGCAGGTTCTGGGTGATGTCGACAAGATCATCCTCGACGAGAACTCGACCGGTCAGGGGCAGGGCGTTGTGCCATATCTGCCGCTGAACGAACTGCGTCGCACCCCAGCCGCGGAGAGCAACTGATGCGTAAGTCACCCATTATCCTGATCATCGTTGCAATTCTGGCCGTTGCCGGGTTGTCCTCGATCTTCATCGTGGACGAGCGTGAACGTGCGCTGGTTCTGCAATTCGGTCGCGTTGTCGCCGTGAAGGAAGAGCCCGGTCTGGCGTTCAAAATCCCGCTGATTCAGGAAGTCGTTCGGTACGACGATCGGATTCTGTCGATTGACGTGCAGCCATTGGAAGTCACCCCGCTGGATGATCGTCGTCTGGTGGTTGACGCATTCGCGCGTTACCGGATCTCCGATCTTGAACAGTTCCGTCAGGCCGTTGGTGTTGGCGGTGTACCGGTCGCCGAAGATCGCCTGGACCGCATCCTGCGCGCCGAAACGCGGGAAGTTCTGGGTTCGGTATCCTCGCGGGATATCCTGAGTTCCGACCGAGCGGCCCTGATGCTGCGCATCCGCAACAGCGCGATTGCCGAAGCGCGGGCGCTGGGCGTCAACGTGATCGACGTGCGCCTGAAAGCGACCGACCTGCCGCAGGCCAACCTCGAAGCCACCTTCGACCGGATGAAGGCAGAACGCGAGCGTGAAGCAACCGACGAACGTGCACGCGGTAACGAAGCCGCGCAGCGGGTTCGCGCGCAGGCCGACCGGACCGTGGTGGAACTGGTGTCCGACGCCAACCGTGAGGCAGAGATCATTCGCGGTGAAGCCGACGCCGAACGCAACGCGATCTTCGCCGAAGCCTTTGGCAAAGACCCGGAGTTCTTCGAATTCTATCGCTCGCTGTCGGCCTATGAACGCGCGCTGGGCGGTAGCAACAGCTCGATGGTGCTGAGCCCGGATTCCGAGTTCTTCAACTACCTTAAATCGCCCACCGGGCAGGCGACCCAGTAATGGGTATGATCCTTCTGGCCTTCGGGCTGGTTCTGATTGTCGAGGGGCTGGCCTATGCGCTGGCCCCTTCGCTTATTGAACGTATGCTCGAGGCGTTGCGATCATTGCCGGAACAGGCGCGACGACTTGCAGGGCTTTTGTGTGTTGTCAGCGGTCTGGTCCTGCTTTGGGGCGCGTATCAGGTCGGGTTTTAACCCATCTGTTTCACTTGGTGGTGATTTCCCCGCGATCCTGAGTTGCGAGTGGGAACAAACCGACTACATTGGTTGCCAAGAAAGGTCTGCCTGCGGGCGGACAACAAGGATTTGACGACAAGGAGTTCCCAAGTGCAGGCACAAGCACGCAGTATTTCCGTCCGGCGGGACGATGGTGTTGGTTTCATGCGGCTGATGTGGCTGGCATTTGCGGGGATGATCCTGATCGCGGCGCAAACCGTGGCGGCCTATGCGCGCGGGGAAAGCCTTGCGCCGCTGGCGGAGCAGATCAGCCCGGCGGTAGTGAACATCACCACATCCACGCTGATCGAAGGCCAGACCGGACCGCAGGGTATCGTGCCCGAAGGATCCCCGTTCGAGGATTTCTTTCGCGAGTTTCAGGACCGAAACGGGGACGACGACGATGACAATCGCCCCCGTCGCAGCAATGCGCTGGGGTCGGGGTTTGTGATCTCCGAGGACGGTTACATCGTGACCAACAATCACGTCATTGCCGAAGCGGACGAGATTCTGGTCGAGTTCTTCCCGGGCGACGGTCAGCCCAAGAAAGAACTGCCCGCCAAGGTGATCGGAACGGATGAGAAAACCGATATCGCGCTGCTCAAGGTCGAGGCCACGGGGCCGCTGCAATATGTGCAGTTCGGTGACAGCGACATTGCGCGCGTCGGCGATTGGGTGATCGCGATGGGCAACCCGCTGGGGCAGGGATTCTCGGTTTCTGCCGGGATCGTCTCGGCCCGGAACCGGGCGCTGAGCGGGTCATATGACGACTACATCCAGACCGACGCGGCGATCAACCGGGGCAACTCGGGCGGTCCTTTGTTCAACATGAATGGCGAGGTGATCGGCGTGAACACCGCGATCCTGTCGCCCAATGGCGGCTCGATCGGGATCGGCTTCTCGATGGCCTCGAACGTGGTTGTGAAAGTGGTCGACCAGCTGCGCGAGTTCGGTGAAACCCGTCGTGGCTGGCTGGGTGTGCGCATTCAGGACGTGACCGAGGACATGGCCGAGGCGATGGGTCTGGAAAAACCCGGTGGCGCGCTGATCAGCGATGTGCCGGATGGTCCGGCCAAGGATGCGGGTCTGAAAGCGGGTGACGTGATCCTCAGCTTTGACGGGGTCGAGGTCGAAGATACTCGTGGTCTGGTGCGTCAGGTCGGCGAAACCACCGTGGGCAAATCCGTCCGCGTTGTGGTCAGCCGCGATGGTGCCACGCAGACCATTCTGGTCACTCTGGGCCGCCGTGAAGATGCCGAGCGTGCCGAGAACGGGGAAGAGGATACCCCGGACGCGCCGGCCGACGAAAACACCGACATTCTGGGCCTCACAATCTCGCCGCTCAGCGACACGCTGCGCGAGGATCTGGGGCTGGACGCGGATGCCGAAGGGCTGGTGGTGTCGGATGTGGACGAAGCATCCGAGGCCTATGCCAAGGGCCTGCGCGCTGGTGATCTGATCACCGAAGCCGGTCAGCAGAAGGTTGTGACGGTCGAGGACCTTGAGGCGCGCATGGAAGAAGCCCGGACTGCGGGGCGCAAATCCTTGCTGCTGCTGGTCCGTCGCGGCGGTGACCCACGCTTTGTGGCGCTGAGTCTGGAGGAATAACGGACCGGGCGCAGGAACGCGTCGTAAGGACATGAAAAGGGGCTCCGATCCGGGGCCTCTTTTTCTTTTGGAACGGCGGGGAATTGCGACCATCCATTATGTCGCAAACGGAAGTGACCTGACCCAAGGCCCATGTTACTGGCCGGATGAAAGGGTATCCCGTGGCAGAACATCAGAAATTACAAAACCCTACGGTCGGCATCGCCTTCATCCTGTTCGGCATGCTGGCGATTTCGTTCAACGATATGATGATCAAGTTCCTGTCGGGCGGTTACCCTCTGCATCAGATGGTTTTCGCCCGGTCCTTTATCGGGGTCGGCTTCAGTCTGGCTCTGGTTCAGTTGGAAGGCGGCTGGCGCATTCTCAAGACGGATCAACCCGGTCTGCACCTGCTACGGACCATATTCATCGTGATCGCCAACCTCACCTTTTTCAGCGCCCTGGCCGTCATGCCATTGGCCGAGGCCACGGCTGTTTTCTTCGTGGCGCCATTGATGATCACGTTGCTGAGCATTCCGCTGCTGGGCGAAAAGGTCGGGCCGTTGCGCATCGGCGCGGTTTTGGTGGGGTTTGCCGGTGTGATCATCATGACGCGCCCGTGGGAAAGCGGGGCCGAGCGCTCAGTCAGCCTGTGGGTTTACGCACTGCCCGTGGCGGCGGCGTTCACCTATGCGCTGAACAACGTGATGACGCGGTTTCTGGGCGCGAAATCCAAGGCGTCTGCAATGGCGGTCTATGTCCAGTCCGCGTTCATCGCCATCAGCATCCTGTTCTGGGCCGTGGCCGGGGATGGGCGTTTTGCAGAGGGGCTGGAGAACGAAAGCCTTGTGTTTCTTCTGCGGGCCTGGGTCTGGCCCGAGGGGCGAGACGTCTGGCTTTTTGCGGGCCTCGGTCTGAATTCTGCCATCATCGGCTATTGTTTGGGGCAGGCGTATCGCATGGCCGACGCGGCCACTGTAGCGCCGTTCGAATATGTGGGGCTGCCTTTGGCGATCTTTTGGGGCTGGGCGATCTGGGGTGAATGGCCCGATCTGCCGGTCGTATGGGGGATCGTTTTGATTCTGGGATCCGGCCTGTTTGTGTTCCTTCGGGAAAAGCAAAAGAACCGAAAGGTGCTGCGCGGCAAGCGCGTGAACCGCCGGTACTGACACGTAAACCCGCCGTGCCACCCCCTTGAAGGTAAATGAGCCATATGCCGGGACAGCATATGGCTCAGGTACAGGGAGAGGTCAGTGGACAGATATCGGGGATGATTCTCTGACCTCCTACGGTAACAAGATCACGCTAGCTTGAACCTGGGTTCTGTTCTGTGAACCAGTTCACACGGGCGCATCTGTCGTCAGATCAAATCCGATTCGGCCAGCTCGCGCAGGGCTTCGAAATCCTGAATTTGCAGACCGCCACGGGAGGCCTCGACCACGTTGTCGCGTTTCCAGGTCGAGATGGTCTTGGACACGGCTTCGCGCGTTGCACCGACAAACTCGGCCAGTTCGCTTTGCGACAAGGTGATGCGTTCGTTGGGGTTGTCCTGCAGGTTGGACAGGTGCAGCAGCTTGCGGGCCAGTCGGATCGGCATCGGCAGAAAGACCTGCTCGTTCAATTGCGATCCCATCCAGCGCATGCGCAGACCGGCCAGACGCACCATATCAACGGCCAGATCGGGGTGTTGGCGGAGTTGGTTCATGACATCGCGCCGCCTAACGCGCAGGACACGTGTGGGCTCGGCCGCGGCAACCGTTGCGGTGCGCGGGCCGCTGTCGAACAGGGCGATCTCACCAAAGACTTCACCCGGGCGCATCAGGGTCAGCGACAGTTTGCGGCCGCTCATGGCGAGAAACGACACCTCAAGCGTCCCTTCAATGATCGCATAAAGCGCATCGCCTTCATCCCCTTGTTCAAACAAGGTTTCGTCCTGGTCCAGGGATATTTCGGAAGCAAGCGCCGAGAGCATATCTCGTAGCTCGTCTGAGGCTTCGGACAAAAAGCCACTATTGGGAAAGGCCGTCATGCGGGCGGTGAACTCCGGCTGTGAATGGTGAGTGGTGCCTTAACCTTTCACAGCTTGCCCGCTAAGCCAAGGTTTTTTGTATGGATTTGCTCTCTTTACGGTTGAACCCGACGGCATGTTCCACGGCGCAAACCGTTTATTGGCGGTCGGGGTCGTCCATGTAGTTTTGCAACAGGCTGAACTGCAGCATCAGGAACGCCATCAGGGCAATCGGAAAGCCGAAGGTTTCGATCTTGACCCACAGGTCGGTGGACAAGGTTCGCCACACGATTTCATTGGCGACAGCCAGCACGGCAAAACAGGCGCAGAGACGACGCGTCAGGATCATCCAGCCTTCGTGCTTCATCGGCAGCATCTCGTCCAGCACATAGGCCAGATAGGATTTCCCCTGCAGCAGTCCGATGCCCAGAATCGTCGAGAAAACGCCATAGACCAGCGTGGTTTTCATTTTGAAAAACCGCTCATCATTGAACCAGGCGGTGAGGCCGCCGAAGAAGATGACCATGAAGGCGGTGAAAATCTGCAAACGGCTGAGTTTGCCGGTCAGGAACCAAAGGATGCCCATCGCGGCCAGCATCAGCGGCACGAAGATGATGGTGGCGATTATGAACCCCGAATACTCGGTGCCGCCGATCAGGAAGCTGTCATCGCGCAGGCGCAGGTAGATGAAGAAGAAGGCCAGCGGGGGCCCAAGCTCCAGCACCTGTTTCAGAAACGGGTTGATGTCTTTTTTGCCTGTCATCATGTCTTCCTGCTGCTTACCCGCCCATTTCAACTATTACGGCGCCCAATGCAATCAATGCCATCAGGGCAATGCGTCTGGGGCCGACGGTTTCTTTCAGAACCAGCCATCCGATCAGGGCGGCGAATACGGCGGAGGTTTCGCGCAAGACGGCGGCCTCGCCCACCTTGTCCAGCCGCGTGGCCAGCATAATGGACCCAAAAGACAAGGGCGCGATGATGCCGCCCGCAAGCCCGCGCAACATCAGGGGCCCGATAGCCGGGCGATTGACCATGGCGCGCCATCTGAGGAAGGCGTAGATCGGCATCGCGGCCCCGTCGATCATGAAGAACCACGCGAGGAAAGTGAACGGGTCCGCAGTGGCGCGGATGCCATAGGCGTCATAGGTAGTATAAAGCGCCACAAACAACCCGGTAGCCACGGCCAACGCCAGCGCAATGCCAAGCGTTTCCCGGTTGGTCTCAAGAAAGCGCAGGTTGTAGATCGCGAGGCCGAAGATCCCGGCCAGAAGGACTGCCACGCCCAGCCATTGGGTGCCTGTGAAGGTTTCCCCGAACAGCAGATAGGCTCCGATCACGGTGAACAGCGGGCCGGTGCCCCGGACGACAGGGTAGACGACCGTATAGGAGCCTTTGGTATAGGCCATGGCCTGAAGCGTTTTGTAGGCGATGTGGATCAGCCAGACGACCCCAAAGATGGGCCACATATAGGGTTCAGGCCATGGCACGACGAAGAAGGCGAAGGGGGCGGCCATCAGGCAATAGCAGGCGTCGATAGCGCCACGCGACAGCCACGGGTCGTGGCGGCCTTTTTGAAGTGCGCCGAACGCGGCGTGCAGGAAGGCAGCCATCAGCGCCAGCCCAAGGGCAAGCTGGTGGCCCGCTTCGGTGCCTTCGAGTGAGATTAGCCAGTCGCTCAAGTATCAGGTCTTTGTGCTGGGTGGAGAGGCTGGGGGCTGTCTGCCCCCAGACCCCCGAAGATATTTTTAGCCAGATGAAGAATCGGATCAGCTTTGGTCGAGGCCGGTGAGGGCGGCGGCGAATTCTTCGGGGTCGAAGGGCGCTAGATCGTCGATTTGTTCTCCGACGCCGATGGCGTGGATGGGCAGGCCGAATTTGTCTGCCAGCGCGACCAGCACGCCGCCCTTGGCGGTGCCGTCGAGTTTGGTCATCACCAGACCCGAGACGTCGGCCAGATTTCGGAAGGTTTCCACCTGGCTGAGCGCGTTTTGACCGGTGGTGGCGTCGAGCACGAGCAGGGTATTGTGCGGGGCAGTATCGTCGACCTTGCGGATGACGCGCACGATTTTGGCCAGTTCCTCCATCAGGTCAGCGCGGTTTTGCAGGCGGCCCGCCGTGTCGATCATCAGCAGGTCTGCACCGTCTTCTTGTGCTTTGGTCAGCGCGTCGAAGGCGAGGCTGGCGGGGTCGGACCCTTCGGGGGCGGTCAGAACCGGGACGCCTGCGCGCTCGCCCCAGACTTGCAGTTGTTCGACGGCGGCGGCGCGGAACGTGTCTCCGGCGGCGATGACGACTTTTTTGCCTGCGGATTTGAACTGGCTGGCAAGCTTGCCGATGGTCGTGGTTTTGCCCGAACCGTTGACGCCGACGACCAGAACCACCTGTGGGCGTTTGGGGTAGATGGGCAGCGGGCGGGCAACGGGTTCCATCACGCGGGCGACTTCCTGCGCCAGCAACTGCTTGATTTCGCGGGCCGAGAGTTTGCGGCCAAAGCGCCCCTCGGCCATATTGGCAGTGACGCGCAAGGCGGTGTCGACGCCCATGTCAGAGGCGATCAGCAGTTCTTCGAGCTGTTCCAGCATATCGTCATCCAGCGTGCGGCGGATTTCGGTTTTGCTTTCAGAGCGACTGAACAGACGACCCAGAAGCCCCTTGTTTTCAGGGACTTCGGGCGGCGTCGGCGCCGGGGTTGGGTCTGCGGGGGCAGGCTCGGGCATCTCGACAGGCTCGGTGGTCGGTACGGGCGTCGGAATCTCCGGCACCGGCTGAGGTTCGGGCTCGGGCTGTGGGATCACCGGATCAGCGGCGGTTTCCTCACCGCCGTCTTCGACAATGGCGTCCAGCCCCTGTTCCAGGCGTGAAGAGGATTTGAACAGCTTGTCCTTCAGCTTTGAAAAAAACGCCATTTTTGATCTCCGCAGGTGTTCCCCCCCACCTAATGCGGATTTACCCGAGTTGCAAAGGGTCAGGTAAAGGCAATCAGCAGCCCGGCCTGCGCCACCCAATAGAGCGGCCAGATCGCATAGGGTGTGAGTTTCAGGGCCGGGTGGTTTGGCGGCAGAAGGAACTTTTCGGTCGCCAGAACCAGATCCGATGCAATGAAGGCCAGCGCGGCTGGAAGGGCCCTGACCAGCATGCCGGTGGGCGGCAGGGACAGGACCGATATTCCCATTCCGAGAATGATGGGGATATAGATCAGAACGGGGACCTTCAGATCGCCGGCGCGGGGCGGGAGGATTGTAATGACGACGACACCCAGAAGGATCAGCGACCAGAATATCCCCGGTCGATCAAGGATGAGGTGGGCTGCGCTGGCAGGATGAGACAGGAACAGGGCAATATAGGCGATATGGCCTGCCGCAAACGCGCCGATGCCCGCCATGAAGGTTGCCTCGGACTCGCGTGAGAGCAAGGCGTCCCCGACCGCGCAGAACGCCAGCGCGACGATCAGCAGCATCGCGCCGCCTTCAAGTGCTGCGATCAGGGCCAGCACTGCGACCGAGGCGGTTTTGAGCACCGTTCGCGCAGCACCTGCCGGGCGCGGTGCCAGGGGAAGATAGGCCAGCGCACATGCCGCTGCGATCCAAAACAGGACGGTCATGTCTTATCCTCTCGGTTGTTTCAGGCCCACTGTCCTTCCTGATCTGCAGCCTGGGCAACAGGTGACGTTGAGGCAGGCGGAACCGGGCAATGCGATTAGCCTTGGCTGGCGGTATCTGACACTATGGTCGCATGTTGAGGCATCTTGCGATTCTACTGGCTCTCTCGGCCCAAGCCGTTGGCGCGCAAACAGCGCTTTCCGGGGCGGAGTTCGATGAGTATACGCGCGGAAAAACCCTGTTTTATGGTTTCCAAGGGAAGGTTTACGGGGTTGAACAGTATCTGCCCGATCGCCGTGTCATCTGGTCGTTTCTGGACGGGCAGTGCAAGAAAGGCATCTGGTATCAGCGCGAGGAACAGATCTGTTTTGTCTATGAAGACAGGCTGGATCCGCAATGCTGGGTGTTCAAACGGTCCGGCGGTGGCCTGATTGCGCGGCCAGACGGCGATACTCAGGCAACCGAGCTGTATGAGATCGAGGATCTGGGTCAGGAGATGGTGTGCCTTGGTCCCGAGGTCGGGGTCTGATCCTAGCTTACGCGAAGGTCGTCATAGCTGATCATGACGTGTTCCTGATACGCAGGTCGTTGGCTCAGCCTGTCAAAGTAACGTTGTAGATTTGGTAACGGTGTTCGAGATATTCCAATATCATAATATCGGTACAGGATGTGACCCAACTGGATGTCGGCCAAAGTCAGGTCAGCTCTGGCAATGAAGGCCCTCTCTGCAAGTTGCGTGTCCGCAATTTCAAGTTTTCTTTCCAGGGTTTTTACGGCGGAGTTGATGGACTTTTCATCCTGCTCTGACTTGGCCGTTCGTACAACTTGCCAGAACACCGGAACGGTGAAGGCCATCGCAATGTTGATCTTGGCCCATTCAGCCCATTTGTCGACCTCGGCTCGCTGGACCAGGTCTTTGGGCCAAAAGGTGTCGGGCTCGTAGCGGTCGGCGAGATAGCGCAGGATTGCTCCGGTCTCCCAAAGGGGTGGGTTGGGGCCGTCCTGTATCACGGGGATGGTGCGGTTTTGGTTCAGGTTCGCGAAGTCCGGCGTGTCCAGACCGCCGAAACGATGACCGACATCGTGTCGTTCATAATCCAGGCCCAGTTCTTCGACGCACCACATCAGAGCCTGCACATTGGATGACGTTTTGCGGCCCCAGATCGTCAGCATGGCTTAGAACAGCGAGCCCTGATCCGGGGTATCCGCTTTGGCCTTTTTGGCAGGGGTTTTACCGGCCCCTCCGGTCGTCAGGCGACCATCGGCGAATTCGATCTCAAGAGCCGGGTGCTTGGCGGCCTGCGATTTGGTGGTGACCACATCGCCTTCGGCCCGGACAACCGCATAGCCGCGCGCCAGAGTGGCCTTGTAGCTGAGCGTTTCGCGCAACCGATCCGTGGCGTCCAGTTGCTGACGCAGGCGATCCAGCCGGGTATTTTGGGCTGCGTTCAGACGTTCGGCCAGTCGGGCGGTGGCCTGCCGCTGTTGGTCGATCTCGCGCTGAATGGGGCGCAGGGACAGGCGAGAGGACAGGTTGCGCAGGCTTTCCTGACGTGAGGAAACGACGTTGCGCAAGGTCGAGGGGCGCAGATGGGCGGACATTTCGACCAGTTGCAGGCGGCGGTTCTGAACACCTCGGTTCAAAGCAGGTGTCAGGCGTTCCGCAATCAGATCAAGGCGTTGCCGGGGGGAGTTCAACAAACTGTCCGGGCGCGGCAAGGCGCGGGCAACATCGCGCAAACGCTGGGCGCGGCGCTGGACCGCATCGCTGGCGGCGCGGGACAGACGTGCGCCTTGCTCGTTGGTCCAGGCCAGAAGTTCCATCCGTACGGGCACGGCCAGTTCGGCGGCTGCAGTTGGCGTGGGCGCGCGACGGTCCGAGACGAAATCGATCAGCGTTGTGTCCGTCTCGTGGCCCACGGCTGAGATCAGCGGTATGTCCGAGGCCGCCGCCGCGCGGGCCACGCTTTCTTCGTTGAACCCCCACAGGTCTTCGATCGAGCCACCACCGCGTGCGACAATGATCAGATCGGGACGGGGCAGCGCGCCTCCGGGTGTGAGCGCGTTGAAACCTTCGATGGCGCGCGTGACCTCGGGGGCGCAGTTGGCGCCTTGCACAGCGACCGGCCAGATCAGAACCTTGCGGGGAAACCGATCCCGCAGGCGATGCAGAATGTCCCGGATTACCGCACCGGAGGGGGAGGTCACAACGCCGATGATTTGCGGCAGATAGGGCAGCGGCTTTTTGCGTTCAGGGGCAAACAGCCCTTCGGCTTCCAGCTGCTTCTTGCGCTTTTCCAGCAGCGCCATCAGCGCGCCTTGGCCTGCGACCGCGACCTCATCGACATTCATGTTGTATTTGGACTGTGCACCAAAGGCGGTCAGGCGACCGGTGACAACGACCTCCAACCCTTCTTCCGGAACCACCGACAAGCCCGAGATCTGGCCTTTCCATGTCGTACAGGCCAGCACGTTCCGGTCGTCTTTGATGTCATAGTACAGGTGACCCGAGCGCGCCTTGAACACCCGTCCGACCTCACCCCGAACACGGATTCGCCCAAACGATCCTTCGAGCGTGCGCTTCACCTCGCCGGATATCTCGGAAACCGAATATTCAGGGGTGTTTTGGCCAGGAATGGGGTCGTCTAGCAGGTCGGACATTTCAGCGCCTTGTGTCAAATGCCCGGCCAGCTTAGAACGCCGCGCAGGCGAGGCCAAGCAGATCGGAGACGACCCCATGAACATCCTTATTCTCGGCAGCGGCGGGCGCGAGCACAGCCTGGCCTGGGCGGTGATGCAGAACCCCAAATGCGACCGTCTGATTGTTGCGCCGGGCAATGCCGGGATCGCTCAGATCGCCGAATGCGCGTCTTTGGATATCGAAAATGGCGGCGCGGTGGTCAATTTCGCCGAAGCCAACGCGATCGATTTCGTGATCGTCGGCCCCGAAGCGCCTTTGGCCG
Organism: Ruegeria sp. C12; assembly: GCF_056537745.1. Taxonomy (NCBI): domain Bacteria; kingdom Pseudomonadati; phylum Pseudomonadota; class Alphaproteobacteria; order Rhodobacterales; family Roseobacteraceae; genus Ruegeria; species Ruegeria sp. C12. The sequence continues at coordinate 860,119 of NZ_JBQFSA010000001.1, forward strand.
CAGGCGTGGCGGATCGGCTGCGTGAGGCAGGCGTGCTGGTCTTTGGCCCGTCAGCCGAGGCGGCGCGGCTGGAAGCTTCGAAAAGCTTTACCAAAGAGATTTGCGATGCCTCTGGCGCACCAACGGCGGCTTATGCGCGTTTTACCGAGGCGGAACCGGCCAAAGCCTATATCCGCGAGCAGGGCGCACCGATTGTCGTCAAGGCTGACGGCCTGGCGGCGGGCAAGGGCGTGATTGTGGCGATGGACGAGCAGGCGGCTCTGGAGGCTATCGACGACATGTTCGGCGGTGCGTTCGGTGGTGCAGGGGCCGAAGTGGTCATCGAAGAGTTCATGGATGGTGAAGAAGCGTCATTGTTCGTGCTGTGTGACGGTGAAAACACTCTGTCTGTCGGGACCGCGCAGGACCACAAGCGGGTTGGCGAAGGGGACACCGGGCTGAATACTGGCGGAATGGGGGCGTACTCTCCTGCACCGGTTCTCAGCGCCGAGGTCGAGGCCCGCGCTATGGACGAGATCATTCGTCCCACCATGGCCGAGATGAAACGCCGGGGCGCTCCGTTTCAGGGGGTGCTCTATGCCGGTCTGATGATCAAGGACGGGCAACCGCGTCTGGTGGAATACAACGTCCGGTTCGGCGATCCCGAGTGTCAGGTTCTGATGATGCGTCTGGGCGCGCAGGTGATGGACCTGATGCATGCAGCAGCCGAGGGGCGGTTGGATGAGACCCGCGTCAACTGGGCGGATGATCATGCGATGACCGTGGTCATGGCCGCGAAAGGCTATCCCGGGGCGTATGAGAAAGGGTCGGTTATCAAAGGCTTGGATGGTCTGCCGGAAGATAGCGGCAATATGGTATTCCATGCGGGCACCAAGGCGGTTGAGGGGCAGGTGCAGGCCTCTGGCGGGCGGGTGCTGAACGTCACCGCGCGCGGTGAGACGCTGCAAGAGGCGCGGGATCGGGCCTATGCGATGGTGGATGGGGTCGAGTGGCCCGAAGGGTTTTTCCGCCGCGATATTGGGTGGCGGGCGCTGTGATCTGATTGCCGGGCTGCGCCCGTCTCAATTTTCTGGGCGAGGGGCCAGCCCCTCGCGCTCCCCGAGATATTTTTGGCCAGATGAAGAACGGATCAGCATTCCAGGGCTTGGGCGAGGCTTTTGGGGCCGGCGAATGGGCCGATATCGGTTTGGGTCCAATCGTTTTGGTACGTGATACTGATGATCCGGGTCCAATCGGCGCTGGCAACGATGAGTTCCGGACCGTTGGCGCAGCTGCGCAGGCCGCCTGAGATGAAATCCTCACCGATCTTGTGGTTGGTCAGACCGGGGAGCGAGGCGATTTCGGTCAGGGCATCGTCTTTGTAGCGCCAGATGCGCAGGGTTTTGGCAAGGTGAGGGCGGTCGATATAGGCAATCTCGATATGGCCGTCGCCGTCCAGATCAGCCGCTGCGATGGGGGCGAGCCAGCGGAAGCGTGTACCGATATGCGGTGTCGCGGCAATCTTTTCCCCGCGTGCGTCATAGACCGCGAGCTGTGCCCCGGTGTTGGCCTGGCTTTCGACGACAATGGCTTCGGGTGAGCCGTCTTTGGTGACATCCACCAGCCGCGGCGCGAGGTCTTCGAAAACGCGGTCTTGCGGTAAACGTATCGTCAATATTGAAGGGCTGGCGCTTGCGTCAGCGGTCTGGATGGTGAGCTCCAGCGCGCCATATTCGATAGTGTCGCCCAGAACGCCATGCGGATAACGAGTGGTGGGTTCTGTGAATCGGGCAGAGGCTATGGTGTCGGCGGTTGCCATGGGTGCCCCCGCCAGCCACATGCATAAGGCTGTCAGCGCGCCGCGAGCCCATCCTTGCCACAGGCGGACGGGCAGGCGCGGCGCTTTGGGATGCATCAGATCTGCTTTTCCGGCATCTGCACGACCAGACCGTCCAGCGCATCGGTGACCTTGATCTGGCAGGTCAGGCGCGAGCGGGCCGGGTCGGGTTCATAGGCGAAGTCCAGCATATCCTCTTCCATGTCATCCTTGGCGGGGATTTTCTCGACCCAGTCGGGGTGGATATAGACATGGCAGGTAGAACAGGCACATGCGCCGCCGCAATCGGCCTCGATGCCGGGGATATTGTTGTCACGTGCCCCTTCCATGACGGTCAGTCCGTTGGCGACCTCGACTGTATGTTCGGTACCGCCATGCTCGACATAGGTGATCTTTGCCATTGCGTGCGTCTTCCTTTTGCGATGTTCGAATTCTTCCTTAGTGAAGGCATTTAGGTCTTTCCAGTACCATTTGCGACTCGTGACGCCGTGTCTGGACTTTCCGTGCATATGTTCTATTTTTGTTCTTATGCTTGTTCGCCCCGTGGTTTCAAAGCGGGACTGGCCGCGCCCGCCGTCCTGTTTGCCGTCAGATCAGTTGACCGCACCGCCCGAGGGCGCGCGTGTGGCCGTGGCCGGGCTGGTGGTCCTGAGGCAGAGGCCGGGGACCGCCAAGGGGGTGATCTTCGTCACGCTCGAAGACGAGACGGGTATCGTGAACGTGGTGGTCTGGCGTAAGATTTACGAGCAGTTCCGCCGTGCGGTGATATCGGGTCGGTTGCTGCGGGTTACGGGGCGGATGCAGCGGGCGCATTCGGTGACCCATGTGATCGCGGAAGAGATCGAGGATATTTCAGACATGCTGGATGTGCTGGTGCGGGGCGAGGGGCAATAAAGCAATCTGCGTATAGTGCGGCCTCTGGACAGCCCGAATTTCCGGTCATAGCTCGGGTAGGTACCGAAACGGGAAGAGGGCGCTATGGCATACGGGCATTTTCTATGGACCGACCTGTCCACCTACGACATGCAGGCGGCCAGAGCCGATTACAGCGACGTCTTCAGTTGGTCTTTCGGCGGCGATGGCGCCTACGACTTTGCCACCATCAGCGGGCAGCAGGTCGCGGCCATCTTCCCGATGCCCGAGCGGTTGGCGCAGATGAACATGCCGTCTTTCTGGATGTCCTATATCCATGTCGATGATCTGGATGCGAAGGTCGAACAGGCACGTCGGCACGAAGGGGTTATCATCGAAGTGGAACCTCAGCCGTTCAGCGATGAGGCGCGCATCGCTCTGGTCCGGGATCCATCAGGCGCGGGTTTCACAATGTATGAAGGGCCGGAGATCACCTCTGCGACGTCGGGGCCCGGCGCAGTTGTGGCCCGATTTCATCATGTCCCGGACATTGGGCTGATCGAGCCGTTTTATGCGGATCTCTTCAACTGGCGATTTGAGAAAAGCGTGGAAACCCCGTGGCCCAGATACGATATTCGCCACCCCGACGGCACGGTGGTCGCGCAGGTCGAAGAGGTGCCCGAGGCCATCCGGGGCAAGTTTCGGTATTGGATGCCGTGTTTCGGCGTGAGATCGGTGGCCGACGCCGTTCAGCGCACCAAAGCGCGGGGCGGGCGTCATCACAATGACTTACCGGACGAGCGTATATTGGTCTCGGACCGGCAAGGTGCTCATTTCATACTCCAGCCCGCGTTTGGTGACGCGGTCGATGTTACCCAAGGGCAAAACTCTGATGTCATACGAAAGACCCACGGGTTGGCGTGGAAATCGCTGATCGCAGTGACTTGCGTTTGGCTTGCCGTGTTTTTGGATTTGCAGGTTTTCTGGGGTGTCCTGTTTCTGATCTGGACTTGGCTTGCCCTTAGAACCGGGCGTGCTGACTTTGTCGAGCCGATCGACCGCGCAATACGGCCCGGGGTGTTCTGGTTGATCACCGGCACGTGGATTGTTCTCAGCTTGTGGGTGATATTGGCTGCGGTCGCGGGCGTTATCTGATCCGTTGGTCCGTGTGGAACTCTAAGAACGGCTCACCGCTTGAACAATACCCCCTGCGATTGCTTGTCGCGATGATCGCCGCGCAATTCGGCATGTAGCGCACGACCGGCCTGAACGCCGGGGCGGGCGCTGACCGTTTCAAGCCAGCGTGCAAAATGGGGTTTGTCATCCAGCACTTGTTGCTGCCCTTCCCACAGGCTGGCCCAGCCCCAGATCGACATGTCCGCGATCGAGTAGAAATCGCCCGCGACAAACTCATTCTCGGCCAGTCGGCGGTCGAGAACGCCGTAAAGCCGGCCGACCTCGGTGCGGTAGCGGTCTTTGGGGTAGGGCAGGTCCTGTGGCGGGTCCAGTTGCGGGGCGTATTTCAGGAAGTGGTGCGCTTGTCCGGCCATGGGGCCAACGCCGCCCATCTGCCACATCAGCCATTCCTCAACCGCGATCCGGTCACGCTCGGTTTCGCCGTAAAAACGCCCGGTCTTGCGGGCCAGATACATCAGGATCGCGCCGCTTTCGAACACGGAAACGGGCGCGCCGCCGGGGCCGTCGGGATCGACAATCGCAGGCATGCGGTTGTTGGGTGCGATCTTCAGAAACGCGGGGTCGAACTGGTCGCCTTTGCCGATGTTGATCAGGTGAGTCGTATAGGGCAGTCCCATCTCTTCCAGCGCGATGGACACTTTCCAGCCATTCGGCGTGGGCCAGAAATACAGATCGATCATGATGTCTCCTCAGGTTGAGGAAATCATGAGGTTTTCTGCGCAAACGGCAAGAGGGCTTGCGGGCGGGGCACCGCAAAAAGCCGTGACCAGCGGCGGTTCGGCTGGTCGGGCACACCGCGCCGCAATGCGGTCAGGCTCAGGCGCTTGGGGTCGCGCAGCAAAGCGTTGTAGGTACGCAGAACGCCGTGCCGAGTATAGCTGGACCAGTGACAAATACGCCGCTGCGGTGCCGCGAGGGGGAAGGCCAGCGTGGACAAGTGATCCACGGTCGCAGGGCAGTCGATCTGTAGCGTGACGGCATTGGGTGCGCTCAGACCGGCCCCGATGCTGCGATCACCCGGTGCAGGCGGCTGGATCAGCGTTTCGTAGAGGAAGTCGAACAGGTCGTTTTCGCGGCTGGTGATGTTGATGAATTCCGCCTGACGCCCTGCGGGGGTTTGCAAGGCTTCAACGGCGCGCGATTGGTAGACGGCCCCGGTCAGCGAGACAATTCGGTTCAGCGCCCCCGGCTGAATGTGATGCAGCGCTTCCAACGCCAGTTCTGTGCCCATGGAGTGCCCGATGAAGTGGATGGGGCGGTCGGGGTTCAGCCTGTGCATCTGTTGAATGACATCGGCCAGAACGCGCCCGGCTTCGACCGCGCGTCGCCGCGCTGTCCACAGCGGGCCGCGCGCGTCCCAGCCGAAGGCGATGGCCAGCCCTTCATCCCGGAACCCTGCGCCAAAGCCCAGATGTTGCGGCCAGCTGGGGCTGTACCACGGCATTGTTTTGGGGCGCAGCGACAGCATGTGAAGGTGCGGGCAGGCGTTCGGGTCATCGGGCCGGTATTTGTAGCCATGGGTCATGATGATGACCGGGCCGCTGGTGTGACGCGTTTGGCGCAAGACCCCATTTATGGGTCGGGGGCTGCCGTGCAACCGGGCGTGTCCGCCGACAGCATTGATCCTGATTACTGGCATTGGCTCTGCCTCATACAAGATGTTGTGGTGCTGCTTTGTCATGACGCTATGACGCTTCGATGAATGAACGATTACAGAACCGTGACGTTGCCCCGGTCGGGGTTGACGAATTCGCGACTGCGGCGTAAGGGCAACAGCATCACGTGGCGATTTGTTACCGGATTGCGGGCCACGCTAAACAACACCGCTAAAAGGTCAGGATGAAAGGCCCCTTTCGCTTGACCGCGTCTGGGGTTTTTTTGATGCGCCTTGGGGATCGAGGCCGAAAGGAATGACATGAGCGAGAGCTGGAACAAACGCACCCAAGCCGTCCATGGCGGCATCCGTCGCAGTCAGTATAATGAGGTCAGCGAGGCGATTTTTCTGACCCAGGGCTTCGTCTATGACACCGCCGAACAGGCCGAGGGCCGGTTCCTGGAATGTGGCCCGGACGAGTTTATCTACGCGCGTTACGGCAACCCGACCGTCTCGATCTTTGAGCAGCGCATTGCGGCGCTGGAAGGGGCCGAGGACGCGTTTGCCACCGCCTCGGGCATGGCGGCGGTCAATGGCGCGCTGACCTCGATGCTGAAGGCCGGGGATCATATCGTTTCGGCCAAAGCTCTGTTCGGATCCTGTTTGTACATCGTCGAAAACATCCTGACGCGTTTTGGCGTCGAGGTGAGCTTTGTGGACGGCACCGATCTGGACCAGTGGAAGGCCGCAATCCGGCCTGAAACCAAGGCGGTGTTCTTCGAATCCATGTCGAACCCGACACTGGAAGTGATCGATATCGAGGCCGTGGCCCAACTGGCCCATGCGGTGGGTGCTCTGGTTGTGGTGGACAACGTGTTTTCGACGCCTGTGTTCTCGCGCGCGATCGATCAGGGCGCGGATGTTGTGATCTACTCGGCCACCAAGCACATCGACGGGCAGGGGCGCGCGCTGGGCGGCGTCATTCTTGGCACGAAGGACTTCATTCGCGGCACGGTCGAGCCGTATATGAAGCACACCGGCGGTGCGCTGAGCCCGTTCAGCGCCTGGATCATGCTGAAAGGTCTGGAAACCATGGCGCTGCGGGTCAACGCGCAGGCCGCGTCCGCGCAGCAGATTGCCGAGGCGCTGGAAGGGCACCCGGCCTTGGACCGGACCCTGTACCCCGGACTGAAGACTCATGCGCAGAACGATCTGGTGCAGCGGCAGTTGGGTGGCAAGGGTGGTACTGTCCTGTCGCTGGACATCAAGGGGGGCAAGGATGCGGCGTTTGCGTTCCTGAACGCGATGACGATCCCTGTGATTTCGAACAATCTGGGTGACGCCAAGTCCATCGCGACCCATCCGGCCACAACCACGCATCAACGTCTGAGCGATGAACAGAAGGATGAGTTGGGCATCACACCCGGTCTGATCCGCCTTTCGGTTGGGCTTGAGGATGCAGGCGATCTTCTGGCCGATATTCAGAACGCGCTGAAAGCCTCGCAAGGTTAACAAGGCGCTGCCGGAGGCCTGTCAGCCCCCGGATTTACTCTGCTGAATGGTTGTCAGCTACATTCGCGGGCGGTTTTTGACTGAAAATGCCGCAAATGCGTCACTCATTTCGATCCGGGCTGCTATTGCACGCGTAGTAGGTTTATCTGGCAAATAACTTGCCGTGGTATATATCAATGACGACCAATCGAGGAACCTCAGTCCATGAATGTTCACCCGCGCGACATTGACACCCCGGATCGTGATGAAGCTGCTGCTGCCCTGAAGGTGCTGCGGAAATGGGCCGAGACTGCGTCGTCGCTGGAAATCTCGCAGCTTGATCCGGCGGTTGCGCGTCTATTGCCGGGGACGGGTGCGGTGAATTATCCGACCCTTGCGCGGGACTATCCCGATGGCTTTGCCGTGGACACCGCCTATCGCGCATCGCTGCCCGATCTGCAAAACGGCCCGTCCAGTCTGATCCGTGGCGCAAAGCAACAGATTCAGCATGTGGGGATTTCCAATTTCCGCCTGCCGATCCGATTCCACCGCAAGGACGGTGATGTTCTGACGCTGGAAACCTCGATCACTGGCACGGTCAGCCTTGAGGCCGAGAAAAAGGGCATCAACATGTCCCGGATCATGCGGTCTTTCTACAAACATACCGAGCGGACGTTCAGTTTCGAAGTGATGGAATCGGCGCTGAGCGATTATCTGACCGATCTGGACAGCTTTGACGCGCGTATCCAGATGCGGTTCTCCTATCCGATCAAGGTGAAAAGCCTGCGGTCGGGGCTGGAAGGGTACCAGTATTACGACATTGCGCTGGAACTGGTGGAACAGAACGGCGTTCGCCAGAAGATCATGCATCTGGACTATGTCTATTCGTCCACGTGCCCCTGTTCGCTGGAGCTGAGTGAACATGCAAGGTCTCAGCGCGGGCAGCTTGCAACGCCACACTCGCAACGGTCGGTCGCCCGGATTTCGGTTGTCGTGGATCGTGACGCGGATTGCCTGTGGTTCGAAGACCTGATCGAACTGTGCCGCCGCGCGGTTCCGACCGAAACACAGGTCATGGTCAAACGCGAGGACGAGCAGGCGTTTGCCGAATTGAACGCCGCCAACCCGATTTTCGTCGAGGATGCCGCGCGTCTGTTCTGCGCCGAGCTGCTGGCAGATCACCACGTCGGCGATTTCCGCGTGATTGCCAGCCATCAGGAAAGCCTTCACAGCCACGATGCGGTATCGGTTCTGACCGAAGGGCCGACATTCGAATCGGCCAGCCTTGATCCCAGATTGTTTGCGACTCTGTTCCACGTGGGATGAACCGCGGCCGGTAAGCGGCTGAAAATTCATCGCATAGTGCGACTACCAGCGTTTTTTCGCCGCAATGCAGCAGAAATGCTGCAATTGCGCAGTCGTTTGAGGTATGGATGGTCCTGAATGCAGCTGCGGCACGCCTGCGTACTGTGTGCGTGCCGCCCCGGAGGGACACCGAGACGTGCCACGCCTTGGACTGCAATACCCAACCTGCCGCCCGAGCGATCGGAGCGGGGCGGGTCTTACACTCTCACAGACCTGGCTGCATCGCTACTACAGGAGAGACATGTAATGAATCCGATTACCCAACCGCTGGAACTTCAGGCAGCGGCGTTTCGCGTGGCAGGTTACGCCATGGTGAGCCAAATCAAGATCATGCAGATCATGGCGCGTTCGGCGTTGGAACTGCCCATGGCCCCGGTCCACGCGTTGCACAATACGGCATCCAAACCCGCTCCGGCAGAGGCCAAGCCCGTTGCGACCAAACCGGTTGCCAAGCGTGCAGCGGCGACCCCGGTCAAGAAACCTGCGGCGGCCAAGCCCAAATCGGCACCTGCGGCCAAGTTTACCGCGAAACCACGCGCTGTGGCCAAACCGGCTGTGAAGCCCGAAGCTGAGGCGAAAGCACCCGGCAAAGCCGCAGCGCCCGCGCCGAAACTTGCGGCACCTGTTGCAAAGACCACCGAGGCAAAGCCGGCACCCGCAAAGCAAGCTGCAGCGAAACCTACGCCGGAAAAAACGGTGGTGGTCAAAACTGCGCCCAAGACTCCGGCTGCCAAACCCGCCCCACGCAAAGCAGCGGTCGCAAAAACCGCGCCCAAGGCCAAAACTGCCCAAGCGCCGAAACCTGCGGCCAAGCCTGTTCAGGCGGCTCCGGCAAAAGCGCCCGAGACGGCAAAACCTGCCGCTTCCGAGGCGCCTAAGCCGCAGGCACGCCGCACCCGGGCGCCTTCAAAACCACCGGTGATGCCGCAACCTGTTGCAAAATCCGACGAGTAATCGCGGATCATCGGCTTGACACGGTCGGGCAGGCGCGCCAACGCTGCGCCTCATGATGGACATTCGCCCGGTCGGATATGTGATTGGCTTGCTGGTCGCCATTCTTGGGGCGACCATGCTGTTTCCTATGCTCGCGGACCTGATCGAAGGGCGCGGCGAATGGTATGTATTCCTGGAAAGCGCGATCATCACCATGCTGACCGGGTCGGTTCTGGCCATGAGCTGCTCGAACGGGGTGGGCGAGGGGCTGACCATCCGGCAGACCTTTGTGCTGACAACCGGCGTCTGGGTCGCGCTGCCGGTCTTTGGCGCGATCCCGTTTCTGTTCGGTGAAACGGAACTGCGCTTTGTCGACGCGTATTTCGAGGCGATGTCCGGCCTGACGACCACAGGCTCGACCGTAATATCCGGGCTGGATGATCTGCCACAGGGCCTTTTGTTGTGGCGCGGCATCCTGCAATGGTTGGGCGGCATCGGCATCATCGTTGTCGCCATGGTGTTCCTGCCCGAGCTGCGCGTGGGTGGGATGCAGATCTTCCGCTCGGAAGGGTTTGAAACCATGGGAAAAATCCTGCCGCGCGCGCAAGAGATTGCGGGCCAGATTTCCCTGATCTACGTGTTTCTGACACTGGCGTGCGGACTGGTGTACGCCAGCTTCGGGATGAGCTTCTTTGACGCCACAGTTCATTCCATGACCACCATCGCAACGGGTGGCTTTTCGAACTACGATTCCTCGTTCGCGACCTTCACCGGTCCGGCGGAATATGCGGCCTCGGTGTTCATGATCCTCGCCGCGCTGCCGTTTGTCCGCTATGTGCAATTGGCCAACGGCAAGACCAACTCACTTTGGCAGGACAGTCAGATCAAGGCGTTTCTGGCGACGATCTTCGTTCTGGTCGTTGTCATGGCCGTCTTCCTGATGTCCGTCTTTCCGCACCACTGGGAGCGCGCCTTCCGCGAGTCGCTGTTCAACATCACCTCGATCATCTCGGGCACCGGCTATGCCAGCGTCAACTACATGACCTGGGGCAGTTTCCCGGTGATGCTGTTTTTCCTGATCGGCCTGATCGGCGGCTGCGCGGGCTCGACCGCCTGTTCGATCAAGGTGTTCCGGTACCAGTTGCTGTTTGCATCGATCAAAACTCAGATCCGGCGCATCCGGTCCCCGCATGGGGTGTTCATGCCGCTTTACGACGGACGCCCTGTCAGCCGCGATGTCCTGACTTCGGTTATGAGTTTCTTCATGTTCTTCGTGTTGTCCATGGGCGTCCTGTCCTGGGCGCTGGCCCTGACCGGTTTGGATTTCATAACATCGGTCTCGGGGGCGGCGACAGCACTGGCCAACGTGGGGCCGGGGCTGGGCGATCAGATCGGTCCGGCGGGTAATTTTGCCGGGCTGAACGACTCGGCGAAATGGCTGCTGACCATCGGCATGCTGGTCGGACGGCTTGAGTTGCTGGCCGTTTACGCAATCTTCACCGTTCAATTTTGGAGAAGCTGATGAAAAGAGCTCTTGGCGCGCAGATCTCGCATATGCTCAGGGATCGTGGCGTTGACGTGATCTTTGGTATTCCCGGAGTTCACAATCAGGAAATGTACCGCGGCATCAAAGAGGCCGGGATCAACCATGTTCTGGCCCGGCACGAGCAGGGGGCAGGCTTCATGGCCGACGGATATGCGCGCGCGACGGGCAAGCCGGGCGTGGCTTATGTGATCACCGGGCCGGGTCTGTGCAATACCATGACGCCTATGGGGCAGGCCTATAGTGACTCGGTGCCCATGCTGGTTCTGTCCTCTTGTCTGGACGAGACACACGCGCAGCGGGGGCAATTGCATCAGATGAAGGATCAGCAAGGGGCGGCGGGTACAGTCGCCGATTGGTCCGCACAGGCGAATACCGCGCAGGCCGCCTATGGCTTGATCGAACGCGCATTTGAAGAATTCGAACTGTCGCGGCCCCGCCCCAAGCACATTCAGGTGCCGATCGTACAGCTTGAGGCGGATGCCGATCCGGCCCCGTTTCCGAACCAACCCGCGCTGCGGACCAAGGCTTTGCCGCCGGATGTGGCGCCGGTAGTGTCCTTGCTGAACATCGCGAAACGCCCCTTGTTCATTCTGGGTGGCGGATGCCGGTCGAATGACTGGCGGCAGATTTTGACGCAGGTGGGTGCGGCTTGTTTCACCACCTATGCCGGACGTGGCATGGTTGGCGCGAACTATCCCCTGGACTTCGGCTCGATGTTGCCGCGCCCCGGCAGCGCCGAGGTGATCACCTCGGCCGATTTGGTCATCGCAGTGGGGGCTGAACTGGGTGAGGTTGATCTTTGGCGGAAAGAGCTGGGGCACTCGGCCACTTTGATCCGCGTCGATCTGGACCCCGAGGTGCTGTCAGACCATCACCGCGCTGCAATCAAGATTCAGGCGGATAGCACAAGCTTTGCCCGCGCCCTTTGGGTCGCCACCGAAGACGCGAATCCGGCCACGGGCTGGACGCAGGAAGAGGTGGCCGAGGCGCGCGCCCGTTGGCGGGCCGAGGTTGATGCCGAACGTCCGGGCATCGTACCGATCCTTGACGCTCTGCGCGCCACGATGCCCGCCGACACGATGATCTATTCCGATATGACCCAGTTTGCCTATGTCGCGAAAGAGGTCTGGGATATGGCCTATCCCCATCACTGGCACCACCCAACCGGCTTTGGCACCTTGGGCTATGGCCTGCCAGCGGGGATTGGCGGGGCTGTGGCGCGGCGAGGCAAACCAACCGCTGTGATCGCCGGGGATTACGGGTTTCACTATACGATGCAGGAACTGGGCGTCGCGGTCGAACTGGGCCTGTCGCTGCCGATCATCCTGTGGGACAACGGCAAGTTGAAAGAGATTGAGGACAGCATGGTCCGCAGTCAGATCGCGCCGAATGCGGTCGTGGCGCGCAATCCCGATTTCTGCAAACTGGCCGAGGCGTTTGGGGCACGGTCCGCCGCGCCCGGCACTCTGGCTGCACTGCAGGAGGCGGTGAAGGCCGCGTTCGATGCGCCGGTTCCAACGCTGATCCACGTCACGCCGGAGATCCTGAAATAAGAAAACGCCGCAGAAATCTGCGGCGTTTCTTTTTCTGCGGATAGGGCTGGGATCAGTCCCAGCAATGAACCAGAACAGTCATTCCCGTTGCGCGGCGGTTCAATTCGTTCGGCGAGATTTGCGTTGCCTCTTCAGGGCCGGACTGACCGGAAACGCCTGCCTGTGTCAGAACGTCCGTCAAACGGTCCGCGGTCGCCGCAAGGCTGACCGAGGCGGGCAGGGTGCGTCCTTCGGTGGGTGTCGGCAGCAACATGCCCACCACATTGCCGCTGTCGTTGAACACGGGGCCTCCGGCATCGCCGGGCTGGGCGTTCAGGGCCAGACGTTTGACCCCTTCTTCACCGTTCAGACCACGAACATCCGCGATTTGCCCATAGGTCAGGGTCGGGGCGCCCAGTGCGCCCTGATAGGAATACCCGGACACCGCCACTTCGGACTGAATGCGCGGTGTGCCTGCGCTGAAGGCGGCAACGCTCATCGGGGCCAGGCTTTGGTTGGGGCGCAAGACAGAAACACCCAGATCGGTATCGGTCCAGGCGACCTGAACCTCCTGATCGCCATCCAGTGTGATCCGGGTGCAATTGTCCGCTGCCTCGGACACGGTCAGCACCGCGCCGCTTGTGTCGGCAAAAAAGCCCGAGCGGGACAGGCGCGGTTTGCGCACTTGCAGGCCCGAAACCAGATCGATCCGCTGATCCAAATTGGCCCCGGCGGTTGCGTCCAGAACCGCGTCGGTGGTCGCAAAGCTGGACGCCATGGCCGCCAGAACGCGCAGGCGGCGCGCCTCATCGCCTTCGGGCCAGACCAGCGTGAATCCTTTGATCCGCCCGTCGTCCAGCTTGGCTTGCGTGAACGAAACAACGCCATTGCCGCGCCCTTCCAGCGAGAACCGGTCGCCGCGCAGCTCGCGCGGGCCATCCAGCGGTACGATTTCCAGCGATTGCATCACCTCATACAACGCGCGCAGCGTGGATCTGTCGCCTTCCTGAGAAATCAGCAGCGCCTTGGCTCCGGTATCCGAACCAGACTTGAAATGGGCAAAGGGGGCTTCGTAGCGATCAAACGCCAATGCCTGCAAAGGCATGTCCATCGCAATACCGGCCTTATCGTCCACATATTGCGCCATGCCAACGCTGATCAGCGGCGCGTTGTAGTCATCAATCAGCGCCTTGCGCTGCAAGGTGGTCAGAACGCCTGTCGGCTCATAGCCGTTAAAGCGCTGCCAGTCGCCCATCGACCGGCGGGTGCCTTGCCCGAATGCTCCGTCGATGGTCGAGTTATAGAACCCTGCGGCCTGTAGCGCGGTTTGCAGGTCCTTCCGTTCCTGCGCGCTCAGCAGCCGTTCGGATTGCAGCGCCTGCGCGCGGGTTTCGTCGGACGCCTGCGGTGTCACCTCGGACAGGTTTTGTTCCGGCTGCGGTTCGGGCTCTACCGGTGGTGTGGCGATTCCACGGTCCAGCAGGTTGGCGCCGACCGGCCAGAACTGCTGACCAAAGGCGCTGGAGAATGCGATGAAGCTGTCGCGGGGGATTTCCCCTTCGGCGCGGTAGACGCGCAGAACCTGTTCGGCATCGCTGCGGGCGTAAGGCCCAATGACGATGGCGTACCAGCCGCTGTTCAGACGAAACCCGTTCACATCGGGCAGGGCGCTGGCGTAAACCTGCGCGCGCTCCTGCGCCTCGCGCAAGGAAGGCTGAGCCTCGACCTGTACCCAAACGCCCTGGTCTTGCTGAGCGGATGCGGCGTGCAGGCCGAATAGAAGAAACAAAAGAAATGCCGTTAAAACTCGTGTCATTGTCTGCCCGTTTATGCAGTGTTGGTGCTTTGGCGCAGAATACGCGATTTCGTCCTTCAAATGCCATGGCGGGAATACGGGGAATTTACGGTGTGGCCGTGCAGATACAGCATGGGGCCATTGGCCCGTTGACGCCCCTTGGCCCCTTGCATAGGAAGGGCAAAACCGACCGGAACAGGGCGCAAGCGACGCCCAAAGGGAATGTCATGACCGAACCGTCCAGCGCACCTCGTTCTTTTCAGGAAATTATCCTGCGGCTTCAGACCTATTGGGCGTCCAAGGGCTGTGCGATCCTGCAACCCTACGACATGGAGGTCGGGGCAGGGACCTTCCATCCGGCGACCACCTTGCGCGCGCTGGGATCCAAGGCCTGGGCCGCGGCCTATGTGCAGCCCTCGCGCCGCCCGACCGACGGGCGGTACGGTGAGAACCCGAACCGGTTGCAGCATTACTACCAGTATCAGGTGCTGATCAAACCCAGCCCGCCGGATCTGCAAGAGCTGTATCTGGGCTCGCTGCAGGCCATCGGCATCGATATGGACCTGCACGACATCCGGTTCGTCGAGGATGACTGGGAAAGCCCCACCCTGGGCGCCTGGGGGCTGGGATGGGAGGTCTGGTGCGACGGGATGGAGGTCAGCCAGTTCACCTATTTCCAACAGGTCGGCGGCCATGACTGCGCCCCGGTCTCGGGCGAGCTGACCTATGGGTTGGAACGTCTGGCGATGTATGTGCTGGGCATCGATCACGTGATGGACATGCCGTTCAACGACCCGCAATCCCCCAGTCCGCTGACCTATGGCGACATCTTCAAACAGACCGAAGAGGAATACGCCCGCTGGAATTTCGATGTCGCCAATACCGAGGTCCTGTTGCGCCATTTCGAAGAGGCCGAGGCCGAATGCGCCGCCATTCTGGCGCAGGAACATGACGATCCGAAAACCGGCAAGCGCATCATCATGGCGCATCCCGCCTATGATCAGTGCATCAAGGCGTCGCATATCTTCAACCTGCTGGACGCGCGCGGCGTAATCTCGGTGACCGAACGGCAGGCCTATATCGGGCGCGTGCGGGCCCTAGCCAAACAATGCGCGGATGCCTTTGTTCAGACCGAGGCCGCAGGGCACGCGGCCTGATGCGTCCAACGGGAAACACGACCTCAAGGGTCACAGGGATTTGGTGACCTTGGCCTGAGAGTTGGACAGCGGGCGACGGGCGGACTGTACTGTCCCGTAGCACGCGCTACCTCTGCAATACCTGAGAAAGACTGCGAACGAGGGACCTTCAAAACATGACTGGCAAATTGCTCGCCATCCTTCTTCTGGTGTCCGCCGCGCTTGCGGGCGGCGGGATGTATTATTTGCAGGTCTATGGGTTCTATTACGATGTCGCACCATCGCCAGGTGAGGACGTGGCGCTGCTGGTCGACGGGGCCGATGCACCGGTTGCGATCGAATATTCGGGTTTTCAGGCGATCGACGCCGACAGTTCTCCGATCCGGTTTCGGGCCTGTTTCGACACCGATCTGACGCTGGATGAGTTGCAATCGACGTACCAGTTGGCGGACGAGGCGACCCCCCTGACCGCGCCGGGCTGGTTTGATTGTTACGATGCGGTCGCTCTGGCAGATGCTCTGAAATCCGGTCAGGCGCAGGCATTCATCGGGCAGAAGAATATCCACTATGGTGTGGATCGGATCGTGGCTGTCACACAGGATGGCAAAGGTTACATCTGGCACGCGCTGAACAATTGTGGCGAAAAGGCCTATGACGGCACCGTTGTAGGCGAAGAATGCCCGCCTCGGCCTGAAAGTTAAATCGCCATGGACGCGCAGACCCTGCAGATCCCGGATTTTCTAACGGCGACGCTGGGCTTCGCGGTCTACTTGATCGGGGCCGAGGTCAACGCTCGGGTCGCGGCGCTGCGCCAGTTCAACATCCCCGAGCCGGTGACCGGAGGTCTGTTGGCGTCTCTTGTCGTTCTGGGGCTGTTTCTTCTGTTTGATCTGGAACTCAGCTTCGGCCTCGCGGCCCGTGATTTCCTGTTGGTTGTGTTCTTTGCAGGGATCGGCCTGAATGCGCGGCTGTCTGATTTGATTGCAGGCGGCAAGCCACTGTTTTTGCTTCTTGTTCTGACGCTTGCGACCATCATCTTCCAGAACGTGATTGGCGCTGCCGGAGCGGTGACGTTCGGCTATCCCGCGCAGGCCGGGGTGCTGTTTGGCTCAGCCTCCCTGATCGGCGGGCACGGAACGGCGATAGCTTGGGCCTCGGATGTGGCCGAAGTGACTGGCCTGGACGGTGCGACCGAGTTGGGTGTCGCGGTGGCGACCCTTGGCCTTGTTCTTGCCGCGCTTGTCGGCGGGCCGATTGCGCGGGTTCTGGTCGAGGGCCGAAACCTACAACCGGCGCGCCCGGATGAGGAACACACAATCGGCCTTCCCGATGATGCGGACGAGCGCAATTCCAAGATCGATCACCTGACGATCATGCGCGTCCTTCTGCACCTCAACCTCGCGATCATCTTCGGATATGTGCTGAGCGAGGCGATCACGGCCGCCGGGCTGAAACTACCGCTGTTTGTTCCGTGCCTGATCATGGGAATCGTGATCGCCAATCTGCGCGACTGGATTGCCCCGAATGCACCGCAAGTGTCGCGCACACCTTCGCTGGCACTGATCTCGGAATTCTCGCTGGGCGCGTTTCTGGCCATGTCGCTGATGAGCCTGCAGCTTTGGACAATCGCGGAACTGGGGCTGGCCATCGTCGTCATCATGACTGCGCAAACCCTGTTTGCCGTCGTCTTTGTGATCTGGGTTCTGTTCCCCGTCATGGGCTCGAACTACCGCGCCGCCGTGCTTGCAGCAGGGTTCGGGGGCTTCGCTTTGGGCGCAACCCCCACCGCTATCGCCAATATGACCGCCGTAACCAAGCGATATGGCCCGTCGCCTATTGCCTTTATCGTGCTGCCCCTTGTATCCGCATTCTTTGTGGATATCGCCAATGCCATCGTCATCCAGACGATCGTTTCATTCTAAGGACCGAAAATGCCCGACCTGCTGATCGAACTGTTTTCCGAGGAGATCCCCGCGCGTATGCAGACCCGCGCCGGTGAGGACCTGAAAAAGCGGATCACCGATGGTCTGGTCGAGGCCGGTCTGACCTATGCCGGGGCCGCCGCCCTGACCACGCCCCGGCGCATGACGCTGGCGGTCGAGGGGCTGCTGGCGGAAAGTCCAACGATCCGCGAGGAACGCAAAGGCCCCAAGGTCGGCGCGCCGGACAAAGCGATCGAGGGCTTCCTGCGCGGCGCGGGCCTGACCCGTGATCAGCTTGAGGAACGTGACACACCCAAAGGCGCAGTCTATTTCGCCACCATCGAAAAAGCCGGGCGTCCGGCGGCTGAAATCGTGGCCGAGGTGCTTGAGGCGACCATCCGCAACTTCCCGTGGCCCAAGTCGATGCGGTGGGGCAGTGGTCCCATGCGCTGGGTGCGCCCGCTGCACTCGATCCTATGCATTCTGAATGATGAGACTGGCGCGCAGGTCGTGCCGTTGGAGATCGAGGGAATCAAAGCCGGTGACACCACGGCTGGCCACCGCTTCATGGCGCCGGCCCGGTTCTCGGTTAACTCCTTTGAGGATTACGCCGCTCAACTGAAACGCGCGTTCGTTGTTCTGTCGCCCAGCGAGCGCGCCGAGCATATCTGGAACGACGCCCAGAACATGGCCTTTGCCGCCGGTCTGGATGTGGTCGAGGATAAGGGCCTGCTGGCCGAGGTCGCCGGGCTGGTCGAATGGCCCGTGGTGCTGATGGGGCAGATCGATGAGGAATTTCTCGAATTGCCGCCCGAGGTGCTGCAAACCTCGATGAAAGAACATCAGAAGTTCTTTTCCGTGAAGAACCCCAAAACCGGCCGGATCGAACGATTTATCACCGTCGCCAACCGTGAGACCGCTGACAATGGCGCGACCATTCTGGCAGGGAACCAAAAGGTTCTGTCGGCCCGTCTGGCTGATGCCAAGTTCTTCTGGGAGAACGACCTGCGCGTTGCCAAATCGGACATCGCCCAATGGACCCGCGCGCTGGAGAATGTGACCTTCCACAACAAACTGGGCACACAGGCCGAGCGCATCGACCGCATCGCCGCACTGGCCCGCGAACTGGCCCCGGTGACCGGAGCGGATGCGGATCAGGCCGAAAAAGCCGCGCGTCTGGCCAAGGCCGATCTGAGCTCCGAGATGGTCTATGAATTCCCAGAACTTCAGGGGCTTATGGGGCGCTATTATATTGAGGCCGCAGGCGAAAATGCCGCCGTGGCCGCTGTAGCGAAGGAGCATTATTCGCCGCTGGGTCCGTCGGATGATGTGCCGACCGCACCGCTCTCGGTGACCGTGGCGCTGGCTGATAAGCTGGACACGCTGACCGGGTTCTGGGCGATTGATGAGAAGCCGACCGGATCGAAAGACCCGTTTGCTCTGCGCCGCGCGGCGTTGGGGGTAATTCGGTTGGTTTTGGAGAACAAGCTGGGTCTTTCGATTACAGATATTGTCAACAAGGCCATCGAAATCGGACAAGAACCAGAACTGGCCTATGTCCGAGCAATGCAGGCTTACGTTGACGAGAATGCGAACAAACGGGATGTAAGCGCAGCTTTCGAATTTGCGTTCTCGCGCGCTGAAGGTTGGCGGCCTTTGTCGCTGAACTGGCAGCCGGAGGATAAGACTGTCAACACGCAAGCTATGCCAGATGCGGATCGAGTCGCGGGTATCTATAAAGACGAGTTCGGCTGGCCTTATTCGTCCTTTAGCCGTGATGCACGTGCTCGGGCCGAAACATCGTACATGCCTTGGTCCGCGACGACGCCCAAAGGACTTGTTGACAAGCAGGCCGACCTCCTCTCCTTCTTCCACGACCGCCTCAAAGTCTTCCTCCGCGACGAGGGCATCCGCCACGACATCATCGACGCCTGTATCGCGATGGAGGGGAATGACGACCTCAACCTGCTGGTCAAACGCGCCCGCGCTCTGAATGCGGTGATTGAGACCGAGGATGGCGAAAACCTCGTGCAGGGCTTCAAACGCGCCAACAACGTCCTGACGCAGGCCGAAGAGAAGGACGGCGTCGAATACTCCTACGGCGCGGATGTGAAATTTGCCGAGACGGACAGCGAAAAAGCGCTGTTTGCAGCCCTCGATCAGGCGCAGGCGCAAATTGATCCGGCGCTGAAGGCCGAGGATTTCCCAACCGCCATGGCCGCCATGGCCGCGCTGCGAGGTCCGGTGGATGCGTTCTTTGAGGATGTGCAGGTCAACACCGACAATGACATCATCCGCCGCAACCGCCTGAACCTGCTGAGCCAGATCCGCACGGTCTGCTCCAGCGTTGCCGATCTGACCAGGATCGAAGGCTAAGACACCGGGCGCGCGCCTCAGCGCGCCCAGATCACCCTTGCGCAAGGGGTAAAGCTGCCTATGCTGCGGTGAAACCAAAAGGTGCCGCAGTGCAGAATAACCCGCATACCACGCTCATCACGCCCAAAGCGCCCATCGCTGCCAATACCCATGGCGGGCGGGCGAAATGTCTGCAACGTCTGGTCCGGCTTGAGATGCCGGTGCCCCGCACGGTGGCGTTGTCCTTCGATGCAGTTCACCGCATTGCGGAAGGGCAGGTGCCGGATATCGGGGCCATTCTGGACCAGTTTGACGAGGACGCCCTGTTGTGCGTGCGGCCCAGTTCGGAAGACCCGGATTGGGGCGGTCCGGGGGCTATCCTGAATATTGGTATGAACGAAGCCCGATACGGCGATTTCGCGGAAAAGATGGGGTCCGAGGCCGCCGCAGCCTTGTCGCTGCGATTTGTGCAAAGCTACGCCATTCACGTGGCGCGTCTGGATGCCGACGTATTTGACGATATCGATACCGTCGGTATGGACGGATTGCGGGACAGTCTGCGCGCCTATGAAGATGAGACCGACGAGGCCTTTCCGCAGGATCGGGGCGAGCAGTTGGTGGGCGTTCTGCGCTCGATGGCGCGGGCATGGGACGGAACGTCGGCCCGGTTGCTGCGTCAGGCCAAAGGGGCCCCAGCAGATGCGGGGCTTGGGCTGGTCATTCAGGAAATGATCCCCGGCGTGGGGCAGGGTGAATGCGGCTCGGGTGTGTTGCAACTGGTTGATTCCACAACCGGAATGCCCCAGATCACGGGGCGATATCTGAGCCAGAGCCAGGGGCGCGATGCGCTGGGCGAAGGTGTCTCGGCGCTGTATCTTGAGAAGGACCCGCGGGGGCAGTCGCTGGAAGAGGTAGCCCCCAAGGCGTTCGCCGACCTGAAGGCGCAGGCCGCGTTGATGCGCGAGAAACTGCGCGAGGAAATGCAGGTCGAGTTCGTGATTGAAAACGGCCATGTGCACATTCTGGACGGTGTGCGTGTGCAGCGGTCCGCGCGTGCGGCGATGCGGATTGCCGTTCGGTTGGCCGAAGACGGGATCATCCCGCAGCAAGAGGCGGTGATGCGGGTTGATCCCCACGCGCTGAACGAGCTGCTGCACCGTCAGGTCCATCCCGAGGCCGAGCGCGATGTGCTGACCATGGCGATTGGCGCAAGCCCCGGAGCCTCGACCGGTAAGATCGTGTTTACCGCCGCCGAAGCGCAGGCCAGCGCGGCGCGGGGTGAGGCCTGTGTTCTGGTCCGCCGCGAAACCTCGCCCGAGGATGTGCGTGGGATGCACGCCGCTGTGGCCGTGCTGACTGAGAAGGGCGGCATGACCAGCCATGCGGCGGTGATCGGGCGTGGTCTGGGCCTGCCCTGTATCGTCGGCGCGTCCGACATCCGCTTTCAGACCAAGAAGAAAATGCTGACCGCCCCGGATGGGCGGGTGTTCAAAACCGGGGACGTGCTGACCATTGACGGAAGCTCGGGGCAGGTTCTGGCGGGGCAACCCGCGATGCTGGAAGCCGCTTTGGACGATTGTTTTCAAACGCTTATGGGCTGGGCGGACGCCGAGCGCGATATCGGGATACGCGCCAACGCCGATACGCCAGCCGATGCACAAACCGCCCGGAACTTTCAGGCGCAGGGCATTGGTCTGTGTCGGACCGAGCATATGTTCTTTGATCCCGGCCGTCTGATCGTGATGCGCGAGATGATCTTTGCGCAAACATCGTCCGGGCGTGAGGCTGTGCTGGAACGTCTGTTGCCCATGCAGCGCGAGGATTTCGTGCAGCTGTTCCGCATCATGGAGGGTCAACCGGTCTGTATCCGCCTGTTCGACCCACCTTTGCACGAATTCCTGCCGACCACCCGCAGTGGCCAGCGTGAACTGGCCGAGGCACTGGATTTGCCGGTCTCGGATGTGGAACGCCGGGTTGCCGCGATGACCGAATATAACCCGATGCTGGGCCTGCGCGGTGTGCGTCTGGGTGTGACCGTGCCCGAAATCTATGACATGCAGGCCCGCGCGATCTTTGAGGCGACGTTGGAGGCCAGCAAGAACGGTGCCCCCGTGGTGCCCGAGGTGATGATCCCATTGGTGTCGGCCAAGCGCGAGGTCGAACTGGTCAAATCCCGCATCGATTCGGTCGCGGCGGCAGTTGCGGCAGAGCAGGGGCAGGAGTTTGAATACCGTCTGGGCGTCATGGTGGAAACGCCGCGCGCCTGCCTGCGGGCCGAGGAAATCGCCCCCAGCACCGCCTTTTTGAGCTTCGGCACCAATGACTTGACCCAAATGACCTACGGCCTGTCGCGTGACGACGCAGGACGTTTCATGTCGGCTTATGTCCGTCAGGGTGTGTTCACCGAAGATCCGTTTCATGTGCTGGACCCCGATGGCGTGGGTGAGTTGCTGAAACTCGGGGCCGAACGGGGGCGTCTGGCGAAACCCGATGTGACGCTTTCGGTGTGTGGCGAACACGGCGGGAACCCCGAATCAATCGCGATTTGTCGGGACCTTGGCTTTGACTATGTGTCCTGTTCCCCCTTCCGGGTACCAGTCGCTCGGCTGGCTGCCGCTCAACTGGCGATTTCGTCCAGACTTGGGGGTTGACAGCGCCATTTAACCCAAGGATTAGTGGGTTTCAGGCGAACTTGTGGCGGAAAAAATCTTCCCCACGAGCGATTTTCCACTTGCTTTTCCTTCGGTTCTGGACGTTTGCGCCGGACTGCGCTAAATGCCTCGTCGCGCCCGCCGGGGGAGGGTTAGGCGCGAGAAGTGCCTGTGCGAGGTTATCTGATGCTACGTTACATAATGGCTGTTGCCACATTGGCAGCAACCGTGCTGCCAAGTGCGTCCTTCGCCGAGAGGGAAGCAACCGATTCCGCCAAGGAAGAACTTGTCGCCCGCAACGAATTGCCGGCGCAAAGTTTCCGTGACTATTTCAAACTGTTCCAGCCTCGGAAGCCGGCTGCGCCGGTCGAAGTTTCCTACTCGAAGGACTGGCTGGATCAGCAACCCAAAGCGACCGGGGACGAGAACTGGAAGTGTCTGTCCGAGGCGCTGTACTTCGAAGCCCGCGGTGAAAGCGTGCGGGGACAGTTTGCTGTGGCTGAAGTGATCCTGAACCGGGTCAAAAGCAGCCGTTTCCCTGACAGCCTGTGCGGTGTGATCAGTCAGGGCACCGGGAAGAAATACCAGTGCCAGTTCACCTATACCTGCGATGGCCGCAAAGAGGTGATCCACGAAAAGAAAGCCTTTGAGCGTGTGTCGAAAGTCGCGCGGGCCGCGATGGACGGGATTTCAAAGGAACTGACCGAAGGCGCGACCCATTATCACACGACAGCGGTGCGCCCATCCTGGTCACGCGTCTACAAGCAGACCGCGCGGATCGGCGTGCACATCTTCTACCGCCACAACTACCGGACAGCGAGCAACTGATTGACGCACCCGCGCTGGAAGCTTGATGGCGCGGGGCGAGTTGCAGTCTATATTGCGGGCCAGGAGGCCCGTAATGCCATTCAATAGAAGACGATTTTTGCAAACCGCTGCGGCGGCTTCGCTTTTGCCGGCTGCGGTCAGGGCGAACGCCCCGCATCTTGAGGCACGTGTTTCCAGGCAACAGCTTGCGCCTGAAGGGTTTCCTGAAACCGAAGTCTGGAGCTATGGAGGCTCGGTTCCGGGCAAGACGCTCAGATACAATCAGGGTACGCGCGTCCAGCAACGCTTTGTGAACAGACTTCCGCAGCCAACTTCGGTTCATTGGCACGGAATTCGAATAGACAACGCGATGGATGGTGTACCCGGTTTGACGCAAGACGTCGTCGAAGCTGACGGGGCTTTCGAATACGATTTTGTCGTCCCCGATGCGGGTACCTTTTGGTACCACGCCCATAACAGATCGGTAGAGCAGGTGGCGCGCGGGCTATACGGTCCTTTGATCGTTGACGAGGCCGTACCGCCGGATGTCGATCAAGATCTGATCCTGATGCTGGATGACTGGCGGCTCGACCCGGAAACAGCTCAGATTACCGACGATTTCAACAACGGCCACGACCTGAGCCATGCCGGACGCCTCGGAAACACAGTCACTGTTAACGGCTCGTTCGATCCGGCCTTGCCGGTGCGTCGAAACGAACGGCTCAGGCTTCGGCTGATCAATGCCTCGAACGCTCGGATCTACGATCTGGACTTGGATGGCCTTGCGGGCTGGATTGTCGCTCTGGACGGGATGCCGCTGGAAGTGCCGCTTGCCTTGAGCGGGTCCTTGCCACTGGCCCCGGCGCAAAGGGCGGATTTGATCGTTGACGTTGTGGCTGATGGGCCGACCGCAAGCCTTGTGAGTGTTGAACGCGACGGGGCATTTGGATTGGCGCGTTTCGACATCGGCGGTCCGTCCGCCAACGCTCAACGGACGGACATAGTCGCGCTACCGCCTAATCCCCTGCCGGAAATCGCTGGGATTGACGATGCCCCGCTGCATCGAATGCGTCTGCAGGGCGGGGCTATGAGGTGGTTGGAAAGCGCTCGGATTGGTGAGACCGACCTGTCAGGGCGCGAGTTGGCGCAGTTGGGGCGGTTCTGGGCATTGAACGGATATGCCGAACGTCCGTCGGATCCTTTTCTCGATGCGTCTCTGGGTAGCCTTCACAGGATCGAGTTCGTGAACGAAACCGCATTCCCCCATGCGATGCACCTGCATGGCCACCACTTTCGGCTTGTTTTGGACGATGGCGCGTTGGGTCCGTGGCGCGATACGGTTCTGATCGAGAGGGGACAAACCCGTCAAATCGCGTTATTTGCCGATAATTCCGGTGATTGGCTGTTGCATTGCCATATGCTGGGACATGCCGCCGCGGGTATGATGAGTTGGTTTCGCGTCACCTGACGCCGCAATCAGCGGCTGGAATGGCGCTTGTGTGAGTGTTATAGCCCCTCGGACCGCCTAAATTAGGCGAACTGTTCTGCAAGCCCGAGAAGGCCTGACCCATGAGTTCTGAAATCCGCCTTGCCTTTGCGCACCCGTCCGAGCGGTCCGAGGCGACCTCGCCCCGGGGGCCGTTGGATCGCATCTCATTGCGTGACCACACTGTCGAGGTTGAAATTGGGGCCTTTCAGGCCGAGCGCGGCACGACGCAGCGCATCTGCTTTAACATCGTGGTCGAGGTGCGCCCGCTGACCTCGGATATTGACGACGATGTGGACCGTATCCTGTCCTATGACCGCGTGACCGAGGCCATCGCCTATGAACTGGCGGCTGAACGCCTGAACCTGCTTGAAACGCTCGCCGAGCGCGTGGCCGAGCGCATCCTGCTGGAACCTCAGGCCGTTCGGGTTTTCGTGCGGATCGAAAAGCTGGATCGGGGTCCCGGCGCGCTGGGGGTAGAGATCGTACGCGGCAAGGACGCCGTTCATCATGACGTTGTTGAAGAAGAACGCCCGCATCCGCGCCTTGTGTTCCTGTCCAATGACGCGATTGCGTCGGGCAATCTGAAAGGCTGGATCGATCAGCTGGAAAATCGTCAGCGCCCGCTGATCCTGTGCGTCGGGGCCTCGGATCTGGCTGCGCCGCAGACCGGCCATGCCATGACGCAGCGCCGGATCGATCTGCTGTCCATCGAACAAAACGCCTGGGTTCTGGCCGCGCGGGATCATCGCTGTGTCGTCGTCTCGACTCGGACCGAGCTGGATTGGGCCATGAAAAACGGCCAGATCTGCGTCTGGGCCCCGTCCAAGATCGTTCTGGATGCGGTGGACGGCCCATCCGCCGCGCCGTCGGACGCGGTTGCTCTGGCCGCGTGGTTTGCCGCGACGTTTGAAGCCAGTGAGATGATGGTGATCGGTGGCGAGCTGCCGAAAGAACCCAAGACGCCCCTGCGCGCCGTCGCCGTCGATCAGGCGCAGTTGTGAGCCATTATTACCGACCGCTGGTTCAGCACGGCCCGGCCCGCCCGGATGGTGCAGTGTCTTTGGCCGGTCAGGCGTTGTGGTTCACACATGCGGAAGCCCTGTCGCGGTTGGATGCGCCCAAGGTCGTCCCGGCGGCTGAAATTCCAGCCGATGTTTTGCAACGCCTCAGCCGCCAGCGTGCAGCAATATCCGGTCTGGACATGGCGCAGCCGCATATCATGGGCATCCTGAACGCGACACCTGACAGCTTTTCGGATGGCGGCGTTCACAGCTCGGTCGAGGGTGCGCGGGCAGGGGCCGCTGACATGGTGGCGCAAGGCGCGACCATTCTGGACATTGGCGGAGAATCGACCCGCCCCGGTGCAGATTTTGTCCCAGAAGCGGAAGAGATCGCCCGCACGCGCCCGCTGATCGAAGCGATTCGGGCGGAAACGGAAGCCTTGATCTCAATCGACACCCGCAAGGCCGCAGTGGCCAAGGCCGCCTGCGCCGCCGGGGCAGGTTTGGTCAACGATGTCTCGGGCTTTACCTTCGATCCGGACCTCGCGCCGTTTTGCGCTGAATTGGGCGCGCCGGTTTGTGTCATGCATATGCAAGGCGACCCGGCCACGATGCAGGACAATCCCGAATACGACAACGTTGTGCTGGATGTTTACGATTTCCTCGAAGGTCAGATCGCGCGGCTGGAAACACTGGGTCTGAGCCGCGATCTGATCATTGTCGACCCGGGTATCGGCTTTGGCAAAACCGAACAGCACAATCTGGACCTTCTGCGCAACCTCAGCCTGTTTCACGGGTTGGGCTGTCCGATCCTTCTGGGCGTGTCGCGCAAGGGGTTCATCGGGTCCATCGGGAAAGAGCCGCAAAAAACTGCGCGCGCTCCGGGATCAATTGCCCTTGCTCTGGACGGATTGTCCCAAGGTGTGCAGATCATTCGCGTGCATGACGTGGCCGAGACAGCTCAGGCCTTGCGTCTATGGGCTGCGGTCCGGTAATCCGGTCGCAAACATTTTTGTGAGGGGTAGAAGATGCGCAAGCTGTTCGGAACTGACGGTGTGCGGGGCACAGCCAATACACATCCGATGACAGCGGAAATGGCCTTGCGCATCGGGGCCGCCGTGGGGCGGTATTTCCGTCGCGATGCCTCGGGCGTGCACCGTGTGGTGATCGGTAAGGACACGCGCTTGTCGGGCTATATGCTGGAAAACGCGCTGACTGCTGGTTTGACCTCGACGGGGATGAACGTGCTGCTGCTGGGGCCGGTACCGACGCCTGCCGTTGGGCTGATGACCCAATCCATGCGCGCCGATCTGGGCGTGATGATCTCGGCCAGTCATAACCCGGCGGAAGATAACGGCATCAAGTTCTTTGGGCCCGATGGGTTTAAACTGTCCGATCAGGCCGAGTTGGAAATCGAACGGCTGATCGAGGAAGGCGTTAAACCCGCGCAGGCCCAGAATATCGGACGCGCGCGCCGCGTGGACGATGCCCGGTTTCGCTATGGCGAGCGGATCAAATCCTCGCTGCCCCGCGATGTGAAGCTGGATGGCTTGAAAGTCGTGATCGACTGCGCCAACGGCGCGGCGCACCGCACTGCGCCCGAGGTATTGTGGGAATTGGGCGCCGAGGTGATCCCGGTCGGTGTCGCGCCGAACGGCAAGAACATCAACCTCAATTGCGGATCGACCAAGCCTCAGCTTGCCGCCGAGACCGTGGTGGCGCATGGCGCGCATGTGGGGGTCTGTCTGGACGGGGATGCCGACCGCGTTGTGGTTATCGATGAAAACGGTGACGTGGCCGATGGCGATCAGCTGATGGCCTTGCTGGCCTCGGCTTGGGCTGCATCCGGTCAGTTGAAAGGCGACGCGCTGGTTGCGACTGTCATGTCCAATCTCGGATTGGAGCGTCACCTGCAATCGCAAGGCCTGCGTCTGGAACGCACGGCCGTCGGCGACCGCTATGTGGTCGAGCGGATGCGTGAAGGCGGTTTCAATCTGGGTGGTGAGCAATCGGGCCATATCGTCATGAGCGACTATGCCACCACAGGTGATGGTTTGATGGCCGGGCTGCACTTTTTGGCCGAGATGGTACTGTCCGGGCGATCAGCCTCGGATCTGGCGCAGCAATTCGAGACCGTGCCGCAATTGTTGAAGAATGTCCGCTATGGCGAGGGGCAAATGCCGCTTGAAGCGCAAAGCGTCAAAGCTGCCATTGCCGATGCCGAGGCGCGCCTGAACGGGCAGGGCCGCTTGCTGATCCGAAAATCCGGCACGGAACCGTTGATCCGGGTGATGGCCGAGTGCGAAGATGACGCGCTGTTGTCTCAGGTCGTCGACAGCATCGTGTCCGAGGTCGAAGCCGCAACAGGCTAGCGCCCGGTCAGCAGTTTTCGCAGACTGAACCACTGGCTGATGGCCAGTCCGGTCAGAATCATGGCCAGTGCGATGAAGAAACGCAGGGGCAAGGCCTCGGATAGGACCAATGCGCCGAACACCATCGACCAGATTGGCACCTGATAATTGACCAGTGTCAGAAAGACCGACCCTGCGCTGCGAATGATCGATACGCGCAGAAGCGTGGCAAAGGCGGTGGGCAAAAGGCCTAGGATGATGATCGCAAGGCCCGGGCGCGTGCCTTCCCATGTTGGGAGGCCTTCGGTCACCAACATCAGCGGCACCAGGCATACTGCGCCGACGACCAGCGTCAGCGCGGCCAGCGTGACAGGGTCAATGGGCGGGCAACGACGGGTGAAGATCGAAGCCACCGAGTAACACAGCGCCGCCCCGATACAGGCGAGTTGCGCCAACGGTTCGAACCCTTGGCCGATCTGGGTCAAGCCGGGGCCGATCAGAACCAGAGCCCCGGCAAAGCCGAGAGAGACCCCGAAAATGCGGCGCGCATTCATCGGCTCATCCGAAAAGAAATGCGCCAGCGGCAGCACCATCAGTGGGATCGCCGCCATGGACAGGCCTGCGAAGGCCGAGGGCACGTATTGCTGGCCCCAACTAAGCATCATGAACGGAATTGCGGTCGACAACAGCCCGATGATGACGATTGCGCCCCATAGGGCGCGGTCCGGTCCGGGTATCCTGCGACCAGTGGCTGCCATCAGGCCCAGCAGGGTGACCGCACCCAGCGTTGTGCGCGCCGTTGCCACTGTGACGGGCCCATAGCCTTCCAGCGCCATGGCCACGACCATGAACGTACCGCCCCATATGAGGCCGAGTGTCAGGACGCCGCTCCAGTCGCGGTAATCGGGTTCTTGCACCATAAACCCCCCATATCCTTTGATTTTGCCGATGTCACGCGCCCGAGATTGACAAAGCGTTAGTTTTTACTTACCGTAAGTAATGGCTTACCAAGATGCATTTACCGCTCTGGGCGACCCGACTCGTCGGAAAGTGTTCGAAGCAGTTGCAGCCCGGCCCTGCGCGGTTGGGGCTCTGGCTGACACGCTACCTGTCAGCCGCCCGGCGGTGTCGCAGCATCTGAAGGTTCTGTCGGATGCGGGATTGGTCGGGTGCCGGTCGGAAGGGACGCGCCGGATTTACTTTGCCCGGCCTGACGGCTTGGCAGAAATGCGCGCCTGGCTGGATCGATACTGGTCGGATGTGCTGGACAGTTTTGCGACAGAGATCAATCGGGAAGGGCGAGATACATGACTGATCCAATCGTCAAAACCGTGGTTGTGAACGCCGCGCCGGATCGCGCCTTTGAGGTCTTTGTGCATCGCATCGCAAGCTGGTGGCCGATGGATGGTCACGCGGTGTCGGCCTCGAAGGGACAACCGGCGCTGGCCGTCACGATCGAGCCTTGGGTTGGTGGCGCAGTGTTCGAAACGATGTATGACGGCGAAAGGGCCGATTGGGGCACGGTGTTGGAATATGAAGAGGGGCACCGCCTGGCCTTCACCTGGCATCCGGGCACCAACAAGGACACCCCCACGCGGGTTGATGTCGCGTTTGAAAGGGTCGGTGCGAACCAAACTCAAGTGACCCTGACCCATTCCGGCTGGGAGGTCTGGGCCGAAGCCGCCGCAGACAAGCGAGGCGGTTACGATTCGGGCTGGGATTTTGTGTTGGGCGAGTGCTTTGCGACAGCATGCGCTGCATAGAAAAGGGCGGCCCGTTAAAGGCCGCCCCAGTGCTGATGGATATCAGACTTAGTTCTTTTCCTGATCGACCAGTTTGCCAGCCGAAATCCACGGCATCATGCCGCGCAGCTTGGCGCCGGTTTCTTCGATCAGGTGCTCGTCATTGGCGCGACGCGAAGCTTTCAGGGTCGGCTGGCCGACCTGATTTTCCAGCATGAAGTCGCGGACAAACTTGCCCTGCTGGATGTCGTTCAGAACCTCTTTCATCGCTTTCTTGGTCTGCTCGTAGGGCAGGATGCGCGGGCCGGTGACGTACTGGCCGTACTCGGCAGTGTTCGAGATCGAGTAATCCATGTTAGCGATGCCGCCTTCGTAGATCAGGTCAACGATCAGCTTCACCTCGTGCAGACACTCGAAATAGGCCATCTCGGGCGCATAGCCTGCTTCGACCAGGGTTTCAAAGCCGCAGCGGATCAGCTCAACCAGACCGCCGCACAGAACGGCCTGCTCACCGAACAGGTCGGTTTCGCACTCTTCGCGAAAGTTGGTTTCGATGATGCCCGAACGGCCGCCACCAATGGCCGAGCAGTAGGACAGGCCGATTTCCAGCGCTTTGCCGGTTGCGTCGGTGTCAACGGCCACCAGACAGGGCACGCCGCCGCCTTTGACGTATTCGCCACGCACGGTGTGACCGGGGCCTTTGGGGGCCATCATGATGACGTCAACGCCTTCTTTCGGCTCGATCAGGCCAAAGTGAACGTTCAGGCCGTGGGCAAATGCAATGGCCGAACCGGGCTTGATGTTGTCATGCACGTATTTCTTGTAGGTCTCGGCCTGCAGTTCGTCGGGCATGGTGAACATGATGACGTCACACCAGGCTGCCGCTTCGGCGATGCCCATGACCTGCAAACCTTCGGCTTCGGCTTTCTTGGCCGAGGCAGAGCCTTCGCGCAGAGCGACGACCAGGTTTTTTGCGCCCGAGTCGCGCAGGTTCAGCGCGTGGGCGTGACCTTGCGAACCATAGCCCAGGATGGCCACTTTTTTGTCTTTGATCAGGTTGATGTCGCAATCGCGATCGTAATAGACGCGCATTTTGCCGGTCCTTTCTGTTTCGATTGCTGCGCTTTTACCCGGGTGTTTTGCGATTGGCGAGCGTATTGAAGTTGAGTATTTATAAAAAAGATGAAGAACTATTCTTCATTTGGCCGAATGATGAGAAATCTATGCTTGATGACCTCGACAGACGTATTCTGCGCCATTTTCAGGCTGATCCCAGCCTGTCCAACGCCGAACTGGCCGAGCGGTGCCGGATCACGCAAGGTGTTTGCTGGCGTCGTATCGAAAAGATGCAGGCCGCCGGGATCATCGAGGGGCAGGAGGCGGTGATAGACTGGGTTGCACTGGGTTATGCGGTCGAGGTGTCGCTGCGGGTCACATTGGACAAGACGCAGGCGCGCGCGTTTGACGAATTCACGGCTGCGGCGCGCGATGTGCCCGAAGTGATCGAGATCCAGACCTTTCTGGGCCGCGTGGATGTGCGGCTGTCGGTTCTGGCAAAGGACATGGCGCATTACCAGCAACTCTATCGCGACCGCATCCTGACCTTGCCGCATATCGCAGACATCGAAGCGCTGATGCATATCGCACGGGTCAAACGAGATGAGGTGCTGCCGGTATGATCGAGCTGGACGAAACAGACCGAAAGATCCTGCAGGCCTTGCGGCAGGATGCAACGCAAAGCGCCGGAGCGTTGGGGCGCAGGCTGGGGCTGTCGCAACCCGCCACATGGCGGCGGATCCGCAGGCTGGAAGAGGCGGGGGTCATCAAAGGCCGCCGTCTGCGCCTGAATGCCGAGGCATTGGGCTTTGGCGTCACTGTCTTTCTGGGCGTGAAGCTGGCGCGCAAGGGACAGGTCAGTCTGGAAGACTTCGAACGCGCTGTCAGCGCCATTCCCGAAGTGCAGACCGTCGAGCATGTGCTGGGGCTGTATGACTACCGTCTGCGCGTAGTGGCGCGTGACCTGTCCGATTTCGAACGGGTCCTGCGCCGACGGATCATGACGTTGCCCGGCGCGGGGGATGTCGAGGCCAATGTCTTGCTGAGCGAAGAACGCCTGCCCGGTCCGATAGGCTGATCGCGCCTAGTATTTCGTGCGAACGCAATAGCCGGGATGGTGGGTCATGCGGGCGAAGGTGATCGGGTTTTCATCCTTCCACGTCGTCCGCTCCATCTGGATCATCGAGGTTCCGGCGGTGGTGCCCATGAACTCGGCCAGACGACTGTCAGCGGAAATCGCGCAAAAGGCGACCTCGGCCTCGGTGAAGGGGGCAGCGTTCAGCAGCCATTCGTGGGGGCCGTGCGCGCTCAGATCGGCCTCTTCCACCTCGGGAACGGCTGCGATGTTGATCCACCGTTCCTCAAGCTGAAAGGGGCGGTTGTCGGCATAGTGCATGCAGATCACGTGCAGCACACGGGCCTCGGGCGAAACGCTGAGTTGCGAGGCCAGCCAACCGGGGCTGGGCACAACATTACGCTCGACCAGTGCATAGCGGTATGCGGCGTTCTGGTTTTCAATCATCTGCCGGGCCAGCGACAGTTCCAGCCTGGCGTGTTTACTGGGCTCTTTCTTGACCCGCGTTCCACTTTTGCGCTTGCGCTCGACAAAGCCCTGGTCGGCCAGTTCCCGCAGCGCGCGGTTCACGGTGGCCCGCGCGCAGTTGAATTCTTCGGCCAGCTGCGTTTCCGTCGGCAAAAGCGAGCCTTGTGGCCACACACGGCTTTCGATCCGTCGTTTCACTTCGTCACGAACGACCTGGAAGCTGATCCGCTTTTGGTGAGTCACGGGTTGAATTTTCCCTTCAAGCATAAAGTGTATGCATCTGTTCAGAAGCAAGTAGAAGTGTAAAGGGGAGGTGACTCTAATTGGCGTCATTTTTGATGTTTTCGAACCAGTTGGTCTAAATATTTCGGTTTTGTTTTTCGTGACGTAGGGTCACTTTCGTGGCAGTGTACGCCGGAATCAGACAGGGCAATTGGGCCTGGCTTTGGGGAACGACTTCTGGAAAGGAAACTGAATGCCTGCATTGCTGGAAACCGTGGACCGGGATGGTCTTGAAGAGTTCTCGGTTGTCTTCACCGACCGCTCTTTGAACCATATGTCGGCCAAGTTTCAAAAGGTTATGCGCGATGTCTCGAGCATGCTGCGCGAGGTCTATAATGCCGACGGTGTTGCCATCATTCCCGGCGGCGGAACTTACGGGATGGAGGCCGTGGCCCGTCAGTTCGCGCGTGGTGCCAACGTTCTGGTGGTGCGCAATGGGTGGTTCTCCTATCGCTGGAGCCAGATCATCGAAAGCGGCGCGCTGACCGGATCGGTTACCGTTCTGAAAGCGCGGGAAACCGGCAATACCAGCCCGTCCCCCTTTGCGCCCGCTCCGATTGAAGATGTGGTTGCTGCCATTCACGAGCAGCGCCCCAACGTGGTCTTCGCACCCCATGTCGAAACAGCGGCGGGCGTGATCCTGCCCGACGATTATGTGACCGCCATGGCAGCTGCCGCGCATGAGGTTGGTGCGTTGATGGTTCTGGATTGCATCGCATCAGGCTGCGCCTGGGTTGATATGAAGGCGACCGGCGTGGACGTGTTGATCTCGGCCCCGCAAAAGGGGTGGAGCGCGTCGCCCTGCGCGGGCCTCGTCATGCTGTCTGAGCGTGCCGAAGCGCGGTTGCAAGAGACCGAGTCCGACAGTTTTGCGGTCGATCTGAAGAAATGGCGTCAGATCATGCAGGCCTATGAGAACGGCGGCCATGCCTATCACGCGACCATGCCGACCGATGCCCTGACGGCGTTTCGCGACACGATGCTTGAGACGCAGGAATACGGGTTCGAGAAATTGCGCGACGCGCAATGGGCTTTGGGCAATGGCGTACGCGCGATGTTGAAGGAGAAGGGCGTTGTCTCGGTGGCCGCGGATGGTTTTGGCGCGCCGGGCGTTGTGGTCAGCTATACGGCTGATCCCGAGGTTCAGAATGGCAAGAAATTCGCCGCTTTGGGGATGCAGATCGCCGCTGGCGTGCCGTTGCAATGTGACGAACCTGCCGGGTTCAGCACGTTCCGCCTGGGGCTGTTCGGCCTCGACAAACTGTATGATGTGGACGGCACAATTGCGCGTCTGAAACGGGTGCTGGATCAGGTTCTGTGACCGGGTGGCGGGCTGAAGCCCGCCTTGCCGCTTAACGCACGCCGAGGCCCATTTGCATCAGCGTCTTGCGCACCGGTCCCATGGAGTAGAGCGCGTTCAGCCCCAAGGCGCGTGCATCGCGCAGCGGCCGCGCCTCAAGCATTGAGGTGCGGTTCAACAGGTCGATGCCTTTCACCCGCAGCTCGATCTCAGCATGGCGGGCCTTGTGGTAGGCATCCAGCATCTGTTCATCGCCCAACCCGTCAGGCCGGGCTTGTGCCAGGTCCAGAAGGGATCGCAGATCGCCCAAGGACATGTTCAGACCCTGCGCACCAATGGGCGGCACCACATGCGCGGCCTCGGCCATCAGGGCGATGCGTTCGCCTGACAGGCGCGCGGCCGATTGGCTGATGATCGGCCAGATCGTCCGGCGTGAGGCCAGTTTCAACGGCCCGAACAACCCGCAGGACCGCTCCGTCATCGCGGCCTCGAAGGCCTCGGTGTCGAGGTTCAGCAACTCCACCGCGCGCGGCCCGCGTTCCATCCACACGATGGCGGATGAGGGCTGACCCTGCCAGTCGGGCAGCGGTACCAATGTGAACGGCCCGCCAGACCGGTGGATCTCGGTCGAGACGTTTTCATGCGCAATTGGATGCGTTACCGCAAAAGCAAGCGCTTTCTGACCATAGCGCGTAGTGTGGACGGGTATCCCGGCAGCCTCGCGCATCGTAGAGTTTCGCCCATCGGCGGCGATGACCAGTTTGCACCGGATGCGGCTGCCGTCGCTTAGCCCAACGCGCGCCTCGGCGGTGCGGGTGAACAGGCTGACGGTGCCAGTGCCTGGGCGGAAATCGACATTGGGCAGCTCGGCCAGCCGCGCCACCATTTCGCGCCGCAGCAGCCAGTTGGGCAGGTTCCAGCCAAAGGGCTGTTCCGAAATGTCCGAGGCGTTGAAATCGCGCACAACGCGCGGTTCGGGGACGTCTCCGCCCGCATCGACGATGCGCATCACTTGCAGCGGGGCCGCGTGGGCATCAAGCCGGGCCCACAAACCACATTGGTCCAGCAACCCGCGTGAGGGTTGCAGGAAGGCGGTGGTCCGCAGGTCCGACCCATCGACGTCGCGTTCAGTGATCGGCGGGGTCGGATCAACGCAGATCACGTTGAACCCGGCGGTCCCAAAGGCGGCGGCGGCGGTCAGGCCAGCGATTCCGCCGCCGGAAATCAGGATGTCACAGCTGTCAGTCATGGCACTTGTCTCCGTTCCCGGCAGACCCTAGTGCGGTTCCCGCGCCTGCGCCAAGTGACATCCTGTCCCGTGTCCTATCCGCGTGAAATCAGGATCAGGATCAGAAACATCACCGGCACCATCATCACGGCAGGGATGTAGAGACCGGGCAGGCCGAACAGCAGGGCAGAACAGCCCCACATGCTGAAGATCGCGGCGGCCGTATAGCCTAAATCCTCGGGCTCGCCATCGGCCACGTCGCGGGCCATCCAGCCAAACAAGGGGATTGCATAAAGCAGGCGTTGCCAAATCGGCAGGCGCTGCGGCATCAGGGTCGCGCTCATTGGGGTCTCCGTTCTGTTCGTCGCAGACGGGCATATATGGATGATTGTGCAGCTGCAGAATATGCAGATCGTCGCAGTGTGACAGCCTACCGCAGGCGGGCCAGGAATGCCGTTAGGTCATCCGTATGGTGGTGGATGTGATCGGCCTCATGCGGGTCCGGCGCGACGTGAACCGTGCGCATTCCCATCTCATGCGGCGCTGCCAGATTGCGGGGATCGTCCTCGAACATGGCGGCCTTTTCGGTCTGAATACCATCTTGCAAAAAGATCGCCTGAAAGGCCGCTTTTTCCGGCTTGGGGCGATAACCTGCATGTTCGACACCATAGATGGCGTCAAACAGACCGGTTAGCCCGCGCGCCTCAAGCACCCGTTCCGCATAGGGGGCGCTGCCGTTGGTGTAGACGATGCGCCGACCGGGCAGGGCGCGGATATGGGCGGCAAGCTCGGCATCGGTGTCCATATGGCTCATGTCGACCTGATGGACCGCGTGCAGATAGGGGTCGGGGTCCAGATCATGTTCGGCCATCAGCCCGGCCAGAGTTGTACCGTATTCGCGCCAATAGTGGCTGCGCAGGCGGTCGGCCTCGGCCCGGTCCACGCCGATGGCCTGCACGACATAATCCGTCATCAGCACCTCGATCTGGTCGAACAGGCGCATATGCGGCGGATACAGGGTGTTGTCCAGATCGAACACCCATTGGGTGACGTGGCTAAAGGCAGGTTTGACCATGATGTCGGTGTAGGGCGCGACGGCTGGGTTTTCAATGCTACACTTGATTGCGGCCCCCGGACACGGATAGACATGGCCGAACGAGGAGAGACAACACCCCATGCCCCAATCCCGACAGTCCAACAAAGATGCCTACAGCCTGATTCTCGAAGCCATCGATGTGGGCGTCTACAAACCCGGTGACCGTCTGGTCGAAAGCGAACTGGCCGAGCGGTTCGGTGTCTCGCGCACCCCCATCCGCGAGGCGTTGCAGCGGCTGGAGACTCAGTCGCTGCTGGAGCGGGACGGGCGGTCGCTGATTGTGGCGTCTTTGGACCACAACCAGATGGCCGAACTGTATGTCGTGCGGCGCGAGCTTGAGGGGCTGGCCGCGCGCCTGGCCGCGAAACACGCGACCGAGGAAGAGATCCGCGTGCTGCAGGAAATGGTGGCCGAGGATGATGCACTGGTCGATGATCCCTCGGCCTTGTCACGGGCGAACCGGCGGTTTCATGAGCAGATCCATCTGGCCTCGCACAACCGCTATCTGGTTCAGCAATTGGATCTGGTACATCGTACCATGGCCCTGATGGCAACCACGTCGCTGGCGGCGCAGGGGCGCAGCGAAATTGCGCAGAGCGAGCATAAGGGGATCGTCGAAGCCATCGCTGCACGTGACGAAGAAGCAGCCGGGCGGGCGCTGAAGGACCATATCTCGATCGCCTTCATGACCCGTCTCAAGCAGGACGCGGTGCGGCGTGAGTCTTAACCTTCAGGCTTGCGGCAGGTCCTCTTCGGCCTGCCCATGCTGGGTTTTGTCCCAAAAGAACGGGCAGATTGCGAGCTCCCACAACGCCTTATATGCGGCGAGGACGCCCAGCGGGAAATAAAAGCACATCGTCGGCACAAACGGCAAAAGATGCCGACGTTCCCGGGCGGACACCGCCAGCATGGCGACGGCCATATTGATCAACTCAGCCGCCAGAAACAGCCAGAGCAGCGTGGTCATCACCGGTGCCGTCAGCAGGGTTTGCATCGGGTTGGGCAGTTGCAGCGCGGACAGCCAGAACATCCACAGGATCGGGGCCAGCAGGAACTGACCCAACGTGCCCAGAAAGAACGCCTGCACGCCCGCGAACCTGAGCGCTCCCAGTTCGCGATACAGGCCAACCGGGTTCCGCATATGCACCAGATAGGTGACCATGAATCCTTTCAACCAGCGTGAGCGCTGCTTGACCCAGGGCCAGGCGCGAAAGTTGGCCTCTTCATAGGTGGTGGTCTCGACCATCTCGGTCCGGTATCCCGCGCGGCTGAGGCGTACGCCCAGATCGGCGTCCTCGGTGACGTTATGCGCGTCCCATCCGCCCAGTTCGATCAGCTTGTCGCGCCGGAAGAAAAAGGTTGTTCCGCCCAAGGGCACGACCAGCCCAAGGCGCGCGATGCCCTGCAGGATCACCCGAAACCAAGAGTTGTATTCGATCGTGAAACAGCGCGAACGCCAGTTGGTGCGCGGGTTGTAGTAATCCAGCATACCTTGCAGACAGACCACATCCGGCGGGGCCTGAGTGAAATGCTGCACCACCCGCTCAATCTGATCTGGCTCGGGTGCATCTTCGGCATCCCAGACCCCCAGAATATCGCCCCGGCAGAAATCCAGCGCATAGTTCATTGCACGCGGCTTGGTTGTCAGCCCGTTTAGTGCGGGCACCTCGAAGGTGCGAATCCAGCTTGGCAGGTCGGCTTTCTCGACGGTTTCGCGGGTGACGTCATCGCGTTCCTCCAGCACCAAAATCACGTCCAGAAGGGCTTTGGGATAGGTCAGCCGTTGCAGACGTTTGATCAGGGCGCCTGCGATCTCACGCTCCTTATACAAGGGCACCATGATCGACACGCAAGGCTGTCGCAGCGAAACGGGCGTGCAACCGGGATCGGTTTTGGGTGGTTTGATTTTTCCCAGCACAAAAG
Source organism: Ruegeria sp. C12 (assembly GCF_056537745.1). Lineage (NCBI taxonomy): Bacteria > Pseudomonadati > Pseudomonadota > Alphaproteobacteria > Rhodobacterales > Roseobacteraceae > Ruegeria > Ruegeria sp. C12. Next base: position 898,122 of record NZ_JBQFSA010000001.1, read on the forward strand.
TAAGCGCGCCTGATATCCGCAAGGTCATGAACAGGATCAGGGTTGCGACGGCTGCGATCAGCAGGGCGGCAAGTCCAAGCTGGGGAAGGGCCGCAAAAACCGCCATTAGCCCCAGAACAAGAACCGCAGGGCCAATGCGCGACCGGGGCGTCCAGGTGCGGCAGCTTTGCGCCTCATCCACACGGGTCTCGGCGGCTTCGGCCAGAACCTGCGAGAATTGACGGGCAATCGCGCGATCAATCTGATCCGGTGCGGCCAGAACCGGAAGGACGGCGTAGGGGCAATCCTGCATCTCGGCAGTGACGGTCGGGAAGCGATCAGGGCGTGCAGTGGCAACCAACAGCAGCGGGCCGACGCGCATCCATGGTATGACGTTATGGGCCAGCCAGAATTCAACCTGCTTGAAATCGCACAAGCCGGGTGCGGGCGGGATCTTGTCCAGATCGGCGATTTGCCATCCGCTTTGCGCGGACAGGGCGGTCAGGACATCCGCGCGGCTGACCCAGCCTTCGCCAACCAGAATTTCGCCCAGCGGGGCCTTTTGCTGGGATTGCAGATGCAGCGCCTGGTCCAACTGCTCCCACGAAATCGCACCTTGTTCGATCAGGCAGGTGCCCAACGGTTTGCGTTGCCCTTGAGGGGGGATCGGGGCGGCAGTGGTAAAATCCTGAAGATTCAATTCAACCATTAAAAAACCCTGACGCAGTGACCTGCCGTCAGGGTTGATCAATCTAGGTTAACAGCGGGTTAACCCCGGGCTTTGCGCCAGTTACGCCTGCGCTTTTCTGTCCGCCATGGCGGCTGCGAAGCGTTCGAACAGGTAGAAGCTGTCCTGTGGGCCGGGCGAGGCCTCGGGGTGGTACTGCACCGAATAGACCGGTCGGTCCGTCATGCGGATACCGCAGTTCGAGCCGTCAAACAGCGAGCGATGGGTCTCGACCACACCGTCGGGCAGGGTCTCGGCATCGACAGCGAAACCGTGGTTCATCGAGGTGATCTCGACCTTGCCGGTTTCCAGATCTTTCACCGGGTGGTTTGCACCGTGGTGGCCGTGGTTCATCTTGATGGTCTGACCACCCAGCGCCAGCGCCAGCATCTGGTGGCCGAGGCAGATGCCAAAGACGGGCAGTTCGGTGCTGTTCAGGATCTCTTTGATCATCGGCACGGCATATTCGCCGGTTGCCGCCGGGTCGCCGGGACCATTGGACAGGAACACGCCGTCAGGCTCGTGCGCCAGAACTTCGGCAGCGGTCGCGGTGGCGGGCAGTACGGTTACGTCACAACCAGCCGAGGCGAGGCAGCGCAGGATGTTGCGTTTCGCACCATAATCCAGCGCCACGACCTTGTGTTGGGGTGCCTTCTGCGGCGCATACCCCTCGGGCCAGGCCCAACGCATTTCGTCCCAGCGGTAGCTTTGGGCACAGGTGACGTCCTTGGCCAGATCCATGCCTTCCAACCCGGCGAAACCGCGCGCGGCGGCAACCAGCGCGGCGATATCGAAATTACCCTTGGGGTCATGCGCCAGCGCCACATGCGGCGCGCCTTGTTGACGGATGGCGCGGGTCAGGCGGCGGGTATCGATGCCGCCAATCGCGATACGACCGCGCCGTTCCAGCCATGTTTTCAACTCTTCGGCCGAGCGCCAGTTCGACGGCTCGGTCGGGTCCCACTTGACCACCATGCCCGCGGCCACCGGATCACCGGTTTCGTCATCTTCGGGGTTCACGCCCACATTGCCGATATGGGGGAAGGTGAAGGTGACGATCTGCCCGGCATAAGAGGGGTCTGTCATGATTTCCTGATACCCGGTCATGGCGGTGTTAAAGCACAGCTCGGCCACTGTCTGGCCGGTTGCGCCGAAGCCTGTGCCGTAAAACAGCGTTCCGTCGGCCAATGCCAGACATGCGGTGGGCTTGGACGGGGCGTTCTGGGCCATGGCGCAACTCTCCTACAGGGTAAATCGGCGCATACCTAAGGGGGTTAACCGCTTTGGTCAAGTGTGTTCAAATTTTCGGCTATTGTTGTTTTTCAATGGGTTAGCTGTGTCCGTGCCCTGTTGTGTCACGCTTTTTGTTTAGATATGTTCGGGGTTCCGTTGTCATGGGGATGGACAAACCAAATGGACATGCGATCACGGGTGAACACCGCCCTGAAGCAAGCAATGAAAGACAAAGCGGCCGAGCGTCTGTCGACCTTGCGCCTTATCAACGCTGCGATCAAAGACCGGGATATTGCGTCCCGTGCTTCCGAGAACGAAGAGGCGAAAGGCTGCGGCGATGCTGAGGTTCTTGAAATCCTTGGTAAAATGACCAAGCAGCGCAAGGAAAGCGCGCGCGCCTACGAAGAGGGCGGACGCCTGGACCTGGCCGAGCGTGAAATGCGCGAAGTTGCGATCATTGAGGAATTCCTGCCCAAACAGCTGGACGACGATGAGGTGACGAAGGCGATTCAGACCGCGATCACAGCCACTGGCGCGGGTTCGATCCGTGATATGGGCAAGGTGATGGGCGAATTGAAGACCCGCTATACCGGCCAGATGGATTTCGGCAAGGTGGGTCCGATGGTCAAAGACCATCTGTGCGCCGCATCGAACGGCGGCTGCTGAACTCATAATCAGAATTGAAACGCTTACTGCGCGGCGGGTCCGCGCAGTCGCTGCACCAGATCGTCATAGAGGGTGATGCGCTCATCCTCGGACAGGAATGCGCCAATCTCGACCTCGCGCCCGTCTCCGATCAGGGTGACGTAGTGCGGCACCGGCCCGCCCTTTTTGTGCATTTCGGGCCGCGCCCAATAGCGGTTACAGGACCATTCCTGTGCCTGTCTGCCCGGTGTTTGGTGGATCAGCCGGGCCTGGTTTCCGTCCAGCGTCAGGACCTCCCAAACACTGCGGGCGCGGTAGTTCGTTTGAATCGCCAGCCACAGGCCCAATACGGTCAGCAGCAAGAACGGCAGCAAACCCCACAGGACGACTGACCCCAGCATGGCCAGTATCGGGATTAGGCCGAACAGGAAGACAGACAGGATCACAATCATCGCACCGCGCGGCGGCAATGAATTATGCGGCCACAGGCGCAGTTCCTGTTCGGTGTCCGAGGTTTGATTCCATTGATACGGCATGGCCGAAACCTAGCGCAGTCTGCGGTCGTGTCTAAGGTTTATTGTCACACAACATGCCCGACACGAGCCCAGGACAAGGCGTCATCCAACCTGTCGTCGCCCCAGAAAACCTCATCACTTACGACAAAGCTTGGGGCTCCAAAAACGCCCAGCCTTGTGGCCTGCTCGGTTTGCGCGTCCAGCGCGGCGATGCAGTCCGGGCTGCGGGCGCGGGACAGGATCAGGCGCGGGTCCTGCTGACAGCGCAGCAAGGCCTCGGACAATGCGGTTTCGCTGCCGCCCTCGACGCCTTCTTCAAACCAGATCCGATACAGGTTTTGCGTAAACTCCTTGCCCCAATCCTCTTGCATACCCAGCAAGGCCACCTGATTGGCCAACCCAAGGTTCGAGATCGGGTAAGGGGCTGGCAGGTTGGCGTGGATGCGGTACTTGGCCGCCCGGCGTTCAATGTCGCGCCACATATAGGCGGATTTGACCGGCTTGCCTGCAAAGGGAATGTTCTGTTGCGCCGACATGATCGTGCGCACGTTGAACGGACGCCAATTCACGGTCGCATTGGTTTCCGCGCACCAGTCGTCCAGCCTCATGACGGTGAGAAAGCTGTAGGTGCTGCCAATCGAGTACCAAAAGTCGATTTCGGGCATCTGAACCCCCAGGGTTGCCGGATCAGTTGCCCGAACCATTCTAGCGTATTTTTCGTGATCTGGCGATCTGTGCACCGCATTGGCGTAGGGCAAAGAAAAAACCCCGCCTGTTCGGGCGGGGTTTTCTTAGGTCTCTGACCGGATCAGTGCGCGTGGCCTTTGTCCCAGTCTTCCTGCTTTGGCAGCTGCTCGAACGTGTGTTCAGGCGGCGGTGTGGGCAGGGTCCATTCCAGCGTATCCGCGTACTCGTTCCACGGGTTCGGACGTGTTTCTTTCGCGCCGCGCAGCAGGGCGTAGATCACGATGCCGAAGAACAGCAGGAACGAAGCGAACGAAATGAACGCGCCGATAGACGATACAAAGTTCCACTGTGCGAAGGCTTCCGGATAGTCGATGTAGCGACGCGGCATGCCCTGACGGCCCAGGAAGTGCTGGGGGAAGAAGGTCAGGTTGGCGCCGATGAAGAACATCCAGAAATGAACCTTGCCCCAGAACTCGGAATACTGACGACCGGTCATCTTCGAGAAGTAGAAATACATGCCCGCGAAGATCGCAAAGACGGCACCCAAGCTCATCACATAGTGGAAGTGCGCCACGACGTAGTAGGTGTCGTGATAGGCGCGGTCGATACCAGCCTGCGACAGAACCACACCGGTCACACCGCCGACGGTGAACAGGAACAGGAAGCCGAAGGCGAAGAGCATCGGCGTCTTGAACTCGATGGAACCGCCCCACATCGTTGCGATCCACGAGAAGACCTTAACGCCGGTCGGAACCGCGATGACCATCGTGGCCAGCATGAAATAAGCCTGCTGACGCAGGGACATGCCAACGGTGTACATATGGTGCGCCCAAACGACGAAGCCCAGAACACCGATCGCGATGATTGCCCAGACCATCGGCAGGTAGCCGAAGATCGGCTTGCGCGAGAAGGTGGCGATCACGTGGCTGATGATGCCGAAGCCCGGCAGGATCACGATGTACACTTCGGGGTGGCCAAAGAACCACAGGATGTGCTGATACAGGATCGGGTCACCGCCACCGGCCGGATCAAAGAAGGTGAAGCCAAAGTTGCGATCCATCAGCAGCATGGTGATCGCGCCCGCCAGAACCGGCAGGGACAACAGAATCAGCCACGAGGTGATGAAGATCGACCAGCTGAACAGCGGCACCTTGAACAGGGTCATGCCCGGGGCACGCATGTTCAGGAAGGTGGTGATCATGTTGATCGCGCCGAGGATCGAGGAGGCGCCCGATACGTGCACGGCGAAGATCGCAAGGTCCATGGACATGCCGCCCTCGGTCGTGGACAGCGGCGGGTACAGAACCCAGCCCACACCCGAACCGAGTTGGTCATTACCACCAGGGCTCAGCAGCGAGGCGACGCCCAATGAGGTGCCAGCGACGTACAGCCAGAAGGACAGGTTGTTCATCCGCGGGAACGCCATATCCGGCGCACCGATCTGCAACGGCATGAAATAGTTTCCAAATCCGCCGAACAGCGCCGGGATGACCACGAAGAACATCATCAGAACACCGTGATAGGTGATCATCACGTTCCACAAGTGACCGTTGGGGGTGCAGGGGTCGGCCATGAAGCCTTCCATGCACATGTACTGAACACCGGGGTGCATCAGCTCAAGCCGCATGTAGATCGTCATCGCGACCGAGATAAACCCGGCCAGCGCCGAGAAGATCAGGTAGAGAATCCCGATGTCCTTGTGGTTGGTCGACATGAACCAACGCACGAAGAAACTGCGCTGGTCTTCATGATCGTGACCATGAATGGCTGCGTCTGCCATTATAGGTGCCTCCTGTTGCAAATGCACCGCGCAGTCGGACCTCTCCGGCGCGCGGGTTTCCTGCTGGTTTTAGAATGCGAAGTCAGCACCTTCAATGGCCGAGTTTGATCTGGATCAAGAATAATTGTCGCGGGCAGGGGGCTGCACCGCGATTTTGGGCCTGAAGCAGCCCCATATCTGGGTATGTCTTCGAATTGTTCAAGAGACCGGTACCATGCACGTGGCGGTTCCACCTTGACCACCTGCCGCCGGACCCGCAGAACGGTGGGAAACGCTCCAAACCAGAGGCCCGCCATGTCAGCTTACGACCCGGATAACATCTTCGCCAAGATTCTGCGCGGGGAAATCCCCTCGACCCGTGTGTATGAGGATGACGACACGCTGGCCTTCATGGATATCATGCCGCGTTCGGACGGGCATTTTCTGGTCATCCCGAAAACGCCCTGCCGCAATGTTCTGGACGCCACACCGGAACAGTTAAGCGCCGTGATGGCGACTGTTCAGAAACTGGCCGTCGCCGCGAAGACGGCCTTTGCTGCCGATGGCATCACGATCCAACAGTTCAACGAGGCCGCAGGCGGGCAAGAGGTGTTCCATCTGCATTTCCACGTTTTGCCCCGTCACGAGGGCGTGTCGATGCGCCCGCCCGGTAAAATGGGGGATTTCGATCTGATTGCCGAACATGCAGAGAAGATCAAAGCGGCTTTGTAATCCGAGGGCCTCAAAAACCTAGCGGGCGGTTCCCGGACCAAACGAACTGCCCTGATCCCGCGCCACTCTGCGTGGCAATGGCAAAGCCCAGAAGTTAAGCGGAGTCATTTTCGCGTTGCGATGCAGCAATTCAGATGGCTGGGAAGAGCGGGGCCTGAGAATTGCCGTTCCGATTTGGGGTCGGAACGGCAGACTCGTAACCAAACACTTATCGGATTTCTCGGGGGCAAGCCCCGGAGCACCGGTTAACATACCACTCACTCTAGACTGGTCGTTATATGTTACTCTTTAACGAGTCCCATGTATCCAGAAGAACTGAATTTTAGTTAAAGAAAACGATAATTCCGCCTAATTCTGCTGAAATTGCCCCTGTCTTGGGAAACAGAACAGCAGTTGCGAGGGCATTGTTGTTTCCCTTTACGTCACTTTTCGATTCGCCGACCGGGTGCCTTTGGGGCGCTAGACCTCTGCGTTCTCGAACACTTCGGCAAATGTCTTCTGCAGTGCGGCATCCATATCACCCATCGTCACCGGCAGACCAAGATCGACCAGCGAGGTCACGCCATATTCGGTGATGCCACAGGGAACGATCCCCGAGAAATGCTCAAGATCCGGTTCCACATTGACCGAGATGCCATGAAAGCTGACCCACTTGCGCAGGCGCAGGCCGATTGCCGCAATCTTGTCCTCGGCGGGTTTGCCGGTCACGGTCAGCGGCTTGTCATCGCGCCTGACCCAGACACCAACGCGCCCGTCGCGAATCTCGCCCTGAACGTTGAATTCCGCCAGCGCGGAAATCACCCAGGTCTCCAGCTGTTTCACGAACCGCCGCACATCGCGGCCGCGCGTGTTGAGGTCCAGCATCACGTAAGCCACGCGCTGTCCGGGTCCATGATAAGTGTATTCCCCGCCACGTTTGCTTTCGTAGACAGGGAACCGGTCCGGATCCGTCAGATCCTCGATCCTGGCAGAGGTCCCGGCCGTATACAGCGGCGGGTGCTCCAACAGCCAGACACATTCATCCGCCTCGCCCGCGGCGATGGCGGCCACGCGCGCCTCCATAAAGGCAACGGCGTCCTCGTACCGGGTCAAACCATCGGTGATTTTCCATTCCATGCTGGCCTCATATCGCGCATGCGGGGCAGGGGGAAGGGCCTATGCCGCCTCGGCCAGACAGCGCTGCAGACCCTGCGCGTAGGTGTCTGTGCCCTGCGCGCCGGTCAACAGGTACTTGCCGCCAAACACCATCGACGGCACGCCCGAGATACCGCGGCTGGTCCAGAATTGCTGTTTCTCGCGCACAGGCGCACCATGCGCGCCCGATTCCAGCGCCACACGCGCGGCCTTAGGGTCCAGACCGACAGTCCCCACCGCATCCATCAGGACGTCAATGTCCGAGACATCCCGTTGCTGCGTGAAACAGGCATCGAACAGCGCCAGCTTCAGCGGATGCTGGCGCCCCTGACCCTCGGCCCAATCCAGCAACTGATGCGCAGAAAACGTGTTAACAATCCGGCTTTCATCATTGAAATTGAACGAAAACCCAAGTTCCGCACCCAATGAGGTCAACCTGTCGCGGGCTTGCTGGCTTTGCTCGGGCGTGGACCCGTATTTCTCGGCAATATGCTCGCGCAGATTCTGGCCCTCGGGCGGCATATTGGGGTTCAGTTCAAACGGATGCCACCTGAGACGCGCCAGAATGCCCAGCTGCTGCAAGGCCAGATCGAGCTGTCGAAAGCCAATGATACACCAAGGGCACACAACATCCGAAACAATATCAACCTGAACAATCGGGCGCGGGTCAGTGCTGGTCATATCAGTTTCCTGTCAGATCGAATTCTTTGGCTTCCTTGCGATAGATAAGCTTGGCCTGAGCGAATTTAAACCAAGACATTTTTGCCTCTTCACATCGCCAGCATCAGCGTCTATACGCCCCTCTACCAAGTCACTGGCAGTGCGGTCGTGGCGGAATTGGTAGACGCGCAGCGTTGAGGTCGCTGTGGGGTAACTCCCGTGGAAGTTCGAGTCTTCTCGACCGCACCATTTCACATTTTGATGTGAAATCCGCTAAAAAATCAAAGATAACAGACGTTTGCGGAGTTCGATAACCGTTTTGACGGTCGTATGCCAATGGGGCTTTGAAGGCTGTATTGAGGATGGTTTTCTTCACGACAAGCGATCCGTTTTCATAGATATTCCAAGGGTTTGAGAGGAAGCCTCGCAAGAGTTCGATAATTTCACTGAGGCTGCGTGTGGGTTTCGTGGTGTGGGACAGCTTATCGGTCAGCAGTAGCTTGTCCTCTTCCAGTTTTGCAATTTTGCTTTCAAGCGCCGCCATCACTTTTGGATTCGACGTCTCGATCATGCGCTCAACAAGCACATCTTGTTGCTTATCCAACTCTTTGTGCTGGCGTCTGATTTCAGTCTTTGCCTGCTTGGCCTGATCTCCACGCTGATCCCATGCGTCTTTCAACATCGACATTGCGATATCGAGCATGTTTTTGCTCGGGGCCAGAGACCGCAAGATCGCCTCAAAGCCTGTGTCAATTTTCTCAGCGCGAATGCCTTTGCGGTACTCAGAACAACCTTTCGTCTGGCAGTTGTAGTAGGGGTAACGCCTGCCAGTGGCGCTCCGTGCGTGGTATGCCGTCATAGGTTTATCGCAGCACGCGCAATTCACCGCGCCGCGTAGTGGGAAGTCCTCGTTGATGTCAGGACGCTTGGCCGCAATACCCCTGCCAGTGCGTCGCTCTTGGATAGCCTCAAATGTTTCCAGTGAGATCAGTGCTTCATGATGACCTTTGCGACGGGTGATGCCCCACGGTTCATGTTCAACATAGCCCGCATAGATCACGCGATTCAGCATGTCCGTTACCTTTTGCTGGCGGATTTTCCCATCCGGTAGGTCTTTGGGAAAGTCAGGCTGGCTTTCTAAGAACCGTCGCACATCCGCCTGTGCCGAGAACCGGCCAGAGGCATAGCCTTCCAACGCTTCCTTGATGATGGTGGCGATGGGTTCAACACGGGTGAGCAGTTTGCCGTGTGAGCCTGTTTTCTTATACTCGTAGCCGATAGGGGCGGCGAAGACGGAATAGCCGTTCATCATGCGACCCTTCATCCGGTTAGAAGTTTGTTCCGCATTCTTCTCGCGTTGGTGTTGCGCCACAGACGCCAGCATGTGTTCCACGAGCCGCGAGTCGCTGTCCTCTCCAAACTCAATGGATGGGCTTTCCAGAATACCGCCAGCATTCGACAGAGTTTCGCGCAGTGCTATATGGGCCTGTACATTGCGCGCAAAGCGGCTGATGTCGTCAATGATGACAACAACGCTGTCTTTGGGATGCAGGCGCAGGAAGGCCAGCATCCGATCCATCGCAGGACGACGTTCGAATTTACCCGACATATCGTCTTTGAACACCTCAACAACATCATAGTCTTTGTAAGTGGCGTATTCGCGACAACGGTTTTCCTGAGAAGCGAGGCCGTCGCCTTCACGCACCTGCTTGGCACCAGACACACGGGCATAGATCACGGCCTTTGTTGGTTTTGATGTTACTCCTGCCATTGGTCCTCCTCTGCGCGGGTCTGCGCCCATTTGTTGTTCAACAAGGATACCAAATCCGTGGAATCCTGATCCAATGCTTCTTCATCTTCTCCACAGGTTTGCGGGATGGGGTGCAGGTCGTAACCGAGATCGACAAACATCACGACGATGGACCACAGGGTTTCGATCAGTTCTTGCTGCTGATCCAACGGCATATCGCTGTCTTCCAGCATGGCTGCATAGACTTCCCAATCTACGGAGAGGCTGGGTCGAATAGGCATATCTATTTTATCTGGCGGACAGGTCATGCACGCGCTCCTTTCTTCAAAATGTTTGGTGATGGGTTCGTTCCACTATGGTCTCGCCACAAGCCGGAATGAGAACAAATATAGAACATATAACCACATCAACTTGCCTCGCGCAAGAATAATTCTTCAATCATCTTATGCGCTTAACCTGTCCCTAGCATGGCAAGGCCGTGGCTATCTCGGGTGATCAAGGGGTGAATACGGGTGGAGTGGGGCAGGGAAGTCGATTCGTTCACTGCATAGCTGGCCAAGAGGCTTGAATTTCTCGGTGCTCTTGGCTCGGCAAGAGACAACGGAAACACTTTGAAAAAACGGAAAATGTTGGAAAGTTGTAGACTTTTTGAAATTTTTGCGAATTATGCAACTTTGAAGAATTAGTATATGTTAATCAAAAAAGAACAAAGCCAGTATGCCGTTCCCACAACAGAAAAACCTTCCGAAAGTGATAGCTGAGTACGCACATGTTGAGAGTGATAAAGCTGCTGACGAAATAGCTATCAAGGTCAACGCGGCAGCTGCAGCACATAAAATTCCTGAGGGTACATCTGCAAGGGCAGCGAGCGTGGTGTATCTCGGGTTGTGTGTACTACGTAAGCATTCATTGAACGGGGCTGCGGGAGACGCGCAAAAAAAATGTACCGATATATTGCAGCGATACAATCCTCAGTCGTCAGGTGGAATAACGGTCAACTGCAGTTACTTCAAGGAAGTGGACGGCAAACAAGTTGTTGTTGATCACTTGAAGGCGATCAAAAACGCTTGTGACTACTACATGCCACGTGTGAAATCGCGCAAGAAGAGGTGCTTTGCGCTTCTCGTGCTCGGTGCAGAGCACGCGAAAGACATTGAGCTTCCAGAGACTGACGAGTGGGTTAAGGCTTTTAACTTTCATCCATGAAAGCGCGGAATTTTGAAATTTTTGAAATTTGTGCAATAATGACAATAATTGCTAACCAAAAGAATTGCACAAGATGAAAAAATCTCGAAAATGTCCTGATCGCGAAGTATCAAAAGATTTGGGCGACAAATATATTTCTGGCAACGGTTCTCAAGTTGCCGCGGCAGATGCTATATCTCCGATGGAGCAATTGAGGGTAGCCGCCCATGATGGGTTGATGCAAGCCGCTCAAAAAACATTGGATGAGCATGAACGCGATTATCGAATTACTCAACGCGATATTCAGCGGCGGAACAATTTCCGCTAGCGCGGTCATTGTGCTTGTTATCGCTTTCTTGATTTATAAAATAGCTGGCAAGCACATAGACGAATTGTATACTAACATTCGACAGAAAAAGTCGAATGAGCACAAAATATCGGTTCTTAAATCTGACCTAATATCATCACTTCAGCGGAACAAAGAAGTAGAAGAGATGTTAATTAAATACATTGATTTATCAAATCGGCAAAAGGTTCAGATAATGCACTTGAAGGCTCAACTGAGCGAAAGAAACGAATGAAGCTCTTAAGTGCTTTTTAGCTGTGATATAGCAAGGCTTATTTTGAGCATTGGTGACTTTGTCTTTTAATCCACGAAGTAAGGCTGACAAGGCAAAGCTCTATCCAGTCCTAAAGGCATTGGCTGATCTCGATCCGATTAAGACACCAGAACTGATCATGGATGATGCCGTGGGGCATTCTATAGCACGAGGCCAAGACTACGTGCGCAACATGCGCCGAGGAGAGATTGCAGCCACCTACGCGACACTGATCCACAAATGGCTGACAGAGCATCATTTTGGGTTGGCACATCGCCTTGCGCCTGAGATCTTTCCAGAAACGCCAGAGCAACGCTGGCAATCTATTCTTGATGAACGCGCAAAAACTGCTCGTTTTCGATTAGTTCTGGTGCCAATGACGATGGGCATTGTTGAGCGTGAAAGCCAGTTGAGGCCCGCCAACACGACTGTTCGGCTTGGGGAGCGCTTTTGTTTTGAACTAGAAGGTGAGGCAGATGGTCATGCCATCGCCATGCAGAGTGTAAGAGGTCAGTGGCACAACATCCCGCTTGGCCCAAACGGCGAAGTAAGTGCTGAAATCCACCCAGGTCAAAACCGAATGCCAAAAACCCAAAATGGCAACCTCGACCCCCTGAGAGAAAACCACGATGAGGGCCTGCACGATTTTGTGTTGGTCAATGCACCGACAGACGACATCCCAACTGATCTAAGAAGCCTCATCACTTGGGTTGCTGGCAATCCATGCACCTTGCACCGCGTCACGGCTCAGTTCGTGAAGTGACCGCCCAAGATCGGTTTGAGAGCTTCATTGCAAGGCCAGAGCTTTGCCCATTCCTGAGCGCCTTGGGTTTTTAGTTCGCCATATCGTGAGGGATCGCCCAGTTTGACAATTTCCAAGTCCCTGAAGAAATCCTCAGAACGACCAAGATCACTTGCAATGGAAACAGCGCCAGACGCTTGCGCTAAATGAACCGCATCAAAGAAACAGGGAATGGTTACGTCATGCGAGAATGCTTGCAGTTCTTCTTCGACGGGGATGAGTGACGCATCCAGACGGACTTGCGCCTGTATCAAGGGCATCTCTGCCAGATGCCCCAAAAGCTGGAAGATACGTGTTGCGGCCTTGGGGTGTGTGCGGCCCTCAGGGGCGTTTCTAGCTTCTTCCAACTCGATCAGCGTCATCATGCCTGAGATTGCCAATACCTTCTCACGCAACTCATCCCAACCGTCAGCAATGTAAGCGCCTAGTAGCGTGTCTGTAGCTTCATGATCCGCCTGCATTTCGAGGCACAGGGGTACCGACATTGCAAGATCGCTAGATGGCTCAGATGCGATTCCCGTCTCGACAATTGACCTTTGAGCCACAGAAAAATACTCAGACAACATAAAATGGTTGAGGTGGTGGTGGCTTAGCTCATGTAAAATCAACCACTCTAGAAATAGAGAATAGTCGACAAATACTTCACAGTTGTTCGCTACGCCTTTTATCGCCTCAATACAACCCTTTGAAATATGTACTGTTGGGGTCTCTGAACCTGTGACGTAAGCGGAAAAATTGACGTCGTCATCTATTACCAACAAAAAGGCAAGCCTTTACCGATGAATGAACTAAAGACGCTTGTGAAACGCTTTCGTAATATGAAAATTGAACTAGCCTTTTATCATGCGGCAGACGCTGATCTTGCGTCCTCTTTTAGGAACATCTCTTGATCTAAATAGTCGTCAAAGGCCTTTGCCAATTCGCGAAGATAGGCAATTACCGTTTCAGCAAGCGATCTAAGTTCTTGTGCAGTGTCGTTCTGTCCACATTCTTCGAATGAAATACTTCCATGAGCCAATCTATTTCGAAGGTTTACGATGAGTTCTAGAGCACCTTTGTCATCTCTTATGCGCCGCTTGACCTTCGTAAATGTATCCTTTGAAAAAACAAGCTTACACCCGATGCGAGAAGCAAGCTGGTCGATTCGATTATCGTCCCAGTTGCCTCCCCCGCCTTTTTCGATCTTAAACTCAGAAATAGGTAATGCGTCCATCAAATGACTAAACATGCGCACGGCCTCAGCTAACCTGTTTTCGGGGGTTAACTGGGTGTGCGTCTTGGCAAATGAACGCACCCACTCATCGCGAAGTTGATCATTCAAATCAGTAGGTTTGATTTTGTTGGCTACGATAGCGGAACTGCAGACCTCTTCGACACAGGACGTGACCGTAGCTTCAATCAGATTGTACAATTGAAGATAGACGCTTGAGTGCAAAACTCTCTGTTGTCTCGCCGAGATAGTGCTGGCACCAATTTTTGGAGTGCCAGAGCGTAATTCGACATCAAGTTCTTCCAACAGTTCCAGATAGTCAGATATTTCCGAGAAACGGTTTTCAAGAAAATCAGAAATTTTGCTCATTACGAGTTAGCCTAGTATTGCTTCCTTTACAAATTCTATCCGACGCTCCAGCTTCGATTTAACGTTCGCTGCGTCTGATGTTGTAACTTGTTTAAACTCATTACTTTCCAGCCAATCGGATATATTGTTTAGCTGGGTGCCAACTAAATCGGGCCGCTCATTTATTGCGTGATCAACCCCGATCGCGATGGCTTCGAAGCGAACGCGTGGAGTACTTTTCTTGTTTGTTTCTTTCGAGAAACCGTTTTCAAAGTTTAACTCTACAAATTCCAGCATTCGGTTGAATCTATCCCTATAATCTCCTGCAAGATTAGGGCTGGCTTCGAAGCGGTCGTTCATCTCTTTTGTGTAGTCAAAAATGAAACGATTTGGGCTATCTTTGTATTTTTCTAGCCCATCGCCATAAGCAAAGAAACGTGTTACCAGTTCATCTGGAACTCGTTCTTTCTTGGATTTCTCCGATACAGGCGCCAATTGCGCAAAGAGTGGTAGTTGAGCAAGTTCTTCGACCAGACTCTGGAAGGAGCCTGCAAGCGCACCCCTCCGAACCTCTGCCGGATTTGCTACCTTGCTACCGGTGTTAATTCGCTCGAACATGTCGAAACGGGCTTGAGGGTCCGCATCCTCGTTAAGCACGATGCCTCGGATTGATTTGTTCAAGAACTTTCTTTGTCTAGAAGGAGATAAGTCCGTGAATCTAGTTTTATTGAGCGCGCGAATCTCTTCCAGATTCTTCAAGGCTAGCCCATCTTTTACGTACTCTTTCAATGTCCGAAGGCGTTGAGAGCCGTCTACAATCTCCATTTTTCCATCTTCGGTTTCCCAAAAAAATAGAAACGGGATCGGCAAGCCGATCAGTACAGATTCGATGAACTTTGATTTTCTCGGATCATCCCATGTGAATTCCCGTTGATATTCGGGAACAACAAAATCGCCGTTTGCCAGCTTTTCAACCAAAAGCTCCACATTGTATTCAGTTGTGTAGAAATCAATCCGCTTAGATCGATCCAGTATTCCTGCTTCTGCTGCTTCAAGCTGTTCTTGTGTTATTTTTCTTGATGCCATCTTTTTTCTCTAAAAATTTGGGAGAGTTTTCTGTGCGCCAGTTTCCATCCCGTTCAAATGATTCAATATACACCTGCCGACTGCTTCACCAAGCTTCGGTGGAACAGCATTTCCAATTAGCGTACCAAGGTGACTGAATGCTATCTGATCACCTTCGCCGACAAACTTATATGTATCAGGAAAGGATTGAATAATCGCCGCTTCCCTTAGGCTGATTGCTCGATCTTGTTCAGGGTGGCCAAATCGGCCATTTCCATAACCATAACACTGAGTTGTCATGGTTGGAGCAGGCTTGTCCCACTCCATTCTCCCGTAGACTGACGGATATGTTTTCCCTGAGGAGCGAGTGTGGCACTCGGCTATCAAGTCTTTTGGCCAGTCACGCCAAGTTCCACCTGCTTTAGAGTGTCGAATGCGCTTGAGATTGGTTTCGCTCAATCCTGAAGATGTGTGCAAAATATCGTCTGGATGAGTTTCACCGGCGGCAATCCTCGGTAGATCGCCTATCGCTTCTTGTACTGTTACAAGTTGGTAGTCTTCAGGATCATCCAATTGAATCGGCCCAATTCTGGAACCAACTAGGACAAGGCGACGTCTGTTTTGTGGGACACCAAATTTCTCACATTTGACGACACGCCAAGAAATCCAATATCCATCGTCAACTAGATCCTTGACGAAGGTCTTCCATACTTCTTGTTTCGCCAACCCAGCGACGTTTTCCATTGTGACGATTTCTGGTTTTACGTCGATTGCCAGACGCAAAAACTCAAGCAACAGATTCCAACGCTCATCCTTCGATTTTCTGCTTTGCGAATAGGTCGAAAATGGTTGGCATGGAGCACACCCAGCCAAAACCCTAGTTGTCGCATCTCCGAACCAATCGTTCAGTTGGTCGCTGGTAACATTCGTTACGTCATCACATACAAAATTCGCGTTAGTGTTTGCTTCCAAGGCGAACCTGCACGAAGGGTCTAAGTCAACGCCTGTGGATATTTCGAACCCAGCAGACTGCATGCCATAAGACAATCCACCTGCTCCGCAGAACAGGTCTACAACAACTGGTTTCTGGTTGATATGTGGCATTTTGATGGGCGAATTATGCGAGTCATTCATGTATGGCAAGATAGCATATTTGCGCTGGTTGTGAATAGCCCATACAACATCTAGTTCACAAGAATAGTGGAAAAATTGCTTCTTCTCAGCAGAGCTAACACTTTCGTTCTACTGCAACAAGGGCAGATCACATTGATGCAAAGCGGTTAGCTTCTTTGTCGCTGCGAAGTATGGTTCGCCCTGACCCATTTGCGCTGCAATCCATTCGGGCACCTTACGGCATTGGTGAATACCGCAAGATGTGTGTGGTAGTACCACACGATCTTGAAAAGGGGGATGCTGCGCTCCCCCGTTTTATCCCCCAAGCTGATGGTCAGGCGGCGGCATTGAGCCTTTCCTGACCATGCAAACATATCATTGTTTGATCCCTCGTCGGGGAGATGTCATCTCTCCCCAACACCCCATAGATCAACCCTGCGCGGTTTGAATGCCGTCAACGCATCGGCGCTGAACCCGACAAGGAGATTTCACTCTCCCTGCACCCATCAACTTGAGAGCGTTCCTGCCCCCAAGACCCCAGACCATTTCATGGAGACCAAACGGTTCAGCCCGTTGGATCGCTGTCTTGGGGCGACCGCCCCCGGCGCGGATCAAAGGGTGAGTCCTCGCCATGCTCGCTTCATGTGCATTGCAGCTCCGAGTGGCTCCGGTCCCGTGTAGCAGGCACACGCCTTTGATCCTTGCACCCCCGTTCCTCGGCGGAGGCCAGACGGTTGCATGCGCAACACGTCAAATGAAAACCATGGGTTAGCGATTGGCGAGAATTCTCTTTGTTAGCTGACGCACCACCCACAAAATAGCTGCCAAAAATGCTGGGGATAGGATTGTGAATACCCAAAACTCGAATGCGTTCATCTCAGAAAGAGTTCTCGGAAGCCCGCAAGAATCACATCCTTTTGTTGCAATCAAAGTCGCGACGTTGACACTTCCCAACACCACTGCACCAGTCACGAATGCCAGTCTGTTGCCCATCGCGGCCCAAAGGTAAAAAGCAGCGACCAAGACAAAAGCAGGCAACGAAATGAGCCAGATGAGTTCGGTTTCGTATCGGAGTTGATCCAGTTTGTTTGAGACTGCAAACACGCCATAGAAAGGAAGAACGAACGAGATCAAAAGCCCCATTATTGCTGCAACAACGAATCCAATAGCAAAAATCGCAAAGATACCCCACCCAGAACCATTGCTTCTAATTGTCTTGTTGCTGGCTTGACCGGCTGAAATTTCGGTAGGATGGCTCATCTGCTTTACCTTTGCGACAGCAGCAAAGCAAAGGGGTCCCTTTTCCTATTTTTGCATCAGTGGCATGTCAGATCACTCAGGCGTTGTTTATCCACAGAAATCTCAGACCAATGAGAT
This sequence comes from Ruegeria sp. C12, assembly GCF_056537745.1. Lineage (NCBI taxonomy): Bacteria > Pseudomonadati > Pseudomonadota > Alphaproteobacteria > Rhodobacterales > Roseobacteraceae > Ruegeria > Ruegeria sp. C12. The sequence continues at coordinate 915,642 of NZ_JBQFSA010000001.1, forward strand.
CGCCAAATTCAATCTCAGTGCGGCTTTCAAAGGGACCCCTTATTACAAGGAAAAAATGCCATGAAAACCGCTTGTTCGATAGAATTCACCTGTCAGACTGGACAGGTGAAACGATACAAATCCAAGAAAATCGAGTCTGTTCAATCGGATACCATAACTGGGCGAAAAATCGGCTATGTACGTGTGTCCGATGCGGATCAATCCGAAGGCCTTCAAATTGATGCGCTCAAAGCTGCCGGATGCGTTAAGCTCTACACCGATCATGGATTGTCAGGTGCAAAGACCGCACGGCCAGCCCTCGATCAGATGCTCATCGACCTGAAACAGGGAGACACGCTTACCGTTTGGAAGCTGGACAGGCTGGGGCGCTCCACGATTCATCTGCTATCAATTCTAGAGGACCTGCAAACCCGAGGCATCCATTTCCATGCCATCACTCAAGGCATAGATACATCAACGGCGGTGGGTCGCATGATCTTTGGTCAATTAGCCGTCTTTGCCGAATATGAGCGTAGCTTAATCAGCGAACGCACCAAGGCAGGCATGGCGGCGGCCAAGGCAAGAGGTGTGCATATCGGAAGGCCAAAACAGTCTTTTGTTCGCTCGCAGAAAGTCATGAAAAACTTGCTCGAAACGCGCGAGATATGCTAAAATATTTAAATGAATTCAAAAACTTGGTGGGATTATTTCGGCGAAGACCCTTACGAAAAAGTAGGCAGGCACGTACCTAGTGTCATGGGCGTTCCAATTGTGGTTAAGCTTGCTCGCATATCGTGGGCGTATCTGGATTGGCTTGGCGAAGTAGAGAAATGCAAAATTGATGAATTTTTCGCCGATAACGAGCAAGCTCATGATCCAACCGAATGTAATTTTGATGATTGGATTGAGGGATCGATTCACCAAGCATATCTTGAACGCGAGAAAGATGGCCTCCCTCGGCCTGAGTGGTGCCCAGCAGCTAAACCGTGGGAACTAGCGGACATCTAAGCCAACACCTATATAGTATTCATCAAGCGAACTATCCGAGGTGACCATCAGTGAGCACTAATGATGAAGACGAACATCGACGTGGCAAGAAGAGCAACGTCGGGCGGGAGCACAAACCCAAAAACTCTAAAGACCATGAAAACGCTCCGACCGGGCATCTTGGTATGGAGATCATCTTCACACCCGCTCCGGGGTTGATCAAATCCATTGCGAAATCGCGCCCACTAAATTCGCTTAAAGAAACACAATCGGAAAAATCCTTTGAAAAACCTGACAACCGACCTTTAGCGGCTAAAACAGGCGACAAAGAGGTGGATGCGCACTATGGCAAAGATCATCGGCTGGTGACCGAGCAAGAGCTTGCAGGCGTGGTGTCACCCGAAAAACAGGGTGAAAAATCGAAAAGCTCCTCGAAAGACAAAATGTCCGCGCAAGACATCTTCAACAAGTTTGCCAAAGACAAAGAGCACGACAAAGGGATTGGTTAGGACCCGTCATCTACCTTTGTCTTTTTCGGGCTAAGACGGCGGTAAAAAATGTAGGTCAGTGCGGCAAAGGTCAGTATGCCAATTGCAAAATTCAGCACTAGCGCATTCTCTCGTGGCCGACTGTAACCAATCGTCATGTTGTCATAGAATTCAAGTATAGCAAGCTCCGCGACCTCGCTGAACACGACAGTAAGAAATCCAATAAACAGTGAAATCACCGTAAAGATAATTAGCGGGATCAGTCGTGGCGAGTGAGGAAACGTCCGTGCGCCAAATCTCATAACACGGGCTTGAAACTGAGACTTCCGAGGCTTGGAGCGATATACGAAGGGGCGGCCCGTTCTGGGAGACTTACCAAGATTTTCTGTGCTTGTGTTCATGGCAAACCTAAAACTTTTGCTGACGGGTGCCGGAGGCAGGTGACGCGACTTGTTCAACGCCCGTGTCTTGAACGAGATCATTAAGCCAAACAATCACTTCGGCGGGGCTTACAGAGTTTTTGTAGCTTACTTTATAGTTTGGCAGCGCAAATCCAGTGCTCTCGGTTTTCGCCCTGTAGCTATATCCCAAGATCGTTTTGTCAATCAGGCGAAATCCGCCCCACAACTGTCGATCATACTCGGTGTCATGTATTTCAATCGTATCCGGCGAAATTTTGATATCGACGGTTACGGAAAAAACTCGCGTCAAAAACACATAGAAACCAACGCAAAAGACGAGCAACATTAGTGTGACGCCGATTAGACCTTCCGCGAGAGACAAGAAAACCCCGATGACGCCGAATATCCAGACAATGGCAAGGGGGGCTAGAAGTGATTTCAACCAAAGCGACCTTACTTCCGAGTTGAAGGACACTTCAGCGGCTTCGCCATCGTAGTGATGCAGTGTGATGCCATAAGGCGGATCGGTATTGATTGGCTCGATGTTGGTCATGCTGTTGGCCTAAACTCAGTAAATGCTTGATCGTAGAATGGAAGACGCTTCATCATGATCGGGTCTGCACCCGGATAGATGATGAGCTGGTTTCCAGATTGCCTTGAGAAGAAATAGGCAATTTCATCTGGGCTAAGCAATGGGGCGGCTTGAACCGACATCGACTCACCAGAAAACCCACTTGCGGCTTGGGCGATACTGACCTCGCTTTGGTTGATCTGAACCGAAGAGGAAAAACCGAGGCGGTCAGAGACATACTTCAAAGTACTGAGATCATTGAGACCAAAGGTCTGAAATATCGACGCGTTTCCAAGGAATGTTTCCCATCTGTCGCGGTAAATCTGCTTGAGTTGCGCAATGTCCTGCCAGATTGACCAGATGCGGACACCATATCCTGCAAGTAACCCAGCAGCCGTTTCCAGTGCTTTCATGTGCCCCAACACATGCATCTCATCAAGGATCATCAGAGCCGGGATTTCAGGGACTTCTCTGGAACTCTCAATTGCACCCAAGAGCCTGTTGATGAACAGTCTGAACATACGAAAGTGACGGTGTAGGCGCGAGGCCGGAAGGCACAGGTAAACGCTGCTGTTTCCAAATTTCCATGTCTTGAGGTCCGGGGATCGTTGCTCGCCAGAAAGCGTTTCAGCAATTGGTGGGGATGATAGAAACGCAATATTCTCACGAACGGTTGAAAGAACACCGCTGCGCTCGCGATCACTCATACCAATCAAGGCTGAGGCGGCTTCGTGTGGAACCCCGTGAGCAATTGGCGGAGCGTCTTCGCTTGGGTCTTTGAGCATCGCAAAAAGCTGCATCTCAAACTCACCGGGGCCGTCCATCCCTGCTGGTAGAAAAATCAGGCGTCTCACTTCGTTTAAGTCACGTTTTGAGACTCTTGGCGCAGCAGCAACCCATGCAATATATCCGCGTAAGATTGAGCGTGCCGAATTTGTCCAGTGATCACCTCCATCACGACCGACGTCTTCGACCACAAGCGCATCGGCGATGGCGTCGCACTCATCAACGAAGTCATTGGCGTTTGGGTCTAGTCCGGCAATGGGATTGAAGCCCGAAAGATAAGTTTCATCGACATCAGCGACACGGAAAGGATCAATGACAAAAACATCCTGCCCAAGCCCACCTCGGGCAATGTTGCGCCCCAATCCACGCCGTTCAGCCGTGAGAGTCGCGTTTTCGCCCTTCGGGTCAAGAACCAACACAGAGCCGGGATACAAAAGAAGATTGGGAATGATAGCAGACGTGCCTTTGCCAGCACGTGATCCGGCAATCGTCAGGAGATGCCGATTATCGGCAATACCCAACAAACTGCCTTGGAGGGATTCACCCATGAACAGCTTACCTGTTTCGTATGACCAGAAGTCACTTTCTTCCAGAACCTCTGGGGCCATCCAGAGCGCTCTGGGCGCTGACCCTGACGCTGTAGTGGTGCCGGGTAAACCACGCGGTAGGTTCGAAAATTCCATTCTTACAATTCTTTGCCTGCAATTTGAACTTCACTATGTTGTCCATGAATTTGAATGTCACGGGCAAAACAAATCTACGTTCGGAATCTTACATGAACTCATACGCTCAAAGTCCAAGCCCCCGGTGGCGATCACGAGTGTAATGACGATACAGCTTTGCTTGCCGCAAGGATTGTGAGACGGACTTTGCTAAATCCCGACGATCCTGTTGATGCTTTAGCCGTAATTCCTCAACACGAACCTGCAAAATACGCCGTTCTTTCAACTGTTCCTGAACCATGAAGTCACGTTGTTTTTGATCACGGCGGGCGCAGTCGCGGGCTTCTTGTTCATTTTGGGATTGAATGCGTTTGGCTTTGCCTGAAAGGCGATCAAACAGCCCGCGCAAACCTTTACTGAGCCTATTGGATCGCTCCTTGGTTTCTTCAAGCCAGCGCTTCTCCTGACCGTCTTTAAGTCTTTGCCGTTCCATGCGGTGAGCGCGTTTCATGGCATGATGATCTTTGCGCAGTGGTTCAAAATCATGAGCATGGCGATCTTTGGTTTGAGCGATATAACCCCGCATTTGATTGGTGATCTTGGTGTGTATGTTGGATTGAGCTTCATCAACTGTTGGCAAGTTATCGGAAGAGCCAAGTTTTGCCTTCACATCTTTGGCTTTGAGCCCTGTCCATTTGGAAATGGCGTAGACATTGCCATCAACATCCAAAGCCACAAAGCCGCGACGATCCCCTTTGGCTAGGAAATACCCACGGTCTTCAAGAGCATTTTTGAAACCTATCTGGCTATCACTGCGTTCCCATGCTTTTTGAAACGCTTGCTTGATCTCGCGCGGATCAAGATTTTGGCGTCTGGCCTGTTGCCATTCTTCCAGTGTGAAATTCAAGGGTGATTTATTGCCGTAGGTGGCAAGGCCATCTGGAAGCACCCAACCATGATCCAGAAACAGGTCTCGCGACAAATCCCGCAACTTGTTCTTGAAATGCGGCAAGTTGATTGCCTTCATCTCAACGATATCAATGCGCGACCATACAACATGGGCATGACGCCTTCCTTCCTTCTCATGCATGACAATGGCACGGGGCTGGTCTAACAGGCCAAGTGCTTGTTCAGCGCGATCCGCTGCATCCATAAAATCCTTTTCCGTACCGATGTGATCCGCAGGGGGATTGAGGCTCAGCGAAAACATGAACTGGGTGCATTGGGTTGCTTTGGAAATGGCATAGGCTTCAGCCAAGGCTCCATGCAGATCATCAGCCATGAAACCGTTGACTTCCAAAACGGTGAGATGGTCATTGTCGCGTTCATTCATCAAATGATCTGCCAATGCACGTGCACCAGATCGTTGCGAGCCTTTGAGGATCATCCCTTTGCTCCCAAAGCCTGCATCAATGTCGCCCGCATCCATGCGACTTCGGCAATGGCAGCTTTCAGGTCAGCTTCGAGTTCTTCGTCAACGATCAACGTGCCTTGATGCATGCCTTTGGCGATTTGATTGAGATTGTTTGCATGGCGTGTCTGTCCAAGACGCACCAACATTTCGGCCAAGAGCTGTTGCTCCGCAACAGGTGGTTTTTTCCTCCTACGGTATTTGGGGGCCTCGTCGGCAAAAACCACGGATTTGATATACGATGCCAAGGGCATTGAACCCGCTTGGGATTCCAAACGTTTGCGTTCAACATCAGTCAGGCGAAGAGAAAATGGAGCAGGACGGCTCATGGACGCGGCCCTCGCAATATTTCTGGATGATCCTTTAGAACTTCATGCCAACGCTCTAGCTCTTCGAACACGTCCTGCAAATCGGGATTTGCAGGATTACAAGAATCGTTAAACTGGTCTAGAAAAGCGTTCGAACATTGTCTGCTCGACCGCACCAAATTTTCAAGAAAACATGCAGTTTAGGGCGTTAATCCGAAGCATTGGGCTTTCGGTGTGGTGCCGGGCTGCGTTGGTTCCCTCAGCTCGTCAACTGGTTTCCCGAAGCTGCTTTGTGAACCAACGGCTACTCTAAATCGAACCACTTTGAGTCCCACCGAACGAACAGCAAGTCACAATCGGGCGCGTCCCTGTCGACGGGGCGCAGGGCCTCTATCAATTCAAAACTGTGTTTGCCCATCTCTGCCACAAAATCGCTGAACCGGTACCCGTCCTTGAAACGCCGTTTTACCGAGACCTCTGCAATGACGAAATCGGTCCGCTTCAAGGTTTCTTCGGCCCCTCGGATAACGGCGAGTTCATTGCCCTCCGTGTCGATCTTCAGACCAAACCGGCCAGGAATGTCGGAGGTGTAGGAATCAAGGCGCCGTTTATCCACGATGCGCTTTTCCATCTTCACGATGCGATTTTCATACTCTTCGGAGAAACCCGCGACACTCGCCAAAGATCGCCGTTTGCGATCCGTGGTGGGGATGATCAGTTCGGCCTGGCCTTCATCTGCGTCCAACGCCACGATGTTGAGGTCATAATCGATACGCTCGCGCCATGGTGCAACCCGTTGGGCTGTTTCTTCAATCGGATCGAACAGGATGAACTTCTTGTCGGGGAAAGCCTCGTACAGGAAAGGGGTTCCGGCGTCCACGCCGACATCAAGGATTGTGTCCACATCAAAGCCGAAACTGCCAAGGTTCTTCGCAGTCACACCGCCGCTGATCACGGTCAGGCCTGCGCTGTTGAGCCTGCGCATGACTGGTCGGGGGCCGATGAAGTCACCACTTTCAAACTCGACAACTTTCAGGCCGACGGATCGCAGCAATTTACGAAACGAAAAAGCATCAATCTTTGGCATTCAGCAGCCCCATGGGTTTGGAAGTGGCCTGAGAAGCGGAAGCCTTATCTTTGTTCAGCGCGTCCCGTAACGCCCGGCTTTGCAATTCCGGCCGAATTGATACCGCATGATCCATACAGACCGCACGGATTTTCAGCAGGTCTTCGGGATCAAAATCGATCAGTTTACGCATTTGGAACATCATGCCGCGCGGATTTCCGTCTGCGTATAGGAACTCGTGTACGGCGTCCGGAAGGTGGTCTCTAAGCGGTCTGACGTTCGGCCCGACAATGGGTAGGCCATAGGTCAGCGCCAGATTCACCGAACCCGACGTCAGAATTCGGCTGAATGGCGCGACGCAGGCATGGCTACCTGCAATAACATCGCGCAGGTCTTGGTCTGGCAGATACCTGTCGTGAAACCTGACATTGGGCATTTCCCGGATCGGTTGCTGTCCCTTGCGCTCGCCCGCGATAACGGCCCCTGCAATGTCCAGCTCCCACGCTTGATCCCGGATATAGAGCGATTTCAGCGCTTGCCACATAAACTGCCCGCCGCGATTTTCCTGCACTTTTCCGATATGAACAAACCTGCGGTGCTGGGATGGTGCGAGAGCGCCACGCCGCGCCAAAGTGTCTTCGGCCGGCTCGTAGACCCCCAGATAGCTTGGATGCGCGACCAGTAGGATTTTTTCCCAGGGTATTCCGTAAGTTTCGGTCATCAGCTCAACTGCATAAGGCGTATGCAAGTGAATTTTGTCTGCTTGCCGAACCAGCAGGGCGCGCCCTTCGTGGATGGTGTCCATGTCCCTCGCAGAATTGTGCGGGTGGAAGTTGTGAACGGTCCAAACGATCTTTACGCCTTTTTCTCTCAACGCCGCCAAACCTGCTTCGATCTTTGCAAAACGATCTTGAGCCGGGATGTCATTCCTGCTGCCGAACTCAACTGTCTCCCAATGTATCCAGTATATGTCACCCTTTTGCATAGGGGGCAGTTCACCAGCATAAAACGCCCTGAGCCGCAAAACCCGGACATCGTAGCCTGAGAAACTGCTGTAAATCATGCTCTGATACGGATTGTTCCCCAGCGGCGCGTTGGAAAAAATCGTCGGCATTAACTCAATCCCTATTCAGGCCCTTAAAGCGCAACGCAAAGTCGTCGTCGCATTTACCTGTATCAACAATCCGCCTGCCGACCTCAACCAGTAAGGTCTGTGTGGTCGCATATCGGTTGCGCAAGGCAATGGACTGATCAGTTGCTGTGTACGATCACGTTGTTCGTGGTGCATGACGCGCCGGTCAAGTGGCAAGGCGCTTATTTGGAAAAGGGACAATTGTCGGGGCATCGTGTCCGTGCGATCACGTCTGCTCGCTTGCAAAGCCCCGTGCGGAACCGTAACAAAGTTGGGCGTTCAAGTTTGTCTGCAAGCGCCCGGCAAGGCCTGATATTGCAGGAACTCCAACGGTTCGGAATGAAGGTCACTGGTGATAGTTGATGAGACTTGTCGTATCCACGATGAAAGACGAAGGGCCGTTCATCCTGGAGTGGATAGCCTACTATATTTCAATCGGGTTCACGCATTTCATTGTCAACTCGAATGACTGTTCGGACGGTACGGACGCCATCCTGAAACGGTGTGAAGAGCTTGGGTTTCTGGCGCACATAGACAATCCGGGCCCGTGGGAGTTCGGGCCGCAGGCGTCGGCCTATTCAAATGCGATGCAGCATCCCTGGTACAAGGAAGCCGAGTGGATCATGGTGTGCGATGTGGATGAGTTTTTTGACATCCGCGTCGGCGACGGAACGTTGGATGACCTGTTTCAGGCGCAGCCGCATGCCGACGGGTTCGCGGCGCTTTGGCAGCTGTTTGGTCACAATGGGATCGTGGATTTTGAAGATCGCTTCATAACCGAACAGTTCACCAAAGCAGGCGAGCTGGGTGCGGTGCTGCCACAAAATCTGCGCGCGTTCAAATCTCTGATCCGAAACAACGGATCGTATTATGCGCTCAATACGCACCGTCCTCGTGGACCTGTTCGTGGCAAGGCAGAGCGCTTTGCCTGGATTGACGGGGACGGGGATCCTTTGCCGCCCGCGATGCGGCGCAGGGGCTGGGCCTTTTCCACCACCGGTGCAGGGTTCGGGGGCAACTTGTTCCGCATGAACCACTATGCGGTGCGGTCCATTGAAAGCTACCTGATGAAGCGCGTACGGGGTGACGTGAATACCACGGCCTTTCATCCGAAGATGGAGGCGACCGGGCAGGCGTATTGGCATTTGCACTGCTATAACGAGGTTGAAGAAACCTCGATCCTGTCAAAGGTTGCGCGTCTTCGTGAAACCTTTGATCGGCTGCGGTCGGACACTGTTCTGGATGAATTGCACCAGCAAGCGGTGGCATTCCACAAGGATCGGATCTCGGTCATTCGGGAAACCGAAGCTGCAAGCAGTTTTATAAAGAAATACAGGAACTTCAAAGGCGGGCAGAATGTGAAAGCGCTGGATCTGGGGGTTATTGAAGAGGCCAATATTTCCTTTGATCCTACGATGTACAAAGATCCAAACGTTACATTTGCTCAGGTCGCCAAGTGGAACCGCATTGGGCAAATGGCGAAAGCGCAGAACTCGAAACCAAAGAATTATCCGTGGTTTGTGCGACTGGATGCTCTGGAGACGCCGCTACAGTATGAAGAGGCTGCCGCGCAGCACGCGATCATCACCGAACCAACACAGGTTTCTGTGCCCTTTGATCCCAAGGATTCCTGCCATCTGCCTATTGCTTCGCCCGAAATCGCAAGAACGGCAGAGCAGCGGCGGGATTTCTTGCAGTCAATTAGTGGGAAGAAAAATTGGGTTCTTATTGGGCAGGTTGAAACTGAAATCGTTGAAGAGATTCTTGCCTTACAGTCGGTTGCAAGGCTGACGATCCTGGCACCTTGGGGGTTGTCGTGGGACGGCTACGCTTGTGATGACACAACGCAGAACCCGGACCTTCAGGCAATGGACCGCGCGTTCTACGCATTTTTGGAGTTTTTTCGTGAACCAATTCTAGCAGGGCGATTGCGTATCTACCGTGCGATGCCACAACTGATGCTTAAATTCTTCAAAAATGAATCTGTTGGTGTTGCGATCATTAGGGGTGTGCGCTCTGAACGTATCACGAACCAATTGTTACGCCGGATTGACCGCGTCCTCGCCCCCGGTGGAAGCATCGCTTTCACGACCTATCGGCGCCGTGGGGGTGGGTCCTATGCTGGGATGAACGCGGCCATCAACAGCTTTTTGGGGCAGAATGCGACCCGTTACAGGGTGACCAGTCTGCAACCACCGTGGCTTGGGATCGACAAGTTACCGCCACTTAACGCAGAAGAGACTTAGCTTCTGGCTCTTGTCTTGTTGGCGTGATAGCCATTGCTCAATGAACAAAACGGGTTCTGTGTGTGACTGAAACCCGTCTGCCAAGCGAGGTCGAGATGTCAAACGAACCCAAGGTCATAGGTGCAGCACCCGGAAGCCCGCTGAAACCGAAGGCGGACAAGGTGACCAAGCGCAAGAATTCGAAAGAGGCCATCCGACGGACTTTTCTTTCAAGGCTGCCCAAGGGTGGCGTCGCGGTTGAGATTGGCGTCTGGCAGGGCGAGTTTTCTCCGACCATTCTGAAACTGATCGAGCCAAGTCAGTTGTTCCTGATCGACCCGTGGAAGCACATTGGCGAAGAATCCCATACCACCGCGTTTGTTGGCCGGACCGAAGACGAGAAGATGGAAGCGATCTTCCAAAAGGTCGTGAAGGCGTTCGAGGCCGAGATCGAAGAGGGCAAGGTTGGCATCATTCGCGATTTCTCGGTTCCCGCGCTGGAACTGTTTGACGAAAAGAGTATCTCGTTCGCCTATGTCGACGGCGATCATTCCTACGAGGGGGTCTCGGCAGATCTGGCCGCGCTGTTCCCCAAGATGAAGATCGGCGGGATCATGGCGTTTGATGACTATCACCGCCGTGGCTGGTGGGGGGACGGGGTGATCCGTGCCGTGAACGAATTCCTGGGCCAGTATCCGCGCCACTTGCGTATCCGGGCCATCGCAGGCGCACAGATCGCGATCGAGAAGATCGAGCCTCAGGATGACAGCAAAGGCTGATCTGACCCAGTTTTGAGACCGAGCGCATCAGATGCAAAACCCTGAAAAAATCGTCATCACCGCCATGAAGAATGAGGGGCCTTACATTCTTGAATGGGTGGCCCATCACAAAGTGCTCGGCTTTGACAAGATCATCGTCTACACCAACGATTGCTCGGACGGGACAAATCGCATCCTGCGACGGCTGCAAGAGCTCGGGCATGTCGAGTTTCGCCGCAACCGGGTCGGCGTCGGAGGGATTCACCGGTCTGCCCTTCGGCAGGCGCGTCGATTGCCGGTGGTGAAAGAGGCGAAGTGGATCTATGTCTGCGATGCTGACGAGTTTCTGAATATCCATGTCGGGAACCACAAGGTCGACGACCTGATCGAGGCGACCCCGGATGTGGATGTTATCTCGATCCCGTGGAAGATATTCTCGAACAATGGTCGTCATGTGTTGCGGGATTCTCCGGTCACGGCGCAGTTTCTTGACGGCGAACTGGATTTTGAACAGGGCGGGGCCGGGCGGCGATTTGTAAAGTCGATCTTCCGGCAGGGGGAGTTTTACAACCGCTTCGGTCTGCACAACCCGCATCCCAGGCCCGAGTTCCAGTCCAGCGTGTTCCGCTCTGTGGCGGGTGGGCACGCAAGGGAACCCGCGCCCTTCGGAAACCACGTCTCGCCGCCGTTTGGCTTTGAGGTCGCGCAGATCAACCACTATGCCGTGCGCTCGACCCAAGCATATCTGGCAAAACGCAGCCGCGGCCGGGCGAACCATTCGTCTCAGACCCTTGGAACCGAATACTGGGATCGCTGGAACCGAGGTGGATCGCGCGATGAAACCATTCTGTGCTATCAGGATGAAACGGCAGAGATGCTGAAGCAGTTCAAATCGGACGAGGTGCTGCAGCGGTTGCATCGCAGGGCGTTTCGCTGGCACAAAGACCTTATTTCCGACCTTATGAAGGTTCCGGATTATAATGAACTGTATCAACGGCTTGTGGAGCGACCCGCAGCCAGCTTTGTTGAACAGGATCGTGGCGTACGCGAGCGCGTCAGAAGCGAACCTTTGCCGCGCCCGTCTGATCAAAATCAACCGGATATGTGAATAAAGACCCCGGAGAATCGAATTAATGGTTGTCGACAACAAGCTTCCGACGGTTGGAATGCTCTGGCTGGAAGGACCGCTGAGTTTTCTCGAGCAGATGTGCCTGCTGTCCTTTGTGGCGAACGGACACAAAGTGGTGCTGTTCCACTATGGCGAGGTCGAAAACGTACCCGAAGGTATCGAGCTGGTGTCGGCAAATGAAATTCACGAGCCGCAGCAATTCATCATGAACAACCAGTTCAAAACTCCGGTCCCGCAGTCGGATATCTTCCGGCTGCAACTTATGAAGAAAACCGATTTTCTGTGGTGCGATACGGATGTAATCTCGCTGGCCCCGATCCCGAAAGCGGATCATATTTTTGGGTATTTCAACAATACCACGATCTGCAACGCGATCATGCGGTTGCCATCTGACAGTCCGGCATTGCGGGGTTACACTGAATACAGCCTTGATCCGTTCCCGATCCGCCCGTGGATCGAGGGTGAAGAGCGGGAAGAGCTGGAACGCCAGAAACGCACCGGTGAGCTGCCTCATGCGTCGGAACAAGCGCACAGTGTGTATGGGCCAGGCGTGCTGACATGGTTCCTGAGGCACCATGGTGAGATTGAACACGCGAGCCCTGTTTCGGTTTTCTATCCCCTTCCGTTCCGGCACACGGGGCAGGCGAACGATATTTCCGCGCGCGAGTTCCGACGGAAGTATCTAACGGACGAAACCCTTGCTGTGCATCTTTGGGGCCGTCGGATGCGGTGGTGGATCGCCAAAGGAATTAACCGTCATTCGTTTTTGGATCGGCGATTGCGGGGATTGGGCATCCGCCCGGCGGATGCGCCTTTGCCGAGAAAGGGCAAGGGCGCTCCGAAGAAGATCGTGTTTCCGGGTGACCTGCCTGAACTGCGCATCAGCAAGGAAGAGATCAGTGCATCCACCAAAGGTGTTATGTCCGTTGCGCAGGTTTCCAATTCGGAACAGTATCTTAAGGTCGCTCAGCTTGAACTGGACAAGATCAGAGAGCGCGGTCTCTACGGTGTGAACAGCGAGCCGCGCGCAGGACACCGACGGGGCTGGGATCATTATCAAAGCGACGTGTCCCGCATGCATGCCTTGTCGATGTCCTTATCGCGCTTTGCCAACAACCAGCGCTATTTGCCGGACTTGTCCAACCCGAAGACCGTGACGGAAAAACTGTTGGTCATGAAGCTGTTTGCCGAGATGCCGGTTGTCTCTGCCGCGGATAAGCTGACTGCTGAAAGATATGTGCCGGACACCGCCAGACATCTTCTAACCCCTGTCAAACGGTACTGGAATTCACCAACGCCAGAGTTGCCGGCGGATATTGATCTGGAACCGGGTAGCTATTGGCTAAAGTGCAACAATGGTCAGGGTCAAAATCATCGTATGACCTGGCCCATGACCGCCGAAGAACATGATCTGGCCAACGAAAAGCTTGTCAACTGGAGCAAAAAGCCGGTCCCGCACGGATATTGGGCGGCCGAATGGTGGTATTCGACCATAGACACGCAATATTTCATCGAAGAAGACCTTGCCGCCGAAGGCGAGGATATCATCGACTGGAAATTCTGGGTTGTCGCCGGGCGGGTGCAGCTTGTTCAGGTCGACCGGGATCGGTCTCGTGGGCATGTGCAGATGATCCATGACCGGGACTTCAACTTCATTCCCAAAGAGTTGTATTTCAAAACCAGTGAAGACACCGAGCCAAGGCCCGAACGGTTTGACGACATGGTTCAGATCGCCGAAGCGATTGGTCAGCGGGTCGAATTTGCGCGGGTGGATCTCTATGCGATTGGCGACAAGATTTACCTTGGTGAAATCACGCTCTGCCCCTTTGGCGGCAAGCGTCAGATGCGCACGCCCGAGTTGGACGCGCAGTTGGGCGAGGCGTGGACGGGGACACGTTTGTTCCCGACCTAAAATCGCGGGTTTATTCGACCGTGATTTCCTGACGCAACCGGCCAGTTGTCTTGTCGAAAATCAGAATGCGATTGTCATCGGTCACCACCGCGTACCAGTTGTTGCCAATCGTGACCGACTGCGCCCTTGCACCATCGGGCAATTCGACCTGATCGGGCAGGGTGGGGGTGCGGTCCGTTAAGCGGATGACAATCAGTGCGAATGTCACTAGAACCCCGCCAATCATCACCGCGGTCAGCAGCATGACCATGCGCCGCAGCAATCGCAGTTGTGGCGTCTCTTGCGGTTCGTCTTGGGGGTCGGAAGGAACAGTCATGGGCACCCGCCAGATAGAGTTTCAGATCGCGGCCGATCCGCCGCCCCGCCTTGATAAGGCGCTTTCGCGGGATGTGCCAGCCGATGAGAACCTGTCGCGCACCCGATTGGCGCGTTTGATTGAAGAGGGCGCGGTGTCCATTGACGGGGTCACGATTCTCGATCCGAAATACAAAGTACCCGAAGGTGCTACGGTGGCCATCACCGTCGCCGAAGCCGAAGACAGCCATATCGGCCCCGAGGATATTCCGCTGCAGGTTGTCTATGAGGACGCAGACCTGATCGTGATCAACAAACCGGCAGGCATGGTGGTGCATCCGGCGCCGGGCTCGCCCAATGGAACGCTGGTCAACGCTCTGTTGCACCATTGCGGCAAGGATCTTTCCGGGGTCGGTGGCGTCAAACGCCCCGGCATCGTTCATAGAATAGATAAAGAAACCAGCGGCTTGCTGGTCGTCGCTAAATCAGATGCGGCACATCACGGGCTGGCCGCTCAGTTCGAGTCGCATAGCGTCGAGCGTTACTATCGCGCCATTTGCTACGGGGTGCCCGATGCCAATGATCCGCGTTTGCGTGGGGTGAAGGGTGTCAGTTTCGAACCCGGCAATATCATGCGTTTGACGACTCAGTTGGCGCGGCACAAGACGGATCGGCAAAGACAGGCTGTGCTGTTCCATGGCGGGCGGCACGCCGTTACACGGGCACGGGTCGTCGAGACGTTTGGCGCTCCTGCAGGGCTGGCATTGATCGAATGCTGGCTGGAAACCGGTCGGACACATCAGATCAGGGTTCACATGGCCCATGCCGGGCACGGGCTGGTCGGAGATCCGGTCTATGGCGGCAAGCGCAAACTGGCGACCAAAGCCTTTAGCCCGACGACTGCCGAGGCCGTGCGCGCCTTCCCCCGACAGGCGCTTCATGCCGCTGTTTTGGGCTTTGAACACCCTGTAACGGGCGAATACCTGCGGTTTGAGGCCGAATTGCCCGCCGACATGCAGAATTTGATCGACACTCTGCGCACACCGCTGACATAATCCGCAAACTGTCGTGAGTAAGGCTTTCTTATCTTTCCTTTACCTAAGCTTAATTCCAAACTGTTAACGGTACCTCTTGAAAGGGGTGGGTTCCTTACCTATCTCCTATGTTAAAGACTTAAACATTTGTCGGAGGGACATCATATATGGCAAATTACGCAAATCTCCCCGCACCGACGCCCGAGGGCGGCCTGAACCGCTATATGCAGGAAATCCGCAAGTTTCCGCTGCTTGAGCCGGAAGAAGAATACATGCTGGCCAAGCGCTGGGTGGAAGAGCAGGACACTGAATCCGCGCATAAAATGGTGACGTCTCACCTGCGTCTGGCGGCCAAAATCGCCATGGGCTATCGCGGCTATGGCCTGCCGCAGGCCGAAGTGATTTCCGAAGCGAACGTGGGCCTGATGCAGGCTGTCAAACGGTTCGACCCAGAAAAGGGCTTCCGCCTTGCCACCTATGCAATGTGGTGGATCCGCGCCTCGATCCAGGAATACATCCTGCGGTCGTGGTCTCTGGTAAAGCTGGGCACGACCTCGGCGCAGAAAAAGCTGTTCTTCAACCTGCGCAAGGCCAAGGCCCGCATCGGAGCGCTGGAAGAGGGCGACCTGCGCCCTGAAAATGTCGCGCAGATCGCCAATGATCTCGGTGTGACCGAAGAGGAAGTGATCAGCATGAACCGCCGCATGTCCGGCGGCGATGCCTCGCTGAACGCGACCGTCGGGTCCGAAGGCGAAGGCACCATGCAATGGCAGGACTGGCTTGAGGATGAAGACGCAGATCAGGCCGGTGATTATGAGGCGCGCGATGAACTGGACGCGCGGCGCGAGCTGCTGGCAGCCGCTTTGGAAGTGCTGAATGATCGTGAGAAGGACATTCTGACTCAACGCCGGTTGATGGATCAGCCCGTTACATTGGAAGAGCTGAGCACACAGTACAATGTCAGCCGCGAACGAATCCGCCAGATTGAGGTGCGCGCCTTTGAAAAGCTGCAGAAGAAGATGCGCGATTTGGCGCGCGAGAAGGGTATGCTCGGCACTGTCTGATCGGGCTGCCTGTGCACCGAATGACCGGCTCAACCCTGTTGGGCCGGTTTTCTTTTAGCCAACCTCCACGAAACCTGCATGACAGCGCAGCCTTCTCCCGTTAAGTAGAACCCAACTTTGGTTGCGCTAACGGCGGAGGGGACAATGCAGAAACCGGTTCGATGGGGCGTTCTTGGGGCCTCGAAATTTGCGCGTCAATATCTGGCCCCGGCGATCCACGCAGCAGACGGTGCGCAGCTTTATGGGCTGGCGACCTCGGATCCTGCGAAGGCCGCTCCGTTTCAGGCGTTCTGTCCGGATCTGAACATTTATGACAGCTACGAGGCGATACTGGCGGACCCGCAGATCGATGCGGTTTATATCCCTCTGCCAAACCACCTGCATGTGGAATGGAGCCTGAAGGCGCTGGATGCGGGCAAGCATGTGCTGTGTGAAAAGCCCATGACCATGCGCGCTGATGAATTCGACGCTTTGATTGACAAACGTGATCAGACCGGCCTGCTGGCGGCTGAGGCTTATATGATCGTCCACCATCCACAGTGGCAGTTGACACGCAAGCTGATCGCCGATGGGGCCATCGGCAAACTGGCGCATGTGATCGGTGCGTTCAGCTTTGACAACCGCGCGGACACTGGAAACATCCGCAACAAGGCGGAAACGGGCGGGGGTGGCCTGCGGGATATCGGCGTTTACGTGATCGGCTCGACCCGCTTCGCGACAGGGCAGGAGCCCGTCACCGTTCAATCTGCGATCCGTTGGGAAAACGGGATTGATGCCTTCACCGAGATTCGGGCGCAATTCCCCGACTTCACCTATTCGGCTTATGTCTCGATCCGGATGCACCCGCATCAAGAGATGGTGTTTCACGGCGAAGGCGGCGTGATCCGCCTGACCGCCCCGTTCAACGCGCGTGTCTTTGGCGAGGCGCGGGTTGAACTGCACCGTCCGGGACTTGAGGTTCAGGTCACGCGTTTTCCGGGCGACGATCACTACAAGCTGCAGATCGAGGCGTTTTGTCGATCCGTGCGCGAGGGTGTCGATTACCCGTGCCCGCTGGAATTCTCACGCAGGACGCAGCTGATGATTGATCAGGTGTTTGACGGAGCAGTGGCCCTGTAACTTGCCATAGCCGCTGGCTCGGTTATCCTGTCACTCTTCGGAACAGGAGAGGACCCATGGCAGGCGGCTGGGCACGCGACGGTGCGGTAAGTGAACAGATCGAGGCGTCGATTTCTGACGAACTGGCCCGGATGCAGGCGCAAAAGCGACCCGAGGGCGAAAGCCTGACCCATTGCGCGGAGTGCGAGGAACCGATCCCCGAGAAACGTCGCGCCGCGCTGCCGGGTGTGAAGCTGTGTCTGGAGTGCCAGCAGGAGCGGGACAGCAGTTTCAAGTCGCGCGGCGGGATCAATCGGCGGGGGTCCAAGGATAGCCAGTTAAAGTGACCTGTGTTGTGGCTGCTTTGACCCCATCTCAGCCGATGCTGCAATTTGCATAAATCGCGGACCTGCCCGAAACATTGCTGTCAGGATTCATCTAACGCATAACTGCCGTCTTCGCGGTGCACTTCTCGCCCGCTGAGGGGCGGGGAAAAGACGCAGACCAGACGCAGATCACCTTCTGTCGCGCGCACGATGTGCCGGTCATGCTGATCCAGGGCATACAGGGTAAATGGTTCAAGCGGATGCCAGGTTTCGTCGTTGAACGCCCTGATCTGGCCCCTGCCTTCGATGCAATAACACGCCTCCAGATGATGGGTGTATTCAAGCTCAAGCTCGGCACCCTTCTTGATGATCGTATCCGTCAGCGTAAAGCCCATGCCGTCAGATGCCAGCAATAGCCGCCGGCTTTTCCACCCCGGGCCGGAAACGTCCCGATCTGTGCCAAGGATATCTTTGAGCGTCTTTACAATCATCTTTCGCCGCCTCGTTGTTATCGTACCGCGCGGTTCATCCCGCCGTCGGACAGTATACTCTGACCATTAATGTATCTGGCCCCCTCGCTGGCGAGAAATACGCAGGCCTGTCCAATCTCCTCGAATGTCGCGGGACGCTGCGCGGGGATTTCCCGGCGGGCCCGTTCGGACAGGTTCACGTTCTCGCAGAATCCCGGCAGCAGATTGTTCATGCGAATGTTGTGCCGTGCATAGCGGTCGCCGTAAAGCTTTGAGAAACTGTGCAGAGCACCGCGCAGCATGCTCATGGGGTAGGGCGCACGCGGCTCGATCGTGTTCATGGACGAGATGTTCACGAATGCACCGCCGCCCTGTTCGATCAGGATGGGCGTGACGATGCGGGCGATCTTGACGACGTTCAGCACATACATGTCCAGACTTTCGTGCCAAAGCTCATCGCTCAGCTCCAACAGTGGCCCGTCAAAATCAGGATCGAAGCCCACGGTTTTGATGGCTTCCGGAACCGTCCCGCCATGACCCATATTGCTGACGATGGCATCGATCCTGCCATACTTGCTCATGGTTGTGTCGATCATTGCCTGCAGATCATCGATATCCAGCACCGAGCCTCGGCGGCCAATGCCGCCAAGTTCTTCGGCCAATTCCACAGACCGATTGGATGGGGACATCAGCGAGACCTTGTAGCCTGCCTTTGCCATTTCGATGGCACAGCCCCGGCCAATGCCTTGTCCGGTCCCTGTCATAAGTGCAACTTTGACGTCAGCCATAGTGTGTCCTTCCCGTGCGAAAGTTGTGTGAGGTTTTTTGAGTTAACGGCAGAATAACCCTGCAGGTTTAAGCGGACCTATCGAGTTTATCGGGCATAGCTGTTAGGTTTCCTCACATGACGGAAAACCTCAGACACCTGCGCGCGCTTCAGGCCTTTGACGAAACCGCAACCCATTCGAGCCTGTCCAAGGCCGCAGATGCGCTGAACGTCACGCACGGGGCGATCAGTCGGCAGATCAAACTGCTGGAACTGCATCTGGGTGTGACGCTCTTTCACCGTCGCCCGAATGGCGTTGAACTGACCAAGGCCGGGGAACGCCTGTATCACTCGACACGCGGCGCCTTTTCGGCCTTGCAACTGGGCGTGGCCGAGGTGAAGCGGCTGCATCACCGCCAGTCGATCACAGTGTCTTTGTCCACGTCCCTGGCGCTCAAATGGCTTGTACCGCTGCTGGGGTCGTTTCAGCAGGAACATCCGGGGATCACGTTGTTGCTGGATACAAACGATGCCTTTGCGGATTTCGATATATCCGAGGTCGATGTCGCCCTGCGGTTTGGGGAGCCCGGTTGGGACGGGCTGTATCATGAGCAAATCAGACAAGAAGACCTGATTGTCGTGGCCGCGCCGTCCCTTGTTGGGAAAACGCGCCTGCCGATGCGGCCCGAGGATGTGGCGGACCTGCCTTTATTGCACGATGCCTTCAATATCGGCTGGGAAAGCTGGGCCGCACAAGTCGGGTTGAACCCTGATCGGATCAATGCGCAGAGCATCAAATACGTGGACAGTGCTGTTTTGTTAGAGGCGGCGATAGACGGGCAAGGCGTGGCGCTGGCCAGACATCTTTTAGCGGAAAGGGATTTGAACCTTGGCCGGTTGATCCGCCTTGATGAAAGCCGTGTTCCTCTGGGTCGCGGGCTCTACTTTGTCTGCCGCCCCGGCGATCAGGAGAGGGTCACGGTGAGAATATTCAAGAAGTGGCTCATGTCCCTTTGATAACCGGGCTCCCATCGAAGCCCGGTTTGTTGCGCAAAGCGTTGTAGGCAGTCCTTTGTAGGACCGCCTTACCCCTCCATCGCTTCCAACTCGTCAATGAAGCCCGAGATCATCGACAGGCCCTTGTCCCAGAACTTCGGATCGCTCGCGTCCAGCCCAAACGGGGCCAGCAATTCCTTGTGGTGTTTTGATCCACCAGCGCGCAGCATCTCGAAATACTTGTCCTCGAACCCCTCGGCACCGCTTTCGTAAACGGAATAGAGCGCGTTCACGAGGCCGTCGCCAAAGGCATAGGCGTAGACGTAGAAGGGTGAGTGAACAAAGTGGGGGATATAGGCCCAGAAGGTCTCATACCCTTCCATAAATTCGAATGCCGGACCAAGGCTTTCGGCCTGAACGCTCATCCACAGGGCATTGATGTCATCCGGGGTCAACTCGCCTGCGCGGCGGGCGGCGTGCAGTTTGCATTCGAAGTCGTAGAAGGCGATCTGGCGGACCACCGTGTTGATCATATCCTCGACCTTGCCGGCCAGCAGCACCTTGCGCTGTTCCGGCGTTTCGGCCTGATCCAGCATCTTGCGGAAGGTCAGCATTTCGCCAAACACCGACGCCGTTTCAGCCAATGTCAGCGGCGTGGATGACAGCATCTCACCCTGATCCGCGGCAAGAACCTGATGCACGCCGTGGCCCAGCTCATGCGCCAGGGTCATCACGTCGCGCGGTTTGCCCAGATAGTTCAGCATCACATAAGGATGCACGTCGGTCACGGTTGGATGCGCAAAGGCGCCGGGCGCCTTACCCGGTTTCACCGCTGCATCGATCCAGCCTTTCGAAAAGAAGGGCGAGGCGATCTCTCCCATACGCGGATCAAACGCGTTGTATGCGTCCATCACCGTCTTTTCGGCCTCATCCCATCCAACGATGCGGGTGTCTTCCATCGGCAGGGGCGCGTTGCGGTCCCAGACCTGCATGACGTCCAGACCCAGCCATTTGCGTTTCAACTCATAGTAGCGATGGCTGAGTTTGGGGTAGGCCGCCACGACGGCCTCACGCAGGGCCTCGACCACTTCGGGTTCGACGTCGTTCGACAGATGGCGACCGGTTTGAGCTGTCGGCATGTTGCGCCAGCGGTCTAGGATCTCTTTCTCCTTGGCCTGCGTGTTGTGCACACGGGCGAAGGTTTTGATGTTGTCCTGAAATACGCTAGCCAGTTCGCGCGCCGCCGCCTCGCGTTTGCTGCGGTCCTGTTCGGTCAGCAGGTTCAGGGTGCCTTCGATATTCAGCTCTTCGCCATCGACGGTAAAGGTCAGCCCGGCGATGGTTTCGTCGAACAGGCGTTCCCATGCGTCACCGACGACGCCCAGATCGTGCAGAAACTTTTCCAACTCGTCGGACAGTTGATAGGGTTTCATCGCGCGGATGCGCCGGAAGACCGGCTCGTACCGGGCCAGATCGGCATTGGCGTCGAAATGCCCCTTCAGCACATCGTCGTCGATGCGGTTAAGTTCCAGCGTGAAGAAGACCAGCGGAGTGGTGAAGATCGTGATCTTCTCCTGCATGTCCGACAGGAATTTGGCGCGGTCGGCATCGGTGGTCAGCTGGTAATAGCGCAAGCCCGCGAAGGACATGATCCGCCCGGCGATCGAGTTGATCTTTTCGTTGCGCAGCACGCAGGTCAGCAGGCCGTTTGCGTCCAGTTCGGCCAGCTTGCCCTCATAATCCGCAGCAAAAGACGCACATTCGCCTTCCAGCCATCCCAGATCGCGATCCAGCTCGGGCGCGTCTTCTGCGGTGTAGAGATCGCTCAGATCCCATTCCGGCAGGTTGCCCAGATTGTCGGCACCGCCGACGGCATTCGCATCACGGACGGGAAAGGGAAGGTCGCGCATAGATCACCTTTTGAAGACTGCTTTGGCAAACATCTAGGGCTGGCGCGCGGGGATCACAAGCGGCCAGTTTGCACACGGGCGATCAATACAAGTGGGGGCTAGGGTGTACCGTTGGATTGATTGGCCAGAAAATGCGCCGCGAGTTGGTCCAGAACCGGTCCGCGCACGTCGGGGGCCTCCATCAGAACCTCGTGTTCGCCATCCGGTATCTCGACCAGCTTCCCGTTGGGCCAGTTGGCCATACGCGCACGGATTGCCTTGCGATCCACGATCTGTTCGTGACTGCCCAAAAAAGTCAGGCAGGCTGTGTCCGGGGCAGGCTGATCCATCAACCAGGCGCATTCGTCCAGTGACTCGCGCAGCCACAGGTTTGACGGTGCGCCAAGCGACAGTTCGGGATGCGCCTCTAGCTGATCCTGCATCATCTTGTACATGACCGGATCACGGGTCAGAACGTTGCCTTCGAACGGTTGCGTCAACACATAGCTGTCCAGCGAGGTTGTCGGCGGCGTCCGTTCGCCCAGCCCAAGGGCCGTTCCCCAATACGCGGTTACACGGCTGAGCGGTTTCATGATCGGCGTGAAGAAAATGCCCCACATAGGCCCCGTGAAGGCGCACGCGGCAAAGCAATTCTTCTCGATCACAGCACGCAGGCCAATGGCACCGCCCATCGAGTGGCCGATGACATACCAGGGTTTCGGCAGGTCAAGCTGTGTCGCCAGATCCAAAACCGCAGTCACATCGTGCTGATAGTCCGGGAAGTGGTCCACATGACCCACACGCGGGTTGTCCAGCAGGCGATCTGCCAGACCCTGGCCGCGCCAGTCGACGGCAAGCATGGCAAAACCGCGTTCTGCGAACTCACCCGCTGTGCTGCCGTATTTCTCGATATATTCCGTTCGGCCCGGAAACATGAAGACCGTGCCGTGCGTATCGCCTTCGGGCCGCCAATGGCCCACGCGGATACGCTTTTGATCTGCGGTGTGCAGCCAATGGGCCGCACCACCAGCAGGACCGCCGGCCACATCTTCGAACAAGGGGGCCGGCGACAACTCCATCAGGCCAGCACCGAGGCAAGTTTCATGGCAATACCCATGTCACCGTCCACGCTCAGCTTGCCTGACATGAACGCGCCCGTCGGGTTCAGTTCACCGCTGAGGATTTGTTCGAACGTATCAGCATCGGCGGTCAGGGTCACATCTGCGTCTTCATCGCTGACGCGTGCGCCGTCTGCATCCAGAACGATGGCACCGTGCTCGGCAATCGCAAACTTGGCCGAGGCGTCAAACGCGCCACCCGACAGTTTTTCGTTCAGTGCGGCTGCCGCCTTTTCAAGAATCTCGCTCATGGTGTTCCTCATTTTGTTAGTGCGCCGTGAATGGACATCCGCGGTCGCAACGCTACACTGACGATTGTTATGGGCATTGCAATGATCAATCTCAAAGGTACCGTTGCGGCACTTGCCGTCCTAGTCATGTTTTCCGGAGTTTCTGCCGCTCAGCAGGCCGATTCCCGGGATGAATCGCAGTTGCTGCAACAATTGGCGCAATCAACGCCCGAGCAGGCCATTGGCCTTGACCGGCAGTTGCAGGCGCTGTGGTCGCAATCGGGGTCGGCCTCGGCGGATTTACTGCTGGAGCGCGGGCGCGACGCGTTGGATGAGGGCGACGTTGACGCAGCTATCGAGCATCTGACCGCTCTGACGGATCACGCGCCCGATTTCGCGGAAGGCTGGCATCTGCGCGCCTCGGCGTTTTTTGGGCTAGAACGGTTCGGTATGGCTGCGGCCGATCTGGAATATGCCCTGACCCTGAACCCCAACAATTACGAAGCGATCTATGGCCTGGGTCTGATTTTCGAGATCGTTGGAAAGCCCGAACAGGCATTCGATGCCTATTCGCGCGCGCTGGCTATACATCCGCACCACGAAGAAGTAACCAATGCCGTGAATCGACTGAAGCCTCAGGTCGAGGGCTCAGCGCTCTGACGAACCGGGGCAGGGGGCAAAGGTGAGCGGGTCATCCCGAATAGTGGCCGTACTTGGCCCGACAAACACAGGCAAAACCCATTACGCGATCGAACGCATGCTGGGGCACCGCACCGGTGTCATAGGCCTGCCGCTGCGCCTGCTGGCGCGCGAGGTCTATGACAAGATCGTCGCCATTCGTGGCCCCTCGGTCGTGGCGCTGGTCACGGGCGAGGAACGGATCGTGCCGCCGCGCGCGCAGTATTGGGTCTGCACCGTCGAAGCGATGCCCGAGGGAATGGGCGCCGATTTCGTGGCCATTGACGAAATCCAGCTCTGCGCCGACCCCGAGCGCGGCCATGTGTTCACCGACCGCCTGCTTCGGTCCCGTGGCACCAATGAGACGCTGTTTCTTGGTTCGGACACCATGCGCGGCCCGATTGCGGCGCTGGTCCCCGAGGCGCAGTTCGTCCGCCGCGAACGCATGTCGCAACTGGTCTATGCCGGATCCAAGAAAATCAGCCGGATGCCGCCGCGCAGCGCCATCGTCGGATTCTCGGTCGATAACGTCTATGCCATCGCCGAACTGCTGCGTCGCCAAAAAGGCGGGGCGGCTGTAGTCATGGGCGCGCTCAGCCCGCGCACGCGGAACGCTCAGGTTGAACTCTATCAAAATGGCGAGGTTGATTATCTGGTCGCCACAGACGCCATTGGCATGGGCCTCAATCTGGATGTGAACCATGTGGCGTTTTCGTCCCTGACCAAATTCGACGGCCGCCGGATGCGCCCGCTTGCGCCGAATGAGCTGGCGCAGATCGCAGGCCGGGCAGGGCGCGGTATGTCCGACGGCACCTTTGGCGTGACCGGAGAGGCCCCGCCGCTGGACGAAGGTACAGCGCAGGCGATCATGGACAGCCGATTCACGCCGATGAAAAAGCTGAACTGGCGGAATGCCGCTTTGCGTTTCGGCTCGATCGACGCGCTGATCGACTCGCTTGAGGTCAGCCCGAATGACGAACATCTGATCAAGGCGCGGCCTGCCGATGACCTGAACGTGCTCAAATCGCTGTCGCAAGTGACCGAAGTGGCGGCCCGGGCCAGTGATGGCCCGTCGATCCGTCTGCTGTGGGATGTCTGCCGAATCCCCGATTTCCGCGGCATCAGCCATGCCGAACATGCCAGCCTGCTCGAGGTGATCTATGGCCACCTGCACGAACGCGGCGGCATCCCCGATGACTTCATGGCGCGGCAAATCCGCCGGATTGACCGGACCGACGGCGATATCGATGCATTGTCCAAAAGGTTGGCATATATTCGCACCTGGACATATGTTGCGCAACGAAACAACTGGGTACGCGACGAATCGCATTGGCGTGATGAGACGCGCACTGTAGAAGACAGGCTGTCGGACGCTCTGCATGACCGTCTGACCCAACGATTTGTGGACCGGCGTACATCCGTATTGCTGCGCCGGCTCAAACAGAAGGAGGCCCTTTTGGCCGAAGTAAATGACAAGGGTGAAGTGACCGTCGAAGGCGAATTCGTCGGTCGTCTGGAAGGGTTCCGGTTCTCGCCGGACAAAAGCGCGCAGGGGACCGAGGCGAAAGCTTTGAAATCGGCGTCCTTGCAAGCACTCGCGCCGCAATTCCATCTGCGTGCCGACCGCTTCTACAACGCGCCCGATACCGAAATTGATTTCACCGATCAGGGTGGCCTGATGTGGGGCGAATATGCTGTCGGCAAACTGGTTGCCGGGGCAGACCCCCTGAAACCCGTGGTCGAGGTTTTTGTAGATGAGGCCGCAGGTCCCGATGTGGAACAGAAAGTTCAGCGCCGTCTGCAACACTTCATCGACCGCAAAGTGGCCGCGCTGTTCGAGCCGCTGCTGAACCTGTCACGAGACGAGGAACTGAGCGGTCTGGCCAAGGGTTTTGCCTTCCGCATGGTCGAGGCGCTGGGCGTGCTGCCCCGCGCGCAGGTCGCGCAAGAGGTCAAGGATCTGGATCAGGACGCCCGTGGTGCGCTGCGCAAGCATGGCATCCGTTTTGGTCAGTTCACCATCTTCATGCCGCTCTTGCTGAAACCCGCACCCACGCGCCTGCGTCTGGTTCTGTGGGCGTTGGCACAAGGCTTGCAGGAGTTTCCGGACGCACCGCCTCCGGGTCTGGTCACCGTGCCCGTCGCCAAGGACGCGCCGCAGGGCTATGACACCATGTGCGGCTACCGCGACGCGGGCGAACGCTCGATCCGGATCGACATGCTGGAACGTCTGGCCGACATGCTGCGTGCCGAGGACAGCCGGGGCGGGTTCGAAGCCAAGCCCGACATGCTGTCGATCACCGGCATGACGCTGGAGCAGTTTGCCGACCTGATGCAGGGGCTGGGCTACAAGGCTGAACGCGGCGAGCGCGAGAAAGTCAAACCTGCGCCCGTCGAACAGCCTGTTGAACAGCCAGCGGCAGAAACGACCGAGCAACCCGCCGCCGAAGAAACCCCGGCAGCCGAAGCCGTTGCGGAAGAAACCGCCGCACCCGCCGAGGCGTCAGCCGAGGCCACCGACAGCACCGAGGCGGCAGCCGAGGCACCCGCGTCAGATGAACCCGAGGTCGAGGTCTTCTACACCTTCACCTGGGGTCGCCAGCGCCAGCAATCCCGTGGCCCGCGCCGCGAGCAGGGGCAGGGCAAGGGCAAACCGCGCGGCAAGCCTCAGGACGGACGCGGCAAACCGCAGGGCAAGAAAGGTGGCAAGCCGCAAGGCTCCAAGACCTTCTCGTCGCGGCCTCCGAAAAAGGAAAAGGCCATCGATCCCGATAACCCGTTCGCTGCCGCGCTGATGGGCCTGAAGGACGGTAACTGATCGTTATCCAGCCTTTGGCGTTTTTTCTTGCAGGTTTCCAGAGGGTTCCTATATCATAAAGGCCAGATGGATTTGAGGTGGAATAGCGATATGCCCGCTCAAAGTAAGAAAGTTAAAAAGAAGTTCTCCTCCCGCGACATGATCGTTAACGGGGGGGTTCCCGCTTTGGGCGCGTGTGCGGCAGTTTTGGCTGTTTCCGGCCCGATGGCGCTGGCGGTTTTACTGGGTGCGGCTGCCGGTGTGTCAGGTGTTGTCCTGACAAATGAAATTCCTCAAAAGTAAGACAAAATGCCAAAATCCCTGACGATTTCCCTGGCGGCCGCCTTGATAGGAGTGGCCGTCTACTACTTTTGGACATTCGGGAACGGCGTCACGGAAACCCAAAATGACTTCATTGCCGTCGCGGTGAATTTCTTCAATATATCGGCGATCATTTGTCTGTTTTTCATTTTGGCAACCTGCGAAAAATCTTCAGCCGAAGAATTTGGCGGGGTCATGCGGGACAATATTTCCACAATCGTTGTGGCATTGTTCATAAATGTGATCATGACCGGCTATGATCTGCTGTTGAAATTCAACTTACTTACACCCTGAAGGTCATCATGACCACTGATACCAAGCTGCGGATCGACAAATGGTTGTGGCAGGCGCGGTTCTTCAAGACCCGCAGCCTGGCCGCCAAACAGGTCAGCGGCGGTCACGTGCGTTTGAACGGAAACCGGGTGCTGAAACCGGCGCAAGCGGTGGCGCCCGGTGATGTTCTGACCTTCCCGCAGGGGCGTATCGTCCGGGTTGTACGCGTCGAAAAGCTGGGCGAACGTCGCGGTCCGGCCCCCGAGGCGCAGACGCTTTACTTCGATATGACGGAAAAACGGGAAAGCCCTCCTGAAAATCCGGGATATGAGGGAAAAGGTCGTCCAACCAAGAAAGAACGCCGCGCGCTTGATCTTTCTCGCACCCACAAAGGGTGATCCTCTCTTGAAGAGGCGCGCAGACTGAATTAGCTAGACGCCCAAACCGCTAATGGGAATCCCACCATGACCTATGTCGTCACCGAAAACTGCATCGCCTGCAAATACACCGACTGTGTCGAAGTGTGCCCGGTGGACTGTTTCTACGAGGGTGAGAACACGCTGGTCATCCACCCCGATGAATGTATCGATTGCGGCGTGTGCGAACCCGAATGCCCCGCCGATGCCATCCGTCCCGATACCGAGCCGGGGATGGAACAGTGGGTCGAGTTCAACCGCAAGTTCTCGGAACAATGGCCGGTGATCGTCACCAAGAAAGACCCTCTGCCCGGCGCGGAAGAACGGGATGGCGAAGAAGGCAAGATGGAGAAGTATTTCTCCGAAGCTCCTGGCGAGGGCGGCTAAGCGATTCGCCTGAAACGCGTTGGAGTGATTTCAGCGCCAACGCAGGTTAGCCTGTTGAAAACAGGCCGAATAATGAAATTTTACCTTAGGTAAACTTTCGGGTGTCGCATTTTTGTGATATACTCCGATCCTACATGATGACTGAGATTGGGATGTACTCCGTAAGTATGCTCGCTTTGGAGTTCTGATTTTGTGACGAATATGCCGCCAGACGGGGCTGAACCAGACCCCGCTTGTGGCGTTTTGTCGTCTGCGTCCCGGTCCGTAACCAAGGAATAAACTGAATGACAAAGTCGAAAAAGCTTGAGTTTCGCCCCAACGACTATGTTGTCTACCCCGCCCATGGCGTGGGCCAGATCATCTCGATCGAGGAGCAGGACGTCGCGGGTTTCTCGCTCGAGCTGTTTGTCATCTCATTTGAGAAAGACAAGATGACCCTGCGGGTGCCGACCAACAAGGTCACCGAATCCGGTCTGCGGTCGCTCAGCTCGCCGGACGTGATCAGCCAGGCGATGAAGACGCTGAAGGGCAAGGCCAAGGTCAAACGCGCCATGTGGTCGCGCCGGGCGCAGGAATATGAACAAAAGATCAACTCGGGCGATCTGATCTCGATTGCCGAGGTGGTCCGCGACCTGCACCGCACAGACGATCAGCGCGAGCAGAGCTATTCCGAGCGTCAGCTGTACGAAGCCGCGCTTGAGCGTCTGACCCGCGAAGTCGCCGCCGTTTCCGGTGCCGGAGAGATTTCGGCTGCCAAGCAGGTGGATGACGTTTTGACCTCGCGCGCTGCCGCTGCTTAAGTTTGCGACGCTTGAATTGGAAAGGCCGCCCTGGCACCGGGGCGGCCTTTTTCGTTGCTTGGTGGATTTCTGAAAACCGGCTAGTTTTGCTGTAGATGCAAGCAGATACAGGCTCGGGATGAAGCAGACGGTCAAGTTTCTTTACATTGGAAAAGACCCGGTTTCGGTCTGGTTCCGATATGGGCTGATCCTGTTCGACGTGGCGACAATCGTATTTTTTGTCGCCACGGCCCATTTCCCGCATGGGCCATGGGTGACGGCGATCAGCATCATACTTGGCTTGCTGATCATGCTGGATTTTTCAGCCCGGATGTGGATCTCAAAGGACCGGTGGAAGCTGCTGCGCCAGATTTACACGCTGGCCGATATTGTTGTGATCGTATCGCTGGTGCTTGATCCGTTCCTGACAGGCAATCTGGCATTCCTTCGTATCCTCAGGGCCCTGCGTCTGATCCATTCCTATCATCTGCTGCGGGATCTGCGGCGCGACAGCAACTTTTTCCGCACGCATGAAGATGCTGTTATCGCAGCTATCAACCTGCTGGTTTTCGTATTTGCAACCTCGACCGCTGTTCTGGTGTTCTTCATCCCCGAGAACACGCCCAACCCCTATATCGACGCGCTGTATTTCACGATGGCGACCCTGACCACGACAGGGTTTGGCGACATCACGCTGTCCACGCCGTGGGGCAAGCTGTTTTCGGTTTTTATCATGGTGGTTGGTGTGGCCTTGTTTGTGCGGCTGGCGCAGGCGATCTTCATGCCGCAGAAAGTGCGCCACAAATGCCCCAGCTGTGGCCTGTACCGGCACGACCCGGACGCGGTGCATTGTAAACATTGCGGTTGCACCCTGCACATCAAGACGGGCGGCGTTTCCTAGATCAAAGCGGTCAGGGCGATCAGGAACGTGATCTCGGCCAGTTGCTGGGACGCGCCCAGAATATCCCCGGTCTGCCCGCCGATCTTTACCTTGGCGACAAGTGCCAGCCCCACCACGATCAACGCCGCGCACAGGGCAGGCAGTAGGAATTGCGCACCGATCAGCAGCAGACCGATAGCAAGAGCCAAACCCAAGGAAATTACAACGGCCATAAAGGTCGGCGCGCCAACAGATTGGCTTAGCCCCGATTGCCGTGCGTTCGGCAGCCCGGCCATCAGAACGGGCATGACAGCGCGCGAAAACACGCAGGCCGCCAAAACACCCCAGACCGCGCCGGCAGCCAGAAGGCTTGCGATTGCCGAAATGCGGATCAGTTGCGAACCAATTAGGGACAACACGCCATAAGTACCGATCTGGCTGTCCTTCATGATCTCCAGCCGTCGTTCGCGCGTGAACCCGCCCCACAGCCCGTCGAACGTGTCCGCCAACCCGTCCTCGTGCATCGCTCCGGTCGTCATGATCAGGGTTGCCACCAGCAACGCGGCGCAAATGAATGGCGGCACCGAAAGCGTCAGCGCGATCCAGCCGACAAAGCAGGCCAATGCGCCGATCACCAGCCCGACGATGGGAAAGGCCCAAACCGCCTGTGCCTGACGGGCAAATACATGCTTAGGCAAGCGGGGAAGGGGCAGGCGAGTCAGCAGGACCAGCGCCAGCGGTATATCCCGTACGGAAACCGGATTGGTGTCGTTTTTATGCACCCTCGCGCCTTTCGGGGTCTTGTTGGTATCTCAGCTTCGGTTAAACACACAGGACCACTCTGATGCAATGAGGCTTTGATGCTGCCCGAACTGAATGATTTGAACACGTTCCGCGAAGCGTTGACCAACGCGCCGGAACCGGACACCGCCGCGGCGACCGGAGCAGCCGAGCGTAATGGTCAGTTGACCAAACCCCCCGGTGCGCTGGGGCGGCTTGAGGATTTGGCGATCTGGTACGCCTCATGGCGCGGGGATGCGCGGCCACAGATCGAAGCCCCTCAGGTCATCGTATTTGCGGGCAACCACGGGGTGACGGCGCAGGGCGTTTCGGCCTTTCCGCCCGAGGTCACCGTTCAGATGGTGATGAATTTCGAACATGGCGGCGCGGCGATCAATCAGTTGGCCAAGGCAGCGGGAGCCAAGATGGACGTCCACGCGCTGGAACTGGATCGCCCCACGGCGGATTTCACGCAAGAGCCTGCCATGACCGAGGCCGAACTTCTCAGCGCCTTGCAAACCGGTTGGAATGCCGTGGACCCGCAATCCGATCTGCTGGTGGTCGGCGAGATGGGGATCGGCAACACCACCCCCGCAGCGGCCATTGCCTGTGCGCTGTTCGGCGGGGATGCTGCAGACTGGACCGGGCGCGGGACCGGCGTTGACGATGCGGGCCTTGCCAACAAAACCCGCGTTGTGGCCGAAGGCGTGGCGCGCCATGCCAGCGAGGACGGGCTGGATATTCTGCGCTGCCTCGGCGGGCGCGAGATAGCGGCAATGGCAGGCGCTATCGCCGCTGCGCGCGTCCTGCGTATTCCGATCATCCTGGACGGATTTATCTGCACCTCAGCTGCCGCATGTCTGGCGCGCGTGTCCGCCTCGGCGCTGGATCACGCGGTTGCCGGTCACCAAAGCGCAGAGGGCGCACATGGGGCCATGCTGTCGAAGCTGGGCAAGGATCCCCTGCTGAGCCTTGGTCTGCGGTTGGGCGAAGGCTCGGGCGGAGCCCTGGCGATCAACATCCTCAAAAGCGCGGTTGCCTGCCATTCGGGCATGGCAACCTTTGCCGAGGCAGGCGTTTCAGACGGATAAACAAAGCGTCTGACCCGGGCTGCGGCCCCGGTCAGGCGGATTTCTTGGCATGTTCTTCGGCCAGTTCCAGAAGCGCCGTTTCCAGATCCTTTTCCAGTTTCTGCGCACGCTCGATGTACTTTTTGTTCTCGGCCGTCGGCATGCCCGGGATCCACAGCTCGGCCAGTTCGCGCACTGACGTCCGGTCGTGGTGATAAAAGGTCTGTTCGGCCTGCGCGGCCTCGTATTCGCTGAGGCCGATATTCTCCAGAACATAGCGCCCGGCGCGCAAGGAACTGTCGAACATCTCACGCACGATGTCGTTGGCTCCGGCCTGATACAGCTCGTACACATGGGTTCTGTCATGGGCGCGCGCGATGATGTGCAGGTCCGGGCGCTGTCGTCGGGCAAAGCCGACCAGCCGCGTCACCGTTTTCCGATCATCCATCGCGGCGACAAGAACCGAGGCTTTCTCGAGCCCCGCAGCGCGCAAAAGTTCGGGCCGTGTCGGATCCCCCAGAAAACCTTTGACGCCGAAACGCCGCATCAACTGGATGGTTTCGATATCGTGGTCCAGAACGATGGTCTTGAAGCCGCTGGCCACCACAAGTCGGTTGACGATCTGACCGAACCGCCCGATGCCGGCGATGATCACCGGGCCTCTCTCGTCAATCTCATCGGGTTCCATCGTGGTGGTGGGTTCGCCGATTTTGCGCGACAGCACGTCATAGATGATGAACAGCAGGGGCGTGATCAGCATCGTCAGAGCAATGATCATCAGCAGTTTCTGGGCCAGATCCTGCGGGATGACGTTCTGCTGCCGCGAAAAGGCCAGAAGCACAAAGCCAAATTCGCCTGCCTGCGCCAGACCCAGGGTGAACAGCCAATGATCCCGGCCCTTCAGTTTGAACGCCTTGCCGACGATATACAGGATGATCCCCTTGGCAAGGATCACCAGCAGGGCCAAGCCAATCAGGTCCAGCGGGTCGTTGAAGAAATAGGCAACGTCAATCCCGGCCCCGACGGTGATGAAGAACAGCCCCAGAAACAGCCCTTTGAAGGGTTCAAGGTCGCTTTCCATCTCGTGCCGGAATTCCGAGCTGGCCAGCACAACGCCCGCCAGAAAGGCACCCAAAGCGGGCGACAGGCCGACAAGGGTCATCAGGAAGGAAATGCCCACCACGATCATCAGCGCCAGCGCCGTATACATCTCGCGCAGGCGGGTGGCGTGGATGAAACGGAACAGCGGGCGGGTCAGGTAGACGCCTGCCAGAATGACAAAAGCGATAGCGCCTAACGTCACCAGCGTAACCGCCCAGCCCGGCAACCCTTCGACCAGAGACAGGCTGTGATGTCCGGCGTCATGCAGATGCTCAGCGCCGCGATCGATCGAGCCGTCAGCCTCGATATGAGGGATGGCTGGCAGGGCAAGCAGGGGCAGCATGGCCAGAATCGGGATGACCGCAATGTCCTGCGTCAGCAGTACCGAGAAGGTGGCCCGCCCGCCATTTGTCTGCATCAAGCCCTTTTCCGACAGGGTTTGCAGCACAATCGCCGTCGAGGACAAACATAAGGTCAAACCAACGGCCAAGGCGACGGACCAAGGGTGATTTGCATAAAAGGCAACGCCTGCGATGACGGCAGTTGACAACAAGACCTGTAGCCCGCCCAGCCCCAGCAGCCTGTCCCGCATGTCCCACAAGGCCCGTGGCTCCAGCTCAAGACCGATCAGGAACAGCATCATGACGACGCCGAACTCGGCCACGTGCTGCAAATCTTCGGTCTCCGCGCCGACCAGGCCAAGAATGGGGCCGATGATGATGCCGGCGGCCAGGTATCCAAGCACTGACCCCAGCCCCAGACGTGCCGACAGGGGCACGGCAATCACGGCGGCAGCCAGATAAATTGAAGCCTGGTAAAGGAAATCGTCCATATGTGTCCTCGTTGCCTGCTCAGGTCGGCAGGGGGGCGTCGCGTTTCAGTTGGTCCATCACGATCTGGCTTTGAACCCGTGCTACAGCAGGATGCGGCAGGATCACCTGATGAAGCAAGCTGTTGAGCGCGGAAAGATCGTCGCAATAGACATGCAGCAGGTAATCTGCCTCACCCGTCATCGTCCAGGCGCTGGTGATCTCGGGGCGGGCGTCGACCATTCGGGCAAAGCTGGCGGATTGTTCGGGGCCATGGGTCCCCAAATGAACCTGAATAAATCCCTGAACATGTAGCCCAAGCTTGAGCGGGTCCAGCCGGGCGGCGTACCCTGTGATATAACCCTCGGCTTCAAGCCGCTGACGGCGGCGACCCGCCTGACTGGCCGACAGGTTCAGCACCTCGCCCAACTGTTGCGCCGTCAGATGCGCGTCCCGCTGCAAAGCTGCAAGCAATCCGATATCGATATGATCAAGCATGTGCGGCGTTTTTTCAGTTTTCTTTTCACAGATGCGAGTTTTGCGCGTCTTTCTTTATTTTACATGAAAACAATGCGCAGAAACAGCGTTGGCTAAGGCGTATTTTAGAATCAGCAATGAATTACCGGCTTCCCAAGGAGACGCGCCATGGGTCCTTTCCCGCACAACGCCCCGAAATCCGTTATCAGTTCAGAAAACCCCGCAGGCACCGACGGGTTTGAATTTGTCGAATTCGCCCATCCGAACCCGCAAGAACTGCGCGATCTGTTCGCCAAGATGGGGTTCGATCTGGTCGCCCGCCACAAGGCCAAACCCCTGGTCGAGCTGTGGCAACAGGGCGATGTCACCTATATCCTGAACGCCGACCCGGACAGCTTTGCCGACAAGTTCGTGGCCGAGCACGGCCCCTGCGCGCCTGCCATGGGCTGGCGTGTGGCGGATGCGCAAAAGGCGTATGATCACGCGGTGTCCAAAGGGGCCGAACCCTATGACGGGGCGGACAAAACCATGGACGTGCCTGCCATCAAAGGCATTGGTGGATCGTTGCTGTATTTCATCGATCAGTATTACGACACATCGCCCTACAATCAGGAATTCGAGTGGATCAAGGAATCCAAGCCGCGGGGCGAGGGGTTCTATTACCTCGATCACCTGACCCACAATGTCTACAAGGGCAACATGGACAAGTGGTTCAGGTTTTACGGAGATCTGTTCAACTTCCGCGAAATCCGGTTCTTCGACATTCAGGGCAAGTTCACCGGGCTTTACAGCCGCGCCTTGACCTCACCCTGTGGCCGCATTCGTATCCCGATCAATGAGGATCGCGGCGAGACCGGGCAGATCGTGTCTTACCTCAAGAAATACAAAGGCGAAGGCATTCAGCATATCGCGGTGGGCAGCGAGGATATCTATGCCTCGACCGATGCCATCGCCGGGAACGGTCTGAAATTCATGCCCGGCCCGAACCGCGCCTATTACGACATGTCGAAAGAGCGTGTGACGGATCATGACGAGCCGTTGGACCGGATGATGAAACACGGCATCCTGATCGACGGTGAAGGCGTTGTGGATGGGGGTGAGACCCGGATTTTGCTGCAAATCTTCTCAAAAACCGTGATCGGCCCGATCTTCTTCGAATTCATCCAGCGCAAGGGCGATGACGGATTTGGCGAGGGTAATTTTCAGGCCCTGTTCGAATCCATCGAGCGTGAGCAGATCGAAAGCGGCGAGATTTCGGCGGCTTGACGCGCGCCTGATAGGCGAAGCGATCATCCACGCGGCATCGACAGGGTCACGTTGCGGCCCTTTTTCTGATACCGCAACTCACTGTCGCTGATGGCGATGACCTTGCCGCCGTCAACCCGGTCACCGACCTTCAGCTTTTTGTACCGACCGCTGGGCAAGCGGACCAAAGCGCGCCGGTTGGCGGGCGTACCATAGACCCCGATCAGGTTCAGCCTGCGCAGGTTGATGGCGTTGTCGATGGTCGCCTGCCGCGCAACAGACGCGGTGGACGGGATTTTGGGGGCGACGGCCTTGGGCTGGAACGATCCGGCCTCGTCACTGTTTTGGTCAACAGCAGCGGTTGAGCCCAGATTGGATGCGGCCGGGGCTGCTGCGGCGACGCGCACAAGACCTGCGGGCCGGGTTTTGGGGCGTGGCACGCGCACAACGGCCAGGGCGGTGGGCGTGTCATCCACCTCGGGCGCGGCTTGCAGGGATTCGGGTCGGAGTTTTGGCCGCATTACTGCCAGTTCTTCCAGGGACCGACCGCCCAACTGCTGACGCTCGAACCGTTCGTCCAGATTGTCCGGGCGGGGTTTCGGGCGGAACCTGGCAAGGCGTGTGTCGGTTTCCTCGACCACGGGTTCCTCTTCGAAACGCGTGGGAACATCCGGCGGAACCGAGGCGGGGCGACCGAGATAGACCATAATGCCGTCAGGGTTCAGGGTGCCGTCCGGGGAAGGTGTCACAAGCCCACGCTCATCCAGATCGAAACCCGCCACGGCTGCGCGCGTCAGGGCAGGGGCGTCAAACGGCAGATCCGTTTCGAAGCTTTCGGCAGGTGCCAGCGCCACTGCGTCGTTCGAGAAATCGGACTTGTCGATTGAGGCAAGATACAGATCGTCCGGCTCGATCAGAGATGGTTCGCTGGGGCGGTCGGGTGCAAGATCAACAACCACGACGCCCGGTTCAACGTCTTGCGCGGTGTCGGAGTCCCGTTCGATCTCTTCCACCGGGGTTGGCTGCACCTTCAACGCCTCCAGAATCGCCGCGTCTGTTGGCGATAAGGCGGGCTGGTCGTCGGGCGCCTGCGGTTGTGTCGCAGAAGGTTCGACCGAGGCCAAGGTATCCTCATCCGGCACAAGGTCGGTTGTTGGCGCACCCGCCACCTCGGTTTCAATCGGCGGTGTTTCGGCGAGGTCTTGAGCGACCTCTTCATCCGGTGTCGCGGTCAGAAAGTCGGGCTCGCCTTCGGCCAGAACATCCTCATCTTGCGCGCCTATCAGGGACCATGCGCCGATTGCCACCGCCAACACAGCAGCCGCTGCGATGGCTGGAACGGTCAGACGTTTGGGATCAAAACCGTTGCCACCCGAAGGCACATCAGCATCCGGCGGAGCAGGCGAGCGGAAAGCATCGGGTGCTGCCGTTTCGGCAATGGCGTGGACCGTTGGTTCGGGTTCTTCGTCGACCTCGGGCTCTACCTGTGCGGCAGGATGTTCGATTTCGAGCACAGCAACGGGCGCAACCGGCGCAGGGTCCAGATCAAACACCGGCTTGCCGGGAAATGTGTCTTCGTCGGGGTCTGCCGTGTAGGCGACCGGGACAAACCCGTGCTCGGCAGTAAAGCTCTGCGCTTCGTTCAGCGTTTGCAGCGACACCGCAGCGCCAAATGTCGTTCCGTCCTGACAGACAGTGGCGAAACTCAGTTCCGAATGCTCATAAGGCGTTGCTGCAACCAGCTCATCGCGAACCTTCTGTGCGCTGTCTTCAGGCGACAGATCACCCGTTTCAACCGAGAGGTAGCGAATCTGGTCCGCCGGAATCACCACATTGCAGCTTAGGTCATTTTCCAGCGCAAAGGCCTGATCCCGCAACGCATGGATCTGCGCGTTCAGATCATCTGCATCCAGAGAAACGGTTCCAATACTGTACCACTCGCCCTCGGACAGGTGGTGCAGCGAAATTCCGGTTGTAGAAAATGACAGCGCAAAGGCGGGTTTCATAATCCCGTGGAACCATAACTCATATCATCAGCGCAAACGATAACACGCCTGCAGACCGACCCTAAAGCAGGAAGCCGCCGAGGGAAAGAAAAAGCCAAGCACCCCCCTTGTATGGCAAAGCCCTGCCAACCCATGTTGAAGGTAATTAGTTTGGAGGGATGACCTTGAAGACATTCGCTTTTCTGGCCGCCATGATGGCCGCAACAACCGCCGGGCTGGCACATGCGGAAGAACGTCGCATCAATGTGGACGCCACGGGAACCGTGCAGGTCGCGCCCGATATGGCGACGATCACGCTGGGCGTGACAAACGAAAACGCCGAAGCCTCTGTGGCGATGCAGGCGACATCGGACGCTGTGGCGCAGGTTCTGGCCCGTCTGACCGACATGGGGATCGAGGATCGGGATGTGCAAACGCGCGACCTGTCCCTGTCGCCGGTCTGGTCGAATCGAAATCAGCGGGACGGCAGCGCGCCCGAGATCACAGGCTTTGTTGCGTCGAACCGGGTATTTGTGCGGGTGCGAGATCTGAGCCAGTTGGGACAGATCATGGATGCCGTCATTCAGGACGGGGCCAATGATTTCGGCGGCCTCAGCTTTGGTTTGCAGGACCCCAAACCGATTGAGGTGCAGGCCCGCGCCAAGGCGGTGGGCGAAGCTACAGCCAAGGCCGAGCAACTGGCGCAAGCGGCAAATGTCACTTTGGGTCCGGTCCAGACAATCTCGGAACGCGGTGGCGGTGTGCGCCCTATGGCCGAGATGCGCGCTTTCAGCGCGGCGGATGCCGGTAGTGTACCCGTGGCCAGCGGAGAGATTTCGGTTTCGGTCAGCGTCTCGATGGAATTCGAGATTTCCGAGTAAGACTACGCCTCGGCGCGGGTCATCAGCGGTTTTCGTTGCTGGCCCGCCGCGTCGAAATTGTCGGGCGACAGCCATTCTTCGAACGCGGCCTTGATACGGGGCCAGTCACTGTCGATGATCGCGTACCACGCCGTATCCCGATTGCGGCCCTTGTAATGGGTCGCCTGCCGGAAGATGCCCTCGAACGTGAAACCCAATCGCTGCGCCGCCCGGCACGAGGCGGCATTGAGCGCGTCGCATTTCCATTCATACCGGCGATAGCCCAACTCGTCGAAGACACGTTTCATCATCAGGTACATAACTTCGGTCGATTGCGGCTTGCGCTGCAACAGGGGGGAGAAGTGGATGTGCCCCACCTCAATTGCCCCGGCCGCAGGCGCAATCCGCAGGTACGAGGCCATGCCCACCGGCACCTCATCCGCATCCAAGACTGTGTGAAACATCGGATCCGCATCCATACAGTTGGCGCGGGCCCAGGTTTCAAAATCCGGCTCGGACTCAAACGGGCCGTAGGGCAGGTAGGTCCAGTTCCGATGATCGGCGTCATTGGCAAACGCCCGGAACAATCCGGGCGCATGTCTGTTCACGTCCAGCGGCACGACCGAGCAATACTGGCCCATCATCGGCGTATAAGGCGGTGTCGGGCGCGGGAAATCGCCTGTGACCGGCAGACCGATGGGTTGACCCAGCGCGTTGGTGTCGTGCCCGCTCATGGCTTAGTTACTGGCTTTGGCCAGGGCCTGATCCAGATCGGCGATCAGGTCATTGGCATCCTCGATCCCGATGGATACACGCACCACGTTGGGGCTTGCGCCCGCAGCCTCTTGCTGTTCCGGTGTCAACTGACGGTGCGTGGTCGAGGCCGAGTGGATGATCAGCGACCGGGCATCACCCAGATTGGCGACATGGCTGAAAATCTCCAGCGCGTTGACCAGCTTGATACAGGCGTCATAGCCACCTTTGACGGCAAAGGTGAACAGCGCACCCGCGCCGCGAGGGTACTGCGCCTTGACCCGGTCGTGATAGGGCGACGAGGGCAGGCCCGCATAGGTCACGTAGTCCACGCGATCATCGGCTTCGAGCCATGCTGCGATCTTTTGCGCGTTCTCGACATGACGCTCCATCCGCAGCGACAGGGTCTCGATCCCCATCAGCGTGTAATGCGCGGCTTGCGGGTTCATGGTCATGCCCAGATCGCGCAACCCGATGGCGATGCCATGGAAGGTGAAGGCCAGTGGCCCAAAGGTCTCGTGGAATTTCAGGCCGTGATACGCCTGCTCCGGTTCGCTGAGTGAGGGGAACTTGTCGTTGGCCGACCAGTCGAACTTGCCCGAATCCACGATGCAGCCGCCGGTGACGGTGCCATTGCCGGTCAGGTATTTGGTGGTCGAATGCACAACCAGCGTCGCCCCGTGTTCAATCGGGCGGCACAGGTAGGGCGTGGCCGAGGTGTTGTCGACGATCAGCGGAATGCCTGTCTCGTCAGCCACATCCGCCAGCGCGCGGATGTCGGTGACATAGCCGCCCGGGTTGGCGATGGATTCGCAGAACACCGCGCGGGTGTTTTCGTCGATGGCAGCCTTCACCGCGTCCAGATCATCGGTGTCCACAAACGTGGCCGACCAGCCAAAGCGTTTGATCGTCTGGCTGAACTGGGTGACGGTGCCGCCATACAAACGGGTCGAGGCCACCACATTGCAGCCCGGTCCCATCAGCGGGAACAGCGCCATGATCTGTGCCGCGTGGCCCGACGAACAGCAGACCGCGCCAACGCCGCCTTCCAGGGTCGCCACACGCTCTTGCAGCACGGCCACCGTCGGGTTGGTCAGGCGCGAGTAGATGAACCCAACCTCTTGCAGGTTGAACAGGGCTGCAGCGTGGTCGGCATCGCGGAACACATAGGCCGTGGATTGGTAGATCGGTGTCTGCCGCGCGCCGGTTGCCGGGTCCGGGCGTGCGCCCGCGTGAATTTGCAGCGTGTCGAAACCGTAGGTGGGGCCGTCAGACATCAAAAAATCTCCTGTTGGAATGTGTGTTGCCGAATCTGTAGGACATTGCCCGCCGTCACACAACGCTGCTGTCAGCGCATCCACAGGCCTTGCGCTTTGATCCGGTTCCGAATGGCCTGTTCGCGGCTGGGCAGCGCGTTGCGGTCGAACAGGTCCCGGATTTTCTTACCCTTGCCCTGGATCACCAGCTTTTTGATCGGGTCGTACTGTTTCAGGACCTTCTTGATCTTGTTCGGGGCCGTAACGGTTTCCAGAACATCGATCACATGGTCGCTTTCGCGGGCATAAAGCATTGGAAACAGGCGGTAGTGACAGCTGACCGAGCCTTCCAGAAGCCCCTCGGGCAGGGCATCGCGTCCGCCGCCGAAGGAATGGATCACAAGGGGCAGGGCGGCCTGATCCAGCCAGGGATCGAGGTTCTGTCCGACCAGTTCCGGAAAATGCTCGTCCCGGATGGTGCGCGCGAAGTCCAGAAACCGTTCGCCAAACTGGCGCGGACATTTGTAGAAATAATAGCCCGCGTTGAAATACAGATACCGCCGCCAGTGCTCGTGCGGTTGGCTGGTGTCAATCGAGCTGTCGAAATCCAGACCAAAACGCCGGTACAGCGCGGACCAGATGCCATCAAATCCCGGCCCGTACAGGGTCGGCTTGGGCCAGGTGCCTTCGACCTTCAAGGATGCGCCGGGGCGGTCGAAATCAAACGGAACGCTGCCCAGATCGCCCGTGATCAGCGTATCTGTATCAAAGAAAACAAAGGGTTCGCCTTCGGGCAGGGCCAAAAGCGCCTCGATCTTGTTGCCATAGGGATAGCTTTCGCCAAAGACATGGCTGTCGAAGGGCAGGATCTCGGCACCCAGATGTTTCAGGGCTTTCAGAACGTCCTCGTCCTGAATGGCGGGGTTCTGAGGCCAGCGCGGGCCGGGATTGGGCGTGGCGACAAACAGACGCCCTTTGAAATCGGGCGATGAATGGCGCAGCGAGGCAGCGAACAGCACGGCCTCGTATTGCAGGCGGTTGTTCTGACCGATGATGACGATGTTGAAATCTTGCGAAGCTGCCCGCATCTGTGCCCGTCCCAAACATGCGCGTTGTCTCACGCACCTGCCTTCGGGCTTACAGCAAGCCGGATAGGGCGTCAAAAGACTGTTGAGGTCCGGCGACCCGACTTGAACGGGTTATCCCGACACGCCGCCCTGCAAAATGCTTAGAATGTGAGCAAAACGGGGCCAAATCCGGTCTGTATCGGCTGCCGGATTCAAATTTTTGACCATTTGGCAAATTTTACCAATTGATAAAAAATCAAAATGTGGCAAGCTGAGGTCACAACAAACATATCTACAGGGAGTAGAGCGATGGCACAGGGCCAGATGGCACCCGGAATCGTTTCCGGGCGGCTTTCCAGCGATGAGCTGACCTCGAATTTTACCGATTTGCATCCGCCGCTGGCCCCGCACGAGGCTGCCGTGGCCGCAGATCGCTGCTATTTCTGCTATGACGCGCCATGTGTGA
Source organism: Ruegeria sp. C12 (assembly GCF_056537745.1). Classification (NCBI taxonomy): domain Bacteria; kingdom Pseudomonadati; phylum Pseudomonadota; class Alphaproteobacteria; order Rhodobacterales; family Roseobacteraceae; genus Ruegeria; species Ruegeria sp. C12. The sequence continues at coordinate 957,142 of NZ_JBQFSA010000001.1, forward strand.
CGGCCTGTCCGACGGATATCGATATTCCGTTGTTCATTCGCCAGATTCAGGCGGGTCAGCCGCAATCTGCGGGACGGACCATTCTGGACCAGAACATTCTGGGCGGCATGTGCGCCCGTGTCTGTCCGACCGAGACCTTGTGCGAAGAGGCCTGTGTGCGCGAAACAGCCGAAGGCAAACCGGTTGAGATCGGGCGTCTGCAACGCTTTGCGACTGATGATGTGATGGCCTCGGGCGTTCATCCGTTCGAACGTGCCGCCGCGACGGGCAAAACCATCGCTGTGATCGGGGCAGGGCCTGCCGGTCTGGCCTGCGCGCATCGGCTGGCAATGCTGGGCCATGATGTGGTGATCCATGAAGGCAAACCTAAGCCCGGCGGTCTGAACGAATACGGGATTGCCGCTTACAAATCGACCAATGACTTCGCGCAGGCCGAGGTGGATTGGCTGCTGAAGATCGGCGGTATTTCCATCGAAACGGGGTCGCTGTTGGGCGAGGGCCTCTCGCTTGAAGGCCTGATCGAGAATTACGACGCCGTGTTCCTGTCCATCGGTCTTGCTGGCGTGAACGCGCTGCGGGCGCAAGGGGTAGACAAGGACGGCGTGCGCGCTGCGGTCGATTTCATCTCGGACGTGCGGCAAGCGTCGGATCTGGCCGATTTGCCAGTGGGGCGCAATGTCGTTGTGATCGGGGGCGGCATGACTGCTGTTGACGCGGCGGTGAAGTCGAAACTGCTGGGTGCCGAGCATGTCACGATTGCCTACCGCCGTGGGCGGGACGCAATGGGTGCCAGCCGGTATGAGCAGGATCTCGCGGCATCGCACGGGGTTCGGATCATGACTAATGTTCAGCCTGTTGCGGTTCATGGCAACGGCGCAGCGGTCGAGATCGAGCTGGAATATACCTCAAGCCAGAATGGTCAGCTGACCGGGACCGGCGAGACCATTCGCCTGCCTGCCGATCAGGTGCTGAAAGCGATTGGTCAAACCTTGGATGGCGCACCCGAAGGGCTGGAACTGGACGGTAACAAAATCGCCGTCAGCGGTGCCGGGCGCACCTCGATGGCTGGTGTCTGGGCAGGAGGAGACTGCGCTGCGGGCGGGGAAGACCTGACCGTGACCGCCGTGGCCGAGGGCCGGGATGCGGCGATGGACATCCACGCGAGCCTTGTTTCGTGATAGGGTGAGGCATTCAACTCATCCCATTCGCTGAGGTACCGTTATGTCCCAGATCGAAAACGCAGTTGCCCAACACTATACCACCGGCGCCCTGACCGATCGCGTGCGCGATGCGCTGAAAGCCAGTGGCGTAGACCCGGACGCGGCCACGGTCGCGGACCTGAAAGCCGGTGACGAGTTTCACACGGGCGGGGTTCTCGCCACGGATCATCTGTTTGCCCAGCTGTCGCCCACCCATGCAACGCGAGTTCTGGATGTCGGCTGCGGGATCGGCGGGACATCGCGTTATGTCGTGGACCGGTATGACTCGAGGGTGACGGGGGTCGACCTGACGCCTGAATTTGTCGAAACGGCAACGGCGCTTAGCGAGATCGTGGGGCATTCCGACAAGGTCGAGTTCCATGTCGGGAGTGCTTTGGACATGCCGGTGCCGGATGCCGGGTTCGATCTGGCGGTGATGCTGCATGTGGGCATGAACATCGAAGACAAGGCCGGGCTGTTCGCCGAGGTGTCGCGCGCATTGGCAACGGGTGGCAGTTTTGCCCTGTTCGACGTGATGGCCGGAGAAACAGACGAACCCTTGGCGTTTCCGCTACCCTGGTCGACGGTGGAGGAGACGTCCTTCGTGCATGCGCCCGAGGTTTACAAGGACGCAGCCGCATCGGCGGGGCTTGAATTGGTGACCGAGACGGATCGTACCGAATTCGCCATCAAGTTCTTCGAGGAAGCCTTTGCAAAGATTGCCGAATCCGGCCCCGCGCCGTTGGGCATCCACCTGATGATGGGCGAGACGGCGCCCGAGAAGTTTCAAAACTACGTCGCAAACCTGCATGCCGGGCGGATCCGCCCGACCGAGATGATTTTCAAGAAAACCGGCTGAGGAGCCGGAAAGGAGTACCCATGGTTGACCTGACGACAGACTTTCTGGGCATTTCCAGCCCCAACCCCTACTGGCTGGCCTCGGCCCCGCCGACCGACAAGGAATACAACGTCCGCCGCGCCTTCGAGGCCGGATGGGGCGGTGTGGTCTGGAAAACGCTGGGGGCCGAGGGCCCTCCGGTCGTGAACGTCAACGGCCCGCGTTACGGGGCCATTTATGGCGCGGACCGGCGGTTGCTGGGCCTGAATAACATCGAACTGATCACCGACCGGCCCTTGGAGGTAAACCTTGAAGAAATGGCGCGGGTCAAGGCGGATTACCCGGACCGCGCGCTGATCGCTTCGATCATGGTGCCGTGCGAGGAAGAAGCGTGGAAAGCCATCCTTCCGCGTGTTGCCGAAACCGGCGCGGACGGCATCGAGCTGAACTTTGGCTGTCCGCATGGGATGAGCGAGCGGGGCATGGGGTCTGCCGTAGGGCAGGTGCCGGAATACATCGAAATGGTCACCCGTTGGTGCAAGATGTACTATGACCGCCCGGTCATCGTGAAGCTGACGCCGAACATCACCGACATCCGCAAACCTGCAGCTGCGGCGCGGAATGGTGGGGCAGACGCGGTATCGCTGATCAACACGATCAACTCGATCACCAGCGTCAACCTGGACACGTTCAGCCCCGAACCCTCGATTGACGGCAAAGGCAGCCATGGCGGTTACTGCGGCCCGGCAGTCAAGCCGATTGCGCTGTCGATGGTCTCGGAAATCGCACGGGCCGAGGCGACGCATGGCATGCCGATCTCAGGCATTGGTGGCGTGACCACGTGGCGCGATGCGGCAGAATTTATCTCGCTGGGTTGTGGCAATGTGCAAGTCTGCACGGCGGCCATGACTTACGGCTTCAAGATCATCGATGAACTGACGGCGGGCCTGTCCGAATGGATGGATGAGAAAGGCTATACCAGCGTTTCAGAAGTTGTTGGGCGCGCGGTGCCGAATGTGACCGACTGGCAGTATCTGAACCTGAACTACATCGCCAAGGCCAAGATCGATCAGGACCAGTGCATCAAATGCGGCCGCTGCTATGCCGCCTGTGAAGACACCAGCCACCAGGCGATTTCGATGTCGCCGGATCGCGTGTTCGAGGTGATCGATGAGGAATGCGTCGCCTGCAATCTCTGCGTGGATGTCTGCCCGGTCGAAGGCTGCATCTCGATGGAGCCGATGGCCGCGGGCGCGGTGGATCCGCGCACCGGCAAGGTTGTTCAGGAGGAATATGCCAACTGGACGTCCCACCCGAACAACCCGATGGCGAAAGCCGCCGAGTAAGAGATACCGGTATCCCGCAAAAAACGGTTCGGTGATACAGTGCCGCTGACAGACAGGATCAAAGGAGAATGTCATGCCAGCGGCACCACCGGGCCGGAACAAGGGTGGCAACCGGGTCACAAAGCTTGACCGGGACACATCCAAAAAGAACGTCGCCCTGTCCAAAGCCAAACAGCGTGATGCGCTGGCGGCAAAGAATTTCGTGCTGCACCAAAAGCAGGTCAAGAAGGACCTGGATCAGATGATCAAGCTGCGCCGCTCGATCGAAGAGATGCTGAAAAAGCTGAAAGAGGACCGTCAGCTGGATCAGCGTTTTCTGGGGCAGGTCAAGAAAAAGGTCAAAGCATTACAGGACTTTGACAAGTTCATCAAAGCGTCTGAGCGTGAGCATTCCATCGGCGTCCAGCAGCCCAAGATGTATACCGCCATCGTACGGGATGCCGGGAAAGTGCCCAAGATCAACACGGTTAACACAATGGGCGATCTGACCATATTGCTGGCCATGGCCATCGTGATTTTGAAACGAATACTGGCTCTGAAACCCGCGAAATAAACCTTAGGGTGTCAGCAGTTTGCGATAGAGCATCTCGACAAAGGGTTCGGCCCCTTCGAACGGGTCTTCCTCGCCCAGAATGGCGCGGACCTGCACGTCAAAATCGGCGTAGTGCTGGGTCAGGGCCCAGATCGAAAAGAACAGATGATATGGGTGCACGCGGGCAATTCTACCGTCATCCATCCATCTGGTCAGGATCTCGGATTTCGAGTCGACCAAGGCCTTGAGGTCGGTGGACAGGGCATCATGTATGCGCGGCGCGCCCTGTACCAGTTCATTGGCAAACAGGCGGCTTTCGCGCGGCAATTCGCGACTCATCTGCAGTTTGCGCTGGATATAGGACAGGATTTCCTGCATCGGATCGCCGTTTTCATCCAAATCGTGCAGCGGGGCCAGCCAAACGTCCAGCAAACCGGACAAAAGCGCGGTGTGGATCGCCTCTTTCGAGGGGAAATAATACAGCAGGTTGGGCTTGCTCAGACCGGCCTCGGCCGCGATCTGATCGACGGTCGCCCCGCGAAACCCATGCGCCGAGAACACGTTCAAAGCGGCTTCGAGAATCGCGGCGCGGTTCTTTTTCTGAATTCGGGTTGGTGCGCGGTCTTTGGGCATGGTTCCTGCGTGTCTCTTTTTAGCCAAGTGAGTGTGAATTATGCGGAAAAATTCCGCTGTGTTTCGCAATTTCTTGACTGATGTCGAACCCGTGATAGCGTGAGTTTGACCAGATGGTCAAATCAAGACACCAAAAGCGAGCCAAATCGCAAGCGACAGGGAAAAAGACAATGGCAGCTCCGGCGCAGAATCTCAGGATCAATGGCGACAGGTTGTGGGACAGCCTGATGGAAATGGCCAAGATTGGGCCCGGCGTCGCGGGCGGTAACAACCGCCAGACATTGACCGATGAAGACGCCGAAGGCCGCGCCCTGTTCCAGACATGGTGCGAGGATGCGGGCTGTTCCATGGGGCTGGACCAGATGGGTAACATGTTTGCCCGGCGCGAGGGCACGGACCCGGATGCGCTGCCGGTCTATGTGGGCTCGCATCTTGATACGCAGCCGACGGGGGGCAAATATGATGGCGTTCTGGGCGTGCTTGGGGGATTGGAGATCATCCGGACCCTGAATGATCTTGGGATCAAGACCAAACACCCTATCGTGGCGACGAACTGGACCAATGAAGAAGGCACGCGATACGCGCCTGCCATGCTGTCCTCGGGCGTGTTTGCCGGGATGCACACGCAGGATTGGGCCTACGGTCGCGAAGATGCTGAGGGCAAGAAATTTGGCGACGAGTTGCAGCGTATCGGCTGGCGCGGCGATGAAGAGGTCGGCGCGCGCAAGATGCATGCGTTCTTTGAGTTGCACATTGAACAGGGGCCGATTTTGGAGGCCGAAGGCAAGGATATCGGGGTCGTCACCCATGGTCAGGGGCTGAGCTGGACTCAGATAACCGTGACCGGCAAGGATGCGCATACCGGATCGACCCCAATGCCGATGCGCAAGAATGCCGGGCTGGCGATGGCGCGCATTCTTGAGAAGGTGGATGAGATCGCCTGGTCCCATGCACCCCATGCCGTCGGGGCGGCGGGACATATCGACGTCTATCCGAACTCACGCAATGTGATCCCGGGCAAGGCGGTGTTCACAGTCGATTTCCGCTCGCCCGAACTGGATGTGATCACCGATATGGAAAACCGGTTGCGCGTCGCGGCCGAGGACATTGTCAATGAGATGGGCCTTGAGATCGAATTCGAGAAGGTCGGCGGATTTGATCCGGTCAAATTCGATGATGGATGTGTTGCAGCCGTGCGCGATGCGGCGGAACGGTTGGGTTATTCGCACACGGACATCATCTCGGGCGCAGGGCATGATGCCTGCTGGATCAACCGGGTTGCACCGACCGCGATGGTGATGTGCCCGTGTGTGGATGGGCTGAGCCATAACGAGGCCGAAGAGATCAGCAAGGATTGGGCTGCCGCCGGGGCGGATGTTCTGTTTCACGCGGTCGTCGAGACGGCGGAGATTGTGGAATAGGGGGCGCTGCCCCCGTCGCCCGATGGGCGACTCCCCCGGGATATTTTTAGCCAGATGAAGCAAGCGGCGCAGACCGCATCAGGGAGTTTAACATGAGCACAGTCATCAAGAACGGAACCGTTGTTACGGCAGATTTGTCTTACAAAGCGGATGTGCTGGTCGAAGGGGGTGTAATCGCCGAGATCGGGATGGGGCTGACAGGCGATACCGAGTTGGACGCGACGGGCTGCTACGTCATGCCGGGCGGGATCGATCCGCATACGCATCTGGAGATGCCGTTCATGGGGACCTATTCCAGCGACGATTTCGAAAGCGGCACGCGGGCGGCTTTGGCGGGTGGGACGACTATGGTGGTCGATTTTGCGCTGCCAAACCCGGGCGAGAGCCTGCTGGATGCGTTGAAGCGCTGGGACAACAAGTCGACGCGTGCGAATTGCGATTACTCGTTTCACATGGCGGTGACCTGGTGGGGCGAGCAGGTGTTCAATGACCTCAAGACGGTGATTGAGACGCGGGGCATCAACACGTTCAAGCATTTCATGGCCTACAAGGGCGCGTTGATGGTGAATGATGACGAGCTTTTTGCCTCGTTCAAGCGTCTGGCCGAGCTGGGCGGCACCGCCATGGTCCATGCCGAGAATGGCGATGTGGTGGCGGAACTGAGCGCCAAACTGCTGGCCGAGGGCAATACCGGCCCCGAGGCGCATGCCTATTCCCGCCCGCCGCAGGTGGAAGGCGAGGCGACCAACCGGGCGATCATGATCGCGGATATGGCGGGCGTGCCGCTTTATGTCGTGCATACCTCGTGCGAAGAGGCGCATGAGGCCATTCGCCGGGCCAAGATGCAGGGCAAGCGGGTGTGGGGAGAACCTCTGATCCAGCACCTGACCCTGGATGAAAGCGAATATTTCAATCAGGACTGGGATCACGCGGCGCGGCGGGTCATGAGCCCTCCGTTCCGGAACAAGCAGCATCAGGACAGCCTGTGGAACGGGTTGCAATCCGGCACGCTAAGCGTTGTGGCCACGGACCATTGTGCCTTTACCACGGAACAGAAACGCTATGGCGTGGGGGATTTCACCAAGATCCCGAACGGGACCGGAGGGCTTGAAGACCGGATGCCGATGCTGTGGACGCATGGGGTGAATACCGGGCGTCTGACCATGAACGAGTTCGTGGCGGTAACTTCAACAAATATCGCCAAGATATTGAATTGCTATCCGAAAAAGGGCGCTGTTCTGGTTGGCGCGGATGCCGATTTGGTGGTTTGGGATCCTGAGAAATCAAAGACCATCAGCGCGGGCACTCAGCAATCGGCCATCGACTACAACGTCTTCGAAGGCAAAGAGGTCAAGGGCCTGCCACGCTTTACCCTGACACGTGGTCAGGTCGCTGTGCATGATGGAGAGATCCGCACGCAGGAAGGCCATGGTGACTTTGTAGCGCGTGAGGCGAATACGACCGTGAACAAGGCGTTGAGCACATGGAAAGAGCTGACCGCGCCCCGACCGGTCGAGCGGACGGGTATTCCGGCAACGGGCGTATGACGCAGATGAGCCGTCTTGCGGCGGCTCAAATCCACTCTTTTCAAGGCAATGGAATGAATACTGAAAATAAGACCCCGTCCGTGATCGAAGCCAGGCAACTTGACCTGACCTTCCAGACGAATGACGGCCCGGTTCATGCCCTCAAGGATGTGAACCTGACAATCGACAAGGGCGATTTTGTTAGCTTCATCGGCCCCTCGGGCTGCGGTAAAACCACGTTCCTGCGCTGCGTTGCGGCGTTGGAGACCCCGACCGGAGGAACGCTGACCGTGAATGGCATGACCCCGGATGAGGCGCGGCGCAAGCGGGCTTATGGGTATGTGTTTCAGGCGGCGGGCCTGTATCCGTGGCGGACCATTGCCAAGAACATCAAACTGCCGCTTGAGATTATGGGTTATTCCTCGGCGGAACAGGATGAGCGCGTTAGGAACGTACTGGAACTTGTTGATCTTGAAGGGTTTGGTGGGAAATTTCCATGGCAGTTGTCCGGCGGCATGCAGCAACGGGCCAGCATCGCGCGAGCCTTGGCCTTTGATGCCGATATCCTGCTGATGGATGAACCGTTCGGGGCGTTGGACGAGATCGTGCGTGACCACCTGAACGAGCAGCTTTTGGCACTTTGGGCACGGACCGAGAAGACGATTGGCTTTGTGACCCACTCGATCCCCGAGGCGGTGTATCTGAGCACCAAGATCGTGGTCATGAGCCCCCGACCCGGGCGGATTACGGATGTGATCGACAGCCCCTTACCCAAGGAGCGGCCGTTGGACATTCGTGACACGCCGGAATTCATCGAGGTCGCGCATCGGGTGCGCGACGGGCTGCGGGCGGGGCATTCCTATGATGACTGACGCCGTCCAAATCAGACGCGCAAGGCCCGAGGATGTGGAGGCATGCGCGCGGGTGGTTCATGACTGGGCCAGCCAAACCGACTGGATGTCGGACGAACTGCCCGTAGGTCAAATCGCCGACATGATCCGCAAGGCGTTTGATGCGCGCGAAATCTGGGTCACCGGAGACCCGATTGATTGCTATATGTCGGTCGATCCAAAGGAAAACAAAATCGGTGGGCTCTATTGCAGCCGAACCGGACAGGGGATCGGCAAGAGATTTGTCGATCAGGCCAAAGAGGGGCGGGACTTTCTTTGGTTGACCACCCATACCCCCAACACGGCGGCGCAGCGATTTTACCGGCGCGAAGGGTTTGAGGTGACGGCCGAGGAACCGCCGGTGCCTCCGGACACCGTTCCTGTCCTGCGGATGGAGTGGCGGGCATGAAACAGTTCTTTGCAGTCATGACCGTTCTGCTGGCCATTGTTGTGCTGTGGTATCTGGCGGTTGCACCGATGAATATCCGTGTCTCGCTGGATCAGGCCGAACGCGCAGGCGAAACCGTCACGCCCGAGGCGTCACGGGACCGTCAGCAGGTCTCGGTCTGGGTTCTGATGACGCAGAATTCAGCACATATCGTTCGCGGCTACGAACTCGACCGTCCGCGCCTGCCGACCCCGATTCAGGTGGGGCAGGAGCTGTGGAAAACCACTGGTGAGATGGCGATGCGCGGGCGGGCCATGTCAAAGAGGTCGTTGATCTACCACGGCTGGATCACGCTGCAATCCACCCTTTGGGGTTTCGTGCTGGGCACTGCCGTGGGCATTCTGGGGGCCGTCGCCATTGTCTATTCCCGCGTTGTCGACATGAGCCTGATGCCATGGGCCATCATCAGCCAAACGGTGCCGATTGTGGCGCTGGCCCCGATGATCATTGTCCTGAGTTCGCAATTGGGGATCGAGGGGCGTGGGGTGCCCAAGGCCATTATCTCGGCCTACTTGTGTTACTTCCCGGTTCTGGTCGGGATGGTCAAAGGGCTGCGGTCGCCTGCCGTATCACAACTGGATTTGCTCAGAACCTACAATGCAAACGGACTGCAGGCGTTTCTGAAACTGCGCCTGCCGTCCTCGGTGCCGTATCTGTTTACCTCGCTGAAGGTGGGGATCGCGGCGGCCTTGGTCGGGACGATTGTGGGCGAGTTGCCGACGGGTGCAATCTCGGGCCTGGGTGCGCGGATATTGATCGGGGATCAGTTCGGCACACCGCTGGCCATCTGGGCAGCGCTGTTTGCGGCGGCCATTCTGGCGGGCATCCTGGTGACCTTGCTGGACGTGCTGCAACGGGTGACCCTGAACCGCATGGGGATGGGCGCATGAACTGGCTGATCTTTTCCCTGATCTTCTGGGCCGGTGCCTGGTGGCTGAATGCCTGGCTGGCGCGGTCGATCTATCGCGACTCGAAGGGTATTCGGGTCTTTGTGCCGGTGCTGTTTGGTGTCACGCTGCTGATCCTGTGGGAAGGGCTGGTGCGTGGCCTCAACGTCTCACCCGTGATCCTGCCGCCGCCGTCTATGGTGGCGCAGACCTTTGCGAATTCGACGGATATTCTGTGGCAGGATTTTACCCAGACCGTCTTTAAAGGGGCGTTCACCGGCTTTGCCATCGGCAGCAGCGCCGCTTTCGTAACTGCAATCCTGATCGACCGGTCCGTGTTCCTGACACGCGGGCTGCTGCCCATCGGGAACTTTGTCGCGGCCCTGCCCATCGTGGGGATTGCGCCCATTCTGGTCAGTTGGTTCGGGTTTGACTGGCAATCCAAGGCGGCTGTTGTCGTCGTGATGGTGTTTTTCCCGATCCTCGTGAACACGGTGCAGGGCCTGCGCGAAGCGGACGCCATGCAGCGCGATCTGATGCGCACCTATGCGGCCAGTTATATGCAAACGCTGATCAAGCTGCGCCTGCCTGCGGCGATGCCGTTTGTTTTCAACGGCCTCAAGATCGCCACGACGCTGGCGCTGATCGGGGCTATCGTGGCCGAATATTTCGGATCGCCCACGCGCGGCATGGGCTTTCGGATTTCGACCGGGGTGGGCAGCCTGTCCATCGATCTGGTCTGGGCCGAGATTGCTGTGGCGGCCATGGCGGGGACGGTGTTCTATACATTGGTGGCGGGGCTCGAAAAGGTGGTAACCTTCTGGCACCCCTCACAACGCGGATAACAAAAAGAAGACTTAACAGACCCCGAAAACGGGGCACAACACGCAACTAGGAGAAGATGAAGATGAAAAAGCTACTCAGCGGGGCGGTTGCCGCCTTTAGCCTGGCCGCCAGTTCAGCACTGGCCGCAGATGAGGTGACCTTGCAGCTTAAGTGGGTCACGCAGGCTCAGTTCGCTGGCTACTATGTGGCGAAGGACAAGGGGTTTTATGAGGAAGAAGATCTGGACGTGACCATCCTGCCGGGTGGTCCGGATATTGCACCTGAACAGGTCATCGCCGGCGGCGGAGCAGATGTTATCACCACTTGGATGGCTGCCGGGTTAGCAGCGCGTGAGCGTGGCGTCCCATTGGTCAATATCGCCCAGCCGTTCAAGACAGGCGGGCTGCAGGTAAATTGCCTGAAATCTACAGGAGTGAAAACTCCCGAAGACTTCGCTGGTCGGGTCATGGGGGTTTGGTTCTTCGGTAATGAATATCCGTTCTACGCCTGGATGGCCTCGCTTGGTATCGAAACGGACGGCGCGGATGAAAATGGTGTCACTGTCATGAAGCAGGCGTTTTCAGCTGATCCTTTGATCCAGGGGCAGGCGGACTGTATCTCGACTATGACGTACAACGAGTACCGGCAAATTCTACAAGCTGGCATCGCTCCGGAAGAGCTGGTGACCTTCAACTATCTGGATATGGGTTTCGGTATGCTTGAAGACGGTCTTTATGTCATGGAAGACAACCTGAACGATCCTGCATTCGTCGATAAGATGCAGCGGTTCGTGCGTGCCTCTATGAAGGGCTGGAAGTATGCAGCAGAAAACCAGGAGGAGGCGGCTGAAATCGTCCTGGAATTTGACCAGACCGGAGTGCAAACGTTGGACCACCAGATTTACATGGTTGGCGAAGTTGCCAAACTGATCGAGGGTTCGGACGGGTCTCTGGACCCGGCGGATTACGAGCAGACGGTCAATACGCTTCTTTCGGCCGTATCCGCGGACAACCCGGCGATCACCAAACAACCCGAAGGTGCCTGGACGCATCAGATCACCGATGCGGCATTGAACTAAGCCAAACGGGCATTTCGCACGTCACGACGCGGTCCCAAACGGGGCCGCGTTATTCATTCCGACTGTCGGAATTGTGTATGTACTTGGGGTCAAATCGGGCTAGTATTTCCTTGTAATTTATCGCATTTCATCCGATTTGCGTTGCAACTGGGAAAATAATGCAGGGATTTGCATCAGAATTCAGCGGCGCGCTGTCTTTGATCCTCAATGGGGATGCAGAGCTGTGGTCCATTGTGCTTCTGTCCCTGAAGGTTTCCCTGTTGGCGGTACTGATTTCTGCGCTAATCGGGATGCCGGTTGGGGCAGCTCTGGCTGTTGCCCGGTTCCCCGGACGGCGGGTTCTGATCGTTCTGATGAACGCGCTGATGGGCTTTCCGCCGGTGGTGGTGGGGCTGTTGGTGTATCTGATGCTGTCCCGTTCAGGGCCGCTGGGTGTGCTGGAACTGCTCTATACTCCGACCGCGATGATCATCGCTCAGGTCGTGCTGGTGACGCCCATCGTGGCCGCGCTGACCCGACAAGTGGTTGAGATGCTGGCCGAGGAGTATTCGGAACAACTCCGCTCGCTTGGGGTGTCGCGTCTGGCCTCGGTTCCGGTGCTGCTGTGGGACGCGCGGCTTGCCCTGATTACCGCGCTGCTTGCCGGGTTTGGCCGCGCGATCGCCGAGGTCGGGGCGGTGATCATCGTGGGCGGCAATATCAACCATGTGACACGGGTGATGACCACGACGATCGCGCTGGAAACCTCGAAAGGCAATCTGGCGCTGGCGCTGGCTTTGGGTGCGATCCTGATCGGGATTGCGGTGGCCGTGAATGCGATGGTCAGCGCCGCCAGCCTGCGGGCCGAGCAGGAGGGATTGCGCCATGCGTGATCTGGTCTCGGATATGACAAATCGCCTTCATGTCCGCGACGTGCAGATCCGCCGCAACGGGAAAGCTCTGCTGGACGTTGCTGATCTGACGTTGGACGGGCCGGGGCCGACCCTTTTGCTGGGACCGAACGGAGCGGGTAAAAGCCTGTTGCTGCGCTGTTTGCACGGGTTGATTGTGCCGGATCAGGGGCGGGTGATGCAGGACGACACACCGCTGAACGCCGATCACCTGTCGCGGCAGGCGATGGTGTTTCAGCAGCCGGTTCTGCTGCGACGCTCGGTCTCCGCCAATCTGGATTTTGTGTTGAAACGTCAGGGGCTGGCACGCGCCGCGCGCAAAGCCCGGATCGTTGAATTGCTGGCCGAGGGTGGGCTTGAGGACAAAGCCCGGCAATCCGCGCGTTCACTGTCAGGGGGTGAGGCGCAGCGGCTGGCGATCCTGCGCGCGCTGGCGGTGAACCCCGAGACTTTGTTTCTGGACGAACCCACAAGCGCGCTTGACCCAAATGCCACGCAGATGATCGAACGCATGATCCTGCGCGCGTCGTCTCGGGGTGTGCGGATCGTGATGGTCACTCATGACATCGGGCAGGCGCGGCGGCTGGCGGCGGATATTGTCATGATGCAAGGCGGCCATGTGGTTGAACATGGTTCCGCAAAGCAGGTTCTGGATGCCCCGCAAAGCGAGGCATCCCGGCGCTACCTGGCAGGCGGTTTGGTCACTTAGCAGGAAACTTGGAGGTCGCGATGGTTCGGGCAGTTTTGCGCGCAGCACTGGTGGGTCTTGGCCTGATGGCAGGGACTGCTTTGGCAGAGGAGCCGTTCATTGTCGTGCAATCCACCACGTCTACCCAGAACTCGGGCCTGTTGGACTATATCCTGCCGGGGTTTGAGGCGGAGAGCGGGATCGATGTGCGCGTCGTGGCTGTTGGAACCGGTCAGGCCATTCGCAACGCGATCAATGGGGACGGGGATGTGCTGCTGGTGCATTCTAAGCCGGCCGAGGAGCAGTTCGTGGCCGATGGCTGGGGCGTTGAGCGATTTGACCTGATGTATAACGATTTTGTTCTGGTCGGACCGAAATCGGACCCGGCTGGCGTCAAGGGCGGGTCGGATATTCTGTCTGCATTGGCGGCGATTGAGGCGGTAGAGGCCGTTTTTGTCTCGCGCGGGGATGACAGCGGTACGCACAAGGCCGAGCTCGGCCATTGGGCGGAGGCCGGTATTGATCCGACCGAGGCGTCCGGGACGTGGTATCGCGAAACCGGCTCGGGCATGGGGGCGACGTTGAACGTGGCCAGCGGCATGGGGGCCTATGCGCTGACCGACCGGGCAACCTGGCTGTCCTTTGGCAACCGGGGCGATCTTAAAATACTGGTCGAGGGCGACCCGCGTTTGTTCAACCAATATGGCGTGATCCTTGTGAACCCCGACAAACACCCCACCGTGCGCGCCAACGCAGGGCAGAGGTTTATCGACTGGCTGCTGGGGCCGGACGGTCAGGCGGCCATCGAGTCATTCCGGCTGCAGGGGCAGCAGGTGTTCTTTCCCAACGCGCAGTGAATTGGCCTGCGGCCAATGCCTTCGGCGAGAGTATTTTTGAAAAGATGAAGCGTTACCCGCTGGCGCCATTATGGTGGATCTGTCCCAATCCGTTCAGATCGTAGCCGCCGAATTCGGAAGCCCGGGCGTGGAATTGGTCGGAGCGCAAGAAGCGCAGCAGTTTCTGCATCGGCGGGTCGAAATAGGCGCGTCGCCAGATGGCCAGATCCAGCCTTTCGGAATGAGTCGGCGCAAAGCCAAGGTTGTAGAGACTGGCCAGAGAACCCAACCCGAACCCGGCCTCGGCCTTGCCGTCATGTAAGGATATGGCCAGTTCCTCTTCGGTGCGGGCGCAGTTTGGCAGGGCGTTCAGATCATCCCGTGTCATGCCATGCGCTTCGAGCTGCGCGTCAAACAGGCGCTGGCTTGCGGCACTGTTCTGGCGCAGGATGACGCGCCGATTTCTAAGGTCGGCAAACCCGCTAATGTCGGTGACACCGGGGGCGAGCAATAACCCGCGCTGCCGCTGGGCAATTTCGACCAGAACCATGGGCGCTTCGCCCAACGCATCGCGCAGGGAGGTTGTGTTGAACCCATCTTCTTCGTGGATGTGCAAGACCGCGGCTTGCGCGCTGCGATCTGCAAGGCGGGTCAGCCCGTCGAAAGAGCCGTCATAATAAGTCGCCAACCCCGATCCGCTTTCCCGCAGCGCCCAATCCAGCAGAGGATCATGGCTGCCCGCGACGATGGCGGGCAGGGGTGGTTCGGCCACCTGCGGACCGGATCGAGAGGCGTTGAGCCATGCGATCACCTCGGCGCGGGGGAACAGCAGTTTTCCCATGGCGCGGACGCAGGGCACCTCGCCCGAGGAGGCCAGATCGTAGGCCTTTCGCTCGCCGATCCGCAGCAGGTCGGCCAGTTCTTTGGTGGTCAGGTAGTCGGACATTCAGTCAAGGCGCACGGCTGAGCCGGAAGTGGCCTCTTCGGCGCTAAAGCCCATCTGCTCCAGCGTGTAAGGGGCTGCAACGGTGATGACGACCATCGCGGCCAGGGCGGCAAAAAAGGCTTTCATGGTCTCCTCCGGGTTCAGTCCTGGTCAACCGTTGCGCGGCGTAGAAAGGCGATCAAATCGTCCCGGTCCTGTGCTTGGGTAATCCGCTGCATCGGCATCTTTGACCCTGGAATGTAGTGATCCGGCCCTTCTTCGAAAAGGGCATTTATCGTCTCATCATTCCAAATGATATCAGTGTCTTGTAAGGTTTCCGAGTAGAAATAGCCCGGCAAGGTTCCGGCCGGGCGACCGAACAGTCCATACAGCGTTGGACCGGCGCGTCGTTGCCCATCAGGTGTCAGGCTGTGGCAGATCGAGCATTTGCGGGCGAATTGGCGCTCGCCATTGCTCATTTCGTCTGGGTTTTTCAGAAAGCTTGGCTCGACAGCGGCCATTTGGTCTTGATCGCCAAGGGCTGAAACCGGCCAGCTATACATGGCGTCGTCGATGCCGCCCGCGTGGATGTTCTGCCCGTCGGCGGAAAAGGCCAGCGCCCAGACCGGCCCGCGCAGGGTGGCGCGGAAATCCTGCGCGATGCGCCATTCGGTCGTGTCGATCACCATGATGTAGCCTTCGCCATCACCAACCGCCAGCAAGCTGCGGTCGGGGCTGAGGGCAAGCGCAAGGATCGGGCGGCGGTCGAGGGTGAAGTCTCGTTCTTCCCGCGTGGACAGGTCCAGAATGCGCGTGACGCCGTCAACCGCGCCATAGGCGATCCAGTTGTCCTGCGTGTTCAGGATCAATTCGTTGATGCCAAAGCCATGCTCGACCAACCGATCTGTTTCCTGACCGGTGGCAACATCCCAAAGCCGCAGAGCGCCATCGACCCCCGCAGAATAAAGATGCGCGCCATCTGGCGAAAAGGCCACTGCGTTCACACCGCTGCCGGTTGGTCCAAGCAAAACAGGGTCTGACCCGTCGACCGGCCAAAGCCCGATGGTGCCATCCCAACTGGCTGTGGCAACGTGGGTTTTCGAAGCTGCAAGCCCGACGATCTTGCCTTTGTGCTGGCCGACAATTGCACCGCCGGGCCAGCGACGCAAGGTGAAATCGTCCCCGGCGGAATAGATCGCGGTTCCGTTGAACACGACGCTGTTGACGGCGGCTTCGTGGCCTTCAAGCCATTCGGGGGATTTGCCCGACCATAGACCCACGGAATTGTCGAAACTGGCCGTCGCAATGCGCCCGTCCGGCGCGGTGGCGATCCCCATGATCGGGCCGCCATGACCCTTGAGCGTGAAGAACTCGGACCAGGCGGGCAGGGGGACCAGCGCCAGGGCCAGGATCAGCCCGCGCATCTATTCTGCGGGTGAAGCCGCTGCTTTACCGGCCTCTTTTTCCTGCACCTCTTCCAGCCACAGCGAGTGGTGCTCGCGCGCCCATTGCTCTTCGACCTCACCGGTTCCCATGGCATCGAATGCGCCCTCCATCCCGACCGAGCCGAGGTAGATATGGGCGATGATGATGGCAATGAAGACATAAGCCACCATAACGTGCCAGACCTGCGCATACTGCATCTCTTCCTGCGGTGCCATTTGTGTCGGCAGGTTCAGGCCCAATGCTTGCGGAATGCCGGTGGCGTTTGCGACCGAGAAAGTCTTGGCAAACATCGGCAATTCAAACGGGAACAGCAGCGACAGGCCCGACAGGCTGATCGAGACGCCCAGCAGGATGCAGGCCCAGAAGATGATCTTTTGACCGGCGTTGAACTTTTTGGCGGGCGGGTGAGAGCCTTTGGTGAAAAGCCCCCCTCCGGCAGCCAGCCATTTCAGGTCCGTGCGGTTTGGTATGTTGTGGGCGATCCAGTTCACGGTGACGATGATGAGCCCCAGCATAAAGGCCCAGGCCAGGTTGTTGTGCAGCCATTTGCAGCCCTGGGCGATGGTCGCGAAGCCTTCCTTGCCGAAGATCGGGATCAGGAAGTCGCGCCCATAAAGCGTCAGCAGGCCGGTAAGGCCGAGGATCAGGAAGGACCCGGCAAACAGCCAATGCCCGAAGCGTTCAAAACTGGTAAAGCGCAGGACAGTCCGGCCGGTTTTCTCGCCATCAATACGGATTTTTCCGCGGATCAGGAAGAACAAGACGATGATCGCAAGCATTCCTGCGACGATATAGCCGCCGTATTCGCGCAACGGTCCGGTGCGGAATTCCCACCACCACATGCCGCCGTCCTGTATCAGAACACTGTCGGCAGGCCCACGAGATGAGACGGTGACGACTGCCGAACCAAAGCGCAACGCACGGTAGACATCGCTGTCCGATGACACGCCGCTTGGGCCAAACTGGCCCAGCAGACCCTCGACATTGCCCTGGCCGGTGTTTTCCGAACGATAGGCGTTATCCACCTGTTCGCCGCGCTGTCGGGCCAGAATATCCTCAAGCGTCGTCGCGCCGCCGGTCGAACTGCGCTCGGTCGTGGGGGCAGGTGCTTCGGTCTCGTCGGATTGCGCAAGTGCGGCCTGCGCCAGTCCAATCGTAAGCGATAGTGCGAAGAATAAGCGGAACATCTGAACCTCGGTCAAAATTCCAAAGCAGGCGACCCGCACGGGCGGGTCACCTGAGTTTGATGCAGACGGTTTATCCGTCTTTCTGGTCGTAGGCCGTGCCCCAACCCCACGCGCCCGAACCAAACCCGCGCGCGACGACGCGCTCGCGGTAGATGGCCGAGACCACGTCGCCGTCACCGGCAAGCAGGGCCTTGGTGGAACACATCTCGGCGCAGATGGGCAGTTTGCCCTCGGCGATCCGGTTGCGACCGTATTTGGCGAACTCTGCGGTCGAGTGCGTTTCCTCGGGACCGCCGGCGCAGAAGGTACATTTGTCCATCTTGCCGCGCGATCCGAAGTTGCCCGCCTGCGGGTATTGCGGCGCGCCGAACGGGCACGCGTAGAAGCAATAACCACAGCCAATGCACAGGTCCTTGGAGTGCAGGACAACCCCTTCTTCGTTCTGATAGAAGCAGTCGACCGGGCACACCGCCATGCAGGGCGCATCCGAGCAATGCATACAGGCCACCGAGATCGAGCGTTCGCCCGGGTCACCGTCATTGATCGTCACCACCCTGCGGCGGTTCACGCCCCACGGCACCTCGTGTTCGTTCTTACAAGCGGTGACGCAGGCATTGCACTCGATGCAGCGTTCGGCGTCGCAGAGAAATTTTGCTCTTGCTGCCATTTTTCTCTTCTCCTCCCTTACGCTGACCAGATTTTGCAGAGAGTCGCTTTGGTCTCCTGCATCTGGGTCACTGAATCGTAGCCATAGGTCTGGGCGGTGTTGGTACTTTCACCCAGCACATATGGGTCTGCACCGGCGGGGTATTTGTGCCGCTGGTCCTCGCCCTGGAAATGGCCACCAAAGTGGAACGGCATGAAGGCCACACCGGCACCGACCCTGTTGGTCAGCATCGCCATCACCTTGACCTTGCCACCCTCAGGACCTTCGACCCAGACCTGTGATCCGTCACGAATGCCCAGGTTGTTGGCATCGCGGGGATTGATCTCGACGAACATGTCCTGCTGAAGCTCGGCCAGCCACGGGTTCGACCGTGTCTCATCACCGCCGCCTTCATATTCGACCAGACGACCTGACGTTAGGATTATCGGGTAATCCTTTGAAAAGTCGTTCTTTTGGATCGAAGCATAAAGGGTGGGCAGGCGATACGCGTGCCGGTCTTCGTAGGTCGGATAATCCTCCACCAGATCGCGCCGGTTGGTATAGAGCGGTTCGCGATGCAGCGGGATCGGATCCGGGAAGGTCCAGACAACCGCGCGGGCTTTGGCGTTCCCGAAGGGCGCACAGCCATGCTCGATCGCAACCCGCTGGATGCCGCCGGACAGGTCGGTTTTCCAGTTGGTCTCTGGTCCCGCAACGGCGTCGATGGCTGCGCGTTCCTCAGCCGTCAGATCGCCGTCCCAGCCGAGGTCCATCAGCATCTGCATCGTGAATTCGGGATAACCATCCTGAATTTCCGATCCAACGCTATAGACCCCTTCGGCCAGCAGGTTGTCACCATCGCGTTCCACCCCGAAACGAGCGCGGAAAGTCAGGCCACCTTCGGCCACCGGCTTGGACATATCATAGAGGTTCGGTGTCCCCGTATGACCCATCTCGGCCGTGCCCCAGCAGGGCCATGGCAGTCCGTAATACTCGCCGTCGTTTGGTCCACCAATGGCTTGCAGCGTGGTTCTGTCGAACGTGTGCTGGTTGGCCATGTGGCTTTTCAGACGTTCCGGCGACTGACCAGTATAGCCGATGGTCCAGAGGCCCGCGTTGAACTCACGCGTGATGCTTTCAACGTTGGGGGTCTCGGCATCCTCCATCTCGATATTGCGGAACAGACGATCCGCCCAGCCGAACTTGTTGGCGAACTTGGCCATGATGACCTCGTCCGGCAGGCTTTCGAACAGCGGATCCACCACCTTGTCGCGCCACTGAAGCGAGCGGTTCGACGCGGTGACAGAACCACGGGTTTCGAACTGCGTACAGGCGGGCAGCAGGTAAACGCCATCGGTGCGGTCATGCAGCACGGCGGAAACGGTGGGATACGGGTCGATCACGACCAGCATGTCCAGCTTCTCCATCGCCGTTTTCATTTCCGTCATCCGGGTCTGCGAGTTGGGCGCGTGGCCCCAAAGAACCATGGCGCGGACGTTGTTGTCCTGATCCATGTTGGCCGGGTCTTCCAGAACACCGTCGATCCAACGAGAGACCGGGATGCCGCGCTCATTCATCAGCGGCTTGTCCTTGCCTTCCTTGTCCTTGATCGTGGCGAACTGACCTTTAAGCCAATCCAGATCCTCACCCCAGACGCGGCTCCAATGGCCCCATGCCCCTGCGGACAGGCCGTAATAGCCGGGCAGAGTGTGGGACAGAACACCAAGGTCCGTTGCGCCCTGCACGTTGTCATGGCCGCGGAAGATGTTGGTGCCACCACCCGAGGTGCCCATGTTGCCAAGCGCAAGCTGCAGCACGCAATAGGCGCGGGTGTTGTTGTTGCCGTTGGTGTGCTGGGTTCCACCCATACACCAGATCACGGTGCCGGGGCGGTTGTTAACCATGGTCCGGGCAACGCGTTTCAGCTGCGAGCCGGGAACGCCGGTCACACGCTCGGTCTCTTCCGGGTTCCAGTTGGCAACTTCGGTGCGGATCTGGTCCATACCCCAGACACGGGTACGGATGAACTCTTTGTCCTCCCAACCGTTATCGAAGATGTGCCACAGGATACCCCAGATCAGCGCAACGTCTGTGCCGGGACGGAACCGGACATATTCATCCGCATGCGCTGCCGTGCGCGTGAATCGCGGGTCGCAGACGATCAGCGGAGCGTTGTTCTGCTCTTTCGCGCGTAGAACGTGCAGCAGCGAGACGGGGTGCGCCTCGGCCGGGTTGCCGCCGATGATGAAGATGGCCCGGGAATTGTGGATGTCGTTATACGAATTGGTCATGGCGCCGTAGCCCCATGTGTTCGCAACACCCGCAACGGTGGTTGAGTGGCAGATACGGGCCTGATGGTCCACGTTGTTCGTGCCCCAATAGGCGGCGAACTTGCGGAACAGATAGGCCTGTTCGTTATTGTGCTTGGCCGAGCCCAGCCAGTACACGCTGTCCGGCCCGGATTCCTGACGGATGTTCATCATGCCGTCGCCGATCTCGTCGATCGCCTGTTCCCAGCTGATGCGCTTCCACTCGCCGCCTTCCTTTTTCATCGGATATTTCAGGCGGCGTTCGCCATGGGCGTGCTCGCGGACCGAGGCCCCCTTGGCGCAGTGTGCACCCAGATTGAACGGGCTGTCCCAGCCGGGTTCCTGACCGACCCAGACACCGTTCTGTACTTCGGCAACGACCGTACAGCCGACCGAACAGTGGGTGCATACGGATTTGATGTTTTCAACGGCTGTGTTGGCC
Source organism: Ruegeria sp. C12 (assembly GCF_056537745.1). Classification (NCBI taxonomy): domain Bacteria; kingdom Pseudomonadati; phylum Pseudomonadota; class Alphaproteobacteria; order Rhodobacterales; family Roseobacteraceae; genus Ruegeria; species Ruegeria sp. C12. The sequence goes on from NZ_JBQFSA010000001.1 coordinate 978,134, forward strand.
GCTGTCTGGGCGCTGGCTGGCGTCACGGTTCCACCCGTGGCGCTGATCGCGGCAAGGCCGCCGATCGTCAGGCCCGAGCCACGCAGAAATGCGCGGCGATCGACGGTTTTCTCGCCGACCTGGGACAGGATACTTGTCCGCTGGGGGCGTCTCGCAACCCCGTTGGTCTTTTTCCTTAACATTGGTTTCCTCCCTTGCTGGCCATGTAAGCCATGGCTGGCTTGGTGCTGGTGATGCCGACGTCAGGGCCAATCGCAACCGTCAGTCGGATGGTGAAAACGTCCGATCCTAGAACCGGGTGCTTTCATCGTCGCTCAAAAGCGCGTGCTTTCGAAGTATGCGCGGGTGTGCGCGGTGTCCTGCATGCGGGTCTCGTCCGTTGGCAGCTCGGCTGCTTCGGCCTGACCGCTCAGGCTGGCGGCGGCGACGGCAGCGGGTGCTGCGGTTCCGGCCAGTTTGAGGAAGTTCCGGCGCGTGGTGCCTTCTTCCTTGGTCTTGCTCATGGGCTCCTCCTGTCCCAGTTGCGATCTAGCGCCAAACGGGGCGCTGGCGAGTGACAGCGCATCACGCTGTCGTCATTCGGAAGGCCTCGCGTTCGATCTCCATGAACACCCGACCGGCTGTCCCGACCGAGGCATAGAGAACCGACGCTTCGGCGGCTTCCAAATCCGAATAGAAATGTGCGGCCCAGGGGCCGATATGTTTGTTCCAGAACGCTTTTTGGTCTTCCAGCGTGGCAGGTGCGCCAAAGCGGCCTACGATCATGCCCGCCATCATCTCCATCAGTGAGGCGATGTTGTCCTCGGGCTCGAACACATTCTGCGCCCGTGTGATCCCACGCGCGGCCATGTCGTTGCGAAGCTGCGCGAGGGGTTTTTCGTTCAGGAACCCGGTCAAGTAGAAACTTGCGTAAGGCAGCAATTCTCCACGACCCAGCCCAATGAACAGCGCGTTGAACTCACGCTCGGCGGCAGCGGGTTTGGTGACTTTTGCCACCCGCGCCATCGCCTGAATGGCCTGACCCAGATCGGTGTCGTCGCCGCTTAGGCCCGCCATCTGATCCAAAAGCAACTGATCGGGCGGGCCTGCCAGCAGCAGACCCAGAAAATTGTAGAAATCCGCGCGCAGCCGATCTTCGGCTGAGATGTCTATGGTCTGCGCGTTATCTGCGGTCATGCGTTATCCTTCGAATTCAAATCTCATACGGCGCGGGGAAGGGGGCAGTTCAGTCTCTTCCGGCTCGTGGGCTGCGGCTACCGAAACGGGTTCAGGAGGGGCTTGATCCAAAGCCGGTTCCTGTTCGATCTCAGGTGGCTCAGCCAGATCTTGGGGCGTTTCTTCCTCTGCCTCAGCAGCTAGTGCTTCAACATGCGCCAGCATGCCTTTGCCAACCTGATACGCTGTCTGGAGGTTCTCGATCACGCAGGCGGCGTCCGTGTAATCCTCGCCGTAATCGACCAGCCCATCCACATTGGCCAGCACCGGATTCAGCCGCCACAACCGACGTAGCGCCCGACGACGCAGCCGATCCGGCACTGCTTTGGCCATGAAGCCCGAGACATCGTCGCCGGCCTGCAACTGATCCGGGTCGGGCAAGTTGAACTCGGCCAAAATTTCGGCGTCGGTCTTTTCGTCCTGTTCGGTGTGCTGTGCTGCGATAGCCTGTTCTTCTGCCGCAATCACTTCGGCCTTGGCTTCGGCCTGAACGGCAGCTTTGCGGCGGGACCAGAAATCGCGGGCTTGGGTCATTGCACAACCCTCCGCGGGGCGCGGTAGACGTCCGAATCCTGCCGGATCCGCGCATCGCCCTTGCCGTCCTCAATCAGATCGGTCCGTTTCTTGTCGCGACGGCGTTTGACGAAAACCTCATCGCGGTGGTGCTCAAGGGTAAAGTCCCGCATCCAGGCGATCAGGCCATCGGTCATCGGGATTTTTTCGACGATCTCTTCGCCGGTATCGGCGTAATCCTGACCTTCGAAGGGTGAGGCGGTGATCAGCACCGCATCCATCGGGCGTTTCCCGTCCAAAGCATCGCGCAGAACCAGATAGATCGAAGGCTGACCGTCAGACAGGTTGACCATGTAAGCCTCGGTCTCATCTGCCCACAAGGTCAGGGGCAGGGTGGCGGCGTGATATTCAACTGCTTCGCCTTCGCGCCGCAACTCCAGCCAATCGGCCGGACCTGCTCCGGGCAGCGCCGCAACAGCGCGCCAGTTCCACTTGGCCCAGCGGGTCACACCGGGTGTTTTGCGCACAACGACGCCAACAGGCATTTCGATACGGCTTGCGGCCTTGGCCACTGGCTCCTCCCCGTAAGGCTCTCCCCTGCCTTACCTAGCGTCTACTATGGTACACATAGCGCTATCATGCCAAGTCTCAATCACGTGAAAACAGGCGTGATCACCTAGAATTTAACATGTGAAATTCCGACCGATTCAGTCGGAAAACAAGGGGATTTCCGATTTATCAAACAACTTGCCGCTGCCTGCGCGCAGGGGCTGGATTGCCAGCGGCGGGATACCATCTAATGTAGACAAGTAAGGAAGCTGTCCGGGGGAGGGACATGGCCACCAAACTCATCCTATGTGACTGCGAAGGGTCACAGCCCGTTGACGCCGACCGGATAGGCTCTGCCTGCGATGTCGAGTGTTCCAGAACCCACACAGCCCTGTGCACCCGCGAGCTTGGCGTGGTGGCCGAGTTCATGAAAGGCGATGATCCGGTTCTGATCGCCTGCGGGCAAGAGCAGGAAGTGTTCCGCGATCTGGCCGAGGACCTCGACGTCGATTTGCCCGCCTTCGTCGATTTGAGGGACCGCGCCGGTTGGTCGGATCAGGCCCGGGACGCCGCACCCAAGATGGCCGCGTTGGCCGCCGAGGTGTTGGTGCCCTTGCCAATCACACCCAGCGTGGATGTGATCAGCGAAGGGACATGCTGCATCATTGGCCCCGCCGAGGCTGCGTTTGAATTGGCGGAACGTCTGTCCGGTACCTTGGCGGTCACGGTTTTGACGTCCGAGGACAGTGTTCCCTTCAGCCGCGCTTTTGATGTGGTGCGCGGGCAAGTGCGTTCGGTCACTGGTGCCTTGGGGGGATTCTCGCTGCAGATCGATCAGGTTCAGCAGGTCGAACCGGGTGGGCGCGGGGCCTTCACATGGTCAGATCCCCGCGATGGTGCGAAATCCGCATGCGATATCCTGATTGACCTGACCGGCGGCACGGCCTTGGTTCAGGCCCCGACCAAGCGCGAAGGGTATCTGCGCGCTGACCCGCGCGATCCGGTGGCGGTTGCCCGTCTGGCCTTTGACGCCGCGCAGTTGGTGGGGACCTTCGAAAAGCCGCTATATGTCCGGTTGGAGGAAACCCTGTGTGCTCATTCCCGCGCCGAACAGGTTGCGTGCACCAATTGCCTCGACATCTGCCCGACTGGCGCAATCACCCCGGCGGGTGAGCATGTTGCGATTGACCCGATGATCTGCGCGGGTTGCGGGGCTTGCGCCGCCCTGTGCCCCTCGACCGCGATTACCTATGAGGACCCGCCCGTGTCGGCGATCCTGTCCCGGATGCATGTTCTGGCCCGCACTTACCGCCGGGCCGGAGGTGCAGCGCCGCGCCTGCTGGTGCATGATGCCCACGGGGCCGAGATGATCCGTCTGGCCGCGCGCTTTGGCCGGGGTCTGCCCGCTAACGTGATCCCGATGGAGTTGAGCGTGATTTCAGGCTTTGGCCATGCAGAAATGCTGGCCGCCCTGGCCCATGGCTTTGCGCGGGTCGATATACTGCTTGCCCCCACAACCGAGCGGGACGCGCTGGACCAAGAGCTTGAACTGGCGAAAGCCATAGCCGGAGATGGCGCATTGGGACTAATTGATGAGGCTGACCCGGACACCGTGTCGGATCAGCTTTACGCGCAAGAGGTTCCGACACCGCTGGCCGATCCGGTTCTGCCCTTGGGCAACCGTCGGCAAATCACCCGGTTGGCTGCGCAGGCCCTGAACCCAGAAGCCGACGCGCCTTTGTCACTGCCGGAAGGTGCGCCATATGGGGCAGTTGCAGTGAACACCGACGCCTGCACCTTGTGTCTCAGCTGTGTGTCGCTCTGCCCATCGGGGGCATTGATCGACAACCCGGACAACCCGCAACTGAACTTCCAGCAGGACGCCTGCCTGCAATGCGGCCTTTGCCGGAATATCTGCCCGGAAGATGCAATTACATTGGTGCCGCAACTTGACCTGAGCGATGCGGCCCTGTCCCAGCAGGTGTTGAACGAAGAAGAGCCGTTTGCCTGCGTGGAATGCGGCGCGTTGTTCGGAGTAAAATCAACGGTCGAGCGCATCATGGAGAAACTTTCAGGCACGCATCCGATGTTTGCCTCGTCCGAGCAGGCGCGGATGATCCAGATGTGTGACAATTGCCGGGTGAATGCGCAGTTCAAAATCCAGGACAATCCGTTCCAGTCCAATCCGAAACCTCGGGTGGTCACGACGGACGACTATTTCTCAAAACGGAAGGATCATTGATGCTGCAGCGGCGCGCCCAGATCCGCCGCATCGATGACCGAGACAAAGGCAAGGATGGCCTCAAGATCGTCCAGCGTCATTTCAACCGGATGAATGGGCGAGGGGCGCGACGGGTCGAACGGCGGCGTCAGCCCGTCTATCTGCGTGAAAGCCGGGTGCGGGTTCAGCGCAAAGAAGGCCTGAAACCGTTCGGACCAGTCGGGCAGGGTGCGCAACACCGCAAAAGACGGGGTCGAGCCCAGACCGTTCATCCGGTTCTGAGGGCCAATCACATGGCACCGACCACAATGGGTCATCGACAGTTCCTCGCCCAATGCAGTGTCACCATCGGTGGTCGGGGTGTCGTCGGTAGTGACGACTTCGAAACTGGCGCTGTACGGCGCGCCTTGATCCGGTGCAAAACTCTCGACCGTGCGCTTGCCAATGTCCGACAGCAGCCAGTCACGGAACCGGGACTGGCGCGGGTCGTCCTGAATGCTCAGATGATAGATCACCGTATCGCGGGCAAAGACAGGATCGCCGCTGGGTTCAGCCGACAGCGTCATAACACCGTCTTCTGCGGCAATAACGCGTATCCCGGTCTTGAGTGAAAAGCGCGGAAGAATATGTTGCAAAAGGCCCGTGTCTGAAACCTCGGGCGGGGCGGCAAGGCCGATGGCCTCTTGCGACCCGGAAGGGGTGGCGGTGAGCGTCAGGCTGAGGCACAACAGGACAAAGCGCATGGCCAAACCTAACGGCCAATTGGCAAATGCGTCAAATGAACGAAGAAAGACGGAGACACATGCAATGAAATGCAACCATGCGATGCAGGGTAAGGGGATGAAGGCATGAGTGTCCGTGACGCGGTTCTTGCAAACCTGAAAAAGATCACGGACCCGGTGTCCGGTCAGGATATCGTCAGCGCCGGTGTCGTGCGCGCGCTGAATGTCGAAGGTGATACCGTGCGGTTTGTGCTCGAGATCGATCCCAAGCAGGCCGAACGCATGGAACCCGTGCGCGCCGCTGCCGAACAGGCCGCGCAGATGGTGGACGGTGTCGCCAAGGTCTCGGCCATGTTGACCGCGCATTCCGACAAGGCCCCGCCGGATCTGAAGCCCAAGCCCAAACCCTCGCAAACCGGGCCGCAGGCGGTTCCGGGTGTGGATCGGATCATCGCCGTTGCCTCGGGCAAGGGTGGCGTGGGTAAATCCACCGTGTCAGCCAACCTCGCCTGCGCCTTGGCGGCCGAGGGTCGGCGCGTGGGCCTGCTGGATGCGGATGTCTACGGCCCTTCGCAGCCCCGGATGCTGGGTGTCTCGGGGCGTCCGGCCAGCCCGGATGGCAAGACGATCCTGCCGCTGCGCAACCATGGCGTCACCATGATGTCGATGGGTCTGATGACCAACGAAGGGCAGGCGGTTGTCTGGCGCGGACCCATGCTGATGGGTGCGCTGCAACAGATGATGAGCCAGGTGCAGTGGGGTGCGCTGGATGTGCTGATCGTCGATCTGCCACCCGGCACTGGCGATGTGCAACTGACGCTGAGCCAGAAGTTCCAGGTGGACGGCGCCATTGTCGTCTCGACCCCGCAAGATGTGGCCCTGATCGACGCCCGCAAAGGGATCGACATGTTCAATCAGCTCAAAACGCCCATCGTGGGCATGATCGAGAATATGTCGACCCATATCTGTTCCAATTGCGGGCATGAGGAGCATATCTTTGGCCATGGCGGTGTCACCGCAGAGGCCGAGGCGCTGGGCGTCCCGCTGCTGGGTGAAATTCCGCTGCATCTGGACATCCGTCTGGCCGCTGACGGAGGCGCGCCCATCGTCGTCACCAAGCCCGACAGCCCGCAGGCCGAAGCGTTCCGCAAGATCGCCCGCGACATGATTGCCAAGGGGAACGCATGACCGAACCGGTCTTCCCTCCGCTGCTGACGGGCCATCCTGCGCAGGGCGGGGAAGACCCGTTTGAGAAGGCGCAGGCCATGGCGGCGCTGGGCTGTGATGCAGGGTCGGTGGTCTACAACATTCAGGCCGACCGCTTGCGCGTGGCCATCGTCTTCGCGCCCGAGGTGCCATTGCAGGATGCCATGGCGATGCTGCCGTTGTGCGCTGTGGGGTTCCAGAATGCGCTGGGCGCGCTGGCCCCGCCCGAAGTGGCCGTGCATCTTGGTTGGGACGGGCTGATCTGCGTGAATGGCGCGAAATGTGGACAGTTCCACGTCGCAGCCTCGACCACAGACCCGGATCAGATGCCCGACTGGCTGGTGATCGGTTGGGAATTGGCGCTGCTGCAAACCAGCGATGCGCCGGGGAATACCCCGGACATCACCGCGCTGTATGACGAAGGCTGCGCCGACGTATCTGCGACCCAACTGGTGGAAAGCTGGTCACGGCACATGCTGACATGGCTCAACCGCTGGCAAGAGGACGGCAACGCGCCGTTGCACGGCGAATGGCTGGGCCTTCTGCGTGGCGTCGGGGAACCGCTGACCGACCGGGGCGTCTTTCTGGGCACGGATGAGCGGTTCGGTATGCTGATCCGGGACGGCGAAGACACCCACTTGCGCCCGCTGACAGAATTATTGGAGACGACCTGATGAAACTCGCCCGCGCGATCCATTTCGATGAAAGCGACATGAATGTGTTTCATTCCCCAGCGCGGGCCGGCGAATGGTGCATCTCGGGCGGGTTCGAATTTTCGAACTGGGGGCAGGGCGATCTTGAGGGGAAATCCCGGCAGGCCTTCGCCAATGGCTGGTTGGGGTTAGAGACCTTCGGGCGCGTGACATTTGTTGCGGTGACCCAGATCGAAGCGGCGGAAAAAGATCAGATCATCCAAAACCTGGCCGAACATTTCGTGCAGTTTTACGGCGCGCCATCGGTCGAGGACGCGCTGGGCGTGGCGCAGGCAGAAATCGAGCATATGTCGGAACTCTGCGATGAGCACGCGCCGAACACGCTGCTGACCGTGGCGCGTGAGCTGACCGAAAGCGGAGTACACGAGGCATTCCGCGTGATCACGCCGCAAGAAACCCAGCTAGAGGCGCTGGCGGTTCATGGGTCGCTGGACGATTAAACGTTGTCGACAAAGCCGCCGAACTGACCGCGCTTGAAGATCAGGCCCTTGCCGGTGCGGTACATCACCTGTTCCACCTGACCGACAAGGATCAGATGATCCCCGGCCTCGTGTTTGGCATGAAGCTGGCAGTCGAACCGGGCCAGACACTCGGCCAGTTGTGGGCGACCGGCTGCATCCAGTTCCCATTTGGCATGAGAGAAATCGGTGCCGTCGCGCGCGAATTTCAGCGCGGCGTCCTGCTGTTCCTGTGCCATGACATGGATTGCATAGTGCTGGCACCCGTTGAAGGCGTTGAAACGGTATGAATCCTTGGCAAGACACCACAGCACCAAAGGCGGATCCAGCGAGACCGAGGCAAAAGAGTTCACGGTGATCGCGCGCGGGCCGTTTTCCGTGTGCGTGGTTACGACCGTGACACCCGTTCCGAAACAGCCCAATGCCTCGCGGAAGGCGGTGCTTTGTTCGGGGCTGGGGGTGAATGTGTTTTCGGTCATTGCACGCTCTTGGTTCCGGCGCGCCTGAGGTGCCACGCGCCATCTGGTTTGTCCATCAAAAGCTTAATGTCGCGCGCATATTTCCCGATCAGTTGAGGTCTTCCAGAAGACGCCCATGTTTGCGTGTCTCGGCAATAACCGCGCCAAACGTGGTCATCTGCCTTGCCTGCAACATCGGCAGCATCCTGACCAAGGCCTCGGCCGTTGCGACGGCGTCCCCAAGGGCGGTGTGGCGCAGCGCCTCGGGGATGGTGACGTCCAGCCGGTCACACACAGCGTCCAGCGTATGCGTTTCGCTGGCCCCAAACAGGACCGCCGACAGCAGAACGGTGTCCAGAATGGGGTGATCCCATTCGACATCCATGCGTTTCGCATGACGGCGCAAAAAGGCCATGTCGAACGGCGCGTTATGTGCGACGATCACGGCGTCGCGTGCGAATTGGTGAAACACCCGTCCGGCCTGCGCGATATCCGGCGCGCCCTGAACCATGTGGTCGCTGACCTTGTGCACTTTGGTCGAGGCTGCGGGGATCGGGATGCCCGGATCGACCAGCATGTCCAACTGCTCGCCCTCGACGATGCGCCCTTTGATGACACGCACTGCGCCGATCTGAACGATTTCATCCTTGTGCGGCAAAAGGCCGGTGGTTTCGGTATCAAAGACGACGAAGCACAAATCCGACAGGGCGCGCTGCTCGAACGCTTCCTCTGCAGCCGTGGTCAGCAGGTCGAAGTCATAAACCAGGGGGCGGGCGGCCTCAGGCGCAATCCGCGCGGCGCTGTCGTCGAAGATCAGCATATAGCCCGGCGCATCGCCCAAAGGCTTCATACGAGCCTGATAGCTTTGATTGCCGTCAATGCTGATCAGGGTGCATTCGACATCCATGCCGGTCTTGGTCAATCGGGCATAAGCTTTCTCAAGCGGCTCGGGATTGAGGTATTCGAACAGGGACGCGTTGAGGCGTGGGTGTGCGATCTGCGCCAAAACCTCTGCCGCCTGCGAGTCATAAAGAACGATCTTGTGCGATGGGCTGGACAGCAGCATGGCCACCGGAATCTCGGTCAACAACGCGGTCAGGCGTTGCTTTTCCGCGGCTAGATTGGCGGTTTCGGCGGCGACTGCCTCGGCGATATTCAGGGTTTTGTCGGATAGCTGATCCGCCAATCCCGCAGCGGCAGGGGCCAGATCACCCAGATATTTCGCCGCATCAACATCCATATCGGTGCTGACCCCGGCATGAGCACGGGCCCGTAATTCAGCCGAGAGGCGCTCAATGGGCTTGGCGACGTTGTCGTCGAACAACAGCCAAACCCCCGCGATCAATGCCAGCAATCCAAACCCGATCAACAGGCCCGAGAAGACAAAGGCATCCAGCAGTTCCGGCATGTCTGCGCGGGCATAGCTGACCCACAGCGCAACGGTGCTGACGGTCACCCCGCCAGCGGCAAGAAGGCAGAAGAACAGAAAAATCCGGATCCGAAGGCTGAGGCGGGTCAGCATGGTTACACTCCGCAGGTTGCCTCGATAATCGGGTCGCCGGTCTCGGCTGTGATCCAGTCGGCGTTCAGCAACTGACCGTCATCGCCAAATTCGGCCCCATCCGCCAGGCTCGCACGGCGATATTCGGCGCAGTTCACGGCGACGGGCAGTTTGGAGACCGGTGACCAGCGGCCAAAGAAATACAGATCGACCAGACGCTGATCTGGCACCTGATCGTTGGTCTTCACGGAGACCGTATCAATCGCGGCGAACCGGTCCACGAAGGGCACCGCATAGGTCCAGGGACGATAAAACGCGCGGCTTTCGACCTCTTGGATCACCGCCAGACTGTCTGGCAGAGTGTCCCGGGTGCGGTCATACCAGGAATACTCGCTGGCGATCGTCATCCCGATCATCCCCAAACCTGCCGCAACCGGAGTGGCCCAACGCGGCAACAGACCGCCCGTCAGTTTGTTCAGCACCATCACGATCCCGGCAAAGGCAAAGCCCGCGAATATTGTGCCGATCAGTTCCAGAAACATGCGGTTCCTCCAGTTTTCGGGCGCGACACGCCCCTTCTTCTCGTTCCAAATACGGTCGCCGAAGGCGATCCCTTGTGCGACACAGGCGCAGGTTTAGCCTAACATCCCCTTGCCGTGACCCACAGCCGATTGCATCGTCTTGATGACAACAAACGCGTCCCGCAAATGGCTGCGCTCAAAATCCGACAGGTCCGAGGGCGGCAGGTAATTATCCGGTTCCCGTCCAGCTTTCACAATCCGGACCTGATGTTCCAGCCGGGTTTCCGCGATCAGGTCATAAGCATCCAATAGGTCCCGCGCCCCAGACGGGCTGAGAACGCCTGCTGCCTCGGCAGCTTTCAGGCGCGCGCGGGTGTTTGCCTCGGTCAATTGCCCTTGCAAGGTGTAGATCCGGGCCAGATCGACCACGGGCACGACGCCGTTATGCTTCAGATCCAAAGTGTTGCGATGCTCACCCGAGCGGATGGTGGCAAACCCGCGCAGCAAGCCCAGCGGCGGAGTATGCTTCAGCGAGTTCGAGATCATATGCGCCACAAAGATCGAGTTCGAACTGGCCGCTTTCAGCGTGTTGGCGTGCAAATCGGCAAACAGCTCGAACGCGCCGCCGATGGGGCGAAGGTCAAACATGACCGAGGCCAGCATCTGCGCCTCGGGGTTGGGTTTGGCAATCCAGCCGCTGAAATACTCGCGCCAGACCCGCACAGGCTGGCACCAGCGCGGATTGGTCGCCATCATGTCGCCGGGGCAATAGAAATATCCGCACACGTCCAGCCCGTCCGAGACGAACTTCGCAAGTGATTGGAAATAGGGCATATCTGCGTCGGAGGCGCTGTCATCCAACATCAGGCAATTGTCCTGATCGGATACACCTGTCTGTTCCTGCCGCCCTTGTGAACCGCAGGCCAGCCACAGGTAAGGAACCGGCGGTGGCCCCAGTTTTTCCTCGGCCAGCGCCAACAGCCGTCTTGTGGCTGTGTCGGCAATATCGGTGATCAGCCGGGTCACGATCTCGTGCCGGTTGCCCCCGGCCACAAGCTGCACCAGAAGCTGCGGGATCTCTGCCGTGACCTTGGCCATGTCCTCGGCGCTGTTGGCATTGGCGATGCGGCGCACCAGCTCCGCCGAACTGACGGCCTGATAGTGGGTCAGGTCGGTTTGCGTTACGATCCCGACCAGACGCCCCCCTTCGCAAATCGGGATATGGCCGATCCCACGCTCCATCATCACATGCAGCACATCCGATCCGATGTCCGAAGGCGAAAGCGTTATGGGGTTCGACGTCATGATCTGCGAGACCGGCGTGTCCGTTGGCAGCGCATCGGCCACGTATTTTCCCGAGATGTCCCGCAGCGTGGCAATTCCCACCAAGCCATCGGCATCCGTCACGCACAGGGATGAAATGCGCTTGTCACGCATGATGCGCGCTGCGTCTTGCACCGGCGTCGCAGGGGGGCAGGTGGCCGGGTTATGCGCCATCAGCGTGTCGATGGCACTGGTTGCCAGACTTTGCGGACCGGCCCGGTCGCCGCGTGACCGGTCAAAGAATTTCGATACGATTTCGTGCCCGTCGATCAGCTCGCGCACCAGATCAGGCGGCAGAACGATCAGCACAGATGGCGAATGCGCCCGCGCTTTGGTGGCTGCCTTGCCGTCCTTCAGCAGCCCGCGTTCGCCAAAGGAATTACGCAGCCCAAGTTGCGAAACCACAGCGCCGTTTTCATCGGATATTTCGACCTGACCTTCGTAGATCAGAAATACGCCGGGCAGGGTATGGCCCAGATCATAGACTTCAGAGTCCTCGTCGACCTCCCACACTTCGATCTGCTGGGCGATATCCGCCAGCACCGAGTCGGGAAGCGCGTCATAGGGGTGTACGGATTTCAGAAACCGGGTGATCTGGTCGTGGGACAGGGGCATCAGATACCTCCGGATGGTCTGAGTAAAAATCCCGCCCGGTGGAATGCCGGGCGGGAACAGTAAGTCGAAAGACGCGGCACATAGAGGTTATCCATGCACCGCATCATGCTCATTTATTCTGAGCTGCGCCAGCACCACGGGGAATGCGAACGCTTTCGACCAGATCTTTGATCTCCTGCGGAGTCTCTTTGGTCATACCGGCAACGACGTAGGCAACGCCGAAGTTGATCATTGCACCAATGGCGCCGAACGAGGTCGACTTGATCGGACCCAGCAGCGGGTCAGCATCGGTGAACGAGTTGGTGCCCGGAATGAACAGCCAGCCCTTGTGCAGGAAGATGTAGACCAGGGTCACAACCAGACCAGCCATCATGCCAGCAACCGCGCCGGTGTTGTTGATGCGGGTCGAGAATATCCCCATCATCAGCGCCGGGAAGATCGAGGCTGCCGCCAGACCAAAGGCCAAGGCCACGGTTTGCGCCGCAAAGCCCGGTGGGTTCAGACCCAGCCATGTTGCGACCACGATAGCCACGGCCATTGCGATCCGCGCCGCCAGAAGTTCACCCTTTTCAGAGATCGACGGGTTGATCGCACCTTTGACAAGGTCGTGGGACACCGCCGACGAGATCGCCAGCAACAGACCCGCAGCCGTGGACAGGGCAGCAGCCAGACCACCGGCAGCAACCAGACCCACAACCCAACCTGGCAGGTTGGCAATCTCCGGGTTCGCCAGAACCAGGATGTCGCGGTTGAACTTGGTCAGCTCGTTCCCAACCCAGCCTTTTTCTTCAGCGAGTGCCTGCATATCTGCATTGGCATCGTTGTAGTACTGGATCTTGCCGTCGCCGTTTTTGTCTTCCCAATCCAGCAGACCGGTTTTCTGCCATGTGGCCATCCAGTCATAGCGAGGATCGTTGTCGATTTCCTCGACCGACACGGCTCCGCCTTCGATGCCGCCATTGGGCCACATCATGTCACTGATGTTCAGACGCGCCATGGCACCAACCGCAGGGGCAGTCAGATACAGCAGAGCGATGAAGACCAGCGTCCAGCCAGCGGACCAACGTGCGTCAGACACTTTCGGCACGGTGAAGAAGCGCATGATCACGTGCGGCAGACCGGCGGTACCGATCATCAGCGACAGCGTGAACAGCACCATGTTCAGCGTGTTCGAATGGTGGGCCGTGTACTCGTTAAAGCCCAGCTCGGTCACGATCGCGTCCAGCTTGGTCAGCAGCGGCTCACCGCTTGCGGTATCGCCAAATAGACCCAGCGCCGGGATCGGTGTGCCTGTCAGCTGCAGCGAGATGAAGATGGCCGGGATGGTGTAGGCGGTGATCAGCACGCAGTACTGAGCGACCTGAGTGTAGGTCACGCCCTTCATCCCACCAAACACCGCGTAGGCAAACACAACTGCGGCACCGATCAGCAGGCCGGTGGTGTTGTCAACCTCGAGGAAGCGGCCAAAGGCCACGCCCACGCCGGTCATCTGACCGATCACGTAGGTCACCGACGCAACGATCAGACAGACAACCGCAACGACACGTGCGGTCTGGCTGTAGAAGCGGTCGCCGATGAATTCCGAGACGGTGTATTTGCCGAACTTACGCAGGTAGGGCGCAAGCAGCAGAGCCAGCAGCACGTAGCCGCCGGTCCAACCCATCAGGAAGGTCGAGTTGTCATAGCCGGTAAAGGCAATCAGGCCCGCCATCGAGATGAACGAGGCCGCAGACATCCAGTCTGCCGCTGTTGCCATACCGTTGGTGACCGGGTGAACGCCGCGACCGGCGGCGTAGAATTCCGATGTGGAACCCGCGCGGGCCCAGATCGCGATGCCGATGTATAGCGCAAAGGATGCGCCAACAAACAGCAGGTTGATGGTAAACTGATCCATTGTCCCCGCTCTCCCTTACTCTTCATCCACGCCGTATTCGGCGTCCAGCTTGTTCATGCGCCAGGCGTAGTTGAAGATCAGCACCAGAAAGACCAGGATCGAACCCTGCTGGGCGAACCAAAAGCCCAGATCGGTGCCGCCAACAGAAATGCCGGACAGCAGCGGACGCAGCAGAATGCCGAATCCAAACGACACCAGCGCCCAGATCGCGAGGCTGATGTAGATGAGGCGCAGGTTGGCCTGCCAATAGCCCTTATCGGCTTCGGCAGTCTGCGCGGAGTTTGTAGATTGATCCGCCATTGCGGGTTCCTCCTTCGCTTCCTCGTTGGGCGGCCCGTTGCCCAACTCCTCCAGTGCTGCGGGCCGCTTCTCGATGTTTCCAAACGCCCCGTGACGTCCGGCATAACTTCTCTGTTCCGCCAGGGCGGTTCATTGAAGTATTCTGTTGTAGGATCAAAGCCTTGCGGCCTTTCTCCTCCCCTTACTTCATCGCGTCGCTGACGATCACCTCCAGGTCGCGCGCGATGTCCTCAATCTGGCCCATGGCGTTTGTGCGTTTCAGCACGCCTTGGGTTTCGTAGTAGCTGATCAGCGGTGCGGTCTGCGCGTGATAGGCGGTCAGGCGCGAAGCCACCGTTTCCGCGTTGTCATCCGCGCGACGCTTGAACTCGGTGCCGCCGCAATTGTCGCAGGTGCCTTCAACGGCGGGCTGTTTGAACCGGTCGTGATAGCCTTCGCCACAGCCTGCGCAGGTGTAGCGGCCCGAAATGCGGATCACCATTTCGGCGTCTTCAACCTCAAGGCTGATTGCGGCGCTGATCTTCTGGTCGTTTTCCGCCAGCAAGGCATCCAGCGCCTCGGCCTGAACAGTTGTTCGAGGGAAGCCGTCAAGGATGACACCCTTGGCGCAATCGGGTTCCGCCATACGGTCGCGCAGGATGGCGATGACGATCTCGTCACTGACCAGATCGCCAGCCTCCATTACTGCTTTTGCCGCATTACCTGCCTCGGTGCCTGCGGCCACAGCGGCGCGCAAAAGATCGCCCGTGCTGAGTTGAACGAGGCCGAATTTGTCCTCAAGCATCCGCGCTTGCGTACCCTTCCCGGCGCCCGGAGGCCCGAGAAGGATCAGAACAGCGGGGGATATGGTCGTGGCAGCGTCCATCACATCCTCACTTATTCGCACGGTTTTCGATCAGGTCTTCGACAACCGAAGGATCGGCGAGTGTCGACGTATCGCCCAGGCTGTCAAAGTCGTTCTCGGCAATCTTGCGCAGGATACGGCGCATGATCTTGCCCGAGCGGGTCTTGGGCAGGCCCGGGGCCCACTGGATTACATCGGGCGAGGCAATCGGGCCGATCTCGGTCCGAACCCATGTGCGAAGCTCTTTCAGCAGGTCATCCGAAGGCTCGCGATCATTCATCAAAGTGACATAACAATAGATGCCTTGTCCTTTGATTTCATGAGGATAGCCCACAACAGCAGCCTCAGCCACAGCGGCATGCGCCACCAGAGCGCTTTCCACCTCGGCCGTGCCCATACGGTGACCGGATACGTTGATTACGTCATCCACACGGCCGGTGATCCAGTAATCGCCATCTTCGTCGCGACGGCAGCCGTCACCGGTGAAGTAATAGCCTTTGTAGTCCGAGAAATAGGTCTTCTCGAACCGTTCATGATCACCCCAGACGGTGCGCATCTGACCGGGCCAGCTGTCTTTGATGCACAGGACACCTTCGACGCCGTTGCCTTCGATCTCAACACCCGATTGCGGGTCCAGAACCACGGGCAGAATGCCAAAGAACGGCTTCATCGCAGAACCGGGTTTCATCGCATGTGCGCCGGGCAGGGGGGTCATCAGGTGACCGCCGGTTTCCGTCTGCCACCATGTATCCACGATGGGGCATTTGCCCTTACCGACAACGTCGTTGTACCAGTTCCAGGCTTCGGGGTTGATCGGTTCCCCCACCGTTCCCAGGGTCCGCAGATCGCTCAGGTCGCATTTCTCGACAAACTCGTTGCCCTGACCCATCAAGGCACGGATCGCAGTCGGAGCCGTATAGAACTGGTTGACCTTGTGCTTTTCGCAAACCTGCCAGAAGCGGCTGGCATCGGGATAGGTCGGCACGCCCTCGAACATCAGCGTGGTCGCACCATTGGCCAGCGGGCCGTAGACGATATAGCTGTGGCCGGTCACCCAGCCCACGTCCGCCGTACACCAATACACGTCGCCTTCGTGATAATCGAACGTGATCTCATGCGTCATGGCAGCGTAAACCAGATAGCCGCCGGTGGTGTGCACAACGCCTTTCGGTTGGCCGGTCGAGCCGGAAGTATAGAGAATGAACAGGGGATCCTCGGCGCTCATCTCGGCGGGCGCGCAATAGTCGTCTGCCTCTAAGGCCATCTCATTGTAATCATAGTCGCGGCCATCGATCCAGGTGGTCTGACCACCGGTGCGTTTGACGACAAGACATTTCACCGTGTCTTTGCAATGCAGCAACGCCGCATCCGCGTTCGATTTCAGTGGCGTCTTGCGCCCGCCACGCGGTGCTTCGTCGGCGGTGATGACAACCTTGGCATCGCAGCCGTTGATCCGCGCCGCCAGCGCGTCCGGCGAGAAACCGGCGAACACGATGGAATGGATTGCACCAATGCGTGCGCAGGCCAGCATGGCATAGGCCGCCTCGGGGATCATCGGCAGGTAGATCACCACGCGATCGCCTTTGCGCACACCCAGTGATTCCAGAATATTCGCCATCCGGCAGGTGCGGCGGTGCAACTCGGCATAGGTGATGTGCTGGGCAGGGTCGTTTGGATCATCCGGTTCCCAGATGATCGCCGTCTGATCTCCACGCGTCTCCAGATGACGGTCCAGACAATTGGCCGATACGTTCAGCGTTCCATCGGCATACCAGTTGATCTTGACCGAGCCAAAGCCGTAATCGACGTCTTTGACCTGAGAGAAAGGCTTGATCCAGTCAACGCGCTTGCCTTGTTCGGCCCAAAACGCGTCAGGGTCGCTGATCGAAGCTGCATACATCGCGTCATATTTCTCGGCATCGATATGCGCACGTGCGACGGTTTCTGCGGATGGCGGATAAGTCTTGGCATCTGCCTGGGCAGCGGTGGTCATTTTTGAGGCTCCTCCCTCTGGACTGGATATCACTGGGTCATTTCTTTCCCCAATATCGGGCAAAGTCGATCCCATTCCTCCCCGATCGCAGTATGGCCGGGTTCAGAAAATAATGAAATAAATTGCCGTAATCCTTGAATTTGTTTGTCAAAAAATTTCTTTCCGTTGGGTAAATTTGTAAACAAAATCTAAATTTTTGGTTAAATATTGTTAAAAAACAAAAGCTAAGTTGTAATGATGCCAACGGCGCTGGCTCGCCCTTAGGCTTCCATGTTGGGTGGGTGGATCCGCTGGATGCACCGATCAAGCGCCTCTCGAAGTGTCCGGCAAAACTTTGCCAATCTCTGTGCAGGGTTGGCATCGGCGAATGTTGGCGCTAGCTTTTTTCCAAGCGCCTCGGGAGGAGGTGCACATAAGGGAGAGATCACATGAAAAAGATGTTGAGCGGTGCTGCCGCCGCCGCAATAAGCATTGCCTTTGTCGCCGAGGCATCAGCGACCGAATGGAATGCCTCGGTCTGGGGCAAGCGCCGCGCCTTTACCGAACATGTCGAAAAACTGGCCGAGCTGGTGAATGAAAAGACCGGCGGGGATTTTACCATCAATGTCAGCTATGGCGGGTTGTCCAAGCCGCGTGAGAATCTGGACGGGATCGAGATCGGTGCCTTCGAGATGGCGCAGTTCTGCGCAGGTTATCACCGCGACAAAAACCGGGCGATCACTGTGCTGGAACTGCCATTCCTTGGCGTGAACAACCTGGCGGAAGAGGTTGCCGTCAGCCACGCGGTCTATGACCATCCCGCCGTGCAGGATGAGATGGCGCAGTGGAACGCGCGCCTGCTCATGACCTCGCCCATGCCGCAATACAATCTGGTCGGCACCGGCGACCCACGCGATCAACTGGCCGAGTTCGAAGGCATGCGCGTCCGTGCAACCGGTGGTCTGGGGCAAGCGTTTGAAGCGGTTGGAGGGGTCCCGACCTCGGTGCCGGCCACCGAAGCCTTCAACGCGATGGAATCCGGCGTGGTCGACACAGTGGCCTTTGCCCAGCACGCGCATCTGTCCTTTGGCACGATCAATGAGGCCGACTGGTGGACCGCAAACCTGAACCCCGGCACGGTGAACTGCCCGGTTGTTGTCAATATCGACGCGTATGAAGCCTTGTCACCGGAACACCGCGAAGCGCTCGACAGCTCAATTGACGAAGCCATTGATCACTATCTGGCCAATTACGGCGGCTTGCTGGAACAGTGGGACAGCGTTCTGGAAGAAAAGGGCGTGACCAAGGTGATGATCGATGATGCGGTCATCGAAGAGTTCCGTACCAAGGCCGCTGATCCGATCCGTGAACAATGGATTGCCGACATGTCCGCGCAAGGTCTTCCCGCGCAAGAGCTTTATGATCTGGTTCAGTCCACGTTGCAGCAACAGCGCGGCGGCAACTGATCGTATCTCCGGGCGCTCGGTCTGGGTGCCCGGACATCCCTGACATAAAGGATCACCGGAATGGCAGGTACAGCCACGGTGCTGGAAGACGGCAGCCGCCTCAGCCAGCTGGATCAGCGTCTGCTGACGGTCGAGCGTTTTTTGGCGCTGATCAGCGGTCTTGCCGTATTTGGTCTGATGGTTCTGGCCGTCGTCTCGGTCAGCGGGCGAAACGCAATCAACGCACCTCTGCCCGGCTATGTGGACTGGATCGAGCAGGCCATGCCCCTGATTGCCTTTCTGGGCATCTCCTACGTTCAGCGGGACGGCGGACATATCCGGATGGACATCGTGATCTCGCGCCTGCGGGGACGTGCCTTGTGGTTGTTCGAAACGGTGTCGGTCATCCTGATCCTGGTGTTGATGCTGGCGCTGGTCTGGGGCAGTTGGTCCCATTTCGACCGGTCCTTCGATTTTGGTGCGCCGTTATGGAGCCGCGACAGTTCCATCGACATCGGAATACCTCTGTGGCCCGCCAAGCTGTTGGCACCCGTGGCGTTTTCCGTGCTGTGTCTGCGGCTGGTCTTGCAGGTCTGGGGGTACGGGCGCGCTTTTGTACTGGGGCTGGATGCGCCGGTGGCCGTGCCCCTGATCCAGGACGCCGCAGCACAGGCCGCAGCCGAGGCCGATCAGTTCGAAGGGCAGGACTAGCGCATGGACACGATCGAGATCGGCCTTTGGGTCACGGGTGGCCTGCTGGTTCTGGTTGTAACCGGTATGCGAGTGGCCTTTGCAGCGGGTCTGGCCGGGTTGTTCGGCCTGATCTGGATCTTCTGGGCCAAGTTCGGCTACGACCCTGACCGGTTCGGCAAGGCCGTCACCGTTGCCGTCAAAACGGCGGGGCAGGTGCCGCATTCCAAGGTGGCGGCCCATACACTCAGCCTGATCCCGACCTTCATCCTGATCGGATATCTGGCCTACTACGCCGGTCTGACCCGAGCGTTGTTCGAAGCGGCCAAACGCTGGATTGCCTGGGTGCCGGGCGGGTTGGCCGTCTCGACCATCTTCGCCACCGCAGGATTTGCCGCCGTGTCCGGCGCGTCGGTGGCCACCTCTGCCGTATTCGCCCGCATCGCCATCCCCGAGATGCTGAGCGTCGGATACAACAAACGCTTCGCCGCTGGTGTTGTGGCCGCTGGGGGCACATTGGCCTCTCTCATCCCACCATCAGCGATCCTTGTGATCTACGCAATCATCGTCGAACAGGACGTCGGAAAACTGCTTCTGGCCGGGTTCATACCGGGGGCATTTTCAGCCCTTGTCTACGGGCTATTGATCGTTGGGATCGCGGTTGTGTTCAAATCCGTTGGCCCCCCCGTCACCGGCTTCAGTTGGAAGCAACGTTTCGCTGCTCTGCCGGGCGCAATCCCCATCGTTGCCGTCATCCTGATCATCATCTGCTTTGTCTACAACCCGTTCGGAGACAAAGCCTGGGGTACCCCAACCGAAGGCGGCGCAATTGGCGCTTTCATCGTGTTCTGCTTCGCCCTGTTTCATGGCATGCGCTGGCCCGAGTTCAAATCCGCCCTGCTGGAAACGGCCAAACTGACGGCCATGATCTTTTCGATCATCTGGGGCGTTTTGATCTATGTGCGCTTTCTTGGCTTCGCCGACCTGCCGGGCGCGTTCTCGGACTGGATTACCTCTTTGGAAATGTCCCCGATGCTGATCCTGATCTGCATCCTTCTGGCCTATGCCGTGCTGGGCATGTTCATGGACGCAATCGGCATGCTGTTGCTGACCCTTCCGGTGGTTTATCCGGCGGTCATGGCCCTGAACGGCGGTGAAACCGTCAGCGCGGCCGAGAGCGCCTTTGGCATGTCTGGCCCCATGTGCGCCATCTGGTTCGGAATACTGGTGGTTAAAATGGCCGAGTTCTGTTTGATCACGCCCCCAATCGGATTGAACTGTTTCGTCGTCGCAGGCGTGCGGCCGGATCTGAGTGTTCAGGATGTCTTCAAAGGCGTCACACCTTTCTTCATCGCAGATGCTGCGACGATTGCCTTGCTTGTGGCGTTCCCGGGGATCGTTCTCTACCTGCCGTCTTTGGCCGGGTAGAGCCATGCGAGGCTCTGCCTCGCGCTCCGGGATATTTTTGGCCAGATGAAGAAACGGATCCTTAACCATTCTGATGGAAAAGAGTTCTGCGGTACAGGCGGGGACGCCGATGACCGCGCCAGGTGAAGCTCTCTGGCCGGTCGGTCAGAGGGCGGATCCCTGCTTCATCTGGCTATAAATATCCCGGGGGAGTCGCCCGCAGGGCGGCGGGGGCAGAGCCCCCTTTGCCGGCCATGGCTCAAGCAGTGATCGGTTGGGCTACTATCCCGCCCGCATCAGCATCCCAAACAGGTCGCGCGGGTCGTCGGGGTCAGCGAGCATATCCAGCGGTTCGTAGAAATCGGTCCCCTCGACCACGCTTTTGATCACGCGCAGGGCCGAGAAATCCTCAATTGCGAAACCCACGCTGTCGAACAGGGTGATTTGCCTGTCATCGGTGCGACCTTCGATCTGGCCAGTCATAACCTGCCAGATCTCGGTGACGGGGTAATTAGGTTCAAGCGCCTGAATCTCACCCTCGATCCGCGTCTGCTCGGGGTATTCCACAAATATGTCCGAGCGCAGCAGGATATCGCGGTGCAGTTCGGTTTTGCCGGGGCAATCGCCGCCGATTGCGTTGATGTGAACACCGGGTCCGACCATGTTGTCGGTCAGGATGGTGGCGTATTTCTTGTCGGCAGTGCAGGTGGTGATGATCTGAGCACTCTCGATCGCTTCCTCGGCCGTTTCACAAGCCACCACGTTCAAGCCCTTGCCGTGAAGGTTTGCCGCGCATTTGGCGGTCGCGTTTGCGTCGATGTCGTAGAGGCGAACGGTTTCGATCCCGCACATTGCTTTGAACGCAAGGCATTGGAATTCGGACTGCGCGCCATTGCCGATCATAGCCATGGTGGTCGCGCCCTTGGGCGCAAGATATTGACCCACCAGTGCCGAAGTGGCCGCAGTTCGCAGCGCCGTCAGAATGGTCATTTCCGTCAACAGAGTGGGGTAGCCGGTGTAAACATCTGCCAGCAAACCAAAGGCGGTGACAGTCTGCAGCCCCTCGGACGTGTTCTTCGGGTGGCCGTTGACGTATTTGAACCCGTAAGCCTCACCATCCGATGTTGGCATCAGCTCGATCACCCCATGTGGTGAGTGCGCTGGGATGCGCGGGGTTTTGTCAAAGCTTTCCCACCGTTTGAAATCGGCTTCGATCTGAGTGGCGATTTTGGCGATCATCGCTTCGACGCCGATGTGGTGGACCAGCCGCATCATGTTGTCGACGGACACGAACGGGACCAGGGCCTTGTCGGAAGGTGCAGTCATCAGAAGCTCCGTGTGGGGCGGTCAAAGATCCGGCGTCCCATCAGCGACGCGGTCAGATCCACCATCAGTCGTGCGGTGCGCCCGCGTTCGTCCAGAAACGGGTTCAGTTCCACCAGATCGAGCGAGCTGACCAATCCGCTTTCATGCAGCAGTTCCATGGCCAGATGCGCCTCACGTTCAGTTGCGCCGCCGGGCACGGTGGTTCCGACCGCTGGCGCAATGGCCGGATCGAGGAAATCCACATCCAGCGACACGTGCAGCAGGCCGTTTTCGGCCCGAACCCGATCCAGAAATGCCATCAGAGGTGCTTTGATCCCGTGTTCGTCGATACTGCGCATGTCGGCCAGCATGGCCTGGTCCTGCTCGAGAACCGCGCGTTCGGCGGGATCGACAGAACGCAAGCCGATCATGCCGACCCGATTTGTGGGCACTGTGGCGGGCAGGGGCGGAAACGCCTCGAACCCCGGCTGGCCAGTGAAATAGGCGACCGGCGTGCCGTGCAGGTTTCCGCTGCCGGTGCTGGTCGGCGTATGAAAATCGCTGTGGGCGTCGAGCCACAGGACAAATAGCGGGCGGTCGATCTGTTGTGCATATGCTGCCATTCCGGCAACGGTGCCCATCGACAAGGCGTGATCCCCGCCCAAAAAGACCGGTGTTCCTTCGGGCGCGGCCTCCTGCGTTGCGCGGCTGAGCGCGCTTGTCCAACCCACGCATTCGGGCAGCGAAAACAGGTGTTCATGTTCCGGCATCTGCACCGCGTCAGGGGCCACATCGCCCCAATCGGTGACAGTATGCCCCAACTCGGCCAGCGCGGTTTCCAACCCGGCAACACGATAGGCATCGGGGCCCATTCGGCACCCCTGACGCCGTTTGCCGGCATCCAGGGGTGCACCGATCAATATGATGTTCTTGATATCCATGTGTCCATTTAACCGTTCGATATATCTTGCTGGAAGACGGCAAATTGTTCAAAATGAACTTAAGAAATCCGAAACGGAAACAAGTTATGGACGAACTGGACAATCGACTGATCAGCGCGCTGCACCGGGATGCGCGGGCGTCCCTGTCTGAACTGGCTGAGACGCTGGGGGTGACCCGCACAACCGTGCGCAGCAGGATGCAGCGGTTGAAACAGTCGGGTGAGATTGTCGGCTTTACGGTTCTGACTCGCCGCGATGTGGCGCAAAGCCCGGTGCGTGGGTTGATGATGTTGGAAATCGAAGGGCGCGGGACCGAGCGTACGATGGCCCGTATCGGTGCAATGCAGCAGGTACGGGCCGTGCATTCCACCAACGGCAGCTGGGATCTGATTGCCGAGATCGGAACCGAAACGCTGGTCGAATTGGACGAGGTGATTTTTCAGATCCGCAGGATGGAGGGGATCACCCGATCCGAGACGAACCTGCTGCTGTCTACTCGCAAGGGTCGGTTCTGACAGGGCATAGCGCTTTGACCCGGAAGGAATTTGTGACAGAGTTTCTTTGCGTGTCGCCCCAAAGGGGCGCGTCAGACCAAGGGGCTGGCGTCGCACACGGTTAAGAAAACGGCAGGGACGCGCAGCATGACAGCACAGGACCACAGCGACGAGTCCAAGGCGATGCAATGGGCTGAAAAGCTGACCGGGATGCTAGAAAAACCCTGGGTGCGTATCGCCATTCCGGTTCTGGTCACAGCGATCGCTTTGACGGTTCTGCACGAGCTGTCATCACATGTGAAATGGGCGGATGTGCAATCCGACATCGCCGCGACGCCCTGGACTTTGCTGCTGGTCGCCCTGTTCTGGGCCGGAGTAAGCTATTTTTCCTTGTCCTTGTATGACGTCTTTGCGGTGCAAAGCGTAGGCGGTGGCAAGGTACCCTTGCCGATTGCGGGCTTGGCGGGGGCCAGCGGTTATGCGGTCTCCAACTGCTTGGGGTTTTCCTACATCACCGGCACAGCGATCCGGTACCGGATCTACGCCTCGCTGGGCCTCGACCTTGGGCGTGTGGCCGGGGTGATCGCCACGTCCTGGGTTGCGTTCTGGATGGGGTTGGTTCTGATCCTTGGGGTATTGCTAACGCTGCATCCCGATGGGATCTCCAAAGTCCTGCCGATCAGCGAAACGGTCGAGACGATCATTGGCCTGTGTTTGCTGACCGGGTTGGTCGCAGTGTTCTTCTGGTTGGCAAGTGGAGGGCGCCGGTTCTCGTTCGCAGGGTTTGAGTTCAACCTGCCGGGTGGCAAGCTGGCCAGCTTGCTGACGCTGGCGGCCTTGGGCGACCTTCTGGGTGCGTCGATGGTTTTGTACGTGCTCATGCCCGACGATCTGGGCGTCGGATTTCCCTATTTCTTCACGATCTACGTGGCCGCCATTGCGGTCGGTATCCTCAGCCACGCGCCCGGAGGGATCGGCGTGTTCGAAGCCACCTTGATCGCGGGGCTGGGGGCCTCGGGTCGGTCGGACGTGATCGCTGCGTTGCTGTTGTATCGGGTTGTTTACACCTTTGTTCCTTTTGCAATTGCCAGCTTGTCCATCGCAGTCGCCTCGGCCCTGACACAGCGCCACCGGATTGGCGGGGCAGCGGTTTGGGTGTACCGGGCCATCCGCCCGATTGTGCCGATGGTCGCAGCGGGTGTGACCGCAACCGCAGGTATCATCCTGTTGGTTTCGGGCGCGTTGCCGTCGAATTCCCAAAACCTGAGTGTCTTGCGTGACGTGCTGCCCTTGTCCTTTGTCGAGGCGTCGCATCTGGCGGGCAGCGCGGTGGGGGTTTTGCTGCTGCTGGTTTCGCGGGGTCTGTTCCGCAAACTCTACCGGGCGTGGGTCGTGGCGATGTTGCTGATGGTGGCGGGCTTTGCCGCCTCACTCGCCAAGGGGTTGGACACGCATGAAGCCATTGGCCTGTTGGTCACGATTGCCGTGTTGGCGCTGTTCCGAGGTGCGTTTTACCGGGTCAGCGGGGCGTCGATCTTCCGGCTGAACATCCCCTGGCTGATCAGCGTGGTCGTATTGCTGGCGGTGATCTTCTGGATCGGTCTTTTTGCCTATTCCCATGTTGAATACCAGAATGCGCTGTGGTGGGAATTCGCGTGGAACGGCGACGCCTCACGCTTCCTGCGATCCAGCCTTGTGGTGGCGGTAATCGTGGGCATCGTGGCCGTGACCTCGTTGTTCGGGCGCGAGATACCGGCACCGGTCCGCACCGAAATCCCCGAGGTCGTCGAGCGGCTGGTGATGGAGAGTGAGGACACCGAATCCCAAATCTCCCTGACCGGAGACAAGCAATTCCTGATCGCTCCGGATCAGACAGCATTCATTGCCTATGCCGACACCGGCAACGCCATCATTTCCAAGGGCGAGCCGGTAGGGGATGAAAAGGCCGGGCAACAATTGGTCTGGCAGTTGCGAGAGATGGCGGATCGTGAAGGCAAGCTGTGTGCGTTTTACAGCGTTTCGACCAAGTATCTGCCGACTTTTCTGGATCTGGGCCTGTCGATCCTGAAAATCGGTGAGGTCGCGCGCGTGCCGCTGCAAGATTTCTCGCTGGATGGAAAATCCCGCAAACGGTTCCGGCAGGCCAAGAACCGGGCCGAGCGGGAAGGGTATGTGTTCGAGATCATTCCGAAAGAAAACCTCGCGCCGATATTGCCGGAGCTGCGGAAAATCTCGGATGACTGGCTGGCGCAGAAAGCAGGGGCTGAAAAAGGCTTTGCCCTGGGCGGATTCGACGACGACTACCTGTCCTATTTCGATCATGCGGTGCTGCGAAATGGTGAGACCGGGCAGATCATGGCCTTTGCCAACCTGTTTCAAGGCGGCAACAAGTCGGAACTGTCACTGGATCTGATGCGGTATGAACCCGACAGCCCCAGTTTTGTCATGGATGCGCTGTTTGCTGAGATGATGGTCTGGGGATCCGAGCAGGGGTTTCACTGGTTCTCGCTGGGCGCGGCCCCGTTTTCAGGCATTGAAAACCGCCAGTTGGCCTCGCTCTGGAACCGGATCGGCGGGTTTGTCTATGAACATGGCGAGCAGTTCTACCACTTCGAAGGGCTGCGCGCGTTCAAACAGAAGTTCGACCCGGAATGGAGCCCGAACTATCTGGCCAGCCCCGGCGGACTGGCCGCGCCGCGCATTTTGTATGAGGTGAATATCCTGATTTCAGGCGGGCTGCGCGGTCTGACGAAGTAACGCTTAGTTCAGGCTGGCGCGGGTCGGGTCCTGTTGCAACAGGTCGCCCCAATCGGTGCGATAGGCCATCTCGGCCAGAACCGTTTCCGGCAGGAACTCCTGGTTCTGACGAATTTGCCATCCGCCACCGAGGCCCTTGTAAACGGCGACCAGATTGCTTGAGACCTGTTGCCGTGCCTCGATCAGATTGGCCTGAGACCGCAAGAGCGCGGTTTGCGTATTCAGAACCCGCGAATAGTCAGCGATCCCATCACGATATTGGCTGACGGCAATATCCGCGGCCTTGCGCGAGGCATCGACGCTTTGCTGGTACAGCCCGACCTGCTTGCGCGCCTGTGCATAGGCGACCATGGCGCTTTCGACCTCGGAATAGGCGGTCAGAACGGTGTTCTGGTAATTGGCGATCAGTGCCTGATAGGCGGCGTCCTGCGCGCGGACATTGTTCTGGATGCGCCCATAGTTCAGCACGTTCCAGACCACGCCCGCACTGGCCAGACCCGTCGTGCTGTTCGAACTGAACAGATCGCGCCCGCCCGAGGCCTGCAAGCCGATCGAGCCGGACAACACGAACTGTGGATACAGGTCCGCCATCGCGATACCCACCTGCGCCGATTGCGTGGCGGCCGCCAGTTCCGCCGCGCGCACATCCGGACGCCGACGCAGTAATTCTGCCGGAACGCCCACGGCGACATTGGACCGGGCCGAGGGAATGCGCCCGGAGTTACCCAAAAGGCTGGTCATCCGTGAGGGCGTTGCGCCAAGCAAGACGGCCAACGCATTCTTGGTCTGTTGCAGGTCGCTCTCTAACTCGGGCACCAATGCTTTGGTGTTGTTCAACAGTGCGGTGGATTCCTGAACGTCCAGTTCAGTGGTGACGCCGTTGTTGAAACGTAGCTGGGTCAGGTCCAGCGACTCTTGCTGAAGGGTGATGTTTTCGCGGGCAACGGCCAAGGATTCCTGCAAGGCGCGGATATTGACATACAGTGCCGCCACATCCCCGGTCAGCGTCACCAGCGCGTCGTCATAGTTGGCCACCTGCAGGGCCAGATTGGATCGCGCGGCCTGAACGCCACGCCGCTGAGCGCCCCAGACATCCAGCTCCCATTGGGCATCAAAGCCCACTTGCGACGTCGAAAATTCGGTATCCAGCGGGATGATGCGGTTGATATCCGAGATCGGTCCAAGGTTATCGCTGATCTGTCGCCGTTCCAGAGATCCACCAATAGCCTGCGACTGAGGGTAAAGCTCGCCAAAGGCGATCCCCAACTGCGCGCGGGCCTGTAATACGCGGGCTCCGGCAACCTGCAGCGTTAAGTTCTGGGCATAAGCCTCGACCACCAGTTTGTTGAGGGTCGGGTCATTGAACGTCTCCCACCATTTCACCACCGGCGCGCTGCGCGAGGTCAGGCCGCTTGGCCCTGTGCTGGGGCTGTTGACCTCGATCCACTCTTTCACGACCGGAGAGTTCGGGCGCACGAAATCCGGGCCGACCGGCGTGCAGGCGGTCAGTACCGCTGCACACAGGGCCGTTCCCATCAGGTATCGAAAGGGTTTGGCCCGTGTCATGCTCTGCGTCCTCAAATGTCCAGCGGTCGGATGAAATTGGCGAAGGAGTAAAGGCGGATATTGATGCGCCTCAGAAACTCAAAGCTTTTGCCCTGACCCGTGTAGATAGCCACCGCCGCGTGACCGCCCGCTGGCAGGATGTGGTCTTCGGGCAGATCGACCGTGATCTGAACCGCAATCCGACCGGGCAGTTTCGGCAATTCGAAACCGGGCAGGCGGCCCGAGGGTAGATACTGACCCTGTCGTGTCGCCCACCAGATCGCCTCGACCTTGCCAGGTAGGATTTCGCCGGGATATAGATCAAGTGCCACTTCAACCTCTTGTCCGACCTCGACGAATTTCAGGTTTTGTTGGCGGAACGTCGCCAGAAGATAGGGGTTATCCTCGGTCACGAAGCTGGCGATTGCGCCCAGTCGAATGTCACCAACGACCAGACCGGGGCGGGCCTGTTGCGAGACGATCATGCCGTTTTCCGGGGCATAGATCGTTGTATTGTCTAAGAAATACTCGGCCTCGGCCAGTTGTGCCTGTGCTTGCAGGATGCCGGTATTGACCCCGTCGATCTGGGATTCCTGCGCGAGAATAGACTTTTGCAAATTGGCTTCGGCTTGTTTCACCGCCGCCTGATCCTCGGTCACTTGTTCGTTCCAGCGATCCAGCTCATCCTGTCGTGCACCCCCGGCGGGAACGAGATTTTCGTATCGCGCCTGCTGGGTGAAGGCATAATCCAGTTGCGCAATGGCCCGCTCAACCGCTTCGGTCGAGGCGATGACATCCTGTTCCAGAATTTTCGCGTTCTGCTGGGCAGCCACCAATTGCGCCTGCGCATTGTCCACCGCCAGCGAAAACACCGTGTCGTCGAAGCGATAGAGTGGATCGCCCTTGGTGACGGGTGTGTTCGGTTCCACCAGAACTTCGGTCAGGATCGTCGGCTGCGTTAGCTTGGGTACGATCTGAATGGTGGACCGTACGACGTGACTGTCGACCGAGAAAGGCTGGAAAAAGCGCAATGCGACCAGAAAGATCAGCAGCAGATGCGCGCCGACCCAAAAGGATACAATTCCCCAGGCGATGTTGAACTTCAGCCACTCCATCTTGAAGAAGATGAACCAGACGAAAATGATGTAGAAAAGCGTGATGCCTAGGGCGACGAACATGTGCGGATGTTTCCTTTGGCCTTAGCTTTTCTGCGTCTCGTCCGACGCGGCCTGATATTCTTCTTTGACGGTCCCGCCTAAGCGTTCAATGTCTTTGCGGATGGCTTCTTTTTCTTCGTCGGGGCCGCGACGCATATCAACCGTGATACCGTCGTGAAATGCCCACATGAAGGCATGGACCCATGGCACAACCGCCAGAAACCCCATCCATCCCATGATCTTGACGGCTTCGGCGTGCGGATGGTTGCGTTTGATCGCGATGCGACCGGGCAGACCCATGATGAACAGAAACAGGGCCATCACAGCGGCCAGCAACAGGATCAATGCAACGAAGGTCAGGTAATCGTAGTAGCCCAAAGGCTGTCCCAGAAGTCCCATGCTCGTGCCTCCTTTCTGGACGGTTGCCCCATCCTCAGGTGTAGGGGGGCGATCGTCAATCCATTTATGGTGGAAGGCGGTCGCAATCCCGGGTCACGGGCACAGTCGAACGTTTGTGTCCCAGGCGGTGCATTTTTCCGACAGGTCCGCAGGCAGTGGCTGATCGGTGTACACCGTGTCGATTTCGGCCAGTGAGGCGATCCGCGCCGGGGCCGAGCGTTGGAACTTTGAATGATCGGCCACCAGAATCGTGCGCCGCGCCTGTGCGATGATGGTTTGGCTGACATGCACTTCCTGAAAGTCGAAATCCAGCAAGTCGCCCTCGGTATCCAACGCCGAGCATCCGATTACCGCATAGTCGAATTTGAACTGTCGGATCGTGTTGACGGTCTGGTTGCCGATCAGACCACCGTCCGAGCGCCGCAACACGCCGCCAGCCACAACAATCTCGCAGCCCGGGTTTTCGACCAGTATGTTTGCAACATTCATATTGTTGGTCACCACCATCAGGGTCTTGTGGTTCAGCAATTGCCGCGCGACGGCTTCGGTCGAGGTGCCGATATTCAGAAAGATCGAGGCACCTTCGGGAATATCCCGTGCGCAGGCCTGCGCCATCAGGGTCTTGGCATCCACGTTCAGGGTGCGGCGATCCTCATACCCGATGTTGGATACGCCGGAGCGCAGAACCGCACCACCATGCACCCTGTCGAGTTTGCCGGCTTCGGCCAGCTCGGTCAGGTCGCGCCGGATGGTTTGGACGGTGACCCCGAACCGCTCTGCCAGCCCCTCTACCGTGACGCGGCCTTCGGTGCTTGCGATCTCAAGAATGTCGGCTTGGCGGAAGGAAAGGGACATAGCAGTTCCAAATAGTCAGAGTTCTTTCGTTTTTGTTCTTTCTGGCCGAATTGGCAAGTTGCAATACGTGAAATTCATATCAGTGTTGCAAAACGAAAATAAACGAACATTAAGGTTGATAATGCGAATACCCTTCTGATTAATGTGCGCAGATGGGTTTGATTGGGAATCAAAAGCTATGACATCGACGGACGATCAGATCACCGACCTGTTCATCATCGGCGGCGGGATCAACGGATGCGGCATCGCGCGGGATGCTGCCGGGCGGGGATTGTCTGTCACATTGGCGGAGATGAACGATCTGGCGTCGGCTACGTCTTCCGCTTCGACCAAGCTGTTTCATGGCGGTCTGCGGTATCTTGAGTATTTCGAAATTCGTCTGGTGCGCGAAGCTCTGATCGAACGTGAGACGCTGCTGCGCGCCATGCCCCACATCAGTTGGCCGATGCGTTTTGTGCTGCCCTATCACAAGGATATGCGGTTCGATTCCGAGACGCCGACATCAAAGCTGCTCAGCACCGTGATGCCATGGATGCGTGGGCGGCGACCGGCGTGGCTGATCCGGTTGGGCCTGTTCCTGTATGACAACCTTGGTGGGCGCAAGATCCTGCCGGGAACCAGCTCTTTGAACCTGCGCAGCGCGCCCGAAGGTGCTCCGCTGCAGGACAGGTTCGAAACGGCCTATGAGTATTCCGACTGCTGGATCGAAGACGCCCGGCTGGTGGTTCTGAACGCCCGCGACGCCGAGGCGCGCGGGGCCCGGATCATGGTGCGGACCGAGGTGATTTCGGCCCATCGGGTCGACGATCTGTGGGAGGTTACGGTCAGGGATCGCGACAGCGATGAAACGCGGGTAATCCGTGCCAAAATGCTGATAAATGCCGGGGGGCCATGGGTTGGGGACATCATCCAATCCAAAATCCACGTGAATTCGCGCGAAGGGGTGCGCTTGGTTCGCGGCAGCCATATCGTGACGCGCAGGCTGTTCGATCACGACAAGTGTTATTTCTTTCAAGGCGAAGACGGTCGCATCATCTTTGCCATTCCCTACGAGCAGGATTTCACCCTGATCGGAACAACGGATCAGGACCACGCGGAACCGTCCGAACATCCCGTCTGTACCGACGCCGAGAAGGACTATTTGTGCGCCTTTGCCTCGAAATACTTCGCGCAGCCCGTGACGCGGGACGACATCGTCTGGACCTATTCCGGAGTCCGCCCGCTGTATGATGACGGTGCCAGCAGCGCGACAGCGGCGACGCGGGATTATACGCTGAAGGTGAACGCAAATGGCGGGGCACCTGTGCTGAACGTGTTTGGCGGCAAGATCACCACCTATCGCCGTCTGGCTGAAAGCGCGCTTGAGAAAGTGGCAGAGCATTTCCCGGATTTGTTGGGACCATGGACAGCAGGAGTGGCCTTGCCGGGCGGGGACTTCCCAGTTGATGGGGTGCAGGCCCTTACCGACGCGCTGCGCGCAGACTATCCATTCCTTAATGCCGCTTGGGCCGCGCGCCTGATCCGCGCCTATGGCACCGAGGCGGCGGTGATGCTGGGCGACGCAAAGGAAGCCTCTGATCTGGGCGAGGATTTCGGCGCGACCCTGACGGCGCGCGAGGTCGCGTGGCTGATGGACAAGGAATATGCCCGGTCGGCCGAGGACGTGGTCTGGCGGCGCAACAAGCTGGGGCTGCGTCTGAACGCCGATCAGATCGCGCGGATCGATCAGTGGATGGGGCAGCGCATTCAGGCGCAGGTCGCCTGACCCTTGGCTGACCCGCCGGTTCGTGTTAGCCATCGGGAACGGTCGGCAGACACCGAGGCGTCGCTGCTCTGACATCAGAGAGCTAAACCTGCCATTCAGTTTGAGACGGCATCGCAAACCAAAAGGGGCGTTGTTTCGTCAAGTCAGCGACCGACGAGCGTGCGAAACGCCCGATATGGATGCACGATGACCAAAACACCTGTCCCTTTACACGTGGATGACCTGACCGGATTTGCCCGCAGCTTAAGTCGCCAATTGGGTGAGGGCAGCCCGTCCCATCTGACCCTGATGAACATGCTGTCCCGCGCTGCCGGGTTCCAGAACCTGCAACATATGCGGGCTGCAAGTGCTGCGAAACGGCGAATCGAGGCCGGGCCTGACCTTGTGCCCGTCGATATGCGCATTGTCGAGCGGGCTCTGTTTCAATTCGATGCACATGGCCGCTTGCGCCAATGGCCGTCCCGACGCGCGGTGCAAACCCTTGCGTTGTGGGCTTTGTGGGCCAGCCTTCCCGCAGGCACCAGTCTGAGCGAGAAAGAAATCAACGACATGCTGGGGCGCGAGCATCTGTTTCACGACCCGGCCACATTGCGGCGCACGATGATTGGCTGCGGAATGCTGACCCGGCAAAGCGATTGCAGCGATTATCGACGTGTCGAACAGGCCCCACCGGCAGAGGCGCAAGCCGTCATTAGCGCCGTCACCGCCCGGCGTCGCAGTCGGGTTGTGGCTGCGTAATGTTCTGAATCAAAAAAGCCCCGTGACCTGCACGGGGCTTTTTCTGCATCATTGACGGGGTCAGGTTGCTTCGCCCGTTGGATCCGGGTCTTTCTTGCCGCCCTTCAGCCATTCGCGCAGGCTTTGCATCAGGGCGTAAAGCACCGGCACCAGGATCACGCCGACAAGCGTTGCGGCCAGCATCCCGCCAAACACGGCCACACCAATGGCTTTCTGGCTTGCCGCACCCGCGCCGTTTGCCGCCAGCAGGGGAACAACCCCAAGCAGGAAGGACAGAGCCGTCATCATCACCGCGCGGAAACGCTGATAGGCGGCTTCGGCTGCGGCATCCTTGATCGACAAACCGTTGGCGCGTTGTTCCATCGCGAATTCCACAATCAGAATCCCGTTTTTCGAGGCCAACCCGACCAGCATGATCATCCCGATCTGCGTATACAGGTTGATGTCGCTGCCCACGATGGCCACCGCCGCCACCGCGCCGAACAGGGCGACAACCACCGATAACAGGATCGAGACAGGCATTGACCAGCTTTCGTACTGACCGACAAGGAACAGGTAGCCAAACAGGATCGCCAGCCCAAGGATCACGATCACCAGACTGCCCGAAGCCAACTGCTGCTGCGCCGTTCCGGTCCATTCGAACGCATAGCCGGGGGGCAGGGCGGTCGCGGATTCCTCGGTCATTACATTGATGGCATCACCGGTGGACAAACCCGGGGCAGGCACCGCCGTGACAGTGGCCGAGCGGAACAGGTTATGCCGCTTCAACAAAACCGGACCCAGCACGTTCTCAACGTCGATGAGCGTGCCCAGTGGAACCATCTCACCTTGTTGCGAGCGGACGTAGAGGTTCGAGATATCCTCGACATTGTCCCTGTATGTCCCATCCGCCTGTATCATGACGCGGTAGACACGGCCAAACAGGTTGAAATCGTTCACATAGTACGACCCCAACTGCGCCTGCATGGTCTGGAAGATCTCGGCAACCGAGACTTGCAGGGTTTTGGCTTTCTCGCGGTCCAGATCGACAAACAGCTGTGGCACGTTTGCACGGAAGGTCGTGTAGGATTGTCCGATCTCGGGGCGTTGGTTCGCCGCGTAAACAAAGGACCCCACGGCCGAGGCCAGATCCTGCGGTGTACCGCCGCCGGTCTGCTGCACTTCCATCTCGACCCCTGCAGACATGCCCAGGCCCTGAATGGGCGGCGGGTTGAAGGCCACGATCGAGGCCGCGGATTCGCCGTTGGCAATGGCCAGAACCTTGGCCAAAATGGCATTGGCGCTCAGGTCATCGTCCTGACGCTCATCCCAATTGGTCAGGTTCACGAAGATAGCGGCGCCGTTTGTGGTTGTACCATTCAGCAGCGAGAAGCCGTTGACCAACACGGTACTGGCGACACCCGGGATTTCGCGGATCTGGTCGTCCACGCGGGCCGAGACCGTTTCGGTCCGTTCCAAAGTGGCCGCGTCGGGCAGTTGGATGTCCACGAACAGATAGCCGTTGTCCTCAAGCGGGATAAAGCCGCTGGAGGTGTTGGACATGATCGTCCCCGTTCCCATCCCAAGCGCCACAATGACACCCAGCGCGACGACGGGCAGGATCAACAGCTTGCGCACAATCGCGACATAGCCGCTGCGCACCGTTCCGATGAACCCTTCAAACAGGGCCAGAAGCCCCTTGGGCGGGCCGGAACGGGCACGCAGAACCAGGCCACACAGAGCGGGCGACAAGGTCAACGCGTTGATCGATGAGATCACAACAGCGGTCGAGATCGTCACCGCAAACTGCGAATACAGCCGTCCGGAGATGCCGGGCATGAAGGTCACGGGCACAAACACGGCCAACAGAACCAGCGTTGTCGCGATCACGGGACCGGTGATCTGGCCCATCGCCTTGCGGGTCGCCTCGGCAGGGGGCAGCCCTTCATCCGCGATGATCCGTTCGACGTTTTCCACCACCACGATGGCGTCATCAACCACGATCCCGATAGCCAGAACCAGAGCGAACAGCGAGATCGTGTTCAGCGACATGCCAAAGGCCAGCAGGAAGGCAAACGTTCCTATCAAGGATACCGGAATTGCCACCGCCGGGATGATGGTCGCTCGCCAATTCCCCAGGAATATGAACACGACCGAGATCACCAGAATGAAGGTCAGGATCAGGGTCGAAACCACATCGTTCAGCGACGCCTCGACAAAGTCGGTGGTATTGAACGGCACTTCATATTCCACATCCGTCGGGAAAGAGCGGGACAAGCGTTCCAACTCGGCCTGTACCCGTTCAGACACCGCAAGCGCGTTGGCGCCGGGGGCCTGATAGATGCCGATCACTGTGGCAGGAACCGCCTGAAAGTAGCCCGAGGCTGAATAGAACTGCGCCCCAAGCTCCACTCGTGCAATGTCGCGCACACGCACGATGGACCCGGCATCGCCGGTGCGGATAACAATTTCGCCAAACTCGGCGGCTGAGGTCAGGCGTCCTTTGGTTTTGATCGTGTATTGGAATGTCTG
The DNA here is from genome assembly GCF_056537745.1 of Ruegeria sp. C12. Classification (NCBI taxonomy): domain Bacteria; kingdom Pseudomonadati; phylum Pseudomonadota; class Alphaproteobacteria; order Rhodobacterales; family Roseobacteraceae; genus Ruegeria; species Ruegeria sp. C12. The sequence continues at coordinate 1,013,168 of NZ_JBQFSA010000001.1, forward strand.
GCCTTCAGGCACGGGCGGAGACCCGATCGAGCCTGCCGAGACTTCGATATTCTGTTCGCGGATCGCATTGATTACATCTCCGGGGGTGATCGACAGGGCGGCCATCTTGTCCGGGTCCATCCAGATCCGCATGGCGTATTCCAGATTGGTCAGAACATCCGCCTTGCCCACACCCTGAACCCGCGCCAGCGCGTCTTTCAGGTTGATCGAGGCATAGTTGGACAGAAACACACTGTCATAGGTCCCGTTGGGCGAGGTCAGCGTCACCAGCAACAGCATGTTGGTCGATGCCTTTTGAGTGACCACGCCCGAGGATGTCACCTCGGACGGCAGGGATGACATGGCCTGTGCCACCCGGTTCTGCACGTTGACCGAGGCAATGTCCGGGTCCGTGCCCACTTCGAAGGTAATATTCAGCGAATACGAGCCGTTATCGGACGAGGTTGACGTCATGTAGATCATGTCGTCCACACCGTTCACCTGCGCCTCAATCGGGGCGGCGACGGTGTTTTCCACGGTCTCGGCGTTTGCGCCGGTATAGGTGGTCGTCACGCTGACCACGGGCGGTGTGATGTCCGGGAACTGGGCGACCGGCAGAACCATATAGCCGATGCCGCCCATGATCGTCAGGACAAGCGAAATGACAAGCGCCAGCTTGGGCCGGCTGATGAACAGGGCTGAGAACATCCGTTATTCTCCCGGCTGCTCAGAGGCCACGACCGCATCCACGGCCACGCCAGGACGCACCCTTTGCAGGCCCTCGACGATCACGCTCTCGCCTTCGCGAAGCCCATCGGTGACGATGATGGCGGTGTCCACCGTGTCACCGGTCGTGATATAGCGCTGTTCGACCATCTGCTGGTCATTGACGACCAGAACAAACTCGCCCCGCTGATCCCGTTGCAGCGCGGCCTGAGGGACAAGCACCTGCAAGGTCGGCTCCAGCGCTTCGATCTGGACGTTAAGGAATGCACCGTCGATGATCAGCCGATCCGCGTTTTCAAACTCGGCCCGCACGGTAATCGCGCCGGTCAGAGGGTCGATGCGGTTGTCGACAAACACGATTTCGCCGGTTTCACCCAATTCCGTCCCGTTGGGCAGGGTGACGTGCACATTGGGGCTCTTCTGACTTTCTGCCAGAGTGCTGGCATTCTCGCCAAACTGTTGAAGAACCGAAGTAAATTGTTTTTCGTTCAGCGAGAAGTTCACGTAGATCGGCGCTTCGCTGACCAGGTTGACCAGCGGAGGGTTCGACGGGCCAACAACGTCACCTACACTTGTGGCAACGCGCCCGATGCGGCCCGAAAACGGCGCCTGAATCTGCGTGTAGCTCAGGTCAAGCTGGGCTTGCTGGATGGCTGCGTTTGCGGCTTTGACTTCGGCTTCGGCAACCAGTTCGTTGGCGCGCGCAATGTCGCGTTCGGATTCCGGGGTTGCATCACGGCGGAACAACTCTTCTTTCCGGGCCAGATCGACCTTTGCCAGTTCCAGATTTGCCTCGGCGCGGTCCAGATCGGCCTTGCGCGCCTCAAGTGTGGCCTCATAGAGGTCGGGCTCGATGGTAAACAGAAGATCGTCTTTCTGGACCAGTGCGCCGTCCTCGACGTTCTGAGACTCAAGAAACCCGTTGACCCGCGCGACGATGTCCACCTTGTCTATGGCTTCCGCCCGACCGATGAAAACGGCTTCATCCGTGATCTCTTGGGTATAGGCCGCAGCGATGGAAACCTTTGGTGGCGGCGCGTCGCTTTGATCTTGCGCCGCAGCCCCATGCGCCACCCCAAGGCAGGTCAGTAAGGCAAGATGCCGCCCCAGCATTTTGGCTGACCCGAAGATGGGAAAACCGATATTCGTCAAATCAAGGGACATGGCGCGTGCCTCACAGTAGATATGAAATAGCTGCCCGGACCCCAAAGGCCCCGGCGCGAGTCGATAGAATTCCTCGACAGGATGGACGTTTTGAGACTTTATCTCAAGCTTCTTGAATACGACTGGTGCGGCCTTGGGCGCAGAAATTTCTTCGTGCTTCGGCTAACTTAGGACCCCAAGGGTTTGGCACCCCGGTAAGACAGCATGCGTCACGCGATGTATCGGCATAAAAAACGGGGGCCGAAGCGGCCCCCGTGTCGTATCTGTCACGATGGTCTGAATTCAGTCACGGGTGCCGGCAAAACGGGTTTGCCAGTCTTCGCGCTGTTCATCGGTGATTTTGGCGAACAGGACATCGGGAACGGTGAACTCATGACCGGCGGGCAGGGCGGACAGCGCCGCTGCCACATCCTCGGGCCAGCCGGTGTCCAGCGTGTTCATCGCGCTCAGCATCCGGGCCGAGGTGTCGGGGATGAACGGCGCGCTCAGCACCGCATAGAGCCGGATCAGGTTCAGGCCCAGACGTACCTGCGCGGCGGCTTGTTCGGGGTCTTCCTTAAAGGTCGACCAAGGGGCTGCGGCCTGCAGGTATTCGTTGCCCGCCACCCAGATGGCCCGCAATTCCTGCGCCGATTTGCGCACATCCATCGCCTCCATGTGGCCCTCATAGGCGCGGACACGTTTGGTCAGTTCTTCGATCAGCGTGTTCTCACGTTCGCCATAGGTGCCGCCTTCGGGCACAGCCTCGCCGAATTTCGAACGGCAGAACTTGGTGATACGGCTGACAAAGTTACCCAGCACATCCGCCAGATCCTTGTTCACCGATTGCTGGAAGTTCTCCCACGTGAACTCGCTGTCGCTGCTTTCGGGCGCATGGCTCAGCAGCCACCAGCGCCAGTAATCGGCGGGCAGAATCTCCAGTGCCTGATCCATGAACACACCGCGCCCCTGCGAGGTCGAGAACTGGCCGCCGTCATAGTTCAAGTAGTTGAAGGATTTCAGGTGATCGACCATCTTCCACGGCTCGCCCGAGCCCAGAATGGTGGCCGGGAAGCTGAGCGTATGGAACGGCACGTTGTCCTTGCCCATGAACTGCACATAACGCACGTCATCCGCGCCCTTGTCGGTGCGCCACCAGCGTTCCCAATCCGCATCCGTCTTGCCGTTCGCATCTGCCCATTCCTTGGCGCAGGCGATGTATTCGATGGGCGCGTCGAACCAGACATAGAAGACCTTGCCTTCCATCCCCGGCCAGTCCTGGTCGCCTTTCTTGACCGGCACACCCCAATCCAGATCGCGGGTGATGCCACGGTCCTGCAGGCCGTCGCCATCGTGCAGCCACTTCTTGGCAATGGATGTGGTCAGGATCGGCCAATCGGTCTTGGAGTCGATCCACGCGTCCAGTTGGTCCTTCATCGCGGATTGACGCAGATACAGGTGCTTGGTCTCGCGCACTTCCAGATCGGTCGATCCGCTGATCGCGCTGCGCGGCTCGATCAGGTCGGTCGGGTCCAGCTGCTTTGTGCAGTTCTCGCATTGATCCCCCCGCGCGCGGTCATAGCCGCAATTGGGGCAGGTGCCCTCGATGTAGCGGTCGGGTAGAAAGCGTTTGTCGGCGTTGGAATAGACCTGTTTCTCGCTGACCTCGCGGATCAGCCCGGCCTCGTCCAGCTTGCCCGCGAAATGTTGCGTCAGCACCTTGTTCTGCGCACTGGACGAGCGGCCAAAGTGGTCAAAGCTGAGCCCGAACCGCTTGGCGATATCGGCCTGCACGCCATACATCTCGGCGCAGTATTCCGCGACCGGTTTGCCCGCCTTGGCGGCCGCCAGCTCGGCCGGGGTGCCGTGTTCGTCGGTGGCGCACAGGAACATGACCTCATTCCCGCGGCCACGCTGATAACGTGCGTAAAGATCAGCAGGCAATTGCGAGCCGATCAGATTGCCGAGGTGCTTGATCCCGTTGATATAGGGGATCGCCGAGGTGATGAGAATCCGAGCCATTTTGCGTGTCCACGTAACTGTCTGCGCGCTCGTCTACAGTAAGTCACTGGCCAGCAAAAGCCCGGCTTTCGGGCAGAAGCGATTTTAACGTCTGTGTTGCCGACCCTAATGCGACCTCAGGGGTTCAGCCGCCGTTTGTTTCAGGGCGTTCCCAATACAAGGTCCCCAATGCGATATCGAAGACCGGAAAGGTGATGTTGAAATTCGCCTCCTGCATCCGTTCGCGTTTGTGATGCAGGGCGTGAAGATGCCTGAGACGCCACCAGCCGGGTACGGATTGGAACATCGCCTCAGCCCGGCTGCCGGGCGGGACGTGATAGCTGAAGTGACACACCTCATAAAGCAGATATCCGGCGATGGTCGAAGCGGCAAACAACGCGCCGACATTTGGATTGAATATCCATCCCAGAACAAGGCCACCGGGCAGCGCAATGCCCATCGTGAACAGAAAGATCAGATAGAGCGGGAACAGAACCACACGCCAGTCAAATGGGCTTTCATATCCCATGTCGGTGTCCAGAAAAAAGGAATGATGATCCCCGGTGTGGCGCTGGTAGAACAGTTTGAGCACCCTGGTCTTTTCGTGACCAAGCCAGCGGTGCGAGGCATATTCGGCAAAGTTCACAAACAAAAGCGTCGCCGGGATCACCAGCAACTGTGACGCGGTCACGTCCGTGACGAAGGTCAGGCTGTAGCAGATGACGAAAAGGCCAGCGATGGCCACCGACAGCATATGGAAATACCCGCTGTACATTTTGCTTATGCCAGCGCGGTATTTCGCCCTGAAGGCCTGCATGGCTGCTCTGGTCATCATTGTCGTCTTCCTCCCGAGTATTCGGGGTCAGACTATATGCTTTTCCGGAATAAGCGCCTGCGACCCGACGTTAACTTGGACAGATTGAAGGTCAGTTTTTTTCAGGACTCGCGCAGGTTCCGCCTTGGGACGGTCGTTCAGGCATGATCCGCTCGCGGGGTTTTGGGTATAACACTCATGTTTCGCACCGTTGGGGGCAGATGCGATCAATGCTGGTCCTGCTTCTTTATCCTTCCCGGGACCGTTTCAGCAATCGGCCAATGGTGAAGGAGGTGCGCGGTGCATAGACGTAATTTGTTCGCTCTTCGGGCGTGGGGCGCGACCGCATTCGGGCCAGGCCAAATCCGATCAGGAAGATGTGACCCAGCGCGACAAAGGCAAACAGCGCCCCGGGACCGAATTGCTGGATCAGCGTTGATGAGATGTAGGGCGATGCAATGGCCCCCAGCGCATACCAGAACATCAGCGCCGCCGACAGCTCGACCCGCTGTTCGGTTGTGGCAAAGTCGTTTGCGTGGGCGGATGAAACCGAAAAGATCGGGAAGGTGGTAAAGCCGAAGAAACCAGCCGCCAGCATGACACCCACAGTTCCGGTGCCGCTGGCCGCCATGGTGACCCCGCAGCTTAGGACCGCGACGGCGGACAGCCAGATCAGAACCCAGCGCCGGTCATATTTATCCGCAAGCCAGCCCATCGGATATTGCGCCAATGCCCCGCCCAACACGAATGAGGCCAGGAAGAACGCGATCTGGTCCACGCCCAGTCCGACCTCCTGCCCATAGACAGGACCAACCATTCGAAACGATGCGGAACTCAGCGCGGCAACGATCACGCCCGCAACGGCAAGGGGCGAGCTGCGCCAGGCCAGTTTTGGCCGCAACCGAGGCGCATCAGGTGTCTGAGGTTGACTGGCCCGCGTCAGTGTCAGCGGCAACAACGCGGCGCAGCACAGAATGGCCAGCAGGTTATACGACACGTAAGAGGCAGGTGGCAGAACCGCGATGATCAACTGCGCGGTCAGCGAGGCACCCATGTCGACAATGCGGTACGTGCCCATCGCGCGCCCACGCGTTTCATTGTTGACTTTTGCGTTCAGCCAGGCCTCGATCACTGTATAGCACCCGGCGACACAGGTGCCCGATGCGATCCGCAGCGCGGCCCAGATATAGGGGTTTTCGGTCAGTGTGTGCCCGATCAGCCCCATCGCACCCAAGGCGGTGCAGACCGCGAAGGCGCGGGAATGGCCCACAGTCCCCATCAAACGCGGGGCCCACCAGCAGCCGACAAAGAACCCGATGAAATGTGCCGATCCCAGCAGACCGATCTGCTCGGTCGTGAACTCAAGCGTGATGCCCGAGATGGCGTCCAATGGCCCGACGCCGCCTGTCGACAGTTGCAACAGAATGACGGAAAGAAACAGGGCGGCGAAGGAAATGATCGTGCGCATAATGGGGTTACACTGACGCTCTGACAGGCAGATGCGCGCGCCTATTCGACGCGAGGGGGTCGTTTTTTGACCTTTGGCCGATTTCAGGCGCGTGAGATTTCGGCGTGGATGTCCAGCCCGACGTTTTCTGCCACCAGATCGGGATAGCCCGAGGCGCCAAAATCATGCCGGTTCAGCGCACCCGTCAGGCCGATGGACAATTGGTCCAGATCGTCCGGGGCTGTTCCGGGGCGACGATAAAGGCTCGCATCCAGGGTCACCGGACGGGTGACGCCCCGCACCGTCAGATCGCCGGTAATCCGCGCCCCGTCCGAGATGCGGCCCGACGGGCCAAGCTGAACGTCGGTCGAGACAAAGCGAATGGTCGGATGGCTTTTTGCGTTCAGCACGGTCTGCCCCAGCATCGGCATCCGGGCAAACGGCAGCCGTGTGCGCGCCTTGCTAACATCCAGCACCACGTCGACCCGGCTGTTCTGCAATCGGCGCGTATCGATCTGAACATTCGCCGACCGGATCGGCATCGACCCGGTCTGGGAAACGCCCGACAGATCGAAACTGAAACCGACGCGGGTGTCCCGAGCCGACAGAACATAGGGTTGCAAAGCGGCTTGCGCCGTCCGGGTCAGGGGCAGGGCAGCCAACCCGGCAAGGACACAGCGGCGGGTCAGGGTGGTCATGCCATGACCCCCTCTCGTCTGGGGCGGGAACGTTTGAGCAGCATCAGCACGATGGCGATGTTCAGCCCGTTCCACAGAATGCCGTTCACGAAGGCCAGTTGATAGTTTCCGGTCACGTCGTAAATCCATCCCGACATCCAGCCGCCAAGGGCCATGCCCAGAATGGTCATCATCATGACAAAGCCGACACGCGCCCCGGCCTCTTGCGGGGGCATGTATTCACGCACGACCAGCGCGTAGCTGGGAACGATGCCGCCCTGTGCCAGACCGAACAGCATGCTGATGACATAAAGCGAGACCATCCCGTCATAAGGCAGGAACAGAAACAGCGCGATACATTGCAGGACCGAGCCGATCAGCAGGGTCATGACGCCACCCAACCGGTCCGCCAGCAAGCCCGAGATAATCCGGCTGACAACGCCACCCAGCAGCATCAGCGACAACATCTCGGCCCCCACGGCGGGCCCGTATCCAAGTCCGACGCAATACGAGACGATATGGACCTGCGGCATGGACATGGCCACACAACAGCCGATACCGGCAAGGCCCAGAATATACTGCAGCGCGCGGGGTGAGACGCCAACGCTGCGGGCGTTGATCTGCGCGGTCGCGGCGGCTGTGCTGTGCGCCTCGACCGGGACTTGGCGGCGCAGCAGCAGCGACAGGGGAATGGCGACCAGCAGGGTCAGGGCGGCTAGGGTCAGGTAGACCTGTTGCCAGCCATCGCGGGCCAGAATGTCGGACAGCAGCGTGGGCCAGATCGCGCCGGACAGATAGTTGCCGCTGGCCACCAGCGCCACGGCAATTCCGCGCCGCTTCATGAACCAATGCGAAATATCGGCGATCAGGGGGCCAAACCCAATCGATGTGCCCAGACCCAGCAGCAGATGCGCAGCCGACAGCAGCAGGATATTCGGGGCCCAAGTCGCCAGCAGATAGCTGACCGCACTCAGCATTGCGGCCCCGATCAGCGCTATGGTCACGCCCAGCCGGTCAACCATCTGCCCCAGCCACATATTTCCCAGGGCAAAGCCAATCATGGACAGAACATAAGGCAACGAGGCTTCGGCCCGCCCTGCGCCGAATTCGGCCTCGATTGCGGGCATCACCACGATCACCGCCCACATGCCCACATTCGCCACCGTTGCGATGGCGAGGGTGATCAGAAGGCGCAGCCACGAGTAGCGGCTATCGTGGATCGGGTGAGTCATGCGGTGACGCTAGGGTGCAGTCCGGGGTTTGACCAGTCACATCTTGCGTGATCGATGCGGTCTCAGGTCAGAACATCCTCGGTTTCGACCCGTTTCAGGTGCAAACCGGCGCGGGCGGCGGTCATGGTGGCCTGCCATGTGACCGGCGGCAGCGCGCGGGCGCGGCGGCGGGTCAGGGTCCAGCGGCGGGCCTCTCCCTTATGATTGGCGGCCATGTGCCAGCGCGTCTCGACCCCTTGCGCGCCACCATCGCCGGGGGTCAGCAGCAGGCCCAGCGGCGCGCGCGCCATCGCGCCGCCCTGTTCGGCAGCCAGATGCATCCGCCGGATCGGGGTCAGCCCCGGCGCGCCGGGCAGGTCGCCGACGATCAGCGGAATGGCCCCGCTGCGCAGCGCTTCTTCCAGACACCACAGCAGATCCTCGGAGCGGGTGGGGTGGACAAAGATGAACCGGGCGGGATCGGCAAAGGGCATCATCCCGTCGGGGTGTAGCTGTCCGGGCTCCCACGCGGGGGAAATCCACAAGACCGGCCCCTGCATCTGACCGGCCAGCCACATGGCAAAACTGCGCCGGGCCGGACCGCAGACTTCGTGCACGCGGCCCAGTTGCAGGGCGATTTCCTCATGAAGTTTGACCCCCGGCGCGGCGCGCGCGGATTTTTGACCAAGAAGCTGAGCAGACATGATATGTTCGTATCATGTTCTTATTTTGTTCTCAAGTGGGGTGCGTTTAGCGCGACAGGATCAGGCGACCATCGGTGAACTGGATGTTCGAAAACCGATGCAGGTAATCCATGCCCAGCAGCGACTGATGCAGTTCACCTTCATTGATCCAGGCCGAGACATTGCGGTCCGTGATCGGCCCCAGTTCCAGGCTATCCAGCCGCACGGGCGCGGTCCGGACCTCGCCGTTCGCGGTAATCGCGCGCCCGAAATAGTTCAGCTGATCCGGGTCAATGCCCACACGTTCCGCATCCTGCGCGCTGAGGACGATCTGGCTGGCCCCGGTATCCACAAGGAAGACAATAGGCTCGCCGTTCACCGTGACCGGCAGGTAATAATGCCCGTCCTGCGCGCGCGGAACCTCGATGGTGTCGCCGGTGACGGCCATTTGCGGAGCAGGGCCGACCGAGGACCGGATATCCTCCCACAAGCCAATGACCGCGATGACGCCCACAAAGATGAACACCCAGGCCATCACCTGTTGCAGGGTCTTGTTCAGGGATTGGCGGTTCTGGGCGACAAACCACAGCAATATGGCCGCGGCCAACACGACCAGATACACCAAACGCCCGATATCGTCGCCATTCATGCTGCTGCCCTTATCCTTGGTTCTGACCCTCTATATGGGGATTTAGGACGCAAAACCAAAGGCCTTGAGGCCATCCAGAATGAACTGCACCGACAGGGCGGCCAGCAGCATACCCAACAACCGGGTCAACACGTTCAGACCGGTTTTGCCCAGAATGCGGGCGATCAGACCGCCCGACAAGAAGAACAACAGAACCACCGCCATGACGGCCAGCATTACGGCCACTGCCGCAGCAATTCCCTGAATGCCCGGATGCTGCCCGGACAGCAGAATAATGGTCGCAATCGATCCCGGCCCGGCGACCAGAGGGATGGCGAGCGGAAAGACGGACGGATCGTTGTGTTCCTCTTCCTCGGCCCGATCCTCGCGCCGTTTGGTGCGGCGTTCGAACAGCATGTCCAGCGCGGTCAGGAACAGCAGTGCGCCGCCGGCGACCTTGAACGCCTCCATCGAAATGCCAACGAAACCCAGTACGGCCTCACCAAAGGCGGCAAAGGCAATCAGGATGCCCGAAGCCACAACGCAGGTGCGATAGGCCGTTCGCCGCCGGGTGCGCGCGTCCATATCCTGCGTCATCGCGACAAAGATGGGCGCGGTGCCAAACGGGTCGATCACCACGAACAAGGTGGTGAAGGCGGTGATGAAGAAGGCGGCGTCAGTCATGCGGCGCTCTCGGCCTGTTCCAGTTTTTCAGCCGCAGCAACCCAAAGCGCCTCGGCCTTTTGCATGGCTTCGGTGACTTCGGCGAATTTACGGTTCCAGGTTTCCAGATCGTTGATCTTGTCATCCTCGTACAAGGCCGGGTCCGCCAGCTTGGCCGACAGCTTGTCATGCATGTCCGTCAGTTTCTCGATCCGGTCCTCGCATTTGCGCAGATCGGCGCGCAGGGCCAGCATCGCCTCACGCGAGGGGCGCTTGGGCTTGGCGGTTTGCGGCTTCGCCTTCACGGGTTTGTCGCGGGCCAGCAGCAAGGAACGATAGGCCTCCAGATCGCCATCGAACGGCTTGACCGTCCCGTCCGAGACCAGCCATAGCCGGTCCGCCACCAGCGATAGCAGGTGCATGTCATGGCTGACCAGCACAACCGCGCCGGAATAGGCGGTCAGCGCCTCGACCAGCGCCTCGCGGCTTTCGATGTCCAGATGGTTGGTCGGCTCGTCCAGGATCAGCATATGCGGCGCGTCGATGGTGGCCAGCAGCAGCGACAGCCGCGCCTTTTGACCGCCCGACAGACGCCCCACCTTGGTCTCAGCCTGATCCGCGTTCAGGCCGAACCCGGCCAGACGCGAGCGCCACTTGCCCGGCGCCTCATCCGGGCGCAGGCGGCGCAAGTGGTCCAGCGGCGTCTCGTCCACATAGAGCTCATCCACCTGATGCTGCGCGAAATAGCCGATGCGCAGCTTGTTGGAGCGGCTCATCTTGCCCACCATCAGGGGCAGGCGGTCGGACAGCAGCTTGGACAGGGTCGATTTACCCTGACCGTTCTTGCCCAGCAGCGCGATGCGGTCGTCCTGATCGATGCGCAGGTTCAGACGGCGCAGCACTTCGGTCTCGCCATAGCCCGTGACGCCGCCTTCGAGATTGATGATGGGTGGCGACAGTTCCTCGGGTTCCGGGAAAGAGAACGCGCGCAACGCGGCCTCTTGCGGGGTTGAGACCAGTTGGATGCGTTCGATCATCTTCAGGCGCGATTGGGCCTGCACGGCTTTGGACGCCTTGGCGCGAAACCGGTCCACGAAACTTTGCAGATGCGCGATGCGGGCCTTGGCCTTGGCGTTTTCCGATTCCGCCTGCGCCAGACGTTCCGCCCGGCGTTCGGCGAATTTGTCATAAGGCACGGCGTAATAGGTGAGCTTGCGGTCTTCCAGATGCAGGATCGAGCCAACGGCCCGGTTCAACAGCCCGCGGTCGTGGCTGATGATGATGACAGTATGCGGATACTTCGCCAGATAGCTCTCCAGCCACAACGCGCCTTCAAGGTCGAGATAGTTGGTCGGTTCGTCCAAAAGCAGCAGGTCGGGCTGCGAGAACAGCACCGCTGCCAGAGCGACGCGCATTCGCCAGCCGCCCGAGAAATCGGAACAGGGTTTCAGCTGGTCGTCGTCATCGAACCCCAGACCCTTGAGGATCGAGGCCGCGCGCGCCTCGGCCGACCACGCATCAATATCGGCCAAACGGGTCTGGATCTCCGCGATCCGTGCGGGGTCGGTGGCGCTGTCGGCCTCGGCCATCAGCGCGCTACGTTCGGTATCGGCTGCCAGAACCGTGTTGATCAGCGACACATCGGACGAGGGCACCTCTTGCGCCACCCCACCAATCCGCGCCCGTTTCGGGACCGAGATATTGCCGGACTCCAGCGCCAGTTCCCCCCGGATCAGTCGAAACAGGGTGGTCTTGCCGGTGCCATTGCGGCCCACAAGCCCGACTTTGTGCCCGTCGGGAATGGTTGCACTGGCCCCGTCGAACAGGGGGCGGCCTTCAACGGCATAGGTGATGTCTTCGATCCGTAGCATGAGGCCGCTCTTAGCAGAGCCGTGATGCCGCCGCCAGCGGCTTGGCATGTTCAACCGCCGGGCAATGTGTTAGCGCGTTCTGCAAGCACCGGAGACACCTTATGCGCGCGGCCCAATCGCACCCGACACTGATCACGCTGGTTCTGCTGACCGCGCTGTCGGTGCTGTCGCTGAATATGTTCCTGCCGTCACTGGCCCATATTGGTGAGGATTTGCAGGCTGACTATGGATTGGTCAATCTGGCGGTCGCGGGCTATCTGGCTCTGTCCGCTGTTCTGCAACTGATCATGGGGCCCTTGTCCGACCGGTTCGGGCGGCGGCCCGTTCTGCTGCTCAGCATGGTGATTTTTGTTGCGGCATCTGTCGGTTGCGCCTTGGCCGAGTCGATCTGGGTCTTTCTTGGCTTTCGCATGTTGCAGGGCGCAATCATCGCGGGGCAGGTGCTGTCGCGCGCTGCTGTGCGCGATATGTACGAGCCCAACGAAGCCGCCAGCAAACTGGGTTACATCTCGATGGCGATGGCCCTTGCGCCAATGCTGGGCCCGATGCTGGGCGGCGTGCTTGAAATGCTGTTCGGCTGGCGCGCGGGTTTTGTCCTTTATGCCATGTTGGGCGTGGCCATGTTGGTGCTGGTCTGGGCCGATATGGGCGAGACCAACACAAACGCCAACGCAACTTTCGCCGCGCAGATGCGGCTTTATCCGCAGCTGTTCGGCTCTCGCCGGTTCTGGGGCTATTCGTTCTGCGCGGCATTTTCGATCGGGGGCTTTTATGCCTTCATCACTGGCGCGCCTTTGGTCGCGGGCGCGTGGTTCGATCTCAACCCGGCTTTGTTAGGGGTAGGGATCGGGATTATCACGCTGGGGTTCATGGCTGGCAGCTTTCTGACCGGACGCCTCGCCGCCCACACAAAACTAAGCACGATGATCCTTGTTGGACGGGCAATCGCCTCGCTTGGTCCGCTGATCGGCTTGCTGACATTCCTTGGCGGGTTCGGCACGGTCTGGACGTTTTTTGGGTCCGCAGTCTTCGTGGGCTTTGGCAACGGTCTGACTGTCGCCAATGCAACGGCCGGGTTGATGTCGGTCAGGCCGCAGCTTGCGGGCAGCGCCGCCGGATTGTCCGGCGCGATCACCGTTCTGTTGGGCGCTATTCTCACCTCAGCCACCGGCGCACTGGTCAGTGCCCAGAACGCGCCCTTTGTCGTGTTGGGCATGATGTGCGCCAGCAGCTTTGCGGGGCTTTTGTCCATCCTCTATGTGCGTTGGATCGATCTGCACGACCCGCTTCCCGACACGATCTGAATGTCAGGCAATCATTGTCCTTTTCTTACGCCCGATACCATGCTACGCGGCGCGCGATGGATTTCGGCGCGAGTGTCGCGCCCTATGTTAAGGAGAGGCCGACATGGCACTGGAACGCACATTCTCGATCATCAAACCCGATGCAACCCGCCGCAACCTGACTGGCAAGATCAACGCCAAATTCGAAGACGCGGGCCTGCGCATCGTTGCGCAAAAGCGCATCCACATGACCAAGGAACAGGCTGGCAAGTTCTACGAAGTCCACGCCGAGCGTCCGTTCTATGACGAACTGTGCGAATTCATGTCGTCGGCTCCGGTCGTTGTTCAGGTTCTGGAAGGCGAAGGTGCCATTGCCAAGAACCGCGAAGTCATGGGCGCAACCAACCCCGTTGACGCGGCCGCCGGCACCATCCGCGCCGAGTTCGCTGAATCGGTCGGTGAAAACTCGGTCCACGGTTCGGACGCACCGGAAACCGCAGCAGTCGAGATTGCCTATTTCTTCTCGGGCATCGAACTGGTCGGCTAAGCTACGGCTTGTATCGGATTTTGAGGCCGCTCCGTTTTGGGGCGGTCTTTTTCGTTCAGACCTGTTTCAGATCCTTGGCGGCAACACGCACGCCAATCGCATCCAGATCCGAGATCATCTGGTTTTCCGGAGCGGCTTTGGTGCTGGCCTTGATGGCGTCAAACCGCTGACGCAGCTGCTTTTTCTCTTCACCCTTGCAGTCGTTCCAAGGGCGGCCCTGCAGGCCCATCACCAGCACATAATACCCGATGAAATGCGCTTTGGTTCCGGCCTGTAGCAGCCGGGAATACGCCTCATCCGGCCCCAACTCGCGCAGTTCCTGCGCTGAATGGATGCCCGCGCGGGCGCAGGCTTGCTCGAAGGCGGGACCCAGATTGCGGATGGATGAGACGGGATCAGACATGCCCTTGGTTTAACCAGCCGTTGCAGGGCTGTCACCCGCGCATTTCGTCGGGTCGCGCCCGGTTTTACTTGCAACGAATGCAGAGTCTTGCATTCATAACGTCATGCCATCGCAGAAAATTGGATGGTTAGAACCAAAGGCTTCGGCCAAACTGTGGAGAATAGCGAAAAACACCCCACATTGGCTTGAGGGAAAGCCCCTTGGATTGCTGAAAAAAGTTCGATTGTAGAAAGCATCGGCATTCAGAAGGTCACGGAGATTCTGGTCAATGACGACCTTGAAGCAGAACGAAAGAGCAGTTCATGAATTCTGAGTCCGAGGCGCTTTTCTTTGTTCTTGGCGCGTTTGATCAGGCTGCGTTTGCGTCGGCCCTGACTGATATGTCGGTGAGAGTCACCAGGTCGTACGCTGGTAAGCCGTTTATTCTGCTGGATTGCCATGATCAGTCGATCCGCGCCTCTGGTCGGATATTGTTGGAAACGGAAGGGGCGTTGCACCTGTTGCAGAAGGACGGTGCGCGCCGGATCCAAAAAGGCAAGGGCCGGGGCCGGTTTGTGCAGGATCTGCCAACAGGTCCTGTGCGTGAGGCTTTGAGCGGCTTTCCCAAACTACGCGCCTTGATGGAAATCGCCACGGGAGAAAGGCAGGAAAGCGACGTGGCCCTGCTGGACGATCTGCAAAAGACGCAAGTGCGCGGCAGTGTGGTGTCGTTGTCTACGGAACATGGTCGGGCGACAATCCTGCGCCTTCGGCGATTGCGTGGATACGACAAAGCCTTTGACAAAGCCTGCGCTGCGGTCCGTGCAATGGTTGGGGCAAGCCCGGACATTGAATCACTGGCGGATGCGGTATCGGCGACCGACGCGCGTTATCGTGCCAAGCCCGAGATCGCATTGGGGACCGACGAACCCTCGATTCAAGTCGCGGCTGATATTATCAAGACTTATCTAAAGGTTGCGCAGCAAAATGAAAGTGGCCTGATCGCGGATATTGATACCGAGTTTCTGCATGACTACCGCGTGTCGCTGCGTCGAATTCGCTCGGTCATCAGCCTGTTCAAAGGGGTGTTTTCTGAGGCGCAGACCGCCGAATTCAAAAAGACCTTCTCGGAGCTGATGGCGCCGACAGGGCGGATGCGGGATCTGGACGTCTATCTTCTGGAAAAGGATATGTATTTCAACCTGGTGCCAAGCACGCTTCATGCTGGTCTGGACGCCATGTTTGCGCAATTCCAGAAGGAACGCGCCCAAGAACTGTCGCGCATCACGCGCCGATTGCGCAGCAAGACTTACCAAAGCCAGATGTCTGACCTCAGGGCGCTGTTTGACGGGACGGATAACGTAAAACCGGGACCGAATGCGCAGCGCGGGGCGTATGATTATGCCTGCGCGCTGATCTGGAAACGCTATCGCAAGGTCTGCAAGATCGCGCGCAGCATCACGCCCGAAACTCCGGATGAATCAGTGCATGGCCTTCGGATCGACTGCAAGAAACTCCGATACCTGATGGAGTTCTTTGCGCCCCTGTTCGACGCAAAGGATTTCAAATCGATCCTCAAGCCCCTGAAAAAGCTTCAGGATAACCTTGGACTGTTCAACGATTTCTCGGTCCAGCAAGAGGCTCTGCTGGCTTTTACGTCTCAGCAATCAAACGCCCAAGGCCGTGTGGATGCTCAGGTCGGTTTGGCTGTTGGCGGGCTGATCGCCGTACTGGATCAACGTCAGCGGGCCGAGCGTGACCGGGTGATCGCCAATTTCCAGCAATTCGATGCCCCCGAAACACGCCATCTGTTCCGCAGCCTGTTTCACCAGCCCAAGGAGTGAGGAATGAAGATCATTGCCTGTTACAGCAACAAAGGCGGTGTCGGGAAAACCGCAACCTCGGTCAATCTGGCCCATGCCTATGCCGCGGCGGGTAAGCTGGTTCTGTTGTGCGATCTTGATCCACAAGGGGCCTCGGGGTTTTATTTTCGGGTCAAGCCTTCGAAAAAACTAACGGATGCGCGGTTTTTTGAAGATGTGAAGCGCTTTACCAACGCCATCCGGGCCAGCGATTTCGAAGGGTTGGACATTCTGCCTGCAAATCTGACCTTCCGCGATTTTGACGTGTTTCTGTCTCGGATGCGGAACAAGCGCTCGCGTCTGAAAAAGGCTCTGATGGCAGCGGGCAGTGACTATGACGTCATCATCCTCGATTGCCCGCCGAATTTTTCGACCCTGTCCGAAAATATCTTCAAGGCCGCTGATGAGATTGTCGTGCCGGTCATCCCAACCACCCTGTCGGAGCGGACCTTCGATCAGTTGGTGGGGTTCTTTGACGAACACAAACTGCCGAAGAAAAAGCTGAAGGCATTCTTTTCGATGGTCCAGCAACGCAAAACCCTGCATCAGCAGACGATGGAGACGATGCGCAACGCATATCGGAAGCGGTTCATGCAAAGTTGCATTCCTTTTGCCTCGGATATCGAGAAGATGGGCCAATATCGCGCGCCGGTGGTCACCTACGCCCCGCGCGGCGTGGCGGGGGCGGCCTACACGGCGCTGTATGAGGAATTGGAAAACGGGGTGGTTTCGACCAAATGAGCAAGGAAATCGAGCGTAAGTTTCTGGTCAACAGTCTGCCGGACCTGAGCGGCGCGCAGAAAGCGGTTGTCCGGCAGGGTTATCTGACGGCCCCTGACGATTCGACCGAGCTGCGGTTGCGGCAGAAGAATGACCGGTATATCCTGACCCTCAAAGGCGGCGGAGGGCTGGTTCGGGTAGAGCGTGAGGCCGAAATCTCGGCCGATCAATTCGAAACCTTCTGGCCGGAGACCGAAGGGCGGCGGGTTGAAAAAGAACGGTTCACCGGCGCTTTGCCGGATGGGCGGGTATTCGAACTGGATATTTTTCAGGGCAATTTGGCGCCGCTGCAACTGGTCGAGGTTGAGTTCTCGTCAGAAGACGAGGCGCACAGTTTTGCGCCGCCCGCTTGGTTCGGCGCGGATGTGACCGAGGATAAGCGCTACAAAAACAAGAACATGGCCATCGACGGCGCGCCTGACTAAACCCGGCGCGCCAGATTTAGGGTGGTTTCCAGGCCGGGTTCGCAATTCCGTGCCGCGAACCGCCCGCCATGCATGTGTGAGATCGCCGCGACCAGCGCCAACCCCAACCCCGCATTGCGTTCCGTGCGGGCGGGGTCAAGCGTCACGAAGGGCAGTTGCAGGCGGTGCAGGTCCTCTGGCGGGACGCCCGGTCCCTGATCACGCACACTCAGGTGGGCCGTGTCACCATCCTCACCGATCGAGATTGTGATGGCGGTGTTTTCGGGCGCATAGCGCATAGCGTTTTCCAGCAGGTTCGACAGCGCCTGAGACAGAAGGGGCCGGTGGCCCTGTATCGGGGCGGCCTGTCCCTGAACCTCTAGCCGGATGTTCTGATCAGCGGCGACAGGTTCGTAGAGTTCAACAACGTCGCGGGCGAGTTGCTGCAAATCCACCTGTTCGAACTGTTCACGGCCCAGCCCGGCCTCGGCGCGTGAGATTTCCGTTAACTGCCCCAAAACCCGCAAAACGTGGTCGATTTCACCGGTGGCGCGGGCAATATCAACCTCACGATCCAAGTCGCTTTTGTCGGGATCTGAAAGCGCCTCGACCCGTTGTTTCAGGCGCGACAGGGGCGAGCGCAGGTCATGGGCTATCGAGTTGGACGTGGTGCGCAGGTTGCTGATCAGTTCTTCGATCCGATCCAGCATGTTGTTCAGTGTTCCGGCCACCTGATCGAACTCATCGCCAGTGCCGCGCAACGGCATCCTGCGGGACAGATCGCCCGAGACGATGTTCTCGGCAGTGCTGGCGATGTCGGACAGGCGGGAAAAAACCAGCCGGGTGAACAACCAGCCGGTCAGCACGCTGAGTGCCAATGCGATGCCAAGGGCCAGCGCCACGGATCGCAACAGAACCCGGTCGAATTGTTGCCGCGCGACGGCGTCGCGGCCGACGATAAGGCGCTCCCTGCCGGGCAGGCGGATCGACGCGGCCGAGACGGGGACGAGTTGATCGTCATCGGCGCGGCGCAGTTCCAGTTCAACCCAACCACTGCCTGCCGTGATATGTTCGGGCCATTGCTTGAGGTTCCCGACCAGCTTGTTGCCGAACCGATCCGTCAGAAGATACAGCGCATCCCGTTCCGAGGCGCTGGGAAGGCGCCTTTCGATGGCTGTGATCAGCCCGATCAGGCCCCGGCGTTCATATTCGTCGGCCAGCCCTGTGAGTTCTGCTGACACGACCGAGCGGGTTTCGGATTCAATACTGCGATTGGCCGTAACATAGACCAACGCCAGCACCGTCGCCGTCAAAAGCGTGCTGAGTACCATGCTGGCCAGAACCAGCCGTGTGCGTGAATTGTTCAGGGAAAGCCGCAGGTTATCCATCAGACATCATGTAACCCGCACCCCGGACCGTTTCAATCAGTGGCGCGTCGCCGCCTTCGTCCAACTGGCGGCGGAGTTTTGAGATATGGACGTCCACGACATTGGTGTTCGGGTCGAAGTGATAATCCCAAACGCCTTCCAGCAGCATGGTGCGCGATACGACGCGATTTTTGCGGCGCAGGAAGAATTCGAGGATCTGGAACTCACGCGGGGTCAGCGTGATCTCATGCCCGTCGCGCGTGACCTTGCGGGTCAGCAGATCCATCTCAAGATCCTTGCAGGTCAGGGTCGGCGTTTCCTCGGATTCCTGCGGGCGACGCAAAAGCGCCTCGATCCTTGCGTGCAGTTCCTGAAAGGAAAACGGCTTGACCAGATAATCATCCGCGCCCGAGCGCAGACCTTTCACGCGCTCATCCACCGCGCTCATGGCGGTCAGCATCAGAACGGGGGTTTTCAACCCTGCAGCGCGCATGGATTTGATCAGGGACAACCCGTCCAAGCCAGGCAGCATCCGATCCAGAACAATGGCGTCAAAGCCGCCATCGGTGGCATGATACAGCCCCTCGCGGCCATCGGCGGCAACCTCGACCACATAGCCTTCCTCGCTGAAACCTTTGGCGATGAAGTCCCGTGTGTCTTCGTCATCTTCGACGATCAGCAGGCGTCGGCTCATGATCGGGGTTCCTTTCTATCGGGATTTAAACACAATTTTCAGATAAAGCACATGGTTTGAGAATGGTTCGTATCTGAGGGATCGAGCCGGGTGCGGCCTCGCGCACCCGGCAAGCCCGGCGGATTGCGGACAAATCAATTCCGCCAGGAAGCGCACGTCATATATCCCCATCATGTGACGCGCGCGGGTCTTCGGTCAGGCGATTTCAACCGCGACAAAGATCTGGTTGCCGCTGCGATTGATCAGCACCAGCGCCGGGTCGGTCTTTTCGCTGTCCAGCGCAGCTTTCAGTGCGTCCGGCGTCAGCGTGTCCTGGCCACCCAGTTTGACGATGATATCACCGCGCTGCAGACCGGCCTTGGCGGCAGGGCTGTCAGGTTTCAGGTCGGTCACAACCACGCCGTCAACGCCTTCGGCCACACCCATCTCGGCGCGGGCGGCCTCGGTCAGCGGCGCAACTGTGACGCCCAGTTGGGTACCAGTGGCCTCCGCATCAACGGGGCCGTCCACTTGGGCCTGGGCCGACTGGTGCTGGCCAATCGTCAATTGCAGGTCCTGTTGGGTGCCGTCGCGCAGCACGGTCAGGGTGCTTTCGGTGCCAACTCTGGTGGTGCCAACCAGAAGGGGCAGGTCGCTGCTGTTATCCACGGTCTCGTCATTGAAACTCAGGATCACGTCGCCCTGTTGCAGAACACCGTCCGCCGGGCTACCGGCCACGACGTCCGAAACCAAAGCACCGGTCGAGCTGTCGATACCAAGCGCCGCTGCCAGTTCCGGACTGACATTCTGGATCGACACGCCCAGCCAACCACGGCTGACCTGACCGTCATCGCGCAGATCGGCTGCGATATGTTCCACGATGTTCGATGTCACCGCAAAGCCAAGGCCGACCGAGCCGCCGCTGGGCGAATAGATGGCCGAGTTTACACCGACCACTTCGCCTTCCATGTTGAACAGCGGACCGCCCGAGTTGCCTTTGTTGATGGCCGCATCGGTCTGAATGAACTCGGCATAAGGCCCTTGCGAGATGTTGCGGCCCTTGGCCGAGACGATCCCGGTGGTAACGGTTGAGCTCAGGCCGAACGGGTTGCCGATGGCCACCACGTCCTCGCCCACGCGGATCACGTCGCTGTCGCCCATTTCGACCGCTTGCAGGGTTTCGCCTGCGTCGATTTTCAGAACGGCGATATCGGTCAGCGGGTCGGTGCCGATTACTTCGGCGTCAAACGTGCGGTCATCGTTCAGGCGCACGGTGACTGATGAGGCGTTGTCGACCACGTGGTGGTTGGTCACGATAAACCCGGCCTCATCCAGAACAAACCCCGATCCCAGACCCTGCGCCGGGCCGCGTTGTGGCATTTGGAAACCTTCGGGGCCACCGAAGCGTTTGAAGAACTCGCCAAAGGGATGGGTTTCGAAGTCAAACTCCTGACCTTGCGCCGGGCTTGTGGCGATGCCCTGCTCGGCGATGATGGTCACCACCGACGGGGATACGGTTTCGACCAGATCGGCCAGTGCCTCGTCCGCCATCGAGGGCAGGGCGGTTGTCGCCAGCAATGCAGCGCCCAGTGCGCTGACGCCGATCCAACTGGAATTTCGCGGCAAAAGAAGCGAGGATTTACGGATGCTCATTTGTGTCTCCTGTTCATATCGCGCGATTGCTGTCGCGCGTTGAACAGGCAGATAGAACGCCAGTCTTTGGCTTACGTGGCGAGAGGGTTAAGAAATCTTAATTTTGCCACAAACCGCCTGTTCGGTGTGCCGCGATGTGGGTCAGAGATTCGCGGGAACTGTTTGTGCGAATCGGAGGATTGTTGCCGAAACGTGTGTCAAACACTCAAAACTGTTGAATTTCGTTTCCCTCGTGGACAATCGGGTGGCCTGAAATATCAAAAAGAGAGTGATCTTCCTTTAGTTGTGGACCGGTTCCAAAAACTGTGAGCCGACCGGTTTAACAACACGAGATTGTTATCAGATAGCGCATTACGCATGTGCATAACGGCCTTATTTGTGAATTCCCTAAAATCTAAGCACACTTGGAAGTTGTGTAAGCGAAAGCAGAATGTTGCTTAAAAGCCATTCGTTTGCTGCTGAACTGGGCAGTTTTGTCCAATTTTACGTTGTTTCGACGGATCGGATCGGGGAATATGAACATGCCCAAGTGAGGGGGAGCCGAAGGCACTAGGGGGTGCCAACGGTGATCTCGGTCTTAAATAGCGCTAGCGGCATGTTAACGAGGGGGTCTTGTTTAGGTTTAGCGGCGGAAAACCCAGTCAGCCTGTTTGGCGAGATTGGTCGCGCTTTTGAGATCGAAGAAAAGTGGTAGTCCTGTTTGGGTACGCGGCCCGGTCGTCATCGACCGGGCCGTGATCATTTTGGGGGCTGGTTTTGGTGCCATGCGGCCCAGTCCTCGGGCGTGTCCAGATCCAGCAATGCATGTGATCCCGGCAAGGCAACTGTGAAGACCCGGTCCTTGTTTGCGCGCACGACGGATTGCGCGCCTTCGTCTCCGGTCAATTGGGCCAGCGCGGCAAACAGGCTTTGGTCGAACACCACGGGGTGACCCGGCTTGCCGCTTTGTGTGGCACCGCGCCAGATCAGGAAGTCGGGGTTGTTGTTGTGTGCTGCCAGAACCTCCGCCAGATCGTTCGATGTCAGGTCGGGCAAATCGGCCAGCATCACCATGACGGCCGTTGCGTCCGGGTCTATGTGCGCCAAAGCACCGCGCAAGCTGGCATTCATTCCTTCCGCAGCGTCCGGAATCGGCACCCGACGAACATCAAAACCGTCCAGCGCCTGATACCGGGGATGAGGCCTTTGGGGCAGGGCGACCGTCACAGGTCCCACGGCCAGCGCAGTTTGTGCAGATCGCCTAAGCAGCGGAACACCGTCCACCTGTTGCAACAGCTTGTCCGCACCGCCCATCCGCGACGATTGCCCGGCGGCCAGCAGGATGATGGGAATCTTCGTCATTCCGCCAAGATGCCGTCCGGGCGACGCCGAGTCATCCCCTCATCCGGGCACCACCCGCATCGAACAGAGGGGTCGAGATCACGCGGGCCTTGCGCATCTGGCCCAGGATTTCGATTTCGACCACCAGCCCGTCGCTTACACGTTCTGTTGGGAGAAAGCCCATGGCGACGGACTTCTGCGCATAATGCGAAAACCCACCCGAGGTGCAGAAACCGACGACGGACCCGTCCAGCCAGATCGGCTCGTAAGCATTTACATCGGCGTCTTCGGCGTCGACCTCAAAAGCGACCAGTTTACGGGCGGTGCCATTGGCACGTTCCGCCTCGGCAGCGGCGCGGCCGATGAAGTCCGCGTTCTTGGAAAATGAGATAAAGCGGTCCAGCCCCGTTTCGGCGGCGGTGTAATCGGGCGAGAACTCTCGCATCCATGAGCCAAAGAACTTGTCCAGCCGCAGGGACATCATGGCACGCATACCAAAAGGGGTTATTCCGTGCGGCTGCCCGGCCTGCCACAAGGTCCACCACAGCTGCCTTTGGGCCATCGGATCACAGTAGATCTCATACCCCAGATCGCCGGTATAACTGACCCGCTGGACGATGCAGTCGGTCATGCCGATGGTCATCGGGCAAACGTCGAGGAACCTCAGGTTTGTCACATCCTGACGTGTGCAGGCCGCCAGAACTTCGGTGGCCTTGGGGCCAGCGATCTGGAAGCCGTTCAGACGGTCACTGATATTTTCAACCGCCACACCATCCCGAGCGTTCTGTTCGAACCAGCGCATGTGGAATGCCTGACTGCCGTAGGACGCGGTCAACCGGAACTCGGTCTCGCTCAGGCAGGAAACGGTGAAATCACCGATCAGCTTGCCCTTGAGCGACAGCATCGGCGTCAGAGACACGCGTCCCGGCTGTGGAATGCGTCCGGCCATGATCCGGTCCAGCCACGCGCGCGCATTGGGGCCGGTGACGCGGTATTTGCCGAAATTGTGGACCTCGTTGATGCCGACGCCGTCGCGCACCGCGCGCACCTCGCGACCCGTGGCGTCGAACGCGTCCGAGCGGCGAAAGGACGGCGTTTCGTAGCCCGGTTCATCCCCTTGGGCGAAGTAATTCGGCACCTCAAGCCCGTATTGCTGCCCCCACACCGCGCCCAGATCGCTGAAGATGTCATACATCGGGGTCGTGCGGTTGGGGCGGGCGGCGGGCAGTTCCTCGTTCGGGTAGGCGACGCTGAAGCGTTTTTGATAGTTCTCGATCACCTTCGGGCGGGTATAGCCGGGGTTGATCCAATCGCCGAACCGGGCCACATCCATGGCAAAGACGTCGCGTTCTGGCTCGCCCTCGATCATCCATTGCGCCAGCGTCAGACCAACGCCGCCGCCCTGAGAGAACCCGGCCATGACACCGCAGGCCGACCAGTAGTTGCGCATCCCCGGCACCGGCCCGACCAGAGGGTTCCCGTCCGGCGCAAAGGTGAACGGCCCGTGGATCACCGATTTCACACCGGCCTCGGCCAGAACCGGGAAGCGTTTATAGGCAAACTCGATACTGTCGGTGATTTTGTCATAGTCATCCGGCAGCAGCTCGTGCCCGAACTCCCATGGCGTTCCATCCACGGCCCACGGCTTGCAAGGCTGTTCGTAGAACCCGATGCACAGGCCACGCCCTTCCTGCCGCAGATAGCTTTCGCCGGCGGGGTCCATCACATGCGGATGCTCGCCGCCCGCGTCGATGATTGCCTCGATCTGAGGGATCGAGTCCGTCACCAGATACTGATGCTCCATCGGGTGCAGCGGGAAATAGACCCCGGCCATCGCGCCCACCTCGCGCGCCCAGAGGCCGCCTGCGTTGACCACATGCTCGGCATGGATTGTGCCCTTGTCGGTGACCACGTCCCATGTGCCGTCGGCGCGTTGGTTGGTTTCGCGCACCATGCAATGGGTCTCGATCGTGGCCCCGCCCATCCGCGCCGCTTTGGCATAGGCGTGTGTCGTGCCCGAGGGGTCCAGATGCCCGTCCAGCGGATCATAAAGCGCGCCGATGATGCCGTCGGTGTTGGTGATGGGGGCGATGTTTTTGACCTCGTCCGGGCCGACAATCTCGGTCTCAAGCCCCATGAAGCGATGCTTGGCCCGCTCGGCCAGCAGCATGTCAAAGCGGTCCTGATTGTCGGCCAGCGTGACGCCGCCCACATGGTGCAGCCCGCAGGACATGCCGGTGATCTCTTCCAGCTCTTTATACAGTCGGATCGTATAGCCTTGCAGCGCCGCCATGTTGGTGTCGCCGTTCAGCGTATGAAACCCGCCCGCCGCGTGCCAGGTCGAACCGCTGGTCAGTTCCGAGCGTTCCAGCAACATCACATCGGACCATCCAAGCTTGGTCAGGTGATACAGCACGGAACACCCGACAACGCCGCCGCCTATCACCGCCACACGGGTTTGAAGTTTCATGAACGCCTCCGATTTGCTTGGTTTCCACTGTGATCTGCGCGCGCGCAGATGCAACGCCAAATGCGACAAGAATTGTCGCTGGACGAAATCCTCAATTCCGGTCAAAGACAGACAAAAGCGGTCACAAGGCTGTTACAGAATCAAGCTAACTGCCGCGCCGACTGGATCCCTCCTGAAACACTCAACAAGGAAAATGAGATGAGCAAGTTTGACCTCAAACCGCTGTCGCTGAGCCGCCGTGAATTCATGGCAAAAGCAGGCGCATTGGGCCTGAGCGCCGCTGCGGCAAACCTGATCTGGGCCGAGGCCGGTCTGGCGGATACCCCCAAGAAGGGCGGCCACTTCGTGTTGGCCTGAAGGGCGGCGAAAGCACCAACACGCTGGACCCGGCGCTGTCGGCTTCGCATGTGACCGCCAAGGCGCTGCGGGCCTTTGGCAACATGTTGACCGTTGTCTCGGCTGATGGTGGGCTTGAGCCCAGCATCGCTGAAAGCTGGGAGGCGTCTGAAGACGCCAAAGACTGGACCTTCCGCATTCGCAAAGGGGTCGAGTTCCACAACGGCAAGACCCTGACACCCGAAGACGTGCAACTGACCCTTGCGCGTCATTCAAACGAAGAGTCGCAGTCCGGTGCGCTGGGGATCATGCGCGGGATCGAGGATATTCGCGTCGATGGCGACAATGTCGTGATCAGCTTGACCACCCCCAACGCGGACCTTCCTTACCTGATGTCCGACTACCACCTGATCATGCAGCCGGGCGGTGGCATGGACAACCCGGCCGAGGGGATCTCGACCGGTGCCTACAAGGTGGTCGCGGATGAGCCCGGTATTCGCTACGCGTTCGAGAAATTCGCGAACCATTGGGACGACAGTGTCGGCCATTTCGACAGCCACGAGATTCTGGTTCTGAACGACGACACCGCCCGCTCGGCCGCGTTGCAGGCCGGTCAGGTCCACGCGATCAACATCGTGCCGCCGCGCACCGCGAAACTGTTCGGTCGCGCGCCGGGTGTGACCATCAACGCAACCTCGGGCCGAGGGCATTACATCTTTGTCATGCATTGCGACACCGCGCCGTTCGACAACAAAGACCTGCGTCTGGCGCTGAAATACGCGATCAACCGCGAGGAGCTGGTCGACAAGGTGCTGCGTGGCTACGGCTCGGTTGGCAATGACATTCCGATCAACGAAGCCTATCCGCTGTTCGACGGCACGATGGAGCAACGCCAGTTCGATTTGGCCAAGGCTGCCGAGCATTACAAGGCGTCGGGCCATGATGGCTCTCCCATCGTACTGCATGTCTCGGACGGTGCCTTTGCCGGTGCGATCGATGCGGCGCAGCTGTTCCAGCTGTCGGCGCAAGAGGCCGGTATTCCGCTGGAAATCCAGCGTGAGCCTGCAGATGGTTACTGGTCGGAAGTGTGGAACAACAAGCCGTTCTGTGCCTCGTATTGGGGCGGGCGTCCTGTGCAGGATCAGATGTGGTCGGTTGGCTACCTGTCGACTGCCGACTGGAACGACACCCGTTTCAAGAACGAAGAATTCGACGCGCTGCTGCTGAAAGCCCGTGCCGAACTGGATGAGACCAAGCGCAAAGAAATCTACGGTCAGATGGCCCGGATCGTTTGGGAAGAAGGCGGTCTGATCAACCCGATGTTCAACCAGTTCATCGACGGCTATTCGGACAAGGTGACCGGCTGGGCCGCGCATGCCAATGGCGACCTGATGGACGGTTATGTCGCAAGCCGGACCTGGTTTGCATAACCCCTTAAACAGAACCGGCGCCCTGTGATCGGGCGCCGGTTTTTCTTTCGGCTGGTTACAGCGGGCGGATTTTCAGGCCCGTTACCCGGTTGCCCTCACGGGCCGTGACCTCGAACCGGAAGCCGTGGAACGAGAAGACCTGACCCACAACCGGGATCATCTGCGCCTCGTGAATGACAAGCCCGGCCAGTGTGTTGGCCTCTTCGTCCGGCAGGGACCAATCCAACGCGCGGTTCACGTCGCGGATCGTCATCGCCCCTTCGACCAGATACTGGCCATCATCGGTTCGGGTGACCGGAACCTCTTCTTCAAGGTCGAACTCATCGGCAATCTCGCCGACGATCTCTTCCAGAATATCCTCAAGCGTGATCAGACCACGCAGCGAGCCGTATTCGTCCACAACCAGCGCAAAATGGCTGTGCATGCGCAGGAACTCTCGCATCTGGTCGTCCAGAGTGGTCGTTTCCGGCACGAAATACGGGTCATTGGCGACCCTTGAGATGTCGAACGCTTTCAGACGGTCCGTGTCACCTTCGGCCCCGCCGACCTGCGCGTACATGGCGCGGAACAGGTCCTTGGCGTGGACCACCCCGACGATATTCTCGGGCTCATCCCGAAAGACGGGCAGGCGGGTATGGGGGCTTTCCAGACATTGCTTCAGGATCGCCTCGGGTGCTGCATCTGCATCGATCATCTCGATGTTCGAACGGTGGAGCATGATTTCTTCCACCACCCGGTCGCCCAGATCCAGCGCGCCCAGAATGCGGTCGCGGTCTTCCTTTTCGACGACACCTTCGGAGTGACCCAGTTGCAAAGCACCAGCGATTTCCTCGCGCACGGCAAGGATGTTGCTGTCGGGGTCGATCTGCACCCCGAACAGGCGCAGAACAGCCCGCACCAAAAGCCGAACCGCAGCCACGATGGGGGAAAACACCGTGACCACCACGCTGATGATCGGGGCAACGGCTGCGGCCGCTTTTTCCGAGTTTGTGATGGCGTAGGTTTTCGGCAAGACCTCAGCGAAGATCAGAACCAGCAGGGTCATGACCAGCGTCGCCAGCGCCACGCCGCTTTCCCCAAACAGGCGCGTGAACAGGGCCGTGGCCAGCGAAGCCGCCAGAATGTTCACAAGGTTGTTGCCCAGCAGGACCGATCCGATCAGACGCTCATTATCGTCGGTGATTTCCAGCGCCTTCTTGGCCCCGCGCGAGCCCTTGTCAGCCTGCGCGCGCAACTTACCGCGCGATGACGCTGTAAGTGCCGTTTCAGAGCCGGAGAAAAAGCCAGACAGGAAAAGCAAAAGCAGGATAGCGCCTGAGGTTAACCAGAATGCGCCGTCGATCAGAGAGGATGTGGGTTCCATCGGTCCTTGGTTGTTCGTGTTTCTGCATCCGTTATGGGGATGCTGCCCCTATGGATCAAGGGTTTAGCCCTTGTCGCCGGGGTCTTTCGCCAGCGGGTGATGCTCTAACACCAGTTCCGCAAGTCTTTCGTCCAGAACATGGGTGTAGATCTCGGTCGTGGCAACATCGGCATGGCCCAGCAGCGTCTGGATCGAGCGCAGATCGGCCCCGTTGGCCAGCAGATGGGTGGCAAAGGCGTGGCGCAGAGTGTGGGGCGTGACCTTTTCGGGCGATACACCGCCCTGAACCGCCAGTTCCTTGACCAGCAGGAAGAACCGGTGCCGCGTCAGATGGCCGGATTTACCACGTGACGGGAACAGGAACCTGGATCGCTGCCCGCCTTTTTCGACCGTCTTGTCTTCGGCTTCGTCCCGCATTCTCAGCCATTCCGAAAGCGCCTCGCGGGCCGGGGGCGACAACGGCACCATGCGTTCCTTGCCGCCTTTGCCCAGCACCAGCAACATGCGCGGATCACCCCGCGCCGATGACACAGGCAGCGAGACCAGCTCGGTCACGCGCATGCCGGTGGCATAGAGCAACTCCATCAAACAGGAATTGCGCACGCGGTCGGCTTCGGTGCGCCCGGTATTGCGGGCGGCTTCCAGCAGCCGGTCGACCTCGGGCACGTCCAGCGTTTTGGGCAGTTTCTTGGTTCGTCCGGGGCCTTTGATCTGAATGGCGGGATTGACCTCGCGCCAGCCTTCCTCGAATGCGAACCGATACAATTGCTTGATCGCCGAAAGCCGCCGCGCCCGAGTGGATTTCGACAACCCCTGTGCATCGCAATCGATGAGATACCCTTCAATCTGGTCGCGATCAGCCTGTTCGAAGGTGATGTTGCGATGTTCCAGCCACGACGCGAAATCCTTCAGGTCTCGCCCATAGGCCAGCAGAGTGTTGGTAGCGGCCCCCAACTCGGCCGCTTGCGCCTGCAAAAAGGTCGAGATCCACAATTCTTGCGAGGCTGGTCCACCCATGACCGTCACCCCTGCAGGATCAGATGGTTCAGCGCCGCGCGTCTGGCGGTGTCTTCCAGTCCCACGCGCCGAAAGGCCGCAATGGCCGCTGTCAGATCGACCAGATTGCCGCGTGCACCATGGGTGAACAGTTGCATGGCCTCCAGAATGGCCTCTCCCAACTGGCCCTGTTCCAGCAGGGCGTCGATATCCGATGGAACAGGCGCGGCCCATTCGAACCCCTGCGCCACCGCATCAGCCAGCGGCGAGGGCGATACGGCGCGACCGGGGTCCCCTTGCGCAAGGGCCACGAGGAACTGAGCCTCGGTTGATTTGTCCGGTGTTGTCAGCGCTGCCCGCTCGTATTGCTCGGACAACATCAGAATACGCCAGCGCAGGTTGTCCGTGGCCGGAACGGGCAGGGTCACGTCGGCCAGCCGGTCGGCGAACAGCTCGGCAAATGGCACCTCGAGCCCGACACTGCGCATCTGATCCCATGCGCGGGGCAGGGTCTTTCCGATCGCTTCGGCATTGCCGCTATCCAACGCGCTTTCGAACTGCTGGATGGCCGCGACCCGATCCCAAACCGCGCCGGATGCAGCTGGGTCCCGCTCGGTATAAAGCCCGAGCAACTGGTTGGGCGTCAGGGCCCCGATACGCGTCAGACGCTCGGCGGCCTCGATCTGGGCTTTCCACCCGGCCACATCGCGCAGGTCTGCATTGGCAAAGGCGCGGGGCAGCGGGGCAGATGGCAATCGTTCCCCGATCGCTTCGAACAGGCGGAAGCTGAGCGGCGTTGGGTCTTCGGGCTGCGGCAGATACGCTGCGTCTTCGTAAAGTTCGGGGCTCAGGAAACGGTCCAGCACGTCCAACTCATCCTGCGGCAGGATTTTCAGCGCATGCGCGGCCTCCAGCGTCAGCGCAGCCGAAGGCCAATCGCCCCGCCGGGCCTTGCAGAAAATCTGTGCCGCATAATCACGCGACAGATGAGGTTGCGCGATCAGGGCAGTACAACTGCGGTCTTCGTCCCCGGTCAGTAGAGTAGCATCGAACCAGCGTTGAAACCGAGCCTGCGAATCCGTGGGACCAGCCAGTTGCACCAGCGATTGCGCCGGATCAGCGGCCCCCAATTGCATCAGCCGATCAAGGCGCGCCAGTAGCAAAACCTCTTCGGCGCCGGAACCTGCGGGCGCGCGGGCTTCGGACAGCAGCAGGGTGAACAGCAACCGCTGCATGGCCGGGTTATGTTTGACTGGCACCCGCGCGATCAGTTCGGACAGACGTTCCGGGTCGCTGCCCTGCCATAGATCAACCGGCAAGCCGGTGACAGTGGATGACACCAGACCCAGCGGCTGCGACAGCGCCTCAAGCGGTGTGACCTCGACCTGAGGCTGCACCCCGTTCTGGGTGACAGGCGGCTCCAGCAGGACGGTTCCGGGCAGGTTTTCCGGCGGCTCGGTCAGCCATTCGATAGCCGACAGCGGCTCTTGCGCCTGCGCGGCCCCGGCCAGCAGCAATGCCACCGCAATGTGCTTAGTCGACATCCAGAGTGACCGGTTCACGGATTTCAGTTTGCGGGGCCGAGAAATCCGCCCCGAAATAGGGGCCGATATAGGCATAGGCCACCAGCCCGATGAAACTCAGGCAAATTAAGTAAATCAGGAACTTGATCAGACGACCCATGGCGCCACGCTGCCTCAATTTTTGATTTTGGCCAAGTTATAACTGGCATTTTTTCCAAGATCACGTCATTCACGGTGAAATGAGCGAAATTAAGCATAACACGCATCCGGCGGATACGGGATCACGATATGATCTGCACAAAACCGTGGTTCTTGTCGGCATGATGGGGGCAGGGAAGACGGCTGTGGGCCGTGCCCTGGCCGCGCGGCTGGGTGTTCCGTTTCTCGACAGCGATGCCGAGATCGAATCGGCGGCCAACATGACCATCCCCGAGATCTTCGAACGGGATGGTGAGCCGTTTTTTCGCCAGAAGGAAACGCAGGTTATTGGCCGTCTGCTGGATGAGGAGCGCGGCATCCTGTCCACCGGCGGCGGCGCGTTCATGGCAGAGGGCAACCGCGTGATGATAAGCGAGCGGGGGGCCTCGGTCTGGTTGCGGGCCGATCTGAACGTGCTGTGGAACCGGGTGCGCCATAAGGATACCCGCCCGCTGCTGCGCACTTCCGACCCGTATGCGACGCTCAAGGCCCTGTACGAGGATCGCGTGCCGGTCTATGCCGAGGCTGATCTGATTGCCGAGTCGGATGGTGAGACCTCGATCGACAATATGGTGGACCGCGTGGTCGAGGCCCTGTTGGCCCGCCCGGATGTTTTGGAACGGAAGTAAATGCATCAAACCGTACATGTGGAGCTGGGCGAACGCTCGTATGATGTCGAGATTGGCCCCGATCTGCTGGCGCAATCCGGTGCGCGGATTGCCCCGTTGCTGCACCGTCCGAAGGTTGCGGTTCTGACCGATGAAAACGTAGCGGCACTGCATCTGGACGCGCTGCGTGACGGTCTGGCCGCTGCCGGGATCGAGATGTCGGCGCTGGCCCTTCCGGCAGGTGAGGCGACCAAAAGCTGGCCGCATTTCGAACGTGCGGTGGAATGGCTGTTGGCCGAAAAGGTCGAACGGCGCGATGTGGTCGTTGCCTTGGGCGGTGGCGTGATCGGCGATCTGGCTGGCTTTGCCGCTTCCGTGCTGCGGCGCGGGGTGCGGTTTGTGCAAATCCCGACCTCGCTGCTGGCGCAGGTCGACAGTTCGGTGGGCGGCAAAACCGGGATCAACGCACCGCAAGGCAAGAACCTGATTGGCGCGTTTCATCAGCCCTCGCTGGTGCTGGCCGATACCTCGGTACTGGGCACCATGGCGCAGCGGGATTTCTTGTCCGGTTACGGCGAAGTAGTCAAATACGGTCTGCTGGGCGACGCGGAGTTCTTTGAATGGCTAGAGGCCAACGGCCCCGACGTTTCATCCGGTGATATGGCCGCACGGGTGCGGGCTGTCACCCGGTCGGTTCAGATGAAGGCCGACATTGTCGCGCGGGATGAGACCGAGCAGGGCGATCGCGCCCTGCTGAACCTCGGCCATACCTTCTGTCACGCGCTGGAGGCCGCGACGGGCTATTCCGACCGCCTGCTGCACGGCGAGGGTGTCGCCATCGGCTGTGCGCTGGCGTTTGAGCTATCGTCCCGTCTGGGTCTGTGTTCGCAGGAGGACCCAAGCCGCGTGCGGGCGCATCTGAAGGCCATGGGCATGAAAACCGATCTGGCCGACATTCCCGGAGAGCTTCCGGGTGCCGACGCTTTGGTTGATCTGATGGCGCAGGATAAGAAGGTCATTGACGGTCAGTTGCGCTTTATTCTGGCGCGCGGGATCGGTCAGGCCTTTGTCACATCGGATGTGCCGCGTGATGCGGTGATGTCGGTGCTGCAGGACGCGTTGCCTACAGCCTGATACAAGAGCGTGCGATCTTTTACCTGAAGCACCATGCGACACGAATGGCCCAAGAGCGCCTTAGGCGTGGCAGGGTCTTCGTGTCTCGGGTTCAAGGTCGCACGCTCTAACGCCCCCGGATCACCATCAATTCGCCGATGTTTTCCCGCGTGATATAGCCGATCATACGACCCGTGCGGCTGGTGACAGCAATCGCCGGGGCACCCTTGTGCAGCCCTTTCAGAACCGCCTCAAGGCCGGTAGTCAGTCCAACCTGAGGGATATCGCCCTCCATGATCGAGGTCGCAGGGTCCGACCGGGGATGATCCCCCGCCAGCGCGGCAAACAAACGATCCCGCGTGACAAAGCCAAGCAAGGCCCCGTCGGTATCCAAGACGGGAAACTCGTGCTGCGTCGTGTGAATGACGGCTTGGGCGGCGGTGTTCAAACTGTCCTGCGGCGACAGCGCGTGAAACTCGGTAATCATCGCATCCCGCGCCAGCACACGGCGCGCGACGGATCGCAGGGCGACGTCCTGATTTTCGGCATTGGCTGCGATGAACACAAAAACGGCAATCAGAACAAGGATCGGATTGCCCGAGCTCAGGCCCCAGAACCCCAATCCAATGGCAACAATCTGCCCGCTGAATGCGGCAATGCGGGTGGCCTGAACCCGGTCCATCCTGAGGCACAACAGGGCGCGGACCACGCGCCCCCCATCCATGGGGAAAGCCGGGATCATGTTGAAGGCCGCCAGCAGCAGATTGACATAGGCCAACCGTTGCAAGATCCCGAAACTGGCCGAGTCCAGATCAGTGACTGAACCGGGCGATATGCCCGCGCCCAGCAGAACCAACACCAACCAAATGACGATATTCACCGCAGGCCCGGCCAGCGCCACCCAGACCTCTTGCATCGGTTTTTCGGGCATCCGTTCCAGACGGGCCAGACCGCCGATGGGCAACAGCGTTATATCGGGGGTTTTGATGCCAAAGCGCCGGGCCATCAGGGCATGACCGAACTCATGCGCCACAACGCAGGCAAACAGGGCCAGCACAAACAGCAGATTGTCGATGACCGCAGGCCAGCCACCGTTGGAGTAGGCGGCAAAGCCGACCCAGGCCAACAAAAGGAAGAAGGTGACATGGACCCTCAGTTCGGACCCGAGGAACCGGCCGAGGGCGAAGGACCATGTCATGTGTTTACTCCGTTTCGCTTAGAACGGAATCTCGTCGTCGTCGATTCCGCCGGATGCAGTGGCAGGGGCGCTGGATTGGCCACCATAGGGGTCGCCATAGCCGCCACCGGCCTGACCGCCGCCATAGCCGCCCGACTGTCCTCCGCCATAACCGCCACCGCCGCCGCCTTCACCGCCGCGGCTGTCCAGCAGTGTCAGTTCACCGCGATAGGGGCGCAGCACCACTTCGGTCGAATAGCGATCCTGCCCCGATTGATCCTGCCATTTGCGCGTTTCCAACTGGCCTTCGATATAGACCTTGCTGCCCTTGCGCAGATACTGCTCGGCAATGCGGGCCAGCGGTTCCGAGAAGATGGCAACCGAGTGCCATTCCGTCCGTTCCCGGCGTTCACCGGTGTTGCGGTCTTTCCAGTTCTCGGAGGTGGCGATGCGCAGGTTGCACACTTTGCCGCCGTTCTGAAATGACCGAACCTCGGGATCGCGGCCAAGATTGCCGACCAGAATGACCTTGTTGACTGAACCCGCCATGTATTTCCCCGTTCTGTATTGATCTGAGTGCGCCGAATCTGGCGCCGGATGTCTTTGCGACCCTATATCGCCTGCGTCTTGGTTAAAACATGATTGATCACGACAACGTTCGGCAAGAATTCTTGCGTCTGTCTTTACCAAGCTTTCATTTTTGACTGGAATACCTATACTCCGACTGATTTTTGAGCGAGCGGGATAGGCTTTCATGCGTTCTGTGTGTGTTGGGTTAACGGTTCTGGGCGTTGTGTTGCTGTCTGGATCTGTGCAGGCGGACACGTTGTCCACGAAAAGCCGGATGGACATTTTTCTGAAACAATCCAAAGTATTGGATGGCAGGGCGGCAACGCAGTATCGCGGCTCCGAGCGCCTGAAACCAAAGACCGAGCGGGTCAAGGTGAACAAGCGCTATACCGGCAGCTACCGGGGCGAATACCTGAGCCTCGCGCGCGATGCGGCCCGGTTGCACAGCATCCCCGAAGATCTGTTCCTGCGGCTGGTGCAGCAGGAAAGCGGCTGGAACCCGCATGCCAAATCTCACAAGGGGGCGTTGGGGCTGGCGCAGCTGATGCCTCAGACCGCCAAGTTGCTGGGCGTGAACCCGCATGATCCCAAGCAGAACCTTGAAGGCGGCGCGCGCTATCTGTCCTGGCAATACCGCAAGTTCAAATCCTGGCCTTTGGCGCTGGCGGCGTATAACGCTGGCCCGAAAGCGGTTGAAAAGCACGGCGGAATCCCACCCTACAAGGAAACCCAGAACTACGTGAAGGTAATCTGGGGCGGCTGATCGGGTGATGCTGCAAGGCGGCATGATCTGATCCTTGATCCGGCAATGACCGCTGACCTAACCTGTAGGCGATCTTTCAGGACCCGAACAGGTGCCGATGTTGCAAGACCGACCGGAAATCCCCGCTGAAACAAAGGCCAATTGGCAAAGGTTGGTGGACCTTGTTGCCAAGCTTGCCGATGTGCCTGCCAGCCTGATCATGAAAACGGATGCGCCGGATCATACGGTCCTGATCACCTCGGACCACCCTCAGAATCCGTATCCCGTGGGGATGAACTTTCAGTTGAATCCCAAGCTTTATTGTCAGGGCGTGTTGCAACAGGACAGCGAGTTGGTGGTCGAGGACGCCACCTGTGATCCCGTCTGGAGCGGTAATGACGACATGGAACACGGCATGTCCTTTTACATCGGATTGCCGCTGAAATGGCCGGACGGGGCGGTGTTCGGAACCATCTGCATTCTGGACCGGCACCGCAATCGTCGCGCGCTGTTGTTTCGCGAAGGGCTGGCACAATTCGCGCGTATGGTCGAATCCGATCTCGCTTTGATTCAAGAGGTTTATCTGCGTCGCGCGCTGGAAGAAAAGCTGAATCAAACATTGGCGCAACTGGAAAGCCGGGTGCAGGCTCGCACCCGTGAATTGCAAGAAACAAACACCGCCCTGCGCGTTCTGCTGACCAGCGTCGATGATGACCGCAAAGACCATGACCAGGATATTGTCGAGCGGGTGCGCCTGATGGTCTTGCCCTATCTGGACAAGCTGCGCGGACATCTGCCCGAGGGCGGCGCGGCCCATGCTTATCTGGATCTGGCCGAAAGCAACCTTAGGGATATGACCTCGATGCTGTCGGACAAACTGTCCGATGCGTTCTCGATCATGACACCGACCGAGATCGAAATTGCGCAGTTGGTGATGTCCGGGAAAACGACGAAAGACATTGCGCGGGCCTTGTCGCGTGAGACGTCGACCATCGATTTTCATCGCAACAACATTCGCCGGAAATTGGGCTTGGATGGGCGCGATCAGAATCTGCGCAGTCATCTGCTTTCTATTTCCTGAACATAGAATATGGGGAATGCCCCCATATTCCCCCCAGATTTTTCTGATCTGAGCCTGTTGTTCCCCTGTTGTTACCCTTCCGATCAGGTGCGCCGCACGCGCGCCTGACCAACAAGGAGGTACAAGATGGATCGCAAAGATCTGAAGCCCACAATCCTGAACGGACAGAAAGACAGATTGGCCAAGGGCCTGTCGCGCCGGTCTTTCTTTATGGCGGCAGGCGCGGCCGGAGTCGGCGCATCGCTGCTGAACGGCAAACCGGCCGAGGCGCAATCGCAAGCCTGGCTTCAGCCGGGCAACAATAACCACGTTATCGACCTGCAAGGCTCGACCGGTCAGGCCAGTACAGGCACGGTCGGGATCGACTATTACGGGCATTGCGCGATCAAGATCACCTCGCCCAACGGTGCGACCGTGCTGTTCGACCCGTGGCGCGATGATCCGTCGGGTGCTTGGGGCTTGTGGTTCCGCAACGAGTTCCCTCAGATCCCTGTGGACATAACCCTGTCGACCCACGCCCATTTTGACCATGACGCGATCGAGCGCCCAAGCTCGACCATGGTTTTGGACCGGATGGTCGGCCATTTCGAATTTGCCGATGTCAAAATCACCGGCTTTGCAGACAAACACGCCTGTGTGGCACCGGGTTGGTACGAATGGACCAATGCGCTGGCCGAGTTTGGCGTGGAAGCCTGTCCGCCCAACAACGTGGGCCACATGGATATGGTGGTCTATCTGGTCGAAACCGGCGGCATCCGCACGCTGATCTGGGGCGACAACCGCCATAACCCGCCGCAGGAATTCTGGGATGCAATCGGGCAGGTGGACGTGCTGACCCTTCCGGTCGATGGGTCAGAGCATATCCTCAGCTACCAGCAGGGCAACGACATCGTCTCAAAGCTGAAACCAAAGGTTGTCATTCCGACCCACTATCTGAACGAGGTCACGTCCTACACGCTGACCACGCTGCAATCGGCAGATGACTGGGTGAAGGCGCAGCCCAGCTACAAAATGCTCGACAGCGCGAGCCTGACGCTTGAGGCCGGAGAGATTGGCGGCATGACTCAGGAATTCATGCATTTCGGCAACAACGTAATGACCGGTTGATACAAGGACCGGCAGAACCACCACTCGCAAATCAAGTGCGCCGGTAATCTGACGGTTTCCCCGCCTCAGGGCGCAAAAGAAAGGGCCGGTCCTTGAACCGGCCCTTTTTTCCAGTTTTGCAGGGTTTATTCCGCTGCGATTTTGATCACCGGTTCCATACGGGCCAGAACCTCGTCGGCCAGATGGCACTTCACCTGATGCCCATCAGCCAGTGTCTTGACCGGTGGCACATCCGACTCGCATCGCCCGTCCGGAACTTCGGACTTCCAGCGGCAGCGGGTCTGGAACGGGCAACCCGGCGGCGGGTTCATGGCCGAGGGGATATCGCCCTCCAGAACGATATGCTCTTTCTCGATCGAAGTATCCGCAATCGGAACCGCGCTCAGCAAGGCCTCGGTATAGGGGTGATAGGGCGGCGAGAAGACCTGATCGGTTGTCCCCAACTCGACCACATGGCCCAGATACATTACCATCACCCGGTCGCTGAGGTATCGGACAATCGACAGATCGTGGCTGATGAACAGCAAGGTGGTCTTGTGTTCGCGCTGAATCTCCATCAGCAGATCGGTCACTGCGGCCTGTACTGACACGTCCAGCGCAGATACGGGTTCATCCGCAACCACGATCCGTGCATCGCCTGCAAAGGCGCGTGCGATACCGACGCGTTGCTTTTGGCCGCCCGACAATTGCCGTGGCATTCGGTCGGCGAAGGCACGCGGCAGTTTCACCAGATCCAGCAGTTCCAGCATCCGTTGCTTTCGCTCGGCCTCGGAATTGCCGACACCGAAGATTTCCAGCGCCCGGATGATCTGTCGCCCAACCGTCATCGACGGGTTCAGCGTGTCAAACGGGTTCTGGAACACCATCTGAACCTCGCCCACGGTCTTGGCATCGCGCTCCTCAATAGGCACCGCTTCGATATTGCGGTTGTCCAGAAGGATCTGACCGTCCGTTGCCGTCTCAAGCCCCATCAACACCTTGGCAAAGGTGGACTTGCCGCATCCGGATTCACCCACAATGGCGAGGGTCTCGGATTCATGCGCCTCAAAGCTCAGCGTCTCATTGGCTTTCACAACTTTGGTTTCACCGCCCCCGAACAGGGCGTTGGCCGCCACCTCATAGTATTTCTTGAGGTTGTCCATTTTCAGGACCGTGCGCCCGATCTCGGCCTTTTCTTTCTGTTCGCCGACGGTAATGGGCGCATTCCAGTCAATTTCCTTGAACTTCAGACAGCGCGTGTGGTGGCGATCATTGCCCGGCACAGCCTCCATCAGAATATTCTGCGCGTCACAGCGACCCTCTTCGAAATAGTCGCAGCGCGGGCCAAAGTTACAGCCCGGCGGGCGTTCATGTGGCAGGGGGAAGTTCCCCGGAATGGCCACAAGCGGGCGTGCGTTCTTGTCCGCGCCGGGCAGGGGGATCGAGCGGAACAGCGCCTGCGTATAGGGGTGCTGCATCTCGTCGAACACATCCTTGATCGAGCCACGCTCGACCGCCTCGCCCGAATACATCACGCACAACCGGTCGCAGGTTTCCAGAACCAGCCCCAGGTTGTGCGAAATGAACAGCATCGAGGTGCCGTATTTCTTGCCCAGATCTTTGACCAGTTCCACCACGGCGGCCTCGACCGTCACGTCCAGCGCGGTGGTCGGCTCGTCCAGGATCAGCAGCGCAGGCTTCGACATCAGCGCCATCGCGATCACGATCCGCTGTTGCTGACCGCCCGACAACTGATGCGGGAAGGAATTCAGCATCCGCTCGGGGTCGGGCAGGCGTACGTCGGTGACAACCTCCAGCGCGCGGGCATAGGCCTCTTCGGCACCGACGCCCTCGTGGATCATCGGCACTTCCATCAGTTGCTTGCCGATCTTCATCGCGGGGTTCAGCGATGCCATCGGCTCCTGATAAATCATCGCGATTTCATTGCCGCGAATGTCGCGCAATTCATCCGAGGTCATCTCGGACAGGTCGCGCCCTTTGAACTTGATCGTGCCGCCGACAATCCGGCCGTTCTTGCCAAGATCTTGCATTACGCCAAGGGCCACGGTGGACTTACCGCACCCGGATTCACCAACCAGCCCCACAGCCTCACCGGGCTGTACGCTGACCGAGAAATCCATCACGGCAGGAATTTCACGCAGACGGGTAAAGAACGAAATCGAAAGCTTGTCGATCTCCAGAATTGGACCGTCATAATCCGCCAGTTTATTCATCTTGTATCTCCTCGCGAGAGTCCGGGGATCCCCTTCATCTGGCTAAAAATATCCCGGAGGTCTGGGGGCAGCGCCCCCAGAACAGATCACATCAGTCCTTCAGACTTTCTTCGCGCAAACCATCTGCCAGCAGGTTCAACCCAAGAACCAGCGACAACAACGCCAGCGCGGGCGGCAGGGCCGGGTGCAGATAGATCGACAGAAGCTTACGCCCCTCGTTGATCGTCGACCCCCAATCCGGGCTTTCCGGCGGCAGGCCCAGCCCGAAGAAACCCAAGGTCCCCAGCAGGATGGTGGTGTAGCCAATGCGCAGACAGAAATCGACGATCAGCGGGCCGCGCGCGTTGGGCAGGATTTCCCACAGCATGATGTACCACGGGCCTTCACCACGGGTCTGCGCCGCCGCCACATAATCGCGTGTCTTGATGTCCAGCGCCAGCCCGCGCACGATGCGGAACACCGTGGGTGAGTTTACGAAGACCACCGAGACGAACACCACCAGAATACCGCCTGGAATATTGAACAGGTCCAGATAGGTCGGCAGACCCCAGATGCGATAGGCATCGGTATCGATGATGTAGCCGCCGGATGAGATCAGCGACAGATACAACCAGATCGTCACCCCCAACACCCCGATCAGCAACGGTGTGCGGAAATTGGGGCGCGTGTAGTAGCGCGAGTTCAGCAATACGCCCAGGAACAGGATCGGGAACACGAACAGCACGGCAGCCATGTAGTTCGGAACCCCGGTCGCCACGATCTCGGGTGTGACCAGCAGGTAGAACAGCAGGATCACGGGGAAGGCCAGGATCAGGTTGGCCAGGAACGAGATGAACGTGTCCAGACGACCGCCGTAATATCCTGCGGGCAGACCCAGCGTAATGCCGACCATAAAGGCAAACATCGTCGCCAGTGGCGCGATCTGAACCACGATCCACGCGCCCTTGACCATACGGCTAAAGACATCGCGGGCCAGGTTGTCGCCGCCCAGCAGATACCAGGAATACGCGCCTTCTTCCGATCCCGGCAGGGGGGTTCCCGGCACCTTGTTCTTCATGCCCGAGACCTGCGCCAGCGGGTCATGGGTGACGATCAGATCAAGCGCTCCGAAGATCCCGGTGAACACCCAGAACATGACCAGCCCAAAGCCGATCATGCCGATGGGGCTGTCGAATAGCTTGCCATAAAGTCCCAGCTTGCGTTTGAACGCGATCGACATTGCATAAAGCAGGATCAGTGACAGCCAAACCGGCAGGAACTGTTGCGATATCGCGCCGATGATGCCGGCACCGGTGCCCATCACGATCCCGAGGACGATATAGGCGACGGCAATCCCGACACTTGCAAGAAAGCTGTAGCGCAGCGCGCCCTGGATCATGTTGCGCAGTCCCGAGCTTGAGGTCAGCGTGCCATCCGGGTTCACGGTCATCTGGTCTTCGGGCAGCACGATGCTGGCCAGCATCCAGACAATGATCGACAGGAACATCAGCCCCAGTGCAAGCGCCAGAAGCGGGTTGAGGAAGGCGATAGAGCCGGTCCAGGTAAGTGGTTCCATGATCTATCCCTCCTTATGCGATGCGGATGCGCGGGTTGAGGTAGACATAGCCGATATCCGAGATCAGCTGCGTCACCAGCACCACAAAGACCGACACGACCGAGATCGCCAGCAACAGCTGAATGTCGTTGTTGCCCGCCGCCTGTACCAGCGCCCAGCCAAAACCCTTGTAGTTGAACAGGGTCTCGACGATCACAACGCCGTTCAGCAGCCATGGGAACTGCAACATGATGACGGTAAAGGGCGCGATCAGCGCGTTGCGCAGCGCGTGTTTCATGACGATGTTCGGGAATGAGACACCTTTCAGGCGCGCGGTCCGGATGTATTGCGCCGTCATCACCTCGGTCATCGAGGCGCGGGTCATTCGGGCGATATAGCCCATCCCGTATAGCGCAATGGTCAGAACCGGCAGGAAGAAGTTCTCAAACGTCGGGTTCTCCATCGCCTGAGTTGCCGTCCCCTTGAACCATTTCAATCCAACAGCAGAGGAGGTGAAGATCGCGATGAAGATAACGCCCGAGACGTATTCCGGCGTTGCCGTCGTCGTAATGGCAAAGGTGGACAACGTGCGGTCCGTGGCCGAGCCTTCTTTCATACCAGCCAGAATGCCAAGGATCAGCGCCGAGGGGACCATCAGCAGCATGACCCAGAACATCAGCCGTCCAGTCAGCGCCAGACGGGTTCCAACAACCGCCGAGACCTCGTCTTTGAAGACCGTCGAATAGCCCCAGTATCCCTGCAGGATGCCGCAGAAATTGGGCGCTTCTTCCGCGGGTTGACCGGGCAGAATGCAGCGGCCTTGAACGGTGCCGTCCTCATTGGTGTGCCGGTACGAGGGTAACACGCCCAGCCATTCGCCGTATTTGATCGGCGTTGCTTGGAGATAGCCGTTCTTTTCCAGGAAACTCTCGACCTGTTCATCCGACATGCGGAAGTTGCCTTGCGTCTTCGCAAGCTTTTCAAGGTTCGGGTAGAGGTTTGTCAGAAAGAAAACCAGGAACGTCAGGCATAATGCTGTCAATAGCATGATGCCGACGCGCCTTAGAATGAATAGTCCCATGTTAGCCCCTGTTGGTAGGCTGGCGTGAATGTCGTCTGGCTTCACGCTTAGCTGTTTTTATGGTCGCCGCATTCAGGACGAAAAGGCCGCGCCAGCGCGGCGCGGCCTTGGGTTTTTCGGCTTAGGACAGAATGCCGAATTTGTAGATCTGCGGCAGGTCCGCGATGTGCTTTTCAACACCCACCATGTTTTCACGATGGTGACGCATCGCCGTGCGCCAGTAGGGTTGGATCACAACGCCTTCTTCGATCATAATCGCCTGCAGCTTGCCCATCACTTCGCGACGGCGGTCTACATCGGCAATCGAGTTGGCCTCGGCAAGCAGCGCGTCAAACTCCTCGTTCGCGAAACCGGATTCGTTCCATGCCACGCCTGACTTATAGGCCAGCGCCAGGATTTGAGTTCCCAGCGGACGATGGTTCCAGTTGGTCGACGAATAGGCGTATTTGGTCCAGTCGTTCCAGAAGGTCGAGCCAGGCAACACGGTGTGCTTCGCCTTGATCCCGGCGTCATTCAGCTGAGCAACAACAGCTGCGGTTGTGTTCCGGCGCCAGTCATCGTCGATGGACTGAACTTCATGCTCGAAGTCGCCCATGCCGGCCTCGTCCATAAGGGCTTTGGCCTTTGCAGGATCATAGGGAATACGAGTGACCGCTGAATCATGTTCCGGGTGCATCGGACCGACATGGCAGTTGTCCGCAGCGATGCCGTAGCCGGACATACCAAGCTCCAGACACACTTCGTTGTCCACGGCCATCGCCAGCGCCTGACGCACGCGTTTGTCGCCGTAGATCTTGTTGCCATCGGCGTCTTCGGCCAGTTGGTTCGGACGAATGACGATGGTAAAGCCCGACGGGATTTCCGAGCGGGTCAGGCCGATGCCGTCAAAGATGTCGACAAATTCACCGACCGATTCCCAGTTCATGTCGATTTCTTCGGCTTCGTATGCAGCCAGGAAGGCGGCAGGGTCGGTGCCGTAGTCGATGAACTCGATCCGGTCGATATAGCCGCCTTTTCCGGCTTCATAACCCCACCAGTCGAAGCCTTCGTTGCGCACCAGAACGCCTTTGACGCCGACTTCGTGGCTTTCGGGCAGCATAAAGCCGGTTCCGATCGGGTTGCCCAACATGTTGTCGGGGTCGTGGCTGCTGTGAACAATGGCCGCCGGATAGTCAGCCATGCCCGGAATGATGGTGATGTCCGGCGCGTTGCACTTCAGCTTTACGGTGTGCGTGTCAACCACGGTGATCGCACCGTCGGCTGCTTTCTGGGTGCTTTCGTCAACCAGGGACGCCATCCGCGACGCCATCGAGTTGCCTTCGACCGCCGAGTCGCACCAGCCGGTGATATTGCGGGCAACATCTTCGGCTGTGAAATCGTCGCCGTTGTTCCATTTCACACCCTTGCGAACGTTCAGAGTGTATTCGGTGGCGTCGTCATTGGCCTCCCAGCTTTCCAGCAGCATGGGCTTGAACGAGCCGTCATTGTTATATTCGACCAGATATTCCAGCCAGCCTGCGGTGAAGGTGGCAATCTGTGTCCAGTCGAAGGTGCGCGGATCTTTCAGCGCGCGCACTTCCATCTGATAGCGGATGGTGCCGCCACGCGGCGGTTCCTGTGCGGCTGCCGGTGCTTGCAAGCCGATCAGGCCATAAGCCGTGGGCACTGCAACGCCCAGCGCCGTGGCGCGGGCAATGAACTCGCGCCGGCTGAGTTTACCGTCGCGGCATTCCTGGGCGTGCATCTCTGCTGCCCAATGAACCGATGCTCCGGTTGGTGTTCGATCTGACATTTACTCTATCTCCCTGAGTAACAGTTTTTTTGATTTGATGAACCAGCTTACCCGGCGCTTTTCGCGCCGACGGGTAAATCTACGGGATTTGTTTTTTGGATTCTCTGCATCCCCATGGGCGTATTCGGCACCAGAATTTGGAACGCGTCAATGTTCGAAATCGTCATTCGAGGCACAAAAACGACATTGGCCGGTCTTGTGTTCGGGATGTTTTCGGTAACAGGTTGCACCGGTCT
This sequence comes from Ruegeria sp. C12, assembly GCF_056537745.1. Taxonomy (NCBI): domain Bacteria; kingdom Pseudomonadati; phylum Pseudomonadota; class Alphaproteobacteria; order Rhodobacterales; family Roseobacteraceae; genus Ruegeria; species Ruegeria sp. C12. Next base: position 1,056,852 of record NZ_JBQFSA010000001.1, read on the forward strand.
GTCACGAAATTCGCAGTATTTCCGCCTGTTTTTGGGGAATTGCGCATCGATTCCTTGCGTAACATGGACAAGGATTAAGTTTTCTTCAGGGAAGGGGCCCGCGTCGTAATCTTACCATGTTGTTACTTGGAGAAATCCACATTTGCCCAGCGTTTCATGCGCGCGCGAAACCACGTGCGCTGACGTTTTGCGAATTGGCGCGTCGAAATCGTGGCTCGTTCACGTGCCTCGTCCAGTGTCATTTCACCGTCCAGATAAGACATCAGCTCGGGCACGCCGATGGCCTTGAAGGCGGGCAGTGACGGATCGTAGCGGTCGCTCATGGCTGCAACCTCGTCCAAGGCACCTGTCCTCACCATCTGATCAAATCGGCGTGAGATCCGATCCTGCAACCACGCTTTGTCCACATCAAAGACGATCGGAACGCAGTCCTCCAGCTTCAATGCAGGCGGTGGCGTATCCGATTGCCAGGATTGAAGGCTGCGACCCGTCGCGGTCTGAACCTCCCACGCGCGCTGAACGCGGGCGCGATTGTTTATGTCCAATCGGCTCAGCGTTTGACTGTCCACGCCATCGATCAGATCCGGCAGGGACATCTGATCCGCGATCTGCCGAACTTCGGTGGGGGTGGCGGGGATCTCGGCCATCCCTTCGGTCAGGGCGGTGAAATACAACCCGGTGCCGCCGACGATGATCGTGCGTTCCCCAGCGGTCAGCAGAGGCACAGCCTCACGCAGCCAGTGGCCGGTTGAATAGCTATGATCATAGGCGACATGGCCATACAGCTTGTGCGGTGCACGCGCCTCGTCCTGCGGCGACGGTCTGGCCGAGATCACCTGCCAGCAGTCGTAAACCTGACTGGCATCGGCGTTAACGATGACCCCACCAAAGGTTTCGGCGATCTGCAAAGCCAGGTCCGATTTGCCGGATGCGGTCGGGCCTGCGATCAGCACGGGCTTGCCATCCTCGATAGGCGGCAACCGGTCCCAAATTCGTGTTGCGGGTCGGTCCGCCATCAGGGTCGCTTTCTTCCTAAGCATCCGCATTGAACCTGCGGAACTTTTGCTTCATTTTGCGCCGCAAATAAACCCGTGCCAGCCCGGAGCGCAATATGAGCCTGACCCCATCACCCGAAACAACGAAACCCAAGTATAACCGCGTCATGCTGAAAATCTCTGGCGAGGCGCTGATGGGGGATCAGGGATTCGGTCTGCACCCGCCAACCGTGCAGCGGATAGCGCAAGAGGTGAAATCGGTTCACGATCTGGGGGTCGAGATTTGCATGGTGATCGGCGGGGGCAACATCTTTCGCGGCCTCAGCGGATCGGCACAGGGGATGGAGCGGACCACCGCTGACTATATGGGAATGCTGGCCACCGTGATGAACGCGCTGGGGATGCAGTCGGCACTGGAAGAGATTGGGGTGTTCACCCGCGTGATCTCGGCCATTCGCATGGATGAAGTGTGCGAGCCCTATATCCGCCGCCGTGCGGTGCGACATCTGGAGAAAAAGCGGGTCTGCATCTTTGCCGCCGGTACCGGCAACCCGTATTTCACAACCGATACCGCCGCGACCCTGCGCGCCAACGAAATGGCCTGTCAGGCGATCTTCATGGGCAAGAACGGCGTTGATGGCGTGTATGACAAGGACCCGAAAGAGCACGCCGATGCGGTACGCTACGACACCGTCTCTTATGATGATGTGCTGGCCAAGCGGCTGCGGGTCATGGACGCCTCGGCCATTGCGCTGGCGCGGGACAACAACCTGCCGCTGATTGTGTTCGGCCTTGATGAGCCCGGAGGCTTCCGCGGCATTCTGGCGGGTGAGGGAACCTATACCAAGGTTCAGGGCTGACGCGGCGCTTTTGAAAGCGATTAGGGAAGGGGACCGGCCATGACGTCTTTGGATATCGATTTCGTTCGGGCTCAGTTCCCGGCCTTTTCCGAGCCCAGCCTGAAAGGGCAGGCTTTTTTCGAAAATGCGGGCGGGTCTTATGCGTGCAAGCCGGTGATTGACCGGCTGACGCGGTTCTACGCCCAGCGCAAGGTGCAGCCTTATGCGCCGTTTGAGGCAAGCCAGCTTGCAGGGGCTGAAATGGACGAAGCCCGCGCGCGGCTGGCGGCCATTTTGGGCGTCGACACCGATGAGCTGAGCTTTGGACCCTCGACCACCCAAAACACTTATGTTCTGGCGCAAGCGGTACGGCAATGGATAAAGCCGGGTGAGGCGATTGTCGTAACCAACCAGGATCACGAGGCAAATTCCGGTCCGTGGCGACGCCTAGCAGATGCGGGGATCGAAATCCGGGAATGGCAGATCGACCCCCAGACCGGAGCGCTAAACCCGCAAGACCTTGAGAATCTGCTGGACGAGAAAACCCGCCTTGTCTGCTTTCCGCATTGCTCGAACGTGGTGGGTGAGATCAATCCGGTGACGGAAATTACAGCCATTGCTCATGCCGCCGGGGCGTTTGTCTGCGTTGACGGCGTGTCTTATGCGCCGCACGGGTTGCCGAATGTCGGGGATCTGGGGCCGGATATCTATTTGTTCTCGGCCTACAAGACCTACGGCCCGCATCAGGGCTGCATGGTCATTCGGCGAACGCTTGGGGAACTGCTGCCGAACCAGGCGCATTACTTCAACGGGGACGTTCTGTATAAGCGCTTTACCCCCGCTGGTCCCGACCACGCGCAGATCGCGGCAAGTGCGGGGATGGCGGATTACATCGAACTGCTGTGTCAGCACCACGGCGGACCGGACACAGGCGCGGCCGCGCAGGGGGCCTTTGTCCATGATCTGATGCGCGCCCATGAAGAGGCGTTGCTGCAACCCGTTCTGGATGCGGTCAAATCGCGCAATGCCGTGCGCCTGATCGGACCTTCTGATGCGGCGCGTCGTGCACCGACGGTCGCTATGGCCTTGGGAAAACCGGCCGAACCTGTGGCAGCCGAGTTGGCCAAATATGGCATCATGGCGGGTGGCAGTGATTTCTACGCGGTGCGCCCGTTACAAGCCATGGGCGTTGATCCGGCGCAGGGCGTATTGCGGGTCAGCTTCACGCACTACACCTCGCAACAGGAAATTGATCAATTGTTGGAGGCGCTTGACCGCGTTTTGTGATCCACTCAAAGCCCTGTTTCGTAATACGAAGAAAACACCAGGGCGGTCATGTCATCTACACAGTCCCCAATCATTATCTGGTTCCGACGGGATTTGCGCCTGTCGGACCATCCGGCCCTGTTTGCCGCCGCGCAAACCGGTCGGCCCGTCATTCCGGTGTTCATTCTTGATCCACTGACCGAGGCACTTGGCGCTGCACCCAAATGGCGTCTGGGTTTGGGGCTTGAAGCCTTCGCACAATCGCTGGGTCAGGCTGGCAGCCAATTGATCCTACGACGCGGCGATGCGTTGGACCAGTTGCAGAAACTGGTGTCCGAGACCGGCGCGACCGAGGTCTACTGGTCTCGGGCCTATGATCCAGAGTCGATTGCGCGGGATACCAAAGTCAAAGCGGCCCTGATCGATGATGGTGTTCAAGCCAGGTCCTTTGCGGGCCATCTGCTGTTCGAACCCTGGACCGTTGCGGCGAAAACCGGGCAGCCGTTCCGCGTGTTTACTCCGATGTGGCGCGCAGTGCAGGGGCGCGAGGTGCCCGAGCCATTTCCCAATGTAACCAACCTGAACGCGCCCGCCCATTGGCCTGTGTCAGAGACGCTGGGTGACTGGAGTATGGGAAAGTCGATGAACAGGGGCGCTCGGGTCGTTCGCCCGCACGTGCGCCCCGGTGAAAACGCGGCCTATGACCAACTGAACGCTTTTTTGGAGCGTGTTTCGCGCTATTCCGAAGACCGGGACCGGCTGGATGTCGATGGCACCTCGAACCTCTCGGAATACCTGTCGCTGGGCGAGATCGGCCCTCGGGCGGCGTGGCACCGGGTGCAACAGGCCGCGTTGATGGGAACGACCGGGACCGACGGCTTCTTACGGCAGTTGGTCTGGCGCGAGTTCGCCTATCACCTGATGTACCACACGCCGCACCTGCTGAACGGCAACTGGCGACCAGAATGGGATGCCTTCCCATGGAATACCGACCCGGATCACCCCGAGGTGTCGGCCTGGAAACAGGCCAGAACCGGCATATCTGTAGTCGATGCGGGCCTGCGCGAGATGTATGTGACCGGCCGGATGCACAATCGTGCCCGGATGATCGTCGCAAGCTATCTGACCAAGCACCTGATGACCCATTGGAATGTCGGGATGAATTGGTTTGAGGACTGCCTGATCGACTGGGACCCGGCCTCGAACGCGATGGGCTGGCAATGGGTGGCGGGATCAGGTCCGGATGCGGCCCCGTTTTTCCGCATCTTCAACCCGCAAACGCAGCAAGAGAAGTTCGATCCCAAGAACCATTATCTGCAGCGTTGGATCGCCGAAAGGCACGCAAACCCAAGCGCCACCGCCTTGGCCTATTTCGACGCGATCCCGAGGTCCTGGGGAATGAACCCGTCCACGCCATACCCGCCACCGGTCGTGGATTTGGCTGACGGGCGCAAGCGCGCTCTGTCTGCGTATGAAAGCCGAAAAACCCAGTAAGGAACTGAAAACTTGCCAGAAACAAAAAGCCGTCCTAGCCTGAACCAAACACCGCAGAGGGGAGAGCGGATGATCCTGACGTCGACCGAGGGGCAGACAGACCTGCCCAGATATTTCGCGCAAGTCTTCAAGATGCTGGGCAAGATGGAGTCCGGGCGGCTGGATATCACTTTGCCGGATGGTCGCGTGTTTCGATCAGAAGGCTCCAAACCCGGCCCGATTGCAGCGGTCGAAATCCACGACCCGGATGTTTTTGCACGTCTTATCCGGGAAGGAGAGCTTGGGTTCTCGGACGCCTATCTGGAAGGACATTGGAGCACGCCCGACCTGCGATCCTTTATGGATCTTGTCCATCTCGGTTCGGAAACGGTTTATGACGGGTTCACCGGCAAGTTCCTGGTGCAGGCCTATGAACGGCTGCGGTTCTGGCTGCATCGCAACAATCGGAAACAGGCCAAGAAGAACATCTCGTACCACTACGATCTGGGCAATGACTTCTATGGCCTGTGGCTTGACGACACGATGACCTATTCCAGCGCACTGTTCGAGACCGGACAGGAGAGCCTGGAAAAGGCGCAGACGGCCAAATACGCCAGCCTCATTGACGAAATGGGCGTCAAACCCGGCGATCATGTGCTTGAGATCGGATGCGGCTGGGGCGGCTTTGCCGAATATGCCGCGAAAGAGCGTGGTTTGCGCGTCACCGGCCTGACCATTAGTCAGGAACAGTTGAACTTTGCGCGACAACGTATGGAAAAAGCTGGACTTTCCGATATGGTCGAGCTGAAGCTTCAGGATTATCGGGACGAGCGCGGATTGTACGACGGCATCGCCTCGATCGAGATGTTCGAGGCTGTAGGACAAAAGTACTGGCCTGTCTATTTCGAGACGGTGCGCGAACGTCTGAAGCCCGGCGCTCAGGCCACGTTGCAGATCATAACCGTGGGCGATCACCGCTGGGATTTTTACAAGAACGGCGTTGATTTCATTCAGAAATACATCTTTCCGGGCGGCATGTTGCCATCGCCCACGATCCTGCGCCAACAGATCGATCTGGCGGGGCTTGATCTGGTGCGTTCGAAAGAGTTTGGCAAAAGCTACGACCTGACGCTGCGCCGCTGGTATGACACGTTCAACGCCAAGTGGGATCAGATCGCTGACATGGGGTTTGATGAGCGTTTCCGCCGCATGTGGAATTATTATTTGACCGCATGTGGCGCAGCCTTTGACACGGGCAATTGCGATGTGACACAGATCACCATAGCAAAGCCCAGTTAAGGAACGGAATTCGTAAATGCCCACAGCCGCGCGATTAGTTGCCGCCCTTTGTCTTGCGGTGGTGGCCTTTCTGGTCTCCAGCATGGTTATCAACAACGGGGAAGAGGGTAAGGATTACGGCTATTTTACCGTGGTGAACCTTGTAATCGCTGTCGCATGTGGCTGGAAAATCATGGGCAAACGGGCAGGGCGCGGCTGGACTGCCGGGATCAACAACGGGCTGACCGGCGTGGCCTCGCTGGTGTTCTGGGCGCTGTTTGTGCAGGGCTGTTACGAGATGTTTCGCCTTGCCATGCGCAACCGCTATGACGGCCCGTTCGAGGCGCTCAAGGCGATCTTCGTGATCGGTGTCGACTATGGGCGGTTGCTGCTGGTTCCGGAAATCCTGATCACTCTGGCCGTCGGGTCGGTTCTGGCCGGTCTGGCCACGGAAATCGCCAGCCGACGCTGGCGCTGATACCCTCAACCCGACAGGAAAGCTGTTCACCCGTGTCTGATTTGTTCTTTTACGGCACCCTGCGCTACGTTCCACTGCTGGAACGCGTGCTGGGTCGGTCCGCTGGGGATGTGTCGCTGACCCCTGCCAGTCTGCCGGATCATGCAGTTCATGCGGTGGTAGGAGAGGACTTTCCGATGATCCAGCCAATGCCGGGGGCTGAGGCCGACGGCCTTTTGGCCCGCGACCTGACCAAGCAGGATCTGGCACGACTGGCCTATTACGAAGGCGGGTTTGACTATGATTTGCAGCCCTTGGCCGTAGCCTTACCCGATGGCAGCACGACGACCGCTCAGGTGTTTTTCCCGGCCCCCGGTGCCTGGGTGCCTGCGGGTCTTTGGTCGCTGGAGCGGTGGGCCGAGAAACTGGGCGAGGTCACCGCGCTGGCCGCCGAAGAGGAGATGGCCTATTTCGGCAAGGTTGATGCCAAAAAGATGACCCGCAGCATCCCGGCAATACAGACTCGCGCCCAGGCCAAGTTGTTTGCCCGGCAGCGCCGCTCGGGTGATCCGCGCGATACGGCAACGGATGTTGTCGTCCACAGTCATACACGCGCCTATGTCGATTACTTCGGCATAGAGGAAATCCAGCTACAGCACCGCCAGCACGACGGTTCGATGGGTCCTGTTCTGAACCGCAACAGCCTGATGCAGGGCAGCGCGGTTGTGGTTCTGCCCTATGACCCGGTGCAGGACACCGTGATGCTGGTCGAGCAGTTCCGCCCCCCGATCTTCCTGATCGAAGACCCCGAGCCCTGGATGTGGGAGCCGGTGGCGGGCATGATCGACGCTGGCGAAACACGGGAACAGGCGGCCCATCGCGAGGCGTTGGAGGAGGCTCAGGTCACGCTCGATGCGCTAGAGTTTGCGGGTGGGGCCTATTCCTCAAGCGGGTCTTCGACCGAGTATGTCTATCTGTATGTCGGTCTTGGAGCTTTGACCGAAACGACCGACGCAGGCGGATTGGACAGCGAAGGCGAGGATATTCGCACCCGAATTCTGCCGTATTCGGAATTCATCAGTCTTGTGGACAGCCATGCCTTCAAGGATTTGCCCTTGCTGTCGCTGGCCCATTGGCTGGCCCGTCACCGGGACCGTTTGCGCCAGTGACTATCGCGCTTGTGGTTGCGGCGGCTCGGCTGTAAATCTTCCCTGATACCAAACGACAAGAGGGCGCCATGCGCATTGCACGAGACCTTGCCGACGCAGTCGGGAAAACACCGCTGATCCGGCTGAAGCGCATCAGTGAAGAGACCGGATGCGAAATCCTCGGCAAGGCCGAGTTCATGAACCCGGGACAGTCGGTCAAGGACCGCGCGGCGCTTTATATCATCCGCGATGCGGTCGCGCGGGGTCAGTTGAAACCCGGTGGCACCATTGTCGAAGGCACGGCGGGCAATACCGGGATCGGCTTGGCGCTGGTTGGTGCCTCAATGGGCTTCAAGACGGTGATCGTGATTCCGGAAACCCAGTCGGAAGAAAAGAAAGACATGCTGCGCCTTGCCGGCGCGCAACTGGTTCAGGTTCCGGCGGCGCCGTATCGCAACCCAAACAACTTTGTGCATTACTCGCGCCGTCTGGCCGAGGAACTGGCGCAAACCGAACCCAATGGCGCGATCTGGGCCAACCAGTTCGACAATATCGCCAACCGTCAGGCCCATGTGGAAACCACCGGCCCCGAGATTTGGGAACAGACCGATGGAAAGGTGGACGGTTTTGTCTGTGCCGTAGGTTCAGGCGGAACGCTGGCCGGTGTGGCCGACGCTTTGCAGCCCAAAGGTGTGAAGATCGGCCTGGTCGATCCGATGGGGGCAGGGCTTTACTCCTACTACACCACCGGTGAGATCGCGATGGAGGGCAGCTCGATCGCCGAAGGCATCGGACAGGTGCGCATCACCAAGAACCTGGAAGGCTTCACGCCGGACTTTTCGTACCAGATGACCGACAATGAGGCGCTGCCCCTGATCTTCGATCTGCTGCGCGAGGAAGGTCTGGTTATGGGCGGTTCAACCGCGATCAACATGGCGGGCGCGGTGCGTCTGGCCAAGGATCTGGGCCCCGGCCATACTATCGTGACCATCCTGTGCGACTATGGCACGCGCTATCAGTCCAAGCTGTTCAACCCGGAATTCCTGCGTGAAAAAGAACTGCCGGTACCGGATTGGATGACCGAAGCACCCCGCAGCATTCCGGGCGTGTTCGAGGACGTATGATGCTGCAGCAGGTCCGCCTGTGCCTTGTTCTGGTTGCCCTATGTCTGTTCGGGTTTGTTGGCGCTGCCACCGCGCAACTGACCGACCGGCAGAGCGAATACTATCAGGGCTGGATCAAGACGGCGGACCGGGCCGAAACGGTGATCGAGGCCAACAGGGCCTCGAACGCTGCGTTAGAGAATTTACGTTCTGAAATAAACAATTACCGCGAGGACTTTAATCAGGCGCGCGGGGCAAACACTGACCGCATTCAGACATTGGAAGGCCAGATCAAGGCGCTGGGTCCAAAGCCGGAAGGTGATGCCGAAGAACCAGAACAACTGGCGATGTTGCGCGCGCATCTGGACGAACAACTCAACAGCCTGCGCGTCCCCCGGATCATCTCGGAAGAGGCCTATAGCAGGGCCAACGGGTTGATCAGCGAGATTGACCGGATCATCCGGGACCGCCAGAAAAAAGAGCTGTTGCAACGTGGCCCGTCTCCGATCAACCCGATCTATTTGCGGCCGGCCTGGGCGGATGTGACCGAAGCCACCCGCAGCCTGTTCAACGAGACCGCCAAGAACCTGCGTACAGATTCCGTCCGCGAACAAATCCGCGAGCGCGGCCTGGGCATTTTTCTGTTGATGGTTGCCTCGGCGGTTTTGCTGATCTTTGGGCGCTACTGGTCGGAAAGAGGCGGGGACTACCTGCGTAAATTGGGTGGTGGGGGCACCGGGGTCTGGACCTTTGTCGTCTCGCTGTTCCGCATTGCTCTGCCCTGGTTGGGTGTCTGGGCCGCCGTTCAGGCGATCACGCTGACCGGGGTGCTGGGCTTGCGCGGCACGTTTCTGTTGCAAAGCGTTCCGTATTGGGCGGCGATCATTTTCTTCTACGATTGGATCGGTCGGCAGATCTATCTGATCGGAGAGGCGCAGAATTTCCGCCGCCTGTCGGCAAATAAAATCAAGGAATTGCGGGTCTATCTGGATCTGCTGGCCATCATGCTGATTTTGCACGAACTGGCCATTCTGTTCGATCAGATCGAGAATATCTCGGACGCGACGCGGGCTGTTGTCAGCTTCCCGGTTGTCGTCATGACCGCGTTGCTTCTGCTGCGGGTGCGCCATATCCGGACCAATGACGTTCAACAGGACGAGGTCGACCCAAACGCGTCAACCCGGGGCGCAAGCCTGAGCCAACTGATCGAGCTGCTGCGCCGTGTTCTGTTCCTGCTTGGCATCGCGACGCCAGTTCTGGCGATGTTCGGCTATACGAATGCAGCCGAGGCCATTGTTTTTCCGGCGGTCAAGACGCTGATCCTGATTGCGGCGCTGGTGATCGCGCAGCGCTTCCTGACAACGGTTTATGGTTGGATAACGGGGCAGGGCGACGCCGCGCGCGACTCATTATTTTCGGTTCTGCTGGGGTTTGCGCTTGCGATCCTGTCGGTGCCCGTTCTGGCCATCTACTGGGGCGCGCGCGAGACTGATCTGATCGAGGTCTGGACGCGCATTCTTCTGGGCTTCGACATCGGTGGAGTCACGATTTCACCCAGCAATTTCCTGACCTTCGTGGCCGTATTTGCCATCGGCTATACGGTGACGCGGCTGGTTCAAAGCGGGTTGCGCAACTCTTTGTTGCCCAAAACAAAAATTGATCCCGGCGGCCAGAACGCGATTGTGGCCGGGTCCGGCTATGTCGGGATCACCATCGCTGCGCTGATCGCGATTATGGTGGCCGGGTTCGATCTGTCCTCGCTTGCGATTGTGGCCGGGGCGCTGTCTGTCGGGATTGGTTTTGGCCTGCAGACCATTGTGTCGAATTTCGTCTCGGGCATTATCCTACTGGTCGAGCGTCCGATCTCGAAGGGGGATTGGATCGATGTGAACGGGATGATGGGCTACGTGCGCGATATCTCGGTCCGGTCCACGACGATTGAGACCTTCGACCGAACAGATGTGATCGTTCCGAACTCGGACCTGATTAGCGGCGTGGTTACGAACTATACGCGGGGCAATACCATCGGGCGGGTGATCGTACCCGTAGGCGTGGCCTATGGCACTGACACGCAGCAAGTCGAAACGATTCTGGGTGAGATCGCAAACGCCCATCCGATGGTTCTGGCGAACCCTGCGCCCAGCGTGGTGTTCCAGGGCTTTGGCGCGGATTCGCTGGATTTCGAAATCCGGGCCATCCTGCGCGACGTGAACTGGGTGCTGTCGGTGAAATCCGACATGAACCACGAAATCAACCGCCGCTTCGCCGAGGCCGGGATCGAGATCCCGTTTGCGCAGCGTGATCTGTGGCTGCGCAACCCCGAAGTTCTGCACCCGGCGCCCCAAGGCCCGTCCGAGCCGCCTGAGAACGAACCCGAGGCCCCGAAAAAGGCGACGTCTGCCCCAATCCAAATGACCGAGGCGGATCTGGACCCTGACGCCGGGGATGAGCTTTGATCCGTCCATAGAAGGCATCGGATATCGACGTTACGGATTTGTTTGAAACCGTTCACTTTCCCTGAATTCGGCCCTTGCAAATCCACCGGCATTGGTCCAAATATCGCCGTCACGGAGAGGTGGCCGAGTGGTCGAAGGCGCACGCCTGGAAAGTGTGTAGGCGGGAAACCGTCTCCAGGGTTCGAATCCCTGTCTCTCCGCCACAGGACTTTCGCGAGAAAGGCCAACCATCTTCTGATCAAAGCGCTGAGCGGCAGTCGTTCCCAAGGAACGATGAGAGCTTGTGAGGTTCGTACAAAGTTCCTTCGTTTCCGCCACTTTCACCCAACTCACCGTCCAATTTCCAAGCTGTGAGCGCCGGTGCGCCAACTGCTTGCATTGTAACGAATTGATGACGGGATTATATTCGCCTCAAGCGGACAATTCTGCATATCGGCAGACAGGACAAAAAACAAAATGATTGAGCTGGACGGTAATGCGCCGCTGCGCAAAAGCCAGAATTACGAGATATTCCAACATCCTGAACTGGAAAACGCCTTGTTGAAGGTTCGGGTTGATGAGCCAAAGCGCAACCATCTCATTCCGCGCTATGCCGAATGGCGGTACGGAAATCTGCGTCAGTGGGCGCGTGAGGCGAATGAATACCTGGCGGCCCTGAATCGTGGGTGTCCCGAGATTGAGCGTCTGGCGCGGTTCATGGGCTATGCGCCGACCTCTCGGGGACCGGCCATTGTGGTTGAAAAAATGACCGGGCCGGACGGAGATCTCGCGCCCTCGCTGCACGCTGAAATGGTGGCGGCAAAGGATAAACCCGAGGTTCAGCAAAAGCTGAAGGCCGAACTACTGGAGCTTTTGGACGATCTGGAGCGCGGTCGTATCATCGTGGGCGACCTGTGGGCCGCAAACATCGTCCGCGCGCAGGAACGCGGCGGTCGGCTTGTTGTGATCGATGGGCTGGGTGAGCGGGTTCTTTTCCCGTTGACCGTGTTCAGCGATTGGGCCTTTCGGCAATCAATCGCCCGGCGGCGCGCGCGTATGGCGCGCTGACGCGTGTCGGAAAGGGGTGCGCATTTGTGATTCCGGGCCTTGGCGGTTCGGCCTGATTTGCTCTATCCCTTACAGAGTTCGTCAATTTGATTGTCTTTCGCCAAGAGGTGCGCCGTGAAACTTGAAATCCCGAACTCCACGCCACCTGCAGATGCGTCTCAGCGCAAGGCCATTGAACCCGTCATCTGCTATCCGCCAGACACGCTGGACCCGCCGGACCTGACCGGGCTGCGTGCCCTGCGCAACGCAGCCGTCAAATCCGCCGACGTCACTGCGGCCCCGCGGGATGCGGCGTGTATCGACGTCCTCGCAGGCGCGTTTTTTCGAATTGTGTCGGTGCAGGGGTCTCAGGTCGGCGATCTGAACCTGTGGAACAAGCACGATCTGACCGAGCGGTTCTATTCCGGAAAAACCCGCGCGTTGCATGGCACGCATCTGTCGACCGGAGACCGGATGTGGTCGAGTTTCCCTGCCATGCGCCCGATGGCGACCATCATTGACGACACTCTGGACTGGTATGGATTCGATGAGTTCGGCGGCTCGGTCCACGATGTTATCGGGACGCGCTGTGACCCGTATACCGGTCGTCTGTTGTCTGGTGATGACTACCACTATTGCTGCCATTCCAATTTGACACGCGCCTTGTCCCGGCATTGCAGTCTGCCGCTGCACGAGGCCGAGATGCACGTGCATGACGTGTTGAACGTTTTCATGTGCACCGGATTCACGCGGGACACCGGTCAGTATTTCATGAAGGCCAGCCCGGTGCGTCCGGGAGATTACCTTGAGTTTTACGCCGAGATTGATCTGATCGTTGGTCTGTCGGCCTGCCCGGGCGGGGATTGTTCGTCCGAGCATTCCTCGGACACCGCCGCTTGCTACCCGTTGTTGATCGAGGTCTACGACCCCGGTGAAACAGCCCGTGCTGCGCATGAACCACCGGCCGTTTCGGCCTATAGCCGCACACATGGAACGGATTGAGTTTGGATATTTCGCGGCGCTTTCCGGGTTCAAAAAACAGCCCCACAACAGGCGAATAGACCCTTAAGTCTGATAAACGTTAACAAAAATCGGAATTTGTTATAGTCTTGTGGCGTTATTCAATTGGTAACGCCCGGGTATTGGTGTGACACAGACGCTTTATGAGAAATACGGTGGTTTCAAAACGATCAGCCGGGTGGTGATGTCCTTCTACGAAATGGCATTGGATTCCGACGAGATCGGCGACTATTTCGAAGATATCGATATGCCGCGCCTGATCGACCATCAAACCAAATTCGTTTCCTCTCTGATCGGGGGGCCTGCTGCATTCAGTGACGACAGGATCGAGGCGGTTCATCGCCATCTCAACATCAGCCATGAGGATTTCGACGCCATGGCCGTGTTGTTCGGCGAGGCGCTGGAAATGCACGGTATGTCAGAGCCCGACATCAAGACAGCCCTTGGCGCGATTGAAGGAAAACGGTCGATCATCGTCGCCCGGGACGCTGCATGAGCATCCATGCCATCAACGAGCAATTGTTACGCGCTATTGGCGTCGGCGTGGCCGTGGTGCGGGCCGAGGATCTGGAGTTTGTCTTTCACAATGGCTCTTTCGCCGAATGGTTCGGCAAGCCAGAGGAGGGTCAAACGCTGCTGGATCTGGTGCCCGATCTTGATCTGAGAGAGTTGGATGACGTCAAACAATCTGGCCTGCGCTACTCGGTCGAGTTGCAGATCAAGCCCAGACGCCGGACCTTGATCTTTGCGGTCACAGTGTCATTGGCCAATGGCCTGTCCGAGCAGGTTCTGATCATCGAATGCCAGAACATCACGCGCATTCGCGAACTTGAAAGCATGATCGACAGCTACTCGACCATGGTGGAGCGCAACACCCGAGAGTTGGAGCGCGAAAAGGAACGGGTCGAACGTCTGCTGCTGAACGTGATGCCGCGCGCGGTGTACGAAGAGTTCAAGACCTTTGGCGTTGTGACCCCGCAATTGTACGATCAGGTCTCGGTCGTGATGCTGGATTTTGTCGGCTTCACCGACTTTGCCGCGAAAACCGATCCGACAGTGACGCTGAGCGAGTTGAACGACATCTTCACAGCCTTTGACCGGATCGTAGAACAGTTTGGATGCGAGAGGATCAAGACGATCGGTGACGCCTATCTGGCCGTTTCGGGCATGCCCGATGCGACGCCGGATCATGCAACCGCCGTGGCCCATTGTGCCGTGCGGTTTCTGCGCTATCTGGAACGCCGAAACGAAAGCCACCCCCATAAATGGCAGGCGCGTGTCGGGTTGGGCATGGGGGCTGCGGTCGGGTCGGTCGTGGGTATTCAGAAATACGTCTACGACGTCTTTGGCCCCGCGGTGAACACCGCCGCGCGTCTGCAAGTCTTTGCAAACCCGATGAATATCGTCGCGCCGGAGGAAATGAAATACGCCCTGATCGACGAATTTCAGGTCTCGGATATCGGTCTTGTCGACATCAAAGGCATGGGACAGATGAACCTGATCAATGTCACCTCGGGCCTGAGCGTGCCGCAAAACAGTCAGCGGGTCTGAACCACATCAGTCGTCCTGCGGCACCAACCCCAATCCACGCAGATAGATACCGATACCACTTTCCAGCAGGTCCTCGGGCGGGAAGGGCGACGTTGCGCCCGTGTTGCGGGCGTAGAGTTCGACAACCCCATGGCTCATCGCCCAGATATGTGCGCTGAACATCGAGGCAGGCGGGCGCTTTTCCGGTGGAATATGTTGCGACAGATCGGCTGCGGCCTTTTCCAACACGTTCTTGGCACGATTGGCCGCCAGAGACAGCTCGGGCGTGCGGTTCAGAGACACGCCGCTTTCGAACATCGCGATATAGTGGCCGGGATGTTTGCGGGCAAAAGCCAGATAGGCGCGGCCCGTCGCCTCGAACGCGGCAAGGGCCGAGGGCTGGCCTTTGTCATAGGCGTACTGCATCAGGTCGGCAAACATCTCGAAGCCTTGCTTGGCAGCTTCTGCAATCAGATCTTCACGCCCGTGGTAGTGCCGATAAACAGCCGCTGGCGTGACCCCGGCCGTCTTCGCCGCCTCGGACAGAGTGAACCCCGTTGGGCCTTTTTCCTCGATCAGGGACAACGCAGCCTCAATCAGGGCTTGTTTCAGGTTTCCATGGTGGTAACCGCGTTTCGTCATCCTGGCCTCAGGTCAGTTTTCATTCCTTGGGAAGCAAAGACATAGTCCACCTGTGTCTGAGCGTCCATCACTTGGTGCTGCGTGCCTACGCGTCCCAAATCTCTGGCCCGCCGCAGATTTTTGGGTCAATTTTACCCACCGCGCCCTTGTCTTTTTCATCATAGTCCAGCGCGCCAAGAACCGTCTGAATCGCTGCGATGCGGGCGCGTTTCTTGTCGTCTGATCGGACGATGGTCCAGGGGCAATGCTCGGTATGGGATCGGGTCAAAGTCTCCGAGATCGACTGAGTGTATTCGTCCCATTTGTTCAATCCCGCCACATCAATGGGGCTGAGTTTCCATTGCTTCAGCGGGTCGGTTTCTCGCGCGAGGAACCGGTTCAGCTGTTCGGCGCGCCCGACATTCAGCCAGAACTTGAACAGGTGGATGCCGTCATTCACCAGCCCGGTTTCTAGCGGCAGAACCTGACGAAAGAAACGTTCGCGTTGTTCAGGCTCGCAAAAGCCAAAAACGTTTTCAACCACGCCGCGATTGTACCAACTGCGGTCGAAGAACACGATTTCCCCAGCCGTAGGCAGATGCTGGATATAACGCTGGAAATACCACTGGCTGCGTTCGGCGTCGGACGGTTTGGCCAGCGCCACATTGCGTGCGCCGCGCGGGTTCAGGTTTTCGCGAAAGCGTTTGATCGTGCCGCCTTTGCCCGCCGCGTCGCGGCCTTCGAAGATGATTGCAACCCGCTGACCGGTCTCTTTGACCCAGGATTGCATCTTGACCAGTTCGATCTGCAACGCCCCGATCTGCGCCTCATACTCCTTGGACTTCATCTTTTCCGCATAGGGGTAGGTCGGGTTCAGGATGTCGCCCTTCTTTGCCTTTTTGATCAGGTCGCGCACATCCTTCGGCGCGCCTTTGCGGAAGTAGTTATCGATGGAGCCTTTTTCGGACCGGGCCATGCATCACCTCGCAATAAAATCCATTTCTTACTATGGATTAGGTGCCTGCCTAACGCAAACCCGCACGCTGCGCGGCCCGATCTATTGCGGCGGCCACTTCCTCGGCAGCCACGACCTGCGGCATGTGGCCGATGCCGGGCAGTTCGATCAGCTCTGCCCCCGGTATCTGTTCGATCAGGCGGTGCGAGTGCCACTCAAGCCCCACGGTGTCGTCGGCGGTGCCGTGCAGGATTTCCGTCGGCACCGAAATCTCGGCATAGCGGGGTTGCAACGTGGCGACTTCGTCCAGCAGGTTGGCGCGTTGTTTGGCATTGGCGTGCATCGAGGCCCGGCGCATCGTCAGTTCCGGCCCGAAATGCGCGGCATATCCTTCGGGGGCCGTCTGCGGGGCGAAGACCTTGTCCATCGCCTGTTCGACATACCAACCCGGCACGTAAGAGGTGATCAGGGGCAGTGCGAGCGTGTTCCCGACCGGGGTCGAGGCGAGGCGGTTGAACCCATCAAGCGGCGTCTCCCACGGGATGGCGGCGGGGGCGATCAGAACAAGGGCCGAGATATTGTCGGGCCGCGTTACGGCCCAGGCAAGCGAGACGGATCCGCCATAGCTTTGGCCAGCGACGATGGGTTTATCAGCCCCTAGCTGAGCGGCAGCCTTCTGCAGGATGTCAGCCTGTTCGGTGATGGTTTCTCCGTCAGGATTGAAACTGGCGGAATAGCCCAGCCCCGGACGATCAAACACGATGACACGGTAGGTCTGGGCAAGGATTGGCGCCAACGCAAAGGTCATGTCGCGCGTGTTTCCGCTGGACCCGTGGATCAGTACCACATCGGGGCCTTCGCCCATCACGACAGCGTGGACTGCGATCCCATCGACATCTAAAATCTGACCTTCCGGTGGAAAGGCAGCCTCGGCCCGTGTTTCGATCTGGGCGCTGCGCCACGCGGTGAATGCGGCAAAGCCAAGAACGAGTACGGCGAATGATATCAGAAGCTTAACGGCCAATTTCGTCCATGTCGAAAGGTGTGGTCTGGTAAATCTCGTTGATCCAGTTGCCGTACAAAAGATGCGCGTGGCTGCGCCAGCGGTTTTGCGGCGTCCGGGTCGGGTCGTCATCGGGGTAGTAGTTCATCGGCACGTTTATCGGCGTGCCATTGGCCATGTCCCGATCATATTCCTGCTTCAACGTATCGCTGTCATACTCAAAATGGTTGAAGATATAGAGCGCACGATGCCCCGGATCCTCGACCAGACAGGGGCCCACATCGTCGCTGCCCAGCAGGGTGTTCAGCCCCGGTGCGCCGTCAATCTCGGCCTGTTTCATTTCGGTCCAGCGGCTGACCGGAATGACGCAATCATCCGAGAAGCCGCGCAGGAACGGAGACGCCGCGTTCAGGTTCCGGTGTCGGAAACAGCCAAACGCTTTGGCATCCAGCATGTGCTTTTTGACGCCGTGGAAATGGTTGATCATCGCCATCCCGCCCCAACAGACGCCGAAGGTGGAATGCACGTTGGTCTGGGTCCACTCGAAAACTTCGCTGATCTCGTCCCAATAGGTAACGTCCGGAAATTCCAGATGTTCAATCGGAGCGCCGGTGATGATCAGGCCATCGAACTTCTGGTCCTTGACCTCCTGAAAGGGGCGATAGAACTCGGCCATATGTTCGGCTGCGGTGTTCTTAGTCCGATGCTCGGTCATGCGGATCAGGGACAGATCGATTTGCAGCGGCGTTGCACCGATCAGACGTGCGAACTGATTTTCCGTCTGAATCTTCTTGGGCATCAGATTCAGCAACCCGATCTTCAGGGGGCGGATATCCTGACGCATTGCCTGATCCTCGGCCATGACCATGACGCCTTCCTTGGTCAGGACGTCAAAGGCGGGCAGGTCTGAGGGGATCTTGATCGGCATCGGTTCAGGCTTTTTTGGGTTTTTACAGAAGCTTGTAGTTAGGCGTTCTTGGGTTGGGTCTCAAGGGCGCGTTCGATCAACTCATCGAAATCGGCCGCGTCGCGCACCTTGCCTATCTCATCGGCGGTGATGGTGATGCCCCAGTTTTTGGCCATGGCCGCATATCTGGGCTGACGATGGGCCAGCGCCTGCGCATAGGTCCAGCGGATGAAGGCATTCGGATCGACCTCGGCCTCGGCGCAGCCGTGCTGGTCCAGATAGTCGGTCCACACGCGGGTCAGGAATTCGGCCTGATAGGACATCGGTTTCGGAGCTTTGTCGAAGCGGCGGACAAGCTCTGCCGTGTGATCCTCGTCCCCCTTCAGCCAGATCATAAGCGTGTGCTTGGACAGTTCGGTCATTACTTGATCAGACGGATCATTGGGATCGACCCATTCGCAGATCGACCCGCCGGTGTCGCAGATGAAATGCGGGTAGTGATACAGACGTTGCGCCCGGTCGATGAAATACTCGGTATCCAGCAAGGCATGAATCTCGGCCAGTCGGAACTGTTCCTGACGGCGGCGGTATTCGGGCATCTCAAGCCCGCCTTTGACCGGATCGCCGGGCTTGCCCAGATAGGCGGCAACGGGTGTCAGGTTCTCGAATGAAATGTTTGAGCCGATATATATCGAATCCGACAAAAGCAGATCGCGCAGAAACGGCACCTTCATCGCCTCGGCCTTGGCATTGTCGGTGATGTATTCACCCATGTAGCGCGTGCCGATCCGGTAATCGATCGAGTAATGAAACCAGTCGCCCGAATCCCGCAGGATGTTCGACACATAGGTTTTGCCCAGGCCCGACATGCCGAAAAACAGCACTTTCTTCCGCGCAGCGCTGCGCCAATCCTTTGCCGAGCCGTAGATCATGTTCCGCTGTCCCTTAGTTTTGCCTTTGCTAGAACGGGCAGGGGACCGCGTCAATCGCGCTTGCCCGAGCGGTTCAGGATTACCAGCCCAAAGGCAAGGATTGCAAAACCGACATAGGCATTGGGCGGCAGCGCTTCGTCCCTTAGCCCCGCGCCAAGGACAATGGCGACGGGCGGGATGACCAAGGTGACCAGCATCAGGTTGCCGCTACCGGCCATTGCCAGCACCCGGTAGTACAGAAGATAGGCCCCTGCCGTTGCGACGATGGCATAGTATCCAATGGCCGCCCATGTTGCCGCCGGAAGGCGCAGGGTTGGCACGCCATCAACCATCAGCGTGATCGGCAGGATCAAGAGTGTCGCGCCGGTCAGCATACCCGCCGCTGCGACGACAGGGGACATGCCGGACAGGTGTTTTCGGCCCCACACGCTGGCGAAGGCATAAGACACCGTGCCCGCCAATACGGCGAGCTGAGCCAGGCTTTGCAGGTTGAAACCTGCAAAGTTGCCAAGGCCGATGGCGACCGAGACGCCCGCAAACCCAAGAACGACTCCAGTCAGGCGCGATTTTGTCAGCCGTTCATCCACGAAGAATAAGGCCGCAACCAGCACGCCAAAGATCGCCGTTGCCGCATTCAAAATAGCCACAAGCCCGGTGTCGATGTGCAACTGTCCCCACGCCATCAGCGAGAAGGGAACGGCATTGTTCAAAAGACCCATGATCAAGAAGGCCAGCCAGGTTCGTGGGTCCGTGGGCAGCTCAAGGCGCTTGATCCAAACGACCAGCCACAGCGCGGCCATGGCCCAGAACGTGCGGTGCAGGACCGAGGTCATCACCGGTATCGTATCCAGAGCTATGCGAATCGACACAAAGGACGCGCCCCAGATCAGGCCAAGCAGCAACAGTTCGGCCCAGGCGCGGGATGAGAGATGTTTCTGAGGTTCCATAGGGCCAACCTGTCACCACGCGAACGCCGAAGCGACCCGAAACATGCGACAAAAAAGACCCCGCCGAATGGGCGGGGCCTTGTGTTTGCGTGATCGGTCAGATCAGTCCAAAGCGTAGGTGATCTGGAAACCAACACTCCAGGCGCTGTTGCCTGAGAAGTCGGCGCGCGCGTTGGGGCCTGCGCCGTCCACGGTCGCATCGCCGATGTCGGTATAGCGGATGCCTCCCGAGATTTTGGCTTTTTCCAACGAATATGTTCCACCGACACCGATGCTCCAGAAACCGTCGGTCGGACCAAGGTTCGATACTGGTTCACCCTCGTCGGTTTCATAGCCAAGTGTTACCGCACCAGAGAATTCGTCGGAAAACTGATAACCAAGACCGAGCGAATAGGTATAGGTGGCGTTGTCGTAGTCGACAAGTGGGTTAAATGGATAATTCGGCGGCGAAAAGTTGAGCTGAGGCCAGTCAACCCAACGAATAGATCCGAAAAGCAGGGTCTTCGGGGCGACGCCAGTCTGAAAATCCAGATTGACCGATTGCGGTGTTTCGATCTCGGTTCCTGAGTTGAGTGTACCGGTGGAATCAAGTGCCTCGGTTTGCGAGAGGTTATGGCTGATCTTTGAATTGTAAGTCAGTGCGACACGAGCAGCAATTTCCGGTTTTTCCCAAGCGATTCCGACAACATATCCGAACGAAATGTCCGCGTCCGTATTGACTTCATACCCGGCTACAAGTGGTACGCTGACCGATGCCTTTACGCGCTGCGCGCGTACGCCACCCAGTGCGCTGAACCCGTTGTCAAATTTGTAACGCAAAAGCGCGGTCACAGCATCTGTGTCTGCGGTTGCATTCAGAGTATCCTGGCGTCCAGCAGGGTTTGGGTTGATCGACAGCGGGTAATCATCGGCATATTCAATGTCCGCGCCGAAAGGTTGATCATACATGATCGCAAAGTCCAACTGCTCAGTCAGAGCAGTCTTGTACCCCAGATGCGGTGTAAAAAAGTCATTTGCAACGTTGCCCGAATCGACAGGTTGACCAGCATTTGGCCCGATTAACGCAGGCATTGTTCCCGATACGCTTGGGTTGGTGTACCCAAGGCGAAACTGAACAACCGATCCCTCCTCAAAGATCAGGTTGATGCCTTGCCCGCTTCGATCCAGGCCACCTGCATGACCAACTGTCGCCCCAAAGCAAAGCGCACATGTCGTCAGTAGCGCTTTTTTCATTTTGAACCTCCCTTTACAGTCCCTCGCAGGTGCTTTCGGCTACGCGTTGAGTGTGAGTTGCGTACCAACCTGCAAAAATGTGCCCGATACTTTCTTTCCGGTTAGTTTAAGGTCAAGTCGTGACCGTGCGTTACTAGTTACGACTAGAGTCGCGGACTGTTGCCAAACTGTTACGATTCTCGGACCACACGTTCAGGAAAATCCCCGAGAAGATCACGGCAGCCCCCAGCATTGTCCAATGATCGATGGGCTCGTTGTAAAGAAGCATTCCGACCACGGCGATTGTGGGGAGACGCGCGAAGTCAAAGGGGATGACCACAGTGGCCGGAGCGATGGCTAACGCGTTGGTAATACAGAAATGTGCCAGCAATCCGGCCAGCCCGACCAACAGCAAGTAGGGCGCTGTTTGCAGGGTGGGAAGGGCGATCTGACCGTCCAGACCTGCGGCCGCAGCCCCCAGAACGGCCTGCATAACGGCAAGCCAGAACATGATGCATCCGATGCTTGCAAACCGCGTCAGATTTTTGGTGGTTATCGTTGTAAACGCGAAGAAAATCGCCGAGGCGGCAGCCATCATCAAGCCGGGGCTTAGCGGGGCGGTGCCGGGACGCGTTACGATGAGGATACCTGCAAAACCGATCAGGGCCGCAGTGACCTTGAGTGTTGTCAGACGCTCATTCAAAAACAACGGCGATAGCAGGATGACCCACAGCGGCTGCGTGAACTCCAGCGCGAAGACCTGTGCCAAAGGAATCACCCCGACCGCGTAGAACCACAGATTCTGTCCGGTGAAATGCAGCGCGTTCCGGATCGCATGAAGGCTCAGGCGTTCGGTGGTGACCTGATGCCACCCGCGAATTGCGCTTAGCATAGTCGCGACGACAATGATGCCCACGATGCTGCGATACATCATGATTTCGAACGTGTCGTGATGCAGGCTCAGTTCGCGCCCGGCGACAGCCATCGAGGAAAACGACAGGATCGCGCCGATCATCCAGAAACCGGCCTTGAAGACCTGGACCGATCCTTTCTCCACCCCGCATCCTCCGCGCTTTGTTCCTGTGTCTTACAGGGCTTAAACGGATTCGGGCGGATCGGGCACCCTGAATCCGGTTTTGACGGATCTGCGCTGAATCGCGCAATGGGTCACGCCTGAGTTCAGCAGGGTCCTAAGAACCTAAGGTCGGCGCAGAAGCAGCGCCAGTAAACAAAAAAGCCGGGATGGTGATCACCAATCCCGGCTTTTGCGATGCTCTGTCATTCCCACTCGATCGTTCCGGGGGGTTTTGATGTGATGTCATAGGTGCAGCGGTTGATGCCCTTGACCTCGTTGATGATTCGCGTGGCGGTTTCGCCCAGGAACTCGTGGCTGAACGGATAGTAATCGGCGGTCATACCATCGACCGAGGTCACAGCGCGCAAGGCACAGGCATAGTCATAGGTGCGGCCGTCACCCATAACGCCAACGGTGCGCACGGGCAGAATGGCAACGAAGGCCTGCCAGATGTCGTCGTAAAGGCCGTGTTTGCGGATCTGGTCGATGTAGATGGCATCGGCATCGCGCAGGATCTCCAGCTTTTCGCGGGTGATCTCGCCCGGGCAGCGGATGGCCAGCCCCGGTCCGGGGAAGGGGTGGCGGCCGATGAAGCTGTTTGGCAGGCCCAGTTCGCGGCCCAGTGCCCGGACTTCGTCCTTGAACAATTCGCGCAGGGGTTCGACCAGTTTCAGGCCCATCTTTTCCGGCAGGCCGCCGACATTGTGGTGCGACTTGATTGTCACCGAGGGCCCGCCCGAGAACGAGACGGATTCGATCACGTCGGGGTACAGCGTTCCTTGCGCCAGGAACTCGGCCCCATCGATGGTGTCGGCGTGTTTCTGGAACACGTCGATGAACAGTTTGCCGATGATCTTGCGTTTGGTTTCCGGGTCGCTCTGACCGTCCAACTCGCCAAGGAACAGCTCGCTTTCATCCGCGTGGATCAGCTGAATGTTGTAGTTGTCGCGGAACATGCCCACGACCTCGGCGGCTTCGTTCTTGCGCAGCAGGCCGTGATCGACAAAGACACAGGTCAGCTGGTCGCCGATAGCCTCGTGAATCAGGATCGCCGCGACCGAGCTGTCGACGCCGCCGGACAGACCGCAGATGACCTTTTTGTCGCCAACCTGTTCACGGATATTGCGGATCATCTCTTCGCGATAGGCACCCATGGTCCAATCGCCCTTGAACCCGGCCAGCTTGACGAAGTTTTCGTACAGCTTTGCGCCTTTGGGCGTGTGGTGCACCTCGGGGTGGAATTGCACCGCATAGAAGTGGCGCGCGGGGTCTGCTGTGATCGCGTAGGGCGCGTTGGGCGAGGTGCCGTAGACCTCAAAACCCGGTGCAATTTCGCTGACATGGTCGCCGTGGCTCATCCAGACCTGTTCGTCGCCGTCAGCGAACCAGCCGTCCAGAATGTCTAGCTTGCTTTCCGGTGTAACAAAGGCACGACCGAATTCGGCAGTGCCATGGCCGCTTTCGACCTTGCCGCCAAGCTGGTGCATCATCACCTGCTGACCGTAGCAAATGCCAAGGATCGGCACGCCGTAGTCGAAAATCTCTTGCGGGGCGCGGGGCGATCCCTCGCGCGTGACGCTGTCCGGGCCGCCTGAAAAGATCACGGCGCGCGGCGCCATCCGGCGCACCACATCCATCGTGACATTTTGGTAGGGGTGGATTTCGCAATAGACGTTCAGTTCACGCAGGCGACGGGCAATCAGCTGCGTCACCTGGCTGCCGAAGTCGATGATCAGAAGGCGGTCATGGGTGTCTTGGGTCATATCCGCGCCTTAGGCCAAGCGCACCTGTTTCGCAAGAGCAACCTCTGATTCTCAAAGGGGTTCAGCGATTCAAAAAAAGGAATTGTAAAAGTTTTGTAACGAAATTATGACAACTCGGCTGGGTCGATGTATATACAAATAGAACAAGGGACCGAAATTGCCGATTTCCATCGAGATTGCCGCACTGAATCTGGCATTGGCGCTGTTTTGCGGCGCGCTAATCGGGTCCGAGCGTCAGGTCCGCCAAAGAATGGCCGGGCTGCGGACAAATGCGCTGGTCGCGCTGAGTGCTGCTGCTTTTGTTGTATTCTCGGCGCTGTTTCCGGATGAGGTGAGCCCGACGCGCGTTGCGGCGCAGGTCGTTTCGGGCATCGGCTTTCTGGGGGCCGGTATCATTTTCCGTCATGGCTTCACCATTCATGGCCTGAATACGGCCGCTACCCTGTGGTGCTCGGCTGCCGTCGGAATGATGGCGGGGGCAGGGGCCTGGGTGTTTGCCGTCATGATGACGGGTTTCGTGATTTTTGTGAATCTCGGGCTTAGGCCGTTGGTGAAATGGCTCAAGCGCACCACGCGTGCCGGGGTGCCGCTGACGCAAGAGTTCAAAATCCTTCTTCAATGCTCGGAAGAGACGCAGGCAGATGCGCGTGTCGCTGTTCTCAAGGCATTGGCGCAAAACGATGTTCGAATCGTTGGCTTTGAAAAGGGCGATGCGGTGGAAGGCAAACGAACAATCGCTGTTCTGGTCTCGATGGAAGATCACCCCGAGGAGCTGCAGCACAAGGTTGTCGCCCCTCTGATGCTTGAGCCGAGCATCGACAGCATTGAATGGGATACGGTTTCCGAAGCGTAACGCGACGGTGCAGATCTACGCCAACATAAGGCCCGATGTCGCTTTTCCCCCCAGAGCGCCGTAAACCATATGCTCGATGATGCTCAATCCTGTAACTAAACGGTCAATCTAACCATTCAGACGGGATTTTCTCATGGCAGAGGCAAACACCCGGCGCAGGGCGAGAGGCGGCGGTGGCGCTGCCCGCCGGGCCGAGCGCACCGCGGTTCGCATCGAAACTGCAAAGTATATCGAACGCAACATTCCGAATTTCGAAGTTCTCAACGAAGAAGCGTTGGAGATCATCGAATACAACGCGGAAACCGTGCTGGAAGAGATCGGCGTCAACTTCGTCGACAACCCGGCGGCGCTGGAACGCTGGCGCGATGCGGGCGCGGATATCGATGGTGAGCGTGTGCGCATCCCGCGCGGTCTGGCGCGTGAGTTGATCAAGACCGCCCCCAGCCAATTCACGCAACACGCCCGCGACCCCGAGAAATCGGTCGAAATTGGCGGCCGCAATCTGGTGCTTGCCCCGGTCTATGGCCCGCCATTCGTGCGTGACGCGCAGGGCGGTCGCCGCTATGCGACCATGGATGACTTCAACAAATTCGTGAAACTGGCCTATATGTCCAAGTGGCTGCACCACTCGGGCGGGACAGTGTGCGAACCGACCGATATTCCGGTGAACAAGCGTCACCTGGATATGCTCTTGGCGCATATGACGCTGTCGGACAAACCCTTTATGGGATCCGTGACCGACCCCAGCCGCGCGCAGGATTCGGTCGAGATGTGCGAGATTCTGTTCGGCAAAGAGTTCGTGCAGGAAAATACGGTGATGACCTCGTTGACCAACATCAACTCGCCGATGACCTTCGACGATGTGATGATGGGGTCGCTCGAGGTCTATGCGCGCAACAATCAGGCCTGCATCATCTCTCCGTTCATTGTGGGAGGCGCGATGGCCCCGGTGTCGGTTGCCGGGACGCTGACGCAGGTTCTGGCCGAGGTTCTGGCCGGTGTCGCCTATAGCCAGATCATTCGCCCCGGCGCGCCTGCGATCTTTGGCGCGATGGTGACCTCGATCGACATGAACTCGGGCGCGCCGACATTCGGAACGCCCGAGGCTTCGCACATCACCTATGGCGCGGGCCAATTGGCGCGGCGTCTGAACCTGCCTTACCGTTCGGCCGGCTCGTTCTGCGGGTCGAAACTGCCGGACGCGCAGGCGGCGTATGAAACAGCCAACTCGTTGAACATGGGTCTGCTGTCGGGTGTGAACTTCATGCTGCATGCCTGCGGCTGGCTTGAAGGCGGTCTGGTCGCTGATTTCGAGAAATTCGTCATGGATGCCGATCAACTGGGCATTCTGCACGGCTTGGCCAAAGGCGTGACCTATGACGAAAACGCGCTGGCCATGGACGCGATCCGCGAAGTCGGGCCGGGCGGTCACTATCTGGGTTGCGCGCATACGCAGGCCAATTTCAAGGACGCGTTCTGGAAAACCGAAATGCTGGACTACAAGCCGTTCGAGACCTGGCAGGAAGAAGGCGCCCGCGACACACGCGCCCTGGCAACTGCGCGGGTCGAGCATCTGCTGGCAAACTATCAGCAGCCGCAGATGGACCCGGACAAAGCCGCCGCGCTTGAGGCTTATGTAGCGGAAAAGAAAGCCTCCATGCCGGACGCTTTCATCTGATCAAGTAGGGTACGAGGCGCGGCTTGCCTGATACAGCTGCGCCTCGCCCAACAGGGCAATCAGAAGATCCAGATGCCGGACCAGTGAATAGGCGGCATCTTCTTCTTTTCGTTGTTCATTTACCTCTCTCTCAAGCTCTAACAACCGCATCAGGGCTGCGCCTGTGCCGGGCAGCGAACCATATCCCAGAATGCGTTGCAGGTGCCGGTCCCGATTGTAATCCTGCGCCCCGTGTTTGGCCGCCCGTGCCAGCAGTCGGGGGCGGCGAAGCGTTGTGATCATGGTCATCAGGTCCTGCATGTTCGTGTTCCCTTGTACGAGCTTTGACGGCCTGTTTGTCACACAACCTAAGCGGGTGTTGCCTTAGTTCGGCTCCCCCCGAACGATGGTTTCACGACTGTTTATCTTTTTGAATCAAATCTGGTTCCAGGCCGTTGGGGTTAACGAACGAGTAACGAAAGCACCTCTAGTTAGATTTGGTTAACTCAAATTCCGAGGGCGAAAAGTGGCAGTCTGTTTTGTCGACGAGGGCAAATGAATATGGAAAACAACGTGGCTTTCACCATCCCGGCATGGGTGCCTGAAGGGGCGCAAAGATACCTTGCTCATACCGAGACCGGCCGATCGATACGGGATATCGCGCGATCGGCAGGGTGCCATGCGTCGACCATTCTTCGGCAGATCAGACGCATTGAAATGCGCCGTGACGATCCGCTTGTGGATGCAGCCCTGCAATCGCTGGCCCAAACCCATTTTTCGATTTCCGAAAACCACCGTGCCTTGCCGGACGAGGGGGAAGAGGACGTTTTCGATCAGGAAGCCATGCGCGTTCTGCGCCGTTTGTGCGAAACCGGGTCGGTGCTTGCCGTGGCCGAAGATATGGACAAGGCAGTTGTCGTTCGGGATACGGGCGAGGCCGGTGCGACCCGAACCGCCGTGGTCGAATGCAGGATTGCACAGGCGCTGGCCTTGCAGGACTGGATCACCTGCGACAATCCCGGGCGGATTTCACGGTATAGGATATCGGCATCAGGTCGCACCGCGCTAAGCCGTCTTGTGGCCAAGGCCGAAAACAAAGCCCGCGCGCGCAATGAATTTGGTATGGCCGAGGCGCAAACACCGTTTCAGGCCAAAGCCGCCTCGGACCAAGGCGACCGGGCGCGGCGCATCCGCTATAGCGCTGCAGAAAGCCCGCTGATCGCGCTGGCGCGGCGTCGGGATCGGGACGGTAAACCCTTTCTGGACGAGACCCTTGTCAGTGCAGGAGAGCGCCTGCGCGAAGATTTTGAACTGGCGCAGATCGGCCCTCAGGTGGCGCAGAATTGGGACCGGTTTCTTACAAGCGGTGGCCGGGGCAGTTTCGGCAGCGAGTCGCATGGCGGACGCGGGTCCTCTGATGCGCGCGACCGGGTGGCGCGGGCCTTGTCTGATCTGGGTCCGGGTCTCAGCGATGTTGCCTTGCGGTGTTGCTGCTATCTGGAAGGGCTGGAATTGGCGGAAAAGCGTATGGGATGGTCGGCGCGGTCCGGTAAAATCGTCCTGCGCATCGCTTTGCAGCGCCTGAAACGACACTATGAAGATCAGGCTGAACGGGATCGGATGATCGGTTAGAAGTCATACATAACCCTTGCAGATCACTTGGGTGGTGATAAGCAGGGGTTATGAATTTCACACTCAGACAGCTGCAATATTTTCAGGCCGTGGCCGAGCAGCGCAACTTTGGGCGCGCGGCGCAGGTCTGTAACGTATCGCAGCCTGCTTTGTCCGTTCAGATCAAAGCGCTTGAGGAAACCATGGGCGGTGTGCTGTTCGAACGGCAGGCGCGCGATATACTTCTGACACCGCTTGGCCGGGATGTTCTGGACCGCGCGCGGCTGATCCTTGGTGCCGCAGACCGTTTGGATCAATTTGCGCGCGATCATTCAGGCGGGCATCGGTCGCTGTCGATCGGGATCATCCCGACCATTGCGCCGTATCTGCTGCCCGGCGTTCTGGCCGGGTTAAGGGCCGGCGATGTCTCGCTGCGGGTGCAGATCCGCGAGGCCAGAACCGAACACCTGCTGACACTGCTGCGTACCGGAGAGATTGACGCCGCTGTTCTGGCCCTGCCTGTCGCGGGGTCGGAGTTCAGGGAGACGCCCCTGTTTCAGGATCAGTTCCTGTTGGCAGGCAGCGCCGCGCGGTTGGAAAAAGTATCCGCAACCCCGGACATGCTGCGCCCGCTGGACCTGCAATCTGCGCAATTGATGCTGTTGGAAGACGGTCATTGCCTGACGGATCAGGCGCTTGAGGTATGTGGTCAGGATCGGGGCAGCGGCCAGATCAACATGGGCGCATCCTCGCTGGCGACCCTGTCGCGCTTGGTGGCCGAAGGGTTTGGCCTGACCCTGATCCCGGAACTTGCCGCACGGGCCGAGGGTGAGGCGGTTCCCGGCCTGAAACTGCTCCGCTTTGGCGCGCCACAACCGGCCCGCACTGTGGGTCTGGTCCGCCGTGCGTCCAGCGGGGATGAAGACTGGTCTGACCGGCTGGCCGAGGTTATCCGCGAGGTCGGAGAATCCATCGTGTCCGCCACCCGAAACTGAAAAGGCCCGCCGAAGGGGCGGGCCAATCCGATAAAGACGGATCGTGCCTCAGGCCAGTTCAGGCTCAGCCACCTGTTGCAGGTGCTGCATCAGGTTTTCCGGCGAGGACACGCCATAGGGATCTTCAGGGCAGTTATCCATCAGGCCGGGCTCTTCGAACCATGCCTCGACCACGCCGTCATTGATGATCGCAGCATAGCGCCACGAGCGCATTCCAAAGCCCAGATTGTCCTTGTCGACCAGCATGCCCATCTTGCGGGTGAACTCGCCGGATCCGTCCGGGATGACCTTGACGTTTTTCAGGCCCTGATCCTGCGCCCATTTGTTCATGACAAAGCTGTCATTGACCGACATGCAGTAAATCTCGTCCACGCCCTTGGCGACGAAATCTGCGTGACCTTTTTCGAAACCGGGCAGTTGATAGGTCGAGCAGGTCGGCGTGAACGCGCCAGGAAGCGAGAACAGGATGACCCGCTTGCCCGCAAAGTAATCTGCGGTTGTCATGTCCTGCCAGCGATAGGGGTTGGGGCCTTCGACAGCCTCGTCGCGGACGCGGGTGTGGAAGGTAACCTGCGGCAGTTTGGTTCCGGTTTTCACGTTCAAGCTCCTGTGATTCACATGTGATCCGGGCGTGATTTAAAACAGGTCTAAACTGCCTTCAATCCAAGAAATGCTGCGGGCGCAAAGCGTCGCGTTTGGGTTTGTCTATTGAAATGTATGGCAAAGATGTAGTTTAAGGTTAAACTAAATTGCACTATTGGGATGGCTTGCATGGCGGCTATGCGTCGCTGGCGTAACACCTATGACTGCTTTATGTTATGAGAACAGAAAGTTGACCCAAAGTCAGGAAAACAGCCCGTGCGAGATCTGAAAATCCCCGAGCAACGTCACCCCGAAAAGGCGCATCGCCCGGACAATGCACAGCCCAAGAAACCGAAATGGATCCGGGTCAAGGCCCCCGGTGGGAAAGGCTATGCCGACACCCATAAGATAATGCGTGAAAACAATCTGGTCACCGTCTGCGAAGAGGCCGGGTGCCCGAATGTAGGCGAATGCTGGAGCCAGGGCCACGCCACCATGATGATCATGGGCGAGATCTGTACGCGCGGCTGCACCTTCTGCAACATCGCCACCGGGCGCCCCGATGCGCTGGACGTGTTCGAGCCCGGCCGCGTGGCACATGCGGTTGAAAAACTGGGTCTGAACCACGTGGTGATTACCTCGGTGGATCGCGATGACCTGACCGATGGCGGGGCCGAGCATTTTGCGCAGACCATCCGCGCGGTCCGTCATCGCTCGCCCAAAACGACGATTGAGATTCTGACGCCGGATTTCCTGAAATGCGCGCCCGAAGTGCTCGAAACCGTGGTCGAAGCGAAACCGGACGTGTTCAACCACAATCTTGAGACCGTACCGGGCCTTTATCCCGAGGTCCGCCCCGGCGCACGGTATTTCCACTCGCTGCGCCTGTTGCAGCGCGTGAAAGAACTGGACCCGTCGATCTTCACCAAATCCGGCATCATGGTGGGTCTGGGTGAAGATAAACAATCGGTCGGTCAGGTGATGGACGACATGCGCGCAGCCGATATCGATTTCCTGACCATCGGGCAGTATCTGCAACCGACGCCCAAGCACCACGCGGTAGATCGGTTTGTCACGCCTGAAGAGTTCGAGTCGTACGAAAAAGCGGCCTATGGCAAAGGGTTCCTGATGGTCTCGGCCACGCCGCTGACCCGGTCGTCCTATCACGCAGGCGATGATTTCGCCCGCCTGCGCGCCGCCCGGCAAGAGAAGCTGGGGCAGGCGTGACACCTGACACGCTGGCGCGGCTGATCCGGCTGCGCCACGACTTGCACAAACAGCCCGAACTGTCCGGAGCCGAGCACGAGACCGCCGCCCGGATTGCGGATGAGTTGCGCGGCATCGGCGCGGATAGCGTATTGACCGGGCTTGGTGGGCACGGCGTCGCCGCTGTGTTCGACGGCGGTCGGGACGGGCCATGCGTTGGTATTCGGTGTGAGCTGGATGGGTTGCCGATTCAGGAACTCTCGGATGTGCCTTACGTCTCGCAGAGACCGGGCCGGGGGCATCTGTGCGGGCATGACGGCCATATGTCGATGGTGTTGGGCGTGGCGCTGGCGTTGCAGGAACAGCGCCCCGAACGCGGTCGCGTTGTTCTGATCTTCCAGCCTGCCGAAGAAACCGGGCAGGGGGCCGAAGCCTTCCGGGTTGATCCGCAATTTGCTGAAATCGCGCCTGATTTCGTGTTTTCGCTGCATAATCTTCCGGGTTTGCAGCTTGGCGCGGTCGAGCTGTGTAAAGGCCCCGCCAATTGCGCGTCACGCGGGATGCGTATTGCGCTGACCGGCAAAACTTCGCACGCAGCGGCGCCTCAGGACGGCGTATCTCCGGCCGGCGCATTGGCGGCTTTGATCCCGGCTTTGACAGCGCTTGGTGGCGGTGGCGTGCTGAACGCGGATTACGCGCTGACCACGATCACCCATGCCAGCTTGGGAGAGCAAACATTCGGCGTCGCCCCCGGACAGGCCGAGCTTTGGGTAACGCTGCGAACGGTATCCGACGACCGGATGTCCAAACTGATTGCGGATGCCGAGACCCTGGTGCAGCAGGTCTCGCAGTCCGATGGGCTGGGTGCCACGATAACTTACGAAGACGTTTTCGACGCCTGCACCAATCATTCGGATGCGGTAGAGATTTTGGCCCAAGCCTGCGCCGCCCAAAACGTTGCGTGCAAACGGACCAACACACCGCAACGGTTTTCCGAGGATTTCGGCCAATTCAGCAAAGGCGCGAAGACCGCGATGTGCTGGCTTGGGGCCGGGCGCGATCATCCGCAGTTGCACAACCCGGATTACGATTTTCCCGATGTGTTGATCCCGATCGGAACCGGAATCTTTCTGAATGCGGTCCGTCAGGTTTTGGGTTAAGCCAGCCGCTTACGTGTCTTCGGTAAAGCGCACCTTGCCAATAAAGGGCAAATTGCGATTGCGCTGTGCGTAATCAATTCCGTAACCGACAACAAACTCATCCGGGATCTCAAACCCGATCCAGTCCGAGCGGAAATCAACCTCGCGTCGGCTGGGTTTGTCCAGCAGGGCGATGGATTTCAAACGCTTCGGATTGCGGCTGTGCAGCAGGTTGGTGACGTGGTTCAGCGTGTGACCGGTGTCGACAATATCCTCGACCACCAGCACGTCGCGCCCTTCAATTGCGCCGCGCAAGTCTTTGAGAATGCGCACTTCCCGGCTACTTTCCATCGAATCGCCGTAAGACGACGCCTCAAGAAAATCGACCTCGATGGGCAGGTCCAGCTCGCGCACCAGATCGGCGATGAAGACGAAACTGCCTCGCAACAGGCCCACCACAACCAGCTTGTCGGTATTGCCGAACTCCTCGGAAATCTTGCGGCAAAGCTCCTCAATCCGCGCCGCGATGGCCTTGGCCGAGATCATCTCATCTATCACATAAGCGCGGTCAGTCATCGCAGCCCCCTTGATCTTTGGCGCGCAACATACGACATGACGCGCCATTGTCACCTTTAAATGCCTGAATGCCATGCCCATCCACTCGGAAACCCGCCACCTGCCATACACCGCCCAGCAGATGTATGATCTGGTCGCGGATGTGGCGAAGTACCCGCAGTTTCTGCCCTGGTGCGCAGCGGCCCGTATCCGCAAGACCTATGCGGCAGGCGAGGCCGAGGTGATGGAGGCCGATCTGGTCATCTCATTCAAAGTGTTTCGCGAACGGTTCGGCAGCCGGGTGACGCTGTTCGCGGATCAGAAGAAGATCGACACCGAATATCTGGACGGTCCGTTCAAATACATGAAATCCGACTGGCAGTTCGAAGACGCGCCGGACGGGGGCTGCAACGTGTCGTTCCATGTGGATTTCGAATTCAAGAACGCCATCCTGCAGGGCATCATTGGCGTGGTCTTCAACGAGGCCATGCAGCGCATCGTTCGCGCGTTTGAGGCTCGTGCCGCCGAGCTTTACAGCTAAGGCTTTACCAACGAACGGCGCACGTTAGACTGCGCCTCATGTCAGATTTCACATCAGCATTGGCGGCTTTTGCCGCGGGCCCGATCTCGACCACTGCGCAGGCACGGATTGTCACGTCGCTATCTGTTCTGGATTGGGTCGCCGTTGGCCGCGCCGGGGCGGATGAACCAGTATCCAATACCGTTCGGGATATGGTGCTAGAGGAGGGGGGCACCGCCCAGGCGCATATGTTCGGCGGGGCGCGCGCGCCCCTTCGCGCGGCGGCTCTGGTCAATGGTACGGTGTCCCATGCCTTGGATTATGACGACACCCATTTCGCCCATATCGGCCACCCTTCGGTCGCGGTTCTGCCTGCAGCGCTGGCGGTGTCGGAATGGGATGATCGTATTCTTGTGGACTTCCTCGAAGCGGCCCTGATCGGGATGGAGGTCTCGATCCGCATCGGCCTGTGGCTGGGGCGCGGCCACTATCAGGCCGGGTTTCACCAAACGGCAACGGCCGGGGCCTTTGGGGCGGCGGTGGCGGTGGGGCGTCTGTTACAGTTCGACGCCGATCAGATGCGTCAGGTGCTGGGCCTGACGGCGACCCGTTCGGCGGGTCTGAAGGCTCAGTTCGGCACGATGGGCAAGCCTTACAACGCGGGTTTGGCAGCCTCGAATGGGGTTGAGGCGGCGCTGCTGGTCAAGCGCGGATTTGAACCCAACGCGGACGCGCTGGAAGGGCCCTATGGCTTTGGCGCGACGCATCAGGGGGCTGCGGATGCTGCGGCCGCTCTGGATGGGTTGGGCGACGAATGGCTGTTCGAATCCGTCAGCCACAAGTTCCACGCCTGCTGCCATGGGTTGCACGCGGCGCTAGAGGCGGCGCTTTCTTTGGATATCGCCGAACCCGAAGTGGCCGAGATCAAGGTAATAACCCACCCGCGCTGGATGAGCGTGTGTAACCAGATATCTCCGACCACCGGACTGGGCGCGAAATTCTCGTATCGCACGGTGATTGCAATGCAGGCGTTGGGATATGACACCGCGTTACCGGGCAGCTACTCTGAGAAGGTCTGTGCCGACCCGCGCATCCGGTCGCTGCAAGATCGTATCACTGTCGAAGCGGATGACTCCCTTTCCGAAACTGAGGCTCGCCTGACCTTGCTGCGGCGCGACGGGGCGCGGCGCGAGGCAACCTATGACCTCATGACCCCAATGTCTCTGTCCGACCGGGAAGACCGGGTACGTGCCAAAGCCTCGAAACTGATCGGAGGGATTGAGGCGGACGCGATCTGGTCGATGCTGCGCACCGGTGGTCGCGCCCGCGATCTGGCTGCAAAACTGGCGGGTTAGTCCACGCGCCAGTGCAGGGGAAAACCGGGGTCGAACACGGTTACCGGGCCATCTCCGGTTTCGATCTTGTCGGGGTATTCGACCGGTTCGCCTTTGGTCAGCGTGATCGAACCTTCGTTCACAGGCAGGCCATAGAAGGCAGGCCCGTTCAGGGAAACGAACCCTTCCAGCTTGTCCAACGCCCCTTCGCGGTCGAACATCTCGGCCACCAGCGACATGGTGTTGGTCGCCGTGAAGCACCCCGCGCACCCACAGGCCATTTCCTTGTTGTCATCGGTATGAGGCGCGCTGTCGGTGCCCAGGAAATAGCGTGGATCACCCGAGGTCGCGGCTTTCAGCAGCTCTAACCGATGCTCCTCGCGCTTGGCGACGGGCAGGCAGTAGTAATGCGGTTTGATCCCGCCAACCAGAATGTGGTTGCGGTTGATGATCAGGTGATGCGCCGTGATTGTTGCGCCCAGATCGGTGTCGTTGGCTTTGACGTACTGAACACCGTCACGGGTCGTAATATGCTCCATCACCACCCGCAGGCCCGGCGTGGACTTGCGGATCGGGTCCAGAACGCGGTCGATGAACACCGCCTCGCGGTCGAAAATGTCGATCTCGGCATCTGTCACTTCACCATGCACACACAGGGGCAGGCCAATCTCGGCCATGCGTTCCAGCACAGGGCGCACATTGTCGAAATTCCGCACGCCGGAATGCGAATTCGTCGTGGCCCCCGCCGGATACAACTTGACCGCCTTGACCAGCCCGCTTGCATGGGCAGCGGCCAGATCGTCCGGGTCCGTATCCTCGGTCAGGTACAGGGTCATCAGTGGTTCAAAGGATATCCCCTCGGGCAGCGCGGCCATGATGCGCTCGCGATAGGCGGCGGCATGGGCACCGGTCACCACCGGGGGCACCAGATTGGGCATGATGATCGCACGGCCAAAATGGCGTGCGGTTTCGGGCAGAACGGCCTGCAGCATCGCGCCATCGCGCAGATGCAGGTGCCAGTCGTCGGGGCGGCGGATCGTGATGCTATCGGTCATGACGCACCCGCTAGCACAGACCCCGCCGCCGGAAAAGACCTTGTCAGCGCGCAGGATCGCCGTACCTCTTCCCCCACCGCAGGCTTGACGAAGACCCCGGCCCATGACCTGTTAGGCCGCAAGGAGAACATGCATGACCCAACCAAGTTCCATTGATGCCGTTCAGCAAACACTGGGCGCGCAAGGTTACGTGTGCGGCCGGGCATTGGCGACGGTGGTTTTTCTGGCGCTCAAGCTGGGCCGCCCGCTGTTTCTGGAAGGTGAGGCAGGCGTTGGAAAGACCGAAATCGCAAAGGCACTGGCCGCGGGTTTGGGGCGCCGCCTGATCCGCCTGCAGTGTTATGAAGGGCTGGATGCCTCCTCAGCCGTCTATGAATGGAACTTCC
Organism: Ruegeria sp. C12; assembly: GCF_056537745.1. Classification (NCBI taxonomy): domain Bacteria; kingdom Pseudomonadati; phylum Pseudomonadota; class Alphaproteobacteria; order Rhodobacterales; family Roseobacteraceae; genus Ruegeria; species Ruegeria sp. C12. The sequence goes on from NZ_JBQFSA010000001.1 coordinate 1,092,751, forward strand.
CGGCGCAAATGGTTGCCATCCGCACGGCTGAGGCCGCTGGCGGTGCGGACCGAACAGCCCTGCAAACCGAGCTGTTCTCGGACGATTACCTGATCGAACGCCCTTTGCTGCAAGCCATGCGACCTGATGAGCACGGCGCGCCGGTGCTGCTCATTGACGAACTCGACCGCACCGATGAACCTTTTGAGGCGTTCCTGCTGGAAGCGCTCAGCGATTTTCAGGTCACAATCCCGGAACTCGGCACCGTCCATGCGCCCGAGCCACCCATCGTCATCGTCACCTCGAACCGCACGCGCGAGGTGCATGACGCCCTCAAACGCCGCTGCCTCTACCACTGGGTCGACTACCCCGATTTCAACCGCGAAATCGAAATCCTGCACGCCCGCGCCCCCGAAGCCGCCGAGACACTCAGCCGCGAGGTTGTCGCCTTTGTTCAACGCCTGCGCACAGAAGACCTGTTCAAAAAGCCCGGCGTGGCCGAAACCATCGACTGGGCCAAATGCCTGCTGGCGCTGGACGTTATCAACCTCAGCCCCGAGGTCATCGGCGACACGCTCGGCGCGATCCTGAAATACCAGGACGACATCCAGAAACTGCAAGGCTCTGAAGCCAAACGCATTCTGGATGAGGCAAAAGCCGACCTCGAACCCGCCTGATGCTTCTTCTGTTCAAAAATACCTCGGGGGTATGGGGGCAGAGCCCCCATGAAAGGTAATGGCCGAACACCTTACGCTCGACACCCCCGCAGATCCGAAACTGGCGCAAAACATCACCCATTTCGCCCGCGCGCTGCGCAAGGCGGGACTGCCCATCGGGACAGGTCGGGTGGTGGATGCCATACGCGCCGTGCAGGCGGCGGGTTTCACGCAAAGGCAGGATTTCTACTGGACCCTGCACGCCTGTTTCGTGAACCGACCTGAACATCGCACCGTCTTTGCACAGGTTTTCCGCCTCTACTGGCGCGACCCGCGTTATCTGGAACACATGATGTCCATGATGCTGCCCGCCATTCGGGGCGTGCAGGAAGAACGTAAAGCAGACGCTGCCGAAAAGCGCGCAGCCGAGGCGCTGCTGGACGGGGTTGAACGTGATCTGCCCGAGCCTGCGGAAGATGAAGGCGAGACCGAGCTCGACATTGACGCCTCGCAAACCGCGTCTTCCGAAGAACGCCTGCGCAGTCTGGATTTTGAGCAGATGAGCACGGATGAAATCGCACAGGCCAAACGCCTTCTGGCGCGTCTTACCTTGCCGGTTCATTCGATTGCCAGCAGGCGGGCGCAGGCCAACCCTCTGGGCCACCGCATCGACCGCGCCAAAACCCTGCGCGCAGCCATGCGTCAGGGTGGTGAGATACGGGACATTGCGCTGCAAAAACCTAGGCCACGCTGGCCCAATCTTGTGGTTCTTTGCGACATCTCGGGTTCAATGAGCCAATACAGCCGCCTGATCCTGCATTTCCTGCACACCGTCTCGAACGCCAAGGGCGCCGGATGGGCCAAGGTCCACGCTTTCACCTTCGGCACACGACTGACCAATATTACTCGCCATCTGCATCAACGCGATGTGGATGCCGCTTTGGCCGCTGCTGGGGCCGAGGCGCAGGATTGGGAGGGCGGCACACGGATCGGGGACTGTCTGCACGCATTCAATCGTGACTGGTCGCGGCGCGTGATGGGGCAGGGTGCCGTTGTTCTGCTGATCTCGGACGGGCTGGATCGTGGCGACCCGGACGCCTTGGCGAAGGAAACCGAACGTCTGCACCTGTCGGCGCGCCGTCTGATCTGGCTCAATCCGTTGCTGCGATGGGATGGGTTCGCGCCCAAGGCGCAGGGCGTGGCTGCCATGCTGCCGCATGTGGACAGCTTCCGCGCCGGTCACTCGATTGCATCGCTCGAAGATCTGGCGACCGTCATTTCGGAACCACAGGATGTGGGAGAGAAAGCGCGGCTGATCTCCGCGCTTTCCGGCTAAGCGTCAGCCCAGCTGTTTTTCATTGCACTCGCGCGCCATTTCGATGGCTTTGTAAGTGCCGGTCAAATCGACGGTGAATCCAAAGGATTTTTCCGGGAACACGATCATGACCTTCTGTTTGGCCAGATCTTCCGCGAATTGCGGATCGTCCGACAGCACGTAGCCGCCTGAATACCCCTTGGTGATGTTTCCCTTCATCCCTGTGGCCTCACCCAGATACAGGTTGTCGCCCAGAATGATTGCCACCTCTTCCTTCTCACCGCGTTTGATGTCCGTTTCGGCCTTGGTGAAAACGCCGACATAGCCCACGCCGCGATCCTCTGTCAGGCCCATCTGAACCACGTTCTCCGAGTCATCAATCGCCTCGATCAGGCAGGATTTCTTTTCATTGTCGATGAAAACCTTCCAGCCTTCGACCTCGCCATAGCGTTCAAATGTATCAGCCCAGGCTGCGGTTGACGCCAACAGCCCAATGGCTGCGCCGAGTGTAAGAATGCGTTTCAACTCTCTGTCTCCGTTTTGAAAATGGGGGCACGTCCGGGATTGGCCCCGAAGGTAGCTGCAGGCTAAAAGCACGGGCGCAGACAATCAATGCTTTGCTTATGTGAATACGAAGGAACCTTTGCCCCCAAGCAAGCTCGTCCCTGAGCGGGGACCGCCCCACATGCTTTTCTTCCCGCTTTTCCTGACTATGTTGAGTCCGATGACCTCAGGAGGCTTCGATGGAGCGATTCGACAACAGCCCGGAAACCGCTTTGGACTGGCACCGCAAAGGACGCGGTGCGGCCCTGGCGACGGTGGTCGAGACCTGGGGCAGTGCACCGCGCCGGGTGGGCGCTCAGTTGGTGATTGGCGGTGAGGGGCGGATCGAAGGGTCCGTGTCCGGCGGGTGCGTCGAAGGCGCGGTGATCGTCGAGGCGCTGGAAGCCATTGATGAGGGCGAGGCGCGATTGCTGGAGTTTGGCGTCAGCGACGAAGACGCCTTTGCCGTGGGTCTGGCTTGTGGCGGCACCATCCGGGTTCTGGTTGAGCCGGTTGGCCGCGTCCTGCCTGAATCGATGCTGGCCGAACTGGTCGCCGCGCGGGCGGCGCGCGAGCCGCTGGCTTATGAGGTCAATATTAACAGCGGCCACCGCGCCCTGAGGCGCAACAAATACCCCGACCGACTGCGCATGGACCGGTCAGGGTTTGAAGAGGATGGAGAGACCTTTGTCGCCGTCCATAACCCGCCGTTGCGCCTGATCGTCGTCGGTGCGGTTCACATCGCGCAGGCTCTGGTGCCAATGGCGCGGATTGCGGGATATGACCCGGCCATCGTGGACCCGCGCGATGCCTTCGCGTCGGATGCGCGTTTTCCCGGTGAAAAGATTCTCACCGATTGGCCGGACGAAGCCGTTTTGAAACTGGGACTGGACACGCGCACAGCGGTTGTTCTGCTGACCCATGACCCCAAGCTGGACGACCCCGCGCTGCAAGCCGCGTTGGAGGCGGACGTGTTCTACATCGGCGCGCTGGGGTCAAAGCGAACCCATGCCAAACGGGTCGAGCGTATGGTTGCTGCCGGGTTTACCGATGCGCAGATCGGCAGAATACACGGGCCAATTGGTCTGGACATCGGGGCCGCTGATCCTTCGGAAATTGCCGTTGCGATCCTGGCTCAGATGACGGCTGTTCTGCGAGGCAAAGCATGAAGTTTGGCCCGGTGCCCGTAGCCGATGCAAGCGGGGCGATTCTGGCGCATTCGGTCATGGCCGCGGACGGTAAGCTGCGCAAGGGCCTGAGACTGACCGAAGATCACATCGCACAACTGACACAGGCCGGTTTGACCGAAATTGTCGTGGCCCGTCTGGAACCCGGCGACTGTCACGAGGACGAGGCGGCTACGCTGCTGGCCAAGGCTTTGGTACCTGACCCGGCAGCGGCGAACCTGCGCGTGACCGAAGCATTTACGGGGCGCGTCAATCTGCTGGCCAACGGGCCGGGCGTCGTGGCGCTGGACGTGGCCGCGCTGGAGCAGTTCAATCAGGTCAACCCAATGATCACCGTCGCCACAGTTCCGCAGCATCAGCAGATGAGTGACGGCGGAATGGTCGCGACGATCAAGGTGATTTCCTACGCCGTGCCCGAGGTGGACGTGCAGCGCGCGGCAAGCCTTGCGCAAAGCTCAGTTCAACTGATTGCGCCGGTTCACAAAACCGCCGGTCTGATCGTGACAGATATTCCCGGCGGGCCGCCGAACGAAAAAGGCATCGCGGCCATGCGGGGGCGGGTCGAACTGTTGGGGATGGAGTTGTGCGACGTGCAGATCGTCGCGCATGACACCGATCACCTCGCAGCGGCCATTGCTGGAACTCAGGGCGATGTTCTGATGATCCTAACCGCTTCGGCCACCTCGGATGTGGATGATGTGGCACCTTCGGCTGTGCGCGCGGCAGGCGGGGCGGTCGATCGGTTCGGTATGCCGGTCGATCCCGGAAATCTGCTGTTTCTGGGTGCGATGGGGGATCGGCCCGTGATTGGCCTGCCGGGTTGCGCACGCTCGCCTGCTTTGAACGGCGCGGATTGGGTTCTGTCCCGCGTTGCCTGCGGTGTTGAGACCACAGGCGCGGATATTGCGGCCATGGGTGTGGGCGGATTGCTCAAGGAAATCCCGACACGACCTCAGCCGCGCGCCCAGCGCAGGCCGTGACGCTACGGCATTTTGACCTCTATCCCCGCCACTTTAGGTTATGAGTGTTTAGCGACGCTCGGGGCGTTGAACGCGACAAGATTTTTGTTCTCAAACGAAAATTCCCGTGTTTAACTCGGTCGCAAGGGAGAAAATCAAAACTGGGAGGAACTCATGACACAGGTCTCAATGACCGTGAACGGTAAATCCGTTAGCGGTGACGTCGAAGGCCGGACCCTGCTGTCCAGCTTTCTGCGCGACCACCTGTCGCTGACGGGCACACATGTAGGCTGCGACACGGCCCAATGCGGCGCCTGTGTGGTGCATGTGAATGGTGAGGCGGTCAAATCCTGCAACATGCTGGCGCTTGAGGCTGATGGGGCCGACGTGGGTACCATCGAAGGTCAGGCCAATCCGGACGGGTCGCTGAACGTCATTCAGCAGGCATTTCAGGATCACCACGGGCTGCAATGCGGGTTCTGCACGCCGGGTATGGTGATGAGTGCCGCGGCCCTGCTGAAAGACAATCCGCGCCCGACCGAGGCCGAGATCCGCAAGTATCTGGAAGGCAACCTGTGCCGCTGCACCGGATACCACAACATCGTCAAGGCGATCATGGCCGCTTCGGGTCAGGACGCCAGCAGCATCGCTGCCGAATGATGCCACTGCGGGCGTAAGGGAGACGCCCGTGGGATGACAGAGGATGCATCCGCATCCGTTTATGGGAGGAGAACAAGCAATGCCCAAAGACAGTGGCATCGGAGCCAGTTCCAAGCGCCGCGAGGACGTGCGCTTTCTGACCGGAGCAGGCAATTACACCGACGACATCAACGTACATAACCAGGCCTATGTGCATTTCCTGCGGTCCGACATCGCGCATGGGCGGATCAAATCCGTCGATACTTCGGCGGCCGAGGGGATGCCGGGTGTGGTCAAGGTTTTCACCGGCAAGGATTTCGAAGGCGTGGGCGGGATGCCCTGCGGCTGGGAAGTGACCGACAAGCACGGTGCGCCCATGCAGGAACCTCCGCATCCGATTCTGGCCCAGGGCAAGGTGCGCCATGTGGGCGATCCCATTGCCGCCGTTGTGGCCGATAGTCTGGAACAGGCCCGCGACGCCGCCGAGGCGATTGAGGTCGACATCGAAGAACTGCCCGCCGTGATCGACATGAAGGCCGCCGCGCAAGATGGGGCGACGCTGGTCCATGACGATCTAAAAAACAACATCTGCTATGACTGGCAGTTGGGTGAGGCCGACGATGCCAAGGTCAATGAGGTGTTTGCCAACGCGGCGCATGTGACCACTCTGGATCTGGTGAACAACCGATTGGTTGCTAACCCGATGGAGCCGCGCGTCGCTGTCGCTGAATACGCTCGGGCGACCGAGGAATATACGCTTTATACCACCTCGCAGAACCCGCATGTGATCCGTCTGCTGATGTGCGCCTTTGTTCTGGGCCTGCCTGAACACAAGGTCCGTGTGGTCGCGCCGGATGTTGGCGGTGGTTTCGGCACCAAGATCTTCCACTATGCGGAAGAGGCGTTCGTGACATTTGCCGCCAAGGCCTGCGGCCGTCCGGTCAAATGGTCGTCCAGCCGGTCCGAGGCGTTCATGTCGGATGCCCATGGTCGCGATCATGTGAGCACCATCGAACTGGCGCTGGATGCGGACAATAACTTCATCGGTCTGCGCACGAATACCTTCGCGAATCTGGGAGCCTACCTGTCGACCTTCTCCAGCTCGGTCCCGACCTGGCTGCACGGCACGTTGATGGCGGGCAACTACAAGACGCCGGTCATTCAGGTGAACGTGAAGGCGATGTTTACGAACACTGTTCCGGTGGATGCTTATCGCGGTGCGGGTCGGCCCGAGGCGACGTTCCAGTTGGAACGCGTGGTGGACAAGGCCGCGCGCGAGTTGGGTGTCGATCCGATTGCCCTGCGCCGTCAGAATTTCGTCACCGAGTTCCCCTATGACACGCCGGTGGCGCTGACCTATGACACCGGCAATTACAACGGGACGATGGACAAGCTTGAGGCCGCTGCCGATCTGGCAGGCTTCGCCGCGCGCCGGTCTGCCAGTGAGGCGAAGGGCAAGCTGCGCGGTCTGGGCATCAACTGCTATATCGAAGCCTGCGGGATTGCACCCTCGAACATCGTTGGCATGCTGGGGGCCCGCGCGGGTCTTTATGATGCGGCGACGGTGCGGGTGAACGCAACCGGCTCGATCAGTGTCATGGTCGGTGCGCACAGCCACGGGCAGGGACACGAGACCGCCTTTCCGCAGGTTGTGGCCGACATGATCGGCATCGACGAGTCGATGGTCGAGATTGTGCATGGTGACACCTCGAAGATCCCGTTTGGGATGGGGACCTATGGGTCTCGGTCTCTGGCGGTCTGTGGCTCGGCCATGGTGAAAGCGACCGAGAAGGTGATTGAGAAGGCCAAGAAGATCGCCGCCCATCTTCTGGAAGCGTCCGAGGCTGATATCGAGCTAAAGGACGGTCAATTCAGTGTCGCAGGCACCGACAAGTCGGTGGCCTGGGGTGATGTGACCCTGACCGCCTATGTGCCGCATAACTACCCGCTGGAGGTGGAGCCCGGGCTGGAAGAGACTGCGTTCTACGATCCGGCCAACTTCACCTTCCCGGCGGGGGCCTATGCGTGTGAGGTTGAGGTCGATCCTGAAACCGGTCAGGTCAGCATCGAAAAGTTCACCGCTGCGGATGACTTCGGCAACATCATCAATCCGATGATTGTGGATGGTCAGGTTCATGGCGGGATCGGGCAGGGGATCGGTCAGGCCCTGCTAGAGAACTGCGCCTATGACGAAAACGGGCAACTGCTGAGCGCGTCTTTCATGGATTACGCCATGCCCCGCGCCGATGACGTGCCGTTCTATGGCGTGGATCATTCCAGCCAGACGCCGTGCACGCATAACCCACTGGGGGTGAAAGGCTGCGGTGAGGCAGGGGCGATTGGCTCTCCGCCTGCGGTGGTCAATGCGGTGCTGGATGCGCTGAATTCGGGCGGCAAGGCGGTCGATCACATCGACATGCCGGTGAGCCCGTCGCGCGTTTGGGCGGCGATGAACAGCTGAGAGGTTGGGGTCTTTTGGGCGGGAGCCCCCCGCCCCCCCCCGAGGTTTTTTCCCCATGAAAAGGGGGGAGCCCGCCCACCGGAGGAGGAGAACACTCCAGGCCCCTGCCCACAGCAAAGATCTCGT